>JBGCFG010000099.1:0-3096 GCA_045106815.1 Burkholderiaceae bacterium | reverse complement strand
TGCCGATCACCGCGGCCATTCACGACACCCCCGCCGCGAGGCACCGTTTGGCTGAGATGCTCGCCGGCGAGCAGGGTCGCTTTGATGCGATCGTGCTTGATCAGTTGGGTTCAGGCTGGGCGTTGGCAAAAATTAAACGCTGGATAAGTCTGTCTCGCCGTGCCAACCCGGATTTCAAAGCGCCGGCACTGATTTATTTGGCCCATAACCATGAACGGGTGGTGTGGTCAGACATGGCGCGTGATGCTAGCGGCTCGTGGCCGCGCCGACTGGCCGTTCGTAGTAACGCCAGTAAAGTCGCGCGCCTAGAGGCACAGCTTTTGCGTGATGTCGATCAGGTCATTTGTATCACCGATGAGGATGCCAACGCCCTGGTGGCAGATGGATTGTGTCGGCGTCCGCTTGTCATCACACCAGGATATGCCGCCGAGCCAGCGCCGCCTCGTTCAATTACCCAAGCGACAGGTCGTCGCGTTGTCATGGTGGGGTCATTCAAGTGGGCGATCAAAGAAGAGAATTTGCGCCAGTTCGTTGCGTTGGCAGATCCTGCCTTTGCACGTCATAACATTCGCTTTGATGTGATCGGCAAGGTGCCCGAGCCATTGCGACGATCACTACAGCCAAAGCTTAGAGCGACTAAACTGCACGGCTTCGTACAAAATACCGAGCCGCTGTTTTCCAATGCCCGTATGGCGGTTGTTCCTGAGCAGATTGGCGGCGGCTTCAAGCTCAAGGTGCTCGACTATATTTTCGGGCGGATGCCAGTTGCCACCATTGAGGCAGCAGCCGCAGGCCTGCCAGAATCTGTGAAGGACCATTTGCTAAAAGCATCTGATCTGCGACACCTGGTCGACACGATCGTCGCCAACATTGATCATTATGACCGACTCAACAGTATGCAAGCGGGTGCTCTAGAGCAGGCGCAAGGCGCTTTTCAATGGGAGCACCGCGGTGAATTGGTGAGAGAAGCGATTGATTTAGCAGTACTGGGCGCTACCAGAGCGCAGACGATTGAAGGTCCCGCCGGTGACCCCTTGCGGCAATCTGGTTGATTAACCGGCCTAGACAAGGCCGCGCTTGGTCGAGCCTGGTGCGATTGCCTTTCAGAAAAGCGCTTACAGAAATTTTCGGTTGACTAGCTCGCTGCCCGGTCATAAATTGGAGGTCACCATTAACCGGAGATTCCATCATGAAACGAGCTGTCGTCCTGACCTGCTCCGCTGTTGTATTGGCTTCCAGCCTATCGGTTGCATTCGCGGCCGATGGCCCGTTCACAAAAGAAATCAAGGCGCGCCAGGGTCTAATGCAGGTTGCCGGCTTTAATTTGGGCGTGCTCGCAGCGATGGCAAAGGGTAAGCGAGACTATGACGCCAAAATTGCTGGTGCTGCTGCCAAAAACGTTCACATGGCCGCGATGATGGATGACTCATTGCTCTGGCCTCAAGGTTCTGACCTTACCAACAAAGACCTCACCATCAAGACGGCAGCGAAACTTGAAGCCTGGAGCACCTATCCCAAAGTGGGGGAGAAGCATAAAGCATGGCTGGAGGCATCAGCCAAGCTGGCCGATGCTGCCGGTAACGGGCTGGATGCGCTTAAGCCAGCTGTTGGCGCTGTTGGTAAGAGCTGCAAGGGTTGCCACGACGATTTTCGTCAGAAGAAGAAATAAGCTGACGCCGAGTTTTCGTCTCACATTTCATCATTCCTAACCGGCGGTTTTGATGCAACGCGTGGCAGTTTGGGATTTGCCTACACGTCTGTTTCATTGGGCCTTGCTTATTGCAGTCACGGTATCAATCGTGGCGGTTGAGGTCCTGGACGACACAGAACTGCATTCGAAAAGCGGTCAGGTCGTGCTCGGCCTGCTGGTCTTCCGGCTGGTCTGGGGAGTGCTCGGCTCCTCGACTGCGCAATTCCATCGCTTTATTCAAGGGCCAAGCAAATTGCTTGCGTACTGGCGTAGTGGCCAAACTGATCGCTGGGGGCATAACCCCTTTGGCGCATTGTCTGTGCTTGCCATGCTGGTCTGTCTGATTGTGCAAACGGCGACAGGGTTGGCGTCTGATGATGAGATCTTTACGACGGGGCCATTGGCGCAGTTTTTGACCGAGTCGCAAGTTGGGTGGGCGAATCAGATACACGAGTGGAACAGCAAGCTGCTGTTCGTGCTGATCGGGCTGCACGTTGCCGCCATTACGTACTACCAGGTGATAAAGCGACTGAATCTGATTGGTCCGATGGTCTCGGGTAACGCGAAGGTGCCAGACGAAGATGTGCGCCTGCAGTCACTACCGAAATTTAGACCGGTCTGGTTATGGGTGAGCCTGGCGCTGGGTAGTGCGTGGTTGGCCTGGGCGGTGTTTCAGCTTTGATCAGGTTCGGTCACGAGATAGAGTTGATGAAATTTATCGGCCGAGATTGCATAGACATCCGCTCCGTCTGGGTCGTTCGCAACGAGGTAGTCGCCAGCCTGGTAATGGGTGCGTCCTTCGCTGGTTGAGACGCTACCGGCTTTTTCAGCCTCGCAAGCCCAGACATCAGCAGCCTTTTCAAAAACACCTTCGCTGACTTGGCGATACGTCTTCGCAAAGGATTGTTCATTCACTGTGTAGGTGTCTCCGGCATTGCTGACAAGCCAGTCTCCGGATTTTGCCGTTTGTTGATTTCCCCACTTCTGATAAATCAACGGGTTCATGTCCAGGGTGAGTTGTATTGCCACGACCTGAGTTTTTGCCCTGCGCCGAAATCGGATGAGGTTTTCCATCAGGCGATTTTACTCATGACATCGTTGCGGGCTTGCGCCAGTTTTTGGTGTAGGCCCGTATCCAGGCGCAAGTCATCCTCATCGAGCAAGGTGAACTTGACTGTATTACTCCTCATATCGCCCGACAGCGCAGTGATCAGATCAACCAACACGTTGTAGGCGCCACGGGTTTGGGATTTGTTCGTGTTGATAGCTTTGTTGTTGACGGCAACAAACGATGAGCAATCAATCAGGGAGCCATGATGATTCGCGTAGTAAAGCCCGTTAATCACCTGGCAACCCTCCGACCAAGAGGCAACATTGAATTGCCCACCCTTTCCGCCCCAGTGGAT
>JBGCFG010000098.1:0-4760 GCA_045106815.1 Burkholderiaceae bacterium | reverse complement strand
CGATCTTCTTCCTCGACCCGGTCTTCGTTTGGAATGGCAATCTCTTGAACGAATCGCCGTATCTGGGTCAGTAGGTGTTCGAACTGCTCTTCGTTTCTGATCACTTGGGTTTATCTCCTGGCGGGCGGTTAGGGGCATGCTAGAGCAAGTCTGGCGGGCGGTCGTCTCGATCGCTTAGACTGACGCACGCAGGTCGGTTCATCCGACTCGAATCGAAAAGGAGGAGTAATCGATGGCAGATCTTACTCAGGCTCGGGTGATCGTCACCGGGGCCGCGACTGGTATTGGCCTGGCAACGGCCAGACATTTTCATCAGCTTGGCTCAACGGTGGCCCTGCTCGACATCAATGGTGATGCGGTGCGCGAGCAGGCCCAGCAATTGGACCCGTCGGGCAAGCGCGCACTCGCGATTGAAACCGACGTGGCCAATCCTGATTCTGTCGCCTCTGCTTTTAAGGCCGCATTGCAGCAGATGGGGCAGGTTGATGTGTTGGTGAATGCGGCTGCGGGGTTCACGCCATCTGAGCGCGTGACTGAGCAATCCATTGAGACGTGGATGCGGGCAATCCAGGTTGATTTGACTGGCGTGTTTCTCATGTGCCGCCAAGTGATTCCTGCGATGAAATCAGGCAGTGTCATTGTTAACCTGGCCTCGCAACTGGGCAGCGTGGCCTCGGCCGGGCGCGGGTCTTATTGCGCTGCCAAGGGTGGCGTTATCCAATTAACCAAGGTGCTGGCGCTCGATCATGCGGCTGACGGCATCAGGGTGAATAGCGTGTCGCCCGGTGCGGTGGTGACAGACCGCATTATTCGCCGGTTTGGCTCGGCTGAGGCGGCTCGCGAGCAGTTGACACCGCTGCACCCGATTGGCCGGCTCGGCGAGGCTGACGAAATCGCCCGCGCGGTTGCGTTTGTGGCGTCAGATGATGCGGCGTTTATGACCGGGTCAGACTTGCTAATTGACGGTGGTTACAACGCTCTTTAGCCCTTGAATTGTTTGCTCTGAGTCAGGAGTACACTGGACTTTTGTTTGCCTGGGGCACACATGAGTCTTGAGTATTTTCTGACCTCGCTAGTTGTTGTGTTGTTGCCTGGCACTGGCGTTATTTATACGCTGGCTATCGGGCTTGGGCGGGGTATGCGAGCAAGTTCATTTGCCGCGTTTGGCTGTACGCTGGGTATCGTGCCGCACCTGTTTGCGGCGATCGTCGGACTGGCCGCGCTGTTACATGCGAGTGCGTTGGCATTTCAAGTGATCAAGTTTGCCGGTGTGCTTTACCTGTTCTACATGGCATGGGGTGTACTGCGCGAGGACGGTGCACTGCAGGTAGAAGGAGAGCAGGCGCCGCTACCAGCCGCCACAATCGTGAGAAACGGCTTTTTGCTCAACATTCTCAACCCAAAGCTGTCGCTGTTCTTTCTCGCATTTCTCCCGCAGTTTGTGTCAGCGAGCGTGGGAACGGCGATGGCGCAATCGATGCAGATGCTGGTGCTTGGCGGCATCTTCATGTTGCTCACTTTTGTTGTGTTCGTGATTTACGGCGCGTGCGCCGCGTTGACCCGCGATTTTGTCTTAACCCGGCCAGCAGTGCTTCGCTGGTTTAGACGCGGGTTTGCGGGCGCATTCGGATTGCTTGGTCTGAAACTCGCCTTCGCCGAGCGCTAAGACGTTTCCTGAACTGCTGGTTCTGTCACCTTCAACGGTTTCCCGCCATGACGACTCTCTACTACACACCCAATACCTGCGCGCTGGCGTCTCTGATCACCTTGAACGAAATCGGTGTTGACTTCACGCTTGAACGAATAAGTTTCGCGAGCGAAGAACAAAAGAGTGAAAAGTTCCTCAAGATCAATCCGAAGGCCAGGGTGCCGGCGTTAGTCACCGAGCAGGGCATTCTGACTGAGACGCCAGCAATTCTTGCCTACCTCGTGCAGCGCTATCCTGAGTCAGACCTTGCGCCTGTTGCAGACCCGTTTGCTTTCGCACGACTGCAGGAATTCAATAGCTATCTGTGCTCCACCTTACATGTGGCACATGCCCACAGGATGCGCGGGCATCGCTGGGTGGATGACCCGGCCGCCATTAAAGCCATGCAAGAAAAAGTACCTGAATCGGTCGGGGCTAGTTTTAAGTATGTTGAGCAAGAAGCACTTGCCGGACCCTATGTTTTAGGCGATCAGTATTCTGTGGCAGATGCCTACTTATTCACGCTGGCGCGCTGGATGAAAGATGATGGCCTCAACCCCGACGACTATCCGAAGGTGCAGGCGCACAGTGCATTAGTGGCAGCGAGACCGGCTGTTCAAAAAGCGATGGAAACTGAAACAGCCTAGTCAGTCTCTGCAACCACTTCGTTCAGCAATGCAATCGCTGCGCGCGTAAAAGCCCACATATTTTCTTCCCGGTCATTGCTGCCCGTCTCGATAATGGTGGCTCTTTCGACTGGCCCGCTAATGCCAATTGCACTGGTGCCGGGCGCATGTCCGTAGCGAGCCGGGGTAGGGCCCGCGATTCCGAGTTCACTGATCGCCCAGGTTGAATTGAGTTGGCGCCTGGCGACTCGCGCAAAAGCGAGCGCCATTGCTTCAGTGAGTGGTTCCAGGTCGGCGACATCTTCCGGGGTAACGCCCAGAACTTGTTTACGCGAGCGCGCGGTGTAAATGACAGATCCGCCAACGTAGTAGGCCGATGCGCCGGGGACTGCCAGCAGGCTGGCAGAGATAAGGCCTCCGGTGGATGACTCAGCTACGGCCACCGTTTGTTTGCGCTGAATGAGAGCGGCAGCCAGCGGGGTTGTTAGTTCGGTAAGTTTGGTGCTCAATTGAGGTCCTTACTATTTGAAATTAGGGCTATCGGGCTAGCTTTGCCTGCGGCAACTGGAACCCTTCATCACCGCGCGCTTCAAACACGATTTCAACCGCATCACCAATGCGCGCCTGCTCTGCATTGTCACCAATAATATTCAACATCAAGCGCACGCCCTCTTCAAGTTCAATCAAGGCCAGCATGTACGGGCTTGCAAATGCCTTGGTTGGGCCGCGTTCTACCCATGAATAACTGATAACGGTCCCCCGGCCGCTCGCCTCATGCCACGAAAGGGCTTCGCTTTGGCACGCGCCACAAAACGGTCTGGGCAAGGATTGCAAGGTTTGGCACTGATTGCAGGTTTGCAGCATCAGCTTACCATTGGCGGCAGCTTGCCAATACGCCTGGGTTTCTGCCGTGGGTGTGGGAATGGGTTTGGCTATTTCCGGTTTGTCCATTACTGCCGTCCCAAAATAAGCGAGCAATGCGCGGACAGTATGCCGCCGTCTCCGTGAACAAATGCCAACTCGGCATTCGAGACCTGCCGGTCGGCCGCTTCGCCGCGCAATTGGTGAACCGCTTCAACCACATGAAAAGCGCCACCGGCAGCACCTGAATGACCATAGCTCAGCAAGCCGCCGTGTGTGTTGCAGGGTAGCTTGCCACCCAGAGATAGCTCGCCGGCCAGCGCGGCATTACCCGCTTCTCCGCGCTCGAAGAAGCCAATGGATTCAAGCTCAACCATCAAAGTGATCGTAAAGCTGTCATAGATCTGCGCGACATTGATATCTGCGAGCGTGACCCCCGCTTGTTGCAGCGCTAACTCAGAAGACCGCTTACACCCGAAATCAAACAGCGACGGCGCGGCAATCAAGTGTTCATGGGTGTGCCCCTGGCCTGAGCCAAGAATATCAACTGCCTTGCGGGTGTCGCGGGCGGCATCCGGCGCGCTGACGATGATTGCCGCGCCGCCGTCTGAAATCAGGCAGCAATCGAGCAGGCGCAGCGGTGATGCAATGTTTCGGCTGGTGGCGACATCTTCCAGGCTGATGGGGTCACGCTTATGTGCGTTCGGATGACGTCCTGCGTGTTCGCGTGCAGTTACGGCAAAGGCAGACAGCGCATCCCGGCTGATACCAAACTCATGCAAGTAGGCCTGGGCTACCAGTGCATACGCAGCGGGCACCGACATGCCGTAGGGCTGTTCAAACTGCGGATGGCCAACACCGGCCAGCGCCGCGACGGCACCATCTCGCGTCATGCCTGTTAAGCGGTTGTCGCCCGTTACGCACAAGACGTGACGGCACTGGCCGCTTTTCACGAGCGCCGCCGCCATCGCAATCATGATGCAGCCGGTGGCGCCACCAGCCTGTACTGCGGTGTTAAAGGTCGGCGTGATGCCAAAGGCCTCACAAAACACCGAGCTCAGCATCAGGTGCGGCATGGTCAGAGCATAGCCGCACAGCACGCCATCAATATCACTTGCGTTCAGGCCGGCGTCTGCAATCGCATCGCGACTCGCCTGCGCGTGCAAACCCAGCGCGCTGGAGCCGGCCAGTTCTCCAACTTGCGTGTCAGCAGCGCCGGTAATGCAGGCAATGGGGTGGTTTGAGGTCATGGCGCTCAGTGTAGCCTGCGGCAGGCTCTGCGCCGACCCGTTCAAGTTCGCGATAGACTCAGGCACTGAGCTGGCGGTGGGTCTGTTCGCACATGGGCTGTTTAGGGGCTATTCAGCACGTCGACCCGCCGGCCTGCATGGCACAAACAGATGGAGCACCTCATGGGCAAACTGGCGCTTGCCGCAAAAATTACGCACGTTCCCTCGATGTACCTGAGCGAACTTGATGGCCCCCAACGAGGTAGCCGTCAAGCAGCCATTGATGGTCATATCGAGATCGGTCGCCGGTGCCGGGAGCTAGGGGTAGACACCATTGTGGTGTTCGATACGCACTGG
>JBGCFG010000097.1:0-4474 GCA_045106815.1 Burkholderiaceae bacterium | reverse complement strand
GCTCGCGCAGCGCCACCTCGCTACGCCCAGACAAACACAACAAGTGTGAGTCACGCTCAGCCAACTCAACTTCGTCACCCGAAGCTGACTCAGCATCATCAAACCCATACTCCTCCAAAATCACATGCGCATTCGTCCCGCTAAAACCAAATGAGCTAACGCCGGCCACTTTCTTCCCAACTGGCCAGTCAATCAGATCGGTGTTCACTTCGATAGGGGCGGCATCCCAATCGATGCGTGAACTCTTTTGCTTGAGATGCAAATGCGGCGGAATACGACCTTTGTGAATCGAAAGCACCGCCTTAATCAAACCTGTCACGCCGGCAGCCGCTTCGAGATGTCCTATGTTCGTCTTAACCGAGCCAACATAGAGCGGCCTGCCAGCCTCCCTGCCCTGACCAAGCGCATCGCCGAGTGCCCCAATTTCTATCGGGTCGCCAAGTGCTGTGCCAGTCCCATGCGCCTCAACGTAGGAAACATCAAGCGGGTCAAGGCCGGGGCCCGCCAGCGCCGACTGAATGAGCCGAGCCTGAGCACTACGGCTTGGCACGGTCAGACCGCTGCTTGGGCCATCCTGGTTAATGGCCGTGCCTCGAATTACGGCCAACACGTTGTCACCGTTGGCCACTGCATCAGACAGCCGTTTCAAGACAACGACACCGCAACCCTCACCACGTCCGTAGCCATCGGCCGACTCGTCAAAGGTTTTACATCTGCCGTTGGGCGCCAGCGCTTTGATCTTGCTGCAAAACACGGTGGAAAGCGGAGAAATCATCAGGTTCACCCCGCCGGCAAGCATCATGGATGCCTCGCCACGGCGCAACGCCGTACACGCCAGATGAACAGCCGTTAGTGAGGCAGAACAGGCAGTGTCCACCTGTGCGGTCGGCCCATGAACGCCAAGCGTAAACGCGAGCCTGCCCACGGCGATGCTAGGGGTGTTACCCATGCCGGAATACGCATCAATAGCGTTCGGATCCATGCCAAAAGCATTTCGCTCATAGTCGTGCCAGCTTAGGCCCATGTAAAAGCCGGTATCCGACCCCCGAATCCCCTGCGGATTTTGCCCGGCATGTTCGAGGGCTTCCCAGCATGTTTCTAGTAAGAGCCGTTGCTGCGGGTCGAGCTTCAATGCCTCGCGGGGGGAAATTCTAAAAAACTCTGGATCAAAGTCAGCCATGCCGTCTATGAAGGCGGCTTCTCGGGTGTACATCTTGCCGGGTGCGTCTGGATCAGGGTCGTACCACTCGTCAATATCCCATCTGTCTGCTGGCACTTCACCGACCGCATCCTTACCCTCAGAAAGCAATTGCCAAAAAGCCTCCGGGCCTGAAACCCCGCCAGGCAAGCGGCAACCGATTCCAACCACAGCGATTGGGGCATGCTTTTGCTGCTCAAGATCATCAAGCCTTGTGTGAGCATCGCGCAGTGCTTTGAGCACTCTTGCCTGCATCACATCAGGCGATTGGCTATCACTCATTCTGATCCTCGTGATGAAGACTTGTCGGTTTGCAGCAATCGGGCTTCGAGACGCATCAACTCATCTTCCACGCTATCAGTCGAAGATGCCGATACTTCACTCAGTGCAACTGGCTCTGCCACGGCTGGCGAAGACGGGCTAACGGAAGATGGTTCGGCCGGATGTAGCTTCTGTTCCAAGTGCTCGGCGGCTGCGCTCACATTGGGAAAGTCGAACGCAAAGGTCGTGGCTAGTTTGGTCTCAAGCTGAGTTTGCAATCTGCCGCGAAGCTCAACACCCATCAATGAATCGAGCCCAATCTCAACAAAACCCTGCTGATCATCAATCTCGTTTGGATCATCTAGGCCAAGTAACTCTGCCACTGTCGCGCGGACATAGGTGGCCAGGGCTTCAAGGCGCTCCGGCTGTGCCTTACCAGCCAAAACCTCGAGGTCGAGTGCCTTTTGCTTTGAAGTGCCTCGTTTTTGAGTTGCCGGTTGCCTACTAGCAAGATCACTTAACAGTGGCTCAAGCACCTCATGCCCGCTGACCTGCAGATATTGCGACCAGGCAATTGGCAAAACGGCCGTCTGACCTGACCGAACGCTGAGCAGGCGACCGAGAATCTCCATGCCATGATTCAGACCTAATCGGTCGATGCCAGCTTCCTGCAAACGCCGAACATCACGCCCCGACAAGCGAGATGCCATCCCGACCTCTGCCCATGGACCCCAATTCACGGCGTGACCCCGACGGCCTTGCAAACTTCTTTGCAGCGCCAGCCCATCAATGAAGGCATTGGCCACTGCGTACGTTGCCTGCCCGCCGGCTCCCAGCACAGAAGTAGCCGACGAGAACATTAGGAAAAAATCAACATCGCATTGATCAGCCAAGGCCGCAAGATTAAGACTGCCCTGAACCTTGGGCGCCATCACTGCATGCAGTCGGGCCACACTTTGGCCCGATATCAATCCATCATCAATCACCCCTGCGGCATGCACAATCCCGCGCAAAGGTTTGGCACCTGACTCACGGGCTTTGACAAAACCCGCTAGCGCCTGACTGTCCGCCACATCAACCGGCCACACAACAACCGAGGTACCACTAGTTTCCAAGTCATTAATGACGCTCATTGCTGCGGCGTCAGGCTCTCGACGACCCAGCAAGATTAGCTCGCCAGCACCCTGCGATGCGAACTGCTTAGCGACTTCCAGACCGAGACCGCGCAAACCACCAGAAATCAGATAGGCAGCATCTGACCGCGGAACATGCGGCTCCGCCTGCTCAGGCGAAACGGTTTTGCGTCGCAAGCGTCCAACCAGCGCGTGACCATCTCGGATACAGATATGCGAGTCAGTAAAAGCTTGCGATACCTGCCTCAAAAGCACATCTCGGCTTGCAGTCAGTTCGTGATCACCGGGCAGATCAATGCATCGACACTGGATGCCTGGTACCTCAAGGGCAAAGACACGTGCAAGACCCCAGACGGCACTCGACCAGGGATCAACGCATTTGTCTGCCCCGGTTGCCTGAGCACCCGCAGTCACGATGCTCAGCGAGCAGTTGTCCGCCAAGTTCGTCTGGTGACTCAGCACCTGCATCAAGGTCAACAGTTCGTCTGGGGGGTTGGACGAACCATTCAAATTAGCCAGATAAACAATGCCTGCTATCGCTTCTCCCTTACTCAAGGCCGTTTCAATGGCTTGCTGGCAGGAAGCAGTATCAGCCGTGAAACTCACAACAGAAACAGAGCGCCCTTCAACAAGCATCTGCTCGCCAATCCAAGCACCCAAACCAGATTGATCGGCAGAGATTAACCACCGTCCACTGGGTGCTTCCCCAACAATGACTGCTGGCTGGTCAGCCTTTGGCTGCACATAACCCATCTCGTACAGCCAGGCACTGCCATCCAGATTGAGGCTGCGAAGCAACGACGCGCGCGGCAGCCGGCGCACTTCGAATCCGTCAATCTGTGCGACCAGCTCACCCTTCGCATCAATTAAAGTCAGGTTGCCAACCACCCTTTCACGAGTGGCTCCCGGCACGATGTGGCCATAACACCAGAGACCCTCCAGGCTGTCACGACCAAAGAACTGACACCGTTCAATGCGAAACGGCACATATATGTCGCCGCCGTCGGCCAACATCGCCTGACTTTCAAAAACGTAACCCCCTCGCATTACTTGAAAACAGGCTTCGATCAAGCCCGGATGCATTGCGTAGGCATCAAGATCATCTTCAAGTGGCGGCGCTTGCAGGCGGGCAAGGGCTTCTCCTTCTCCGCGCCAGAGTTCCTCGAACCAGCGAAAGGCCGGGCCAGCATCATCGCCCTGAACCCATTCGTCGCGATAAAAATCTTCACCGGAAACGAGTGTCGGGCAGCGCCGCTTTACCGCCTCAACGGAGTGCTCCCACTGCGGTGCTTCCGTCGTCGCCTTTGGCTCACCAACGATGGCTCTGCCCTCAGCATGTTTTGTCCATTCGATGTCAGAGGAATCGGCGACATTCGCGGGGGAACTTAAAAGCTCGAAACTATAGTCACCCTGGTTATCGGGGCGAAATACAACCTGGGCGTTACGCGCATCCTGATCAGCCAAAACAAACGGATTCAGAAAGAACAACTCCTTCAGGTCAAGTTGGGTCTGATTGAATGCCTCTCGAGTGGCCTGTAAGAACATCGAAACGTGAGACGCACCCGCCACGACCAGAGTGCCAAAGATTCGGTGATCAGGCACATAAGGTGGGGACGATGGCGTGAAGCGGGTTTCGAATCGCAGCTCTGCCGATCCGGGCAAACGCAGACGCTGCCCAATCAGTGTCTCAGCGCCCTTGCTCGAGTCAGCAATCAGAACATCTTTGCCTTTTGGTACAGGTTCGACCCAGAACCGTTTGCGCTGGAACGGGTAGGTGGGGGTCGGTACTCGCTTGCGCGCGCGCCCCGCCTCATAACCACCCCAATCGATCGCCACTCCCCTGGCCCACAATTGACCCACTCCCGCCTGAATCTGACCCCAA
>JBGCFG010000096.1:0-25119 GCA_045106815.1 Burkholderiaceae bacterium | reverse complement strand
TCCGACTACCCCATTAAATCAAACGTAGTCTTTGTACTTGTCCAGCAAGCGAGTCGGCTTGGCCAATGCATCGCGGCGGAACGGGTCGCCCAACTCGCGGGTACACATGATTTCAAGCACACAGGTCTTGCCTTCGTTCATTTGCATATCGATGGCTTTTTTCAGTGCCGGGCCAACATCTTCGAGCTTATCGACGACGATACCTTCGGCGCCCATGGACTCAGCCATGCCAACGAAGCTTTCGTTTTCAAGCTCACCCGCCACGAAGCGGCGGTTATAGAAGTCAACCTGGTTCTTCTTCTCGGCACCCCACTGACGGTTGTGGAACACAACAGCCGTGACCGGAATGTTGTGCCGCACGGCCGTCATGATTTCCACCATGCTCATCGCCCAGGCACCGTCACCGGCGTAGGCAATCGCAGGGCGGTCAGGGCTTGCCACTTTGGCACCCATGATGGTGGGCAGTGCGTAGCCGCAGTTACCAAAGCTCATCGGCGCGAAGAAGCTGCGCGGCTCTTCAAAGCGCAGGTAGCTGTTAGCCACTGAGTTGATGTTGCCGATGTCGGTGGAGACCATGACGCGTGCAGGCATCGCTTTTTCCAGCTCACGCAAGACCTGGCGCGGGTGCAGGTAGCTGCCGCCGTTGAAGGTCTCTTCTTTGGCGTTCTCTTCGATCATGTCGAGGCTAAACGCGTCTTTCTCGTGGGTCCACTCGTCTAGCTCTTTTTCCCAGGCGGCTTTTTCGTCGGCGATGGTCTTGCCGCGGGCGTCTTTGGAGCCGTCGCACTCAAGGGTTTTGCCTTCGAGCAATCCGGTCAGGGCTTTAGCGGTGGCTTTGGCATCGCCGCAGATACCGACGTTGATTTTCTTCACGAGGCCAAGGTTGGTATGGTCAGCTTCAACCTGAATGATCTTGGCTTCTTTGGGCCAGTAATCGAGGCCGTGCTGAGGCAAGGTGCCAAACGGACCCATGCGTGAGCCGAGGGCAACCACAACGTCTGCTTGTGCAATCAGCTTCATTGCCGCTTTGGAGCCCTGATAACCCAAGGGGCCACACCACAGCGGGTGACTTGCCGGGAATGCGTCGTTACGCAGGTAGCCAGTCACAACAGGTGCGCCCAGGCGCTCGGCAAGTGCCTGGCACTCGGCCACGGCGTCACCCATCACAACACCACCGCCGGACAAGATGACCGGGAACTTCGCGGTAGCGAGCAACTCAGCGGCTGCGTTCAATGTCTCTTCACCACCTGCGCCGCGCTCAACGCGCAAAGGCTTAGGAATTTCGCATTCGATTTCGCCGTAGAAGTAGTCGCGCGGAATGTTGAGCTGGGTCGGGCCGTTGTCTGAAATGGCGCGGTCAAAGCAGCGCGCGGTGAACTCTGCCATGCGCGCGTTGTGTGCCACATGACCCTGGTAACGGGTGAACTCCTGGAACATCGGCAACTGGTTGGCTTCCTGGAAGCCGCCCAGGCCAATGCCCATGGTGCCGGTCTCGGGGGTGATGATGACGACCGGTGAGTGTGCCCAGTAAGCAGCGGCAATCGAGGTGACGCAGTTACTGATACCAGGGCCGTTCTGTCCAATGCACACACCGTGGCGACCGCTGGCGCGGGCATAACCGTCAGCCATGTGGCCGGCACCCTGCTCGTGTACGACCGGAATCAGCGTGATGCCTGCCGGGGCAAAGATGTCCATCGCGTCCATGAACGCTGAGCCCATGATGCCGAACATGGTGTCGACGCCTTGGGCGACGAGGGTCTCAACAAATGCCTCTGAAGGCGTCATTTTTTGCCTGCCTTCTACTGGCCGGCGAGCGAGATTGACTTCGGGTTTGTTCATAAGGAGCCTCCTAACGGTCGTTTGGCGTCTGACTTTTCGGGATGAAATGTTTAATAAAACCGGAATTTGCCGAAATACTAGGGATCTCAGGCCGCTTCGTCAACGGGATTTCGATTTTTTATTATTAAATGGTCAGCTTTATGAAATCTCGGTAACATCGGAGCATGAAAATCGTACCCAAAGGGGCAGACACCGCCGCCGAGATCAATGGCGACACGCCCACCATGAGACTGTTCTCGCTGCTGGAGGTCATGGCCTCGCGCGATGAGCTCTACACCCTGCCCGGCCTGGTCGCCGAGACGGGCCTACCCAAACCCACGCTTCACCGGATGCTCCAGCAACTGGAAAGCGCAGGGCTGCTTCAGCGCGACGGCCGCTACTACTCAACAGCCCTCCGGCTGCGCCAACTTGCCGAGAACCTGCTGCTCAATAACACCTTCCACGGCGCCCAGCACCGGGTGCTGCAAGCACTGGTTGAAGAGGTTGGCGAAAGCTGCAACCTCACGGCGCTATCGGGCAGTGAAGTCCTATACCTAGACAGAGTTGAGACCGCCGCCCCGCTGCGGTTTTATCTGCACCCTGGCTCGCGCGTGCCAGCGCACTGCTCTGCTAGCGGCAAATTATTCCTCGGTCAGTTAAGCGCGGCCCGGCGCCGCCAGTTGCTCGGCCACGTGCCGTTGGAAGTGAGCACCCCCAATACCCTGACTGATCTGGATGAGCTTGAAGCCGAAATCGCGCGCGTCAAGCGTGATGGTTATGCGGTTGATAATGAGGAGTTCCTTCCGGGGCTCGTGTGTGTCGCGGTGCTGGTGCCTAATTCACAGGGCCGCTCTAACCTGGCCGTCGCTTTGCAGGCGCCGGTCATGCGCATGACCGCCGAAAAAGCCCTGCAATGGCTGCCTGCCCTGCAACGCGCTGCGCAAGCACTTGCTGAAATTGACGCCGAAACTCCCCGCAGCCAAGACGAAACAAACGCCAGCGCATAGGACGCTTTGATGACAACGCCCATTGAACAAATTGAACCAACGCTCACCGTTTCTGTGCGCGAGGTGTTTGGCATAGACAGCGACTTAAAGGTACCGGCCTTTGCCGAGCGCGATGCCCACGTGCCTGACATTGACGCTGCATACCGCTTTAATCCTGATGTCACCCTGGCCCTACTGGCTGGCTTTACGAGAAACCGCCGCGTCCTCGTACAAGGTCTGCATGGCACAGGCAAGTCCACTCACGTTGAGCAAGTGGCCGCGCGTTTGAACTGGCCCTGTGTGCGCGTCAATCTTGACGGCCACATAAACCGAATGGATCTGGTGGGCCGAGATGCCGTGGTGTTACGCGACGGTAAGCAGGTCACGGAGTTTCAGGAAGGGATTGTGCCGTGGGCATTGCAACGACCGGTCGCGCTGATCTTTGATGAATATGATGCGGGCCGGCCCGATGTCATGTTTGTCATTCAGCGCATCCTGGAGCGCGATGGTCAGTTCACCCTCTTGGATCAAAGCCGAGTGATTCGGCCGCACCCCTATTTTCGTTTGTTCGCCACGGCTAATACGGTGGGCCTGGGCAATCTGAACGGCTTGTATCACGGCGCTCAACGGCTCAACCATGCCCAGATTGATCGCTGGAATATCGTAGCTGCGCTGAACTACCTGAGTCCGGCCGAAGAAGAGTCCATCGTGCTCGCACGCGTACCGGGTAAAGACTCCGAGCGCGGTCGCAAGCACATTGAACAAATGGTTGCCGTCGCCAACCTAACGCGTAAGGGTTTTGCCGCTGGTGACCTATCAACCCTGATGTCACCACGTACCGTGATCACCTGGGCAGAAAACTGCGAAATCTTCCGTGACCCTGCCGTTGCCTTTCGCCTGTCGTTTTTGAATAAGTGTGATGAAGCCGAGCGCCCCATCGTGGCCGAATATTTCCAGCGCTGCTTTGATCAGGAACTCGACACCGCAGCTTCAACTGACGTCAGTTGAATAACGGCCTGACAACCGAATCGCAGCAAGCGCATGAGCGTGAGTTGCAGCGCATTGAGGAACTTTGTGCGGCCTCGATTCGGGCGCTGAGCGGCCAGCCAGATCTGCACTTCAGAGGCAGCCGCCTGCATCGCGGCCTGAAGCGCTTGCCCTCTTATGCGCCACACCTGCATCCCAAGTTAGAGGATGACGATTTTTCTTCGTTCAGGGGTGCATCGGACGGCATCGCGCTCAGACTGACCCACTCTGACCCCGAGATTCACAAGCAGCACAGCCCCGCCGAGCCAACTGCCAGAATCTTGTACGAGATGTTTGAGCAGTTTCGGGTGGAGGCGATGGCACCTCCCGAGATGATTGGCGTCAAACGCAATCTGCAGCATCGCTTTGATGAATGGTCACTTGCGTTTCACCACTCGGGCCTGACGGAAACCCTGAGCGGCTTAATTCTTTACACAGTGGCCCAGACGAGCCGCGCGCGGGTACATGGATCGTCGGTGCTCGAAGCGACCGAAGACTTAATTGAGACCACGCGCGGCAAGCTCATCTCTCTCACCGGCCCGCAACTGGCGGCGATGCGCAAACTGCGCCATGACCAGGCTCAATATGCGCCCGAGGCAAAAGTACTGAGTGAGAAAGTCACGCAGATGCTTAAAGACATTGCCCGTGAAGCAAATGGCTCAGATGACGACGGCGGCTCGGGGGATGAAGACGATGAGCCGCTGGCCAACGGACGCTTTAGCTTATGGATGGATTTTGACGGCCAGGACGATGCCGGTGTCGCGATTGCGACCACCGAGCGCAGCAAAGCCCTTGATGCAGCCACCGATGGTTACACGGCTTTCACGCGTGAATATGATCAAACGCACCGAACGGCAGACATTGTCAGAGCCGCCCAGCTACGCGAGTATCGCGAACGCCTTGATCAACTCATTCAAGAGCAAGGTCTTAATGCAAGGCGGCTCGCCCGGCGCTTGAAAGCCGTGCTTGCAGAACCCGTGCACGATGGCTGGGAAGGCGCGCAGGAAGAAGGCCGAATTGACGGGTCACGACTTGCGCAACTTGTCTCTTCCCCGGCTGAGCGCAGGCTGTTTAAGGCCGATCGTATTGAGCCCATCGCAAACTGTGCGCTGACTTTTCTGATCGACTGCTCAGGCTCCATGAAGACTCACGCAGAGTCAGTGGCGATGCTGGTCGATCTCATGTCTCGTGCGCTTGAGCAAGCGGGTGTGACAAGCGAGATTCTGGGCTTCACAACTGGCGCCTGGAATGGTGGCCGCGCGCGTAAAGACTGGGAGCGCGCAAGAAAACCGCAGCACCCAGGCCGCCTGAATGAACGCTGGCATCTGATATTCAAAGATGCCGAACAATCGTGGCGGCGCGCCCGCCCGTCTATCTCGGCACTGCTCAAGGCCGATATGTTCCGTGAAGGCATTGATGGCGAGGCGGTAGATTGGGCGTGCCAGAGACTGCATGAACGTAATGAAGAACGCAAAATTCTGATTGTCATTTCAGACGGTTGTCCGATGGACAGTGCCACGCAACTCGCAAATGACGATACCTACCTCGATCAGCACTTGATGCAGGTGGTTCAAAAGCATGAGGAGCAAGGGGCGATTCAGATCTTCGGCATTGGCGTAGGTCTGGACTTAAGCGTGTTCTATAGCCGCTGCCAGGCAGTCGATCTAACGCAAGGACTGCGTTTCGAGGTGTTTGGCGAGATCATTGAACTCATCAGCGGGCATCGCCGCCGCTGACCCTTGAGCCCCGCGCGATGAGCCCCAACACCTTCACTGGCCGCCCGCTTGTGACAGGAACTGCTACGGGTCAATTGCTGGTCACGCAAACACCCCTCAGTTTTTGGGGTGGCGTCGACCCCGAAACCGGTCGCGTTATCGATCAACACCATCCTCTTAATGGGCAGAGTGTGGCGGGTCGTATCCTGGCGATGCCCGCCGGGCGAGGTTCGTGTTCTGGTAGTGGCGTGATGCTTGAGTTGATGCTTAACCGCGTCGCGCCGGCTGCTCTGGTGTTTTGCGAGCCTGAAGAAATTCTCACGCTTGGCGTGATTGTGGCCGACGAGATGTTTGAGCAATGCCTGCCGGTGCTTCAGATTAGCCAGCAAGATTTTGCCGCGCTTACGGCCAACGAAGCTGCCCGGGTGGCGAATGGTCAACTATTCATCAACCCTGAAGCACCAAAGCTAGAGTCAGCAAAAGTAGAAGCTGAACCAACAGATACGCAGAATCAATACAACCCCGCCCTGTCCTTGTCATCCACTGACCAAGCGATGCTGGCCGGCGCGCATGGGCGAGCAACGCAAACCGCACTGCGAATTCTGCTGCGCATGGCTATCGTCCAACGCGCGAAAGCACTCATTGATATTACGCAAACTCATATTGACGCCTGCATTTATAACGGCCCATCAAGCCTATTGTTCGCCCAGAGACTGCTGGACTGGGGCGCGGCTGTCCGAGTGCCAACCACACTAAACGCAATTTCAGTTGATCAGCGGCAATGGCGCGTACTTGGCGTTGAATCGGGGATCGGCGAGCCGGCCAGCCAGCTAGGCGATGTCTATATGGCCATGGGCGCTGCTGAGAGCTATACCTGCGCGCCCTATCAACTGGGCTCGGCCCCTGCCCAGGGGGAAGACATTGGCTGGGCTGAATCCAATGCGGTGGTTTACGCGAACAGCGTCATCGGCGCGCGCACGCAAAAGTACGCCGACTTCATGGATGTGTGTATGGCTTTGACCGGACGCGCGCCGGCGTCGGGGGCTCACGTGGGCAGCGAACGCACCGCCATGCTGGAGATCGCGGTTGAAGCGCCCATTAATACGGATGACTCGTTCTGGCCCTTGCTCGGCCTGCGTATCGGCGAATTGGCGGCACACCGCATTCCGATGGCGACAGGGCTCGCCCATCTGGCGCCGACCGAAGATGATCTCAAAGCCTTCAGCGCAGCTTTTGCCACGACCTCGTCTGCACCGATGTTTCATCTACAAGGCGTGACGCCAGAGGCGGACGCTGAAGCGCAACGCATCGCCCAAACCGCGCCTGAATTACCGCAACTGAGCGTGACGCCGAACGACCTTATAGAGACCCGGCGCAACATCACAACGGCACGGGATGAAGCGATTGATCTGATCTGTCTGGGCAATCCGCACTTCTCATTCACTGAATGCGGAACATTGGCCATGCTCTGCAGGAGCAAAACCAAACGGGAAAACATCAGCCTCATCGTGACGCTTAGCCGCGCAGTGCATCAACGGGCCTTGCAGGCCGGCCTGATCGACACCCTCACCGCGTTCGGCGTGCAATTCATACAAGACACCTGCTGGTGCATGTTGGGCAAGCCGATAGTCCCCGTGTCAGGCCATGCTGTGATGACCAACTCAGGCAAGTTTGCTCACTACGCGCCAGGCCTGATCAATCGGCCGGTCTACTTTGGCTCGCTCAGTGAGTGCGTCGAAGCCGCTTGTGTTGCTACCAGCGATGACTCAGCGAGCCATCATTCGGCTTGAGTCGAAGGGAGATCAGTCAATAGCGCGGTGTAAAAACTAATGGCGCGCTGAAGGTTGTCAACAGAGATACGTTCATTGATGCCATGTAGTCGCGGTAAGTCCACCTTCTCGACTCTGAAGGGGTTAAACCGATAGGCATCACGCGCCACTTCGGCGTAGTGTCGGCTATCAGTGCCGGCAATGGTTAAGCCGGGCACCACGACAATGTTGCCAAAGCTCTGTAGCGCCGCTTTTTCGATGGCTCTGAACCCTGCTGCTGTGTGATCGGCCACCTTGCTCGCTTCGCGTGCATGGGTGGGGGATACCTCAATCGCGATTCGCTCATCGTCAATGGCACGGCGCACATGGTCAACGATGTCTTCCACGCGATCGCGCGGATGCAAACGGAAATTGACAGTTGCGCTCGCCTGGGTGGGCAACACGTTTTCTGCGTTCGAGCCACTGAGCATCGTGGGCGCAGTCGTCGTGCGTAACACAGCGTCGGTGGTCGCCGCTGCGGCTAGTTGCGATTCAATGATCGGTCCAAACAGCCAACGGTTAGCAAACAACATCCGGTTCAAAACACCGAAGTGGCGCGCCATGCCATCAAACATGGTTTCGCTTAATCCGCTCAAACCACCAGGCACCGGCTGTTGCTGGAGACGGCTCACCGCTGCCGCCAGCGTACCAACCGCAGTTTCGCGCGGCGGCATGGAAGAGTGGCCACCCGGCGCATTGGCAATCAGGGTCAGCGTGAGCATGCCTTTTTCTGCGACGTTAATCGTCGCCAGCGGACGATCAAGCGCGCTTACGACGCCATCAAGCACGAATGAGCCTTCATCAAGCACCCACTCAGCGAAAATGTCGTTAGCCTTTAGGTGTTCTGTGGCAGCCGCGGCGCCTTCATCGCCACCAATCTCTTCATCATGGCCAAAGCTCATGTAGACGGTTCGCGCTGGTTGAAAACCATCTGCAATGAGACGCTCTGCGGTTTCAAGTAAAGCAATTACGGCACCCTTGTTATCAAGAGTCCCCCTCCCCCAAATAAAACCATCTGCCTGCACGCCGTAAAACGGTGGATGCTCCCATTGGTCCAGCGTCTGCGCCTCGGTCGGGACCACGTCGTAGTGCGCGGTGAGCAGAATTGGCGGCAAAGCAGCGTCTTTGCCCTCCCAACGATAAAGCGGTGTTAACCCACCCACGATCTCGCGGTTCATGGTGCTATGCACCGCAGGAAAAGCCGTTGGTAACCACGCCAGAAAATCGCGGAAAGGCTGTTGCTCCTGGACTGTCCCCCGGCCCCGACTGCTCACCGTCTCGAATTGAATCGCCTGAGCCAGTTTGTTGGCGACCGCCTCAACGGGTGCCGGAGCAAGCTGATTGGTGCCTGCCACCTGCGGCGGTGGCGAGAACCGAACCGTATTGACGATCAAAACGACTACCACGGCAGCCACAGCCAAGAGCGCTACGCTCAATACACGCTTGATGCTTTTCATACCCCACGCTCCTCTCGCTTTGACCGCCCATGGGTGTGCGTTCGCCCACTGAGCACCATTATCGTGCATCCCGAACTATTTAACAGACACCGAAGCCTGGTCCCGATAGGCTGCTCAGTCGACTGGTCACGGGATCGCCCAATGCGTCTTGACAGCATCTCACATCACTGTAGAGGCAATAAGCTTCGGCTAAACCTGCTAAGCCGGTTGAACCGTTGGCGTTGTTTCGTCCTTGCAGGCGTCATGGGTGTTAGCTGCTCACTCAGCGTTGTAGCAAATGCCATAACCGGCCCTGCGATGACAGCAAATGAACATGCCGCAGAGGCATTTGAGAGCACTGCCGCCCAGGCTACAAGCCTTTCCGAAAATACCCCTGCCAACCAGACAACCCACAAGCAAGTTAGTAAGCAAGTACTGAGCAGGGCAAGCAGTTCAATTGTCCAGATTCAGGCATTGTTTGAAGGCAATACTGAAAAATCATCGCACGGTACTGGCTTTATCGTCGGCCCAAACGGTCTGGCGATCACCAATTACCATGTCGTTTCTGACCGAGTGCTGCACCCCGCAAAGTATCAATTGCAATACCGCACAGCGGCTGGCAAACAAGGCGCCGTTGAACTGCTGGCAATAGACGTCATTCATGACCTCGCACTCGTGAGGCTGTCAGACATGACAGCGCGGCCGCTGGCGCTTGCTCAAGACCTGCCACGCCATGGTGAACGAGCCTATGCCATTGGCTACCCGCTTGATGTTGGCCTGACCCTCACCGAAGGCATCAGTAACGGACTTGTGGCCAATGCGTTTGGTGAGCGCCTGCACTATGCCGGCGCCATCAATTCCGGTATGAGTGGCGGCCCGACCCTGGATGTTAATGGTGCAGTGATCGGCATAAATGTTGCGGCTTACCGTACCCGCCAAAGCGTTGGCTTTCTAGTGCCAGCGGAGCATGCCCGTACACTGCTGACTCAACACGACAAAGCGCCTGAACTCAGGCCTACCCCGGCAGACTTCAAGGCAGAAATCAGCCGCCAGCTACATCGGCATGCAAATGCACTGCTTGCGGAGTTGCCCGCACAGTTTCCAAGCCAACGCGCGCGTCATCTGTCATTGCCAGGCAAGCCGGTTGCATTCTTTGATTGCGCCGCCGGTGGCAGCCCGTCTCTGGATCAGCCGGTTCGATACCAAACCCGTCAGTGTTCAGCGCAAGCCGGTATCTTTATTGATGGCACGCTCACGACGGGCGACATCAGCTTTGAACACAACATCTTTGAGTCAGCAAAGCTCGATAGCATTCGCTTCTCAAATTACCTGGAAGCGCGCATGGTGACCTCGGCGCGCGAGAGCTTTGGTAATTGGGCACCGACCAGAGAATTCTCACCCATCAAATGTGAGCAACGAGTCGTTCGTAACCATGGTGTCGATTTGGTTGCATCGATTTGCGCGCGCCAGTACCAGCGCTTTCCCGGCTTGTACGACTTATCGCTTAGTTTTGTGACGTCGCCCACGGCTCTTTATGGTGTGACAAGCAAACTCAGTCTGACCGGGATGCCGTTTGACCCCGCGTTCGCAGTCATCGAACGCTATCTTGCCGCGATCACGGCTGAGGTGGACGGCTCATGAATCACGCGCTCGAGCATCTAAACCTCGTGGCGAGTTTTCCACCTGCGATCCCGAAAAACCGAGCACTCATTGAGCATATGACGCATGACGGGCAGACTGTGAACACAGCCTGCCGTATGGACAGCTCCCAACGCAGCACCCTTATTGTTGGACGCCACCTAGACTGCGACATCGTGCTCGACGATCCGCACGTCGCGGCGCGGCATTGTCAGATCGAGTTTGACGCGACCGGCCAGCTCCATGTCACCGATCTCGGCTCACTCAATGGCATTCGCCTGAACGGCGAACGGGTTGCGCGGGCCATGCTTGACAATACCGGCACGCAAACGCTCACGCTGGGCCAGTCATGCTTACGAGTACGGTTGCGTGAAGAGACGCTTGCGCCAGAACAAATCCTGAGCGCGCCCGTTACACCTATCATCTCGGGCGCAAAAACCCCACTCATTGAAAAAGGCGCCGGCGCCTGGCAGTTTTGCTTGTTGGCCCTGCTGTTTCTGCTCCAATCAGGTGCTGAAACCTGGTTCACCCACTTTGACCACCAGCGCATCGGGTTCGACATCGCAACTGCCGCCCTGACCGCCATCGCCATTGTTGCCATTTGGACATGCGCCTGGGCGCTCATCAGCCGCCTGGTGGTTGGCTCCCCAAACTGGACAAGCCATGCCTGCATTGGTATGGGGGGTTACCTGCTGACCTGGGGCGCCTACAACCTGGCGGGCGCGGGTACTTTCGCGCTTAGCCTCGTGATGTCATGGACGCTTGCCACTATCGTGATTCTGGTGAGTTGTAGTTTTATAGTGTTACTCAGTCACTTGCTGGTCGCGACGCAGTTACGTGGCCTGAAGGCCATCATGTGTGCGGCGATTGTGCCCGCCATCATTTTGGGGTTGACCACAACCAAGCTTTACACCACTAACGAAGGCGCGGAGATCGCAGAAATCTCAAACACCTTCCTGCTGCCGCCTGATGCGAGACTCAGAACGCCGCCAGATGTCAGCGAATTGTTGCGTGATGCGCGCGGTCTGGCGTCGCAAACAAGCATCGACTAACGCGCATTAAGTACCGCTTTGGCGACGCGTTCGGCAGATGCCAGGGCACCGGCGATTAAGCCCGGATCGCGTTGAGCGGTTTCTGCACTCGCAAACCAGAGTCGCTGATGCCAGTGTCCACGGCGCAGCATCTCCGGCAATACGTCAGGATGAGCCGCCGGCCCTTCCAGATCAGACTCCGTTGTAGTCCATTGATCCAGAGCCCAATCTTTAGTGGTGATCGAAACCGGGTTGGCAGCCTGTGGCCCATAACATCTCACCAACTGCGCTTCAATCGCTTCGTCCCATTCAGAGGCATGGTTTTGTCGCTGGCTCGGCGGCCATGCGGCAAAACCAAACAAGGCGGGAGGCTCGCCGCCAGGTCCGCAATGGTCATGCACTTCGGCCAGCGGGCCGACCGCACTGAGCAGCCGGCCAGTCAATCCCTGCGCGCGCCAAAAAGCCGATTCATAGCGAATCACGACCTTGGCGTGTCTTGCCATCCAGGTCGGCGCGGCGCTTAACTTGCGGGTCAACTCATCGGGCAAGGACGGCTCAAATTGAATGTCACGTGCGGCAATCCGTAGTGGCGTCGCGATGATCACTTGCTCAGCCGTATAAGCCTTGCCGCGCGAATCCACGCAGCGCACTTCACCCTGCTCGCTCTGAACGTGGACCTCTGTGACGCCAGCGCCTGCCTGCAGAGTACCGGGCACAAGTCTGTCGCAGAGCGCGTCAATCAATGCCTGCGGTCCGCCGACAATTCGCTGACTGCCCGCCTGCTCAGGAATGTTCACGCGCTGAATCGGCTGCTCACCGCCTCGCTCAACCAGCGTCAGCCCCTGGCTAAACTGCTCGTCGAGTTGTAAGTCAAGCCGCGGTATCCAATGCTTGATCGAGGGTTGGAAGTCGGGCCAGATCCAGGTGGGCCCCAGATCGCCAGCCCAATCGCCGCCGTCACGAACGGAGGCAATGCGTCCACCCGGCTCGTCTCGCGCTTCAAGCACAAGCACCTTGCGCCCCATTTCTGCCAAAAGAAACGTTGCCGCCAGACCCGAAAGCCCAGCACCGACAACCAACACATCAGCAGACGTGGTCACCGCCGTCAGTCACCACCGCCAGGTGCAAGCTCAGTCCTGTCTTGCATGGGAACGGACTCGGCGTCAGAGTGAGTGATGCGGTGGTCGCGCGCGATCAGAACATACAGCGAGGGCACCACAAACAGAGTGAACAGGGTGCCAATTGCCATGCCGCCCACGAGGACCAAACCGATTGAGTTACGAGCGGCCGCACCCGCACCATCAACCAGCACCAGCGGGAAGTGACCGGCAATAGTAGCCACAGAAGTCATCAAAACAGGCCGTAGGCGAGTCTTGGCCGCTTCGTGAATCGCTTCGATCTTGGCTTTGCCCTGTTCCTGAAGTTTGTTGGCGAACTCAACAATCAAAATACCGTTCTTAGCGATGAGGCCGACGAGTGTGACAAGCCCCACCTCGGCATAGATATTCAGGGTGGTGGTCCAGCCGTTAGTCCAATACGGCGTATTGGGGTCTGGAATTTTGAGCACCGTGAACACCAGCGCGCCAAACATCGCAAGCGGCACCGACCCCGCCAAAATCACCAGCGGATCGCGGAACGAGTTGAACTGCACCGCCAGCGCCAGGAAGATCAGCAAGATGGCCAGAGAGAAGGCCGGCAAAAACTTGTTGCCCTCGGTACGCAACTGCCGTGATTCACCCGTGTAGTCATAACTAAACCCGGGCGGCAAAATCTCTTCGGCGGTTTTTTCCAGAAAGCCCAGTGACTCATCGAGCGTGCGCGCGCTCATGCCCGACAGCTTCACGGCGTTGAGTTGCTGAAAACGGTTGAGCGAGCGTGGCACAACTGAGTGTTCAATGGTGGCGATCGCGGAGAGCGGCACCATGGTGCCATCTGGCGCCCTGATGTGCAGATTTCGTAACTGCTCAGGTGCGAGCCGATCACTACGCTGCACCTGCGGAATCACTTTATAGCTGCGCCCATCCATGTTGAAGCGGTTGACGAAATTACCGCCCATGGCCACCGCCAAATCAGAACCAACCTGGGCAAGATTCAAGCCCAGGCTGGCCACGCGATCTTTGTCGATCATGATGCTGGCCTGGGGCAAGTCGAACTTCATGTCGATGATGGGTGGAAAGAAAAACAGCCCGCTAGCCGCTGCCTTGCCCTGAATCTGCCTCGCAAACTCAAGCAACTGTTCGGATGAACCCGTTGACGTAATAACAAACTCAACCGGGAAATTGCTCCCACCCGGCAACGCAGAAGGCATGGTCACAAACATCTGCACCCCAGGTATCTGCGCCATCTTTCCCTGTACCTCAGGCAAGATCTGGGCCACTGACCGGTCCCGTTCTTCCCACGGTTTGACCACCATCCCGCTGAAACCATCGGCCCCGAGTGTCGCGCCCACCGAGGGCGGAAACAAGAACTGGAACGTCAGCGCTGTCTCAGGCGTCTCGAGCATGCGCGCTTCTGTTTCTTTGGCATAGGTCGAGTTTTGGTCGGCGGTTGCATTCGCCGCTGTGTTCATGATGCCAAAGATGACGCTTTGGTCCTCAACAGGGGCGAGTTCTTTTGGCGAAAACATGAACATCGGCACCGTGCATAAGCTCACCACCACCCACACGATGTAAACCGCTGGTCGAGCTTTGAGCGTACCGCCAAGCGCGCGGCCGTATGACTC
The DNA here is from genome assembly GCA_045106815.1 of Burkholderiaceae bacterium. Classification (GTDB taxonomy): domain Bacteria; phylum Pseudomonadota; class Gammaproteobacteria; order Burkholderiales; family Burkholderiaceae_E; genus JAUIAI01. The sequence continues at coordinate 10,939 of JBGCFG010000096.1, read as the reverse complement.
GCGCAGTTTGTCGAACGTGCGGTTGATGAAACCTGACACACCACGCTCCTCGCCCTCGGTGGGTTTGAGCAGGTTCGCAGACATGACGGGTGATAGCGTAAGCGCCACAATGCCCGAGATAGTCACGGCGCCGGCCAGCGTGAACGCAAACTCTCTAAACAACGCGCCCGTGAGGCCACCTTGCATCCCAATGGGTACATACACCGCGACGAGCGTGACCGTCATGGCGATCACTGGGCCGATCAGCTCTTTCGCTCCGAGCATGGCGGCTTCTCGCGGACTCTTTCCCTCGCGAAGGTGACGCTCTACGTTTTCAACCACCACAATGGCATCATCAACGACCAGACCCACCGACAACACAATGGCCAGCAAGGTAAGCAGGTTAAGTGTGAAGCCGAACAACTGCATCAGGAAGATGCTGCCAATCAATGACACCGGGATAGCCATGATCGGCACCAACACCGACCGGAACGAGCCCAGGAACAAGTAGATTACGGCAATGACGATGAGCAGGGTTTCGGCCAGCGTGAAGACCACCTCATCAATCGCATCGCTGACGTATTGCGAGGCGTCATAGCCGATGTCAGCGTCAAGACCTGTCGGAAGGTCTCGCTCGAGCTTGGTCATCTCAGCGCGGACAAGGTCAATCACGTCAACCACATTGGCATTGGGCTGAGGAAAGACGCCGATAAAGACCGCGGTTTGTCCCGAATAGCGCACGACGGTGTCATAGTCTTCCGCCCCAAGCTCGACATCTGCGATGTCCTCAAGCCGGATAATCGCCCCGTCTCGTTCATAGACAACCAGGCGCTTGAATTCATCAACACTCTGGAGATCGGTATTGGCCGTCAGGCTGGTGCTCGTGAGCGCGCCCTTTGTGCTGCCAACCGCGGCCAGATAATTGTTGGCCGCAAGCGCCTCGCGTACCTGAGTCGCGCTCACGCCGAGCGCAGCCATGCGTGCAGGCTTGAGCCAGATCCGCATCGCAAACGTTCTGGCCCCGAATATTTCGATTCGCTGTACTCCGGGCACTGCCGCAAGCCGGGGCTGCACCACACGCGACAAATAGTCGGTGATTTCCTGCTGCGACAAAATGTTGGACGCAAAACTCAGGTAGGCTGCCGCAAATTCCGAGTCAGCCGACTGAACGCTAATGGAGGGTACCTGCGCCTCTGCCGGCAGATCATTGCGAACCTGATTGACCTTGGACGTAATGTCGGCGAGCGCTTTGGTTGAATCGACATTGAGCTTCAGACGCGCCGTGATAATGGAAATGCCCTGCAGGCTCTTTGACTCGAGGTAGTCAATACCCTCTGCCGAGCCAATTGCGCGCTCAAGCGGCGTCGTGACAAAGCCACGGACCAAATCGGCGCTCGCGCCAATATATGCCGTACTGACCTGAACAGAGGCGTTCTCGCTCAGCGGGTATTGACGCACCGTTAGAGATTGCCAGGCTTGAATACCCGCAATCAGGATCAGGACGTTAACAACAATCGCCAGAACCGGACGACGAATAAAGAGATCGGTAAATCCGTTCATGGCGTCACGGCTTATGAATTACTGGGGCTGGGATTGATGCTCGGTTTGGGTGCAAGCGCATTGTCTATGCGCACGGTCATCCCAGAGCGCAGCTTGAATGCACCACTCGTGACGATCTGCTCGCCCGCCTTCAAGCCATCGAGCACTGAGACGAAATCGCCTCGGGTCTGACCAAGCCGAACGAACTGCTGGCGCAGCGAAAGTGACTTCTCTCCGCTCTCGCCTTCTTTTTCTTCAATCACGAAGACCGAGTTGCCAAATGGCGCGTACTGGACAGAACTCGAGGCAATCGCGAGCACGGGCAGCACGTCGGGCAGGATTGCATCCACCTCTGCAAACATGCCAGGAGTCAGTTGACCGGACGGGTTACGAATCACGGCACGAACCGTCGCATTACGAGTCACGGGATCGACCTCGGGGCTGATTGCGCTAACTGTTCCCTCGAACACGTCATCTTTAACCGCATCGGTTCTCAGTCTGACCGGCATGTCGACCGCAATCTGATTCAACCTCTGCTGCGGAATGGCAAAGGTCACGTAGATGGGATCGAGTGTTTGCAAGGTCACAATTGGGTCGCTCGAACTCACCACTTGCCCAACGTTAATTTGCCGTAGGCCCAGACGGCCATCGAATGGGGCGGCAATCGTTTTGAGGGCCAGGTTTGAGCGCTTCATCTGAACCTGCGCGATTGCCTCGCGTGCCTGGGCACGGGCCGTGTCCACCTCCGCTGGCGACACTAACTGACGCTTGGATAGCTCACGGGAGCGTTTCAGGTTGGCATTGGCGAGCGCCGCAGCCGCCTCGGCTGAACGTAAGTCTGCCGTTTCGCCTGCTGTATCAAGCTCGACCAGGACGTCGCCGGCCGTTACCGTCGCGCCAGACTCAAATGCAATTGTCTTGACCCGACCTGGCACCTCAGCCGAAATCGTGACGCCCTGCACAGCCGTTAACGACCCAACAGCGCTGAACGATTGCTCCCATTGGTCCTCGCCGACAACCATTGCGGTAACCACTTCTGGTGGTGGCTGCATATTGGCTGCCGCCTCGCCCATCGCTGCAAACTGACCAAGCTTTGCGTAAACGATAGCGCCAACCACCAAGACAACGCCGACCAGGGTCAGCAGTATTTTTTTCCACATACGGGGATTCTTGTCTATAAAAAGAATAGACTGTTAATTGTAGTGCCGAAATCGACCACCGCGTGTGGCCTGACTACAAGACTGATGATTCGATCCCAAATCGCAACACTGTTGAGACGTTCTATTCAGCAGGCTTGTCGGCCGGCATTTGTTCAGGGGTGGCCTGATCAGGCTCTGCCGACTCCTCGGGTGTTGCATTAGCCGCCGCCTTCTTGAGGCGCTTTTCTTCCTTCTTTTTTTGTTTTGCCAGGTCACGCTGTCGTTTTGCAAATGCGTAGTTTGGTTTTGCCATGCACGCGGCTCCCAGAGTCAGTAGAACGCCTAGGGTAGTCTATTTATCTGGCTACCGTTGACGGCAGTTTGCTCAGGGCGGATTGACGGCATTGCCGGGCGAACGTAGCCGTTCAATCAGCGCGCGCGTGCTGGCGGACGGCCTTGGCGTGAGTAAGCTGATAATGATCATGAGTCCGAACCCAACCGGCACACCAAACACACCGGCGGATATCGGCTCAATACCCCACCAAAGCGACCGAATCGGCTCGTTTGGAGCAATCTGCCAAATCACGGATCGCAGCCAGGGCTGGGTAATGCTCATGTAGTAAAACGTAACAGCCAGCCCGCCCAGCATGCCGCACACCGCGCCGACACCCGTCGCGCGCTTCCAGAAGATGCCCAATACCAGTGCGGGAAAGAAACCGGCGGCCGCGAACGAGAATGCCGCCGCAACCAAGAATAAGATAGCCGCCGGCCGCTGGGCAGCCACCAATGCGGCCAGCAAGGCGACCAGTAGCAGGAGTAACTTAGACAACATCACCCGACGCTGCGGACTCGCCAAGGGATTGACGATTCGGTAGTAAAAGTCGTGCGACAACGCATTTGAAATCGTCAACAACAAGCCGTCTGCGGTGGAAAGCGCCGCCGCCATGCCACCGGCCGCGACCAGGCCCGACACTACATACGGCAAGCCAGCAATCTCAGGCGCTGCGAGCACGACAATGTCTGCACCAATTAGCAGCTCGGCCCGTTGCACGATGCCATCAAAATTGATGTCCTCAAGCGCGAGCAAGGTGTTGTCCACCATTTGCCATTGCCTGATCCAGGCCGGCAAGTCCGTGAACGAGGTGCCGACCACATCAGATAGGACTGTAAATTTCACCAACACAGCCAGCGCAGGTGCCGTGAAATACAAGACAAAAATGAACGCGAGCGACCAGGCAGCGGAGTTACGAGCCTCTTTGACGGAGGGCGTCGTGTAATAGCGAACCAGAATATGGGGTAATGCCGCTGTTCCAATCGTTAGGCAAAACACCAAGGCCAGAAAGTTGATTCGCTCGTTGTCACGCTCTTGCGCCGTTGTCCCGGGGAAGGGTTCACCGTGCCTGACCAGTGGCTCTGCTCGCGCAGCTAGATCCAGTTCACGCTGCCACATCGCGATTGCGGCCTCCAGGTCAGGCGGAAAATTCAGCAGATCAACTCGCGCCGCATTGATTTCGCTGGCGGGTGCCAGGCTATCGTTGAGCTCGACGATTCGATTGGCCAGCCGTGCCCGCTCAGTCTGATAAGCAGCTTCCGGGTTTTGCAGAGCTGCGCGCGCTGCATCCGCGCGTACGCGAAACAGACTTCTCACTTCAATTTCAGCGGGATCTTTAAGTAAGGCTTCTTCGAGTTGCGTCACCTTTTTGAGTTGCTCACCATAAGCAAACTGCGGCAACGGGTTACCCGTTTGCAAAACGGACAACCACACCACCGGCACCAGGTAAGCAATGATGAGCACGATATATTGAGACACCTGCGTCCAGGTGACTGCCTTCATGCCCCCGAGAAATGAGCAGACCAATATGCCGCCCAACCCGAGGAAGATGCCAATTTGGAACTCCACGCCGGTAAGGCGTGAGGTAATCAAGCCGACACCGTAAATCTGCGCCACCACATAGGTGAAAGAGCACAGCATGGTGATCAAGATGCCAATCAGGCGCGGTATATGCCCGCCAAACCTCGCCCCCAGAAAATCCGGAATCGTGTATTGCCCGAAAGATCTCAGATAAGGTGCGAGCAGCAGGGCCACGAGCACGTATCCGCCCGTCCACCCCATCACAAACGCTAGCCCTTGGTAGCCACTCGCATACAAACCGCCCGCCAGGCTGATGAATGACGCGGCTGACATCCAGTCGGCTGCGGTGGCCATCCCGTTGAACATGGCGGGTACGCGGCGCCCTGCCACATAAAACTCTGCCGGATCACTCGTGCGGCTCGCAATGCCAATGCCGGCATAGAAAATGACGGTCACGCCCAGGAACGCATAACCAATGGCAGAACGCTCAAGCCCATAGCGTTCTAGTAGCGCCAGACTGATAACGAACAAAATGAAGCCGACGGTGTAGATCACATACACCCGGCGCAGCCGAGCATAGAAAGCGTCAGATGAACCGCTCAACTGGATTCGTCCTGTTCTGCCGCATAGTGGTCATCGTGTCGGTTCATGAGCCACGCAAACACGATGGTGATGAGCACATAGATAATCAGAGCGCCCTGCGCACCCACCCAATACGGGAGCGGCCAGCCGAGAAAGTCGATGCTGCTCAGTTCACGCGCATAAAACGCAACGCCAAAGGTCACCAGAGTCCAGATCAGCAAGAAAAACATGACCAGCAAACGATTGCGCCGCCAGTACCGAATGCGCTGTTGCGGTGAATAGGTCAAGCGCCCTCCCCGGCGAGCCAGGCCTTCAGCCAGACCAAGCCCACCCAGCACCACAGCAACATTAGAAAACTCACAATGGGCAGATGACGATGAAGCACACGACCCGGCGTGATGAGACGGGCAAAGCGATCAATAGGCGCGGTCGCGATGGCCAGCACGCGGTGAATGGGGTTGTTTGAATGCTGACCAAAGCTAACAGCAAACACCAGTGAGCGAGCGAGCATCAGCATGAGCGCCACCTCGACTCCGGCCTTCAAAATGATGACAACCGTCATCAACCCCCCTGTCACACAGAAAATTGCCTGCTGCTGGCAGGCCCGCCTTAAAGCTCGGTACGGCGGAAGGAACGATCGACAGCCAGCCAGCCCGGGGCTCGTTCACCATGTCAACAGGCCCGGGCGACATTCTCGACTAACATGGTGGCAGTTGTCCAATAAGCTCGGAGCCAGACCATGACCCAGATACACGCTGACGACTTGATTGAATCAGTCGCTGCAGGGCTGCAATTCATCAGCTATTACCACCCGCGAGACTATATTGAGCACCTGGCAAAGGCGTATGAGATCGAAGAATCTCCTGCCGCCAAAGATGCGATTGCCCAGATTCTCACCAACTCGCGCATGAGTGCCGAAGGCAAGCGACCCATGTGCCAGGACACCGGTGTCGTGAATGTCTACCTGAAGGTTGGCATGTCCGTACAACTGACGGGATTCAAGGGCTCAGTGGTAGATGCCGTTAACGAGGGGGTGCGACAGGGCTATCTGCATCCAGATAACAAACTGCGCGCCTCTATCGTGGCCGATCCGCAGTTTGAGCGTAAGAACACCACTGACAATACGCCCGCAGTTGTGCACGTCGAATTGGTGCCGGGCAACACCATTGATGTTCAGGTCGCAGCTAAAGGCGGCGGCTCAGAAAACAAATCGAAGTTCGTCATGCTCAATCCGTCCGATTCAGTGGTCGACTGGGTGATGAAAACCGTCCCGACGATGGGCGCTGGCTGGTGCCCGCCAGGCATGCTCGGTATTGGCATTGGCGGCACAGCCGAGAAGGCGATGCTGATGGCAAAAGAGTCACTGATGGAACCGATCGATATGTCGGACCTCGTCAAGCGTGGCCCAGCCAATCCAACCGAAGAACTGCGCCTGGAGCTCTACGAGAAAGTGAATGCGCTCGGCATCGGGGCGCAGGGCCTGGGTGGCTTGACTACCGTGCTTGACGTCAAGATCAATCTCTACCCAACCCATGCGGCATCGAAACCTGTCGCCATGATCCCGAACTGTGCGGCAACCCGCCATGCGCACTTCGTGCTGGACGGCACTGGCCCCGCTTATTGCGAACCGCCACCGCTCTCAACCTGGCCCGATGTTCAATGGGCGCCCGACGTCGAAAAATCCAAAGCGGTTGACTTGAACACTTTGACACCGGCTGAGGTGGCAAGTTGGCAACCCGGGCAAACCCTGTTGCTCTCGGGCAAGATGCTCACGGGCCGTGATGCTGCCCATAAGCGCATTGCTGACATGATTGCCAAAGGCGAGCCCTTGCCGGTGGATTTCAAGAATCGTGTGATCTATTACGTCGGGCCGGTCGACCCCGTCCGTGATGAAGTCGTTGGTCCGGCCGGGCCAACGACCTCGACCCGGATGGATAAGTTCACCGATCTCATGCTCGACAAAACAGGTTTGATCGCCATGATTGGCAAAGCCGAGCGGGGCCCAACTGCCATTGAAGCCATTCAGAAGCACAAGGCTGCTTACCTGATGGCAGTTGGCGGATCTGCGTATCTCGTTTCAAAGGCGATCAAAGGATCCCGAGTCGTCGCGTTTGAAGACCTGGGCATGGAAGCCATCTACGAGTTTGACGTGAAAGACATGCCGGTGACCGTTGCGGTGGATTCGCAAGGCGAATCAGTGCACATCACAGGGCCCAAGACCTGGCAGGCCAAAATTGGGAAAATCCCGGTCGTCCCGGCATAGAAGAGCTTAGCCGGCCTGGCGCGATACCGCGCTACGGTCAGGCGGAAACGCTTGAGAAGTCGAAGTCCCGACCGGGCGCTGCCTCAAACAGCGCCTTGGTGTAGGGATGCTGGGGGTTTCGAAACAACTCCCCGGCCGGCCCGTATTCAACCACTTTGCCTTGCGACATCACCGCAACCTGATCGCATATTTGGGCGGCTACGCGTAAGTCGTGGGTGATAAACATCATCGCGAGATTGAGCCTGTCTTGAATACTATCGAGCAATTCGAGTACCTGCGCCTGCACCGATACATCAAGTGCGGAAACAGCCTCATCAGCGACCAGCAGCGAAGGCTCCATCGCGAGCGCACGAGCAATACAAATGCGCTGCCTCTGGCCGCCTGAAAACTGGTGCGGATAGCGATCCAGTGCGTCGGGGTCGAGCTGCACCAAAGTCATGAGATCACGGGCGCGGGTCATCGCATCGGCTTTTGAGACGCCATAATTCATCGGCCCTTCGATGATGGACAAGCCAACACTGCGGCGCGGGTTCAACGAGCGGTACGGATCCTGAAAAACGATTTGGACTTTGCGACGCATGTCACGTAACTGGCCGCGCGGGCTATTCGCAATGTCTTTACCCGAAAGCAAAATCTGGCCATCTGAGGTTTCGATTAGACGCGTCACGCAACGTGCGACGGTTGACTTGCCCGAGCCAGACTCACCCACGATGCCAAGCGTCTCGCCCTGACGAATCTCGAGATCAACATCGATTGCTGCATGCACTTCGCGTCGGCCCCCAGTGAAACCGTGCGTGACATACCGCTTACCCAGATCAACTGTCTTGAGAACAACTTCTGCGTCATCAGCAATTGGCGTGACGGCAGGTGGTTCATGACTCGGTACCGAGCGCACCAGCATCTTGGTATAGGCGTCCTGCGGATTAGAAAGTACTTGTCGTGCGTCACCCACCTCAACCAGTTCGCCGCGCTTCAGCACCGCCACCCGGTCAGCAATATCAGCCACGACACCAAAGTCGTGTGTAATGAACAGCACACCGGTATTACGCTCTACCTGCAACTCCTTGATGAGCTTGAGCGTCTGAGCCTGGGTGGTGACGTCAAGAGCAGTAGTTGGCTCGTCTGCAATTAGCAAGACGGGCTCCAGAATCAGGGCCATCGCAATCATGATGCGCTGGCGCTGGCCGCCAGACAACTGGTGCGGGTAAGACGAATACATCCGCTCGGGGTCAGGCAGATGAACCTGCTCGATCATCTTAAGGATACGAGCACGGCGATCATTGCTGCCTAATTCGGTATGTTCGGCAAGCACCTCATCGATTTGATCACCACAGCGCATGACCGGATTCAGCGCCGTCATAGGCTCCTGAAAAATCATCCCCATCTGCGTGCATCGCAAGTCGCGCAGACGCTCCAGGGGGGCGCCGACCAATTCTTCACCCTGGAGCTTGATTGAGCCGCCAGATACGGTGAGCGCTTTGGCGAGCAGGCCCATCACAGAAAATGCGATGACTGATTTGCCTGAGCCCGATTCGCCAACCAGACAGACGATCTCACCGGGCGCAACCGACAGGCTGACGCCCTCAACTGCATTCGTACGGTCGCCGCCTTTGGGCAGGGCGATAGACAAGTTCTCGATCGACAAAACAGCTTGCTGGGTCATGGCGGTGTTCGCTAGAGTTGTTTTGCCAGGCGCGGATCAATTGAATCGCGCAGACCATCGCCGAGCATATTGATTGCCAGCACGGTCAGGGTCAGGAAAATGCCCGGGAACAGAATGTTATGAGGGAACACCTGAAAGAACTGCCGCCCCTCGGCCATGATGTTGCCCCAGGTCGGCGTCTCTGGCGGTATGCCTACCCCCAGGAAGCTCAGGATCGCTTCGATCAGAATCGCTGATCCACAAATGAAAGTGCCCTGCACTAATAATGGCGCAACGGTGTTAGGCAGAATATGCCGCCAGAGAATCTTGGCAGTCGAGGTGCCTACCGATATGGCAGCCTCAACATAAGGCTCCTCCCGAATCGACAACACGATCGATCGCACCAGCCTGACCACTCGCGGGATTTCGGGAATCACAATGGCCACGACCACGGTAAACAGACTGGCCCCGCTGATCGAAACCAGCACAATCGCGAGCAGTATCGACGGTATCGCCATCAGGCCATCCATGATTCGCATCACGATGGCATCCAGCCAGCGAAAGTAGCCTGCCACTAAGCCGATCAGCAATCCGATTGCCACGCTAATCAGCGCCACCGAAACGCCAACCACCATCGAAACCCGCGCCCCGTGCACCACTCTCGAGAAAATGTCTCTACCCAGACTGTCGGTGCCCATATGGGCTGTTACTTTGATCTTGTTACCGTCGTCGTCGCGAATCGTAGCCTCGTAGCCCGGTGTCTTATTACGATTAGCCGGGCTAATCTCAGACGGATTGATCGAGGTAATAACCGGCGCCAGCACGCCAACCATCGCAATCAGGAAAAACACAAAACCACCAATCAACACGCTTGGGTGCCTGATGATTCGGCTCCAGGTACCGGGGCGCTCAACGGGTGCGAGTGCCTCGGCAGACTCCTCGGGAATCGCGCCTGGCGTTGCCGTGCTCGGCGATGAATCTGCAATAGCCATCAGTAGCGGATTCTCGGGTCGACAATTGTGTAGATCAAATCAATCGCCAGGTTAATCAAGACGTAGGCAAACGAGAACAGCAAGATCACGGCCTGCACCGTTGGATAGTCGCGGCTCAGCACCGCATCCACCGTTAGGCTGCCGAGTCCGGGAATCGCAAAGACGCTCTCCGTCACCACAACGCCACCAATCAAAACAGCGATGGCTATACCAATGACCGTCACGATAGGAACCGCGGCATTGCGAAGCGCATGCTGAACCAGGACCCGAAACTCGGACAAGCCCTTGGCCCGCGCAGTGCGAACATAGTCTTCGTTGAGCACTTCCATGACACTGGTCCGGGTCATGCGCGCAATCAACGCGATGAAGATCACGGACAACGCGGTCGCTGGCAAGATCAGCCTGTGGATGAACCCGCCAAAGCCTTCGGAAATTCGTTGGTAGCCCTGTACTGGAAACCACCCGAGCTTGACCGAAAACACATAAATGAGAATGTAGCCAATGACGAACACCGGCACCGAAAAACCGACCACCGACATGCCCATGACGAGTCGGTCCGTCCATGAGCCCTGCCGGTAAGCGGCGAGCGTACCCAACGGCACCGCAATGACGCAGGCCATGATAATCGTTAAGGTGGCAAGGGCCAGGGTCGGTTCGATTCGCTCCAGCACGAGTGAATCGACTGTTCTTTTGTAGGCAAACGACTCCCCGAAGTCTCCGGTCGCCATGTTGCCCATCCAAATGAAGAACTGCTTGACGATGGGTTCGTCCAAACCCAGCGACTCGCGAATTTGAGCGATGTCAGCCGATGTGGCTGCGTCGCCGGCGATAATCGACGCCGGATCTCCAGGCGCGAGCCTGAGCATCATGAACACCAGCACGGCGACAATCAGCATGACCGGAATGGTCTCGAGAATCCGACGAATCAGATATGCCCACATCAGGTGTTTT
>JBGCFG010000095.1:0-69347 GCA_045106815.1 Burkholderiaceae bacterium | reverse complement strand
GTCCAGTTTTCCTGAAAGCGAAACAAGCTCAAGGCGCCAGCAATCACGGCGACGATCAGACCCAGCACACCAATCAAAACGCTAAACACCCACTGGCCATGCCCAAAGCCCGCTACTAGTGGAATGGCTGCTCCCGCAATTATCTCAACCAGCCTGAGACGCTTATACGTTTTCTGGTTCGCCTGGCTTTTTGAGCTGAACCAGGCGATCTGATTATCAAGTCGCTGCTCAAAGTAGTCAGCCTCGTTAAGCTGCTCAGGCATGGTGTTATTTGACATCAAAGTGGGTTGGGAAGTGACTGTCCGAAATGCGCTCGGCCGCTGCCTGTCCGAGTCGCGCAAGCGCATCCATGTTTTCGGGCTTGTCCATTTCGTGAATCGATTCAAGGTCTTCGTCGCTGACTAGCTTGGCAACCCAGCCTTCATCGAAGTTGACGTCATATCGCAGGTAAGTGAGCAGGCTCTTGCCACCTGGCAAGTCCTCAGTCAGGTCGCCAACTTCTCGGTCAATTTGGCGGGCTGTCGGGCTGGTAGATAGCCATTGCAGAATCTGCTCATTGAGTACGCTCGTATCACCCATGAGGGCAGAAAGCCCTCTGATACCCAGTGCGACCGGCTTCATATCCACGACTTCATCCGCTCCCATGTTCAGATCGCGTGAGCCTGTACCCAGTGAAACCAGCAGAAGGTTCTGCTCGCCGGTGCTCCAATTCAGTTCGTGGCCTTTCAGCGTGGCCAGCATCAGTAACTGCAAGGCCGGGTTGTTGTGCGGACTTACGCCGCCATCAACAAATCCGCCCTCCACATCGTCCGAGATTTGGATGCGCTCAGGCTCAAAATAAGTGGGGGCTGCTGTGCTCGCGCGTACCACGCTGCGTAGTAGATAGTCTTTGTTAGCCAGCGCTTTACTGCCAGGCCGCTGGTGGTAGTAGCGGCCTTTCGGATTGTTATGAATGACCCAGGTGCTGCCGGTATCGAATCGCTTGGTGATGACGGCCAGACCAGTACGAAGGTTATCGTCGCCTAGTCGGATGGTGCTGAATTCGCGTTCAAGCGCCTGCTTGACTGGTTCAGCCGAGAACTTTGGCCGCAACAGGCCACGCCTAAAAAACTCGGATTCAAAGATCGAATTGCCAAGCTCTCGATAGATGGCTTCAATGCGGGCCACATCCCAACCTAGAGCGAGAGTCGCGGCAATAATCGCGCCGGTTGAAGTGCCACCAATCAGGTCAAAGTAGTCGCTGAGCACCATTTTTTCGTTGCCGGAACGCTCGCGAATCATGGCCTCAATTTTCTTGAGCATTTGGACAGTAAGCAGGCCACGGATACCGCCGCCATCCAGCGCCAGGATGCGTTTTGGGCCAGGCGAAAAGAGATGATCTTCAAGAGCTTTGTTTGCCACGATTCTGATTCCAGGGTTGAATGCTGATGAGGTTAGTTTGCCGCGACGCGATAGGCGTTGTCCAAGGCACCTTGGCCAAAGTTCAGGCCCACCCGATTGGCAATGTCGTTCATGGGATATCGTCCGCGCGCAATCTCGCGGCCAGCACTGGCCTCGTTGAACGCGCAAGGTTGAAAGCCGGGATAGTTTGGAGAGCCATCAAAAGACCACTTCAATCCGGCGAGCAGCAATGCGCCACCATTGCGGACATAGTCCACGATAGAGACAATTTCTGCCGGCGTGAATGAAGCCCAGGCATTGCCGATAATCAAGAGGTCTGACTGGTTCAGTAAGTTACTGTTCGATAGATCCTGAATCGGTGACACCTGATAATTCCAGCCTTTCATTGAGTCGAGCGGGAGTACCTGCAGCGGATCCGGCGCGGCAGACGGATAGGAAACTACTTCGCAGTGCCCTACGCTGTAGAGGATGCGCTCGGCCTCCGTGTTTGGTGAAGCCCACTTAATCACCAGTTCAAAGAAGAGTAGGTTTTCCGGGTTGGCATTGATAAAGGCATCATGTGCCAATGCGATGACTCGGCCTTCACCCAGGCGTCCCAGGAGTGCCATCGTCGCGTCTGATTCAGTGCGGGCGATACGGATGAGATCGCGCAATTGGTTGTTGTTGGACTGATTGACTTCGCCCAACACGGCTCCATAAGCAGGGGTGCTCCGAAGCACTTTGATCAAAACCTCTTCGTACTCTTTGGCCAGCCGCTCTTTGGCTTGAACGGCCAGGGTATTTGCCTTGGCGATTTCTATAGAGGCCGTTTCCAAGCTTTCGTTTAGTTTGGCGGTCTTTTGCTGATTGTCGTTGGCTCTGTTGCGCTCCACCAAAGCCCAGACAGACAAGATGCCCATGCCGACAAAGACCGAGACGGCCGTCGCTACGAGCGTCCGGCGCAGGTTTTGTGCCTGTCGCAGACTTTTGTCGACAAAGGCTTTGGCAACGCCGTCCAGTTTGTCGGCGTCGAGCAGTTCCCGGGCCTGCGAAAGGCGGCTCCCGCGCCAAAGATTGTCTTTGTCGCGGCCCGACTCATCCCAGGCTTGTGCTTCACGTTCAACCTGCTGGGTCAGCAGGATCTGCGCTCGATCGTCATTGAGCCAACTGCGCAGTGGCGGCCAGGATCTCAGCAGCGCTTCATGAGCCACTTCAACTGTCCGGATGCCGTCTTCTGTCCGGCTGACGAGTAAGCGACGATCAATGAAGCGTTCAATTGTGCTGTGAACGGGCTGTAATACTGGCGACTCCCAGTTTACGGGTTGGCGAACAAAGCGGCCGTCATCGCTTAGGCGGGCCATCTGAACGAAGGCCTTCCGCAGGGCCTCCAGATCAACGCCCTGGAGCAGGGCATCTGCTTCACGTGAGATGGCTCCGTGCAAGCCGTCGAGTTCGGTGTACTCGCCCAGGTCAATCCTGCCGTCGCTTGAGTAGTCGCGCCACAAGACCCAGAGCGTGAATGAAAGCAGGGGCAGTGCGTCAGGGGTTTCGGTATCAGCGATCAGACGGTCGACCAGGCCGTCGCCGAGAATGATCGCGCCAAGACGGGCGGGCTCCTCAATGATGCGCCGCATTCCAGCCGATTTGATTGGGCCAAGCGATAGGCTTTCAAAGTCGATACCGCGCAGTTGAGGATGTCTTTGGAATGCCCCGAGAAAGTCGGAGCGCATGGTCCCCAAGACTGTGATGGGACTGTCTTTGGATTCAATGGTGGTGCGGATGAAATCCAGAAACCGGCTGCCACCAGCCACCTGACTGACAGATTCAATGAGTTCTTCGAACTGATCAATAACGAGCAACAAACGCGCGTTTGGCCTATCAAGTGCGCGTCGTAGGTCATGCGCGATATCGACAAGGGGCGTGTTGCCCAGCATGAGTTCGGCTGTAGAACCATCTATGCGAGGCTGGCAAATTCGGCGGAGATCTTCGAGGCTCCAGTCTAAAAAATTCAGAAACGAGACCTGGGCGCCGGTGGGTGGTTTTTGATGAAGCTCGGCGAGCTGAGAGAGCAGGCGCTCAACCCTTTCGTCAAACACCAACAGATCAGCACTTTGTTGAGTATGTTGAGCCTCAGACTCAGCGCGGGACCAGGCGGCCAATCGGTCGCCCAGAGCATTGGCCTCACCGAGCTTAGCGGCAGCCTCTGATGCATAGCGTCGATAGGTTGCAATCAGGGCATGCGCCAATGCACGAAACGGGTCCTCAGCGGGGCGTACCGGTTCAATAATGATCCATTGGTCAGATAGGCGCCGCAGGCGCGGCACAATGCCTGCCCGCACGAGTGACGATTTACCGCTGCCCGATGGGCCCAGCGCCATGATCAAGCCCGGTGCGCCCCGATCCAGTAGCTCAATACCAGCCCGTGTTTCCTCTTCTCGACCAAAAAAGACGGCCGCATGCTTTTCATGGAAGGCGCTTAAGCCGAGGTAGGGTGGATCTTTCGGGTCCCAGTCACTACTGGCGCCAAGTAGATCGATTTGTGACAGACCGCGCCAGAGTCGGCGATAAGCACCCTCTGGGTTGGTCCGCATATCAATGTATTGGGATTCGGTCAGGATCGAGGGCAGTCGCGCGCTATCGTCCAGACCTGGCGCCTTGATCGCAAAGATATGTTTGCCTTCCATGCGCGCCAACGCAATCTCTGCAAAGCACCAGTGGGAAGCAAGGTAGTCGGGTGTGCACAGCGCAATCACGCCGCTGCAGGCTCGCAGCTTGCGGTAGAGGGTTCGTTCCCAGCTTTGTCCCGCTACTAGGCCCCGTTCCGGGTCCAGATCAAGGAATACAGAGGCGTGTCCTTCGTCAGCAAGACGCGCGGAGACCGCTTTGGCAAGCTCATTGTCTTTTGAGCTATGACTTATAAAGATTGTGCTCATTGCGGCGTCGCAGTCCGATTCTCGCAGTCAGATTCTTATTGTCGGCACTCCCCGATGCAGCGCCCGCCGTAAGCATAAGTCAACGAGACACGAAATGACACACTTTTGCGCCTGTCTTGCACGTCAATAAGCGGCGGTGTCTGCGCCGTCAGGTTAGGCGTGTTGCCTAGTCAACGTCCGTAACGCTCTGTGATCCAGATTGTGATGCCGCCAAGCACCATCAGCGCGAGCGCGAGCAGCGTTTGTTGCTCAGCCAGTGCTGGTAAGAACCAGTCATATCCCACGACGGCTTCTTTGGCGGGTTTGCCCGCTCGTTCGATAAGCACGGTCAAGGTGTTTTTCCATGGCCAGATAACGGCCAGCGAGCCCAGGACAAATCCCGTCATGAGCGCGATGGTCTGGTCATGAAAGCGTTTGAATACGGCGCTGAGCAAGCGCGAAAAGGCGATAAGTCCGAAAATGCAACCCAATGCCATAGGCACCAATACCGATAGATCAAACTGGCCGATTGCGCCGAGCACCAGCGCATAGTTACCCATGATGATCAGCACAAACGAACCGGAAAGGCCAGGCAAAATCATGCTACAGATCGCGACGACGCCGCACAGGAACAGGTAATAGAACGAGGCGTTTTCGGTTGCCGGCACCATGATTGCAATGCCGGTGGCAATAACGGTACCGAATACAAGGGCCAGAATGCTGGCGCTGTTCCAGCGTCTGACGGTTCGTCCAACAAACCACACGGACAGCAGTATGAGCCCAAAGAAAAAGGCCATTGTCGGAATCTGCTGTTCACGAAGTAAGCGCTCAATGAGTTTGGCCAACACGATGATGCCGGTACCCACCCCTGCTACGAGCGGCAGCAGGAATGCAGCATCAATATGACGCCAAAAATTGGCGAAGCGGCCCTTCACCAAGAGCTTGATGGCCGTCACATCAAACGACTTAATGCCGTTGATCAAGCGCTCGTAGATGCCCGTTATCAGCGCAATCGTCCCGCCCGATACGCCAGGCACAACATTGGCGGCGCCCATGGCGAGGCCTTTGAAAAATAGTCCAATCATGATTCTTTAGTCACACCTAGCAATTGGTGACGATATTTTTGGGTCAGGCCAGGCCAGCCGAGATCAGGCCCTTAAAGTAATTTATTGTGTTCGATAACCCGGTATCAAGATTCACAACCGGTTGCCAATTCAGTTTTTCCTGAGCCAGCGTGATGTTGGGTTGACGCTGCTTAGGATCGTCAGGCGGGAGTGGCTCGAAGACCAACTCGGACGACGAGCCAGTCATTTCAACCACTTTCTCTGCGAGTTCGCGAATTGTGAATTCACCCGGGTTGCCTAGATTGATGGGACCGGTGACCGTATCCGGGGCGTCCATGAATCGGATGAAGCCTTCAATGAGATCACTCACATAGCAAAAAGACCGGGTCTGCTGACCTTCGCCGTAAAGCGTAATGGGCTGGCCCTTCAATGCCTGCACGATGAAGTTGGACACGACGCGCCCGTCATTGGGGTGCATGCGCGGACCGTAGGTGTTGAAGATGCGCGCCACGCGGATATTGACCTTATGCTGACGGTGGTAGTCAAAGAACAGGGTTTCTGCGCAACGCTTACCCTCGTCATAGCACGAGCGCAGCCCAATCGGATTCACATTGCCCCAGTAGTCTTCCTGTTGCGGATGCTGGGTCGGGTCGCCGTAGACTTCGCTGGTCGATGCTTGAAAGATCTTGGCACCGGTTCGTTTGGCTAGGCCCAGCATGTTGATCGCGCCGTGGACGCTGGTCTTTGTCGTCTGCACCGGGTCATGCTGATAGTGAATCGGCGAGGCAGGGCAGGCCAGATTGAAAATCTCGTCTACTTCGATGTAAAGCGGGAAGGTGACATCATGGCGAATAAACTCAAAGCGCGGGTTGCCCATCAAGGGTGCAATGTTTTCCTTGCCGCCCGTGAAGTAGTTATCAACGCTGATCACTTCGTGACCGAGTGCAAGCAAGCGCTCACAAAGATGGGAGCCGAGAAAGCCGGCGCCGCCGGTAACCAGGACGCGCTTGCGTAGAGCGGTTCTCATGAATGCAGATTCCGTATCAAAAAAATGTTGCGATTAAGTCGCACCGGGCCACTAGCCCAATGGATTGATCAGGAGTGGCTGGCTTCGCGGGCAGACTTAACAGGCGACCAGGTTTGGTAGGTGGTGCCGCGCAATGATTGAATCACTCCGCGGCCGTTTGCCACCAATGCCGCCAACGCTGAGAAGCCGCGATCAAATGGCTTTAAGCCAAAGTAACCCAGTCCGGCTGCCAGCCCCGCAAGACACCATCCCAATAAGGCAAGCCAAAGGCCGCCACCACTGATAACGCCCATTGTCGCAAACACCCCGCAGGTTATCAGCGAGAAAATTGTCATCCAGCGCAAAGTTTTGTGTGACAGGTAGCAATACTTGATCAAAAGCGACTGCTTGCGCAGCCGCGGCAGCAGACCACGGTGAATGTTGTAGGACTGACAGGCGATTCGCGTCTTGCGTGTGAATTCGTCTGACTGTTTGTTGGCGATAGCCTTGTATCCTACAAACTCATTTGCCTGTACGACTCGATGGCCGGCATACAAAATGGCCATCGATACCCAAAAATCATCGAACAGTTCTGGTGGCGCAGGCTCGTGCAGCTGCCGTCGAATGGCAAAAAGGGGGCCATGGGCGCCAATGACGGAAGCGACCTCAGACTCGAGAGCGCGTAAGCTGGCGTCAAACGCCCAGTATTTGATTGAGGTATCTGCCGTGGCTGTCAGCTCGCCATCCGCGCCGCCATTCACGGCAACAATGCGTGCGCACACACAGCCAACATCCGGATCATTGAACATTTGCAGCATGGCCGGCAGTGATTGTTCAGACATCTTGACCGCGGCATCGGTAAAGACAATCAAATCAGCTTCGGTTTTGGTCACCAGCAGATTCATGCCGGGTGTTTTCCCGGTCTGGTGATCTGATACAAACAGACGGATCCGATCACCAAACTCGCGTAGGCGAGCCTCTGTTTCATCCGTGCTGCCGTCTACATAGACGAGTACTTCGGTGCCGGGAATGGCATCAACCAGGTGCAGCAGATTGTTCATACGAGCCGTGATCACATTTTGCTCGTTGTGCACGCACATCAGAATGGCCAGCCTTGGGCGTGTGGCCCCATCTTGCAGGCTTGGTAGGCCTGGCCCATCTTTGCGTATCTCTGGCTGACGAATACCAAGCCGTTTCAGGGCCCAGAGGCTCAGCGGATAGGTGGTGTAAGGGTGCAGGGCGGCGAACAGGGCAAGCGCCGCAAGTATGAAGAAAAAGAAAGTCATAAATCAGGTTTGACGAGTTTTAGCAGAGGCGAGAGGCCGCAGAGCAGCCGCACTTTTTTGTCTGGCCAGCTTGCGCCGATTGGCCTTGCCAAGGTCAATACCGAACCAACGCAAAACGGCCGTGCTGCGCTCAACTGGACGAATAGGTTCGGGCGCGGGGCTTGGCCACATCATGATGGTAAGCGCGATCCCGTGAGACGACGGTGTGTAGATGCCGGCCATAAAGAACATGACGGCCACGCCGAGCTTGAGAATACCTGGCGCGGTTGAGTAAGTCAGGCAGAACACCAGAAATCCAATGTTCAAAATGGCTCCCACCACGCCAAACTCAAACACAATTTTCGTGAGGGCAGACTCATGCACGGGCAGATCTGTTCTCACCTCAAAATCTTTGAAGACACCTGCGCCATAACCCAGAAGTGCTCGCATCTGGTCAACCCAGAGAAACTGGTCGAACATGTAGTAGGCGCCCACAAATCGCATAAAGCCACTTGAATTGGGGTTGTCGAACTCGGTTGCCCGCTCCAGGAAGATCTCCAGGTTCAGCGCTTCGAACAGGATGCCAGCCATCACAAGGGCGCCCAGCGCGAGTAGCATCAAGTCCCAGCGTTTTTTGGTGATGATGAGTAGCGGCATCGTCACTGCAAGAATGATGATCCCGGTGCCAGAGTAGGAAACAACCATACCTGTGAGGTACAACAGGAGTCGCGGCATCCGGTTGGTGCTCAACAGCTCAGCTAAAACGGCAATGGCCAGTAGCTGGCTGAAGAACGATGCTTCAAGCAAAAAAATGCCATTGGGCTTATGGACTGTTGAGCCGTAGTACAACACGTTGAGGTTCATGTAGTCCTCAACAATCAAATCAGCCAGGTAGTAATCAATTGGAAACGCGAGCTGCGGACCAACAACAAACTGAAGGAAAAACTGCGCAATACCGCCAATGGCAATGATGGCCGCGACATTCAGGAAAAATTCAAGCCCGCGTTTAACGTTGTAGGCCGGGCTATTGAGGGTGACCGTGTAAGTCGCATAAAGGCACGCCATCATTAGGAAGGAGGTCAGGGACCATTCGTCGCCTCGCAGCACCATGACGCTGCCCAAAAAGCCCATCACGAAGATGAATGCCGCTAGCCTTTTGAGATCAATGACGAGCCGCGAGGTAATCACGCCCAGAGCCAACAATAACAAAATGCCATACAGGGATATCGGCACCGACGCTGGTCCGACCGGTGTGCCGAGCTTGGCAAAGTAGGTCGTCAGAATCAGTGGGCCGAACGCAAGCAGCGGTAATAGCCAGTCTGGTTTTGCAGTTCGAATGGAGTTTTGCATCAGCGCCATGAGCCGCTCAAATTTAGTAAGCGGACGGATCTTTAAAGATCACGAACACGGTCCTGAACAAGATTTGGACGTCCAGCCACAGCGACCAGTTGCGCAGATACTGGAGGTCGAACTCGATTCTCTTTGTCATGCTGGGCAGGTCGTCGCCGCCGCGATAACCATGAATTTGAGCCCACCCGGTAATGCCAGGGCGGACTTTGTGGCGAACCATGTAGCTCGGGATGTGCTGACGATAGTGCTGGTTCACCGCGACCGCATGCGGCCGGGGACCCACAACACTCATGCGCCCTTGCAAGACGTTAATAAACTGTGGCAATTCGTCCAGAGATGTCTTGCGAAGAAATGCGCCTACCCGGGTCACGCGCGCGTCGCCCCTGGACACCTGTTTGTACTGATCGTTGCCATCTTCGGTGACCGTCATGCTGCGAAACTTGTAGACCGTGATTTCGCCGCCTTCGAGACCGTAGCGCGTTTGCTTGAAAATGACCGGGCCTCGGGAGGTAAGCCGAATGGCGAGCGCAGCACCCACCATGATGGGCGCGGCAAGTAAGAGCGCCACTAGGGCAACAGCAATATCCAATAGTCGCTTAAGGGTGCCGGGCATGCCACGGAATGGACTTTCGCACACGGCCAGTACTGGAAATCCAGAGACGGATGAGATGCTGGGCTGCACAGGTTGGAAACGAGCTAGATCGGCGACGAACCAGATTGAAGCCGTCGAATTGTGCAGATCGTCAATCATCTTCAAGATACGCGGCTGCGCCGCGATCGGCAGTGCGATGAAGATCTGATCGATATTATTGGCACGAACAAAGTCGCCCACGGCATCCAGTTTGCCAGCTAGGCGGCGACGATGCTCATGGGGTATACGATCAAGTTCACGGTCATCAAAAAACGCCACAACCCGCTCATAAGCTAGCGGATCCGAGTTGATGGTTTTGGCGAATGATCGCCCCAGGTCGGTGCTGCCGACCACGATAGATCGCCGCAGCCCTCGCATGCGAACGATGGGGGCATACACGTAAGGTCCGAGGCGGTGCGCCGCAATCTGGACCAGCGGCGTGGCAGCGATCCAGGTCAACAACATCATCTCGTTAAAGTTCGAGACAAACTTCGTGAGTAGTCCAATCACGAGCAACACAATGACTGTCATGGCCCAGCGCTTGAGCACTGACGACACGACTTCATTGAGCGGTACCCCAAGGCCGCCGCGGCCACGGTACTGCAGCATAAACGCCATGGCGGCAATGACCCATTCGGCAGCTCCGAAAGGTTGCTGCCATAGGAGTGCGGCGAGCATCAAGATAACAACAGCGATTACAGCATCCGTGACAGCACGGACCAGTTCAAAAACGCCGAAGCCGATACCTGACTTGACTTGAGACGGCAATATCAATCCTTTTTGCATCACGCAGTGGCCTGCAGAGAGAGTGCCCTTGGCAAATTAATGAATACCGGGCGCAAGCAACGCACGGCATTTGCAGACAACTCGGGGTAACTGGAGGCCGAGAGTAGTGCGCGAGTTGCGTATGACCCAGTAACTACGTCACAGATGTATGCGAACGCGCGCTTCCGTGCGAAGCAGCACAGACACAAGGCCAAGTCGTCAATATGCTCGACAGGATTCATTCGAAAGCCGTCCACAGTGTTTGCTGTTCCTCCTGGAGTCACCTGTTTGTGAAAGCCCCGATCATCATGATTAAGCTGGCCGGTCGCTCGCCACGGCTGGTTAAGCGATGGCGTGAGTTGGGACTATTGCCGGGATTTTCAAAGCTCACAGAACAATCGCCTCCTCAAACGATTCGTGAGCACTGGACTAAGGGGGGTGAATATGGCGTCAGTCAGCGCCTTCCCTCTGCCGAATTATGGGCCAACACGAACGTGTCCGATAGCTTATCGGTTCAGATGGCGGGTATAAATTCCGGACTCCCCGATTTGGGGGCCGAACGAGTAATCGCTTCGCTCGCCTCTGATTTGCGTGCTCGACATGTGGCCCCAGTCTTGTCCGCGGCAGGCGTATCAATGCGAGCGATTGGTCGGGCGTTGCTGCCGTGGCCTGCTTCACCCTTGCAGCCTCGCGCCGGGTTTGACCGAGCAAGTCTCGACTGGTGGCGGTGGGAGGTCTTTAAAGCACGTTGGCTTGCGTCCGAACCGAGCCTTTCGCAACTGAGTCTGCCCGGCCCGGATCAGCAGAATCAATTGAACTCACCAAGCCAGCAATTCGATCCGCGTGTTCAGGCGGAGCTTCAGGTCGAATATGCGCGCACCGTGATGGCGAGCTACTTAATGGTCGACGCAATCATGCAGCAGGCCGCTGACGTCGCTGATCGGCGGCGGGTAGCACTGCTTGTGTCTATCGAATCAGCTGTGGGTCCTGCGCGGGTAGACGGATAAAAAAAGGGCCAGCGTTCGCTGACCCTTTTTGGTTTTGGTGGTTGATAGTTTTACTGCTTTTTGACCTTTTTGGGTGCAGCACTGTTCTCATCTTTTGCCACCATGACCGGCAATCCTTTCAAATGATTCATGGCTTGCTGAAGCTGATAATCATCCTCAGAGCCGAAGACGATTGGTTTGCGGTCTTTTAAGCGCTCAGCATCGGTTGCTTTCGGCTTGCGAATCTTGGCTTCCTCGCTCTTGTCGTTAGACAGGTGGCGATTCAGATCCACCTCACGAACACGGAAGCTAGACAAATCACCATCGGGTGTTTCCTCCACGACCAAGTCAGGTGTAATGCCTTTGGCTTGAATAGACCGGCCCTTGGGCGTGTAGTAGCGAGCCGTCGTGAGTTTAATTGCCGTCTTGTTGGTGAGCGGCAAAATGGACTGTACTGATCCCTTGCCAAAGGTTTGTGTCCCGATCACGGTCGCGCGCTCATGGTCCTGCAGTGCACCAGCCACAATCTCAGACGCTGAGGCTGAACCACTGTTGACGAGGACGACCATAGGCACCGTTTTGGCTATTTCGGGCAGGTCCGCAAGTAGATCGCGTCGCGAGCCACGCAGATAGTCTTCAGGCGCGGCGAGGTAGTCGCGCGCAGCGTCAGCCGTCCGTCCGTTGGTGGAGACTACGGTCACGCGTGAGGGCAGGAAGGCTGCCGATACACCGACCGCACCGTGGAGCAAGCCACCTGGGTCGTTACGCAAATCCAATACCAGGCCTTTCTCCATGCCTTTGTCAGCCAACTCCCGGATCGCGCGCGCAAGATTAGCCACGGTTTGCTCCTGGAACTGGGTGATTCGGATGTATCCGTAGCCCGGCTCTAGTCCCTTCCACCGAACGGATTTGACTTTGATGACGTCGCGGATGATTTCGATCACGATTGGCTGGCCCGCGCCCTTGCGTGACACCGTCAAGACAATCGGGGTTTTGGGCTTGCCGCGCATGAGTTTGACGGCATCAGACAGCGTCATGCCTTTGGTTGGCTTTTCGTCGATCTTGATGATCAGGTCGCCAGCTTTAACCCCAGCGCGCGCCGCCGGCGTGTCTTCGATCGGAGAGACGACTTTGATGAAGCCATCTTCTTGACCAACCTCTATGCCCAGGCCGCCAAATTCTCCTTGGGTTCCGACTTTCAGTTCGCGAAAGGCTTCGCTGTCCAGGTAGGCCGAGTGCGGGTCCAGACCAGCAAGCATGCCGCTAATTGCCTGCGTGATGAGCTTTTTGTCAGTGACGGGCTCTACATAGTTGGCCTGGATGGCGCCAAAGACATCGGTGAACTGCCTCAGCTCTGCCAACGGCAGTGTATTGCGCTGATCTTTTTGAGCCACGGCTGTAATGCCAACGCTCACGAGCACGCCGGCGATGGCGCCGACGGAAATAAGACCGAGATGTTTTGCCTTGCTGTTCATAACTCTTCACAAAGGGTTGGAAGGCGCTCAATGCGCAAAGCGCTGTCGGCAGAAGGCCGTGTTGAGCTAATTGACGATTCAGTATACCTGTCAGATGGGAGTCAAGGACCTTTCAAACACCGTTGTGGCGGGGGGATTGACCGCTCGTCCGAGGCCCGAGGCAACGTCAGCGCAGGCGCTCGACGGTGACCCACTGGGAGTCGATCCCAATCGCTCTGGTCCTATTTGGCTTTGCCTTGAGCGGCAACGGCCGCCATAGCTGCTTCAATCTCTGCTGAGTCACCGAGGTAGTAGTGGCGCAGCGGCTTGAGTTCATCGTCGAGCTCATAGACGAGCGGCCTGCCGGTTGGTATGTTGAGATTGACTATTTCATCTTCTGAAATGTTGTCAAGATGCTTAATCAGCGCTCTCAGGCTATTGCCATGGGCGGCGACAATCACGCTGCGACCACTCGCAATAGCGGGTGCAATCGTCTCTTCCCAAAACGGCACAACTCGCTCCACGGTGTCCTTGAGGCACTCGGTAAGCGGAATTTGCGCAGGAGACAAATGGGCGTAACGAGGGTCAGTGGCTGCGTGTCTGGGATCGTCCGGGCTGAGTGGGTTTGGCGCTGTGGCATATGCCCGGCGCCAGATCAAGACCTGCTCATCCCCATATTTCTTGGCTGTTTCGGCCTTGTTCAAGCCTTGAAGTGCGCCATAATGGCGCTCGTTGAGTTCCCAGGCATTCACGATGGGAATCCACATCCGGTCCATTTCATCAAGCGCTGTCCAGAGCGTGCCGATCGCCCGGCGCAGCATCGACGTGAAGGCTATGTCGAATGCAAAGCCTTCTTTGGCCATCAATTCGCCGGCCGTGCGGGCTTCCGCTCGGCCTTTCTCGGTCAGTTCAACATCGGTCCATCCGGTGAACCGATTTTCAAGATTCCACTGGCTTTCGCCGTGGCGTAGCAAAACAATTTTGTGTGTCATCACGATTCCTTATGCACGCATTCTATAATCTCGCGATTCTGGAGGCTTTGCCGTGGCGTTCGTCACTGAAAATATCTTTCTAATTGCCATCGCGCTCGTATCAGGCACGATGTTGTTATGGCCCGCACTGGCGGGGCGGGCTGCGGCCGGCGCCAGCCTGGATGTGCTGGGTGCGACCCGTCTCATTAACGACAAACACCCTGTGGTGGTTGATGTCCGGCCGGCCGCTGAGTTTGCCAATGGTCACATGCGGGATGCCAAAAACATCCCCCTGGATGAACTGGAGAAGCGCGCAAACGAGATTCCTGCCAAGAAACCGGTTCTGGTGACCTGTGCGACTGGGATGAGCTCTGGCCGGGCCGTCGGTAAGCTTAAGGCTGCCGGGCGCGAAGAGGTGTTTTCGCTGGCGGGTGGCCTCAACGGCTGGACAGCCGCCGGGCTGCCCGTTGTGAAACCATAGATGTGAAGCCATTGCCCTGGCCGATTGAAGGCTTCCCGCGACACCAATGACGGGTCGTGGGAGGGCTGCGCCGGCCTGATTGGCGGCAGAACGGCTTTATGGCCCTTTATTTTCAATAGCGCAGACAATTTGGTTGGACGGCTCGCATCAACCGCCCGAATCTCAGTTCTGGAAATTCCGCTCTGATTCGCCTAGTTTGCCCGTCTTGTATGTCTGCCTACCCACTCTTTGACCCGAGGAACACGCTCTCATGAGTTCACAAGTGACGATATACCGCACCGCCTGGTGTCCGTTTTGCCATCGGGCGGAAGCCTTATTGGCGAAAAAGTCGATTGCAAATCTCGAATCAGTCGATTTGGATGAGACGCCAGATCAACGTGCCGTCATGGTCGAGAAGGCGGGCCGTACCTCAGTGCCGCAGATTTTCATTAACGGCGTGCATATCGGTGGCTGTGATGATTTGATGGCGCTTGAGCGTGATGGCAAGCTCGACCCCATGCTGGCTGCTTGAAGCCGATCAAAAACACGTCACCGATGAATTTACTTTTCACTATTAATAAGGAAATGCCTGATGGCTGAACAAAAAGAGCCGGTCTTCACCATCCAGCGGATGTATCTCAAAGATATGTCACTGGAAATACCGAACGCGCCACAAATTTTTCTTGAAACCAAGCAACCGACCGTTGAGGTTTCCTTGGGCGTTGAGAATCAAGCAGTAGCAGACGGTTTGCAAGAGACAACCGTCACGGTCACGGTGACGACCAAGGTTGATGACAAGGTCGCATTTCTCATCGAAGCAAAGCAGGGCGGCATCTTTGAGATGCGCAATATCCCCGAAGACCAGACCGACATGCTGACCAATGTTGTCTGCCCGAACATTATCTATCCGTACCTGCGCTCAAACGTCGCGGACACGATCAATCGGACCGGTTTTCCACCTATCCATCTGGCGGAGATTAACTTTGAGGCGCTTTATCAGCAAAAGCTGCAGCAAGAGGCGCAGGAAGCAGCCCAAAAAGGTCCGGCCAATGGCGGTGGGGGTGACTCAGGCATCATTTTGCCGCCGCGCTAACAGGCCCAAAGAGATGTCATGCGTTGCACCGTCTTAGGGGCAGGTGCCTGGGGCACTGCCCTTGCCTGCCACCTGGCTCGCCAGCATGACGTCATGCTGTGGGCGCGGCGCGCGGATCTGGTCACGCAAATTCGCGCTGCATCCGAGAACGAGCAATATCTGCCGGGTGTCGCATTGCAGCCCGACATCTCAATCACAGATCAGTTTGATGAGGCCTTGACCTTCGCCGGTGACGACGGCTTGATTGTGCTGGCGACGCCGATTGCCGCCCTTGGGCAAACGCTCGATCTGATGGCTGGCAGGGTGGCGCAGGGCGGCACGCTGTCCGCTCTCGTGGGAGTTTCCAAGGGGATAGATACTTACACCGGTTTGTTGCCGCATCAGTTAAGCGAGCAGCATTTAGGGGAGCATCCGTTCGCGGTTTTGTCCGGTCCCAGTTTTGCTTTGGAAGTCGGTAAGGGGCTGCCGTGTGCGCTGGTCGCTGCGTCAACCGATGCGGCGCTTGGCGATAGGGTGCAATCGGTTTTCCACCACAGCGCCATGCGGATTTACCTGAGTGAGGACTTGCTGGGTGTTGAACTGGCTGGCGCGCTAAAGAACGTCATGGCGCTTGCTGCAGGTATTGCTGATGGCTTGCAGCTTGGCGACAACGCTCGGGCCGCGCTTGTCACTCGGGGCCTCGCTGAAATGACGCGGTTGGGGGTGGCACTGGGTGCGCAGCCGGCCACGTTTATGGGCCTTGCAGGTCTGGGCGATCTGATGCTCACCTGTGCCGGCGGTTTGTCTCGCAATCGGCGCGTGGGCCTGCTGCTGGCCAAAGGCGAGCCCATCAAAAGCATCACCGAGTCATTGGGGCATGTGGCCGAAGGGGTGCCTTGTTGTGCCGCGGCACTAGCCTTGGCTCAGGCCAAAGGGGTCGAGATGCCGATCGCCAATGCCGTGCAGGCAGTAATCGACCAGCGGCAGCTACCAGGCGATGCAGTGTCGCAACTGCTCGCCCGCGATCCAGCGAACGAGCAACAATAGCGTTTGCGATTGGCGCCTGTTGCGCCTGGAGTTTTGAGTGAAGCCAGACAAACGAATTTGCGTTTTTTGTGGTGCCCGCCCCGGTAGCGATCCTTCCTGGATGTCTCTGGCGCGAGCGGTGGGTCAAAGCATCGCGCGTAGGGGCTATGGGGTGGTGTATGGCGGCGGTGGCGTTGGCCTGATGGGCGCGGTTGCCGCTGGAGCGCTTGATGAAGAGGGCGAGGTGATCGGTGTGATCCCCCATTCGTTGATGGCTCAGGAACTCGGTAACCTGAACGTCACACGGCTTGAAAAAGTCGAGTCGATGGCTGTGCGCAAAACGAGAATGATTGACCTGGCCGACGGCTTTGTGTCGCTGCCCGGAGGTCTTGGCACCCTGGATGAATTGTTCGAGGTGATGACGTTAAGGCAAATCGGTTTTCACCAGAAACCCAATGGCATTCTTAACGCAAACGGATACTTTGACGACTTGTTCGCGCTGGTTAATGGCTTCGCTGATAAAGGGTTCGTCGGTCAGCAGGACCTTGATGCCTTAATCGTCGACGCACATATTGAACCTCTGCTCGACCAAATGTTTGCCAGCGCCCCAGTCAATCAAGTTGCCCGCGAAACTTAGAGCCTGAGTCCCACCATCGCCAGGCCCTGGCCCGGATCTAGTCCGTGAACGGGTCAGACAAGCGCAGGGGTTGGCACGCGCATTGCGTCACGTCTACATAGAGCGATTGCACCTGCGTTCCAAATTGCAGATCGGCTTGGTAGAGCAAACGTTGCGCGCCCAATTCGGTAGCCCGGCTTACGAAGGATTCTGGCGTCGTGGCAGGCGTTTCAAACTGATAGGCATAGCGAGCGCCTTGTTCAGGTCTGCTCACAAATATCGACCGCGTTACCCCATCGGTTGCTAAAAAGATGGTGCCGCGAAAACGCGACCCGCTGTCGCCTTGTTCTGTTAGCTGCTGCAGAAAAGCTGCGGAGTCGGTAGGTGTATCGAGGAGCTGATAGACATAGCGCGCTGCCTCTGATGTATTGCTGGCGTACAGGCTACGCGTTGTCGTGCCGCCGAACACAAAATCTGAGATATACCGGTAGCCGCGTACGCCTTGATCATTGAGCTGGCTAAGACGCCCGGCAGCTGTATTGTCTGGTTCCCGGGCTTCATAGGCATAGGCGGCCACCACAGCGCTGTTACGCGTGTAAAGGGCAACGGTTTCGTCAGCACCACCAGGATCAAAGACCAGATTGCCTCTGAACCGGTAGCCTTCAGCGCCTTGCGCATTCGCCTGGATGATTAAATCGTCAATGTTTGCGCTTGGCGCTAATAGTCGATGATCAAAGCGCGAATCGGTGCTGTTATCTTTGATATAGATCGACTCGGTCACCCCGCCAAATGCCTGTCCGCTTCGGTAGCGAAAGCCGCTTAGGCCTTCCTGGTTGGCTTCACCGCCGAAGTCGTTGGCATTGCCCTGCAAAGCGGTGGTTTTGTAGCTAAACCCCAGTGGTACCTGCCCTGGATTACTACCGCCGGTGCCCGGTGTTGGGCTACCCCCGCCTGTTTGGCCACCACTACCGGTTGCGCCGTCGCCGCCGCAACCGGCCAGCAGCAAAAGCGCGACCGTGATCGTTGCCATTCGCGACAGATATCGCAGCGAACGATCAGGCTCACGTTCTGCCATGCGGAGATTGGGGGCGGGTAAGACGGCGGAAGCGCGATGCATATGCGGTCATTGATCAAGAAGGAGGAGAGGCCTCGACGTTAGCGTCAATCTCGCGACAACTCAATCTCACCGTGGTGAGATTCATTCACTCCCGGCAAATCCCTGCTGGCGCCACGCCTCATAAGCCATGACGGCAACGGCGTTGGACAAGTTCATGCTGCGGTTGTGTTCGCACATCGGCAGACGCAGTCGATGTTCGGGCGCTATGCGGTCGTAAACCGGGTCGGGCAGGCCTCGTGTTTCTGACCCAAATACCAACCAGTCGGTTGGCTGAAAGCAGATATCGAACGCATTGCGCTTACCTTTGGTGGTCAAGGCATAAAGTTGCGCTGGCATTGGCAGCTGGCTTGTAAAAGCGTCCCAGGTGTCGTGAAAGCTCAATCTTGCAAACTCGTGATAGTCGAGCCCAGCGCGTCTCATCTTGGCATGGTCCAGCGCAAACCCCATGGGCCCAACCAAATGAAGGTGAGCACCGCAATTGGCAGCCAGCCGGATGATGTTGCCCGTATTGGGCGGGATTTCGGGTTGCACGAGCACCAGGTTAATCATGGTGAGATTTTGCCTGAAGCCAATGCAGTAGCCGATTAAGGTGTTCTGGCAAGCGTCACTGCGGTGACGCTTGATGCGCCAGCCGCCCGCAGTGCAACCGCGGCCCAGTGAATAGTGGCGCCGCTGGTCATGACATCATCTGTCAGCAGTATTCGCTTGCCGGTTAAGTCTGAGCGACAGGCAAATGCATTAGCCAGGTTGCGGTGCCGTTCGCGTCGCGCAAGCGATTGCTGTGGCTGGGTGTTGCGCAGGCGGATCAAGGCATCAAGTGAAAGTTGAATCTGCCATTGGCGCGCCAGGACACGCGCAATCAGCGCTGATTGATTAAACCCGCGATAGCGAAGACGCGCAGTATTGAGAGGCACCGGAATCACGAGGTCCGGCCAGGCGGGTATCGGCAGTTTGCTGCGTACTTTCTTCGCTAGGGTGTGCGCAGCGCTTGTCATGAGTTGCGGCTGGCCGTGGTGCTTTGCCGAGAGAATCAACCGGTCCACTGGCATGGCGTAGTCAGCGAGGGTCAGGCTTCGGTCCGGTGCCCATGCGCGTTCACGACAGTGCTTGCATCGACCAAGGCTTACGGAAAGTGGTGCGCTAACAGGCGCAGCGCAGCTTAGGCAGCGCACCCGATCCAGACCGGGTAGCGACTGGACGCACCAGTGGCAAAAGGCCCGCCCTGCCTGCGGTTCGCCGCAAAGCGAGCAAATTCGGGGGTGGAGGCTGTGAAGGTTGGCAAGGAAGATGTTGGCTGCGTGCGTCGTGACCCGACGGATGGCATCCATTGGTGGTCCCGGTGGTTGGTTTAAACGGCTGAAAAGCTTAGCTTTTTCCCGCTCGCTTCGTATACTGCACACATGGTTGAACTAAACGGCATAGATCAGAAAGCAGTGAGACAACAATTCGCTCGGCGAGTTGATCGTCTTGCTGGTGCAAACTTTTTGTTGCGCGAGGCGGAGGCTCAGATGCTTAGCCGGCTCGACCTGATCAAAGCTACGCCTAAGAGCATCGTTGAGGTGGGCAGCGGGCTTGGGGATGGCGTGCTGGCGCTGCGCAAGCGCTATCCAAATGCAACGATGCTCGGCGTGGATTCATCCGAGCCCATGGTTCGGCATGCCCAAAAGCGGTTATTACCGCCCGCGGACGGTTTTCTCGCGAAGGTCCTGGATTCGGCCCGTCGCCGCCATGAGCCTTTAGCCAAGTTGGTCGTGGGGGACGCCGCGACGCTGCCGGTGCCCGACTCATCCACCGACATGATCTGGTCCAATATGTGTCTGCATTGGCTGGCCGATCCGGCAAGTGCCGTCAAAGAATGGCATCGCGCGATCAGGCCGGATGGGCTGCTCATGTTCTCAATGTTCGGGGTTGATACGCTGAAAGAACTGCGCGAGCGGGGGGCGGATCTCATGCCGTTCCACGATATGCACGACCTCGGCGATGCGCTGGTCTCTGCTGGATTTGCTGATCCCGTGATGGACATGAGCTTTGTTACGGTCGCTTTCGGTTCGGCTGACAAGGTGTTGGAAGACCTGCGCTGTTTTGGCGGCAATCCTCTTAAAGACAGACGCGCCGGGCTGTCAGGGCGTGATCGACTCCGCCAATGGCGACTGGGTTTATCTGACCTGCGTGACAAAGACGGTTCAATTCCCATTACATTCGAGATCGTCTACGGCCATGCCTGGTGTCCGGCGCGTAAGCGCCTGCCAGGCGGTCTCAAGCCTGTCGAATTTCATCGACCCGGTAAGCTGACTTAAGCGTCTTCCCCTGGCTGCCCTCGATATCGCGGCTGATCGGCCAGAGCGATCGGCATGCGTTTGTCTAGAACAATTTGATTGCTCCCCGGGCACTTGATCGGGCCAGTGATGGCTTCTTTTCGTGTCAGCTTAAGGCATGCGGGCAACAGTTGACTCGTCTCATTTGCCGCGCTTGATCCGCACCACTACAATCGACCGTCGAGAAGAAGATTTACGGCGGCACCAGGTATGTTGTTTCGGTGGAGTCACCAGGCAATCGGGCGGGACCAAACGAGTCCACACCCGGGGGGTTTAGGGTCGGAAGAGTCCGGTCAGGAAGATTCGATTTCAGACGAATCAACACCGGCAGGATCACAACGGCAAGGTTCAACGGTAGTGGGCGGTCATGAGTGGCTGCTCAAACGCAATTGTTCTCTTTCGCCTGCTCAACTGGCCCTATGGTTTGGGTCTCTGGCGTCTTTGTCGCTCCTTATCGCTTTGGCTTTCGCCATGATGGGCGCTTGGCTGGTGGTGCCGTTTGCAGTACTGGAGATTTCTGCGCTTGGCTTGGCATTTGTGATGTTTGGCAGGCACGCAGCGGACTATGAACGGATCGTTGCGCAGCCCGGCAAACTGACGATTGAAACAAGTCTTGGTTCGCGGGTGGACCGCATCGAGCAAAGGGCAGATTGGTTCAGGGTTGAATATTCTGGTCGGCCGCGTGACCTGGTTCAGGTTGTCACGGCCAGGCAGGCTTTATCCGTTGGCCGGTTCGCGCCGGCGAGTGCACGTCCCCGGCTCGCAAATGAACTGCGTCGAGTTTTTACGGGTGTCCCGGCGAGTCGTTAAAGTTGGTCAAATTCTAATTATTGAAGTTCAAGCAGGTCGCATATCCATGAAATTGAATCACGTTGCAGGTTGGGTCGCCAAGGCTGTCTTGTTGCTCGGGTTACCCGTTACAGCGCTGGCCGTTGGCGACATGCCAGGCGGACCCGCTGTTAATCAGCTCAATCTGGCTGATCCCGTTACTTCTATCGCTGAGGGCCAGCACTACTTGCACAACGTCTTGTTGTGGGTGTGTCTGGCCATTTTTGTGGCGGTTTTCGGGGTGATGTTCTATTCAGTGTTTGCTCACCGCAAGTCCAAAGGTGCCAAGCCAGCAGACTTTCATGAGAGCACCACAGTCGAGATTGTCTGGACAATCGTGCCGTTCATCATCGTGATCGGCCTGGGCGCGGTGGCCACCGGCGAAGTGATTGCCCAAAAAGACACGTCCAATGCGGCGGTCACGATCAAGGCGACCGGCTATCAGTGGAAGTGGGGTTACGACTACGTCAAGGGAGAGGGAGAGGGCATCAGCTTCTTGTCCACCATCTCGACACCAGAGGCCCAAATCAGAGGTGACGAGGAGAAGTCAGAAACCTACCTGACCGAAGTAGACAATGCGATGGTCGTCCCGGTTGACGCGAAGGTGAGAATTATTACCACCGCAAACGATGTGATCCACGCCTGGTACGTACCAGCATTCGGCGTCAAGCAGGACGCCATTCCCGGGTTTGTTCGCGATCTGTGGTTTAAGGCTGAGAAAGTGGGTACCTACCGTGGTTACTGCACCGAGCTATGCGGCAAGAATCATGCGTTCATGCCCATCGTGGTTGAAGTGAAATCGGCGGAAGACTATTCATCATGGGTGCAGGGCAAGCAAGCCGAAATGCTGGCGAGTCTTGATGACCCCAACAAGGAATGGACGCTGGCCGAACTGAACGCGCGCGGAGAGAAGGTTTACGCCTCCAATTGTGTGGCCTGCCACCAGGCGAACGGCCAAGGTGTGCCAGGCGCATTTCCGGCATTGGTCGGATCGCAAAAAGTCGTCGGCGCCCCTGCTGACCAGATCGCCATTTTGCTTAATGGCGTTCAAGGGGCAGCTATGGCCTCATTCAAACAGTTGAGTGATGTTGAACTCGCGGCTGTCGCCACTTATACCCGCAATGCCTGGGGTAACCAGCCAGAAGAAAGCATCATCCAGCCCAAAGCGTTTATGCAGGCTCGCTAACCCGCGCGACTGACGAAACCAATTGAAGCAGCAGCAAAAGCAAGAGAACAGGAGTAATTCATGAGTGCAGTTATCGGCGGCGGCGAATCCGCTCACGATCATGATCATGCGCATGACCATCCATCCGGATGGCGACGCTGGGTCTACGCGACCAACCACAAAGACATCGGCACGATGTATCTGTGGTTCAGCTTCACGATGTTTATCGTGGGCGGCATCAATGCGCTGATCCTGCGCAGTGAACTCTTTATGCCAGGCTTGCAGATTGTCGAGCCTGAGTTCTTCAATCAGATGACCACCATGCACGGCCTGATCATGGTGTTCGGCGCGATCATGCCGGCGTTTGTGGGCTTCGCGAACTGGATGCTGCCCTTGCAGGTTGGCGCTGCCGACATGGCATTTGCCCGGATGAACAACTTCAGCTTCTGGCTGCTGCCGCCGGCCGCGTTGTTGCTGGTGGGCTCATACTTTGTGCCGGGTGGCGCAACGGCTGCTGGCTGGACGCTCTATGCACCGCTATCGGTTCAGATGGGCCCGGGCATGGATATGGCGATTTTCGCGATCCACATCTTGGGTGCGAGTTCCATCATGGGCTCAATCAACATCATCACCACCATCCTGAACATGCGCGCGCCTGGCATGACGCTGATGAAGATGCCGATGTTCGCCTGGACCTGGCTTATCACAGCCTTTCTGCTGATTGCCGTGATGCCTGTATTGGCGGGTGCCATCACCATGGTGCTCACAGATCGTCACTTTGGCACAAGCTTCTTCAATGCGGCCGGCGGTGGTGACCCCGTGATGTACCAGCACATTTTCTGGTTCTTCGGTCACCCCGAGGTCTACATCATGATCCTGCCCGCTTTCGGGATCGTCTCGGAGATCATTCCAGCCTTTGCCCGTAAGCGTCTGTTTGGCTATAGCTCGATGGTCTATGCGACCGCATCCATTGCGGTGTTGTCGTTCATCGTTTGGGCGCACCACATGTTCACCACCGGCATGCCAGTGACCGGCCAGTTGTTCTTCATGTACGCGACGATGCTCATTGCCGTGCCAACCGGCGTGAAGATCTTTAACTGGATTGCCACGATGTGGCGTGGCTCGATGACCTTCGAGACACCGATGCTGTTTGCGCTCGGGTTCATCTTTGTGTTCACGATGGGCGGTCTCACGGGTGTGATCCTCGCGGTGGCACCGCTTGATATTGCGCTTCACGACACCTACTACGTCGTCGCGCACTTCCACTATGTGCTCGTGGCGGGCTCGCTGTTTGCCTTGTTTGCTGGTACCTACTACTGGCTGCCCAAGTGGACCGGGCATATGTATGACGAGAAGCTTGGCTTGTGGCACTTCTGGGCGTCAATGATCTTCTTCAACATCACGTTCTTCCCGATGCACTTCCTGGGCCTAGCCGGTATGCCGCGTCGTTATGCCGACTATGCGATGCAGTTCGCCGACTTCAACATGTTGGCCACTATCGGCGCGTTTGGCTTTGGCCTGTCGCAGCTTATCTTCCTGTACGCCATCATTAAGTGCATTAAGGGCGGAGAGAAAGCTGAAGACAAGGTTTGGGAGGGTGCGGAAGGCCTGGAATGGACAGTGCCAAGCCCGGCTCCTTTCCACACCTTTGAGACGCCCCCACAGGTCAAGTAATGGTTGATTCAACCAACAGTAAGGGCCCGGCTGCACCTGAGAATTCCCAGGCGCAGCGCGGCTCGGGCAAATGGATCACAGCTTTCATCCTTGTGCTGATTGCTGCGTTCTTTTTTGGCAGCGTGATCATTAACCGAATCGCGCTGACGCAGGCCTAGCCCGGATTATTCATGGACTGGCCGACTTCTCACTTGTTCCCTGCGCCCACAGGCGCTTTGGCTCACTCGACAATACACACCAGTATTGCGCTCGTTCGCCAAAACGCCTGTGACCACAGGGCCCGGCGCGATAAGCCGACCGTTCATGAATACTCCGGGCAAGGGTCATGACAAAGGCGTCAAGAGAAATATCAAGACAAGGCCCAGACCCTGCTGCTGGCGGGACGGCAGATGCCAGCGCGCTGTGGCAGGCTAACTGGCAGGTGGTAGGCAAACTGCTGGTGATGGTGGCGCTAATGTTTGGCTTTGGCTATGCGATGGTGCCTATCTACAAGGCCATCTGCGAAGTCACAGGGGTCAATTTCCTGACGCGTAAGCCACCAGACAACGCGCAGTTCGCGGCGAACACCCAGGTGGATACGAGCCGCAAAGTGGTTATTGAGTTTGACTCAAACAGCCGGGGCAAGATGCAGTTCAAGCCAGAGATGGGCCATGCAGAAGTGCATCCCGGCGAGTTGTTCACGGTGGTGTATGACCTGGTGAATACGCGACCCACCCGCACGTCGGGTCAGGCGATTCCCAGCTACGCTCCCCTCAACTCGGCGCAATACTTTAAGAAGGTTGAGTGTTTTTGTTTCAATCAACAGACCCTGGAGCCCAACACGACTCGACAGTTTCAGGTGGTGTTTGTGATCGATCCAGAGCT
This sequence comes from Burkholderiaceae bacterium, assembly GCA_045106815.1. Taxonomy (GTDB): domain Bacteria; phylum Pseudomonadota; class Gammaproteobacteria; order Burkholderiales; family Burkholderiaceae_E; genus JAUIAI01. The sequence continues at coordinate 44,426 of JBGCFG010000095.1, read as the reverse complement.
GCCAAAAGACATCAACACCATCACGCTTTCGTATACGTATTTTGAAGTGGGTGGCATTGCGATGGCACCCGTCCGGTCGACGGTGCCTTTCATCAGTGTGCCTGGGCTGGATGATGTCCGTGGCTGATTTGCCTAAGCCAAGAGCCGGCTTTTTTCAGTCGATCAAGGCGGTTGCATGGTCGTTTTTCGGGGTCAGGCGTCGAAAAGATCATGAGGCGGATGTTTCAAACCTGAATCCGGTGCATGTCGTCATTGCCGGCATTGGGATGGCCGTTATTTTTGTGTTGACCCTCATCACGATCGTGCGTGTGGTCGTGGGATAATCCCTGTTAATCTCAGGGTAATAGCAAGCAATAGAAGAAAAGGAATAATTCATGAGTTCGACAGCCCACGGCGCTGAGCCTTACTACTTCGTTCCGGAGCCATCCAAGTGGCCGATGATCGGCTCGATTGCGATGACGCTGTTTGGCTTTGGCATGGTCGGCTGGATGAATGAGGCCGCTTGGGGCCCATACGTGCTCTACGCATTCTTTGCCGTATTGATCTACATGTTCTTCGGCTGGTTTGGCGTCGTTGCCCGAGAGTCAGAGAGCGGCAAATACAACGAGCGAGTCGACACATCCTTCCGCTGGTCGATGAGTTGGTTCATCTTCTCAGAGGTGATGTTCTTTGCTGCCTTCTTCGGGGCACTCTGGTACGCACGGGTTATTACAATGCCCTGGTTGGGTGACCTGGATCACAAGGCATTGCTCTGGCCAGACTTCGCTGCATCATGGCCCAATGTGGGGCCGGCGCAGGTGGTCGAGGGCTTTGAAACGATGGGGCCGTTTTGGCTCCCCACCATCAATACGATTCTGTTGCTTACCTCAGGTCTGACGCTCACCATCGCCCACCATGCGCTCAAGGATGATGCACGCGGCAAGACGATGTTCTGGCTGGCTATGACCGTCCTGCTTGGTGCGGCCTTCATGTGCGTGCAGGGATATGAGTACTACCACGCCTACACCGACCTGAATCTCAAATTAAACTCAGGCATCTTTGGCTCAACCTTCTTCATGTTGACCGGCTTCCACGGGTTTCACGTCACGATTGGCGCCATCATGCTGACCGTGGTGCTTTTTCGAATTGCTCGGGGACACTTCAATTCGACGAACCACTTTGCGTTTGAGGCGGCAGCCTGGTATTGGCACTTTGTTGACGTGGTATGGCTCGGTTTGTACGTCGTCGTCTACTGGCTCTAGCGTCCGTTAGCGTTGGCGCGACGTATGTCGGGCTGACGCCTGCTGGGCCGGTTTTCGCAATCACTCGGCTAGCCGGCGCCCGCTCGGCAGAGTTGGCGAGTGCGGTTGAGGCAACGATTCGCCGCCAGTTGCGCGCGTTTCGTGAGGGTGATGCCGAAGCGGCCTTCAAAATTGCCGCCCCCTTTATCCAGCAAAAGTTTCGTAACCCGCAACTCTTTATGGAGATGGTGCGGCGCGGTTACCCGGTGATTTACCAGCCAGCCAGCGTTGAGTTTCTTGATCTCACGCCCTTGCCCGATGGATCGTATTCGCAACTGGTGCAAATGAGCGACGCAAGCGCCAAAATCTGGATGATGGAATACCTGGTCTCGCAAGATGATCACGGCAACTGGCGCATCAACGGTGTCCAGCAACAAAAGACCCGCAGCAATCTCATCTGATACGCGTTCGGTCCGTGGGCCGGGCTGGATCGCCCATGCCGCGATGCTCGCCGTCGTTGGTATAACGGCCAGCCTGGGTAACTGGCAACTCAACCGCGCTGCTGAGCGTCTTGAGGCGCAGGCCCTGCAGGATGAGCGTGCGGCCAACGGTCCTTTGCGTTTGACTGGCACCTTGCCAGATGCCGCCGAGATGTCCGGCGCCACGGTGACCGTTAGTGGGCGCTGGCTGCATGGCAAGACCGTTTTGCTCGATAACCGTAGTCACGAGGGCCAGGCCGGGTTTCATGTTTTCACGCCGCTCGAGTTGCTGCCACCTCTAAAAGATTCAGCAACAGTGGTGCTGATACTGCGAGGCTGGGCGCCGCGCAATTCACGTGACCGGTCTTTACTGCCCGCGATTCCTGAGCCCGCTGGTGAGGTAGAAGTGACAGGGCGCCTCGAACCGGATATCGAGCAAACCCTCGTGCTGGGTGACGATGAAACCCCGGCCTCAGCGCAGCGTGTCTGGCAACGGCTTGATCTGGCTCGTTTTGAGGCATGGTCTGCTTTGCCTCTGACGCCGTTCGTTGTCCGCCAAACAGAGCCTGCAAACACACGCGCAGATGGAGGCCTCGTCAGGCAATGGGTGAGCCCTGGTTCTAAAGTTGATCGTCACTATGGCTATGCGTTTCAGTGGTTTGCGATGTCAGCAGCCATGCTGGCGTTCTGGCTCTGGCTGACCTTCCGGCGTCGGGTTGTAACGACTGCGAGAGTGACCGATCAGGCAGACGACTAGTTCGTGTATCAGTTCGCTGCGCAAAGATCGAAAAAATGTCGCGGCGTGGTTTTGCGCTATGGTCGGGGAATGGAAAAAGATCTCGTCAAACTAAGTATTAGCCCGGCCACAGCGACGGCTGCCGGTCTGTCCGAACCTGCCAGCATCGCCACGCTAAGCATTGAACGTGCGCACAAGAGCAATGCGCTGAATCTGGAGACGATGGCCGCTTTTGTCGCGGCCGTGCAGCAGGCAGGACAAGACGCTTCAGTCAGAGCGCTGGTGGTGACCGGCGCTGGCGATAAGGCGTTCGTCGGCGGCGCTGATATTTCGCAAATGGCGGATCTTGACGCGCCAAAAGCGCGCGAGTTCATAACGTCAGTACATCACTGCTGCGATGCTGTTCGTCAGTTCGGGGCGCCCGTCATTGCGCGGATCAACGGCGTTGCGTTCGGCGCTGGCCTTGAACTGGCCGCCGCTTGCGATCTGCGGGTTGCCGCGGAAGATGCCGTGTTGGGCATGCCAGAGGTCAAGCTTGGCATTCCCTCGGTGGTTGAGGCGGCCCTGCTACCTGGTCTAATCGGATGGGGAAAGACGCGAGAAATCTTGATGCTGGGAGATTCCTTTTCCGCTCAGGAGGCATTGAGCTGGGGGTTGTTGAACAAAGTGGTGCCGCGCGCCGAGTTGGACGTTGCCGTCAACGACTGGCTGACCTCGTTGCTCGCTAACGGGCCAGCGTCAGTGCGTCTTCAGAAAGCGCTTATTTCGCGCTGGGAGCAGGTCGCTTTGCCAGAGGCAGTCAGCGCCGGTATCGATACATTTGCAAGTGCCTGGCGTAGTGACGAGCCTGCAGCCATGATGAAGGCCTGGCGCGCGGCTGCCGCTGAGAGAAAGGCCAGGTCAGAGTAGGGCAAACAGCAGGACAAACAAACCAGACAAACGCTGATCAACACCTGGCATACCTGGGTGAGCATAGGGAGGGCAGGGATGGACAAACCGGTCATCAAGCACGTTGAAACGCGATTGTTTGCGGTACCGCTGGCTGAGGTTTTGTCTGATGCCAAGCATGGTGACCACACACACTTTGAGCTCGTGACGGTCACGATCGAATTGTCTGATGGCCAAACTGGTGTGGGCTATACCTACACCGGTGGGCGTGGCGGTCATGCAGTTGCCGCAATGATCAAACACGACCTTGGGCCGTGGTTGTTGGGCCGTGAGGCTGACAATATCGATCATCTCTATGACGAAATGCAGTGGCACATTCACTATGTCGGCCGGGGTGGGGTTGCGTCATTTGCGATCTCAGCGATTGATATCGCACTTTGGGATGCGCGCGGCCGTACCCAGAAAAAATCACTGGTTGAGCTGTCTGGCAATGCCGGTCGCGTCACAAACGCGTACTGCGGCGGGATCGATCTGAATTTTTCGACCGACAAACTGCTCGCCAATGTTCAGTCGTATCTTGACCGGGGGTTTAATGCCGTCAAGATCAAGGTAGGCCGGCCTGAACTTAAGGAAGATCTCGATCGCGCGCGGGCTGTTCGCGAGCTGATCGGGCCGGATGCTGGCTTTATGGTCGATGCCAACTACGCAATGACGGTAGAGCAGGCGATCGCTGCGGCCAACGGGTTTAAAGCGTACGACGTCATCTTTTTTGAAGAACCCATCGTTCCGGATGACTACGCCGGGTATGGAGAGATTGCGCGCCAAACCGGTGTGCCTCTGGCCATGGGGGAGAACCTGCATACCCTGCACGAATTCGAGTTTGCGTTTGAGCAATCCAGGCTGACCTTTATTCAGCCCGATGCGTCAAACTGCGGCGGCATCACCGGCTGGTTGCGGGTGGCCGCGCTCGCACGCAAGCACGGTCTGGCTGTCTGCAGTCATGGCATGCAGGAGTTGCATGTGAGTCTGATGGCAGCGCAAACCAATGCCGGATGGATGGAGGTTCATAGCTTCCCGATAGATGAATACACCGAGCGACCATTGGTGGTGGCAGATCAAAAAGCGGTTGCCCCTGAAGCATCAGGCACGGGTGTGGTGTTCAATTGGTCAAAACTCAAACCGTTCGTAAAGAACGATATTTAGAGGCGGTACTGTGATGGCTCAAGAATCTCAACCCCGTATCAAATCAATCCGCGTGCGAGCCGTCAAAGTTCCCCTGCAAGAACCACACAGAACCGCCAGCGGCATGGTGGCAGAGTCGCCGCTCATCCTCACCGATCTTGAGACTGATGACGGCACGGTTGGTTCAAGCATGGTGTTTACCTACACGCCGGCCGCGCTGAAACCCACGGGAGATCTCATCAGCAACATTGGCGCAATGCTCACCGATGTGCCGCTCGCGCCCCGGCAAATGCATCAAGACCTCACTGCAAGAATGAGACTGTTGGGCTCCCAGGGTTTGGTCGGCATCGCGATTGCTGCGATTGATATGGCTGCCTGGGATGCACTTAGCAAGATTCATCATCTGTCACTCGTGCAAATGCTGGGCGGTATCGCAAAGCCACAAACACCCTATGGCGCTGTTGGTTACGATGGCATTGATGGCTCTGCCAAAGAAGCTGAGCGTTGGGCCAAGCAGGGCCTCAAAGGCATCAAGGCCAAGATTGGCTACCCCAGTGTGCAGGAAGACCTCGCCGTGATTCAGGCCATGCGAGAAGCGGCTGGTGACGACATGGCAATCATGATCGACTACAACCAATCGCTCACGCCAACCGAAGCGATTGAGCGAATCCGTGTGTTGGATGATCTCGGCTTGGTGTGGATTGAAGAGCCCACGCTGGCGCATGACTATGCCGGTCATGCGCAGGTTGCGGCGGCCGTGAAGACGCCCATTCAGGCGGGCGAGAACTGGTGGGGGCCAGGCGACATGCAGCTTGCGATCAGCGCGAAGGCTTCAAACTATTTAATGCCCGATGTGATGAAGATTGGTGGCGTCACGGGCTGGATGCAAGCAGCGGCGCTCGCTCAGGCTGGCGCCTACAAGGTGAGCAATCATCTGTGGCCGGAAATCAGTGCTCGCCTGCTCTGCTGTACGGCCAACGCGCACTGGCTGGAATACACTGACTGGTGGAATCCAATCTTGAAAGATCCGCTTGTGGTTGAAAACGGTCAGGCATTGGTAGATGATCGTCCGGGCACCGGTGTCATGTGGGATGAATCAGCGATTGGTCAATATGAAGCCTGAGTAAGGCGACGGGCACGCGAGCGGATTGAGGCTGAGGTTCACGATAGAGCAGGAGTGAGTCATGAAGGGGGTTTCCGAGTCGCGCCGCCGTTTGCATACATTGGCTATTAGCAGCGTTGTTGGGTCCGTTGCCGGCTGGCATGGTTTAACCTCTGCCACGACTGTCCAGACTGACACAATTGATCAGGCCGACAAGATGGGCTCGGCAGCGCAAGCGCTTTTAACGAAACTGGACGGCGACCGGCAAAAGAAGCTCGTGTTGTCACTCGATAGTCCGTGGCGGCGCAACTGGCACTACACGCCAAGAGCCAGACCCGGGATAACGCTGGCTGAACTATCTGAAGATGAGCGTGGGCAGGTGTGGTCTTTGCTGGCGCATCTGCTCAGCAAGCAGGGACTTCAAAAAGCCCGCGATGCGATCCGGCTTGAGCAAGTCCTTGGCGAACTCACCAATAATCTCGGGTTTCGTGATCCCGAGAACTATGCGCTCGTGTTGTTCGGGCGGCCCGATGGGCAGCAGCACTGGGCATGGCGCTTTGAAGGACATCACCTGAGCCTGAGCGTCACAGTGTCGCGAGCAAAGGGCATCGCCGTCACCCCTGCATTTTTCGGTGCTAACCCGCAGACCGTTCCTGGCGGGCACGCGCTCGCAGGTTTGCGCATGATGCCGGCCGAAGCCGATCTCGCGTTTAGCCTGATTAACGGCTTACCCTCGACCCAGCGATCAGCCGCGATTATTGCCACCGACTCGCCGCGCAACATCATTGCTGGTCCTGGCCGTGAGGCGTCGCTGCGCATACAAGAAGGCGTTCCCCTCGGCGCGCTGGACGGGCCGCTCAAAACACAGGCCATTAAATTAATCGAAGCCTATATCGGTAATATGAGTGAGTCAGTTGCTGCGCGTGAGCGTCAGCGGCTTGAGCAAAGTGGTTTACGGCAGGTGCAATTTGCATGGGCCGGCAGTTTGACGCCAGGCAGGCCGCACTACTATCGATTGCACGGCCCAACTCTCCTCATTGAGTATGACAATTCCCAGAATGGCGCCAACCATGTGCACTCTGTTTGGCATGATCCGGTGAATGGTTTTGGGGACGATGTACTAAAAGCCCACTACGACCATGCACCGCACGGGCATGGTCATCAGCATGCCTAGCCTATGAGCGCTGTTGGGTCTCGCGGTTGGCTAGCAGCGCAATCCCGCCCACCCAGCAAACCAGCACCGCTCCAACGATGCGTTCATAGGCGCCAAACCAACTCGCATTCAGCAACAAAATCAATGGAATCAGTGCGAGCCAGATCACAAGGCAGACAGCGTTAAAGCGCCAGGCCAGCGCACTGAGGTGTTTGAAGCCCGGTATGAGTAGCCCCATGGCTACGCCAACGCTACTTGCAAGCACTGACAGGGGATCATTGGCATCTGGCCCGAGCAATTGATTGTTTGAGGCCATTGCGAAATAGGCGGCGATGCCCATAACACCCAATCCATTTAATGCCGTCAGCCAAACGCCAATGCGCCACATCCAGGAGGGCGGTTTGAGCTTGCCAAGATAGGCCGCCAGTGTGAGGTGGGCCAGCCCAAAGATAATCAGGCCAATGGTGTGAACACTCGCGCCAGCGCCGCGACTCAACTCACTGATGGGAGAGCGCATAGCGCTCCCATCACTCAGGCTGAGTGCAGCCAGATGCGCCAAGAACATCACCAGACAAGCGCCCATCGTCAGCAGGCGTAGCCCATCACCAGTTGATGAATCGTCAACATCGGCACTTGCTGGTTTCGGCATACTGGTTTCCGTGGGTTGGCTACACAGTATGCAGGATTTGTGCACCGACGCGCTTACTTCGCTGAAAGTTGGCGCGTAACGCCCATCCAGTCTTCTATGTGGTGTGAGCGGTGCATCTTGCCATCCTTCAGTTCGTGAATATCAATCGACATGACTTTGAAGCTCTTGCCAGCATGAGGTACGCCCATAAAGTCTGCCGCGGGGGTTCCGGTGGCTTCGCCGCGCACGATGACTTTGTTGCCATCAACCAGTACCTCCTTCATTTCCCAGCTTAAGTCCGGAATGATCTTGCCGAGGCCTTCGATTGATTTGATGACGTTTTCGCGCGGTGCGCAGCTTTCATTGCTGTTACATGAGACCCATTGCTCGGTGGTGACTTTTTCTATGAGTTGGCGGGCGTTTTTGTCCGTGCCGACCGTCAGCGCAGCGTAAAACGGCGCGATTGCAGCCTTCGCTTGTTCGGCCGAAATTTTCTCTGCCAATGCTGGCGTTACGGACGAAAGCAGTGCGATACCAGAAAGAACGGCCAATGATCGGTTAAGTGCAGTTGTCATGAAAAACTCCTTTTGCTGGGTTGGAGTCAATCATTCTTGGGTTAAGCTCTTCCTGAATCAAACGAATAATCTTCATACTGTTATGCATGAAATTGATTTAAGACGAGTCGACCTAAATCTGCTGCTGATCTTCGATGCGCTCATGACTGAGCAAAACGTCACCCGCGCTGCTGAGCGTGTGGGCCGAACACAATCGGCAGTCAGTCACGCACTGGGCCGTTTGCGTGAGCAGTTGTCTGACCCTTTGCTCGTCAAGACTTCGGGCGGTATGCAGCCCACGCCTTTTGCAGAACAACTGATTGGCGACGTGAGACCGATCCTTGCCAATATTCGCCGCGTACTGTCGCCATCGCCACCGTTCGATCCGATCTCTTCCACCCGGCTTTGCCGGGTGGCCATTCCTGATATGAACGACGGCGTGTTTCCGTTGCTGGTTGAACGGATTCGCCACCAATCACCCGGTATCCAAGTGGAGTGGGTTCAGCGGGATGAGCAAATCGTGTTGGCACTGGCAGAGGGCCGGGTTGACGTGGCCATGGTGCCAGCCGACTCAGATATACCGGCCCAGATTTGCGCTCTTGATATTCGCCCTTTGCGCTGGGCGAGTTTTCTGCGTTGCGGTCATCCAGCGATTGAACGATGGAGTAAGGCGCAGTGGCTGGCCTGGCCGCATGTTGCCGTGCGCATCAGTGAGCGGATGCAGTCTCAGGTTCAGCAGGTCGTGGAGCAGGCATTTGAGCAGCGACAGGTGTTGGTCAGGGTGCCGCATTTCACGGTGTTGGCGCCGTTGCTTGCACGCAGCGATTTGATTGCCACCCTCCCGGCCATCGCACTGGCCGATCAGCTTGAGCGGTATCAGTTGCAGATGATGAAGCCACCTATCCGGCTGGCGCCGATGCCGCACAAGCTGATCTGGCATCAGCGGCTTGAAGCTGATCCGGCTAATCAATGGCTCCGTCGATTGCTCGCTGAGGTTTACGAGGAGGTGATTAGCGCAACCGAGGCGGGGCTGCCTCGCGTATTGAGGGGCTGATGATGGGGCCAGCGCTTGCCGGGGCAGCGGATGCACAGATCTGTGTTTTCAGGCAATATTGCGCACGGTCGTTCTTTTTTGGTTGGTGAGTAAGTAGAGAACTCACTTGCAACGGCTAAATTCTGAGCAACTTGAATGCCGGGTACAGACCCTGTGAAACAAGAGCGGTCAGCTATTACTGTCAGAAAAAACAAAACCGAGGAGATTTCATGTTTTCCAAGAATCCAAAGCGCGCCTTGTGGCTGACGCTTTCGTTGTCGATTGTCCTGGCTGCCTGTGGTGGCGACAACAACAACACTGATACGAATAATGATGCGGATGACTCGCCAGCGCTCGCAAGCTACGACGCTTTGGTGTCATTTGGCGATAGTCTGAGCGATGTCGGGACTTACAAAGTCGGCGCAGTGGCCGCTCTTGGGGGCGGGCAGTACACCATCAATCGAGACAATGGTGCACAGAACTGGATTCAACTGCTCGCGGCCAACCTGAGCTTGCCAGTGCCCTGTGCCGCGCAAACCGGGCTAAACGGTCTGGCCTCGCAAGGCTTCGAAGTTCCCGTGCAAAACAATGCCGGGTGTACAGCTTATGCGCAGGGTGGCGCTCGGATCACGAATCCCGTCGGGCCTGGCAACGCGCTGCTCGGCGGTGATAACGCCATCCTGGGTCAGTTGACCGTCCCTGTTGCGACCCAGATGCAAACCCACCTGGATGCTGCTGGCGGTACCTACACAGGCAATGAAATTGTGTTTGTGCTGGCTGGCGGTAATGATGTCTTCATCAACCTCGGTGCCGTTGGGGAGGAAATGGCTACGCCAGAGCAAGCGGTCACGGCCATGGGGGTTGCCGGAGGCGAGTTGGCTGGCTATGTTCAGACGCTCTTGCTCGACAAAGGTGCGACGCGAGTGGTCGTCGTGAACTTGCCAGACGTAAGCAAAACGCCTCTTGCCTACGGCCAGCCAACGGCAAATCAACTATTGATTGAACAAATGTCAGCCACCTTCAATCAGCAACTGGCTGCGGGGCTCGTGGGTACCGAAGACAAGGTTGTGCTCGTTGATGCGTACGCCGTTAGCCGTCAGCAAGCCGCCGATCCCGCCGCTTATGGCATTACCAATGCGCGTGACATTGCATGTGATCTTAGTCAGCCCGGCAATGCTTTGGGTTCGGCACTGGTTTGCACCACGAGCAACCTGGTTGACACAGAAGAAGTCGTGAGCCGATACCAGTTCGCTGATGCGGTTCACCCAACGCCTTACGGCAGCCGACTCATTGCTGAGCTGGTGTCTAACAATCTCGTCAGTAAGGGGTGGTTGGCACCATCACAGGCAGTTACCCGCGAATAGTGCCGTCACCTTAAGCCGCCTGTGGCAGTAGGGCTCTGGCAAGAGCAGTCAGCGCGCGACTAACTCGACGCGCCGATTCTCTGCCTGGCCCGCGTCATCGCGGTTGCTGGCGGCTGGTGACAAGGGACCGACACCGGCTGCCTGCAAGCGGGCAGGTTTGATCTTGTGCCGGCTCACGAGTGCCTGTACGACTGAAGCGGCTCGCTCTCTAGACAGGTTCAAATTAAATTCGTATTGGCCCGTCGAATCAGTGTGGCCTACAACATAGAGTGACAAGCCACTTTGTGCGCCAAGCAGTTTGGCAATTTCGCTTAAGGCGGCGTCAGAGTCTGGTTTCAGGCTGGCCTTGCCAGTATCAAAGTAAATATTGCGCAAAGCAATGCGGCCTGAGCGCTCAATTTCCTCGGCCATCACACCGGCATCAATTAAGCGGTCAGTGAGCACGGCGGGCTGAATCACACGTGCATACACAATTGTCTGACCGGTGAGCTCTTTGATGATGGTGCCGTGCTGGCCCACAAAAACGACGATCCGCTCGCCTTTGGGGCCGGTAGCCGCCAGGTAGTTTTGTTCTTTGGTCGCAGCGAACGCATAGTTAGCCGCTTTTCCGCCGGAAGTATTGAGTTCAGCTTTACGCTCTTGAGTGATCGTGAGGAAGTTCATCATCGCCTTGCCACCGCCACACGACTTTCCTGTGCATTCATAGTCGATTTTGAATGAACGCTCTTGCAGGCCTTTGACGTAGTTGCGAAAGACTTCCAGAGGCGCACTGCCAACGGGCACGCGGTACAGACGCGTACTCGTTTTACCCTCGGCAGTCTCAATGCGCTCGGCCGTCCATTTGGCGCCTTTGCGCACTGGTTTGCTCACGGCAATGTCGGTCGTGGCAAAGCTCTGATCTACGGCTGCCATGATGCAGGCGCCTTCAAATCGTGGAATGAGCGGGTGGTCGGAGGAACCCTTCAGGTCAGCACAAGCACCAGCGGCAATCGCGGGGAACGCAAGCAATCCCAGGCATCCACTGACGAAGATTCGAATGATTTGACGGCTCGTACTGAATAGGTTTGATAATCCGTAGTGCAAACGGTCGAGCGAGATCATGAGAGTCGTCCAGGTAAGAAATGAGAGCCTTAGCATCACTGCATTGCAGTGCTGAATTCAGGTTAGTCGCGGCTGTTGCAGTGAAGGTTCAGCATAGCAAGTGTTTCGCAATCGCCTTAACCCATATCCGGGACACCAAGCTCGCGCCTGATGGGGCAACTCTACCGTTCGCGAAGGGCTTCGCCCGCGCGGTTGAGCGGCTTGACTAAATACTGCAACACGGTTTTTTTGCCCGTGAGCATTTCAACCGAGGCAGTCATACCGGGGATAATCGGCAACTCGCGGCCATCGGGTGTCGTCAGGGCATTGTCATTGGTGCGCACCAGCACCCGGTAGAACGCATTGGCCTCATCCGTTACATCAGCCACCGGTGTATTGGCACGACGTTCATCACGCAACGTGTCTGGGCTGATATTGACGACCTTGCCGTCAAGCCCGCCGTAGATGGCATAGTCATAGGCGCTGACCTTGACGGTTGCCGACTGACCCGCATGCAGGAAGGCCACATCCGCTGGCCTGACGAATGCTTCAATTAGCAGCGTGTCTTCTGTCGGCACGATGGTCATGATTTCCTGACCGGCCTGCATCACACCGCCAATGGTATTGATCTTGATTGCTTTGACGGTGCCATTCATGGGCGAAACAATTTCGGTTCGACGGAAGGTATCGGCACGTGCATTGCGTGTTTCGCGCGCTTGCGCCAGTTCGGTTTCAAACTTGATCAGGTCGGCGGCAGCATCAGCACTGAACTTGTCACGGCGATCGGTGATCTGCACGCTGAGTTCGTTTCGTTGGCGGCGTAGGCGTAACAGCTCAACCTCTGATACCAGGCCCCGCGCTACCATGGGCTCGGTAATCGCAATCTCTCGCCTGAGCAAGCCCACACCACGCTTCAGGCCTGCAAGGCTGGTCTCCAGTGCTTCGGTCCGCGCAGTAAATGCCCGATTCTCGCGCTTGACGATCTCTTCGTTCGCCAAAACTTCAGGCGGATATTCTGGCTCACCACCATAGGCTTCTGCGCGCAGGCGCGCGGCTGAGGCGGCAAGTGACAGGGTTTTGGCTTCCAACTCGCGAAATAGCGCTGCTGCGCGAGTGTCATCAATGCGCAAGAGTAAGTCACCGGCTTTAACAGTATCCCCCTCACGTACCCGTAACTCAGTCAGGATGCCCGGGTCCAGGCTTTGAATGACTTGCTCGCGGCTACTCGGAATGACTCGGCCTTGACCACGAGTCACTTCTTCCAGTTCTGACACACTCGCCCACACGAAAAATGTGGCGAGCATGCCGGCAAGCAGTAAGACAGAAAGAAACGCGAGCCAGGGTTTCTCACCAGCACTGACACTCGCATTGGGCAGACTCACACTCATGAGGCAGGCGCCGTGCTGATCGTGATGCCTTTGGCAAGTTGTTCCATCACTTGCGCGCGCGGCCCGTCTACCACGATGCGCCCGCCTTCCATCACGATAATGCGCTCGACGATATCGAGCACGGGCGGCCGATGTGTCACGATGATCAGGCCGCGCTTGGGCGCATGAGCGCTCGGTTGAGTTGCCCACTGACTCAGCGCGTTCAGGATCGATTTTTCGGTGTTGGGGTCAAGTCCGGCTGTGGGTTCGTCCAGCACGGCCACGGCGGGGTCACGCAGAATCAAGCGAGCCAGCGAGACAAGTCTTTTTTGTCCGCCCGATAGCCCCATGCCGTCTTCGCCCAAATTCATATCGAGCCCGCGTGGGTGGCGCGACACCATTTCGTTCAGACCAAATTGCTTCAATACCCGAATCAGTTGCTCATCATCACCGTGGCGGTCAGTGCGGGCAAGCTCGAGATTCTCGCGCAGCGTGCCCAGGAACAAGCGCGCATCTTGTGGCAGCAAACCAATGCTGGCGCGCAACTCGGCCGGGTCCAGTTGGCGCAGGTCAATGCCGTCAAAGGTTGCCAGTCCGTTTTGCGGTGTATACAAGCCGGCCGCCAGACGCAGCAATGTTGATTTGCCGCTGCCCGTGCGACCGAGAATGGCCACCCGTTCACCAGCTTTGAAACTGACATTCAGGTTATCAAACAGGTTGGGGCCCTGTGGGTCATGCTTGAAGCTCAAGCCAGACAAACTGATCGCGCCTTGCGGGCGGGGTATGCTCAGGTAAGTTCTGTCTGACTCACGCTCAAGCGGCTTGTCCATCATCGCCTGCAAGCCGGTAAACGCGGCCCGTGCCTGTTGCACGCGCACGGCGAGTCCGGCTACCTGGGCGAGTGGCGCAATCGCTCGGCCACAAAGAATGACCGCGCCAATCATGCCGCCCATTGATAGCTGCCCGGCATGAATCAAGTGCACGCCAATTACGACTGTGCCAACGGTGCAAAGTTGTTGCACGGCCGAGGTTGAATTCATCACAAAGTTGGACAGGTTGCGTGCCTTCAGTGAGGAGGCCGCAACAGAGTGGGTGTACCACTCCCAGCGTTGCTGCATATGACCTTGCGCATTGTTGACCTTGAGCGTTTCCAACCCTTCCACCGACTCAACTGCCATACCCTGGCGCTGTGAGCCTTCCTTCATGGAATCGAGAATGTGGCGCGCCAGTGGCCGCTGCACAATCAGCCCGGCGATAACAACAAGCGCTGCGGCCGACAGCGGCACGATGGCCAGGGGCGGTGCAATCAAGGCAATCACCGCTACGAATAGCAAGAAGAACGGCAAATCAATCAGCGTCGTCAGACTTGCCGACGTCAACACTTCGCGAATCGTTTCAAAGTCGCGCAGGTTGTTTGCAAATGACCCGGATGACGCTGGCTTCTGTATCAGTTGCATAGACATCATGCGTTGAAACAAACCAGAGCTGATCTGAATGTCAGCGCGTTTGCCGGCCGTATCGATTAGCCAGGCCCGCAGCGTGCGTGCAATAAAGTCAAACCCGAGCGCGAGCGCCGTACCGATGGTGAGGACCCATAGCGTTTCATAGGTTCGATTAGGTACCACCCGGTCATAGACATTCATGACATAGAGCGACACCGCAATCGACAAGAGATTGACCACCAGCGTCGCGACGGCAACGTGCGCATAAAACGGCTTGAGGCTCCAAAGCACTTTCCAGAACCAGGCGCGTGCATTACGCCGCGCCGGGAGTTCCGAGCGCATGTCGGGCCCGGGGCGCGGCACTAGCAGTAAACAGTGGCCAGCATAGCCGCCAGGCAGATCATCATCCTGCGTCTGTTGTGGGTCGGAGACCAGCTTGTAGGAACCGTCGCCGCAGGCCGCGAGCGCCGGCAGATTTTCTGGGGCTAGCTTGGTCAGTGGGCCTTGATGCTGCAAAAGGCTCAGACCGGCTGCGTTGGTGGCAGCGGACAGTGAGCCCATGTTGACCTGGCCATCAGGCTCAAACGTCGCTTGAGAACGCAACGCCACGACCGACATCGGGCGCTGACGGGCATGGGCAAGTTGTGACAGGCCTTCGAGCAGGTTCTCTGGCATCTTGCTCATGGCACTTTGCTCACAAAGGCCAGCGTTAGCCTGCCGGCAGCATATTCAATCTGGTGACGGGCCAAACCGGCATCAGTTTGGCTAATCACCGCGGCTGCTTCCGCATTGGCAAGTTCGCTATAGGCATTGAGTAGATCGAGCAGGTTACGCCTGCCAATCCCAAATTGCTCACGGTAAACCTCAACCAGTGATTCGGCAATGCCGATCTGATTGGTCGCAATGGCTTCACGTTCATTGGCTGTGCGCCAGCTGGCACGCGCGACGCGCTGGGTTTCCAGAATGATCGACCGCTGTTCATCGACTTCAGCCTGGGCACCAATCAACGCCGCGTCGGCTGAATCCTGAGCCGCTGAGGCGGCCAGATCAAACGCAGGCCAACTGAGGGTCAACTGTGAAAAACGGTTGCCACCGGTTTGCGATTCAACATCAACCCGTGGTCCGCGATTGCCGCGAGCGACCCGCAGGTTGGCCCGCGCGGCGAACAGTTGTCGCTCTGCGGCCAGAACGGTGGGATGTTGATTGGCAAGCGACAATTGGCGGGCCGTGTTGATTGGATTGGGATCATCGAGTCTGGTTGGCGCCGGCAGGTTTTCTGCGTCGAAGGGCAGCGGATAGTAGCGAGCGAGTCCCTCAATCGCGAGCGCGATTTCGGTCTTTCTTTCGGCTAGCTGAAACCTCACCTGCTCGGCGCGCGCCTGCGCCTGTATTAAATCGAACCGACGTCCTCGGTCCAGCCGTGCGATCTCTTGAAAGTCCGCGACCAGATCCAGATGCCTATCAAGGCTGCGTTGCGTGGTGTCACGCAGGCGGATTGCGCCCACGAGCCGGAAATACGCCTGCACCACTTCAAACGCAACATCTTCGCGCCGCTCAATTTCCGTACTCGCGAGTGATTTCTCGCGCCATTTTTCGCGATCAATTTCCGCATTGATTGCACCCGAGGCATACAGATTCAGATTGAGCCGTGGCCCCAGCGAGCCTGTGACGTCACCATCGAGTCTCCGGGCGCCCGAAACAGACACTGTCGGATAGTGTTTGCTGCGCGCCTGCTGGATGCCAAACTTAGCGACGTTCCTTGCTGACCGCGCAATCGCAATCGCCGGATAGTTGACGATGGCGTAGTTGACCATCTCCGCCAGTGGAATAGCGGCCGCAGCCGGGCGCTGTGCCAATCGGGTAGTGTCCGTAGTGACCTGTGCCTGAACGATTGCTGGTAAGCCAAACAAGATCAGGCACAGCGCCAGTGTTTGACTGGCGCCAGACAATCGAGCGCGAAAGGGCACGCTTAGCGTGGAAAGACGGTGTTCTCTGAGCATCGGCCCTGATTGTAGGCGCTTGGCTCAAACGACTCGTGTGATATGTCTGCTATTTGCCCTGATATCGCTAGAGGGCATCGATGGACAGGGTGAATGGGTCACTGCTGGGGCTGATTTGGCCGGCCGAATCAGCGACGCGGGCCTCATAGGTGACCGTTCTGCCACGAGTGCCGGCGTCGGCAAATTCGAACACGCGGCCAGCGGCGCCCAAAGCGTCATCGGATGTCCCGGCGCCGATAATTTCACGGGTACTGCCGATGGTGCGGACCAACTGAACGCTTTCATTGCTGGCCAGCTCATCCGAGAGCACCAACGTCATGGTAAAGGGGCTGCCATCGGTGGAATCGCCGTCCTCAAACACGACCGTGCCGGAGCGCACTTCGGTGATGACAATGTCCTGGGCCGGGGCAATCGTGTCTAGGGTGATCACGAAACTGTTGCCCGTGTTGCCAACATTTTCTGAGGTGTCGACCACCTGTGTTTCATAGCGCAACTGACCGTTTTCAGTGACGTTATCAGTGAAGCGAAAAAGCCCGTCCTCAACAGTTGCCGTACCAACTACGGTGCCATTGCGACTAACCTCCAGGCTTTCATCGACAGCGAGTCCGCCGGCAATCGTGCCGGTGATGGTGGGTGTTGTGTCATTAGTGGTGTTGCCGTTACCAAGCGTTTGGCTGATCGGGGCGCGATTGTCGGTCACGCTCGTGATGGTCGGGGTGGCATCGGTAATCGTACGATCGAGCAAGACGGAAGTTGTACTGGCCTCGCTGTCGTTGCCAGCCGGGTCAGTCGCAGTCACGGTAATCCCCAGGCTGCCGTCCTGATCGGGGAGAGCGCCAGCGGCGACTGGCAGACGCCAGCTGCCATTGGTGCCAGTCGTGACCTGCTCGGTACTTGCAAAGCCATTGGTGTCGGTCAGTTGAATGGTGACCTGACTACCCGCCTCAGCGGTGCCAGTGAGTACGATGCCATCAGCCGCCTCGGCCTGATTCACCACTAACCGACTGCCCGGTCCGTCTAGTTCGCCCGAGATGTTGAGCGTTGGTGTGCCTGGTGGCGTGATGTCGAGCACCACCTCAGTCACTGTGGAGTTGCTGACGTTCCCCGCAGGGTCAGTTGCGACCGCATTGATCGTAGAGCTGCCATCCGTTGGCAAACCATCAGGTGGCAGTGATCCGGCTGTGGGCGTCTGGGTGGCGGTATCAATCGTCCACTGTCCGTTTGCGTCAGCGCGTGTGTTGTAGGTAACCCGTTCCCCTGATCCACCCACCAGAATCGTGAGCGCGACATTGCTGCCAGGTTCTGCCGTACCAGTGAAGGTTGGCCGCGTGTTGTTGGTGACGGGATTCGTCACGCTGGGCGCATCTGGCGCCTCACTATCCCCACCACCCCCACCGCCGCTCAGGCCTGCCCCCAACACGAGGAGACCCCCGCCAAGCGCGGCAATGGGTTTCCAGTCCAGGGCAGGTGAGTCATCGCGAGACGGCTCTACTTGAGCGATCTCGCTTTTGGCAGCGAACATCATAAAGCTGCCATCGGTGTTGGCCGCTATGGGTTGTGTCAGCGGCGTGATCGCGACATTGTTTGCGCCGACGAATTCACTCAGCGCAGCGGTACAGACGTCTTCCGGCGTACACGCTTGAAAGAAATCAGCCAGCACGAGTTCGCGGCCTTGCGGTAAATCTTTGATGATTAAGTCGCCACTGACTCGCACAACTTCGGGCGCAGGCTCCGTGCCGTTGCCGCTTAGTTGGTAACTAAATCCTGGTTGCGCTTCAACTTGCGAGCGTAAGGCTTCAAGGATGACTTCTTCAATTTCGCCAGCCGGGCTGATGACCTGCAGGATGATAGCCATAGGATTCGGATGAGTGGTGACCTCCAAATCCTACTGTGCCGCTGGCTTGTCCTGTAGGGAGTGTCGTATCCAAGCTGTGACGCTTGGTTACTGACTCTGTCATTCGGCTTGGCTGCGGTTTAGACCAGGTTTGCGGGAGTGTTCTCGGGCAGCAGGGAATTATTCATCGCGCTAACCGATGCACTGGATACGCTGTTTGCCGCCTCGTCCTGTCCTGGCTGACCAGCGCTTTGCGAGGGTTCGGCATTCACTGAGAACACATCGTTTTCGGTGTTGAGCAAATCGCCGGGTGTCAATACATTGTTCGCCGTTGCTTGCAGGTTGATGTTGCCGTTGCTGGTATCGAAGGGTTCATCTTCGGTGGCTGCACCGCTATTGTTGCCGGCTGCGTCCTGTGCGGCACCAGCGGCAACCGAAACGGTCAAGTCTCCCGTCTCTCCATCCGGTGGAGCGACAACCATGCGATACACCGCCCCACTTGATCCGACTGTTGTTAGCGGCCCGGTTGTTGGCGTGCCTTCCGTGGAAGTCACAACGACGTCTGCGGCGGTAAAGCCGGTGACTGCTTCGCTGAAAGTGAACGTAAAAGTGACCGTGTCATTCGCGTTGGTTGTATCTGTGATGGTCAGAACGGGGTCTTCGCGGTCATAGGCAATGGTAGGGCCAGTCGTCGCATTGGTGCGGTTGCCCTGTCCGTCAATCGCCGCATTGTTTCTAACCGAAATGCCGATATTGCCCTCGGTATTGTCAGTCGGCGTAATCGTCGCTGTGTAGTCCTCTCCAGAGCCTGAAAATCCGCTTAAAGCGCCGTTGGTCACGGTAACGTCTGCGGCGGTGAATCCGGTGACTGGCTCGCTGAAGGTAAACGTCACCTCGAACGGCAGGCGCGCGGGCACCGTCGCGGGCGCATCGGTGGTGATCGCTAGGGTGGGTAACTGATCTGTATCAAAGGCCTGGGTCGCAGAGTTACCAGGGTTCGTGGTAACGCTGGTGTTGCCGGCCGCGTCCTGCGCCACGCCATCGTCTACTTCAACCGTGATGGTGCCGTCAGTATTCTCTGCCGGTGTCACGGTTAGTTCGAAGACTCTTGAGCCGGTTACTGCTGACAGCGGCCCAACAGCAGAAGCGGGGACACCGCTAACGTCAATATCAGCGGCGGTGAAACCAGTCACGTCCTCGTTGAACGAAAACCGGAAGACAACAGGCCCGGTCGCAGTGGCAGCCGGGGTCGTATCGGAAATCGTGAGCTGCGGATCGGTCACGTCATTGACAAAGGGCTGTGACGCGGTGTCGCCGGTAGACTGATTGCCGGCTGCATCTACCGCTGCGCCATTGGCGACCGTGGCGGTCACAGTGCCAGAAGCACCGCTTCCCGGTGTTACTGCGAGCTGATAGGTCGAGGCGTTGACGCGGGTAAAGGTGCCAGCGGTGCCGCCGGTGATGGTGATGTCATTAGCCGCAAAGCCGCTGACTGCCTCATCGAACGTAAAGATAAAGTTGAACGGGCCTGTCGCCGTGCCCGTGGCGCTATCGGTGATGTTGAGTGAGGGACCGGCGGTATCGACCGGCCGTGACACACTGCCCGCATCGCTCGGATTACCAGCGGAGTCCTGCCCGGCGCCTTGCGCGATCGAGACAACAGCATTGCCCTCAGCATTGGCAGTGGGTGTCACCGTGAGCTGATAGGTCGTCCCGCTGCCGGAAAAATTGCTCGCAGTACCACCCGATACCGCCACATCGGCGGCGGTGAAGCCAGTCACCGCTTCGCTGAACGTGATGGTCACAACGAACGGATCATTCGTGACCGCTGCGCCATCAGTATCGAAGGTTGGCGTTGGCAGCGTCCGGTCGAGCGTAACGGCTCGAGACGCGGCGCCATCGCTCACGTTACCAGCCTCATCAACGGCTCGCACGACGATCGTTTGCGCGCCATCGGCGGGCAATTGTCCGCTCGTGAAGGTCGTAGACCAGGTGCCGTTGGCTGCAACGTTGGCTTCCCGGGTCACCGTGCCAAATGCAATCACCACGGTGCTTGCATCCGTTGCGTCAGCGGTCCCGCTAACGGTGACGCCGGAGCTCGCAATCGCGGCAGTGATGACGCTGTTTGCATTGGGGCCGGTAATCACTGGCGCGGCGGGGGCTGTTGTATCGACGGTCAACAGAAACGGGCTACTGGCAGCCGTCGTGTTGCCGGCCGCATCGCTGACCTGGGCGGTGTAGCGAACCGATCCTTCGGGCAGCGGACCATCGTCAAATGTAAAAGTCGTCCCGGTTACATCGGCCTGACCAACAACGGTTCCATCGCGCGAGATGGCCACAAAATCGCCCACTTCCAGTGGCGCGCTGAGAGTGCCCGTGACGGTGGGTTGCGTATCGTTACTCGCACCATCGTCAGTCAATGTGGAGGTCGCTGGTGCCACGTCATCAACAAGGCCTGTGATGGAGGCAACTGCGACTGGCGGCGTAGTATCCACCACGACCGATACCGTCTCACCCGCACTTGTATTGCCGGCCGGGTCGATGGCAGTCAGGGTGATCGGTGAGGCGGCGTCAGTTGGTAGGCCCGCGTCTGGTAGTGCACCCGCAATCGGGGCGTCATTGGCCAGGTCAACAGACCAGTTTCCTTCCGCGTCTGCAGTTGCCGCATAACGGACTTCGGCGCCGGTGCCGCCCAGATTGATGGCTACGGTGACCCGTGAGTTGGGTTCGGCAAGCCCCTCCAGGACCGGTGTCGGACTGTTAACGCTGTTTGATTTCAGGCTCGGTGCCACGGGAGGCACTGAATCGCCACCACCGCCCCCGCCACCGCCGCCGGCAGCGCCAAGCACGGCCAGCGCACCCACACCAGCGGCAATCGGTTTCCAGCCTAAGCCGCCACCGGACTCAATGGGGGCCAGGGATTCTGACTCCACCGCCAGGCGGTTCATTAGAAAGCCGCCTTCCTGAAGCGCAGCAACTGGCTCCGAGGCAGGTGTGACAGTTTCGCCTGCGCTGCCGCCTATCTCCTGCAATGAGAGCGTGCAAGGCTGAGTTGGGGTGCAGGCACTGAAGAAGTCGGTTAGACCCACGACTTCACCAGCGGGCAGGTCGGTGATGACGATATCGTCATCCACTCGCAGCACGCGGGGACCTGACCCGATCGGGCCACCATTCTCATCGACCACCCGATAGATCGTGCCAGGCTGGGCGGCCACATCGATTCGGCCGTTTTCCACCGGGAGGCGGGTAATGTTGCCGGCCGCGTCGATGACCTCAAGAAAGATGGCCATGTGCTTTATTCCTCCTAAGCCCGGCGCGGTTGATTCCGTCGCTCGGTATTGTTCGGGTCAGATTGACCCTCACAAACGGGTCACGCCAATGTTGTCGCAGTGCTAGCCGTCAGGACGTTTGCGCGGTTAATACGCATTTGGGTCTCGCCCAAACGCCTGCCAGACAGTTTTCCAGATAATGATGAGATCCAGCCGCAATGACCAGTCACGAAGATATTTCAGGTCGTAACGGATACGGCGTTCCATTTTATCTACAGTTTCAGTCTCGCCCCGGGCACCGTTCACCTGGGCTAGCCCGGTGATGCCCGGCTTGACTTTGTGCCGGATCATGTAGCCCTTGATCAGTTTCCGATAGGTCTCGTTGTGGACGACGGCATGAGGCCGCGGCCCAACGACACTCATTTGACCACTCAGCACATTAAAAAACTGTGGCAATTCATCAAGTGAGGTTCTGCGAAGGAACCTGCCAAGCGGTGTGATGCGGTCATCATCCTTGGTGGCTTGTTTGACTTCAGCACCATCCTCGGCAACCTTCATCGAGCGGAACTTCCAGACAATGATCTCTCGACCATCAAGGCCATAGCGTCGTTGTCTAAACAGCACAGGCCCAGGCATATTGATTTTGATTGCCAGGGCGATGAGCAGCATGAGTGGACTCAGCATGATGACCGCGCTTAAAGAAATGAGCAGGTCAGACAGACGTTTGATCATGCCAGTCGTGCCATGGAACGGTGTTTCGCAAACGGCCAGCACGGGCAGGCCCACCACCGTATCAACCCGCGCCTGGATTAGGTCGTACATGAAGATATCCGGCACAAAGTAGATTGAGGCAGTGGTGTCGCGCAACTCATCCAGCAGCTTGAGAATGCGCGGCTGGGAGGCCATCGGTAACGCGATAAAGATTTGATCGGTATGGTTAAACCGGACGAAATCAGCGACTCGGTCGATGCGCCCACTGATCGGCGCCTCGACTACCCCGCCCAGCCGGGTTAGCTCTCGGTCATCAAAAAAGGCGGTAACCCGAGTTTGCGAATAAGGGTCAGAAGCCAGTGATCTCGCGAGCGCCCGGCCCAGATCATTGGCGCCAATCACGATGGCGGTACTCTCGCCGCGCATGGCGATGAGTTTTGGCAGGGCAACCGGTACTAGGAAGTGCACTGCAGCCTGCACCGCGGGGGTCAGAACCACCCAGGTCGCGAGCATATTGGTATCGAATAGGCGGAGCATATCCACGACGAGACCAAACAAAAGCAGCAGGCTGAGCACCAAGCCCCATTGCGAAGCAAGCTGCCTGAGCAATTTTCGCTGCTGATACGCAAACGGCACACTGCCTGGATACATCAGCGAGAACGTAATCAGCCCCAACACCATTTCACCAGGGCCGAAAGCCTGACCCCAGGCCCATGCTGAGAAGAACAGGCACAACACGGCAATGACCGGATCAGTGACTGACTTGGCCAGGTCGAGCAGGGTGCTATTGCCGGTCTTTATTTGGGTACGTGATCCGCTCAACGCCTGCGGTCTGATATCGGCCATGTGTAGTTAATCTGAGACAAGGGGAGTCAGGTTCGACAGAATGCCTGTTCTTTGGCGGCCTATCCGCCGTGGCAGTGATTATCGGTCGAGTAAGATGTTTGAACGGTGACGAATTCGACGCTCGCGTACGATTTCCCGACAATCAATGGCCGACAGTCGTTCGTCGAGCGAATATCAATGAAGGAAGGCTATGCATCTCCCTGAAACGACTCGCAAGGCGCGAGCCATTTCCAAAAAATACATTCTTCGGTCAGCCGCGGGTACCCCTGCGCGCTTTGGCGGTTCACCCATGGCAGGTAGTCCGGTCGCGTTGGCCGCCGCACTAGCCTTCGGATTGGCGGCGCAATCGCCCGCTATCGCTCAGGGGCAGGGTCAAGGGCTCGGTCAGCCGCAACAGGTCGAAGACGTTTTGACTTTCCAGGCGGGTGCCGACCTGACGTATGAAGACAACGTTTTTCTGTTGCCTGAAGGCGCTAACCCGGTCGGGATTTTTGGCGATACGGCTCGCAGCGACACGCGAGTTGATGCTTTGTTCGGCGTGAAGTTTGACCGCGATGTCAGTTTGCAGCGTTTCACAGTGGGCGGTCGGATTACGCCGGTTAAGTTCTTTAATTATTCTCAGTTTGACTATATCGGGTACAACTTTGACGCCAACTGGGCCTGGGCCATTGGGCGCCCCTGGTTTGGCACCCTGGGTTTAAACCTTGGCCAGGTGGCGTCTTCGTTCTCGGAGGTGCGTCAGTCTGAGAAAAACCTGCAGCGTACGCGCCGTATCTACTTTACGGGCGGCCTGAGGCTGACGCCAAGCTGGGCCCTGATTACTGGCATCGACAACACCACGCTGACGAACTCCACCGCCGCTCAGGAGGCTTCCGATCAAAACTTCACGGGTATTGAGGCTGGAGCGCGCTACGCGCCCGGAACCGGTACCGAGTTGGCATTTGTGTATCGGCGGACCGACGGTGAATACCCTAATCGGCAGGTCGTGGATGCTGGCGGCGGTGTGCTGGGTACCCCGATCGACAACGGCTTCGTGCAGGATCAGTTTCTGCTGCGGGCCCAGTACAAGCCCAATGAAGACGCCCGAATTTTCGGCGAAGTTGGCCTGACCAAGCGTAGCTTTGATAATTTGCAGGAGCGCGACTTCTCGGGTCCCACGGCCCGCCTGACTTATGAATTCAGGCCGGGGGGGCGGTTTTTTATGGCGGCCGATCTCATCCGCGATATTGCCTCCCAGGAAGTGTTGACTGCCAATTTCGTCGACACAAATCGTATCGCTCTGCGGCCCAGTTTTCGTTTGACGGGAAAAATTACACTTAACTTCAATTTGAGTTATTCACAGCTCAAATACGACGGTGACCCAGGGTTTGTGGCCAACTCGGCCGAGGTGCGCGAAGATGACATCACGATTATTGGTGTTAGAGCCGATTGGCAATACGCCCGCAATATTGTCTTTAATGTTGGCTTCCTGATGCGGGAGCGTGATTCGAATTTCATCAATAACCGTTATGACGCCAACTCATTTACGATTGGCGGCAACCTGAGTTTTTAGAGCAGATCGTTCTAGTAAGGAGTCCACCTGGCCAGGGTTTGATGCGTTCCAGGTGTCAGTCGCAGGCACAATAAAAGACAAACTCCGCTTCTGTTCTCGCAATTGTCGTCCCGGCGGGGTTTGTGCGACATCGTTCACAAGCCCGGCTCAGTGGGGCCGCTATTATTTTCCAGTGAAAAATTAATCGACGGAAATGCTGCAATTATGATCAATACCCATAACAGTTCTCCCGCTAGTGGAGCCAGGTCTGCCGACGGTGCTAGCAAAGCATCGGGTTCAATGTTGCATGTTGCGCGGCGACTGACGCTGGCGCTTGTATCGTTTCTGATCGTCTTGTTCGCTGCGCCTGGTGCTTTCGCGCAGGACCGCGTCGACTATCGGATTGGCGCAGGTGATGTCGTTCGTATCCAGGTTTTTCAGAACACTGATCTGACCGTTGAGGCTCGCGTATCAGAGTCCGGCGTTATTTCCTACCCGTTGCTCGGCGTGATCAAGCTTTCCGGCTTGTCTCCGACCGATGCTGAGCGCTTAATCGCACGGCGCCTAAAGCAGGGTAACTTCCTGCAAAACCCGCAGGTCACCCTGAATGTGTTGCAGTTCCGCAGCCAGCAGGTGTCGGTGTTGGGTAATGTGGCCAAGCCAGGGCGCTATGCGCTTGAAACGACCGGCATGCGTTTGTCAGAAGTGTTATCGATGGCAGGTGGTGTGACTCAGGCTGGCGCCGACTACGTGACACTCGTGACGAGCCGCAATGGTAAGCAGCAAAAAATCGATATCGACCTGGTTGAAATGTTCGCCACTGGCGACACAAAGAAAGACCTGGCCCTTCAGGCTGGCGATGTTGTGTATGTCAATCGCGCACCGATCTTTTATGTCTATGGTCAGGTCCAGCGGCCCGGCATGTATACGCTCGAGCGTGGCATGACGCTGGCACAGGCAATTGCTAAAGGCGGTGGCCTGACTCTGCGCGGGACGGACCGGGGCGTTCGCGTCCAGCGTCGTTACCAGGAACGGACCGTTCAGGTTCTTGAGCCACGCCTGGATGACGCGATCAAGCCTGATGATCTGATCTTCGTGCGAGAAAGCATCTTCTGATCAGTCGAACGTCAAAAAAACGGCGCCCCAGGGTGCCGTTTTTTTATGGGTGCCCGCTCAGTTCATCCCGTTCGGTTAACAGGCAAACCCGTGCTGCTAATCCAGCCCATCCAGTTGGCAAACAGCAGCATCGCGAACAACAGAATCGAGAAGCCGACCCGAAACGTCAGGGCTCTCGCCACATTTCGTGTGCCTCCTTTGTCGCGCACTAGAAAAACCATCGCCGAGGCCATCGAGGCGATAATCAGAAGGAAACCAATAAGAACCAACCACTTCAATTTTTGCTCCGAAAGCGGGCGTGCGGCCGACAGGGGTATGCCCGCAGAGTATGCACGTCTGCGCCTACAATAGCCCTACTACAAAAGCGAGTCTTGACGATGTCTGTCGAACAGTCAGAGCCGGTGGTCGCCACATCGGACTCGAGCGCCGAGCCAGCCAATAGGGCAACGCCAGGCGCAAACAAGCCAAAACCGAAAGCGAATAATAAGCGGGTCCTGCTGCTTCTCGCGGCCGTCTGCATAGCACCCGTTGTGGCTTCTTATACGGCTTACTATTTTCTGCCGCCGGAAGGGCGGACCAATTACGGCGATCTGGTAAACCCCCAGGTCGACACTCGGAGCCTGGAGACCAGCCCGCTTGCCGACACATTGCCGGTCGATGAAAAGGCCAGACTCGGACTGGATACGCCCTTGGCACCGAAAACGCCCGATGTGACGGCGGGAGAAACGGTCAGCCTCAACGACTGGCGCGGGCGCTGGCTGATGGTATTAGTGGCGCCAGCAGCTTGTGATTCAGCATGCCAGACGAATCTCTACAACATGCGTCAGGTGCGTCTGACGACTGGTAAGCATCGTGATCGTGTTCAAAGGCTCTGGCTGGTGACGGATGACGTGTCGCCAGCGGCAGACCTGCTTAAGCAGCATGCCGGTATGGTGACCGCGCGCGTCGCGCCCGCAACGGCCCGGTCCCTTTTTCAGCCAGCCACGGGTCAGCAGCCAGTGGATCATATTTTCCTGATTGATCCTCTCGGAAACCTCATGATGAGGTTTCCGGCGCAAACCGATCCGTCAAAGATGAAGAAAGATATCAACAAACTTTTGAAGGCTTCACGCATTGGCTAACGCAGAGCCCATCACAAACCAGCCAATGGCCAAAAGCACACCAAGCAGGGCAAGTGCGGCAGAGCAGGCAGTCGGGCGGCTGGCAATCTATCGTCACCTCGCCATGGTGACCGTCTTCATTACGCTGGGATTGATCATGCTGGGCGCTGGTGTGCGCTTAACGGATGCTGGCCTGGGGTGCCCCGACTGGCCTGGCTGTTATGGCAAGCTCACCCCGGTGCAGGCCAAAGAAGAAATTGCACAGGCCGTCGCTGCGCAGGGCGGGGAACATGGGCCGGTGTCTATGGGCAAAGCCTGGCGCGAAATGATCCACCGCTATATCGCGATGGGCCTGGGTTTGCTCATCATCGGTCTGGCGGTACTGGGATGGAGGTGGCGCCGGGATCTGCCCGGGTCCCCCTGGCTTGCCACGGTTCTCGTCGGCGTGGTCATCCTTCAAGGCCTGTTCGGAAAGTGGACAGTCACGCTGTTACTCAAGCCGGCTATTGTCACGGGTCATCTACTTGGTGGCATGCTGACACTTGCGTTGCTCGTCTGGCTATGGCGACGGGTCTCGGAGTACTCACCGGAAAGTACAGGCCTTCGGTCCGATCCAGCCTCGGTAACCCCTCGACATCAGATGGCTGCTGCGATTGAGGCTGCACCGGCAGATGCCTTAATCCGTCCTACTGGCCAGGAGGCCGGTAGTGCGCTCATGCCGCCGCAGGCAGGGCAGCGGCAACACATTCCGGTAAATCGGGGGGCTGGCCGCCTGAAATTTGCCTTGCTAGTCAGCCTGGTTGCACTGGTGATGCAGATTTCATTGGGTGGGTGGACAAGCACAAACTATGCAGCTTTGGCTTGCACGGACTTTCCTACCTGCCAGGGTAAATGGCTCCCCGATGCAGACTTTACCCATGCGTTCCACCTGATTCGGCCGTTGGGGCAAACACCTGACGGAGAGCCAATTCCGTTCCAGGCGCTGACCGCCATCCACTTTAGCCATCGGATCGGGGCAATCATCGCGACCGCTGCTTTACTTTGGCTCATAGCGCTTACCTGGGTGCGTCCTGGCTTACGAGGCCTCAGCATTGGTCTGCTCGGAGCACTCGTCGTCCAGATTCTGCTCGGCATTTCCAATGTTGTTTACAGCCTGCCTCTGTGGCTGGCGATTGCTCACAATGGGGGCGCTGCTGTGCTCCTGATGGTTCTGGTGATGCTAAAATTCAGAGTCTGGTCGAAAGCCAGCACAGGGTAGATGAGTCGGGGATGAAGCATGGCCGGCGTCTTTAAGACGACGAGCCAGGGCAGTACCCACCAGGCGCCCCCGCCAGTCGCAGATCAATCGCAATACCATGGGCTGGATTTCGCTGCCGGCCTCGATGTTGACGCACTGCTGGCAATTGAGTCCACGCAGCCGTCCAATGGTTGGCTTTTAAAGAATCACGGGTCCAAACAAACACATGCAAACAATCGGAATCGACCCAACTGGCTGGCGGCATACCGTCCATCAATACTACGAACTCACCAAGCCTCGCATTGTGATGCTGGCGGTTTTCTGTTCCCTCATTGGTATGTTGCTGGCCTCTACTGAGCCAGTGCCTTGGTCAATTTTGATTTTCGGCAATCTGGGCATCGCACTCCTCGCAGGCGCCGGCTTTGCTTTCAACTGCTTAATCGAGCGGCGCCTTGATGCCAAGATGGCGCGAACCCGTGCTCGCCCATTGGCACGGGGTGAGGTCAGCACCGCCGGATCCATCATCTTTGCGGGTTTGCTGGGCGGCGCTGGCGCATCCTTGCTCTATGCGCAGGTCAATGAACTCACGATGTGGCTCACGCTGGCCACCTTCATTGGCTACGCCGTGATTTATACGGTACTGCTCAAGCCGGCCACACCGCAGAACATCGTGATCGGCGGCGCCTCAGGCGCTATGCCTCCCGTACTGGGCTGGGCAGCGGTGGCCAATGATGTACCGATTCAGGCGATGATTTTGTTTCTGATTATCTTTGTCTGGACGCCGCCGCACTTCTGGGCGCTCGCCCTGTATCGGGTGGAAGATTATCGGCGCACTGGCTTGCCAATGTTGCCCGTGACTCATGGCTCCAGATACACACGCTTAAGCATATTGCTCTACACCGTGATGCTGGTGGCAACAACGGTTTTGCCGTTTGTCTTGCAAATGAGCGGATGGTTCTACCTCGTCAGTGCTTTGGCACTTGGCGGCGTGTTTCTCTACTATGCGTGGCGGCTTTGGGTGGACTACTCAGATGCGCTCGCTCGCAAAACCTTCAGTTATTCCATCCTCTACCTTTGCGCCTTGTTTGGCGCCATGCTGATTGACCATTACGTCAGTATCTAGCCCCTAGCCCGCACTATTCGTGAACTGGCCAACTTCTCACTTGTTCCCTGCGCCCACAGGCGCTTTGGCTCACTCGACAATACACACCAGTATTGCGCTCGTTCGCCAATACGCCTGTGAACGCAGGGCACGGCGCGATAAGCCGACCACTCATGAATAGTCCAGGCTAGAGTTTTATCGATTTCAGCGCCTACCTTTAGAGGCAGATCATGGTTTTACCTTCTTCGAACCGTCGCTTGGTGCTTGGTTCTGTTGCGGCGCTATGCGCTGCGCTTACCGGCTGCAAAAGCAGCGAGCTCAGTTTCAACTCAACCGACATAACAGGTGCTTCGTTCGCGCGCGACTTCAAGCTAACGGACCACGAGGGAAATTCCCGACAACTCTCCGACTTTGCAGGCAAGGTTCTGGTTGTGTTTTTTGGCTTTACCTTTTGTCCCGATATTTGCCCGACGACACTAGCCCAAATGAAAGCCGTGCGTGAGTCCCTGAGTCCCGAAGAGCAGGAGCGCATGCAAGTTGTGTTCATTACAGTAGACCCGGAGCGTGATACCGCTGAAGTGCTTTCAAACTATGTGCCAGCATTTGACCCGAGTTTCGTCGGCTTGCACGGCACAGTCGATGAAATCAAAGCGGCGGCCAGCGAGTTCAAAGTGTTTTTTGCAAAGGTTCCTGGGCGCACCGAAGGCAGCTACACCATGGACCATACCGCCGCCAGCTATGTGTTTGACAAGAAAGGGCAGGTTAGGCTCATGGTGCGCCATAACGCGATGACTGAGGCCATCACCTCGGACATCAAGCAACTGCTCTGACCCGTGCAGTAGCGAATCAACCTGCTTGAACGGATGGGCGACGGGTAGAAAAGGTGGCGGCCAAGGCTGCCAACACAATCAGCATGCCACCGAGCGCTGTCTGGGTTGTGACGATACCCGAACCCAATAACGCGGCTGACACCGCGGCAAATACCACCTCGCTGAGCATAATGACGGCGGTTACGTTCGCGGGCAGTCGGCCAGTGCCGTATTGCAGACACAAATTTGCGACGATCATAACGACCGCAAAGCCCAACAAGCCCGGTAGCCAGTTTGACACTTCACCGGGTGCGCTGATCAGCCCCATCGACATCAGCCCAAACGCGAGCGATGCTGGAATAAACGTACCGCCCGCAAACATCGCCAGCATGCGCGACTCCGTCCGGGTACCGGCCTGATGTTTGAGCGTCACGTTGGTCACGGCAAACCAGAAGCCACCGACTAAGCCGAGCCAGTCGCCCAGGCTTTGCGGTACGGGTGCTCCCATGCCCGGCTCCCACAACACCAGACAAGCACCGGCTATCGCCAGAAAAATTCTGGCGACTGCTCCCGTCGTAATAGCTTCGCCCAGAATCCAGCGACCCAGCAATATGGCCCACACTGGCATGAGATAAAACAGCAGGACGACTCGTATGACATCGCCAACCAGAACGCCCCAGTTAAACGCTGAGTTTGTGAGCCCGGAGGCTACAAATAGGAGCAATAACCGCGGGTTGGTGAGAACATCCCGAATCGACTGCGGTTTGAACGCAAGCAGTGCCAACACGATGAGCGCATACGAAAAAGCCGTGGCCCACAGACTATGCAGGCCACGACTATCAAGTTCGCGGAATGGCCACCAGGCCAGACCGAAAATGAAGGCATTTAAAAGGAGCGCGACAACGGCCGGCCAGGAACGGGACAAGGGAAGAAAGCTCCTGACCGCGGCGGTTACCGCGGGTTTGTCTGATTAGCAGATTTACTGGTACTGAACCAGCGCCTCACGCATGGTTTTAAGAGCCTTCGCTTCAATCTGACGAATACGCTCGGCCGATACGCCGTACTCATTGGCAAGCTCTTGAAGCGTGACGCTACCGCCGTCGTCTTCGTCGCGCAGCCAACGTGATTGCACGATGCGTCTGGAGCGGTCATCCAGCGACATCAGCGCTTCTTTGATGCCCTCAGATTGAAGTTGATCATGCTCGCGCGCCTCGAGCGCAACATCGGGTTGGGCCTCTGGCGCAACCAGGTACGAGATAGGCGAATATCCACCTTCCTCGTCATCGGCTGGCTTATCAAGCGCAACGTCTTGCCCGCCGAGTCGAGTTTCCATCTCGATGACATCAGACGTCTTGACGTTCAGGTCTTGCGCGATCGTCTCTACTTCGTCGGGGGACAAGGTGCCGGGTGAAGTCTTCATTGAACGCAAATTGAAGAACAACTTGCGTTGAGCCTTGGTCGTGGCCACTTTGACAAGTCGCCAGTTACGCAGCACAAATTCATGGATCTCGGCTTTAATCCAGTGCATGGCAAACGAAACAAGGCGAACGCCTCGGTCCGGATCGAATCGCTTAACGGCCTTCATCAGGCCGATGCTGCCCTCTTGAATGAGGTCAGCATGCGGCAGGCCATAGCCCAGATACTGGCGGGAAATAGAGACCACCAGGCGCAGATGAGACATCACCATCTCGCGGGCGGCGTCAAGATCATCGTGATCGCGCAGCCGGCGTGCAAGCGCCTGCTCACGCTCAGGCGTGAGCATCGGCACGCGATGAGCGGCAGAAATATAGGCTTCGATGTTGCCGACAGCGGGTAGCGCCATTGCATTGGCCGACCCGGCAACCGGAAGGAAAGCGGTGTTGGTCAGTGCGGTCATTCTGTACTCCTTGGATCAAGTCCAGTGATAATTTTAGCACTCGCGACTTGAGAGTGCTAAAGACTGGGTCACAGTGACAGGAATCTCCTGACAAGCGGTGAGCGCTCCAAATGAAGGGCCTTTCCCAGCAGTGATTTCATTTTCCGTCAATTAACTGATCGAATAAACAGGATTAAAACTTATTTATATTCCGAAAAAACAGATTAATGATCATTTTGAAGAATGAAAATTCACTTTCAATAGAGATATACTATCATAGTTGTTGGATATTGTCAACATGATGCAATAGCGTTTGCCTCTCGAGCCATGACTGAGCTGAGGCTGCAATAGGTGACTCAGGCGATGCCAGCGGCGCACAGTGGCCAAGTCGCTACACTGGCAGCGCCGGTGCGCATCGCTTGCGCCGAGCCGCAGCCGTGAAGGTGGCGTACTTAAGAAAAAGCACAGGAAATCTATTTATGCTGCAGCTCTACACCTACTTTCGAAGTTCTGCTGCCTATCGGGTTCGCATCGCCTTGAACCTAAAGGGCCTTCCGTACGAGCCGACGGTTGTCTGGTTGCCAAGCGGCGAGCAGGCACAGGAGGCCTACAAAAAGACCAACCCGCAGGCCCTTGTACCAGCGCTGGTTGATGGCGATGTCACCTTGAGTCAATCGCTAGCGATCATTGAATACTTGGACGAAACCAAGCCTGGTACTCCACTCTTACCCGAGGCGCCCGCCGAAAGGGCGCGCGCTCGCAGCCTGGCGCAGGCAATCGCCTGCGATATCCATCCGGTTAACAATTTGCGAATCCTGAAGTATCTCAAAACAACTATGGGGCAAGAGCAGGCAGCGATTGACGAGTGGTATCGCCACTGGTGTCATGAAGGTTTGGGGGCTTTGGAGCGCGAACTGTCCGCCGGTCCAGAGCGTCTGTTTGCGCTCGGTGACACCCCTGGACTCGTTGATCTTTGTCTCGTGCCGCAGATATTTAATGCGCTGCGATTCAAGGTCGATATGACGCAGTACCCGGTCTTGGCACGCATTGACGAAAACTGTCAGAAGCTGCCAGCGTTCGCTGATGCAGCGCCGATGGCCCAGCCTGAGGCGAATGATCCTCGTTTGGCCTAGGAGTCCAATCAGTCCCCAAGCAAGGCCGTGGCGAATTCGCTGGCTGAAAAGGCTTGTAGGTCTTCAATGGCTTCGCCAACACCAATGAAGTACACCGGTATCGGCTTGTCACGGCGGGCATAAGCCAGCGCGGCCAGTGCGCCTCCCTTGGCCGTGCCGTCAAGCTTGGTGACGATCAGACCGGTCAGATTAACGGCGTCGTCAAATGCCTGAGCCTGGGCGAGCATGTTTTGACCGGTGTTGCCATCCAGAACCAGTAGCACCTCATGGGGTGCGCCTGCCATTGCTTTGCCGAGCACTCGGTGAATTTTGGATAACTCCTGCATCAGGTTGGTTTGGGTAGGCAGACGACCAGCGGTATCAATCATCACAACGCCACTACCCCTGGCACGGCCAGCCTGAACCGCGTCGAATGACACAGCGGCTGGGTCGCCACTTTCCTGGCTGATGACTTGCACGTTGTTGCGCTTGCCCCATTCCTGCAACTGCTCTCGCGCCGCCGCACGAAAGGTGTCGCCGGCGGCGAGCAAAATGCTCTTGCCTTCGCGCTGCAAGTGGTTCGCGAGTTTCCCAATGGAGGTGGTTTTGCCCGCGCCATTCACGCCAGCCATCATCACCACCAGTGGCTCAGCGCGATCAATATCCAGCGGGGCCTCTAGCGGTAGCAGCAACTCAGTCATGGCATCGCGCAGCGCTTCCCGTACTTGCTCGCCTGACCGTAGGTTGTTCGCTTTGACTGTCTCGCGGAGCTGGGCGAGCAAGAAGTCACTGACGTGAATGCCCGCATCACAACTGAGCAGGGCTGTCTCGAGGTCATCGTAGAGATCATCGTCGATCGTGGCTTCAGTGAAAATGCCAGACAAACCGGTGCGGGTGCGGCCGAGCCCTGATTTGAGGCGATTCATCCAGCCGCTACGGTCTGCTGGTTGGGGCGGACGCGCCTGGGCGGGAGGCGCTGGCGGCAGGAGTTCTTCCTCGACCGGTGTCGCTTCCAGCGCCATTTGCTCTAGCAGCGCCTCATCGATTGGGTCGTCTTTAAACGCCTTGGCGTTTTCAAGCGCCACTGGCTTCTCGGTCGGTAACTCAACAGGCACCTCGGCATCGGCCACGGGATGAGTTGGTTCCGGCGGGGCCTTAGGGGCACCTTTCTTGCGTCTAAGAAATCCAAACATTCGGGTGTGTTCGCTCGATTAGAGGGGCGGGCAGACGTACATATTCGCGCCGGGCTTTAGGTGTATCTGGCAGGGTTTCAATCTCTGCCTGCTAGACTGATTCTATGGGAGATTCGCAACTAACCGTTTACGCCGGGCGCGCTGGGTTGGCCGCCTGCCTGCAATCAGATCGTTCTTGTTTCAGCACGGCTGCCTGGCCGAAATTGCGATCTCGATCTCGCACACCCTGGCGACGTCTGGCTGGCTGCGTCCTGATGACGATGGGCGCTGTCGCATGGAGCGCGGCGAATGCCCAGGTAAGCGAACGGGTACTCGACAACGGGCTGAAAGTCGTCGTCAAAGAAGACCATCGAGCGCCTACGGCCGTGCAGATGATTTGGTACCGAACGGGTTCGATCGATGAGGTTAATGGCCGCACAGGCATCGCCCATGTCCTGGAACATATGATGTTTAAGGGAACAAGACGTTTCGGTGATGGTGAGTTCTCGCGCCGAGTGGCCGAGCGGGGCGGCCGGGAAAATGCGTTTACTAGCCGTGACTACACCGCCTATTTTCAGCAGGTGCCCCCCGAAGACCTCGACGAAATGATGATGCTCGAGGCTGATCGCATGACGAACCTTCAGATGGCGCTTGGACCGTTCGAGAAAGAACTGGCTGTCGTCATGGAAGAGCGTCGCTCCCGAATTGAAGACAGCCCTTTTGGGCAGGTTGGTGAGCAAATGATGGCTATGGCTTTCTCTGCTTCTCCATACCGCGCACCGATCATCGGTTGGATGAATGATATCGAGAACCTAACTCCAAAAGACGCGCTTGACTGGTACAAAGACTGGTACGCCCCGAATAATGCTGTTTTGATCGTCGCCGGTGATGTTGAGCCTGATGCCGTATTCGAAATGGCACAAAAGCATTACGGTTCAATTCCCAAACGCGCACTGCCCGAAAGGCGTGCGCAAACCGAGCCGGAACAAAAAGGGATTCGCCGAGCGGTCGTGAAAGCGCCAGCCCAGTCACCCTATGTCGTGATGGCTTTCAAGGTGCCACGGATCGAAAACCTGGATGACCCAAGTGATGCGTATGCGCTTGAAATGCTCGCGGCCGTGCTTGGCTCGGGCGATACCGGACGTTTGACCCGCGAGATCGTGCGCGGTAAGCAACTGGCCAATGACGCAGACGCCGGATACGGGTTGCTCGGGCGAGGGCCTGCCTTGTTTACCTTGAGCGGTACGCCCCTTGACGGTGGCAGTATCACCGATCTGGAGAAGGTGCTGCGCGGCGAAATAACGCGCATTGCGAACGACGGCGTTAAAGAAACGGAGTTGCAACGCATTAAGGCCCAGTATGTGGCGAGCCGAGTGTTCGGGCGCGATTCGCTGTTCGGCCAGGTGATGGAAGTTGGCTTGCTCGAGATGGTTGGTTTGTCGCATCGAGATACTGACAGGTTGCTTGAAAAGATTCGAGACGTGAACGCTGAGCAGGTCAAGGCTGTGGCAGCCCGGTATTTTGGGGATGACCAATTGACCGTTGTGACACTCGATCCTCAACCCCTGGATCAGAAACCCCGTCGCCAGGTTGACCCTTCAATAAGGCTAAAACATTGAACGAGCGCTATCTCTTGTCTTTGGTATTCATGCCTGGTCGATCCCTGAGCGCATTGCTTTATCGGTCTTTGCTAACCCTATGCCTGGCGCTGGTGTCGACTTCTGCGCTAGCTGTTTTGCCGATTCAGCAATGGCAAACGAGTAGCGGGGTCAATGTCTTGTTTGTGCAGGCTGACGGCATCCCGATGCTCGACGTTGAGGTGCGCTTCGATGCTGGCGATCGCCTCGACTCGGCAGACAAGTCGGGTTTGGCTGATCTGACAGCCTCGCTGTTGGATGCGGGTGCGGGTGATCTTGATGAGCAGGGCATCGCCGATGCGTTCGCGATGTTGGGCGCACAGCGTTCATCCTGGTCTTCAATGGACAGCGCGTCGGTTCGGTTGCGCTCGCTCACGAGCGAGCCTGAGCTATCGCGTGCGCTATCTCTTGTGACGGACATGATTGTCCGGCCTCGCTTTAATGATCAGGTGCTGGCCCGTGAGAAACAGCGTGCTGTGCTCTCTATAGGCAATGCGCTCAAACGCCCTGGCGTCCAAATGAGGCGAGCCTATGTCGACCTGAGTTACCCCGATCACCCTTACGGCCTTCTGACGACGATTGAGTCGGTTAACGCGATCAGCGCAGATGATTTGCGACAGTTTCATCGTCAGCATTTCGTTCAGAGCCGAGCCGCTGTCGCGATGATTGGCGCCATCAGTCGAGAGCAGGCCGCCGCAGTAGCCGAGCAACTGGTTGGTGAGCTGCCCATGGGGCAGGCGGGTAACACCTTGCCTGATGTGGTCGCGCCCACACCCACTGAGAAGTTGATTGCGCACCCGGCGACCCAAAGTCATATCGTGGTGGGCGCACCACTTATTGCCCGGGGAGATCCCGACTATTTCCCGTTGCTTGTTGCCAATCATGTGCTCGGAGGAGGCGGATTCGTCTCGCGACTATATAAACAGGTGCGCGAAGAAAGAGGCCTGGTTTATAGCGTGTCTTCGGGGTTTTCACTGCGTTCGCAACCAGGGCCATTCTCGATTTCCCTGCAGACCCGGCGCGAAAAAACTGGCGAGGCGCTTGGCGTGGTTCGTGATGAGTTGAACCGTTTTGCGGCCGATGGGATTACTCAGGCCGAGTTAGACGCTTCAACCAGCAACCTGGCTGGCGGCTTCGCCCTGAGCATTGATTCGAACAGCAAGATTCTCAGCCTACTGGGTGCGATCGGCTATCACGGGCTTCCGCTGGATTACCTTGAGACCTGGCCGGGCAAAGTACGCGCCGTCACGCTTGATCAGGTCAACGATGCAATCAAACGTCGCATTCAACCCGATCAGATGTTGACAGTCGTGGTGGGTGAAACCGACTTCAAGAACTAGGGCCTGTTGACAGGATGAACGCGCCCACGTGGCATCGAATCCAAGCCGCCAGCAAAGCATGAAGCGCCAAGGCGGGCAGATCCGTATTATCGGTGGGCTTTTGCGGCGTACACCTGTTGCGGTGGCCGGTACTGTCGAGCAGATGCGGCCGACCCCGGACAGGGTGCGCGAAACGCTCTTTAACTGGTTAGGCTCACAAGTTGAGGGCGCACATTGCCTAGATTTGTTTGCCGGGACAGGTATCTTAGGGCTGGAGGCTGCTTCGCGAGGCGCTGAGTCTGTGGTGTTTGTCGAAAGGCATGCCGAGGCCGCAGCCAGACTTCGTAGCCGGATTGAGCAATTCCGAGTGGCGACAGATCCAGCGGTTCAATCAATTGCGCAAAACATGACGCTA
Organism: Burkholderiaceae bacterium; assembly: GCA_045106815.1. Taxonomy (GTDB): domain Bacteria; phylum Pseudomonadota; class Gammaproteobacteria; order Burkholderiales; family Burkholderiaceae_E; genus JAUIAI01. The sequence continues at coordinate 7,133 of JBGCFG010000095.1, read as the reverse complement.
TTCAAGGGCGACGCCTGTGGGCAACTCGCCAAACTCGGTGCGCGATCAGGTCAGTTTGGTGTGGTGTTTGCTGACCCGCCATTTGGCGAAGACTGGGTTCAGCGCTTGGCCGATGCCTTACCGACAGTGCTTCTAGATGAGGCGCTTGTCTATTATGAAAGTGCTACCGAAATTAAGACGATGGCGCCAGCATCGTCCGGGCGTACCGGTGCGCTCGGTGGCTTCAAAAGAATCCGCCATGACCGGGCAGGGCAGGTCCATTATCATCTGTTCTCTTACCACTCAAATCCTGGCCAATGACGCGCGCGCTCTATCCCGGCACTTTCGATCCGCTGACGCGGGGGCACGAAGACCTTATGAGGCGGGCAGCAGCTATGTTCGATCATGTGGTGCTTGCCATCGCAGACAGCCGCTCGAAAAAACCCATGTTCACCATTGAGGAAAGGCTTTCGATGGCGAGCGAGGTGTTGGGTGACCTGAGCAATGTGTCGGTGATTCGATTCTCCGGGCTGATGGTGCATGTCATGCAGGAGCAGCACGCAACCGTTGTGGTGCGCGGGGTACGCTCGGTGACAGATTTTGAATATGAACTGCAATTGGCTGGCATGAACCGACAGATGATGCCGTCACTTGAAACGATTTTTCTCACGCCATCTGATGAGTATCAACATGTCTCAGGCACCCTGGTCAGGGAGATAGCCATCATGAAGGGCGATGTGGAGCGATTTGTGCCCGCGGCCGTCTTGCCGGCGTTGCTCGCACGAGCGGCAGAGAGACGTGAAGGCGCAGGTAAGGCATGAAAGCTGCCAGGTCGAGAACCGGAGTTGGAGAAAAGCGATGGCGCTGATGATCACCGATGAGTGCATCAATTGCGACGTCTGCGAGCCGGAATGCCCGAATGATGCGATTTACATGGGGGTCGAAATATACGAGATTGACCCGGAGAAATGTACAGAATGTGTTGGCCACTTTGATGAGCCGCAATGCGTGCAGGTTTGTCCGGTAGAGTGCATCCCTGTGAACCCGGAGCGGGTGGAGTCACCGGCCACCTTGATGCTCAAGTATGAGCACCTGATGGCCACAAAGCATGCGGCGGACGCATCCAAGTGACAGTTGACGGCCGACACTTATTTGTCTGGCGTCACGCAGATGCCGGTCCGCCCTTTCTCGATCGTGAACAAGACTTCGAACGGACGCTAACCGCGCGCGGTATTGGGGATGCACTTAAAACGGCGAACTGGTTGCGCCAGCGCCTACCCGAAGAGTTCCGGCTTTTGTCCAGCCCGGCGCCCCGCGCCTGGCAGACAGCCTGCCAATTGGGCCAGCCAGAAGTGCTTCAAAATCTGGCGCCAGATCGCTCAGTGCATCAACTGCTGCCTGATCTCGCCGAGCTTTGGCCTAACCGCGCTGTACCGGTTGTGTTGGTGGGGCATCTGCCGTCGGTGGGCGACCTGATTCAGAGTCTGGTGGACACGCCAGATTCTGGCCTGCTAGTCATTCAAAAGAGCAGCGTGTTTTGCGTGCAGCAGCAGGACAATGCCCGAGAACTCGTACCGGACCTGTCTTTTAGCCTCAACTGATCAGACTGCCCGATACTCAATTGAGTTAAACGCGTCGATATCTGCCCAGGTTTGAACCTCTGCAGCCAGCGTGCCATCGGTTAGTGGATGCGCCTTGGCCCAGACCGAGGGCAGCTCAATAACGACTTTACCCTTATGAATCGAGAGCTTGGGCATTGGCCGCGATTGGGCATCCCGGCGACGATGCATTACGGCAGCCAGGCGCAGGCACAGCACCATCAGCCACTCGGTGCGATTGCGCACGATGGATCGCATCTTGCGCAGGCCACCTGTTTGTCCGAGGGCCAACATCGCGAGCAGTCGCTGCTCGGGTTTGGAAAATCCCTGCATGTCAGCATTGGACAGGACATAGGATGAGTGCTTGTGAAATGCATCATGGGAGATGGCCAGCCCGATTTCAGCCAGCCGGCATCCCCAGGCAAGGGTTTGGCGTCGCTCGCCTGGCTCAAGGCCATCCTCATCAACGGCATCTGCGACCTGGTCAAACAGGGCCAGTGAGGTCTCCTGCAATCGATCTGCATGGCTGTGGTCAATGCCATAGCGTTGCGCCATCTGACTGACCGTGATGCGCCGCATGTCATGGCCGGCACTACGCCCTAACAGATCGTATAGGGCGCCCTCGCGCAACGCGCCATCGCAATAGCGCATTTCGTCAATGTCGAACTCATCAAAGACTGCCATCATCAGCGCGAGCCCGCCTGGTAAGACGGGTCTGCGATCTGCGCGCAGGCCAGAAATCTTGCTCGTGTTTGCGTTACCTTCGCGCGCCAGGATCTCAGCTATCTTGTCCATGGTGTCGCGCGTGATGCGACCGACGCCAAAGTTGGTTTCACTGATTTGGGCCAGTGACTTGGCCGTGCCCGAACTGCCGGCAGCATAAGACCAGCCATGCGCCCTATACGCTTCAGCATAGGGCGCCAGCGCATCGCGCGCGGCGACCCGCGCCTTTTCCAACGCTTTGCCGCTGACTTTGCCGTCAGGGAAGAACTGCCGCGAGAGAGAAACGCAACCAATGGGCGCAGACTCAACAAACTTGGCCTGGTGGTCTCGGCCAATGATCAATTCAGTCGAGCCGCCGCCGATATCGAGCACCAACCGATCCAACTCGTCTTTGGGCAGCGAGTGAGAAGCGCCCAGGTAGATCATTCGCGCTTCTTCGCGCCCGGAGATGATTTCGATCGGAAAGCCGAGTGCCGTCTGAGCTGGCACCAGAAACGCATTGGCATTGGACGCCACACGTAGCGCGTTGGTCGCGACAGCTCGCACGGTCTCCGGGGCGAACGTGGCCAGCCGTTCACCAAATTTTGCAAGCGCAGCCATGCCGCGCTGGCGCGCCGCTACATCCAGATAACCATCAGGGGCGAGCCCGGCCGCCAGGCGAACGGGTTCCTTCAGGGTATCGAGCGGGCGAATCTGCTCTCCCAGCGAGCTGCTCTCAATCCGGCCGATCAGGAGGCGAAAGCTGTTGGAACCTAGATCAACAGCCGCGAGCAATCCTGAGCGTTTGTCATTTTTGTCGTGAATACTCATTGTGGTCGGAAGTATGCAGCACGGCGAAGATTTCGACATGCGGATTATCCAGTCAAATCGACCTTTCAGCATTTCGGCGTGCCATGAAGGCCGATTTTCGTCGCTGTCGTCGCGCTGTCGTCGATGACCAGGGCGCGAGGCTCAGCGGATTGACTACCGTTTGTCCTCTGCTAAAGGCCGTCTCTGTCTTTGAATCGCAACTAGATCAACCGCCGCCGCACGGTGTCGATTAGACTCGGGTTTACTGATGCAACAACCGCTCAAACGCGGACAAATTAATGATTATTGTCGACACTGCGCTTCAGGCGCGTGCTGCTGAAGGCCGTCCAATCCGCGTCGGCCTTATTGGCGCTGGCTTCATGGCCCGCGGCATAGCCAACCAACTTTGCAACTTCCTGCCTGGCATGACGCTAGCGGCGATTTCAAATCGCACGGTGGCTAATGCGGTCAACACTTATGCGTATGCCGGCGTGACAGATGTTGTCGAAGCGGCCACGCTTGGTGCCCTGGAAGATGCCATTGCCTCAGGTAAGCCGTGCGTGACGGGCGATGCCCGGCTTTTGTGCGAGGCCGCCAGTATTGATGTGTTGATTGAATCAACCGGCGCTGTTGAGTTCGGTGCTCAGATTACGACCCATGCGATTGATTGCGGCAAAGATATTGTCCTGATGAATGCGGAGCTTGACGGCACTGTCGGGCCATTGCTGAAGACCCGTGCCGACAAAGCCGGCGTGATCTACACCGGCTGCGATGGTGACCAGCCCGGCGTCCAGATTAATCTTCTGCGTTTCGTTGAGAAAATGGGCTTGCGGCCGTTGGTGTGCGGCAATATCAAAGGGCTGCAGGACCGTTACCGTAATCCGACAACCCAGGCTTCATTTGCCAAACAGTGGGGTCAGACGCCCACAATGGTGACGAGCTTTGCCGATGGCACGAAAATCTCGTTCGAGCAGGCAATTGTTGGCAATGCGACCGGCATGAAGGTGTCTCAGCGCGGCATGATTGGCTGGGAGTTCAAGGGCCATGTTGACGAAATGACCTCGATGTATGACATCGATATGGTGCGATCGCACGGCGGCATTGTGGATTATGTCGTTGGTGCGCTGCCAAGCCCCGGGGTTTACGTTTTTGCAGAAGTCCAGAACAAAGAGCAGGAAATCTATCTTGACTACGGCAAACTGGGGAAAGGGCCGCTCTACAGCTTCTACGTTCCGTATCATCTGACCGTGTTTGAGGTACCACTGTCGGCCGCTCGGGCTGTACTGCATCGAGATGTCGTGATTGCGCCTGCCGGGAAGCCCGTCGTTGATGTTGTGACCGCCGCCAAGATTGACTTGAAGGCTGGCGATACCCTGGACATGCTGGGTGGTTACACCTGCTATGGGATGTGTGAGAACGCAGACACCACGATTGCTGAGAGGTTGCTGCCGATTGGTATCGCGGAAGGAGCAACACTTAAACGCCCCGTGGCAAAAGATGCGTTCATTACCTATGACGATGTGGAATTGCCGGACAATTTGTGCGTCAAGCTGCGGGCTGAGCAAGACGAACTTTTCTTTGGGGCAGCTTGACCGGTCTAGCTGACAGACTCGTTCGCTAGCGCGACGGCTCCCGGTCGACCAATTGCCAGATTGGCGGGCTGTAGCGTCTTTGTCGCTTTGGTGGCGGTGTGATTGGCGGCGCCCAGTGACTTCGGCGCAGGTCATTGGATACACCCCGGTTTAACCCGAATTCGGGCCGTTCGTCGGGCATAGGTTCGGAAATTGGCCGAATCAAGGCACTGTCAGGCAGGGACCTGCTTTGCTGGTCGTTCCTATCTCTATCAACACTATCAATCTCGGATCGCTATGAACACAGCAAACACCGCCCAGGATGTCATTACTCAGGATCTGGACTATATCTGTGCAGGGCTAACAGAAGAGTTCAGCAACCTGCGCGGCAAACGAATCATGATTATTGGTGGTGCCGGTTTCTTGGGTTACTACCTAGTTCAGGCGGTTCTGCACTTCAACAAGTCTCAGTCTGACGCCGATAAGGCGGATCTGATCGTCTATGACAACTTCATTCGCGGTATGCCTGAGTGGCTGACTGCACTGGAAGGCAGCCCGAATCTGACGATGGGCAAGCACGATGTGACTGATCCTCTGCCAGCCGACCTGGGGCATGTGGACTACATCGTGCATGCTGCTTCGATCGCATCGCCTAAGTACTATCGCAAATGGCCAATTGAGACGATGGATGCAAACGTCAATGGTCTGCGTAATGTGCTCGACTATGCTGTCGCGCAGAAGCAAGCCGGCACGCCAATGTCCGGCATCTTGTTTTACTCGACGAGTGAGATCTACGGCGACCCACAGCCCGAGCACATCCCGACCCCGGAAACTTATCGGGGAAATGTTTCCTGCACCGGCCCTCGGGCTTGCTACGATGAATCAAAGCGTTATGGCGAAACACTGTGCGTGAACTTTGCGCAGCAGCATGGCGTGCCGGTTCGGATTGCACGTCCGTTCAATAACTACGGACCAGGGCTTAAGCTCACCGATGCGCGCGTGTTGCCCGACTTCGTTCGTGATGTACTGGCTGATCGCGATATTGTGATGCTGTCCGATGGTTCGCCGACCCGCACGTTCTGCTATATCGCAGACGCAATTGTTGGCTACTACAAGATTCTGTTCAAAGGTCGCGACGGTGAGGCCTACAACATTGGCATCGAGAAGCCGGAAATTTCAATGAAAGAGCTGGCCGATCACGTCATTGCCAATGCGCAGGAATTGTTTGATTACAAAGGCCAGTTGGTTCGTAAGGTCAGCGAAGAGAAAGACTATCTGGTAGACAACCCAAACCGGCGCTGCCCCATTATTGAAAAGGCAAGAGCCGAGCTGGGTTACAACCCGAGCGTGAGCGTCGCTGACGGATTGCGTCGATCGATGGTTTGGTACAAGGAAAACCAAGAAACGGTGGAAGCGTAATGAGAGTTTCGATTGTAGGAACAGGCTATGTAGGATTGGTCTCTGGTGTCTGCTTGGCGGACAAGGAACATGATGTCGTTTGCATTGATGTGTTGCCTGACAAGGTCGCGCGCATTAACGCTGGTGACCCACCCATTTACGAGCTTGACCTTGAGCCTATGCTCAAACGTCTGGTGAGCGCTGGCAAATTACGCGCAACGACTGATCTGGAAGACGCGGTTATCAACAGCGATCTCTCCATGATTGCGGTCGGTACGCCTTTTGATGGTGAGCAGATCGATCTGACCTACATTCGACAGGTTTCCGAGCAGATTGGCCGGGCGATGGCCAAGAAAGATGGCTACCACGTCGTGATTGTCAAAAGCACGGTTGTGCCCGGGACGACGGAAGATGTTGTGTTGCCATTGCTGGAGAAACACTCGGGCAAAAAGGCGGGTAAGGACTTTGGCGTAGGCATGAACCCCGAGTTCTTAAAAGAAGGCGAAGCCATTGCCGACTTCATGGAGCCCGACCGCATAGTGCTAGGCGGCATTGATGATCGTACTCGCGACACACTGGGCGAGTTGTATGCATGCTTCCCCGACACGGATAAGGTGCGGACCTCACCGCGCACGGCCGAGATGATTAAGTACGCCGCCAATTCGCTACTAGCCACGCTGATCTCCTTCTCCAACGAAATCGGTAATCTCTGCACTCAGGTTGGTAATGTGGATGTCGTCGAAGTGCTCAAGGGTGTTTGCCTAGATAAGCGCTTCTCACCCATCATGGGCGATGGTTCTCGCGTGACCCCTTCTATGACAACCTACGTTGAAGCCGGCTGCGGGTTCGGCGGTAGCTGTTTTCCCAAAGATGTTAAGGCGCTGATCGAATACGGTGAGCGCAAGAACTCCTCGATGCAACTATTGCGCTCAGTGATCGATATCAATGCAGATCAACCGAACCGTCTGGTTGAGCTGATCGAGCGGCATCATCCCTCGGTGCAGGGTAAGCAAGTGGCAGTGCTTGGTATTGCATTCAAACCGGGAACTGATGATGTTCGCGAGTCGCCGTCACT
>JBGCFG010000094.1:0-3160 GCA_045106815.1 Burkholderiaceae bacterium | reverse complement strand
TGGCCTTTCCGTTGATGACGCTGCTCGCGGCAGCATGTGGTGGTGGCGGTACCGACAATGTCGGCTCTGATAGCACCAAAGATTGCCGCCCTGGCATCCTCTCTGGCTTTTCAGGTGATTTCTCTGACCAGCCGATCCGGGTGGTTCGCGGCAACGAAGGCGAAGGCGGTGAAGGTATTGGCGGCGCTGGAGACGGGGCTGTCGGGATCGGCGCTGGCGGCTCTCTCGGTCAGTTCACCAATGCCGAAATCACGGTTGAGTTTGCTGATGGTTCTAAGTTAGGCCCAACGCTGATCGACAGCGATAAAGGGATGGTCACTGTCGTGCCCTGCGATCGGCCGGCACCGGCCATGTTGACGCTAAGCGCTGCGCCTGGCTCAAACGCGACGTATTTTGATGAGGCGCTTAACCGGGAAGTGCCCTTTGGAGGGTTGCAGCTACGCAGCGTCATCACTTCTTTTGACCGCAATGCCGGCATCACTGCCTTTACCGAAGCGATGGTGCGACGGGCGGAAAAAAACGCTGAGACCGCTAATGATGTAGGGCCACCGGCAAATGGAGTTGCGATCGCCCGACAGGAAAAGGTCAGCATCAAGCAGGCCTGGAAAGACACCAGCGCAATTGAACAAGCCCACGATCAGATTCTGCTTGCTATCAATGACCAACTGCCGGGTGATTATCGCCTGGATGATCTTCGGCGCTTGCCCGTGATCCTGAACGAGGAACGTGCGCGCGCAAACTCTAATGCATTGACCGATGATCAAAATGGCCGCTATGGTGCGGCACTCGCCGCTCTAGCCAGTACGGCGGCAGCAAACCTGGGCGACAATCCACGCCCAGCCGAAACAATTGCCGCCCAACTGGCCGACGACCTGAGCGATGGTGTCATCGACCTAACGACCAGCGGCCAGTCGGTGGCGCCTATTGAATCGACTGGATACACACCCGAATCGTTCTGGACGCTTCAGACCCGCAATGTCACCGACGCAGCGCAGACGGCCGGCGTTGCATCACTTGCCGCCCCCGATCTGATACTTTCTCAGAGCATCTACAACCGTGCCATTCAAGGCTTCGAATTTACGGTCGAGGTCAATCATCGGAGTGACGGCTTGTTCACGATCGATTGGTCGGAGCAGGGAAATAGCCGCGTGCTTATACCCGAGTGTGTGCGCAACACTACGACGTTTTCAAACGTTCGAGAGAAGCACTTGTTTTCAGCGATCGGTGGCGATGGCAAGACCTTGTATTCCGCACTTCCCGCCATCAATGCCAGGGATTGCAGAGCTAATCCGGTAATCGCATTCGATATCCCCGGCGCAAGCATCGCTTCAATGATCGGTGACGGTACTGTACGCACGACCGACGGCCGAATCTTCCTCTATACGGACTCGTCATTCATTTCATTTGCACCGCAGGGATGGCATGAGCTCGTCGCGTTAGGCATCAAATCCCGGTTTATTACCGGCACCTTCCCAAACAACTTTTGGGCGATTACGGAGTCAGGCGGATTGGCCCGCTTGATTTTTGAGCTAGATGCGTCCTACTTCAATACCCAAACCCGACGTTGGGAGGCAAGTCCAGGGCCGAATCTGGTTGACCAGTTACCCAACCCGGTCACGCAACTCGTCTTTACCAGTGATGCCCGGGAGGCTTTGGCACTAACCGCCGGGCGAGAGGTTTACTGGCTGAATGTCACCGACCCGTCTGGCCTAAGAGATGCCACTGTGGTGCCGACTGCCGTCAAGGTGTCCACGCAGGAGCCGATTTGCTGGATCTCGCGAGGTGTTGTCGGCATCGCCTGTGATGGCAAGGTCTACTATCAGTTCAAGCCCATCCCCGAACCGACCTATCCGCCGATGGTCGTAGAGCGAGACGCAGCAGGAAGAGGGGATCGAATCGCTTTTGGGGTGAGCGGTATCGACGTTACTCGTGAGCTAGTCCCCGAGGGGAAGCAGGCATGGCGCAGCACGAAAGGACTCTCGAGCCCGTTTGACCAGGGTTTTTTGCAGGAAGAAGCTACAACACAGCCAGTGATCATTACTGTTGATGGAAGCTTGATTCCTGTTCCAGACAATGCAGGCTCGAATCCTGGGCCAGGCGACGGAGGCTCGAGTCCCTCTTCGTGATGCATTGAGGTTTCAATCGTATTGCGCTGGGTTGCCCGTGACCGAGAGGCAATACTCTCGCGTTTCCGTGTGAGATTGGTTGGGAGAACATCTAGTCAGGCCAGATTGCCTAAACACTAGCGACTGTAACCGTCCACTCCTGGCACTTAGACACCAAGCTCCGCATCGAAACGGATGCTCTATGAATGCCTGCTTCTGACACCAACAGCTACCTATCAGCTAAACGAATCAGCCTGAGCAGGAATGGGAATTGGGTGACCGGGTTCGCTTTGGTTTTCTATAGAAAGCTTATTGCTTTGCTGATCACGAAAAGCCTGGTCGACTGAGGGCTTTCCGGCAACGGTCCTAAGGTGTGTAAGACATTGAAACTGAAGTGACTTAGTCACTGACTTTGCCCTGGCGATGATGATTGAATGACCAGGCGTCTGGAGATTTTCCAGGCCGTCATCCAAATCAAAAAAAGGGAGATAAGAATGATTCGTGCAACGCTCATCGCAGTGGCATTGCTGAGTTCGACCTCGGCGTTTGCCGCCAAAGGGGAATTCGACAATAAGTGCGTCACCGGCCTGTCATTGAAGCAGCAGATCGATACCGATTGCTCAATCAATGCTAAGAAGGGCGACAAGACATACTGTTTCGGTAATGCAGAAGCAAAAACCATGTATATGAGCGACCCGGAAGGCACGGTCAAGAAAGCGACGGCGTTCTGGGAAGCGTCCAAGAAAAAGTAAGGCTTTGTACCGGATTGGGAAGCAACGCTTGTTTCCCAATCTCAATGTCAAGGCAGGTCAATCAGTCGCGCTCCTTGGTATGGCCTGAATCGTTCGTCGTACCCTATCGGTCATTCGCACACAGCATTCCGTTGAGTTATGTGACTTAGTCACATTAGTGTCTGTATCGCTTCGGGGTGAATTTAACTGTGCGGCTTACTTGTATAGGGAGGGGGTATGAGTCTCGACAGTCTTCATTGGTTGGATTCATTCGAAACACTCAAAGAGATTGCATCGGAAGATCGGGAGCTGATTTCTCGAAAT
>JBGCFG010000093.1:0-33033 GCA_045106815.1 Burkholderiaceae bacterium | reverse complement strand
TCGAACCGACCCCACCCTTTTTGAGAGGGCATTGCTGAGCTAAACGCCTAATCTGCGCCTGGCCTAACATGCGCAGATGAACCCACTCGCCTGGATTGGGCGGCAACGCGGCAATGCGATGGCCTCCCTGCTTGTCATTGCAGTCCTGACGCCGCCACTTGGCGCCATTCTGAGGCCTTATCTGACCGAAGCGATCATCGGGCTGTTGTCAGTGGCATTTATGCGATTGGATATCGCGACCTTTGGCCAACATATCAGGCAGCCTGCCCTGATCATTAAGGCTGCGCTTTGGACGATGCTCATTGTGCCGGCGCTAATCACGAGCATTTGTTGGCTTGTCGGTGTTCATTCGATGAGTCCGGGCCTGTACACCGCACTGGTTTTACAAGCAGCCGCGTCACCGATGATGGCCGCCCCAGCGATTGCCATGTTGCTGGGGCTGGACGCCTCACTAACGCTTGCCACACTCATTCTAAGTACAGCGGCCATCCCGCTGACTGCCCCCATCTTTGCAGCACTGACGGGCGTGACCGTATCGATAACAGCGCTCGATCTGGGCATCAAGCTGTTTGCAATCGTGGCAGGGTCTGCGCTGATCGGTTTGCTCATTCGACACTTGGCAGGTCCGATCAAGCTCGCTCGGTATACCGACCATCTTGACGGCGTCAATATTGTTTTCCTATTTGTGTTCGTCTCTGCAGTCTTGGGCGACGTTGGCATTAAGTTCCTCCAGGCGCCTGTCCTCATCCTGGGTTTGATTGCTACGACATTCGCCATGTTCTTCCTGCTCTTTGCGCTCACCTATTGGGTTTTCAAGCGAGCAGGTCAACAATCTGGCGTTGCATTGGCCCTTATGGCTACCCAAAGAAACGCCGGCCTGATGCTGGCGGCGACCGGTGGCGCGGTGCCCGAAGTCACGTGGCTGTACTTTGCGGTGAGTCAGATACCAATCTATCTCACGCCCAAACTAATGGCTCCGATCGTCAGGCGACTAGCGCCCGGCAGTGCCTTTTCTAATCACCGCTGAAGTCTCTGCTGTGTCTTGCCAGGTCTGCCGTTTCAGCAGATGAACTGACAACGTTGGTGCATTAGCACGCGGATGAAATGGTGCTCTTGCCTACAAAAAGTGCTCCTAACGATTCGTCGTGATGCAAGCGCACCATGAGCACGCGATTTCCCCCACAAAAAGTACGCTTTTCCGATGGCATGCGATTTGCATAACGCTTGTTAGCTTGCTGCTCGCTTAGGTGTGCTGCGCAGGTGTTAGAGAAAACTTGTTGAACGGTTTCAGTTCGACGGTGCTAGCAAACTAAAAAATTTTGCGACAGCTCATCCGGGTGGGGAATAGATATTGTCGGTTGTGATTGCGAGAAGCAAGCTTGGTCAGGTACCAAGCCAACCCTTCTCTGATAAAAAACGAAGACCTCGATTTGCCAAACCCATTGTTGTTGTCGGCAATGGTCCTGTAGGCATGCGCTTCGCTCGGGAGTTAATCGCGCGCGATTCTGATGCTGAACTCATTATTTACGGAGAGGAAGCGCACGAGCCGTATAACCGAGTCAGGCTGTCCTCGTGGCTAGCGGGCGAAGTGTCGCTTTCCGATCTGACGGATATTTCTGCTGACTTGCCTAAAGCCCGCATAGACCAACGGCTAGGATATCGAGTCAGTGCGATTGACCCAGCGCGTCGTGTCATCACCGACCATCACGGTCACGAACAGCACTATGAAAACCTGATTCTGGCGACTGGGTCTTATCCGCATGTGCCCGATATCCCGGGCATGAACCTCTCAGGCGTTTACACACTGCGCAACCTCGACGATGCGCAACGGCTGTATGCCCGTCAGGCGCGAACGCATCGAACCGTCGTGATAGGCGGCGGCTTGCTTGGCCTTGAAGCAGCGCGCGGTATGCAAGCGGGCAACACCGAAGTCACGATCATCGAGCATGCCGATCGATTGCTTGCGAATCAACTGGACAACGACGCCTCGGACCGACTCCAGGAACAACTTGAGTCCCTTGGCCTGACCGTTTCGATCGGCGACGGCATACGTGAAATACTGGGCCAGGAACGTGCCGCCGGCGTGCGCTTGCGTTCGGGCAGGATCATTAAGTGCGATACCGTATTGGTCTCGACTGGCATCCGTCCCAATATACAACTCGCGCGCGCGGCAGGTCTGTCATTTGGCCGCGGCATCAAAGTCGACAGCTCTATGCGAACGAGCGACCCAGCGATTTATGCTGTGGGCGAATGTGCGGAGCACGAGGGTGAAGTCTACGGATTAGTGGCCCCAGGCTTTGAACAAGCGACAGTCGCGGCTAATGCCATCGTCGGTCAACCGGGGACATATCAAGGCTCGATTGCGGCATGCCGCCTTAAGGTCGTTGGCACCCAGGTATTCAGCATGGGGCCGATGGGCATCACAGCGAGCCCGTTCGCGGGAGCAAGCTATCGATACTTTAATCGTAGCGCCGGCATCTACCGCAAGATCTTAGTGCATCGAAACAGACTCATCGGTGCGATCAGCCTGGGCGACTGGACGGAAACTGTTCGTTTACAGACTCATATCGGCAATGATCAAAGAATCTACCCGTGGCAAGTCGTCCGATTTGTGCATACCGGCCGACTCTGGCCCGAGGACGAAGGCAATCAGGTCGCAAACTGGCCTGCGACAGCCATCGTGTGCCAATGCAATGGGGTCACACGCGATGCGGTGTCCAAAGCGATCGAGCAAGGCGCGCGAACAGTTGACGCGGTCTCACGCTGCACGAATGCAAGCACGGTCTGCGGATCATGTAAGCCGCTTGTGGCAGATCTGCTGGGTGAGCCCAACAAAATTGAGCCTGCTACCGGCACGCCCGCGCTCGTTGTTTTCGGTATGGCCGGACTGGTCTTGGTGTTGCTGTTTCTGCTTGGTCCCAAGATGGAATATGCCTCGTCGGTTCAGCTTGATTCGTGGTTCGCTCAAGCCACGGGACTCCACTGGGACATTCTGTGGCGTAGCACTACGGTCAAGCAATGGACAGGGTATTCGGTCCTGGCATTGGCGGTCATGAGTTTGCTGATTTCTTTCCGGAAACGCCAGCCGCGATTTCGTGAAATGGTGCGCTTCGATTACTGGCGAATTGCACACATCACGCTGGGGACGCTGGTCATCACGCTACTGGTTGCGCATACCGGATTCAGGATGGGGCATGGGCTGAACTTCTTATTGATGCTCAGCTTCATGAGCCTGTTGCTGATTGGTGCTATCTCGAGCCTGCTCATAGGACTCTCACATCGACTACCCGCTGGGAAGACGGTCAGATTGCGACGCCAGTCAGTTTTTCTACACATCATGCTGTTCTGGCCAGTCCCGGTGCTACTGGCCTGGCACATCTTTAAGACCTATTGGTACTGATGTGATATGGCCCACGCTCCGAAAGATTCCCAAGCGATGAACATTGCTTCATCAAACAGGTTGTTGTGGGTCCTGTGGCTATTGCTGAGCAGCATCCTGGTGACTTACTTCGCACACGCCATGTTCTCTGCAACCGACAAAACCGTCTTTATGCCAGGGCCCTTGAGTGCCGGGCATCACCAACTGGCGCAGTCTTGCGAGAGTTGTCATACCGATTCTCTGGGCGGCGGAGAAGTCTTGCAAGCATCGTGCGAGTCATGTCATGGCGACGTGAGAGTCAAACCATTCGACTCACATCCTGTCGCTAAATTCGAAGATCCAAGAAACGCCGATCTACTGTTGAAAGTCAATGTGACGCAGTGCGTTAGCTGTCACACAGAACATAAACCCGAGATCACGATCAAAGACGGGCTTACTCAGCCACTCGATGTTTGCTACCACTGCCATTCCGATGTTGGTGAGAACCGTCCTTCGCATAAAGACATGAGTTTTATGACGTGCAAGGATGCCGGTTGTCACAACTTCCATAACAACCGCGCGCTCTACACTGATTTTCTGATCAAGCATATGGACGCGCTACCGATTAATCAGGACGGCCGGGTTCCTGAACGGGAATTTGCGTCAATTATTGATCAGCTACTTGAATATCCTCGAGATCTTTATCCCCTTGAGACCCTGGATAAAGCGGCAGCCGACATGCCCTTATCCGTTGCTGCTGCCAATGCCATAACGGAGGACTGGCATCAGTCTTCGCATGCTCAGGCTGGGGTGAATTGCAGCGCTTGTCACCAGGCAGCTGACGAATCGGGGCAACCCACTGCATGGATAGACAAGCCCGGAACAGATGGATGTGCGTCTTGCCATGGTGTCGAGGTTCAGCGCTTTGGTTTGGGCAAGCACGGGATGCGTCTTGCCGCTGGCCTTTCTCCAATGACACCAGCTCAGGCCCAGCTAAGCATGAGTCCAGATGTCGCCCATCAAGAATTGACATGTTCGAGCTGTCACGGCGCCCATCAGTTTGATGTCGAACAGGCAGCGGTTGAAAGTTGCCTGTCTTGTCACACAGACGATCATTCGCTGGCTTACAAAAAATCGTCTCACTACCAGCTTTGGTTGGCGGAAATTGGTGGAGACGGCGCGGTCGGGTCAGGGGTTAGTTGTGCCACCTGCCACATGCCACGTATCGACTTCGATGTCGATGACTACGTGTCACGCAAGATGGTTGATCACAACCAAAGCGCAACGCTTTCTCCCAATAGCAAGATGATCAGACCGGCCTGCCTGGCTTGTCATGGTCTGCCGTTTGCGATCGATGCGATGGCCGACCGAGAACTGATTGAACGCAACTTTCAAGGACGCCCCACGGTTCATGTTCAAAGCGTGGACCTGGCCCGTCAAGAACAGGAACGGCATGAGCGCGAGCGCGCTGAACGGAAATAGCAACACAGATCCTTGGCCCTTAGCCACTACCCCTTACCACCCTGGCTCAACAACGGAGGACCGTCACATGAGCAAATTTAGTACTCGACCCCGAGCTTTTCTCTCAACCACCGCCATCACCGCACTCGTCGCGGTATCCGTACCGGTATCTGCTGACGATATTGGTAGCGAGGCGTTGATCTCGCCCAAAGCAATGGCAGATGCCTTGCATATGGTGATGGACTCCGACCGAGCAGTCTACACACGTCGAATTGTCAACCGGTTGGCTGCCAAAGAGAAAGTCATTAAAGCATCAGAGCATTTTGAGGACGACAAAGCACTTGTACTACCGGCACAGATGTTCCGCTTCGGAGCTGAAATGGTTGCTAAGCGAGCTAAGAAAAACCCTGACGTGAACTTCAGCTACTCCTTACAGTCTCTTTGGCCGATCAATAAGCAAAATGCACCCAAGACAGAAGCTGAAAAAGCCGGCTTGAAATTTGTTGCCGACAACAAGGGGAAGAACTACTACACCACCGAGACACTGGGCGGCAAAAACTACTTCACCGCAGTCTATGCTGACGTTGCAGTTGCACCCGTTTGTGCCACTTGCCACAACGATCATAAAGACACCCCACGCGCTGATTTCAAGATTGGCGATGTCATGGGAGGTGTTGTCATTCGAATCCCAGTTGAAAACTAACCAGGCCATGCCGTGAAAGGCTTCACCAACCAACCGATCCGCATGGTGACCTTGCTGGCAGTGCTGGGCGGGCTTGGCCTGCCCGCTCTGCAGGCCGAATCCAGGTATCCGGTTCTGACTGGCACGACTGTGCACGGCAGAGATGTCTGGCTAGGCACTTGTGAAAGTTGTCATGCCTATGGGATAGCAGGTTCTCCGAACCCTGACGAGCCAGATGCATGGCGCGAACGCCTGAAGAAACCGAGAGCCGTTTTACATGAACACGCCATAAACGGATTCTTCGGACCAGAAGACACCCACATGCCACCCCGCGGTGGCAATCCAGCGTTAAGTGACGAAGACGTACAAGCAGCCGTGGACTACATGATCGCGCTTGCCTTACGGACACTCAATCAAGCAGAGGAAAAGAAATGACACCAGAACAGAAACAAATCGTTAAAGACACCTGGGCTCAGGTACTACCGATTAAGGATGCAGCTGCAGATATGTTCTATGGACGGCTGTTCGAGCAATACCCAGAAGTTCGGCCATACTTCAAGAGCGACATGAAGGGTCAGGGTGAGAAACTCATGACAATGCTCAATCAGGCAGTGATGTCTCTTGATCACATCGAGAAGCTGATTGCGCCGTTACATCAAGCGGGCTTAGCCCATAAAGGCTATGGCGTTCACGCTTCCGACTATGACAAAGTCGGTGAATGTTTTCTATGGACGCTTTCGCAGGGTCTTGGTGATGCTTATACCGCGGACGTGGCCGAAGCCTGGACGGTCACTTACCAGACTCTCTCTTCGGTCATGATCGAAGGCGCGCAATACGATGCGAAGGCGGCTTGACCGGCACACTATGAGGTCGTTAAGCGATCACCGCACATAGCGCTCTACCTTATGTGCGGCATCGCGAAACGTCGCCGGGTCACGTCACCGCCGGCGTTTTCTCAGTTAGCTTACGGGCGCGTCGTCTCAGTAATTGATCTGACAACTTCGGCGCCCTGCCGTCTTCGCTAAATGGGCAAACCTGAATGCAAATGGCACATCCGCCAGTAATCGAAAAGTAGGGCGTGCACTTGTCAAAGTCGACATACCATTTTCTGGTGCCGCGAACCATCTGCGTCTCGTCGCTGATGGCATTGGGCGGACAGTCGATCGTGCAGCGCTTGCAACTGATACAGAGATCCTGAACGCCAATATCGACAGGTTTATCAGGCACAAGGGGAAGATCAGTGAGCACGGCGGCAAGACGGATATTTGAACCATAGTCAGGGCAGATTAACGAGCCATGCTTACCAAGCTCGCCAAGGCCAGCATCAATAGCGAGTGGAATCTGCAAAATATCGGTTGAGTTGGAGTCGGCAAAGCTCTTGGCCCGCCACCCCATTTGCCGAATACGCGCCGCGATCTGATTGCCCGTGATCGCCAACTCTTTGTAGACACGCAATACCTCGACTGCGGCCCTGTCCTGCGGCACTGCAGCCATCTCGCCTCTGTCCATAGGCATGCCAAAGCAAATAGCAGTGGGATAGTCCAGATTTGTGTGTTCGTAGTACGCCGCATCCGTCACCCGGGCGATGCCAACGATGGCAGCCCCTTCATCTTTTGCGATCGCCTTGATGAGATCAGTCATCGCGACGGGGTCATCAACTGACTGCTGCTCGGCAGCAACGGGGCCGTCGCAATTACGGGTATGCCAGCGAATGAGCAGGCTCTGAGGGATGGCCCGCCATGACGCCATCAGCCGAAAAAACGCATTCATCAGAAACCAGTCATGCACCCCATAGTAGCCAGGGTTGCTATGAAACACATGCTGCGGTTTGAAAAAGGCAGAGACACCCAAACCATTGACGTCATTGCCAGAGCGCGGCGGCTCAGCATAGACCGCAACTGCCTCAGGTGGCGGCGGAGAGTGCGGTTTCATCGGCGCTTGCCCTGCAAAATCGGTAGGACGTCGCGCTCCAGCACGAATGGCTGACCTGACGCCTTCGCCTGCTGGTAAGCCCGGCGCACCCGCCTGCCCTTTGTTGCCCACAGAAGGAAAGTCATCCCCAGGAACTTCAAGACGCGCACATCACGCCGCAGGCGCTCAAAACGTCCGCCTTTAGTCAGGACGAATTGCGCATCAAACGTGGGGGGTCGATCGGGTTGTTTTGACATTAGGTCTGTCCATTCTCTCTCTCAAATCATCATAGTGGCCACAATGAATTGGATCAATAGATCGCAAAGTCGAAAGATCAGAATTTTCTCCTGCTTGCGGCTTTGCAACCCCGTTCGCTGGTACTGTATTGAACGAATAGATTGAAACTAGGCACATGCAAGGCAAGAAGGCAATGAGATGCAAGCGTCAAGCGATACAGATTTTTTAATTGCGCAACTGTCTGATCTTCACGTTAGGCCCAGGGGCGAGCTCTATCAGGAGGTGGTTGATTCCAACGCCCTACTGATCGAAGCGATCAAGCACCTCAGCAGCCTAGACCGGCAACCGGATATTGTCCTGATCACTGGCGATCTGGTTGAATTAGGTCACCCCGAGGAATACGCCATGCTTGGCGAACTACTGAGTGAGTTGAGCACGCCAAGCTTTGTGATTCCCGGCAATCATGATGAGCGTGAGGCATTCAGAGCGGCATTTAAACATCTCCCCTATCTACCGCGCACTGGCCCCCTGAACTATTGCATTGATGACTACCCCCTCCGGCTGATTGGCCTGGACACCAATGTGCCGGGAAAGCATCATGGCCTGCTGGACGCCGCGAGTCTTGAGTGGCTTGATGCGGCGCTAACGTTCGATAGCACCAAACCGACAATCGTGATGCTGCACCACCCGCCCTTTTTAAGCGGCATTCCCTATATGGACGGCTATCGCTTGCTTGAGTCAGAGCGCCTGGCGGCTGTGCTTGAACGGCACACTCACGTGGAGCGAGTTGTTTGCGGACATTTGCACAGGACCATGATCAAACGCTGGGCGGGCACCGTAGTCTGCTCCTGCCCCAGCACGGCGACTGAGATTTCTCTACAGCTCAATGGAGCCGCCAAACCTCAATCGATTTTTGGCCCGAGAGGCTGCCTGTTACACCATTGGCAGCCAGATGCCGGGCTGCTGACACATGTCTCGAATATCGGACCGGTTGACGGACCTTATCCGTTTGCCTGAGACGATTTAATTTCTGACGCCTGAATAGTCTCACCGTCTTTGTAGGTCCCCCACACCGACGACAATTGCTGCATTGATAGCGGGTCGAGATCGAAGCGCGGTAAATCATCAGGATCCCAATTACCAAATTTGTCCTTGCCGCGCACAAGCGTGGCCCTGCCACGCCCGCTTACTGACCGAACATCTGGCGGTATATAGAAAAACGCAAAACCAATGCGGCGTTCATTGGTGCGATTAGGTAACGAGCTATGGGCAGTCTGCTCATGATGTAGCGAAAACTGTCCGATTGATAACGGCATTTCAACCGCCTGACTTTCACTAATCTCAGTGAGCGTTTGGCCCTTTGCCAGCATGTTGTCGGCTTCAAAGGTTTCAACATGCTTTAATGCAGGGCCCAGATGGGAGCCCGGCGCCACCCGCAGACAACCATGGGCCGAGGAAGCTTCAGTCAACGCTACCCACGCAGTGACCTCCTTGTGCGGCGTTAATCCGAAGTAGGCAGAGTCCTGATGCCACGAAACAAAGCGCGGGTCCTGCGCATCTTTGGCGAATATGGAAGAACCGAAAAGCAGAATATCCGGCCCCATCACATCTTCAACTGCATCAAGAACAGCCGGGTGAGTGGCAATCTCCATTAGCCACGGAAACGCCAGATGGCCTTTGATCTTTAGGGTATGGTTTGCATCATGCCCAACCGATTGCTCATAAGCCTCAATGCGTTGCCGGTAGTCGATCGCCTGTTCTTGTTGCAATGCCGTAAAAGGAAAGGCATAGCCATCACGTTCGAACTGACTGAGTTGCGTAGGGGTGAGTATCTTCGGCATATCGTGGCAACCCGCGTCTTCATTCCAATGGTGTGACGGGCAGCAGAGTGCTCTGGGCCATATCAGCCGGGTAAAGCACAACTGGCTTGCCGCCTTGGATCTGAATGATGGGCAGACGACGGTTCTCGTTCATGCCGTCCGAGCGAAACTTGACCGGACCGTAGAAGGTCGTGATATCCGTCGCAGCAATGGCCTCTCGGAGAGCGTCAGGTGTCAATGACACGCTATTTTCAATCGCATTCTGAATCACGACCATTGCGGCGGCCGACGAGGCGTGAACATAATCGGGCTCTTGACCCGAACTGTTTTGCACCGCCTCTGCAAAGGCCCGAGTGCTGCCAAAGACATCCTTAGACTGATAGGTTTGCGTTGGATGCCACCAGGTAGCGGAGGTAACGTTCTCTGCCAGTGGACCGAGTCCATCGACGAACTCTTTGTAAGCAGGCCCTGTAATCATCGTGACCGCCGCTGCGTTAACCCGCAGATCTGCCATCTGTTTACGAACAAGAATCAGGTCTTTCGTATAGCCCGTCACGTAAATCCAATCGGGCTTGGCGGCCTTAAGCTGCGTCAGAGCTGATGCGTGATCAAGCGTGCCAACTGGGTACAACTCGTTGTAGACCAATTCAAGTCCAGCACTTTCTGCTTGCTTGGCCATCATGCTCGCCATCACTTTGGGGAACACATCATCACGACCAAGCACCGCGATTTTCTTGATCTCTGGCTGCTTGTCTTGAATCTGCTTGATGAGTGCGTCGATTAAACCAATGGAAGGGGCCAGGGTGCCAAACAGCGTCTTATAGCCTTGATCGTGAACCGGCTCAGATGAGGCAACCGCCACAATCGGTATGCCGTATCGCTCCGCAACGCTCGCCACCACTTTGGTATGACCAGACCCAAAGGGTGCGGCCATCACCTGAACTTTATCAACGGTGATGAGTCGCTCCGCCAGTTGCTGGGCTCGCTTGGCATCGGTCTGGTAGTCGTAGTAAACAAGCTCAACGGGTCTTTTCTCTCCACCTTTGAGCGCGATGCCACCTGCTGCATTAATTCTCTCGAGCCAGACCTTGTAACCCGCCTGCTGTTTTTTGCCTTCATCAGCCAGGCCACCCGTTAAGGCGAGGGGCGCACCAATTTTTATCGGCTCCTGCGCGTTTGCCCATTGCAGCATCGACAAAGCGCCCAAAAACAATGCAGTCAGCAACCCTTTCATACCCCGCCTCCAGTAGCAGTTCGAAGAACTAAGGTGAACGCAATTTATATGCCAATACTGGCAACTCGGCTGTCTGTCACGATCTGCGACTCAAGCCATGTGCCTGCGAAATCAGCGTAGCAGCACGCTCGGCGATAAAGACTGTGGGGGCCATGGTGTTGCCGGTTGCAATCGTCGGCATGATTGAAGCGTCTGCCACCCGCAAGCCTTCCAATCCGTAGACTCGCAACTGCGCATCGACAACCGCCATCTCATCTCGACCCATCTTGGCGGTGCCGCACTGGTGGAAGTAGGTGCCAGCGGCATTACGAATAAAGTTTGTCATCTCCGACCGGTTGAGTGACCCGGGAAACACCTCGCGTTTTCGATAAGGCGCACACTCCGGTGAGTTACCGATATCCCGACATAGTTCAACGCAAGTCAGCATTGCGCGCATATCTTCCGGATCTTGCATAAAGTTGGCCTCGACAATCGCTGGCGCCCTGGGGTCAGCGCTCGCAAGACTTATCTGGCCGCGGCTTTTAGGTTGGGCAAGACCAGGCGCCAGTGTCCATGCTGATGAAGCACCTATCGGCACATCAAATTGCTGCGCAATCACTTCGCTAGCAAACGGCGTTTCTTCTAGCACTGGCATCAAGTCAGGGGCCGGCAGATCAGCTCTGCTCTTGGAAAAAAACACAAACTCAGCTGCATTGTTGCGAGGCGCTTCTGGTGTCAGATACTCCCAGCAGCACCCGGCGAGCAAAATATGATCATGAAAATTTTGGCCAACCCCTGGCAGTGACTGGCGGAGCTGAATGTTATGTTCACGCAATGATGATTCCGGACCAATGCCGCTGGTCATGAGTAAGCGCGGGGTGTTGATGGCACCAAGCGATACGATCACCTCTTGGCTTGCAGAAACTGACTTTTGTTTGCCTAGCTGGACCAACTCAACGCCCGTCACCCGCTTGCCAGAAAAAGTCAGGCCGGTAACCTCGGCACAAAGCAGCACATCTAGGTTCGACGCGCCGAGCACGGGATGCAGGTAGGAGGCGGCCATCGACACTCGACGATTGCCGTCTTGCACCAGGATATTCGCCAGGCCGCAGGCTGCATCACCTTCCATGGCGGCGGCATTAATATCGTTAACCGCTGGCACCCCCAGACGGGTAGCGGCCTGCAATAAGGCGTCGACCAATGGAACGGGATTGGTTGGAGGCCGTACCGATAACAAGCCCCCCTGCCCCCGCCGATGTGTGTCCTGCGGGCCATGCCAGTCCTCAATCTGCCGAAACACCGCTAAGGCCGAGTGGTAGTTCCACTGATTATCATCGACTGCCTGGGCCCAGCCATCATAGTCATGGCGATGGCCGCGCGCCCAGATAGAACCATTGATACTCGAGCCGCCTCCCAGCACCTTACCCATTGGCAAGACGGGTGTGCGGCCGTTCAGCGAATCACTCGGCTCAGCTCGATACCCCCAGTCACGCTCACTGCCAATGTTGGACATCCATTGAGTCGTATCCATCACGGCTTCAACCTGATCACTGCCGCCTGCTTCGATCAGCAACACTGTGACGTCAGCATGCTCTGCTAACCGACGCGCGATCACGCATCCGGCCGTGCCTCCGCCACAGATAATGAAGTCGTAACACGCCCGGAGCGGAGCGTTAAATCGTTGAGTCATCATCCTGGCTACCTCATGACTCAGGATTAGCTCGTCAAAACGGCAGTTTTAGGCAGCATGCAATGCACGCCTTTATTGATATCAACCATCTGTGTCACACGCAGGTCGGCGGCGATGCTACACAAAGTATAGGCATCGATAGCCGGCAAGCCGGACAATTCTGTGATCCACGCAATCATGTGGCGCAACGCCTGGCGCGCTGCGTCATCCAGGTCTTCATTCATGCCCATCGAGATATAGTGCGTCTCCGTTTCCGCTCGCGGAAAGGCAAGATCTAGGTCTTTGCGAACGGTCAATTCAAAAGTACCGGTCAGGCTGGTCTCGATTGCCGTCAAACAGACTTCACCATCCCCCTGTACCGCGTGCCCGTCTCCGGCGGAGAACAGTGCGCCTTCATTGAAAATGGGAAAGTAAACCGTTGCACCCTGCGTGAGCGCGCGATTGTCCATATTGCCGCCGTGCTCGCGTGGAATGATGGAGGTAATCCGCCCATACTGACTTGGCGGCGCTACGCCAAAGTTGCCGAAAAACGGGTCGAGTGGCAACGACAGCCCCCAGGGCAACTGTGCTGTTCGGGCCTGCCTGTCCAGCGGAATATGCAGCCGGCGCTGAACCGGGAAATCCTCGGGGAGCGTGCCAAGCAAAGGCTCGACAATGTTCCAACCCCAGTCCTGGCGCAGTTGTACATCAAGCACCCTGACTTGCAAAACATCGCCTGGCTGCGCACCATTGACCCAGACCGGACCCGTCAACAAGTGCGGGCCGCTGCCACGCGGCGAGTTCGCAAGCACCTCACGATGCTCGGGCAGCAACAGTGATGCATTCTCTGGCAAGTCCTCAGGTTCACCAGAGAGGGTGTCAAGCGTGATGGTATCGCCGGAATCGATCTGAATTTGCGCCTTACGAGAGGCATCCCAGTAGCCCCATTGAACAGAGTCCGCCGTCGCAGCCAAATAGTGATGTGCCATTTAGTTTCTCCCCACTTTCCGATCTACTAATTACTCATCCTTTCCATGCCTCAGCCTTTGACCGCGCCCATCGTCAAACCACGCACAATTTGTTTTTGCAGCAAAACCACCGCAATCAACACAGGCACCAGCGCAGCCATTCCCACAAGAGCCATCTCGCCCCATTTGACCCCTTGCGCGGTAATCAGCAACGGAATAGCCACCGGGAGGGTCTTAACGCTTTGCCCACCCAACATGAACGCGAACAAGAATTCATTCCACGCAAAGATTGCGCACAGCATGGCGGTCGAAACGATGCCAGATTTGAGCAAAGGCAAGGCGACCCTTAGAAAAACACCGAATCTTGTATAGCCTTCCAGCATCGCGGCCTCTTCCAACTCCACCGGCAAGTCACGGCAAAAACTCCTGAGCACCCAGATATAGAAAGACAAATTGAATGTGAGATAAGCCAGCGTGAGGCCGGCAAAGGTATCGAGCAGCTCGATCTGCGAGAAGATCAGATAGAACGGAATGACCAGGCAAATGGGCGGCGCCATGCGGGTGGCCAAAATAAAGAGAAACAAATCGTCTCTGGCGCGCAATTCAAAGCGGGCAAATGCATAGGCAGCAGGCGTGCCAATCAAGACCACAAGGATCGTACTCACAACCGCCAATACAACGGATGTCCACAGATACTGCAGAAAACCTGACTCGATAACATAAGAGAAATGGTCGAGCGTGGGCGTGAATGTCCATTGAGTTGGTCTGGCAAACATGACGTCATCCGGCTTAAACGCCATTAACGCAAGCCATATCACTGGAAACAGCAGGAACAGCGCGAGTCCAGCGGCAAGCAAGGTCCACGCAACCGAATAAGAGTTTCCGGGCTGCTTCACGGTTGCGCTTGTATCTGAAAGCGAATCCAACGCTGCACTTTCGAGGTTTGTGGGCATATAAAGGTGGCCTTCTTGATGCACTCAGAATGCGTTGAGCTTTCGCTTTGCGAATTGATAGAAGAGGTTGCAGAGCACAAAAAACACTAACCAAACGAGTACTGCCAGGGCGGCTGACTCTCCTATGCGCCATTGTTCAAAAGTCATCTTGTAGGCCAACATACTCGGAGATTCTGTCGTCACGCCCGGCCCGCCGGCGGTGAGAATAAAAACCGAATCGAACACCTTGAATGCATCAATGAAACGCAGTAGCCCAATCACCACAAATAGCGGCATCATCATGGGCAGCGTCAGACGAAAGAAGGTTTGAAAAGCATTGGCACCGTCAACCGCAGCGGCGCGGTAGGGACTAAGCGGCAAGGCCTGACGGCCGGCAAAAAAGGCCAGCATCATGAAGGGAGTCCATTGCCAGACATCAACCAGCGCCAATGCAATAAGCGCATAGTCCGGGGACGCAAACACCGAAGTTCCCTCAAGCAGACCATAGCGCTCAATAACATTAAAAGAGAGCAACCCCCAAGAGCCTGCCAACATGATCTTCCAAAGCAGGCCAACCACAATCGGGGCCATCATGCTTGGAATAAAGAGCAACGGCAGCCAAATGCTACGCCCCCAGACACGCTGATTCAATATCAGCGCACCACCCAGGCCGAGTAGAAATTGCAACGGCACTGCAATGGCCACGAAGACCGTTGCAACCCAAAGACTGTTCCAGAAGCGATCGTTGTCCAGCAGCTTGGTGTAGTTAGCCAGGCCATTGAAATCACCCACCTGACCATATTCGACGCTATGAAAACTGAGATAGACCGCATAACAGAACGGGATAAGGCTGACCAATACAAGCACCGCCAAAGCGGGCGCAATCAAGGCATACGGATAAAGCGCCGAATCACTGAAACGCTTCTTGAATGAAGGTTCCATGATCGGAGGCTCAATTGCGCCCGCGCGAACACTCATAGGGTGCATTTCTCGCAAATTTTGAGCATCTTGGCCTGACCATCCTTTGCAGCCTCTTCGGGTGTCATCCGCCCCAGGCCAACCTCTTGCACAATGGGTCCGAGTGCATCGTAGATCTCAAACATCTTCGGCACCTTTGGCTTAGCCACCGCAACTTCGAGGGTATTTTTCATCGCCGCATAGAAATCCGATTTGGCTCCGCCGAGTTCGGGTAGCGCAAAACTTGACCGGCGAATGGGTACGCCTCCCTTACCTGCCTCAATCAGCATCTTCTGGGTTGACTCCTCGATCATCCATTGCATGAAGAGATAGGTAGCCTCCTTATTCTTGGAGGCTTTATTGATGACGATGCCTGACGGCTCAGAACCGGCACTGCGTGGCCCACTGAAGTCCGGATTGGTTGGGATGCCGGCATAGGTGAACTTGCCTGCCAGCGGAGAAGAGCCTGGTTTGTCCACGCCAAGGACGAAATCACTATAAGCAATGGCCTGGGCCGCAATGCCATTGCCCATCACAGTCGGCACATCAACCAGCGAATACTCTGCCTGACCTGGCGGTGAAAAAGCCCACATCTTTGCCCAGAAACTGAGCGCTGCAATATTCTCGGGCGAATCAAATGCAGGCGCACCATTAGCATCGAACAGACCACCCCCGAAGTTTTTCAGCATGTTTTCCCAGACTGACACCAAGGTGGCCCCCCCGGTAATCCCTTCATGCAAAACGCCATAAAAATCAGTCTTTAATGCTTCGCCTGCCAGCTTTTCACCTGCTTTGCGTGTGAAGAACTCGCCAATATCAAGGAACTCCTGAGTTGTCTTGGCCGGCGCGAGCGGGTAGCCATACTTGGCCTCAAACGCAGCCATTTCATCGGGATGGGTGAGCAAGTCGTTGCGCGCCCAGTAAATCATGTTGTAGTTCCAGTTCAGGAACCCATAGGTATTGCCCTGAAACTTCACGAGCGACTCAAACGGCAGCTGAATCAAATCATCAAGATTCAAAGCTGGATTGAATAGGGCGGGATTCGCGACATAAGTATCAATCGGTTCAATCACATTGGCCGCCAACATCTGCCCCATTTGCACACCGTGCAGCATGACGGCATCGTAGTAGCCACGTCGTGACAACATGTCTGCCTGACCTTTGTTTATCACTTCAAAGTGATTGAGCAATTCGTATTCAACCTGGATGCCCGTTTCTTCGATGAATTTCGGCACCAGCGTCTTCATCGTCTCCTGCAGCGGCGTGATTTCGTCCAGCACCCTGATCGAGGTACCAGCAAAAGGTTTAGCCGCTTCCTTATACGACCAGTCCTGCGCATTGGCGGCACCTGTCAAACTAAAACCAAGAGAGGCGCAAACTAGTGCCAGAGCGGGAAAAGCACTAGGTCGCCAGTTCGCAAGTGAGTTCAAAGCCATAAGATTGTCCTGTCTTCAATGAGTTGGTTGGTAATAGGGGGAGGAGTTCTTTGTGATTCACGAGCCCATGAGATCACCTGTGTTGGGGTGAAAGAGGAGCGCTTCGCTGGGCGCAAAATCGATTTCAACAGGGGCGCCAATAGCAAACTGGGTTGACGCGGACATCTTGGCGCGCAAGCGGCAAGATCCGATTTGCACCGTCACAATGGTCACCTTACCCAGCGGCTCAACCGCATAAATCTCAGCCATGATCGCGCCATCAGAGCCACCACGCTCGCGGATACGCAGCGATGTTGGTCGAATCCCCAGGGTTAGATGTGCTTCTATCGCCGCGCTCGCCAACCGATCAAATAACGGGCGCGCAGGCTTGATCGGGTCGCCATCTCCAACACGGAGGACACCCGCCGGACCGTCGACAATCGAAATGTCAACGACGTTCATGGCCGGATCGCCAATCAGCCGGGCGACCTTAACGTTATTCGGCCGGTTAAAAACGGTCTCGGGATCATCAACCTGCTGTAGCCTGCCTTCAATTAAGACCGCCAGTCGATCAGCCACTGCCATCGCCTCCAGCCCATCTGGGCTGAGCCAGACAGTGGGTTGACCAAGCTTTGCCTGGCGACGACGAATCTCACCGCGTAATCGATGGCGTAGCTTTGCGTCAAGATGCCCGATGGGTTCATCCAAAACGAAAACTGACGGGTCTTGCACCAGCGCCCGACACAATGCCACCCGCTGCTTCTGCCCGCCGGACAGTTGAGAAGGAAACCGATCGCGGTAGGGCGTCATTTCAGTCAGCGCCAGGACTTCTTCAACCCGCTCCTGCGTTTGAGCAGTTGTCCATCTGCCCTGACTGGTTGGCGCATTGAGCGGGGAAGCAATATTGCTGAACACCGTGCGTGTCGGATAGAGCGCAAAAGACTCAAACATATGCGAGACCCTGCGACCCCGGGCAGGTAGTTGTGTCAAGTCATGGCTACCAACCAGTATCCGGCCAGTCGTTGCCTGTTCAAGTCCGCTAACGAGTCGACCCAGCGTTGACTTGCCCGCCCCGGACGGGCCGGTAATGGCAAGCAACTCCCCTTCTGCAACCTCAAGATTGAGTTCATGAATCGCTGGCTTAGCGCCGAACCTTTTCGTAAGGCCGTCAAGGCGCAACGACCCGGCGATCGCTGATGTCTGGGGTGCCGCCACACTCGTGACTAGCCTGCGCAGCGACATGCTCAGCACGACAGTTTTGCCAGGTTAACCAGCTGACCGCTTTCGGCATCGAAACCGTGTATTCGGTCAACAGGAAACCAGCAAGCAAGCTGGTCATCTGGTCGATAGCGGCAAGGTGATGGCAACTCCATCTGAAAGTTGACTGCACCGGCGCACATAGATAGGACGGTTCGGTCGCCAGCGGGTTCTCGACTGTGAACACTGGCTGTCAGCTCAAAGCCCGCATCGCACTCTGTCTCGGATGTCTTAACCCGAATGTCCTCAGGTCGAATGCCGATCAGTAAGGCCGGTGTATGCTGTCCATCAATGCCCATGGGCAGTGGGTCAGATTGATCACCCACACTGATTCGACCACCGTTAGCGTCAGTGCTTGCTCGGATAAAGTTCATGGGTGTGTCGCCGATAAACCCGGCGACAAAGAGATTCGCTGGCTGTTCGTATAGCTCGCGCGGCGAACCGACTTGTTGCAATTGACCATGATCCAATACCGCTATCGTGTCGGCCATTGCCATCGCTTCAGTCTGGTCGTGTGTTACGAGCACAGAGGTCAGACCAGCAGTCGCTTGCAGGCGTCGAATCTCTGTCCTTAGGATGACTTTTTGGTCAGCATCCAGATGGCTAAGCGGCTCATCGAACATCACCAGTGCGGGATCTCTCACGAGTGCCCGGCCAATGGAGACACGTTGCTGAGCACCCCCGCTGAGCGAACGAACCGGCGTATCCATGAAAGCCTGCAGACCTAGCAGTTCCACTGCGGCGTTGACTTTCCTGTCGACCTCGTGACCTGCCACAGATCGGACGCGCAACGGGAATGCAATGTTTTCGAAAGTTGAGAGATGCGGATAAAGTGAATAGTCTTCAAACACCATCGCAACATTTCGTCCGGCGCTATCAAGCTCAGTCACGTCAATACCGTCGAACTCGATCGTGCCCGAGCTGACCTCTTCGATGCCAGCAATCATCTTCAGCGTTGACGATTTGCCGCAACCAGACGGACCAAGCAAAGCCAGCATTTCGCCCTGCGGGCACAGCAAATTCAGATCATTAACAGCTAGCGCCTGACCATCATAGGACTTTGTGATTTCAGTGAGTCGTACTTCGGCCATGGTGTGCTCAGCTAGTTCCCACCAGGCAACCCGACGAGTCCCTCTACACTCGACGTGCCTGTTGTCTGAGCAACCTGACGCAACAACCATGCCACTAAAGCCAGATTAGGATCCTGAAAGAAAAACAGCCCATATGGGCGCGCATGGACTTGGATTTTCGCTTCGGCGTGGTGCGCCACGTGCGATAACGGAGCGTCAACTTAAGGCGCATCGCCCGGATAAGGGGCTTGGCGCCTGCCTTCCCTCGACTGACCTTGCTGACGATCACCGTTTATGAATTGCTATCCTTGCATCTGTAGCGTTAGTCATTCTCGAATCTATTGATCGCTTTGCACTGTCCCTGCCGCGAGACTGGAGGGGAGGAGGTATTGCGTACCTGCTGACTGGACTGCCTGCTTGAACTGACGCCACCTCACTTCCCATGCCATGGAGTTCACCCATGAGTGACGTAACTGTTGTAAGACAAGCAAGCTGGATCGTTGCCTGGGATGAAACTTCTCATCAACACCACTACCTCAAGCATGGCGACGTCGCCTTTACGGGCGACAAGCTCATTCAAGTCGGCGGACACTTCGATGGGCATGCAGATGTTGAGCTACCCGGCGAGCACTTGATGGTGATGCCGGGCCTGGTCAATATTCACAGCCACCCCACGAGCGAACCGATGCGCAAGGGCATCACCGATGAAACCCTCAGTCCAAACTTTCATCATTCGTCTCTGTATGAGTTCCTGACTACTTTTGGCAATGATGCTGAGGGAACCGGTCCATGTCACCGTGTGGCGATGGCTGAGTTGCTGCAAAGCGGCTGCACGACCATCGTTGATTACTCAAAACCCTTTGACGGCTGGCTGGACTCACTCGCCAAATCAGGCATTCGTGCCTGCATTGCGCCGATGTTTCTTGATGCGCCCTGGTCTACTCATGATGGCCACAGTCTTGTCTACGACTGGTCCGACAAAACGCGCGGGCCTAAGGGGCTCCAAAAGGCACAGGAATGGATTGAAGCCGCTGCCAACCACGCTAGCAATCGCCTGTTCGGGATGGCGTCGCCGTCCCAAATTGACACGTGCTCAGCCGAGCTGCTGCAGGCGGCGCATGCCTATGCGGTCGAGCACGACCTGGCATTCCAGATTCACGCGTCGCAATCGATTCACGAATTCATTGAGATCACCCGCCGCTATGGCTGCACACCGATTCAATGGCTGGACCAGATCGGTGTGCTTAGCGACCGGTCCATCATCGGTCACAGCATCTTTATGGATCACCACCCCTGGGTGCATTGGACAACCCGGTGTGATCTGGACTTGCTTGTTGAAAGTGGCGCTACCGTCGCACACTGCCCAACCGTGTTTATGCGCCGGGGTGTGACGCTGCGTAGCTTTGGACGCTATCTCAAAGCTGGTGTCAATCTGGGCATAGGCACAGATACCTATCCGCACAACCTATTGGAAGAAATGCGCAACGCCGCGATGACGGCCCGGGTCAGCGCTGGTTCAGTGGACGATCTCACCACCACCGATGTCTTTAACGCAGCCACTACCGGCGGCGCCAGCGCTCTGCGCCGGTCAGACATTGGCAGGCTTGAGGCTGGCGCAAAAGCAGATCTGGTACTTGTCGATCTTCAGCATGCCGCGATGCGGCCGATGCGTGAGCCGATTCGCAGTTTGATCTATGTGGCCGCTGAGCGCGCCGTGAAAGATGTCTTTGTCGATGGCCAGCAGGTTGTTCGGGATGGCCGTTGCCTGACGATTGACCTGGATGCGGAACTGGCCGCTCTGGAGGCAGCTCAGCAACGCTGCCTTGAACGCGTGCCGTCGCTTGACCATTCTGGGCGAACGGCGCAGGAGATGTCCCCTTTTGTTTTCCAAATTGAGCCGTAAGGCACCTCAACCCGTGAACCTTTAAGAATCTTCAAACGACCCATGCTTAACCGGCTCAATCAGATGAGCCCGCAACCAGTCAATCAGGAGATTTCACATGGGTTCATTTGATCGTTCATTCGCCGCCGCTGTCCGCCACACCGCTCGCCTTGATGCCGCTTTGGCTGACTGGGAATTCAATGATGACGGGGCTGGTGATGCACTGCCGGGCGAAATCGTGGACTCGGTCTGGACCGGCGAAATGGGCTTGTTTGAAGACCGTGATCTGATCGAACTGATGTAATCAAACCCTCACTGCCGCTTCCTCCTCCCTAAAAAGAAAAAGCCCCGCATACACTGGTATGCGGGGCTTTTTTGTGTCTGGTTAGGGCCGGCTTATGACTCTGCAGGCTTGTCGCCCGAGGCCTCACGCCGGCGCAGAAACTCCTGAAAATCACGCTGGTCAGCGGTCTGCCGCTCTGCCTGCTTGAAGGCTTCAAAGGCTTTAACCAATTCATCCAGCTTGTGCTGCTCGGCTTTAATCCGCGACTGCTCCTGCTCGAGATACTCGGCCAGAGCCGAGTTACTGGGACGCCGGCCCATCAGGCCGCCCAGATTGGACATGGACGGCGGGGTTGGCATGCTGCCCTGCATGAATTTTTGGAACATTGGGTTGGCTTTGATTTGATCTCGCCAGAGCGCCCAGGCCAGCATGGCCAGGCCGATTGGCCAGAAAAAGACGAATCCAACGACCATCGCGGCAATGTAAACGCCGCCGACCGAGCGGCTGCTGCTACGGTTGGTGCGGGCCGGTTGAGCAGCGTAGTTGCTCTCAATAGCGTCTGAAATGTCGGGGTTGGCTGAATTCATTTGGGCTCCTTCACAATTGTCGGCCGGGGCGAACTCGCCTCACCGGCTTTTATGAATATGGGGCGCTCGAGGCGCTAAATCAAGGCAACTGGCGGCGCTGAATCGGCGATTCGCGACAAATCCAGGCTAAATCACTCGACAAACCTTCACGGCCATCGCTGAACCTGTCCCAACCAGCCAAGACCACGCACGGGAGACCGAATTCATTTCACCATCTGACAAACCATGAGCCTCGTCTCGATGTGCCACTTCGTCTGCCTGACACGCGAGCATTAATGAACGCAGCTCGGCAAATTCTGGATGACCTGACAGGCGAACGATCTGTTCCTCGTAATGCACGTCCACAAAGGTCTCAACTGCCGCAATGGTCTGGAAGAACACGCGTCGCCCAAACACGGCGGGCAATGCACCGGTCAACCAGCCCGACACACGCCAGATGGGTAACAACCAGCTGCGTTGCTCGGGCGGCAGCCATTGTTCAATCTTTTGGAGATGCTCGCGCTCGGTAGCCAGATGCCGCTCAGCGAACGCGCGCAGTTCCGGGTCGCGAGACACCGCTAATGCGCCGCGGTAAATCTGAACCGCACCCGTTTCGCCGGCATGGTCGGTGCGCAAATCGCCCGCTAACCATTTGGGTAACGCGCCTGCGATGGGTTCGGCCGGCTGCCACAACGGGCGCACCTTGAGAAACAGTCGGTAGCCCGGCTCAAGCACCCATAGCGCTGGTCGCGAACTCGCGATGCGGCCCAGCCATCTGAACTGCGGCAGCGCTGACCAGATTGCCGCGAACGCAGCAGCCCCACCGATCAGCCGCCCGTTAGCATCGCGCACATGCATGCGAGCCAGGGCGTCCTCCCGACTTAAGCCTTCGCCAAGCAGCGTTGTGTCTTGTCCGGACTGCGCCTGTGCAGCATTCACCCAAGCAAAATCTTCAGCACCTCGCAGTTTGCGGTAGGCTGCGATCTCGCGACTGCACACAGGACAGTCACCGTCGAAGTAGACCGTGAGTGGCGGCTGCCGTTCGTCGGTGACAGACGGCTGCGCTTCTTGAGTGTTTTCGCTAACTGGTTCGTTCATGTTTTGACGGTACCGCAAAGCCGCGTTTCACGCGCAAAT
Organism: Burkholderiaceae bacterium; assembly: GCA_045106815.1. Lineage (GTDB taxonomy): Bacteria > Pseudomonadota > Gammaproteobacteria > Burkholderiales > Burkholderiaceae_E > JAUIAI01. The sequence continues at coordinate 10,215 of JBGCFG010000093.1, read as the reverse complement.
GCCCGATAATCGGTGCGTGCTAAAAATCACAAGTTGGAGACACCATGCCAGATATTGCCTTTCGTTCAGCGGTTGAAATGGCCAGCCAAATCCGGCGTAAAAAGATTGGCTGCGAAGAACTGCTCGATCATCTGGTCAATCGCGTCAAGCGACACAATGGCGCCATCAATGCTGTGATTGCAACGCGCATCCCGGCCGCGCGCAAGCAAGCCAGGCTCGCCGACAAAGCACTGGCCAAACGTAGCTTCAAACCGGGCCCCCTGTTTGGTGTGCCGATCACGGTCAAAGAATCGTTTGACGTTAAAGGCATGGCGACCACCTGGGGCCTACCAGAGTTTTCCAAACACCGCGCCAAGTCGCACTCGGCTGTCGTCAACAAATTGATTGACGCCGGCGCGAATGTTTTCGGTAAAACCAACGTCCCGGTGCTGCTAGCTGACTGGCAGAGCTTTAATCCAGTCTATGGCACAACAAACAACCCGTGGCGCCTAAGCGCCACGCCAGGCGGATCATCGGGTGGATCTGGTGCGGCACTGGCCGCTGGCTTAACCGGGCTTGAATTTGGCAGTGACATCGGCGCATCCATCCGCAACCCCGCACACTATTGCGGCGTGTTTGGTCACAAGCCTACGTTTAACCTGGTGTCAGCTGAAGGCCAAACACTTGATGGGCAGGTCAGCGGCGCCGATATTGCAGTGGTGGGCCCACTCGCCCGCAGCGCTGCCGACTTAAAACTCGCCCTCGAACTCACCGCTGGACCGAACACCATTGACGAGATGGGTTGGCAGTTGAAACTGGCTGCACCGCGATTCAAAAAACCTGCCGATTTACGCATCGCCGTGATGACCACCACGCCGACAGCGCCCGTTGACGATGCTATTCAAGCGCCTATTCGCGAACTTGCTACCGCGCTGCGCAAGCTCGGCGCGAAAGTGAGCTTTAAGGCCAGCCCCGCGATTGACGCCGAACAGGCGCACAACACCTATATTGAATTGCTGCGCTTTGCCACGGCAGGCCGCATGGCAGATGAACCGCTCAACCGCTTGATCAAGCGAAGTAAGCGCCTGAAAGCGTCCGACCAGGATTACGAATCTCTGATGATTCGCGGCAACACCATGCTGCCCCGGCGTTGGCACCACCTGAACGAAACCAGGCACCGAATGCGATTAGCCTGGGCCGAGTTTTTCAAAGACTGGGATGTGCTGCTGTGCCCAGCGGCGGCAACACCCGCGTTCGAGCAAAACCAGCAAGGCGAGCGGTTTGAACGCATGATTCCCGTGAATGGGAAACCACAGCCCAGCACCACCCAAATGTTTTGGGCGGGCTTTAGCGGTATGAGTTATTTGCCCTCAACCGTGGCGCCTATCGCACTGACATCCGATGGCTTGCCCACGGGCGTTCAGATCGTTGGGCCCCAATGGGGAGATCTATCAACCATTGCCGTGGCGGCCATGATTGAGAAGCACTTTTACCGATTCGCCCCCCCGCCAGGCTTCTAAAGCGGCCATTGGTGACTTCGGTCTCGGCAGTGACAGCGTCTGTTGACCTATGATTGCGCTTGATGCTGGGCGATTGCGCCCTTACTTAAAGCACAAAGTATTGGCCTAACGAATCGGCCCAACAAATCTGATGCCTGAAACTGATTACTACAAAATTATGGGTGTTAAGCGCTCAGCGAGCGCGGATGACATCAAGAAAGCCTATCGCAAGCTCGCACGCAAGCTGCACCCGGATGTGAGCAAGCAAGCCAACGCGGAAGAAGAGTTCAAAGCGTTGACTGAGGCTTATGAGGTACTGCGCGACCCTGAAAAACGCACCCAATACGACCGTCTGGGCCAGAACTGGCGTAGCGGCGGTGATTTCGGCGCGCAACCAAATTGGGGTGGCACGCCAGGCGGCGGCGCGGCCGGCGGTGGCTTCAGTGATTTTTTCGACAACCTGTTTAGCAAGCAGCAAGCTGGGCGGCGCGGCCCCGGCCGACAGCCTCCCCGACCCGCCGGCTCGGGTAATTGGCAAGGCGGTGGCGCGCGCAGCGATGCCAAGATAGAGATTGCGATTGAAGACGCCTACGATGGCGCCACGCGCACCATCACACTCAATTCGCTGGACTTTTCTGGCAGCGGCCCGCGCACCAGAACGCTTGACGTACGCGTGCCCAAGGGCGTTAAAGCTGGACAGAAAATTCGGCTTGCTGGCCAGGGCGATGGCGGCGGCGACTTGTTCCTGGAGATTGGCTTCAAAGCACATGCCAACTACCGAGCCGAAGGCAAGGACGTTTATGTCACCCTGCCGGTGACGCCCTGGGAGGCAATGCTCGGGGCAACGGTTAACGCGAGCACACCGGCTGGCCAGGTTGACCTGAGTATTCCCCCCAACTCACAGACCGGACGCAAGCTGAGACTGCGCGGCCGAGGCATACCGGCCGCCGAGCCCGGCGACCTATATGTTGAACTCAAGATCGTGTTGCCCGAGGCAAACAACGATCAGACGCGCAAAGCCTATGAAGCGCTCAAGGCAGCGGCAGACTTCAATCCTCGCAAGGCCTGAACATCTGCACGTGAGGGATGCCGTCTTCATCGTAGGGCGAGGACGATTCGACAAACCCGAGTGAGCCATAAAAGCGGCTGAGGTGTTGCTGCGCCGAGATTCTGATGGCGCTCCCCGGATATTGTCGCAAGGTGTTTTCAATGCCTTCAGTCATTAGTGCCCGGCCAAGCTGCCGACCTCGCCAGGCACGCGCGGTCACGACTCTGCCAATAGAAGGTTCTTCATACTTTTGACCCGGCCAAACCACGCGAAGGTACCCCGCCAGTTGCTCAGAAGCGCCAGGCCCTTTGGTAGATGCCCAACCTAGCAAATGCCAGGCAAGCGGATCCAGGCCATCAACGTCTTGATAAACACAGTCCTGCTCAACCACAAACACATCGGCACGCAGCGCGAATAGCTCATGAAGTTCGAGGACGTTCAGCGCCTGAAATGATGACCATTGCCAACGTAATGCTTGTTCAGCATCGCTCATGCGGCTCGCCGGCTTAGCGTTGGATCAGCAGACTGAAGAGGTGCGAGCCGATCAAACGTGTTCAGGTCAAAGCCATCACCCGGCGCTGCGATATAAACCTTCGCGTTGGGAACAGCCGCACTAACAGCCGCTTCGAACTCCGCCCATGGCCGAGAAACCGCCCCCATCATTTCATGAAACTTTTCGTGGGGTGGATATAGCACCACCATCTCAGGCTTGAGCGCCTTCGCTCCACGAGCCACATCATCGACAAAGTCCAGTTGCATGCCGGCAAGCAGGACATCGGTTCGCAGGTTCTGCCCAAGTGTGTTGATTTCTGTGTCGGTCATCTTGGTGTTAAACCCCTCGTTGTAGTTCAACACCGTGCGTCCGTTCGGCAATTCAACGTGGTAACCCGTATAGGGACAATAAAACGGTGCGCGTGTTGCGCTTGACCATGCCCAGGACAATTGTGTGGCGTTGCCTGCAAACACCGCTTTCGACAGCGCCTTGACGAGATTGATGTCTCGATGCTGCCAGTGAAACGCCGTGAGCGTGAACCCGGGCAAACTCAGCGTTTGCCCCGCATTGAGTGCTTTGAGTTGCTCCTCACCAAAACCATGACGCCGTCGCAAGAACCGCGTTGCCGCATCAGGTCCAACCACCACGGCATTAGTTGCACGAGCCAAAACCGGCACATCCAGAAAATGCTCTTCGTGCCCGTGTGTTACGCACAGGTAGTTGGCATGTTTAAAATCTTGTTGACCAAACCATTGCGCACCACAATAGGGACGGTAGAAGGGATCAAAACACAAAGTCCCCTGCGGCGTTTCGATTGACAATGCAGACCAACCGAAGTACCGAACCGCTAACTCATTCACTCTTTACTCCCGTCTTTTCACGCATCTTTTCACGCATTGCACGGCGCCAGAAGACTGAGCGCCGAGGCTTGCCCGTATCGCCAGACAGAAACCTGTGCCGGCCTGTCTGCAATACTAATTCAGTGTCTGGAGAATTTGATACCTTGAGCGTACTGCAACAAGCCAACACCTTGGTTAACCGTCTGATCAGGCGAGTTCGGAAACATCTTACAAAGCTGCTTAGACGACTACTTGGACATCCTGCTGAGCATCATCCGCTCGACGAAGAAGACGTCGCGGAGCATTTGTTCACGGCCTACGCATCGTCTGGCAGGCTACGTCTGTTGCCTTGGCTAACGCCTAAGCGCGACTTTTTGTTGCTCAGTTCAGCCGCTCCCTCCTCTACGCCGACTCGTTTGCTTGTACTTCTACATGGTTGTAAACAAAACCCAGAAGATTTTTCTCGGTCAACCCGGATCAGAGCGTTGGCGGCGCAAGGTGATTGGCTCATTCTCCTGCCCCGCCAAAGCAAACGCGCCAATTGGTATCACTGCTGGAACTGGTTTGATACCAGCGTATTGTCAGGCAGCGGTGAAGTTGCAATCGTGCTCGAAGCACTGACACAAATCCGGCGCGAGTGGGCCATTGACCAAAACGCCTGCTATCTGGCCGGCATGTCGTCAGGGGCGGCACTGGCTGCGGCCATTGCCTGCCAGGCACCAACACAGTTCGTTGGGGCGGCATTTCATGCTGGGCTAGCAATGGGCGCCGCCGCATCACCCTCGCGTGCGCAACGCGTGATGAAGACGACACCGGACCGGGACGTTACTTTTGCCCTACCCCACTCAGCCCACCTTCCCGTATTGATCATTCACGGCACGGCCGACGAAATCGTTGCCCCCATCCACGGCGATGAATTGATGCGGCAGATGCTGGCAATGAACGGCATGCTGACGCCCGGCGCTGCCCTGCCGAAGGGCGAACTCTCGGAACTGCCGGCTATGACACCCAATCAATGGTCCCGCAAGGTGAGATCTTTTGGTGTGCATCAGTTGATCAATATCGATGGGCTCGGACACGCTTGGAGTGGTGGCGATGAGCACTGGCCGTTCAATGACGCCCGCGGACCGGACGCGACCCGATTGATGATCGATTTCTTTACCGGCGTCAAATAGTCAGTGGGACTACACTGTTTGTTGACGATGCGCTTCCCAAAACCAGATTCAGATTGATCCAACACTAATCGATCCAACTTATGACAAACGATGTGTCGTCAACTGATCAACCCGATACAACGATGGTCATCAGCCTTCGTGGTGCCGGCCTGGTCGGTCAAAACGAGATCGCGCAGTTTGAGCGGCTAACCGGTGGCGTTTCTTCAGACATCTGGAAGGTCACCACGACCGATCAAACCTTTTGCGTGAAGCGGGCACTGGCTCAACTCAAGGTGCAAGCCGAGTGGCTTGCACCGGTTGAGCGCAATCAGTTTGAGGTGGATTGGTACAACATTGCCAATGCCATCGTGCCGGCATCTGCGCCCGAGGTGCTGTTTCATGACGCTGAGCACATGCTATTTGCGATGACTTTCCTTGATCCGTCTGAGTATCGGCTCTGGAAGAGCGAGCTGCGCGATGGTCGGGCACATGAGACAGCCGCACGCCAGCTTGGTCAGACGCTGGTGCAGATTCATGCCGCTACTGCCAACAATGATGAGGTCGCGGCGCGATTTCCCCGCACCGACATCTTTCATGCCATTCGCCTTGAGCCCTACCTAGAAGCGACCGCCACAAGACATCCAGCGTGTCGCGATGCTTTATTCGATCTGAGCAAGCGCACCGCCGGCATTCAACGCACGCTGATTCACGGCGACGTAAGCCCCAAGAATATTCTGATCGGTCCGGACGCCCCCGTCATTTTGGATGCGGAGTGTGCCTGCATGGGTGACCCCGCATTTGATCTGGCGTTTTGTTTGAACCACTTGCTGCTCAAATCGATTTGGAATCCGTCGGCAGCGCCAGAGTTTGACGCCTGTTTTGAAGCGATGTCCTCTGCTTACTTGAACGGTGTCAACTGGGAATCATCTCAAGCACTTGAACAAAGAGCCGCCACACTCCTCGCAGGCCTGTTTCTCGCCCGGGTGGACGGCAAATCACCCGTTGAATACATCACCTCAGAAAGCGAGCGTAATCGCGTGAGGCGCTGCGCAACAAGACTTTTGCAGCAACCGCCAGACACACTCGGGCAAGTGCTGCACGCATGGCAACTGGAACGAGATCAACACAATGACTGAGCGCATCGAATCAGTAGTAGGCAGACGCGTCTGGGACTCCCGCGGACGCCCCACCGTAGAAGTTGACATCAAACTGAAAGACGGCCGAATGGGGCGCGCAATCGCACCCGCTGGCGCCTCAACCGGACGCGCCGAAGCGCTGGACAAACGTGATGGCGGCGAAGCGTTTGGCGGGTTGGATGTACAGCACGCCATTGCCGCCGTGAATGGGCCAATTGCCAAATTGCTGCAAGGCTGCGACGTCACCGACCAGGCCGCGCTTGATAAAGCACTGATTGAAGCCGACGGGACCGAGAACAAATCCAACTTCGGCGGCAACGCGATTGTGGCGACATCGATGGCCATCGCCCAGGCGGCAGCAGCCTCGCAGGGTCAACCACTCTGGCAACACCTAGCCGCCGACCAAACCAATTTGAAACTGCCACTGCCTGAAGTGCAAATTTTTGGTGGCGGTGCGCACGCCGGGCGCCGCGTTGATGTCCAGGACTTCATGGTCATTGCTGTCGGAGCGAGTGACTACGCTCAGGCGCTGGCCTGGACGGCAGAGGTTTATCGCAGCGCGGGCAAACTGATGGCGCAAGCAGGCCTATTGCAAGGCGTTGCAGATGAAGGCGGTTTCTGGCCAGCGTTTGATACCAATGAGCAGGCGCTCGACTTTCTGATGCGGGCAATTGAAAGCGCGGGGTTCAAACCAGGCGAACAAGTTGCCATATCGCTCGATATCGCGGCCAGCGACTTCGGTAAAAGCGGGCGTTACCAACTCGCACTAGAAGAGCGCGATGTTGACAGCGATACCCTTGCCGACATGTTGCTTGGCTGGCTGCAACGCTATCCCATCGTCTCTATTGAAGACCCTCTCGGCGAAGATGATGCGCAAGGCATGGCCCGCTTCACCGCAGCGGCCGGCAACAGAGTGCAAATTGTTGCCGACGATTTCATTTGCACCAACGCCGCGCTAATTGAACGTGCCGTCAGCCAAGGCGCCTGCAACACAGCCCTCATCAAACCCAATCAGGCTGGCACGCTTACAGAAGCGCGCCAGGCGCTGGCAGCGGCAAATAAGGCTGACTGGGGATCGATCGTCTCGGCCAGATCAGGTGAAACGGAAGACGTGACCATTGTTCATCTGGCCGTTGGCTGGGGCGTAAAGCAATTAAAAGTGGGCTCATTTGCAAGGTCAGAGCGCATGGCCAAATGGAATGAAGGCTTGCGCGTGGCGGAAGCTCTAGGACAAGGCGGCGGGCAATTGGCATCGCGCAGCAGCTTTGTTTGGCGGTAATGCGATCACGGCACCTACCGTCTACAACGGCAATGCCAAACCGGTCTTAACCGTGTCAATCACCATGCTGGTTTGAAACTTCAGAATGCTGGGGTTCTCAAGGAAAAGCCGGCGGATTAACTGGTCATAGGCGACGATATCGTGCACGACGACGACGAGCACAAACGCGTATTCGCCCGTGACGTAGTAGCAGTGCTGAATCTCTGGCGTTTTGCGTACTTCGCGTTTGAATCCGTCGACGATGTCGGGCTGGCCGCGCACCAGGCTGGCGTGGGCAACCAGTGTTAGCCATTGGCCGGTCGCTACCGGATTCACCACGGCCACTTCTGCCGAGATAACCCCGGCCGCCCGCAGTCGCTTCAGGCGCCGCTGGCAGGCGGTTGGCGATAGGCCAAGATGTTCGGCTAGCACCTCTGAGGTTTCGCGGTTGTTTTGCTGCAGCCTGACCAGCAATTTGATGTCAAACGCATCTAGTTCTGTCATTTTTGCAGTTTATCTTCAATTTCCTCGCACAAAAAGCCGCAACCCTGCGACCCTTGACCGCTGAACGCCGCTAGTCAGCAATTCAAAGGACCAAAATGCTGCTTAGTCTTCTAGTGAGCTTTGCCGGAGCCCCTCATGAACCACGTCTTTCCCCGTCACAACCACATCCAACCCGCTACCGTTGTGCAGGCGCAGGGCTGCTACCTGACTGACAACAACGGCAAGACGTATTTGGACGGCTCAGGTGGCGCTGCTGTGTCTTCACTCGGACATGGCGATGCCGACATCATTGCGGCGATCAATGCACAGCTTCAGCAAGTGGCGTTTGCCCACACCGGTTTTTTTACCAGCGAGCCGGCCGAGGCCCTGGCTGACTTGCTCGCAGCGAATGCACCGGGTGACTTGTCGCGGGTGTACTTGGTCTCGGGTGGGTCTGAGGCTGTTGAGGCAGCCCTTAAATTGGCTCGGCAGGTGGCGGTTGAACGCGGCCAGTCATCTCGGCAGCATGTCATTGCGCGCGAGCAAAGTTATCACGGCAACACGCTAGGCGCTTTGTCGGCCGGGGGTAATGTTGCGCGGCGCGAGACCTTTGGTCCATTGCTCTTGCCAACGACTCACATTGCGCCCTGCTTTGCTTATCGCGATCAACAAGCGGGTGAGTCACTGGCAGACTACGGCTTGCGCGCGGCCAATGCACTGGAAAACGAAATTCTCCGTCTGGGCCCTGAGCAAGTACTGGCCTTTGTGGCTGAACCGGTTGTGGGTGCCACCGCCGGCGCTGTGACTGCGGCGCCTGGCTACTTCAAACGTATCCGCCAGATTTGTGATCACTATGGTGTGCTGCTGATTCTGGATGAGGTGATGTGCGGCATGGGGCGCACCGGTAGTTTGTTTGCCTATGAGCAAGAAGGCATCTCGCCCGATATCGTCACGATGGGCAAGGGCCTGGGTGCGGGCTATCAGCCGATTGCGGCGATGATGTGTACAGAAACCATTTACCAAGACATCACAAACGGCTCAGGCTTCTTTCAGCATGGCCACACCTATAACGGCCACCCGGCCGCCTGTGCGGCGGGCCTAGCCGTTTTGAACAAGCTGCTGGTCCCGGGTTTCTTGGCGTCCGTTAAGGCCCGCGGCGAACAGTTGCAGGATCGACTCGCAGCGCGCTTTCAGGATCACCCGCACGTGGGGGACATTCGCGGCCGTGGATTGTTTCGAGCCGTCGAATTAGTGCAATCAAAATCACCCGGCGCCGGACCAGATGCGCCCTTTAATCCAGCACTCGGCGTTCACAAAAAAGTCAAAGCGGCCGCGCTCGATGCCGGGCTGATCTGCTACCCCAGCGGCGGCACGCAAGATGGTCGTGTGGGTGACCATGTATTACTCGCACCGCCGTTCATTATTTCTGATGCACAAATAGACGAGCTGGTCGGGAAGCTCGCGCAGGCAATTGATCAAGTGATTAGTGAGACCACCGCAGGTCCAGCGTACAAGGCATCTCAGGTGCCGACTGCACCGGCGGCGCGATAATCTGTCCACCCCGATGGCCAAATGACTGGAAGCGTGCGAGTCGTCTGGCTTGAGCTTCGTTAGCATTGACCGGGAAGGTCTCGTAGTTGCGCCCACCCGGGTGCGCGACGTGATACGTGCAGCCCCCCATTGCGCGCTCAGTCCAGGTATCCACAATTTCAAACTGCAAAGGTGCATCCACCGGCAGGTTGGGCTGCAAGCCCCTTGATGGTTTCCACGCTTTATAACGCACGGCGCCAACGGCTTCGCCAGCACGGCCGGTACTCACAAGCGGCACAGTATGCCCATTGCAAAGCACCCGATGCCGTTCCGGGTTCAGCCCCGTAAGCTTCACCTGCAAACGCTCAACCGATGAATCGACAAAGCGAACCGTGCCACCAATAGCGCCATCTTCGCCCAGCACATGCCAGGGTTCGAGCGCCTGACGCAACTCCAGATGCACGCCGTCGTATTCAACTTCGCCACAGAACGGAAAGCGGAACTCGTATTGCGCCTCATACCAGGTCGATTCAAGTGGCAAGCCGGCCTGTTTGAGATCGCTCAGCACCTCGAGCAGGTCTTGCCACAAAAACTCGGGGAGCATAAACCGGTCATGCAGCGCGGTGCCCCAGCGTGTAAACCGGCCTTGCACGGGTGTCTGCCAGCAGCGCGCAATGATTGCCCTGATAAGCAATTGCTGCGCCAGACTCATGCGCGGATCAGGCGGCATTTCAAAGCCTCTGAATTCCACCAGACCCAGCCGGCCAGTCGGGCCGTTGGGCGAAAACATCTTGTC
>JBGCFG010000092.1:0-3125 GCA_045106815.1 Burkholderiaceae bacterium | reverse complement strand
CGGTCGTAGCCAAGATCAACCTGATCCATCAAACCAGCAAATTCGGTCCCGAATTGAATGCCACTGGGCCAGTTACTCACGGCCTGTATGCCTCGTTTGCCTAGCGCACTGGCAAATCGTTCTGCATCCAGAAACGGGTCTGCTGCATAGCAACACGCGATATCGTTAACAACCATATGAGCAGGCCTTTCGACGAGCCCGGCGAGCATCGCATAGTTGTAGTCAATGGTCGGTAATAAAGCTGCCGCCTGCGGATCCAAGCCCCTGGGAATCGGAAAATCCGGCGCCAACAACGCGCGAGGCCAAGCGGCACTCTTTTGGCCAGATTCTCGCCACTGAATGCTCCAACGTTTGTGGGTTGTATGTAGCATGAATAGATTACCCAGAATTACCCATGATATCGGTATCAAAGCGTCCCGGTAACTGTTACCTTCCGCCAAATAGCAGAAGAAGTAAACAAACAGAGGCAAACCCAGTGAGGATAGTGACGTTTCGAGTCGCCGGCGAGCGCCGGGTTGGGGTACTTGACGCTGACCATTCAGTGCGGACGTTCAACCTGCCTGTTGTGCAAAGCAGCAATGGCGCCCTCGCCATCGTGTCCTTGCAGGCTGCGGGTAAGCCCCTGCCTGATTTGCTCGACGCCATGCCACTCAGTGATGTGACGCTCGAAGCGCCCATTCCCCACCCCCACCGCAACCTGTTTTGTGTTGGCAAGAACTATGTTGACCACGCAGCTGAATTTGCCGGCAGCGGATTCGACTCCAGCGCGGCTCAGGGCGCACAACCGAAAGCACCCATCATCTTTTCCAAGCTGCCCGAATGCGTCATTGCCTCTGGCGAGGCGATTCGAATCGACGCCGGTGTGTCCAGCAAGATTGACTATGAAGCTGAGCTTGGCGTGATCATCGGCCACGGCGGCCGGGGCATCAGCCATACCGATGCGATGGACCATGTTTGGGGCTACACCATCATCAATGATGTGACCGCGCGCGACCTGCAAGGCAAGCACAGCCAGTGGCTAATTGGTAAATCACAAGACACCTTCTGCCCCATGGGCCCGATGGCCGTCAGCGCCGATGAGATTGATCTGGCTAAAACGACCGTGCGAGGCTGGGTGAACGATGAGTTACGCCAGGAAGCGCCGGTAGCTGACCTCATCTTTGACATCCCTACTTTGATTGCAACCTTGTCGGCCGGCATCACGCTGATGCCCGGTGACGTCATCGCCACAGGCACCCCAGCCGGCGTGGGCATCGGGTTTGATCCGCCAAAATACCTGCGCGATGGTGATGTCGTCCGTATTGCGATTGACGGTATGGGGGAATTGAGCAATCCCGTCAAAGAGGTGACGCAGTGAGTGATCTTCGCTCAACCGGCCTGCTGTGCGAGGTGCATGGCAGCGGCACACCGGTCTTGATGCTGCATGGCCTGGGCGGCTCATCCAACACCTTCGAGCCACTTATGCCGGCACTCGGCAGCTATCGCACGATCCGGCCGGACTTGCCAGGGGCTGGCCGATCTGCACTGCCAACGATGCAATTGAGCGTTGATGACATTTTGTCGACCGTGCTCAGCGTGCTTGAAGCGGCCGAAGTCAACAAAGCTCACCTGGTGGGGCATTCCTTTGGCACTTTGCTCTGCCAACACCTGGCAATGCGCCAACCTGAACGATTCCTGTCACTGACACTGTTTGGGGCTCTTACTGAGCCGGCGCAGGCGAATCGCGCCGGCCTCAGAGGCCGCGCCGAGCAAGTTCGCAAGAACGGCATGACCGATACCGCCGATGCGATTGTGACTGGTTCGTTAAGCGCTCATACCCGTCGCAGCAACCCGATTGCGATGGCATTTGTTCGCGAGTCGCTGATGCGCCAGACCCGTGATGGCTACGCCGCCAATTGTGAAGCCCTGGCTGGCGCCAGAGCGGTCGATGCAACCCGCCTGCCCTGCCCGGTGCTGGTCGTCACCGGGCGTGAAGACGCCGTGACCCCGGTCTCTATGGGTCAGGAAATCACCGACAAGTGCTCGACTGGTTCGCTTGAAGTTCTCGAACAATGCGGTCACTGGACCCCGATTGAAAAACCGGCCGAATGCGCATCAGCGCTTCAGCAATTCCTGCCCGCCGTCTCAACGCAGAGAGCTTGAACCATGCCTGCTAACCAGCCGTCCAGAACCCTGTTTAAGAACGTCCGCGTGCTCGATGGCACCGGCGAATATCCGTTCACCGGCGAAGTGATGGTGGAAGGCAACCGCATTAAAGAAGTCGCGCGTGGGCCTAACCGCTTTCCCGGTGTCGGCGCCGACCATGAAGTCATCGACGGCAATGGCGCGACGCTAATGCCCGGCCTTTGCGATGCTCACACCCACTTCAGTTGGAACAACGCCGCCTCGCTTGAAGGGCTCATGATGATGCCACCCGAGGAGCACACGCTACTGTCTGCCAAGACGGCCGCAACGATGATCGACATGGGCTACACCAGTTGCGTCGGCGCGGCTTCAGCCAAAGAACGGCTTGATGTGGTGATTCGCAATGCGATCAACAGTGGCGATATACCCGGGCCACGCTATTTGGCAAACGGGCCAGAAATCGCGACGCTGGGCGGTCTGGGCGATACGGCGCCGCCGCACATCATGGTGCCGGAGATGAATTTTGGCTGGGTGATTTCCGGGCCGGAAGAAATGCGTGCGGCTGTGCGGCGCTTCATTAAGTTTGGCGTTGACCTGATCAAGTTGAACCTGTCTGGCGAATCCATCACGGGTGTCGGTGCTGAAGAAACCCCCATGGCCGATGATGAAATTGCGATGGCGGTGCGCGAAGCCAAAGCTCGCGGCAAACGAATCTGCGCCCATGCGCGCTCAGACCAATCCGTTCGATACTGCCTGGACTACGGGATTCAAATCATCTACCACGCGTCATATGCCAGTGATAAAACAATTGAAGATCTGGCCGCGCGTAAAGATGAGTTTTTTGTCGCGCCTGGTTTGGCCTGGCTCATTAACACCGGCTATCACGCGGGAGACTATGGCCTGCCACCGGAAGTCGCCGGCGAGATGGGTTATCACCGCGAGCTGGAGCAGGCGATTAAAACCATGCGCAAGATGAAAGACGCTGGTATTCGCGTGCTGCC
>JBGCFG010000091.1:0-5179 GCA_045106815.1 Burkholderiaceae bacterium | reverse complement strand
ACATCTTCGATTCTGTCTCTTAGGGCTGGGACCTTGATGGCGCCAGTCGCAAGCAAAGTCGCCATCTCAGCATCAATCAAACTGGCACCGAGTCCGTTCTCGAGCGTGGTTCGAGCAGAAAACAGGAGTCGATTAAGCAAGGGCAGGCGCCGTCGCCCGCCCACCGGATTGAGCCAGCCTTGTCGGAGTGTGCGCACGAGTCGCGCCTGCAGCCTAATCGGTAAACGCTCAAGCCCATCTACCAGAACGGTTTGGTAGCGATTGTCGGCCAGCAGTCCGTCGCTAGCGTCATGACTACTGCCAAACAGGCGGCGCTCAATCTGCGTCGCGTTTAGATGTCGTGCGCTAATGGTTGTGAAGGTATCAGGCTCACCGCCCGCTGCCAGGTGCAATGCGCGGGCGATCGTTGCGAATGGCGTGCCAGCCTCCCCGTAAAACAAGACTGGCGTTTTTCTAGCGACTTGTCGTCGAATGGATTCAAACAATTGATAGGCTGCACTACTGGCCCCGACCAGGCCATGCTGCCTGGCCCACTCATTGAGTTCTACTGATTGCCGATTGCGGCGGGCAACCTGTTGAGCGGTGGATTTAAACGCGAGCGTTCGCGCCGCGACCGAATCTTCAATCGGCAGCCGCTCAAGAGTCGAGCCACCGACATAGCCGTGAATGGCGGTATCACGCAACAGCGCACCGACCTGCTCAGCCGTTTCAAGGGGGCCGCCTTCAACGAGCAAAATCGCTTGCGGATTTTGTTTGAATACCGCTTTAGAAAGCCCGTGCATGATGAGCGAGACTTCTTCCAAAGACATCCCGCTGCTGATGCCTTTGGCACCGCCGGTGTTCCAGCCGAAGTTGGCGCAAATGATGTTGATCCCTGCGGCCGCGGCGACGGCGGCTTGCTGCTCGTTGCCGATGTAGGCGATGGCGGCCATGCCGCAGGATTGCGCAATCCCGAGCATTTCGATCTCGCGGCTAAAGCCCACCCCCGCTGACTCAAGGAGCGGCTGAAAGTGAGTTGGGTAGAGCACCGAGGTAGGCCAGTTCACAATGCCGTCGACACCACTGGCAGCAGCCTCTTCAATGCGGGCGGTCAGATCCGTGCGCGGATCCATCGCACTCGAGCCAAGAAACAGAGGCACCGAACACTGACTGAGAATCTCGGTAAACGCAAAGCTGTCAACCAGGCGATTGCTTTCCAGCACGGGTAGATTGCCGGCTAGTGAAGAAGTGCCCATCACCCGCATGCGCCCGGCGTTGATTGCCAGCAGAAAATCTGCGCCGCCAGCCTGCGCCGCCTGCGCGGTCATGCCAGCGCCAACAGCGGCTCCGACGAGAAAGCCGTCGGGTTGCCCGAGGGTTTGACGGAACTGATCAATCACGCGGTGAGTCATGGGCTGGCAGAAACGGGGTGGCAGAAACAGTGGGTGATAAATTTTCGAGTCTAAATCGGCACTTTACCTGCAAGGGCTTGCATTCTGCCTGTCAACTGTCCCAGACTGACTTGATTGGATAATGTCGGAATCGAACCTGCGTGGCGTGAAGTGTTTGAGCGTTCCAGGACCGAACGACTGATCACATCTTGATCGGAGGACTTCATGCACATCGGACTCATTGGCGGTATCGGTCCCGCAGCGACGGCCGTTTACTACGAACGGCTGGTTGAGACTTTTGTTGCCGCTGACATGCCGCTGCACCTGACGATCGGACACACCAGTGTGCGCGAATTGGCTCGTAACTCCAGTGGTGGGTTCGCCGAGAAGCAGGCTATTGAGTACAAGCGCATTGCTGAACAACTCGCGGCCGCTGGTGCCGATGTGATTGCCATCACGTCAATGGGCGGCCACTTTTGCGTAGAGGAATTTGAACCGATATCGCCACTGCCGCTGATTCACGGGCCCGAGGCGGTGACTGCTTATCTAGAGCGGCAGCACCGGCAATCATGCGTGGGGATTCTCGGCACTGCCACCGTCATGCGGACGCGACTCTATGGTGCATTGAATGAGCTAAATGTTGTTGCGCCAGAAGGAGCAGCGTTTGATCAGGTGCACGAGGACTACATTGCCATCGCGACGGCTGGCGTGTCGAATGATGCGCAGCGCGAGCGATTGTTAGCCGCAGGGGCAGACTTAGTAGCGGGGCAGGGCGCGGAGGTGGTCTTGCTGGGTGGAACCGACTTGAGTCTGGCTTACAGGGGCGCGACTCTTGCGTTTCCGGTTTTTGATAGTGCGATTATCCACGCGGATGCGATTGCTCAGCATGCGATGGAGGCCAACTAACATTGAGTTCGGTCAGGTGGGCGCGTGTGTTTTGGCTTGTTAGGATTGTCTTGGCCGCGAGTGTTAGAGGCTAATAGCCAATGAGATCGCGATAGCCATCATCATGATGGCCAAACTAAGATCAATACCGATCCGTACCTTCCGGCCACTCAGCAGAGGCCCCATCTTTGCCGCCGCAAACGACAACAAGTAGAACCAAAATATTGCGCCAAGCACTGCGCCAGCGTAGAACGAATACCGGGAATCTGCATAGGTTTCGTTCGCGACCGAGCCCATGATCACGATTCTGTCCAAATAGACGTGAGGGTTCAGCAGCGTCACCGCCAATGTACCCAGTATGACCGCGCCCACTTTAAGCGCTTGATTAGTCTTGCTAATTTCGCTCTTACTGGCAGAGCCAATGCGAAACGTTCGGTGCGCACTGTTTAAGCAGGTAAGGGAGAACAGCATCAAGAAGACGATGCCAGCAATTGTGATGGCAGAAATCAGTTGTGGGTCGCCGCCAAACAAGGCGGTTTGACCGAAGACGCCCAGTGCAAGCAGGGCCAGGTCGCAAACCCAGCACACGGTTGCTGTCGTTAAGTGGTGGTTTTTTGCGACGCCGCGATTGAGAACCCATGAATTCTGAGCGCCGACTGCGGCGGTCACACCAATCAACATCACGAATCCATGACTTGCTGCTGTGATCATCACAACAGGATCCAACCCGGAACTGAGTTGACTGGCTTGACTGGCGTGGCGTGGCAGAAGTCGTTAGGCATGATGCGAAGCCTACGTTGCACCTGCCCTCTGTTGAATACCGCGATTGCCAGATCAAGCCTTTATCCCAAATGGGATAGAAAGCCTGAGAGTCAGGCCTGATGGGCCGATTCGGCGATTCGGGGAATCAGTTCGCGGTATTTTTGGAAGAAGATATGCTGCCCGGCATCGGCAAATCTCTCGATTTCAATCCATGGGTAGTACTCTTCATATGACGCTAGGGTTTGGGGGTCTGTCATGCCATCTTGCAACCCGCTAACAAACCACATGGGAATGTCTTTTGATTGTTCAACGATATTTGACCAGTTTGATTCTGTTTCCAGTAGTTCCCGGGCAAATACGAAGGCGGCATCGCGACTTTCGCTTAACGCCAGCTTGGAGCTCTCCATGAGGGTTGCCAGAAGTTCCGCGTCGTTACCCATGGCAAGATCAGCCGGCGAATTCTTGTAAACATTGCGGAACAAAGCTTCGCTGCCCACTTTGCGCCCAAGCGTAAAGGCCGCCTTGCAGGTGAAGTACAGCAGGTGCGGTGTATGCCTGGCATTGGATAGCAAGAATCTGTGCCACTTGGCCATGCCGGGATATTGAAGCTTTGATGGCAGTGGAAGCCGTGCGCCAAGACCTATGATCGTTGAAATTCGTGCCCGGTTAGAGAGCGCAAATTCCAGCGCGAACAACATATCGTTGCCTTGGACCACATACGGACAGCTGCCCACCTCAAGGTGATCCATGAGTGCCAGATTGTCTTCGCGAATGACCTGCAGAATGTCTTCAGTCTTCGTCACGGTGTCTGTGCCGCCGAATCCCGGCCTCACGGGTGCGATGACTTTCAGTTTATGTGCTTTGGCTAGCAAAATAGCCTCGGGACGCCAACGTATCAAGCCGTAGCCCATGTGACTGAAAATGATTGGCTTGCCGTCAGGGTCACCTTGAATCAGGAAGTCAACTTGCCGACCATTCGGCCGCGTAAAACTCTTGTAGGGTTCGAACTGCAGCGACAAATAGGGCAAGTGCGGGCCCGGTAAGTCATTCGAACGATCATATCGATCCGGAGCACGCTTAATCATCTCCATAAGCGATAAGGTGACGCGAATGAGTTCGGACTGGGAGCGCGCACGTGTCTTGGCAAGGATCGATTTCAACTGCACTCGCACGGTGCCAACCGACCGGTCACGGTCCTGAGCAATGGATTTAAGTACCTTGCCCTCAACCAGCGCGCGAACAATATCGCGCTCAGCCGCTGTCAGGCCAAATACCTCGCCAAGCGTTTGATCCAGTGCGTCTGGCCAGGACAACTCGGTCGAAACGATCAAAGCATAACCGCTTCGTCCGGAGACTGTTTGGTTTGGCGGGCCCTGCACCGAAAGCCGCCGAACATGAAGTACAACGAGCTTTCCGGCACTGATGCCGGCGGAACCTTTCAGGCGTACGTGCGCCAATGCGCTGGGAGCACTTTGGTCGCGAAGCAGCCGTCGGAGCAGTACGACCAGGTCATCAAGGTCTTCCTCCATAAAAGGCAGCCCATCCACCGAATCTCCTGATGAGACCGCAAACGTGTTCAAACCATGGGTATTGATCTCAGCGATCTGCAGATTGGGGTCAACCAAAAGGGCTGCACTATCTTCAAAGGGGGCTAAAACCTGTGCGGTCAGTGAGCGATGGCTTTCCGATTTGATGCGATCCAGAAAGGTTTCAGCCCTGATCAAGTGCTCCCTGAACATCCCGCTAAGCGCGGCCACTTTTTCATGGTCGTAGCGGGTCTTCGAGTCGTCGGTAACCTCAGATTCCAGTCGGTCAATGAATCGGTCCAAATTACCTGGGTCCAGTGCAATCGCGTAAATATCGTCGATGAACTGTTGGTCTGAACCTATGGCAAATTGGTCATCGGTTTCGCTGCTGGAAGATTTGTCTTTATTGTTCAAGTTGTCGGTCACACTAAGTCCTACAGCTAAGGAAGAACGATCCGTATGATCTGGTGGCGGCCGCAGCCAACAGCAAGCATATTGTCGAGGAAGCGGATGATCCATGCCTACCAGGCATTGAAGGTATCACGGCTACTTAAGCAACCGCCGACCAATATTCAGCAAGTGAATCTGGCTAGTCCCTTCGTAGATTCTGAAGGCGCGGACATCACGAAAGAAGCG
>JBGCFG010000090.1:0-12405 GCA_045106815.1 Burkholderiaceae bacterium | reverse complement strand
CCGTAGTTGCGGGACATATACGCCGTGGTCCAGATGGGATCAACGATCTTGAGATCTGAGTGCATGACCACGCGCAACTCGGTTTCTGCCTGAGCAGCACCGGACATCAGCGCCGTGCCCAGAGCAACCGCGCAGGCTGTTCGGGTCAAGAACTTCATGGGTTTCATGGGTTTTCCTCCTGAGTGGCCGTTTACCTTCGATAACCCTCAGGCACTCACAACGCGGCCACGCTTACGTTGCAGGCCCGGGGCAGCATGGCCGCCGACGGGTTCCGAGTCTGTTTCACTGCTGCCGGCAGTCTATCTCACTTTGAATGCCTCTGACCGCGCCGCGCCTAAACCGGCGATAGGCCGGGGTTTCAAACGTCTATGATCATGGCTGGGTTGAAACAATATGGCTTATTCGGGAGATCACATGGCGCGGATTGCAATAGGTGGAATGCAGCACGAAACAAACACGTTTGCCCCCACCAAGGCTTCGTATCGCGCCTTTGAAGTTGGCGGCGGCTGGCCTGGTGTGCAAATCGGCGAAGAAATGTTTGAGGCGGTTGCGGGCGCAAACCTGCCGATTCAGGGTTCGCTAACAGCCTTACGTGCGGCCGGGCACAGTCTTGTGCCGCTGGCGTGGGCAGCCGCCTCACCTTCAGCACACGTGACCGATGACGCGTTCGAGAGAATTGTCGGCGCCATCTGTAACGGCTTGCGCCAGGCGGGAGACGTTGATGGCGTGTACCTCGACCTGCACGGCGCAATGGTGACGGAAACCTACGATGATGGCGAGGGCGAAATCCTGCGCCGGGTACGGGAGATCGTCGGTGATCGGGTGCCGGTTGTGGCGTCGCTGGATTTACACGCCAATGTGACCGCCCAGATGCTCGAACAATCGGATGCGATGACAATCTATCGAACCTACCCACACATTGATATGGCCGAGACAGGTGCTCGAGCAGCGCACTTGCTATTAAAACTGCTGGGTTCGGGTCAACGCTTCGGCAAACAAATCCACCGATTCGAATATCTCACCGGGCTGCCATCTCAAAGCACCTTCATTGAACCAGCCCAGTCACTCTACGCCTTGCTCGAGAAACTGGAGCGGGATACCGGCGTTGCCCTGTCGTTCGCGATGGGCTTTCCGATGGCTGACTTTGATGAGTGCGGGATGACCGTCATCGGCTACGGCGATGAGGGCTCTACACGAGCAGCGATGGCCGACATGATTGATGCGGTTGAGCAAGCAGAGCGGCAGTTTGCTATGAAACTCTATCAGCCTGCAGAAGCGGTTGAACGCGCAATGCAAACCGGGCGGCCGGGCAAACCCACGGTGATTGCCGACACACAGGACAATCCAGGTGCCGGTGGTAACGGGGATACCCCCGGCTTGCTTGCCGCGATGCTTGAACATCAGGCGCAAGATGCGGTGCTTGGCCTGCTGATTGATGCCGATGCGGCTCAGCAGGCGCATGAGATGGGCGAAGGCGCGAGTGCAGACTTCAGTTTGGGCGCATGCTCTGGTCAAGCGGGCCAGACACCGGTTAGAGGACGCTTTAAAGTCTTGCGACTTGGTGACGGCGCATTTACCTGCACTGGCCCCATGTTCCTTGGCTTCAAGATGCAGCTCGGGCCGATGGCTTTATTGCAATCGGGTGGCGTCAAGGTGGTCCTGGCCACTCATAAGTGCCAGGCTGGCGATCAGGCAATGTTTCGTCACGTCGGGATAGAGCCGGTGCAACAACGCCTTCTCGGACTCAAAAGCTCAGTCCACTTCCGAGCAGACTTCGAACCAATCGCCAGCGAAATTCTGGTCGCTCAGGCGCCCGGCCCGTCACTCGCAGACCCGGCTGACTTTCCCTGGCAAAAACTTAAAAAGGGCATGCGCCTCAACCCGTTGGGGCCCACATTTAAGTAGGCTGGGCAGGGGCACTTGCTTGATCAGACGCACTTGCGTTCAGCGCAGTCTGACGGCCACGCTCGACATTCAAACCCTTGAGCAACAACAAGCCACCGACAAAGAAGAGCCCGGTCAGCAGGATAGCGAGCCGATGGTTGCCAGACGTTAGCCAGGTCACGAGTCCATAAGTGACCGGGCCAATCACTGCTGACAGTCTGGTCGCGAACGCCCAAAGACCAAAAAACTCCGCGCGCCGATCTGCCGGGGCGAGCAAGCCAGCAATTGCCCGGCCGGCAGACTGGCTCGATCCCATACAAAGCCCTGCCAGCCCAGCAGCCACCCAAAAGAGCCCTACTGACTCGCCAATACCAGCGAGCAAAACCATCACGATCCAACCGGCAAGCGTAATCGCCAGGGCCAGACGGTGGCCCATCCAGTCCTGTGCATATCCGAACGCAAACGCACCCAGGGCCGCAGCGATGTTGACCAGAAAGATCAGCATCATCGTGTCGCTCTGCTGGAACCCCATGACCTGCTCGGCATAGATTGCGGCGAGTGCGATCACCACTGAAATACCAGCCTGGTAACTGAAGCCGCAGTACAACAGGCGTAAAAAATCAGGGAATTGTTTTGACTCGCGCCAGCTATTACGCAGTTGACGAAATGACGCCGCAAGCGCGCCACTAACCGTTACCGGGTGATCGCTTGAATGATTGATTACCGCCCGTTCTTTGAGGATCAGAAACAAGGGCAAAGCTGCGATGGCGAACATGAGCGCAGTGATGAGCATCGTGACCGGCACGAACTCTGCAGCACTCTGCCCCGCGCCCTGCGCGTTGATCACCCAGGCCAGGCACAGGCCAAGCGTGAGCATGCCCCCCAGATAGCCCACTCCCCAGCCCCAGCCAGAGACCTTCCCCATTGCCTCGGACTTGGCAAGTTCGGGCAGGAAAGCCGCATTGATGGTCTCGCCCATCGAGAAAAAGTAGTTGGAGGCAATGATGAGCACAAGCGCAAGCGCTACTGTGCCTGGCTGCGCAAAATACAAGCCAACCGTGCCGACAACGCAGCCAATTGTGCAAACGGCAATCAGCAACTTTTTATTGCCCTTGGCATCGGCCCAAGCGCCAATCGCCGGTGCGGTGAGCATGATTAGCAACGAGGAAAACGACAGCGCAAGAGTCCAGGCAAGCGTGGCCCAATCAGCACCGCCCGCGACAACATTGACAAAGTAGGCACTGAACACTGCCGTCAAGACGACCGTGGTGTATCCCGAATTTGCAAAATCATAGAGCGACCAGGCGGCAACTTCTCTTGGGGCGACCCCGCTTTGCAGGGCTGCTCGATCAAACAATTTCATGCAAGTTCCGCCTTTATTTTTGCCGCCCAATCTGATACCTGGTACCACCAGCGACCGATAATCTCGTGGAGTGCGAGCCGCGTGCGCGATGCTGACTCGGACGTCGGCATCCAGGTGGTTGATAAGGGGCGACCGACCCCACCCAGATAATTGTGTGGCGCTGGTGTCACCGTCAGGCCAGCTTGCTCAAATGCTCTGCGCGCCCGTCGCATATGGAAAGCTTCCGTCACCAGAATGACATGCTCAATACCTACCTCGGCGAGCATTGTCGCGGATAGTCTTGCGTTCATGTCGGTGTTGAGGCTTTGATCTTCAATCCAGCGAACCGGCTGCGAAAACTGCTCAGTCAGAACTCTGGCCATCACCGTTGCCTCGGCCTCATCGGATGGACGCAACAGGCCGCCCGACACGAGCACGGACAGATCAGTCCAGCCCGCAATTCTCGCGCCATGCACAACTCGCTTTAGCGTGTGGCCCGACAGCATGGAAGGCTTGGGCAATTCCCGCTCGTCAGCGAGGATGCCGCCGCCCAAAATGACAATCGCCTCGGGCGGACGCGGGGTTTTCAACAATTCGCGCGCACTGTCTTGCGTAATAGGCTGACCCGCGCCTCGCTCAACCCAAAGCATCAGCGCCTGTGAAACGGCCGGTGTCATCAGGAACGCAAACACCAGCAAACACACCAGCGAAATGACAGCCGGCCGGCGATGATTGTCTTCCCGCCAAGCCGCCAGCGCCACGCCAAGCGTGGCAAACGTCAGCAAGACATTCGGTGGCAGCAAAAAAAGCCAGATAAACTTTTTGAGCCAAAACTGGGTTTCTACATCCAGAAGAACGTCCATAAGGTGCGTCAGGCGGTCTGCAAAGAAAGCTCCCCTACGCGCCTGTACGCGCCGACCGAACCTGGTCGAGCGTTGAGGCGTCTTCAATGGTTGTTAAGTCACCCGGATCGCGATTCTCGCAAATTGCCTGTATCGAGCGTCGCAACACCTTGCCAGAGCGGGTCTTGGGGAGCGCCGTCACAAAGTGAACCCGCGAGGGCCGGGCAACCGCGCCCAGTTGCTCATTCACCCGCTTCATGACTTCCCCTTCAAGCGCCTCTGCTTGCGCGGCCTCGCCAACTAGTGCGCTGTCTTTGACGACGGCGAATGCCACCGCAACCTGCCCTTTGAGCGTATCGGCAACCCCCACGACTGCACACTCGGCAACGGCGTCATGCGAGTTGATGCTTTCTTCAATCTCGCGCGTCCCCAGGCGGTGGCCAGCAACGTTAATCACATCGTCCGTTCGACCGAGAATGAAGAAGTAGCCATCTTTATCCCTGGTGCCCCAGTCGAAAGTCGAATACACCTGCTTGTCGGGAATCGATGTGAAATAGGTTTTGACGAAGCGCTCATCATCCCCCCAAACGGTTTGCATGCAGCCGGGGGGCAACGGCGGCACGATCGCGACCACGCCTTTTTCGCCTGTTCCGACTTCTTCACCGGTCGCCTCATGAAGCAACTTCACGTTGTACCCATACATGGGAATGCCAGGACTGCCGAATCGAGCCTCTTTAGTCTCAACACCATTAGCGACCGACAAAATAGGCCAGCCGGTTTCCGTCTGCCAGTAGTTGTCTATGATCGGCCTACCGAGGCCTTCACTAATCCAGTGAGCGGTTGGCTGGTCAAGCGGTTCACCCGCCAGAAAAAGCGCCTTCAGGCTCGATAAATCGTATTGCTTCAGATAGGCTGGATCTTGTTTCTTCAACACGCGCAGCGCGGTCGGCGCAGAAAACATCACGCTGACTTTGTACTGTTCAACCAACTTCCAAAAGATGCCGCCATCTGGGCGAATCGGCGTGCCTTCATAAACAATGGTGGCCATGCCAGCAATGAGGGGTCCGTACACGATGTAAGAGTGCCCCACGACCCAGCCGATATCGCTCGTTGAAAAATAGGTTTCACCCGGCTCGCCGCAATAAATGTGTTTCATTGAGGCCGCCATGGCCACTGCATAGCCGCCAACATCGCGCTGTACGCCCTTGGGCGTCCCGGTCGTGCCCGAGGTGTACAAGGTGTAGCTCACCTCATTTGATTCCAGCCAGACTGGCTCAACCACAGCATTCAGGTGTTTGCTTCGCTCCTGCGCGTAGTCGAGATCCCGGCCGTCTGTTTTGTCGAATGCGGTTAGACCACGATCAACCATTAAGACCTTATTGGGCTGATGTGATGCCAGTTCGATCGCCTTGTCGAGCAGGGGTTTGTAGGGAACGACTTTGCCGCCCCGTGAGCCAGCATCTGCACTCACGATCAACACCGGCTTGGCGTCATCGATACGGCTGGCCAGACTCTGCGACGCAAAGCCACCAAATACGACCGAGTGAATCGCGCCGATCCGGGCGCAAGCCAACATCGCCATGACCGCTTCGGCAATCATGGGCATATAGATCAGCACCCGATCGCCCCGTTTGACACCTGCCGACTGCATGATCGCGGAAAACTGCATCACCTCTTGATGCAGTTGGGCAAACGAATAGGTGACTTCCTGATCGGTTTCGGTCGAAACAAAGATCAGCGCATCAGCATCGGGCTGGGTCTGTATATGGCGGTCAACCGCGTTGTAACAAAGATTGGTCTCGCCGCCGACAAACCATCGGGTGAACGGCAGCCGGGAATCATCCAGTACCTGCTCGAATGGTTTGTGCCAGTGAATCAGGTTTGCTTGCTCAGCCCAGAATTGCTGTGGATCATCAATTGATCGACGGTAAAAGGCTTCATAGCCGCCCGGCGCGGCGCTATCAGCAACGGTCATATGTCTCGCTCCGAACAAATGGGTCACGAACCGACGGGATATCTCCTGGCTCGTGACCAACAAATTTTTCTTGGTGCCAAGCCTCGAATCAGGCTTACCGCCGGAAGTCTAGCAGCACGGTTATCGGGATCAGTCCGACCACCCTGGCGGAAACGGTTGTGTCGATCAGACAAATAGCGCGCATTGGCTGCCAGGCTTGGCACACTGGCGCTGACCCGGAACGACCCATCACCTGCCCATGCTGCGCCTTGCCCACTTCACTTTGCTGCTAACCGCCCTGCTACTGGGTGCATGTTCGCTGACGCCGCAGCATCGAGCAGATGGCGCCTCCCGTGCGCCTGGGGCCGCTGCAAAGCAGGCGAACCAGACAGGCGATGAAGTCGCGCTTAGAGCCGTCAGCATGCTGGGCAAGCCGTATCAGTGGGGCGGCAACTCGCCGCGGGCCGGCTTTGACTGCAGTGGGCTAGCCCACTATGCCTGGCGAACCGCCGCCGGCATTAAGCTGCCTCGAACCGCTCGCGGCATGAGCCGGGCGGGTCAACGGGTCAGTCAAAAGCGGCTCTTGCCGGGCGACCTGGTGTTTTTTAATACGCAGCGCCGCCGCTACTCGCATGTCGGTATCTACGTCGGTGGCGGCCGATTCGTTCACGCGCCCTCAAAGGGCAAGAACATTCGGCTAGCCCGCCTGACCAACCCGTATTGGTCCAAGCGTTACAACGGCGCGCGGCGGCCTGGGCAAACGCAGTAGTCGGCAACGGCTATGGCCCGGCGTCAGCTTTACGGCGACCCAAACACTGATTTAACTGCCTCGACCTGATCGCTCGTGATCATGGTCGGCGCATGGCCCACCCCGGCAAACTCAATGATCTTTGCTTTGGGGCCGCGTTGCGTCATTTCCTGCGCCACCGATTTTGGCAGCAGGTCAGACTCGCTTCCCCTGAACACGGTGACGGGGATGTCAATGGCGTCAAACATCGGCCACAGAACGATGTCCTCACCCGTGTAGCCGTCATGAAACGGCTTGGCAATTGCCGGATCGTAGTGGGTGCCCCACTCCTGCCCTTTGTTCACCAGGTAGTGGCGGGACAGGTAACGAAACTGCTCATCGGTGTGAGGGCCAAATGCAGCCATCGTGACGCGCAGCGCAGCCTCGCCTTCATCAAACGTCTTGAAGCGCGGGTCCAGACCGACATAAGTCTTGATGCGCGCCAGACCCTCTGCACTCAACACCGGACCGGCATCATTGAGCAGCATGTTGCCAATTTGATGACCGGGCTGCGACGCAATCGCCATACCGATAAGCGCGCCCATGGATGTGCCCAGCCAGTTCACCTTGTCGGTATCAAGCCGCGCAATCAGGGTGATGCAATCAGCCACATACTGGGGCACGGCATAGAGGTTGGGATCAGCCATGCGGTCTGAGCGTCCGCGCCCGACCATATCGGGCGCTACGACGTGGAAACCTTCTGCGGCGAGTGCTGGCGCAACCACATCAAAGTCTCGACCGTTACGCGTAAGTCCATGGACACAGACAATTTTGGGTGCTGCGCGCCAGTCACCTTCTGGTAACCATTCCCAGTAGGCCATCCGATGCAGGCCGGTCGGATGCGTGCAGGTAATGGTTTTTAGTGCCGGTTCGGCCGTCATATCGATACACCTGTTTTGGCGGGCATGCCACAAATCGCAGACCCTCTAGAATAGGCAGATCATATCAAGGAGTCTGTTCATGAAAGGAAAACTCGCGCTCGTCACCGGATCAACGAGCGGCATTGGCCTGGGTGTTGCCAGAACCATGGCAGCTTGTGGGGCCAACCTCGTGCTCAATGGTTTTGGCGATCCTGATCAAATCGAAGAAATTCGCTCGTCGCTGGCCAGCGAGTTCGGTATCGACGTGCACTACGAGGGCGCAGACCTGTCCAGCCCATCGCAAATTGCCGAGATGATGACAAGCCTGAATGCGAAAGGCGGCGTCGACATTCTCGTTAACAACGCCGGTATTCAGCATGTGTCGCCGATTGAGTCATTCGACCCGTCGCGCTGGGACCAAGTCATTTCGATTAACCAAAGCGCTGTCTTCCTCACGATGCATCACGCGCTACCGAAAATGCGCGAGAAGAACTGGGGCCGCATTATCAATATCGCGTCCGCGCACGGCCTGGTGGCATCCGCTGGCAAGGTTGCTTACGTCGCAGCCAAACATGCGGTTGTAGGCATGACCAAAGTGGCAGCACTGGAGACCGCCCGCACCGGGATCACCTGCAACACGATCTGCCCGGGCTGGGTGTTGACCCCACTGGTGCAACAGCAAATCGAAGCGCGGGCCAAGGAAAGTGGCCAGACGGTTGAAGAGGCGAGCAACGCGTTGCTGGGCGAGAAGCAACCCTCGCTGCAATTCGTGACACCTGAGCAAATTGGCGAAACTGCTTGTTTCCTGTGCTCGGATGCAGCCGCTCAGATCAGGGGCACCAATATTTCGGTGGATGGCGGCTGGACTGCCCAATAAGCCAATGGCGCCGGGCTAGTGTGCCGGGCTGACAATTTGCGGCAGGATCTCACTAATGGAGCCGGTCAGCAGAAGATCAGCCATCTCATCCATTGCTGTTGGCTCAGCATTCATGATCACCACTCTGGCGCCGGCCTCGGCGGCCAGAGGCACGGCTCCGGCAACCGGGTAGACCTGCAACGTACTACCCACCGCCAGCAATAGATCAGCTTCTGACGATAGCTGCATCGCCCGCTCTATGACCTCAGGCACCAACGCCTGACCGAAAGAAATCGTGTCGCTTTTTTGAATGCCGCCACAGGCAAGGCAGGCGGGATCTGCCTCGCCTGCGCGTACGCGCGCCAGCACCTCCTGCATCGGCGTTTTAAGCCCGCAAGTCATGCACACGACGCGCCTAACCGTGCCATGCACCTCAACGACCTTATCCGGACTGTTGCCGGCTATTTGATGGAGTTCGTCAATGTTTTGGGTGATCAAACCGTGCAGCAGGCCCCTGCCCTCAAGTTCAACGATCGCATGATGGCCTGCATTGGGTCGCGCGGTCCACGCCGTATGCTCCAGCCGGCCCTGCCAGGCTTGACGCCTAATCTCTTTGCTGGCCATGTACTCGTTGATGTTTGACTGCTTTTCGGCCGCGGGGTTCTTCGTCCAGACACCCTGCGGCCCCCGAAAATCAGGAATACCCGAATCAGTTGAAATACCGGCGCCTGTGAGCACCACCACTCGCTCCGCCTTATCAACCCATTCTCTTGCGGTTTGAATGCACCGTTGCAGGTCGTGGTCTTGCATGCGTCAGCTCCGATTTCACGGTTAGATGAAGGTTCAGGGTGCCTCGATCATAACGGGCACACGCCAATAACGTTGCCGCGCCAATCGGTGCGAGACGATCTGCGGCGGATTCGTCGGCGAGAAAAGCCATTCAACCGCGCCATGCTGATCGCTGCGCAACATCTTGATGCCCAGTTGCTGATACCGCCGTGTTACCCGTTCAGCGGGATGACGAAACCGATTGCGATAGCCCATTTGGAACAACACCCATTGCGGCTCAACAACCTTCAAAAACGCTTGTGAAGATGACGTATTACTCCCGTGATGGGGCCCAAGCAAGACATCGGATTTCAAGTCATCCTGCAGGTAATGCCGCAGAATCGCCCGTTCCTGAGCGACACCGATATCACCGGCAAGCAACACCGCCCCGCCTGGTCCGGAGACTCTCAACACACAACTCATCGCATTGGACTTGGGAGGCTTCACTTTTGTATAGATCTGCAGCGGAGGGTGCAGCACTTCAAACGTCACGCCGTCCCATCGCCAGCGCTGGCCGCGCTGGCACCTAACATATCGGTTTGCCTGCAGACTCACCGCGTGCCCGGGTGCCATGGAGGTTGAAAGCAGGTCTACATCGAAGGTTTGGAGCACCCGCGCGGCACCGCCCACGTGATCAGAATCCCGGTGCGAAATCATGAGGGTGTCGAGTCGGGCAATCTGCCGTGCATGCAGTGCGGGCAAAACCATACGGTCACCCGCGCCGGTGCCCTCGCCATAGCTAGGGCCAGTGTCAAAAAGCAAAGCATGATGACGGGTCTGTACAAGCACCGCATTGCCCTGCCCGACATCCAGACCCAACACTCGCCACTGCCCCGGCTCAAGGGTGTTGATCGGCAGTGTTAGTTGCGGCAACAACATCAACGCGCCGAGCCACCTCGCAACCGGACGCGCCGGCGTTAACAATACCCAGCAACCAAGCACACTTAGCGCGAGCAACAAGCCCGGCGGTTGCCCCACCACATGCACCGCATGAGGCCAGGCTGACATCCATTCGAGCAATAGGATGAGCCAGGCGGTTGGCCAGGCGATTATCTGCAATAGCCATGACCCCAGCGGGACGACGGTGGGAATCAACCATTGCAGCGCTGCCGCCAGGATCGCGAGCGGCGTCACGACGGCACTGATCAACGGAATTGCAATGGCGTTGGCAACCGGGCTCACGAGTGAAAAGGTTCCGAACCACGTAGCCCCCAACGGAATGAGTGCAATCGTGGCAACCCACTGGGTGCGCGCTGCCTGTAGCCAGCCACCGTTAAACCGTTGCCTCACGCCCTGCGCCGCCGCGACGATTGCGCCAACCGCCACAAACGAGAGCCAGAACCCAGCCGCAAGCGGTGCCCAAGGATCGAGAATAACCACTGCCGCAGCAGCTGGCGCCATGATTGCCGCGACGTTTCGCTGGCGACCGCTATACAGCGCCAGGCCCGCGACCAACAACATGCAACTGGTGCGCTGCGCCGGAATGCCCCAACCGGAAAACAAGCTGTACGCAAATGCGGCCGCAGCGGCAACACCTGCGATCATGGCCGGCACCGGCAACCTGATAAGCCAGCTAGCGGGCATGACAAAAGGCAATCGCGCCAACCGCTTGAGCAATAGCAAAGTGAGCGCTGCAAAGAACGTCACGTGGAGCCCTGAAATAGACATCAGGTGACTCGTGCCCGTTCGGTTGTAGTGTTGCCATGACGCAGCCGGAATCGCCGACTGGTCACCCGTTACCAGTGCCGTCAACGTGCCACGCACCGGCTCAGACGTCGCTTGAAGCGCTTGTGCCATTTGCTTAGCGGTGTGTGCCCGGGCGCCATCAAGCCAGTCGAACAGCGAACTGCGATCACCTGGCAAACGTGCGTTTGCCTCTTTAAGCGGACGACGTTTACTGCCAGCCCTGACATAGCCACGCGCGGCAATGCCATTTTGCAAAGCTCTGAGTTCAGCATCAAACCCACCGGGATTGATGGGCGCGTGCGGCCGTTTGAGCCGGACTGTGAGACGCCATCGCTCTCCCGCTTTGGGTGACGCCTTGAATACGGCGCGGCCATACCAGGAAAGACGAATGCGTTTGGCCTGCTTGCACCAGGCCACTTCGGCACTGCATCTCTCCAGGTCAAAGTCGAAGCGCACACCAGCGCCAAACGAACGGATAAGCCCTGTGACCTTGCCAACTGCAATCAGGTCCAGACCCTCCATCTGGCTGGGTAGTCGTTCACCGAGCGCCGCATGAGCCTTCCAGACAACAAACGAAGACGTTAATACAGCCAATAAAACGATAATCACGCAGCAACGCGCATGGCTTGCAAGACGGCTCTGCTGACAAGCCATGGCAACGACCAAGCAAACAAGCCATAGCAAGGTGCCCCCTACTAACAGCGAAACGGTTGGCGGCAGATCGGGTAATTGATGTACACCCCAAGCCGTTGCCGGCACAACCGCTAGCAGGGGAAACTGAACCTTAGGCTCACGGGTGCTCTCGGCCATGAACCGATGCTAAGGCTGGCGCATCCTAATAGGCCCTATCCGATTCAGTCGTCAGACTGATCTGGACGTCTAGGAATCGCTTGCTTGCCGGTCCAGCCAGTGTGCCAGTCGAGGCAAGCAACGGCGGGCATTGGCGGTGCTGTGAGCGATCACCGTTTCAACATCAATGCCGCGTAACTGAGCCATCACCTCGGCAATTTTCGGTAAGTGGCCAGGATCATTGCGCTCTCTATTTATCCACTCCGGCGCCATGTCCGGGGAATCAGTTTCAAGCACAAACGCCTCGGCAGAGACGCTGGCAGCAAGACGGCGAATCTGCAGAGCACGAGCGAAGGTCATCGCGCCGCCAAAGCCCAACGCAAAGCCGGCCGCAATAAAGCGGGAGGCCTGTTGCTCGCTGCCATTGAACGCATGCGCCAACCCGCCTGATACCGGCACCTGTCGTAAGTACTTTAACAATCGGTCTTGGGAGCGCCGAACGTGCAGGATGACTGGCAGCTCAAACTCTTGCGCAAGCTTGAGTTGCTCAACATACACCCGCTCCTGAGTCTCGACA
>JBGCFG010000009.1:0-241953 GCA_045106815.1 Burkholderiaceae bacterium | reverse complement strand
GTAACGAGAGCGTAGGACCCACTCGAGCTCAACTGTTACAGAGACGGGCAAGAAAAGCGATTCTTTGCGAATGGTGCTTTCGACGAATGCTCTAGCCAATTCAAATTGCCTCTTGTCGTCAGCAATAAGGTATCGCACCAGTACGTTCGTATCGAGGGTCGCCATATCAGTCCATCTTCATGTCGTTGATGCTGACCTTTTTCTTTGATGACTTTACGGATTTGGCCAGGGCAGTGATCGAGCGATTTTTTGCACGCATAATCGTTGTGCCATTTGGCAGTACTGTAAAAATGACCTTTTCCTGCGGATTCAGATTCATAAGCCTCCTGATCTCAACAGGTATGGTGATTTGACCTTTGCTTGTTACTGCGGCTTCAGCCATATGAGGCTCCTTACTTAATTGAATTTTGTAAGGAATCAAGACTTGTTTGACAAGTCAGAGGCTAACCAATGACATCGAAGACGACCGCCTGCTCCTGGCCTACTGCCGTCTGCCAAAGTATCAATTGAACAGTCAATTGTATGGCCGCTTCGGGGAATACAGGCCCAGCCGAATATGACACCATCTATACAGTCAGGTTCCGACTTTTGCAGATCATCCAACCTAATCGGGTGTGAGTCGCCTTAGCTGACCGGTGGAGCCATCGGTCAGAATCCAAACGGCACCATCAGGGCCTTGCTCAACTTCTCGAACGCGTGAGCCCATTGGAATGCGTTCAGCTTCACGGGCCTTGTTACCTTCGAACGCAATGCGCACCAGACCTCTAGCCGAAAGTCCGCCGATCAGCGCATTCCCTTGCCACTGCGGAAACATCTCGCCCGTGTAAAAGATCAGACCAGCCGGAGAAATGACGGGATTCCAGCTAATGGCCGGCTTCGCGTAGCGGTCGTCAGTGCTGTGGTCGGGAATGTCACGCCCGCTGTAGTGATCACCATCAGACACGAAGGGGTAGCCGTAGTTGTTGCCTGCCACCAGTTGATTGAGTTCATCGCCCCCGGCAGGCCCCATCTCGTGGGCCCATAACTCACCGGTAGGACTGAACGCCATGCCGAGCGGATTTCGGTTGCCGATCGTCCACGCCTGGGCGGCAATGCCGCCTTGGTCTGCAAACGGGTTGCCTGGAGCCGGCGTGCCGTCCTCCTGCAAGCGCAGCACTTTGCCAAGGTTACCCGTCATGTCTTGCGCAACCTCAAATTTGCGTCGTTCGCCAGAGGTGACATACAACATTTTGTCTGGTCCAAAGGCAAGCCTCAATCCGAAGTGTGCGCCGCCCGATACCTTGGGGGCTTGACGCCAGATGATGGTTGGATTTTCGAGGGCGGCTTGGTTGCTATTACTAAGATCGAGCGTGGCATATGCGACTACTGAGCCGCGATTGCCATCACTATCAGCTTCCACATATGACATGTAGACGCGCTGATTGGAGGCGTAATCCGGATGCAGAATGATGTCCCCAAAACCACCTTGCCCGCCGTCACTAATGACAGGCACGCCCGTAACAGACAGGGACTTTCTTGACTCAGGATCGAACAATTTCAGACTGCCGGCGCGTTCAGTGACGAGCAAGCGGCCGTCAGGGAGAAAGGTCATCGCCCAAGGGCGCTTGAATTGCGCTACGGTTTCACTTTCAACGGTTGATTTTTCTGCTTTGGTTTCGGTGACCGAGCATGCCATCAATGAAACCGTGGCGACAATCAGGCAGATCTGGCGTAAACCGTTATCCTTGAAAGAAGGTTTTGAATGAGAAGCTTGCTGATAATTGGAATCCATACTTTTGGCCGTGTCCAGTCGTTCACCAACCTTAAATTTGCCAGAACCTGGGGTTGGTTATCCCAAAGCCCTCAAACGCAAAGGCACTTCAAGGCTCAGGGTTGTAAGGATCTGAAGCACCCGGCGTGGGAAGGGGTTTTGCTGCGCGCAATGTCATTCGCCGGAGCCTTTGTGCTGGCGCTTGCCTGGCCAGCTAGTGAAGTGCGCGCATTAACAGTCTCGCCCCCCACTTATTGGGCCTCAGCGCACTATCAGCAAAACTTGTTGGTTGGCACAGTATGGCAAGGTAGTGGCGAGCCGGCCAGTTGGCCCGTCCTAAATGATGCTATCGCCGACGCTGCGATGGTTTTGGTTGGAGAAACTCATCCCAACCCAGATCATCATCGGCTGCAGGCAGCAGTCTTGCAGGCAGTTTCAACCGCCGGTAAGCGGCCAACGGTTGTTTGGGAAATGATTCCTGCGGCGCGCCAGACAGATCTTGACGAATGGGCTGCGAGCGGCTGGCTGCACCCAGACCGTTTGGGAAAGACACTCGCATGGGACAAAAGCGGCTGGCCGCCCTGGGCGATTTATCAACCCATCGCCAGTGTTGCGGCTACTAGGCAACTAAGGATGATCGGCACAGCGCTGCCGCGCGCTACGATGATGAGTATTGGACGCAAAGGCGAGCAAGGTGTGAGTGCTGAAATGCGTCAGAAACTTCATCTCGACATTCAGCTAGCTAAGTCCGCGCAAGCAGAACTCAGGACAACGCTGCGAGAAGGGCATTGCAACCTCATGCCCGAATCCGCGCTCGCGCCGATGGCTGTTGCGCAGCGCGCACGTGACGGGGCGATGGCGCAGGCAATGTTGAGTGGTAGTAAAGGCGGGTCCTCAGTGCTTATCGCCGGGAATGGCCATATTCGAAAAGATTGGGGCGTCGCCCAGCTTCTGGCAAAACTGGCGCCAAGCGTCCGAACACTTTCAATTGCACAGATTGAAGTTGAAGACGGTGTGCTTGACCCGACTAGCTACTTTGAGAAACACGCCACTGCTAACGGTTACGATTTCGTGATCTTTACACCCAGGGCGGAGATCAAAGACTATTGCGCTGACCTCAGAAAGCGGTTTGGTAAGAAGTGAACATGATAGCTGTTGTACCGCTCTGGACTTTGAGTTGCCCGATAGTATTTCGGCCACAACCGGTTCGGCCGCTAAATAAATCGATGCACCACCGGACGATGGGCGTAGAGCCTTGCTGAAGGCTACAGGTATGCCCCCGTGACTCGCCGAATTGGTGGTGGATCTTCTTGCTGTTAGTACTTCAGGCGATCAATCCATGGTTTCTGATGATGTGGAGCAGCTTTCGGGTCGTGCGACGATTAGCCTGCCGCCTTACAGAGAAATCGCTCGAAATCTTCTGTCAGTTAAACAGAGAAATTTTGATTTATCAGCAACGCTAAAGCAGCCACGATACGGTTTCAGTTTTCAACTAACCAGTATCGGGAGTATTGCCAATGAAAGCGTTTTGGATGTTTGCCCTGGCGGCCACAATGACCTTTGCGAGTTCTGCTCTGTTTGCGGCTGATAACTCGGCAACCTCAGAGGTGAGGGACTGGTCAGAGGTCGATACCAATCAAGACAACCTGGTCTCGCCCGAGGAAATGGAAGCTTATCTTGAGGCGAATCGGCCTGAGTAATCGCGTGGCCGGCACGGAGGTCCAGCGCACTTGAGATGTCTGGAGCGGCTGATGGTTTTTGGTAATTGGCTATTCGCTCGCGTTACTCAGCTGGCTATGTGACAAGCACAAGAGAGCTGCTAATCTGTCGCCACATCCACCCACATAGCACTTCCATGACCCTCCATCCGTATCCCGCTGCCATTCGTTGGACTGGCAACACTGGCCAAGGTACTACCAGCTACCGCAGTTATCAACGGAGCTGGACGGTCTGTACGCCAGGCAAGCCAGCGATTGAGTGTCATAACGCGCCACAACTAGGGGGCGATCCGAGTTTGCATAACCCGGAAGACCTCCTAATTGCGGCTTTGTCTGCGTGTCACATGCTTTGGTATTTACACCTGGCCAGTCAAGCCGGGGTTGTTGTGCATGCTTATGAGGATGATCCGGTGGGATATGGGCATTCTGAGCCATCCGGAGCAGGTCGGTTCGACCACGCGATTTTGCGCCCGCGTATCACTTTGACCGGTGCAAGCGACGCACAGGAAGCGGACGCGATCCACCAGCGGATTCATGAGGTTTGCTTTATTGCCCGCTCGGTGAATTTTCCGATCAGCATTGAGGCGAGTTACAGCGTTGCCGATGATTAGCCTTTCGTGGATGAGGTGTGGTTCGTTACGAGAGTCCTGCGGCGCGTAAGAAGGCGTCGTTTGCTTCAGGCGTGCCAATGCTGACTCGCAGACATCCTTCCAGGCCAAAGTTGCTGTCCTGGCGTCTTGTCAGCACGCCACCGGCGAGTAATTGCTGGTACGCCGTGCTGGCATCGGGCGTCCTGAACAAGATGAAGTTTGCTTTGGACGGATAGGGATGCCAATCAGGGTGGCGCTGCAGGGCTGCATAGATTCGCTCGCGCTCGCTAACTGCTAGCGACACTCCGGCTTTCATGTAATCGGGGTTTTGCAGTGCGGTTGATGCGGTAATGAGTTGGGGCAGGGCAATGCAAAACGGTGGCACGAGTTTACGCAGGTGCCGAATAATCTCTGCTGAGCCCAGCGCGTAGCCAAGCCTCAGACCAGCAAGGCCCCACGCTTTTGAGAATGTTCTGAAAATGACAATGTTGGTGTACTTCTTTGCGAGCGCCAGCGCATTGTCTTCATCATATTGATAGTAGGCCTCATCGACTACAACGATCCAGTCACTCGCAGCTTGGGCAATCTGATCGACCTCTGCCAACGGGCAACTGGCACCGCCTGGCGCATGGGGGCGGGACAGATAAATCACGCCGCCGCCCTTGGTCGATGTGCTGGCTGCTTTCGCTTTTTCAATCTCATTGAGAGTCGATGCCACGTCAAAGCTCAAGTCTTCCCGAAGAGGGCACTCGATCAGGGTTGATTCGAGGAGCTTGGCATCCAGGCCGTACAGCGCAAAATTGGGCTTGGTCGTGAGCACTTTACCCCCGATGCTAGCGAGTTGAATCATCAGGGCTATCAGAACGTTGCTCCCGGTAGTCACGACCACGCCGTCTTCTGGCCAGGATTCATACTCGGCAAGCGCCGATACAAGCGGATGGGCCCCATAGGCCGGATACCGGTTCCATTCGGTGGCGAGCAGTTGTTCAGTAACGCTTGCCTTAAGCGCTGCCGGAAAGTCGACCGCAGCCTCGTTCTGGTCCAGCTTGTACCGTGCCTCGATGGGTGTAAACGGATAGTCGCCCGAGGCCAAGACGGCTTCGCGAATAGGTAGTGTCATATTGGGCCTTTGCTCATTTTGAGCAGATGTTACTGGAGTGTTGCCTGACCGGGCTTTTACCCGGCAGCGGCTTTACTCGACGGGCAGGGCGCCAGCGACTGTAGTGCGTACCATCGTGCGTGCCTGCTCAGACGGATAGGGTCGACCCCGGTGCAGCACAAAGCGATTGTCCCAGATTACCAGATCACCGGTGCGCCAGTGGTGGGTATAGATGGCTTCATCGCGGGTGGCATGGGCTTGAAGTTCATCAATCAGCGCACGGGACTGGTCGAGCGGCATGTCTTCAATAGACGCGAGATGCGAGCCAACGTAAATGCCGCGCTTACCAGTGACGGGGTGTTTACGTACTAGCGGGTGTTTGACTGGTGGCAGTTCAATGCGTTCTGCTTCAGTCATCAGCGTGTCGCTGATGAGACTGCGCGAGTAGGCGTAGTCGTGAGTGCCAACTTTTTCTTTAACCGCATTGCGAAGACCCGGCGGTAAGGTTTCGTATGCATAGCGTGTGGACGCAAATTGCGTCTGGCCGCCTTGCGCAGGAATTTGGCGGGCGCTAAGCAGCGAGGCAAGGGCGGGGACGGGTTTGAATGATGAATCGGTATGCCACAACTGATTCCCAAGGCCTTCGAGCCATTGCTTGTGGGTTTCAGGCACTAACTGACCGTTGGCATCTAGATTCGTCAGAATAACCAATTCGCTGCCAGTGCCCAGCGTACCGGTTTTAGTTTTCTCGAGTGGGCCAAAGTGCTTGGACAGTTGAATCTGCTCAGCATCAGTGAGGGTCATGCCGCGCAGCACCAGAACAGAGTGGCTCTCAAATAGCGCCAACAGCTCACTAATCTGTTCTACGGGTGACTCGGGCCGCCATACAAAAGCAGTGACTTCGGCGCCAAAAACAGGATGCAATGGTTTGATGCTTAGCATGGTGCTTACATAAAGCGAGGCATTAGTAGACGCGGCAAAGCGAGAATAGCCTCGGGGAACAAGATAATGAAGAGCAAAACCGCGAGCATTGGCAGCAAGATGATGCAGACATCACGCAGCGCTTCTTTGAGTCTGATCTCACCTATGGCGCTGCTGATGAGTAGGCATAAACCGTAAGGGGGCGTCACAAGTCCGAACGCTAGGGAAACAACACCGATGATGCCAAAGTGAACCGGGTGAATACCCGCCGCCTGCGCCACGGGAAAGAGCACCGTGCCCAGGATAATAATGGCGGGAATCGCATCAATAAACATGCCAACCACCAAGAAACACGCAGCAATGATCAGGCCTGTCGATATTGGGCCGGTACCCCAGACCGCCAACACATCAACCAGTTCTTTGGGAATTTTGAAGTACGCGAGAATCCACCCGAAGGCTGATGCAGTGCCAATACAGAAAAGCGCAACCGCAGCAAAACGCGCAGAGTCATAGAGAACACGCGGTAAATCTGTCACTGTAATGCTGCGATAGACAAACAAGCCCAGCACGAGCGAATACACCACGGCAATCACGGAGGCTTCAGTGGGCGTAAAAAAACCGCCCACAATGCCGCCAACAATAATGAGTGGCGTAAGCAGAGCCAGACAAGCCCGCGATGACGCTTTGGCAAGATCACCCCATGTTGAGCGGGCGTAAATTGGGTAGCCTCGGCGGCGGGCATGAATTGACACGATCAGCATCATCGAGCCGGCGATCAGGATGCCGGGCACCACACCGGCAAGAAACATGCCGCCGATAGAGACCGACATTAAACCGCCCCAGACCACCATCAAAATGCTTGGAGGAATGATCACGCCCATCACGGACGAGCAGGCGGTGATCGCAACGGAGAATGAGGCGTCATAGCCCTGGCGCTTCATTTGCGGAATCAGCAGTGAGCCAATACCGGCTGCGTCAGCCGTTGAAGACCCGGAAATACCCGCAAACAACATTGAAACGACAACGTTGACATGCCCAAGGCCCCCCGGAAGATGCCCAACCAATGCGCGGGCAAAATCAATCAGACGCTGTGTAATGCCCGCACTATTCATCAAATTGGCCGCTAGCAAAAAAAACGGTACGGCAAGCAGGATGAACGAGTTGTAGGAGCCGAACATTTGGTCGAACAACAGGCTTGGGGAAAGCCGGTCTGAGATAAAAAAGACCGGCACACAGGCCAGACCCAATGCGAACGCAACCGGAATGCGCAGCAGAACAAGCGCACCAAAGGTGCCAAACAAAATCGCAGCGACTAGGGCAGGGCTCATTAAGGGGGGGTTACTCCCTGTGGGCCACTCGGAGCCTCTATGGAGCGCACTGGTGCGCGAATGAGCGCGAGGTCGTCGACCAGTTTCTCAAGGAGGAATAGTGTCCAGATAACGCCGGACAAAGGCCACGCAATATAGATGGCAATCATCGGCAGCTCTGCAATTTCTGATGTTTGCAAGAGCCCTTGGTCAGCAAATTCTTTGCCATACCAGATAAAGCACAGAGCCAAAGCGAGCATTGCAATATGAACGAACAACTGTGAGTATCCCTGGCCGCGGTTTGTACCGGGCCTGGGCAATACATCGACGCTGAAGTGAGTGTTTTGTCGTACCGCAATCATCGCGCCAAGCATAATGATCCAGACAAAACAGAAACGCGCAATTTCTTCCGTCCAGATATAGCGTGGAATCAGGTCGGTGTAGCGCGCCAAGATTTGCAAGACGACAGGTACGATCAGAATCGCGAACAGCAAGGTCATCAGACCTTGCAGTCCGCGATTGATCAAGGCAAGCGTGCGTCGCACGTGTTTGTGATTAACGCGCGTCGTTACTTGATCTGCATAATGCTGTCGAGTACGTCTTTAGCTCCAAGTTCTTCTGCATAAGCCTCTTTAACGGGTTGAGCAAGCTTGAGCAACATGCCTCTGTCTTTAAACTCATAGGTCGTCAGCTTGCCATCGGCTTGCATCTTCTCAAGCTTGGCGGTGTCTTGAGACGACTCAATTTCGCGCCCGTGGCGGCCGGCTTCTTTGCCTGCAGTCAAGATGCACGCCTGTAAGTCTTCAGGCAGCCCTCTGAAGGTTTTACCTGAAAAGCCAATCGGCCTGACGGTAATGGCATGCTGCGTCAGCGAAATATGGGGACCTACTTCGTAGAACTTCATTTGCTCGATGCCGGCCGCTTCGTTTTCAGCGGCGTTGATGACGCCCGTTTGAATAGCGTTATAGACCTCAGAGTATGCAATCACGCTAGGGGCCGCCTGAACCGCCTCGAAGATGCGGGTTTGAATTGGCGCGCCCATGACACGCATAGGCAGACCTTTCAGGTCATCCATCGTTTGAACCGGCTTGTTGACGATCAAATTGCGGGTGCCGCCGCCAGCATAACCAATGAGCTTCACGTCGGCGCGTTTTTCAACGTCTGCCGCAATAGGCGCCAGGCCATCAGCATCGAGCACTTTGTTCCAGTGGGCAATGTCTCGAAACAGGAATGGCATGTCCATGAGTGGCGCTTTCTTAGAGTAAGTTGACATATGCGACGGCGAGACGATTGCATAGTCAACCGAAACGCCTTTACTCATGAAATTGAAATAGTCTTTCTCGAGGCCTAGCTCGGAATTGCGGTGCAGCACAAACTTGATTGGCTTTTGGTAGCAATCAGCCGTGAGTTCCTGGAATTTAATGAGCGCTTTATTGAAAGCATGGTTGTCGTCGAATTGAACTGCGCCGTGAAGTTCAATGTCGTTTGCCGATGCTACCGAGCTTGCGAGTCCCGTAATACCGATTGCGATCGCGGTCAGAACGGGTTTCAGGTTTGAATACGCCATGTCAGTCTCCTGGTTGTTTACTTCTGCCACGACATTAATAACCTCTGAAAGCGTTTCCATGCCAGCGTTACTGGTGGTCAACCAGGGTCGTAATCAGGTTTTTGAGATGAGGCGACCCAATAATCAAGTTGGCAGTATCAATTCGGGTAGCGTCAGTGAGATCGCTGGGATGAAGGTAATCAACATCAGCGCGACGAATATTGCGAGGTAGAACGGCCAGATGGTCCGAACGGCTTTTTCCATCGGTAACTTGCCAACCGCACAGCCGACAAACAAGCACGACCCCACCGGTGGCGTACAGAGTCCAAGCCCAAGATTGACCAGCAGCATCATGCCGAACTGCAGCGGATCCATGCCCAGGCTGGTGGCAACCGGCAGAAAGATTGGCGTGCAGATCAGAATCAGTGCTGCCATATCCATAATCATGCCGAGCAATAAGAGCACGACGTTAATCATGAGCAGGATCAGAATCGGGTTTTCGGTGATCCCGGTTAACAATTCAACCGTTTTTGTGGGCACGCGGTAAAACGTCAGCATGTAAGCGAATGCCGCCGCGCATGCGATCAGAATCATCACCATAGAGGTGGTCCGTACAGACTGGATAACCGCGGTTTGGAATTTGTCCCACGAAAGGCTGCGGTAAACGAGCCAAGTCACCAGGAACGCATAGAGCGCACCAAATGCACCGGATTCGGTGACGGTGAATATGCCGCTAAGAACACCACCGACAATAATAATGGCGGTCATCAAGCCGGGTATCGCACCGGCAAACGCAATGGCGAGTGCCGTCCAGCCAGGAAACTTCTCGGCGGAGTAGCCGCGCTTGACAGCCACTATGTAGGCTGCTGCTGCTAGGCACAAGCACATCAGGATGCCAGGCAGAACACCCGCTAGAAACAACTTTGAGATCGACACTGCACCGCCCGTCGCCAGTGCGAAAATAATCATGTTATGACTGGGCGGAATGATGATGCCGGCAATTGACGAAGTAACGGTTACATTGACCGCATAGTCAGCGTCGTAGCCCTTGTCTTTCATGACGGGGATGAGGATTGACCCCAGTGCAGAGATATCGGCAATGGCTGACCCGGATATTCCTCCAAACAGCATCGAAGAAAACACATTGACGACGCCCAAGCCGCCGCGCACGGCCCCAACTGCAGCCTGAGCAAACCGGACGAGCCGCATGGCGATGCCGCCATGGAACATCAACTCGCCGGCGAAGATAAAGAACGGAATCGCCAGCAAGGAGAATACGTTGATGCCGGAGACAATACGCTGAAAGCCTACTAAGAGTGGCAACCCTTCAATGAAAAACGCTGACAGCGCGGCGATACCCAATGCAAAAGCGACCGGTGTGCCAGTTACCACACAGAATGCGAAAACGCATAGCAACAGCAGAAGACCCATTGCTATTCCACCTCAATATTGTCTTGGCGTTGATCACGACCAAGCAACAGGCGAAGCAGATGGCCAACCGAAAAAAGAAACACGAGTGCACCGCAAATCGTCAGGGGTAGCGAACGAAACCCTTCTGATACCTGAATTAGAGGGATCAGTGTCGCCCACTTGAACTGCGTTAGTTCAAGTCCGTACCAAAACATCATGCCGCCAAAGCCAGCCATCATGATGTCAGTCAAAAGTACAAACACTGACCGTACCGACGACGGGACGATATTACGAAAAACGACGACCGAAAGGTGTGTGTCTTGCTGAACGCCAACTGCCGCACCAAGAAACGAAATGACCATCACCAATAATAGGGAAACCTGTTCTACCCAAGTTGGCGTGTCATTCAGGACATACCGACCGAACACTAACCAGGCATAGATCGCCGTCATTACGACCAGTGCGGTCCCGGCGACCAGCAAGCAAATTTTGCATATCAGATCATAAGCTCGATCCATGCCCCGTAGCACTGGTGGTGGTGGTGGCTTGGTCTCGTCCAATGTCGTCAGGTCCGCTACTGATTAAGAACGACCGGCTTCAAATTGAAGCCGGTCGATTTGATGGTGAATGCTTCAGGGCTACTTTGTTGAGCGTGCCAGATCAATCAGTTTTTTCATGTCCGGATTGGCTTTCAAGTAGTTTTCATAGACAGGGCCCATGGCTTCTTGGAAAGGCGTTTTGTCAGCAACTTCATTGACCTTGATGCCAGCCTTTTCGACATCTTTACGGGCTTGGGCTGATTGAACCTGCCAGAGCTCGCGCTGAAAAGCGGCTGCCTTCTGCGCGGCATCCTTAACCGCCCCTTGCAACTCCGGTGACAACCCATTGAATTTCTTGGTGTTAACACAGATGCACTCGGGAATAATCAGGTGCTCGCTAAGTGAGTAATTCTTAGTCACTTCGTAATGGCCAACGTTTTTGAACGAGGGAAAATTGTTCTCTGCGCCGTCAACAACGCCTGTCTTCAGCGCTTGCTGAACCTCCGAGAAGGCCATCGGCGAAGGGTTGCCGCCCATCGCTGAGATCATCTCGGTATAGAGGTTGTTGTTCATCACCCGAATTTTCAGGCCTTTCACATCAGCTGGCGTATTGATGGGTTTCTGGGCATAGAACGAGCGTGCACCGGCATCTACCCACGCCAACGGTAATAGCCCGGCGTCTGCCATTGCCTGGCCGATGACGTCACCGGCTTCACCTTCAAGCACGCGAAACATGTGCGGGACGCTTTTAAAGATGAAGGGCAGGGATACCAGGTTCGCTTCTTTGACCACCGGGCCAATCGGACCAAGGTTGAAGTTACCCACTTCAATCGCACCAATCCGCACCTGCTCGAGTGCATCAGGCTGAGTGCCTAGTACGCCACCATGGAATACCTGCAGGGTGATTTCGCCCTTGGTGTTTTCTTTGATCAGTTCTGCGAAGCGGTCCATGGCAGCGGTGTTCGGGTGGCCATCATGATGAATATTCCAGGCGCGCCAATCGGCGGCCTGAGCCGCGCCGCTTGTCAGTGCCAAGGCGGTCACTGCGCCCAGCAAGGTGGCTGATAGTTTCTTGTACATAATTTCTCCTTAGTTGGTGAAGCTTGCTTGTCTCTGCTAGTTATCGGAAATTGACATCTACCGAACGCACTACGAAAAGACCAAACCGCCGTTGATGTCGATATTGGCGCCCGTAATGAATGCTGCTTTTTCTGATGCCAGATAGGCTACAAGATGGGCAACGTCCTCAGAAGTGCCTTCACGCTTGAGTGGCGTAATGCTCGCAACGTGACTGCGCACTTCGGGTTTGGTGAATATATTGTGGAAATCCGTATCGATCATGCCAGGACAGACTGAATTAACCCGAATCGAGGGCCCCAATTCTTTGGCCAGGCCACGAGTCGCTGTCATCATTGCGCCCTTTGAAGATGCATAAGCTACGGCACCAGGTCCGCCGCCATCACGGCCGGCCTGACTGGCGACCCCAATGATTGCGCCGCCATTCGACATGGCGGGAAGTGCAGCCTTGATGATGCGAATGTAGGAAGTGAGATTCAGATCGAGCACGCGGTTCCAGTGTTCAATCTCCATCTCTGCGATCGTTTTCCTAGCAACTAATCCACCGGTGACGTGGGCGACAATATGTATCGCGCCGCCAAATCGCTCACAGGTCTGGCTAACGAGCGAGGCGACGTCTTTATCAGACGTCATGTCGCCCTTCAAGGCGAATGCTTGGCCACCGCTCGCTGTGATTTCGGCAACCGCACTATTAGCTCCCTCGGCTGAATTCAGATAGTTGATGGCTACCTTGGCACCATCTGCGGCTAGTTGAAGGGCTACCGCGCGACCAATATCACGACCAGCGCCGGTAACGACCGCAACCTGACCGGTTAGCGGTTTTGCTGTCTCTTCCATTGGATAGTTCTCCTTTTGGGCCCATGTGCCGCAGTGCGTACCAGCACTGGTGCCTATGAACTCGATTTAGAAGTAGGATACTAGTATTGCGGAGAGATCACAACTGGCCCCAGTTGCTCTTCATTGGTTTACCCGGAACCTCGTGTCACGGTAGCCGCGAATCGAAAACCAGGACTGCAAGAACTCATGTTAGAACTGACAAAAAAAAGTCGGCGTCAAACCACCACAGATGAGGTGTTCGGCCATCTCTACGAAGAAATCGCTTCACTGGCGCTACCCCCGGGCACCAAGCTTTCTGAAGCTGATGTTGCCTCGCGCTTCGGTGTCTCCAGACAACCGGTTCGCGACGCATTCAATCGGTTAAGCGGCATGGGCCTGCTTTTGGTTCGCCCGCAAAAGGCAACCGAGGTGCGCGGCTTTTCGCTGTCACATATCGAGAATGCCCGCTTCA
Source organism: Burkholderiaceae bacterium (assembly GCA_045106815.1). Classification (GTDB taxonomy): domain Bacteria; phylum Pseudomonadota; class Gammaproteobacteria; order Burkholderiales; family Burkholderiaceae_E; genus JAUIAI01. Next base: position 228,708 of record JBGCFG010000009.1, on the reverse strand, counting down.
TTCGCCTGGGTGTCGAACTAGAGGTCCTGCGTCAGGCTTGCCAAGTTTGGGACCCAGCACGAGCCAATAAGTTGGCGAAGAACCTTGATGCGCAAATGCGCTGCGTTAAAGCAGCAGACCCTGATCGTATGCGCAAGCTCGACTATGAATTTCACGGGCTGATCTGCGAGCTTGCCGGTCATCCCATGGCCTTTCTGACAATTCGGCAGCAAAAACAGAAAGTCGATCGACTGTGCATGCTCGACTACGACCGTAAGGCCGACGAATTACAAGAAGTATTTGAGGATCATCAGAAAATTGCTGAGGCGCTTGCTTCAAAGTCTGAGGACGCGCTTATGGCGGCTGCGCGTAGACATCTGGCGCATTTGGACGGGACCATCAGGTATTTGCACGCCAGTCACTCTGAGTATTTTGAAAGTGACTAGCGTGCGAATGCCTCTCGCTGAGCGCTTTGCTTTCGTTTGCGCGAGAGGTCCACATTCGGCAGCGGCTTAATTAATATGGGCGTTGCGGCGAGAGCGATTGTTAGGCACGGTTCAACTATTGCCTAGATCAACGCAGATCCATAGGCTTGAATCCTCTGGAGAAAGTCCGATGAATCGACTGTTGCCATCGATGGGATTGGCGAGGCTAACCCGCACGGCATTGGTACTGATCATCACCGTGCCGATGTTCTCGTTTTCGTTGCTCGCGCAAAGTCAACCTTCAAACGAAGCAAAGGATCGTTGGATCGAGACCCTCAAGATGGTGGAGGAGGGGCTTGAGAAAAGACAGGCGCGCGAGCGCAGCCGTGCTATTGAACTCTTAAGCGAGGCGGCTCGGGTAAAGCGACAGTTGCTTGCAACGCATCCGGATTACGCGCCATGGCAAAGCGATTTCTGCTTGGCTCTGGATCACCTCGGGGACGCTGTTTTGATGCATGTGACGCTCCGATCTGACAACCGACATGAACTAGCAATTGTGCATTATCGCGAGGCTTTGCTCATTCGCGAAGGCTTGCTGTCGGCGAGTCCTGACGACAGTGTTGCGCTAAAGGGAGTCGCCGCGTCTCACCAAAAGATCGGTATTGCTTTGGCTTATGGCAAAGCGATGGAAGGTGAAATCAAGCATCATTACGAGAAGTCTCTCAACCTCGTGGTTAGATTGGCGTCGTTGTATCCAAGCAGTACCGAGTATCAGCAATTGCTCATAGACGCTCATATGAAGCTCGTTGAACTTGACCGTGACAGGGGCAATTTTTCTGAAGCGATAGTGCGCAACAAGCACGTTCTCAGAATCAAAGAACAATTGGCGCGAGCAAAGCCGAATGACAGGACAGCGCAGCTTGCAGTAGTCAACTCGTACGCAAAAATGGCCCAGGATAGTCTGCGCTTGAGTGATAAGCCGGCTGCACAGGAAAGTTATCAGACTGCGCTGCGGATTGCGGAAAAACTAGCGAGCCTTTTCGCTGACGATAGGTGGCTAGCACAAAGAGTCTTACACCTTCGAGGCCAAATAATTGCGCTTGAGTCTGGGCGTCAGTTTAGGTTTGCTTGGCCAGAACCATCAACGGCAAGGGTTCAACAAAAGACAAGGACCAACGCCTTTAGTGCTGAGGCAAGTTATCGAGTTAAGCTGTCCGGAGCGAGTGTGGCAAATGCAAAAGCGCCCCTGATACTAAGCGTTGATCAAGTTGCCGTTCGAACGGTTGATGGCGTTGCCGTCGATGCTGCTAGTCCGCGTAGCGTGGCGGTTCGGGCTTGGGAGGCTCGCTTAAAGGCGCCAGGCGTCTGGGCGGAGAAAGATGGGAGTATTGCTGATTTTGTTGACCCGATGCAGGTCTTAAACTGGATGAAGGCCTATCACGAGCAGACCAGTCCTGAGTTGCTGGCGCAATTCATGAAGGTCGAGTCGGAGATGAAGGAGATTGCAAAAGAGACTGGAGTCGCAACCTTGAACCCTATGACAAGCTGGTTCATAGCGCGGACAACTAAGCAATTTTGGGAGGCCGGCGTAGCGTACTGGACGGGGGCAGAAAAGTACCCGGTTGGTAGTCCGTACGGCAAATACACGTCTTGGACGAACGGGACACAGCAAATGCTGCTGTATTTCGAGTTCATCAATCACGGAGAGGCATCTCCGGGTAGCAGTGAAATGCGTTTGTCGATGACGTTCGACATAAACAATCCAACGGTTACCGAAACCTTGGAATGGGCGCGTGCGAAGCTGGCCAAGGGTGATGAAACTGGTACAAGCATTCTTAAGCTATTGACTGGCCCGACAACGCCGACGTTCATACAAATGGAGGCCGTCGTCACACCGTCAACTCTGATGCCTAGTTTCGCGAGTCAGACGATCAAGTACCGGTCTGCCGAGGGGCAACAGGATACCGATGGCGACTTTGTTCGAAACGAATTTTTTGTTTGACTGGGAAAACAGACATTTGCCAACTAAATAACGGCCAGATGGCGTGTTGATGCTAAGACAGGCGTGAATTGGCAATACGCGGTTAGTGCGCATAATGTTTATTATGTCAAATAGGCCATCTGTTTGGTGATGGGCTGCCGCCGGTGGCCTATTTCGGAAAGTTAGCCATCTCGCGGATCAGACTCAGCGACAGAACGCCTTTGGCGCCCCAGCCCGTCTTACCGGCTGCGACTTCTGGCCGGAATTGGATATACATCTTGAACGCGTCAGACGCGAGCTGTTTAGGTGGGCGGCTCTTAGCGAGGGACTGCATCGCTTCAGTCACCTCATCGAGCGTCTCGCCAAATTTTGATTCAAAGTACTTTTCGACCGACTCTGGTTTGATCCGTGCGTCTTTGTTGACCGCCCGCAGGCCGTCATCAGTATTGAGAATGGGAATCTCGCGACCCATGAACGATAAATAACTGACGCCGGCCTCTTCGCGCTTGGCCGCTCTTGCCTCTTTGATGGCTTTTGCAGTGGGCTCGTAGATGCCGATCCGAGTCCCTTTGCGGTGAGCTGTTTGGCCCGCGACAGCCTTGCCGATCGTTAGCGCTTCATTTCGCTTGAAGCCGACGCGCTCCGCGACGATCACTGCCCAGAGTGTTAGGACTGGCGCACGGTTTATATCAACGGTATTCATGTGGTGAGCATACTTCGAGCCAGACTAAGATCAAGTCCTGGCGTGATTTTTTCGTGATGACCCGAAACCGGCCTTTCTGAAAGTGTAAGTCGACGCCAACCAAGTGCCCTATGCAGCCGTTCGCTGCCCGTCGGATTTAGTTGATCCAAAGCATGTTTTGAATTAGATTCTGAGCGTTCTTGAATGTAAACGCGCAGAGTCACCATATGAACCATCGGCTAGTTTTCAAACGCTTGATTGATCGGTACCAGGTTGGCCGCTTCATCCTCGCGAGCGCAATATTCGTTGCTCTCGCGGGCTGTGTTGGCGCACCTAAATTGTCTGAGGCGCCTGTCACAATCTCTCCTAATCGAATCAACGATGAGAAAACTGCTCAAGAGGCGTGGAAGGCGTCGCAGGTGGCAAAATACGGTGAGATCTGGACACGTGAAAGCCGCCCTGACGGAGATCCGTATTTGGCAGGTCAAGCGGCCTACTATCTTGCGCTCGCGACTTTTGAACCCGAATGGTCAAAGGTTGCGATCAGCTCGTTTGAGCAAGCATTGAAGTCAGAATTAGCCTCCCCAGATCGCGCTCGTGCCGGTTTGGGGGGGGCAAACCGATTGGCGGCAAGGGATTTCCCAGTTAGAGGCGTCGCGCAATTTCTTCTATTCGGAACTGGTGTAGCGATACGGAGCAACTACGTACGCACCGCAGTATCAAACCTAAATCGCGCCGTTGATTCGTCTCCCGATGACCCATTGGTTCGCCTACCTCGGGCAGTATCCTTTGTCGGCATACCAACGTTCTTTAGCGTTCGTCAAGACGGGCTGGCAGACTTTGAAGTGCTTGAGCGGTGGACGCAACAACCTGAGAGCAATTCGGAGTTTTTCGATTTGCTGTCCTCGCAAGAGTGGCGTGACGAGTACTATCTGATGCGTGCTCAATCAATGGCACAAGCCGGAAACGAGCGAGAAGCGAAAAAGGCTTGGCGCATACTTTCAACTGAAGCAATTGATCCGTATTTGCAAGCCTTGGCGTCATACCGCTTAGAGCAAAGCGAGTGAGCCCAACGATTTTGCAATCGGCGTGTTCCATAGGCATGGGCGTGTCGGTTTACGGCCGCATACCAAACGCACTGGGCCCGGGCTGGCGTAGCGGCTCAGCCAGATCAGCAAATTCGCATAGCAAGCGACGCGTATCCCGGGGATCGATAATCTCCTCTACCCAAAAAGCCTCAGCACTCCGATGCGGCGACCGTAGCTTATTGAGTCGATCTTCGATTTCAGCGAGCTTTGCGTCTTTATCATCCGCCGCCTCGATGTCGGCACTGTAGGCCGCTTCGATACCGCCTTCCAGTGGCAATGAGCCCCACCAGGCGGAAGGCCAGGCAAACCGGGTTAGGTAGCGGCCACTGGGCGCATGGGTTGCACCGGCCACGCCAAACGCGTTCCGTATAACCACGGAGCACCACGGCACCGTCGATTGATTGATTGCCGCCATCGCCCGTACCCCATTGCGGATGACCGCGGTCTCCTCAGCGTCAAGACCAATCATAAACCCTGGGCAATCGACCAGATGAATCACAGGCATGTGAAATGTTTGGGCGGTATCGACGAAGCGAACGATTTTCTGACAAGCTTTGGTAGTCCACGACCCCCCGTAGTGAAACGGATCGCCAGCCATCACCGCCACTGGTAGTCCGTTCAATCGCGCAAAGCCTGTGACGATAGGTCGACCAAAATAGGTGCCGAACTCAAAGAACGATCCTTTATCGAACAGCATGTTGAGAATCGGCCGTATCTTGTATACCCGACGCCGATCGCGCGGAATGACACTAAGCAGTTCTTCGTCGGCACGGTCTGGTGGATCATCCGACTCTATTCTTGGCGCAACAGAATGAATTGAACTCGGTAAATACGACAGGTATCGCCTTGTCGCAGCAAAGGCCTCTTCTTCAGTATCAACTGCATGATCGACCGCACCGGAGCCACACTGAATTTGCCAACCGCCTAATGCTTGCTTAGTGAGATCCTGGCCGAGTCGCTTAACGACGGGCGGCCCGGCGACAAACATGGCAGATGACTTGGTCATGACCGAATAGTGTGACGCCGCCAGGCGCGCAGCGCCGAGCCCGGCCACTGAGCCCAGACCCAGCGCGACGACCGGGACAGTACTCAGCGCATCGGTCACCAACTTGTAACCCTGGCTCGAAACCGTCAGACCACCAGGCAGGTTGGCCCTCCCCTTGGTTTCAATCGTTTTAACCGATCCACCACCACCCGAGCCTTCAATGATCCGGATTATGGGTATCTGCATGGCCGCGGCCATGCGTTCGGCGTTTAAATTCTTTTCTGGAATTGTCGCATCAGCCGATCCGCCCCGCACCGTAAAGTCATCGCCGGATACAACCACTGGTCGATGATCGATCCGGGCACGACCAAAGACATTGTTTGATGGCGTCAGCGAAACGAGTCGTCCCGCCTCATCATATTCAGCCGACCCAGCGGTTTCACCGATTTCATGGAACGACCCCTTATCCACCAGGCCATTAATGCGCTCACGAACCGTCAACCGCCCGCCATCGTGTTGCCGTTTAACTTTGTCTGGCCCACCCATCTCGTGGGCTAAGGTCTGACGGCGCTTCAGGTCGTCTAGTTCCGGTTGCCAGGTCATCGTTTTGCGGTCTCCACTGTCCAATTTTTGCTAGGCAATTCACTTCGGCTGAATCAAGAGTTGATGCCTGCATTATGACGCTGAATCCGGATGGTGCGACAAACCGAACAGGTGAGCTGAACCGCTGAGATTGATCGCGGATACAAGAACGTCATTGTGGAGTCAGACTAGGAGCTCAAGTCGATCCATCAAAGATACTGAGGAATGACTTCCAGCCTAACGAGTTCATGCCTATTTATCGTCGCCAAGCATATTCGTCGCCCTGCCCGGCCTATTCGGAACCTTTCGGCGCAAGCGCTCTGTGACCACACGATCTCGTCGCCACTGATTAGGCGGTGCCTGGTCGTGTTCGTTTGGGTTTACTTGCCTGGCGCGGCCGTACCAGGTTTCGCGTAAACAGAAAGCAATTGCCGAAGCCGTCTGGCGAGTACTGACCATTCAGGGTAAATCCAGCGTGCTGAAACGCACGCTGCGCAATTCGATTGCTCTGGGATGTCGTTAAGCCAATTAGCGGAATCGCTGGATCTTGTTTGAGCTTTTCCTCTAGCAGTTTCAAGGCGTGCGGACCGACTCGTTTGCCGGCATAGCTAAGCTCACCGACCAGTAGATCAACATCGACAGATCCGGATTGAATGTGATTGAGCCCGACTGAGTCAAGCGTCTTGCGATCCACTGTTTGCCACCGAATGTAGCCAACCGGTTGTTCGGCTACGCAAATCAGGGCCTGGCTGCCCGTTGAAGGTGTTTGCGCAGCCCAGGCCAGGTTTTCGTCTGCTTGGGAATACCATTGACGCACATGTTCTTTTGACAGCCATCTCTGAAGGACGGTCAAGTGAGCGCTAGTAAATGCGGCGATAGAAACGGTTCCGGCCTGCATGACTGACTAACGGAAGTTTAGATCGCCCGGCGTATACAAGAGGCCACGCTCACTTAGGCTTTTTCGACGCCCTGACCTATTTGATTGACGGCAGCCGTCACCGACATAGCCCTGGATTTTGAAGTTCCCCCAGTAGCCCCATGCGCCTGTTTTAGGGTGCCACCAGTAGTAGCCGTTTGGCACTCTGGTGCATTGTGCGGCGTCAGCTTGGGCAAGCTGTTTACTGTTAAGGCGTTCACCGTTAATGACGACCCGGCGTTCTTGCGCCAACACATTCGCAAGTGGCAGACTAATAAACAAAATCGACAACACACATGAGAAGCGAGACATGTGATGCTCCTTATGATGTGAACGCAGTTTGCGGCGAGTACTTCTGGTGGAGGTTAAGGAAGCTTTACATTGGTGCCAGGGATCAATGTAAGCGATCAAGTTGCTATCTGCACTCCCCGATAATTGCGATACCGATACCAGAGAGGATCATTTGGCTATTGCCGGCAGCGCTCCCAGATATTCTCTTGATGCCCATTTAGGCATCTTGTTTGGTAGCTACGTCCACCAGAGCCGTGCACATCAGTTTGATACCAATTGTTTTATGTGGGGCGCCATTGACGTTTCGGCAGAATTATCATGTTTCTGCTGGCTCACGTTTTTGTGATCGCCAATGGCCCCAGATGGCTCGCCCAATGAGCCATTGTTTTCAGGCCAAACTCCGATACTGGCACCGACGGTTGTCTTGCCCCACCACTTTCTATTCCGGCGCGCTGAGCAAACAAGTGCTTGCCATAGGCAATAAAGTTCTCGACCGAACTCATCATAAACACGATGAGCGGTAGCAGTTCGCGATGAATGCTCTCCGCTTGCGCAATCGCCTCGGGGGTTCCTTCGCGCATAAGCTCGTAAATCCGCACCTGCGGGTCAAACAAGTCTGCTGCCGGAATCATGCCGACGCAGCCTGCGCGCAAGGAGTCAGGAAACTGTATGCCGGCAATGCCGCCAAATATATCGAACGCATTGTCGGTATCGTGGATCAATTGGCTGATGTAGGTCGCTGGGCCCTCGGCTTTGAGCAAGCAAACGTTTGAGTGTTGGCGATTGAGCGTCTTGAGCGCGCCGTTTGACAGGCTTGTGGCCATCAGGCCGGGCGCATTCTGTACACCTAGTGGCAAATCAGATTGATCTGCGACGCTACCCAAAAAGCGCACATATTCGATTTCGGGAACGCCCACGATGGCAGGGGGTTGCAATACTGCCCAATCGGCTCCTGCTTGCTTTGCTGCCTTAACGAACGCGATTTGACCGGGCACACTGCCCTCGCCTACGGTCACCGCATAGGGCACTCGTCCGGCAATGTCCTCGCCCACCCAGTCGATAACTTGGCGCCGTTCGTTGACATCCAGTTTGCCTACTTCCGTAGCCAGGCCCATGACGGCAATCCCATGAGCACCACCCGCAATACAGGCTTCAACCTGACGCTGCATGGCCTGTCTGTTGAGTTGGCCAGATGCGTCAAAGAAACTGTAGAGAATCGGGTACACCCCGTGAAAGCCAGTTTTTGAATTTGATTCTGAGGTCATCATGCCCGTCCGTATTTGTTGATTGCCGCGCGCATTGAACCCACCTCTGCAATGTAGGCGGCCATCTCGGCCTCTGTTGCTTCTGCTTCTTCTGCAAACGCGACGATGGCTTGAACATGCTCTGCGGGAATTGACACCACCCCATCTTGATCGCCAACGATGTAGTCGCCCGGCGAGACGATCACCCCGCCAATCTCGACAGGGACATCCCGGGCGATTGTCATTAGGCGACCAATGGAACTTGATGGCACAACCGAACGCGCATAGACAGGAAATTCAGTATCCCGTTGAATTAGCTCAACGTCCCGCGTACCGCCGTCTAAAACGACAGCTTCATGACCTCGCACCACCGCGCCGGCATTCATGAGTTCACCCCACACCGCGATGTTGCTATCTCCACCGGTGGCAATGGTGATGATGCTGCCCGGTGGCGAGTCATCAATCGCATCGAATGCGAGCTCTGGCTTGTGTGGTTCAATGCTGGGCACTTCCAGCACCGTCGCCGCCCTCCCCGCTATCTTTCGTGGGTTGACACGTGCCTTGATGTCGAAATCCAAATAGCCACGCTTGCCCGCAATTTGATCACAACCATCTGAAAGGGTTGCGACTGCGAGTTTCCGAAGTCGCTCAATGAAGTCTTCTTCCATGTCTCGCTCTTTGCCTATTTGGTCTTTGTTTGTTTGGCTGTGTCTTAACCGGCGTGCAACGCTGGCTCGTTAGTATCCGGCGTCACGATCAACCACCTCCCGCAGTGGCTGCCCGTTCACAAATCGTTCAAGATTCTCGACGAACAGGCGCGCAACGATTTTGCTTCGCTCAGGATGAGGTCCGCCAATGTGAGGAAGCACGATGATGCCGTCGGTGTCCCAGTACGGGTCGCTGGCAGGTAGAGGCTCCTGTCGAAACACGTCCAGAACCGCGCCTGCGATTGTCTTTGTTTGCACGGCTTCAATCAGGTCGCCATCATTGACGAGTTGACCGCGCCCAAAATTCAACAACCAAGCCCCAGGCTTCATCATGGCCAGGCGCTCTGCATTGATAAAGTTTTCGGTTTGGGGTGTTGCTGGCAACAATGCCAGTACAAAGTCGGCCTGACTCAGCAACTTTGGCGTTTGTTCGGGCGGCAGCACTTCGGCGACATGGTCCACAGCTCGTGGTTGGCGCCGAGTTCCGATAACGCGTAGCCCGAGCGCTGATGCAACCCGCGCCACTTCTGCGCCGATGGTGCCCAATCCCAGAATACCTAAGGTCTTGCCGGTTAGCGGCTCTGCCGGTTTCTGGTCCCACTTGCGAAGCTTCTGGTTGGCCACTGCCTTTTGATACGGCTTGGCGACAAACAAAAGTGCGCCGATGATGTTCTCTGGCATTGATTCGCGGTGAGTGCCGCGGGCGCAGGTCAGCGTGAGTGTCTGAGGCAAATCCGGCATCGCCATCCAGCCATCCACTCCGGCTGACATCGCTTGCAGCCAGCGCAAATTGGGCATGCGCCCGAAAACCCCGGCGGGCATTGAGTTGGTCATCAAAACTTCGGCGCGGGTCAGTTGCTCGGTCGACGGTGTGTCTTTGCGTGAGACGATATCAAGCGCTATATCATCGGTCAGACCGGCGGCGTTAATGGCATCAATATAGGCTTCGGAGTTGTCGATCCAAAGAAGAACGTGCATTTGACGGGTCAAGGCTCAGCTCCGGGCAGAGATATATGGCCTCGGGTGGGGCCAAGTCAAACCATTATGCCCACATCGTATGTGGCCGGTAAACGTGACTGCTTGCTCAACAACCAAAGGGACTATCGTCATGACAATGCTGGAACCGGAAGATCGAGTCATTATGATTTCAGGCGCAAATCGCGGCATTGGCCGCGCCACGATGCGTGAACTTGCGAAGCGTGGTTATCGACTTAGCCTGGGCGTACGCGATCCGGCTTCGCTTGAGCTAAGTGGCCTTGACGATAAGATTCTGTGTTTTCCTTGGAATGCGACCAAGGCCGCAGATTCAAGCGCCTGGGTTGAAGCGACGCTGAACCACTTCGGGCAACTGGATGGACTTGTGCTCAATGCTGGCGTGTTGCATCCCGTTTCGATTGAGGATGATCTCGAACCCGAACTGGATGAAATGTGGGATGTGAATTTCAAGGGGCCGTTACGGTTGATCCGGGCTGCGTGGCCTGCGCTTAAACCTAGTGGACAAGGGCGCGTGATCAATATCGTTTCGCTCGCAGGCGTGCGGGTGCTCAGCGCCGCTAACCTGGGTTATGCAGCATCGAAGTATGCGGCAATGGCACTGACCCACGCCGTACGGCAGCAGGGATGGGAACTTGGTATTCGTGCCACGGCCGTTTGTCCGGGATTGGTCGAAACCGACATGACCAAGGGCATTGACGCGCCTGAGGGCCAGTTCAAGATGGCGCCTGACGCGATAGCCGCGACAGTTGCCTATGCACTGTCACTGCCTAACGATGCATCAGTAGCCGAGATCCTGGTGAATAGTCGGCTGGAATCGACTCTGTAGAAGAACCCCTGCCTGGTCTGGGCACAAAGATCAAACGTTTGACCAAACGCTTGACAGTTTTAAGACGAACGGTCATATTAACGGTATGTCGAAAGCAAATCATCGAGAAAAGATTCTGTCCGCTGGTCTCGCGGTATTTCATGAACATGGGTTTAACGCCAGTGGCGTTCAGGACGTTGTTGACCATGCCGGTGTGCCAAAAGGTTCTTTCTACAACCACTTTAAGAGCAAAGAGGCGCTAGGCCTGGAGGTTTTGGAATCCTACTGGCGCGCGGGCAGCGAAGTGAGGTTGAAACTTCATGCCCCCGGAGTGGCACCGCTCAAGCGTATCGATCGGCATCTTGCCGCTATCGGTTATCTTGAGAACGGTTGTCTCGTCGGCAACTTTAGTGCGGAGCTTTCCGGAATCGCCGAGATTCGCGCGCGTTTAGTCGATTTATATAAGGTGTGGATCGATGAGGTTGCCGCCTGTATTCGCGAGGGGCAACTGGATGGAACGATTCGCGACAACACTAAAGCGGCGGATTTGGCCGAGTTCGTGATTGAAGGCATGCAAGGGGCAATTCTAAAAGCCAAGATTGATCAAGATCCTGCCGTTTTCGCTCGCTATCGAAAGTCCATCCGCTTATTCCTCCAAAGCCCTTGACCCGAGAGTCACCAGTACCCAAACCTACTTTGGTTTTTTTTGCTTGATTGTAAGACGACCGGTCATATTTATACCAATGTTCTCTAGCAATAACTGTAGTCCGCAACAACCATCGGTTGATGCGAAACAGCCAAACTCATTTGTCTTATCAACAAGGAAAACAGCATGACAACTATGAATGCAAGCAAACCCGTCGTTGACTGGGAAGAGATGTCCGTCGTTGGGCTCAATCTGACTGAGGTCGTCGACTTTGGGACGCCCATGATGGATATTCTCTCAGGTGAAGTGGCCCCTCCTCCTCAAGGTGCGCGCATTAACGTCGATTTCTCTGGCGCAACAACAGGCGCGCTATCCGGAACCATGTCGGGTACGGACTTTATGAACATTCGAGCTGATGGTCGCATTGATTTGAACATCCATGCGGTTATCGTTACTCCCGATGGGGCGCGTATTGCCTACGAAGCAGGCGGGGTATCGGTACCCGGGGAAGGTGGCATTGGCCACATCACAGAAACGGCAAAGTTAACCACCAGCTCTGAAAAATACGCCTGGGTTAACGGCCACACCTTTGTTGCTAAAGGAACGGTTAACCTTGAATCAGGAGAAGTTGCTCTGGTCCTGTCTAAGTGATTCACTGTGTGATAAGAATGCCGCAATTTCAGTCATGTGAGCTTGCGACTACAGGCAGTACCGAACGACCAGGTCATGCAGATCTTCAGTATAAACACCGCCGCGTGCAGGTTGACGCCAGTCTGATGTCATAACCACGATTCGATTTGATGACGGCAGAACAAAAACAAACTGCCCACCGTAGCCGCGACCATAGTAGTACGGTCGTTCACTATGATCGCGAATGAACCACCCATAGCCGTATTGGTCGCCGGACCAGGGCGATCTTGTGCGTGGCGTTAGGCTTTGTTTGACCCAGTCGCCACTGAGCACCTGTCCGCCTTGGCTTAAATACAGCTGGCCAAAGCGAGCAAGATCCAGCGGCGACATGGCCATCTCGTTGCCGCCGAGGTAGCGCCCTTGCTTGTCGCGCGTCCACGGCGCGAACGAAATATTCAGGGGCTTACCCAACCACTGGCGAGCGAGCGACAACAGGCTCTGACCAGTGAGAGCGCTCAAAACTGCTCCCAGTACGTGCCAGTCGCCAGTAGAGTAAAACATTTGTGTGCCTGGCTCGGCTACAAAACGGCGTGTGAGCACGTAGGCAACCCAGTCATCGCTGTTGACCCAAGCGCCATAGTAACGCCCCGAGGTCCGCTGCAAGCCTGTTTGCATTGTGAGCAGGTTCTCGATTGTCAGTTGGCCTATCTTGGGATCGGCCCTTCTGGGAATCAGCTGAGGAGCCAATTCGCCGAGCGTCGCCGTTACCGAGTCAAACACGCCACGCTCAAGCGCGATGCCCGCCAATGCTGAAAGGACCGACTTGGAGACAGACTTAATGTTGACTGGCGTCTGAATATCCGCAATCGAAAACGGCTCAGCGACAACGACTTGATCGTCTTCAAGCACAACCAAGGATTGAAGTCTGTCCAATCTCGATGCTGAGTCAATCAGCGCTTGCATTGAGGCACGGGATGATTCGTGCAATGCTGCTCGCCCAATGACAGGCTGCGTTGCCAAGCCAGCCCCTGCGCCCATCGCAGACCGCAAAAAGAATCGTCGATTGAGGCAGTCTCTGCCGGCATCAGTCATAACGCTGATCCTAACAAAATTCATTCGGTCCTCTGGGGCTCGAAGGCGGCTACCCGGCTGCCGGGTTCCTATGTTTGTTGTCACTAATGGTTCTCATGACAACCTGTTCAGAGCGACTGATATAGTCCCGAATCGCACTCTAGTTGTATCGAAAACCCTCCTTCCGTTTTTGCTCAAGGCACGCCATGGCTCAATCATCGCCCACAATTTCGCCACCCTCCACCGCTGCGTTCGAGGCGCTGAGCGAAAACGCATCGCCCGAAGAGCGCCTAGCAGCGCTCGGCATCGAGTTACCACCAGTGCCGGGAGCGGTGGGCGACTATGCGCCTTGGGTCATTACCGGACATCTTTTGATGACATCGGGTCAACTACCCTGGATTGATGGTGATTTGAAATTCGTTGGTAAGGTGGGATCAGATCTGACGGTCGAACAGGGGTATCAGTCGTTTCGACTCAGCGCGATTAACGTCGTTGCGCAGCTCAAGTCAGCAGTGGGCGACCTATCAAAGATCAAGCGCATCGTGCGGCTTGAAGGGTCAGTCAATTGTGCCCCGGGTTTTACCGACCAGGCCACCGCCCTCAATGGGGCGTCGCAGCTAATCAATCAGGTGTTTGGAGCGAAGGGCTTGCATACAAGAATGATCAACTCAGATCCCGACATGGTGATGAACTGCGCGACTCTGGTGTGCGTCACAGCCGAGGTTTGAGCTTAGCCTTTGCCAGCGCGCCGAAGGTGGCGCCTGAAAGCTTGTTCAAGGTAGGCACTTTTGGTGAGGCCAGTAATCACTTCTGAGCGGCGGCCTGCACCATCGAGCAACAGCAAAGTGACGTGCTGAACGCGGTGTTTCGCCGCTAGCGCTTTGCCGTCTTCCTTACGGATGTTTGCCACGAGATATTGCAACTGCCCCTCATCGAATTTTTCAAGTGCCAGACGGGCTTCGCGCTGTAACGCGCGACAGGTGGGACACTGGGGGTCATGGATTTGAACGATGGTGGGTTTGCCGTTGCCAATTTGTGTAAGGTCACCTTCCTCTATGCCAGCCAGAACGCTGGAGCCAATGTAAAAGCTGCCAGTGCCAAGACCCGCCATCAGCAAGGCGCCATTGCGAAATCGCTTTAAGCTCGTTCGACGATCCGGGCGCTTAGGTGCGCTGTTGGCACCGTCGCTTAGTGGTTTTTGGGTTTCTTTGGCTTGCTTTACGCCTGGACGACTAAAGGAGCGCTTTTTTGATTTTGCCATTTTGGGGTTCACGCAAGTGGGGACGTCTGGTTTAACGATGCAGCAGTGAAAAGGTTCCCTAGATGGCAAAACTCGTTGAATCTGTGGCTGCGATCCGTTACTTAGCGGCAACTACGTAGTTACCGCAGAATTCATACGGCTTTTCCGGGTAACGATCGGCCAGCGTTAACCTTACCCTTCGCGCTCCGTCGTTAACATTACGGCGCTCAAAGGCCACTGGTCAGCAAAATGATCGCGAATTTACTGAGTTCCCCAATTGGCGCGGCATGCCCCCGCCCGCCAGGTATCCACAACACGAGGTTGGCGCTTTGGCCAGTGCTTGCGACCTCGCTGCTTTTATCGAGTTGCGCGCTTCATCAGGTGCAGCCGGTGCCGACCAGTCTCAATGGTTTCACTGAAGTACTGGTACCGTTTACCCATCGTTGGGACGGCGAGCACCACCCTTTTACGGGTGCTGCGGTGATCGATGCGGATGGCGATGGACGTCCCGAGGTCTTCGTGGGCGGTGGTCAGGGCCAGGAAGACGCACTGCTCTCTTATACAGACGGCCAATTTAAGGATGTGATTGCGGGCACTGGTCTATCAGACCTATCCGGCACACATGGCGCGACTGCCATTGACCTTGACGAGGATGGAGATGTTGACCTGCTTGTGGCAAGAGAGAATGGTGTTTACCTGTACTTGAATGATGGCGGGGCTTTCACCAAGCGATTGGTGCCATTGCAGATGCCTGAGAATGCCGTTGCTTTTGACGTAGCTGTGTCAGATTTTGATCGAGACGGTGATGCCGATCTCTACGTCAGCCTGTTCGTCGACTTGAAATCGTTTCGCAGTGCGACCTACAACGACCCGGAGCACGCCAAGACAAACATCTTGCTGCAAAACAATGGCGATCTCACGTTTACCGATGTGACTGAGTCAGCTCGTGTGGCATCACGCCAGAACACTTTTCTTTCGGTGTTTCTCGATCTTGATGGCGATGGGTGGCAGGATCTTGTCGTCGCTCAGAATACAGGCGAAATTGAGATCTTCAGAAATTCAGGTGACGCGCGCTTCGAACAGGTGCCACTCGCGCCTGAATACGGACTCGGCTTCTGGATGGGGCTAGCCGTGGGAGATATTGACAAAGACGGCGACCAGGATCTGTTTTTTACGAATGTTGGCAGTTCGATTCCATCGTTTCTGACTCGTGGTGATTTGCGTGATGAGCAGATTGGCAACCTGGAGTGGCTGCTCCTGCGTAATGAAGGGAACATGCAGTTCTCGGATGTGACCCAGCAGTATGGCCTGACCGATCACGGGTTTGCATGGGGAGCTGTTCTAGAAGACCTGAACCTCGATGGTGATCTTGATCTTCTTGTCGCTCAGAATTACATCAAATGGCCAGTTCACAAATTCTTCAAGCTTGACGGAAAAGCTTTCTTGCAGCTACCCGCTGCGTCGCAGCCCGCGGAGAAACGGTTCTTTCAGCAAGAGTCCTTGAATCTTGGGAACCCATACTTTGGACAATCACCGCTTGTCGTGGATTTCACCGGCGATGGTCGCCCCGATGTCCTGTGGATCAATATGGACGGACCGGTCCGGGCATTTGCCAACCGCGAAACGGGCAACTTTGTGACTGTCGAGTTACCCGATACCATCAGTGCTCAGGGAACGGTGGTCTATCTAGAGACCCAGGCCGGCAAGAGCTACGCCCGGCAACTCCTGAATAGTGTCGGCATGCTAACCGACCAAAGTCCCCGGCTGACGTTCGGGCTGGGCGACGATGATCAAATCGAGGCGGTCAATGTCATTCGCCCCGACAAATCCAAAATCAGATTTACAAACCCACCTTTGAATGAAATCATTCGCGTTCCTCAATGAACACCCTGCCAGCCTCCACCCTTGTGACAAATAAGCCATGAGCCTGGACCCTTCTGATCAATCGACGCCCGCTGAACGCGCCGTCGCAGCGCTGCAGCTTGATTGCCCGGCGACAGGTCCGGGCCACACAGTGCTCAAGCTCATGATGGAGGCCGTGTCGCCCGCAACCGACGAGGCGTTTTTCAGTTTCCTGGTCGAGAAAATCGCGACAACACTAGGTGTTAACTGGGTCTTCGTGACGGAATGTCTCGACTTTCCGACTACCTCGGTGAGTATGCTGGCATCGTGGCGTGGGGGGGATGTGGGTCACAACGTTGACTTTGGGCTAGCCGGGACGCCTTGTGACGAAGTCATTAACGAGGGCAAGGTCTGCTTCTATCCCAAAAACATCATTGACCGCTTCCCAAGAGAAAAGCGTCACGGGCAGGAAAGCTATATCGGTGTGCCCATATTTGAGCGAGGGGGCACTCGAGTCATTGGGCACATTGCCATATTCGATAAGAAGGATATGACCGACGGGATTCTTCGTGACGAGTTTCTTGCTGATACCGTATTACGCATTTTCGCTGAGCGTGCCGGGGCGGAAATCCAGCGCATGCAACTCATCAGAGAGCTAAGGAACAGCGCCGAAAGCTATCGCCTGATTGTTGATAATCAGGATGAGTTCGTTGTCAGAATCGATGCCAAAGGTGACTTATTGTTTGTAAGCCCGTCTTATTGCAATGCCCTGGGCAAGTCGGCTGACGATCTAATTGGCACACGGTTTTCTATCGCGTCGCAATTGGGCGTCAGTGACAGCGACGAAACGACTGATGTCCGGCCGCCACGAGAAGCTCCCCTGTCCCGGTTTGAGGAGCCTCTTAGAACCCAGGCCGGATTGCGCTGGATTGACTGGAGTCCGAGGTCTGTCGCTGATAGTGGCAATAGTCTGGATCGGCAGATGGTGGTTGTCGGCCGTGACATTACGGTTCAAAGAGATGCGGAGGAAAATGCCAGGGCGCACTTTCGCAAACTCGCTCATGTGGCACGGCGCAGTTCCCTCAATGAGATGAGCAGTGCAATAGCGCATGAGGTCAACCAACCGCTTGCGTCAATACTGACTTATGCACAAGCCTGCTTACGACTCTCGGCTGGCAGTATCGAGAACAAGCGCGCAATAGAAGACGCCTTGCGCAGTATTGCGAGCAATGCCGAGAGAGCTGGGGCGGTCATCAAGCGGTTACGGTCTTTCGCCCGTGACGGTATTCCGCAACGCAAGAGCATCAACGCGAATCAACTGGTTCGCGATGTAATCGCGCTCATGAGGCTTCAAGCAAGCCGCCACAGTATCGAGTTTGAGCTCGCACTAGATGATGCAGCAGGTGTGATCAATGTGGATGTCATTCAAATTGAACAGGTTTTGGTGAACCTTATTCAAAACGCCTTTGACTCGATCAGGAAGTCCTCCAGCGCCATGCGCACGGTCTGTGTTCACACGATCAGGCCAAGCGAGCGTGAAGTTCAGATCGTCGTGAAAGATCTCGCAGAGGGTGTTGCGCCATCAATTGCGCCGAGTATTTTTGACCCTTTCATCACCACCAAGCCAGATGGATTGGGAATCGGGCTATCGATCAGCAAGTCAATCGTCGAGGCCCATGATGGGTGGCTTTCATTTGAACCAGCGCTGCCTACTGGCGCTCAGTTCTGTCTTGCTATTCCGAGCCATGAGTAACTCATCCCATGAAACGAGTGATTTCCTCGTCAACATCGTTGATGATGACCTCGAGGTGGCGAACGCCACCGCGTTACTCGTAGGTTCCGTTGGCCTAAGCGCGAAGGTGTTTGGGTCGGCGCAGGCGTTTCTTGGCGAGTACGACCCAGAAATCCCGTGTTGCCTGATTCTGGATGTCCGTATGCCCGGTATGAGCGGGCCAGAGCTTCAGAGTTTCTTGTTGGGCGAGCAAGTTCAGGTGCCGATCATCTTCGTGACGGGTCATGGGGATATTCCCACCGCCGTCCGAGCAATCAAGCAAGGCGCCATTGATGTACTGGAGAAACCCTTTAACGATCAGGTCATGCTCGACAGGGTTTTTGAGGCGAGGCGGCACGATAGCGAGCGACGGTTGGCAGCCCGCCAATCAATGGAGATTGCAAACAAGGCGAAGTTACTGACGGCCCGAGAGCGACAAGTCCTGGCAAGAATCGTCAAGGGGGATCTGAACAAAGTGATCGCCGCCGATCTCGGTTTGAGCATTCGGACGATAGAACTACATCGAGCCAATGTATTGAAGAAGATGCAAGCCAAGTCAGTTGCAGAGTTGACCAAGATGGCCTTGCAGTTGCCTGACATTGATGAAGACGGGAAGCAGCCGCCCTGACTGCTTCCCTGGCCAATGCCTTAGTGTGCGCCTTAGCAGGCAGATGGCAATGGCTTAGCGATTGACTTAAGGTCCCTGGTAGAGATCTTCCAGGAACGATCTCAGGCCTTCACGGGTCATCGCATCGCCTTTCATCATCTTGGAGCTGTCAGGCATCGCTTTCATCGCAGCCATCTTGCTGTCAAACGCAGTTGACATCGCCGTCATGAACTCGTCTTTGCTGATCATGCCGTCCTTGTTGGTGTCGGCCATTTTCATCAGCTTATCAAAGTCGTACAACTCCTGAGCTGATGCGGTCATGGGCGAAATAGCCAGAGCCAGACCAAACGCTGCTGCGCTTGACGCTGAGATGAGTTTCTTCAGTTTCATTTTTTCTCCTCGGTTGGGCCGCAGTGGCCAAGATAACGCCGGTGATTCAGGCGTCGCTACGGATAGATACCGCTCGGGCGAGAATTTAGGCGATCAGGCCAGCGGGTTCAATTAGAGCTTCTACGGCCTGGGTTGCGGCAATTACGTGCTCGCGTCGTCTATTCGAGTTCGTCGCTGCATTACTCAAAACACGCCATCGAATAAGCTGACAGGCTGCCGTCGTGCTGGTGCGAGGGATTGGCTTGGAAACTTGTTCAGGCAGCAATCGGATTGCAGTCTGTTCGGAAAGGGGGCCGCGCCCGGTCGAATGGCCTTGGCTACTTCCTACCCACTGACCTGTCTGCGTCAGGCCAAAACTGACAAATCGGCGATAATGCGCTCCAGGCCAAGGGTGCCACCCTGTCGGGCGGTGCCCAGTGGTTCTATATATCGACAGTCCATAAGGAGACTCAATATGAAAAAACTCACCAGTATTTTGGGGGCAACCGCGATCGGTCTGGTCATGGCCAGCTCAGCGGCCACCGCTCAGGAAATGAAGTTCTTCCGTATCGGGACGGGCGGTGCAGGCGGCACTTACTTCCCCATCGGCGGCATCATTGCCAACGCCATTTCCAACCCACCTGGCTCGCGGGCCTGTGACAAGGGCGGCAATTGCGGCGTGCCTGGTCTGGTGGCGATGGCTCAGTCAACCAATGCGTCGGCTCACAACGTCAATGCCATTCAGGCGGGTCAAATGGAAGCAGGTCTGTCTGGGGCAGCTACCCTGCACTTTGCCTACAAGGGCTTGAACAAGTTTGAAGGCAACGCCAAGCCTGACCTGCGTGTCGTGGCCAACCTCTACCCGGAAGATCTGCATCTTGTGCTGCCCAAGGGCGCCAAGCTCAAAAGCCTGGCTGACCTAAAAGGCAAGCGCGTGGGCATTGCTCAGGCCGGTTCAGGCACGCAGATTGCGGTCGAACTCATCCTGGCTGATCACGGCATCACTCGTGACAATATCGAAGAAGCCGAGCTGAACAACTCGCAAAGTGCCGAGCGTCTGGCTGACGGGCAGCTCGATGCTTACTTCTACGCTGCCGGTACGCCGGTTGCCGCGATGATCCAACTCGACAACACCAAGGGAATGGAGTTGTACAACTTCTCTGCTGAAGAGATTGCTCAGGGTAACAAGACCGTGCCCTATTACATTCCTTCAGTGATTCCGGCTGGTACTTATCCCGGCGTTGACTATGACGTAAACACGCTCGCGGTGAGCGGTATTTTTGTTACCAATGCCAAGCAGGATGAAGACCTCGTCTATGAAGTCACCAAGGCGATGTGGTCCAAAACCGCGCGTAAGCTGCTCGACAATGGGCATGCCAAAGGCAAAGTCATCACGCTTGAAACGGCATTGGATGGCGTTGAAGGTATTGGCGTGCCATTGCATCCGGGTGCCGAGCGCTTCTACAAGGAAGCTGGGTTAATGGCTAAGTAAGTTTGGTAAAAGCCATTTAGTTAGCCCTCAGTCAGTTAGGACTGGGCGAACCGCAGCGGCATACCTTGCCGCTGCGACCTTCCCTCTTTACCCGGATACGACATGGCCGCAGACCGCCCGGTTGAGCTTGACCAGAAAGCGCTCGATGAAATCGAGAAAAAGTACGACACCTCTCTCAACATCAGAGAAACCAGCCCGGGTCTGAAGCGTTTTTTTTACTGGTGCGCCGTCGTGTTTGCGCTCTATCACCTCTGGACAGCCGGTTTTGGCACGCCTGTGGACTATGTCCATATGGGCATTCATCTATCTGGCCTGTTTCTGTTTATTTTCATCGGCTTTCCGATGATCAAGTCGGCCCATAATCTGGCTCACAACCCGCGGGCGGTTTTTAAGCCTGGCAATGTGCCGCTGTACGACTGGATCTTTATGGTGCTCGGCATTGCTGCAGCGCTATTTCTCTGGCTCAGCTGGCGTGGCTTTTCCGGGTTTGGCATGGAGATTCCCGAGCAAATGCTACGCCAGGGTAATCCGACCGGCGTTGATGTGTTTCTCGGCTCCATTCTCGTGCTTGCCTGCCTCGAAATCGCCCGCCGTACGATTGGTGTGGTGTTGCCACTGATCATTTTGGTGTTCATCATCTATGCGCTCTTTGGGCCATCTATGCCTGCGCAGATCCTGCAGCACCCTGGTGTGGACTGGCACCAGTTTGTGAACAATATGTACTTCCCTTCGGAAGGGATTTTCGGGGTGACTCTGTGGATTGTTTCCACGGTGGTGTTTCACTTTGTTTTATTTGGCGTAGTCGCCCAACGTATGGGCCTCGGACAATTTTTTGTTGACAACGCGATGATGGTGGCCGGCCGCTACACCGGCGGGCCAGCCAAGGTTAGCGTGGTGTCGTCTGCGTTCTTTGGCACGATCTCAGGATCATCCATTGCCAACACCGTTTCCACCGGCTCGCTCACGATACCGAACATGAAGCGGCTGGGCTACCCGGGGCATTTCGCCGGCGGGGTTGAGGCGGCTGCGAGCGCTGGTGGGCAGATTACGCCGCCCATCATGGGCGCGGCCAGTTTTCTCATGGCCGAATACCTTGAAGTGCCCTACACCACCATCGTAATCGCGGCGATTGTGCCGGCGATGATGCACTACATCGGTGTATTGTCGATCGTGCATTTCACCGCCAAGCGACTCGGGCTAAAGAGCTACCGCAAGGACGAGCTGCCTGAGTTCTTGAGGGTCTGGCGGGAAGGTTGGTTCACGATCATTCCCCTGGTGGCCTTGTTATTGGTGCTGTTCTCGGGTTATTCACCCAACATGGCAGCCTTTATCGGCTTGATGCTTTGCATCGTCGTGGGTTTCACCTCGATTCGAAAGCCCCTCTCGCTGATTGTGCCATTTGCGTTTCTAGCTTTTGTGTTCTGGAAAGCCTCTCCGCTTAGTGGCGAGGGCTTCTCGCCGGAGATGTCCGGCATCCTGGCGGCCCTCGGTATCGTGGCGGTTTTACGCAAAGGTGAGCGCAAGACGTTCCGCGAATTGTTCGACAGCTTTCACGTAGGCGTTCAGTACGCGCTCGCGGTTGGGGCGGCGTCAGCGGCGGTGGGCATCGTGGTGGGTGTTATCAATACCACCGGCGTTGGTTTTCGCTTGGGATTCATGGTGACCGCTGGCGCAGCTGATCTGGCCAATACCTTCCATGCGTTTATTGGATGGATTCCCGTCGAAGCTTTCAGCCAGTCATCGCTGCAACAGTTTTTCTCGCTCGTCATGATTGCGATGGCTTGCATTCTCATGGGCGCCGGCCTGCCGACGACGGCGCTTTACATCATGCTCGTCTCCGTGGCCCAGCCTGCGCTGGCTCAACTTGGGATACCGGCCCTCGCTACCCATATGTTCGTGCTTTATTACGGTGTCATATCGGAAATTACGCCGCCTGTTTGTGCATCCGCTTACGCGGCAGCTGGCATTGCGAATGCCAACCCCTTCAGAACGGGGATCAGTGCCTTCACGCTTGGCCTGGGTAAGCTCATGGTGCCCATGGTGTTTGTGTATGCACCGGTCATGCTGATCGTGTTGCCTGAGTTCTTCACCTGGGGCGCGTTTTTGCAAGTTACCCTGACCTGTGCGCTCGGCGTTTTTGTTATTGCGACAGCTGTGTCCGCTTACTTCCTTGAGCCGCTGCGCCATGTCTGGCGCCTACTCATGGGTATCGCAGGCATATTGCTTGTGGCGCCAAGCCTGAACAGCGATCTGCTTGCATTGGTCGTCATGGCGCCGGTAATCGCACAGCAATTGCTCAGCCGCCGTGCAAGCGTGCCGGCGGGTGCTGGTGCGGTGAGTTAGCGTGGTTCTACCAGTGTCCGGGCCTGAACTGATCAGTACCCCTTACTGGTGGGAAGGCGGACGCGACCTGCCTGAGCTAAGCACCGAGCCACCGGCTGACAATGAGCTTGTCATTATAGGCGGCGGGTTTACGGGACTGTCAGCTGCGCTAACGGCAGCTGGCAAAGGCGTGGCTGTCACTGTGCTCGATGCTGCCAAGCCCGGTCAGGGCGCTTCCACACGCAACGGCGGCATGATCGGGGCGCCCCATCGGCCCGGCTTTGTGAAAGAGCTCGCCACCTACGGCGAAACCGTGGCGGGTCAGTTGGTGCGTGAAGGCGCTAAGGCGTATGAGTACACCCGATCACTCTATACAAGCGCTGATATGGATACCGGATTTCAGCAAACCGGTCGCATTCAGTTGGCGAACACTCGTGCAGCCTTTCGCGCAATGAAAGAGCGCCTGGCACTGCTGAATGAGATTCAGGATCAAGGCATTGAGATTGTTGAACGGGACGCCCTGGGCGCGCACACGAACTCTTCGATCTATTTCGGTGCACTACTCTACCCCGACCATGGCGGCATTCATCCGCGTCGCGCACACGATGCGCTGCTCGCGCGAGCCGTCGCCGCCGGCGTGACGCTTTGCGCGGACTGTTCGGTGACCGGTATTGATGCAAGCGCCAACGGATTTAAGGTAAGCCTAGTCGGCAGATCAATCAACACGCGAAAGCTGATCGTCGCAACCAATGGTTATACCAGTGCCATGCAGCGTTTCCTGGCGCGTCGGATATTCAGAATCCCGAGTTTCATTATCGCTACCGAAGAATTGCCCACCGGCGTCATTGATCGGGTTGCCCCCGGACGCCACATGATGGTCGAAACGAGGGCAAGGCACTCTTATTATCGGCCCAGCCCTGACGGCAAGAGAATCCTCTTTGGTGGGCGCGCTGCCTTGACACCCGTTTCGCCAGAAGCTGCGGCTGCAAGACTTCGTGAAACCATGATCAACATATGGCCCGAAGCGAACGAGTGGCGGCTAACGCATTCGTGGCAGGGATTTACGGGTTTTACGTTTGGGATGATCCCGCATGTCGGTGAGCATGAGGGCATGCACTACGCCTTGGGCTATTGCGGCAATGGTGTGGCTTTATCGCCTTGGCTTGGTCACAAGGTCGCCTTGCGCGCGCTCGGTGATGCTGAAGGCGAAACCGCCTTCGCCAAAACCCGATTAGAAACGCGACCCTTCCATCTCGGCGGAAAGCCATGGTTCATGAATTTGGCAAGTCCCTGGTGGCGCTATGTCGTTGATACCTTAGAGACGCGGCAAGCGCGTAAAGACTTCGCTCAAAAGGACTGATCAAGGCTCGACGATATTGAACATGGGGTCAAAAGCATCGAAACACTCAAAAAGCGCCCGGGCTTTCGACAGATCACCCTCCACTGGAAACGCGTCGGTGCCTAACTGATCGGTGACCTGACCTCCTTTATTCATCATCTCGCGTAGCCGGTCGCGATTCATCATCAAGCTGGCGTCTGCCGCAAGACTGTGGCTGCCTTCCGCATGACTGAGGGCTGCATTACTAAGGGTTAGCCGGTGCTTGGATTGTTCGTCGGTCATCACCCAGTCAAGGTGCAGCGACAGACCATCAGCTTTGTCGCCATTGAGCCGAATGGCCAGAAAATCCAGCACCATGGGTACCGGCATCATGGCAGCCACGCGTGCGCTGATGACCCCAGCGCCGCCGGCCGCTTTTGGAGCACCGCGGCGCATCTCGGCAGCGCCTTGCAGGTACGCATTGCGCCAGGTGGACGACTCGCTCTGGTAGCCAAGTTGCTCCATGGTGTCGGCGCATAAATCGCGTGCGCGTTGGTTCGTCGGGTCCGCAAACACTGCGTGATAAACCACTTGCAGCACCCACCGGTAGCTCCCTTGTTCGTAGTCCTTACTGGCTTTGTCGAGCAATGCGTCCGTGCCGCCCATGTATTCGACGTAGCGACACGCGGCCTGATCGGGTGGTAGCGGATGCAGATGTGCGGGGTGACCATCAAATGGTCCGAGGTAGTGGCTGTAGATGGCGCGCAGGTTGTGCGCAAATGCGCCATAGTACGGTCTTGCGTGCGCCCGGTTGACCAGCCCGCTGGGCAGGTCAAAGCCCTCCGCGAGTTCGTCGGGGGTTTGACCATGACTCATGCGGCGCAAAGTCTGGTCATGGAGAAATCGGTAAAGATCCCGCTGTTCGGTTACGAAGCGACGAATGCGGTCAGTGCCGAAGGTCGGCCAATGATGCTGCGCAATCACGACATCGGTTTGGTCAACAAACCGCTCTAACGCCACGCCTAGATACTTGGACCAGGCGAGCGAGTCTCTTGTTTTAGCACCGCGCAGCGGACACAGGTTGTGCATTGTCTGACAACCGTTTTCTGCGAGGTTCAGAACGCGAAACTGCGGAAAGTAAAAATTCATCTCAGCCGGAGCTTCTGCGCCGGGGGTGAGCTGGTACTGGATATCGATGCCGTCTATGGTTTCAGCTTCAAACGGTTCGCTAATCACTCTTGTGGGCGCGATCAGGCTAGTCGTGCCACGACCCACTCGTTTGCCTAGACCACTGTCGACGTGAGCCAGTGGTCCGGCGGGTAGCATTGGCCCGAACTGAAACAGCGAGCGCCGGCGCATGGGTACGCCTGCGATCATCGTCTCTGAAATGGCTTCTTCGAGAAAGCCATTGGGCGCGATCACGGCAATGCGTCCTTGTGCTGCGTCTTCCGGTGTCATGACGCCTTCAACACCGCCGTAGTGATCCGGATGGCTGTGGCTGTAGATCACGGTGTGCACAGGCCTGTCGCCGCGTTCTTCACGATAAAGTGCAAGTGCGGCGGCGGCGGTTTCTGAATACATCAACGGGTCGATCAGGATCAGACCTGAGTCCCCTTCAATGATTGTCATGTTCGCCAGATCAAAGCCTCTGACCTGGTAGACCCGGTCTGTGACCTTGTAAAGCCCATGCAAGCGGTTGAGTCTGGCCTGCCGCCAAAGGCTTGGATTCACTGAGTCGGGGGCGGCTTCCTCCTCAAGAAAGCGGTAAACCGACAAATCCCAAACGACTGAGCCGTCTGTACGGGTGATCCGCGCATCCGGAATCGTTCTGATGAAGCCCTGGTTGGCATCTGCCTGAACCGCTGGATCGTCCAGATCCAATGCCTGCGACACGGCCCGATTTGCCTCACAGGTCTGCGCGGTTGCCAGTTTCATCGGCTGGCCCAAGTCTTTAGTCGATTGATTGGTCAATGCTCGCTCCCCTTTGTGCCCCTTGACTGGGGTTTGGCCCCAGATAATGCACCATGAACCAACAAGCCGGCTGGTGTGAACGCCCTGCGGCCCGGATTTGGCGCCGCCGAGTTGCTGGAATGGGCTTTTGCCTCTATGGTTAAGCCCAGGGTTGGGAGCGCTCAGTAGCGCGGCCAGTGGCCCGATGACACTTACCAAAAAGGGGAAGTCTGAATGAGCAAATCCTTAAGAGTTTTTCTTATTGCGCTGGCGCTAATGGCGACGGGCACAGTTCATGCGCAATCGTTTTTCAGAATCGTCAGTGGCAGTGCTGGCGGTAACTATTTTCCGATGGCAGGCATTCTGGCTTCTGCTATCAGTAATCCGCCCGGCTCTCGGCCCTGCGACAAAGGCGGCCCGTGTGGCGTACCCGGTCTGATTGCGATTGCACAGTCAGCCAATGGCTCAGTCGCTAACGTTAATGCCATCCAGTCTGGGACGTCAGAGTCAGGCCTCGCGCAGTCTGATGTGGCCTATTGGGGCTACAACGGCTCAGGTCTGTTTGAAGGCAAGCCCAAACTCGACAAGCTCCGTTTCATGGCCAGTTTGTATCCTGAGCACATCCACGTTGTGTTGCCCAAAGACTCACCCGTTAAGACGCTGAAAGATCTTGAAGGCAAACGCATCGGTGTGGGCTTGCCCGCCTCGGGCGCGCAGGTTGGCGCATTGTTGATTCTGAATGCTGTCGGACTCGAGAAAGGCAAGAACTTTACCGCTGAAGAACTCAATACCGCGCAGTCGGCTGAGCGTATTCAAGACGGTCAGCTTGATGCATTCCTGACCGTTACCGGTGCACCTTCTTCAGGTATTGCACAGCTTGCTGCGACTGCTGGCATGCGCTTGCTTTCAATTTCCAAAGAGGTGCAGGATGCAGTGATTAAGAAGGCGCCTTTCTACTTCAGTTCACCCATCACCAAGGGCACCTATGAAGGCCAGGAGAATGATGCCAATACGCTCGCGGTTGGCGCACAATGGTTGGTATCGGCCGACCAGCCCGAAGAGTTGGTGTATGGCATTACCAAGGCACTTTGGAGCCCGGCATCCAAGAAGCTGTTAAAGAACCATGCCAAGGGCAAAGATGTGACCGCAGAAACAGCGCTGGCAGCGCGCGGTATTCCGCTGCACCCTGGTGCCGAGCGCTTCTACAAAGAAGCCGGATTGCTCAAGTAATTTGTCTCTCATGAGTGTGCGTCGTACGACCTGAATCAAGGTTGTGCGACGCATTTTTGCGCCCTTAGATTTTTACCGGCCGCACGCTCAATGCAACATCACCAAAGGCAATCTGAATGGCTGGCCAGGACAAGAAGCTCGATCTAGAGCAGGCGGAAAAACTCGAAGCCAAATATGACCCAGAAATGAACTTCCGGCCGCTGGGCCGTTACGTTCAGATTTTTGTCTATCTGGCCCTGGTGGGTCTGGGGATCTATCACTACTACACCGCCGGTTTTGGTATCCCGCGCGAACAGTGGCACAAGGGTGTCCATATGGGCATGGTGCTTTGCGCGATCTTCTTCGTGTTTGCCGCGAGCCGGCGACAGCACCTAGCCGCCCCGGTGAGTACGTGGCTCAGGCCGGGCAATATTCCTCTGTACGACTGGATTTTGGGCTTCGCGGCGCTCATTGCAGCCTTGTACATCCCGATGAGTTTCGAGGGGTTCGACTTTTCGTTTCTGGGGTTTCAGTTTGTTGCCGAGGAGTTGAACTTTCGGATTGGTGTTCCCACGACGCTTGATCTGGTGATGGGCACCATCTTGATCATCACAATCTTTGAGGCAGCCCGCCGGGCTATGGGCTTGGTGTTACCGGTGATTGTGGCCGTGTTCGTGCTGTATGCGCTGTTTGGCAGCCGCATGCCCATTCAGGTGCTGGTGATTCCAGATGTCAACTGGACTCAGTTGCTGAACCATCTGTATCTCACCACCGAGGGAATCTACGGCCCGCCGATCAAGGTGATTTCCACCTTTGTTTTTCACTTTGTGCTGTTTGGTGTGATTGCTCAGCGTATGGGGCTGGGACAATTCTTTATTGACATTGCTCAAGTGGTGGCGGGTCGCTATTCGGGTGGGCCTGCCAAAGTGAGTGTGTTGTCGTCGTCGCTTTTCGGCATGATTTCAGGCTCGTCGATCGCCAACACGGTGACGACCGGCTCCTTAACCATTCCGGCAATGAAGCGCATCGGCTACCCAGGTCACTTCGCAGGCGCGGTTGAAGCAGCTAGTAGTACCGGCGGACAAATCACCCCGCCGATCATGGGCGCCGCGGCGTTCCTGATGGTTGAATTTCTTGAGATTCCGTATACAACCATTTTACTGGCGGCATCAGTGCCCGCCGCGATGCACTACATCGCCGTATTTGCGATGGTGCACTTTGAAGCCAAACGACTTGGCCTGCGCGGCCTCACACCGGAGGAGATTCCGGGTCTTGGCGGCGTCCTCATCAGGGGATGGCCAACCGTCATCCCGCTGTTCGTGCTCATTTACGTTTTGTTCAGTGGATTCACGCCGTACTACGCCGCGTTCTGGGGGATCAGCACCGCTATTGTGGTGGGTTTTTTGAATCCCTACCATCGCCTGACGATCAAAGACCTGATCGATGCGTTTTATATGGGGTCCAAGTATGCGTTGGCCGTTGGCGCTGCTGGCGCTGCAGTCGGCATCGTGGTTGGTGTCATCACGCTAACGGGCGTTACTTTCCGCCTTGGATTTATGGTGTCTCAAGGCGCGCTGACAACCGCTGAGAATCTTCACGCAGCGGTTGCATTCCTACCGTTTGAGCTGTTCACGATTGAAAACGCCACGCTCTTCATCTCTTTGGTGTTTATTGCGATGGCCTGCGTGTTGATGGGCGCGGGTTTGCCGACGACCGCGCTCTACATCATGCTGTCTGCGATTGCAGTGCCTGCACTGGGTAATTTGGGGGTTGCGCCGCTGGCAGCCCATTTGTTTGTGCTGTATTACGGCGTGCTGGCCGACATTACACCGCCAGTGTGTGTCTCGGCCTATGCCGCTGGCGGCATCGCGGGGGCAAATCCGTTCAAAACTGGCCTGACTGCCTTTAAGCTTGGCAATGCGAAGGTCATGGTGCCGATGGTCTTTGCGTACTCGCCTGCGATGCTGATCGTGCTTGATGACTTTACCTGGCTAGAGTTCTTGCACACTACCCTCACCTGCATTATCGGCATCGTGATGGCCGGTGGCGCACTGACCGGATTTATCGTGAGTCCGATGGCGATGCCTAATCGCTTGTTGCTGGGTATTGCTGCGATTCTGATGGTGGCGCCGAGTGCCACGGCCAATGTGGTGGCGGTTTGTTTGGCCGCGCCGGTCTTGTTGTTTCAGTTCATTGGCTGGCGCCGCAATGCCGCCAGACCTGTTCAAGCTGCATAGGTTTTTAATGGAAACTTCATCAAACGATTTTTTTGCCCCCCGCATGAAGCGTTTCCGCGCTTCACCCAGCCAACTCGCTGCCGTCCGGGTGCGCGAGTTGATCGCTCAGGGCCGAGACATCATCAAGCTCACTACCGGTGAGCCTGATTTTCCAACACCTGATCACGTCAAGCAGGCGGTCATGCAGTGTATGGACGCCAACGACATTCGCTACACACCTATCAATGGCACCGAGGCGATTCGTCGGGCGGTGCAACACAAGTTCCAGCGCGATAGCGGGCTCGAGTTTGCGCTGAATGAGATCACGGTGGGATCGGGGACAAAGCAGGTGCTCTTTAATGCACTGATGGCAACCTTGACGGCGGGTGATGAAGTCATTGTGGCGGCTCCATACTGGACCTCTTATACCGACATGATCAAACTCACGGGCGCAACGCCTGTGATCGTCAATTGTCCTGCCACGCAGCAGTTCAAAATGACACCCGCTCAATTGGCCCAGGCGATCACGCCAGCGACAAAGTGGCTGCTGTTTTCCTCGCCAAGCAATCCGACTGGTGCAACCTATAGCGCCGCTGAACTATCGGCGCTGGCGGCCGTGCTGCTGGAGCATCCACATGTTCATTTACTCTGCGATGATGTGTATGAGCATTTGATTTTCGATGGTCGTGAGTTCGCTACTTTTGCGCAGGTAGAACCTCGTCTGGCCGAGCGCACAATCATTTGCAACGGCGTCTCGAAAGCGTACTCAATGACCGGGTGGCGTGTGGGGTTTGCCGCGGGTCCGGCTCATATCATTGCGCAGATGGCCAAGATGCAGTCTCAGAGTACATCGGGTATTGGGTCAGTCAATACAGCGGCGGCGGTTGCCGCGCTCACCGGCCCGCTCGAGATTGTTCGCGAGCGAACAATGAACCTGCAACACCGGCGCGATGTTTTGCACGAGCATCTGTCCAAAACGCCTGGGGTGACGTGTCAGCTACCCGACGGCGCGATGTATATCTATTGCGGCTGCGAAGACTTCATTGGCAAAACCACGCCGGGCGGTCAGACCCTGCAGACGGATACTGATGTCGTGATGTTTCTGCTCGACTCAGTGGGCGTTGCGCTGGTGCAAGGCGAAGCCTATGGCATGTCGCCGTGTTTTCGGGCGAGTTTCGTCGCGAGCGAGCCCGACCTGATTCGTGGTGCTGCGCTCATTGGTCAAGCTTTTGAGACTTTGAAATGAGTGAACACAAGCCTGCGGGAACTCATGTCTATGACCAACTAGCGCGTAGCTTTGCCCAGGAATCAGTACGGACATGCTTTGCGTTGCTGGGCGACGCTAATATGAACTGGGCGAGCCGATTGGCAGGCCTGGGTTGCAAGATGATCTATGTGCGTCATGAGCATTGCGCGGTCGCCGCCGCGATGGCGTATGCGCGAAAAACGGGTGACGTGGGGCTCGCAACGGTCACCTGCGGCCCTGGTGTGACGCAATTGATGACCGCCCTACCAGCGGCGGTGCGAGCTCGCTTACCCATTGTTGTGTTTGCCGGTGAGGCGCCGTTAAAGAGCGGTTGGTACAACCAGGCGATTGATCAAGCACCGTTTGTAGTGGCCACCGGCGCCCGATATCAGAGCCTGCACCACATTGAGCGAATGCCTGTCGCAGTTCGAGATGCGTTTGTTCTGGCGCGACGTGACCGTATGCCGGTGGTCCTGGGCATACCGTTCGATCTGCAAAACCGGCCGTGGCCTGGTCCTGAAGCCTTACCACCGACATCACGCGATGTAATGCCGGAAGTCTATCCAATGCCGCCGCATCCAGAGTCAATGGCCAAGGCGGTGGCCTTGCTCAACCGATCAGGCAAGATCATTGTGATGGCCGGCATGGGAGCAGTTCTGGCACAGGCCGGTCAGGCCTGTCAGGCGTTGGCCGATAAACTCGACGCCTTGCTGGTCACGACGCTCCCCGCCAGAGGACTCTTCCACGACAACCCGTTTTGCCTCGGTATTGCCGGTAGCTTCAGTACCGAGGTCGGGCTCGAATGCCTGGCGCAGGCCGATCTTGTCGTGCTGGTTGGTGGCTCACAGGCCTTTCACGCGGGCGGCGGCGGGCAACTGTGGCCGAAGGCCCAGGTGCTTCAAATAGACACCGATCCGGTGGGCGTTGCACAGGGCCAAACCGTTGGCCAGCATCATCTTCGCTGTGATGCCTTGCTGGGGGTGAAGGCGCTTAGTGAGTCTGTGCAGTCGCGTGAAGACGGCTGGCGAAGTGACGCATTGGCTAAGCGTATCCGCACCGCACCGTCCGACTCTCACGTGTATGAACCAGAACCGGGCCTGCACGACCCGCGTGAGGTGATTGCCGCGCTTGAGGCTGCGCTACCGGCCGACTGGGAAATGGTGAATTCATCAGGGCATTGCTCGGGCTTTGCCGCTCACATGCCGTCGCGCCCGCAAGATTTGTTTCTGACCATTAGGGAGTTCGGCGCGATTGGCAATGGCACCTCATTTGCGATGGGGGTCGCCGCCGCCCGCCCTGATCGTACGGTCGTCTTGTTTGATGGGGATGGCAGTTTGCTTATGCACATCCAAGAGCTTGAGACCATTTGCCGTCATGGCATGAAAGTTTTGATCATTGTGCTCAACGACGGCGCCTATGGATCAGAAATTCACAAGCTTCGCTCAGAAGGCATGCCGGCTGATGGCGCCGTCTTTGGGCGGCCCGATTTTGCCCACATTGCGCGTAGCTTTGGCCTGGGAGGCCATCAAGTGACCGATCTGAACGAACTGCCAGAAATGGTAAATAACTTTGCGAATCAGTCGCTTGCGGCAGTTTGGGATTTTCCCATTTCAGACCGGGTTGTGACGCCTATTGTGCGCAAGGCACACCCGCAGCGAAGCTGACAAACCCGTGTCGCGGAGCCGAGGTGTGTTCGGATCGGAATCGATTCGAGACCGGCTTGCAATCTGAAACCATGTAAGCATTGAACCGTTGCAGTGGACGGACACACATAAGAGTAAGAGGGAACAGGCTGCTTTAGCCTTGACCCTTGAAGCTGATCCTCCACACCCGACTTTTCCAGGTGCTTTACATGTCTGCCCAACGCGCTTCCGGCTCCCTTACCACCCGCTCCACTACTCCTGTCAGTCAGGGGCGTCGCGGCCTCGTCAATGCAGATTCGCCGACCTTAGGCCTCAGACTGACCCACGGCCTCGCTCCATTGTTTGCCGGCGCGCTGCCTTTGCTACCAGTTAAGCTGCAAGGCACGCTGATCAAGCGCTGATCAGCCGCCGTGGCTGCGGTCGTAGTTGCTCTTCGGTGCGCTTTTGAAGCTCGCCAGCGCATCTGCACCAGGCTTGAAAATTTGCACGATCAGCGGATAGCAAGGCGTTTTATCGCTTGAATGCTCTGCTGAACAGTCTCCCCCAGGGCAAGCAGAAAGCGCACCGAGCAAGTCGATCTCGGCGAGCATCTCCAGATAATCACCCGGGCGCACGGGGCTTGCCTTCATAAAGTACTGGTGCGTGTCGAGCGTGAATCCGGTACACATGAAAACATTCAGTACATCATGAATGTGTGGCTCCGCCTCTGCGAGTGAAATATTCAACTCTGCAGCGAGTGCCCGGGTCAGATTCGAATGGCAGCAGTGGTGATAAGGCGCATCGCTGAGCAGGCAGTGGGTATACGGATCACATCGAGTGCCGATGACATCGTGCACACCTGCGCCATCTTCGTCCCAGCCATACCAGGCAAGCGTGTCCTCCGTGATGGTGGCCATTGGTCTTAGTGACGGCAGATTGCTCCATAGGCGATGACCCGTACTGAGATGAGTGGCATGGAGCGCGCGCGTCTTGCCGCTAAAGAAGCGCTCACTCAAGTCATTGGCCTGCCAAAGGTTCAGATCGCCAACCTGGGGGCCTTCCGTGCTGACAATCCGGAACAAATGCCCAGCAGGCACCCGAAAGGTGGCTGCCTGCCTTGGGGCCACTCGCACCTCGTCAGTTTGCTGCCAGTTAGCTTTGAGCTGGTCAATCAGCGCCCAGTCGGGTTCGGGCAAGCTGTTGTTCGGGTATACAACGACCGGCGGCGCTTTTCGGCGGGTGGCGGCATCGGCAGGCGGCTGCGAATGGGTAGGCATAGGGCGGATCATAGGTTGGATAGCGGTGGGCGGTAGACTCGCGAATTCTAGCTTTTTGCCTGATGCCGATGTCTGACGAGAACCAGTTAATCACGCCGCCCGCATTTACCGCCCTGTATGTTGCGCCGGGCCAGATCAAGCCGTCATTGCCCCGCGATGAGCTGTACCGGCGATATGAGTTCTGCGAAGACCTCAGCACTGTGCTGTCTGACAATGCCCGCGAAGTGCTGTTTGATCTCAGCATCGCCGAAACAGATGTGTTGGAGCGCTTTTATCAGGGCCTACTCGCGCCGGAGTCAGGTGTGAGCCGAACTGAGGCGGCGTGGATCATTCGCCGATTGTGCGAACACCTCAACTGGGACCCGGCCCTGGCCGACCCCTTTCTCGACGCAGAGAGTCAGTCCCCCGACTAAAACACCCAGGCCCACAGGACAGGCAGAAACAGCGCGGTTATCAACGCGTTGAGCCCCATGGCCAGACCGGCGAACGCGCCGGCTACAGAATTAACCTGAATCGCCCGGGCCGTTCCAATCCCATGCGCCGCCACTCCCATAGCCAAACCA
The DNA here is from genome assembly GCA_045106815.1 of Burkholderiaceae bacterium. GTDB lineage: Bacteria > Pseudomonadota > Gammaproteobacteria > Burkholderiales > Burkholderiaceae_E > JAUIAI01. Next base: position 194,636 of record JBGCFG010000009.1, on the reverse strand, counting down.
CGCGCCGTCCAGTCGGTTACGCGCAGCAGGTTCAGCACGAACGGGCCGAGCACAGCGCCGGTAATGCCAGTGAGCAGCACCATCACAGCGGTCAGTGATGGCAGGCCACCCAGTTGCTCCGATATGCCCATCGCCACGGGCACAGTCACGGATTTAGGGGCGAGCGACATGAGCGCATCGGGCGACCCGCCGAGGGCATAGCCGATTCCGACGGCGGTCACCGCTGCCGTCACAGAACCTACCGCAATGCTCACCAGTATCGGTAGTGCCGCCTGGCGAACCCGGCTGATTTGCTGGTATAGCGGTATGGCGAGCGCGACGGTTGCGGGCCCGAGCAAAAAGTGAATGAACTTGGCGCCTTCAAAGTACTCGGCGTAGTCAGTTTCCGTGATCAACAGGAACGCAACCACAATCGCTACGGTCACCAGCACTGGATTGAGTAAAGGATTAAAGGTTCCCTTCTGATAGAGCCAGCTCGCAAACTCAAAAGCCAGTAAGGTGAGCGTCAAATGCAGCAGCGGCGACTCGTTTAAATATGCCCATATATCGCGCAGTTCGCTCATGGCTCACCTGCACCGACGGACGCTGTTGGTTCGCTGCCAGAACGGTTTAGCCAGGTCATCACTTTGGCAGTGACGGCAATGGTAATCAAGGTGCTGACGACGAGTGCGACCGCAACGGCCGGCCAGTCCTCTCCGAGCAGGCGAAAGTGGAGCATGATGCCAACGCCCGCCGGCACAAAAAGCAATGACAGGTAGCGCAGGATAAAGCTTGCGGTCTCAGTCAGGCCCACGGGTACTGATCCTTTCACCATGAGACCGGTGAACAGGATAACCATCCCGAGAACTGGCCCAGGGACGGACGAGAGCACCCCCTTGCCCACAAGTTCACCCGCAAGCTGGCAAAGCAGAATTAGGGTTAAAAAGCGCATTGGATGATCTCCTGAGTTTGTCGGCCTGCTGAGTTCGACGGCCTGGTTGGTCAGGCCGTCACGGTGGTGTTTCGACCTTGCCGGGATGATAACCATCTGGCTGTTTGGCCCGCTGGTCGAGTGAATTTGCGCTTAGGACAACAAAATCGGGCTTATCGATCGGGTAGGCGCGGTGGCTTTCATACACTAGCGAAAGAACAACTCTCAGAGATATCCATGTCCTCCCGACTTCGCAGCATGCTGCTCGCGTTTGTGATCATGCTCGCCAGTGCGAGCGCCTGGGCCACGGTGCAGGTGGCGTCACCCGATACGTCAGGTGTGCCGCCCGCACTCACCCCCTGGATCGACTGGGTCTTGAAAAAACATCCGGAGCTTGCCTGCCCGGTTAACGTTAGCGATGAAACGCGTCGTTGTGTGTGGCCGTCGGCCATGTCACTAACACTGAATGAGTCAGGCGGTCGCTTCGCGCAGACAGTTCAGGCATATACAAAAAGTCGTCTTGTGTTGCCTGGTTCCGTTAGGCAATGGCCGGTTAACGTCATGATCAACGGCGAGCCGGCGGTGGTTGTGAGTGTCAAGGGTCATCCGGCGGTTGATGTTCAGCCCGGCGAGTGGCAGCTCACAGGCGAGTTCGAGTGGCAGCGCTTACCCGATTCACTCGACTTAGGCGAGAGCACAGGCATTGTGAGCCTTGCAGTCAACGGCCGTGTTGTAACACGCCCGGACAGACGCGCGGGAAGGGTCTGGCTGGCTGATGGGCGAACCGTCAAACAGCAGCAGGCGCCTAACGACTCGATGAATATAGAAGTGGCCCGTCTGGTACAGGATGGTCACCCGCTCAAGGTTGTCACGGCGATCACGCTCAGAGTTTCGGGAAAACAGCGCGAGATCAACCTGGCAAACGTTTTGCTGAGTGAGAGCATCGCGCTGAGTCTTAAATCAACCCTGCCCGCCCGACTTGAGGCCGATGGCAGTCTTCGGGTTCAGGTGCGACCCGGCACCTTCAATATTGAAGTAACGGCTCGGCGTGTGGGCCAAGTCAGTTCACTCGAGGCGCGCCGCGCAGGTGAAGGATGGCCAGCCGAAGAAATCTGGCTTTGGCAGGCGGCGCCGCAGATGCGGGTGGCAGAGATAGTTGATGCTGTGCAGATCGATCCTCGCCAGGCGCCCATTCCGTCGCGATGGGCCAATCTGCCCGCCTATCGGGTAAATGCCGGGGACACTTTTCAGATCAAGACACTTCGGCGAGGTGACCCGACACCTGAGCCCGATCAACTCACTCTCAACCGGGAGCTCTGGCTGGATTTTGATGGGGGGGGTTTATCCGTACGTGACCGCTTGAGTGGACGGCTCACCCGCACCTGGCGGCTCGAGTCTGATGAGGCCATGGCACTGGGTCAGGTCAAGATCAATAATCAGGCGCAGTTCATCACAACAGCAGAGAATTCGAATCGCAGCGGGGTCGAGGTGCGCCGCGGCAAGCTGAACATGCAGGCCGATGCGCGCATTGCGCCGCCTGAGCAGGCAGGTGCAGTGAGCAAAACCTTGCCCGTGGTTGGCTGGACCCATGACTTTCAGAAAGTTTCAGCAACTTTGCACACACCGCCTGGCTGGCGCGTTCTGTCGGTCTCCGGCGTTGATAGCGCACCAGGTGCCTGGTTGGAAGCCTGGTCTTTGTACGATCTTTTTCTCGTGCTGATTATTGCGGTATCGATCGCGCGTCTTTGGGGCTGGCCCTGGGCGATCGCGGCGGCGGTGATGCTCACGCTGCTCTGGCACGAACCCGGCGCACCCAGGCTGGTCTGGCTTGCTGCTTTAGTACCGATTGCCCTGTTACGCGTGGTGCCGCCTGCCGGCAAGTTGGCCAGTTCACTCAAGGTGTTGCGCGCGCTGACCTTGTTGCTGCTGATCCTGGCTTGCCTGCCGTTTGTAATCGATCAGGCCCGCACGGCCCTGCATCCGCAGTTGGAAGCCACCCGTCACGCCGCACCCGTTCAGTCCCGCAAAGGGGGGAGCGCTTCCGACATGGCGGCGGAGGCTGTTATCGAGCAGGAGAGCCGCGTCGAGGATGTAGCCCCCCGGTATTCGAGCAATCGCGTCAAGAAACAAGGCAGCGGACCGGCGTATGCGCCTTCAAGTGCGCGTGAGAAGGACTTGAGCACGCTCCGTAGCATTGACCCCGATGCGATAGTTCAAACCGGGTCTGGCGTACCGGACTGGCAGTGGCGCTCGGTGAGACTGACCTTCAACGGGCCGGTACTGGCCAGCCAGTCTATGACCCTGCGCCTGTTGTCGCCACGCATGAAGCAGGTGGTACAAGGGGTGATGCTGCTCCTGTTGGCGCTCGTTTTGTGGCGGCTCCTTGAAGTCAAACCATCGGCAATGCGTCGTTGGCGGGTTGAGCATGTTGCGGCCTTGTTTCTGGTGCTCCAGTTGACACCCGGCGAAGCAGCGCAGTTCCCTTCTGAAAAATTGCTACAGGAGTTGGAGCAGCGCCTTCTCAAGCCACAAACCCGGGCACCACGCGCCGCAATCAGCGACATGCGCCTGAGGCTCACTGAGCAACGTCTCTCGATGGTGTTGTCAGTCAATGCCAGTGCCACGACTGCCCTGCCCTTACCGGCCGATGCGCGCCGACTCATGCCCACACGCGTGACAATGAATGGGCAGGCCACTGACTCGCGAATTCTTGGCGACCAGAAGGGCCAGCTTTGGTTGTTGGTGCCTGCCGGTGAGCATGAGGTGAGGCTGGAAATTCCTTTGCCGCAGGTGAATCAAATCAGCCTGAGCCTGCCATTGAAGCCACACCGTATCCAGGCTGATGCGTCTGATTGGACAATCAGTGGCATTGACGAAAATGGTGTCGCGCGCAATCAGGTCACACTGACGCGTAAGGAAAAGGCTAGTAAGGGCGATAGCGACAAACTCGAGTCACGCGAGTTGCCGCCCCTGCTGGCTGTGACGCGGACGTTGCAATTGGGACTTAACTGGGAAGTGCAAACGGTCGTTGAGCGGCATTCTCCTCGAGGCTTTCCAATCAACAATCAGGTCGCGCTGCTGCCAGGCGAGAAAGTCATTTCGTCGGGTATTGAAACCCGCGATGGACAGGTGCTGATTAAGCTACGCGGCAATGATCGTCGCATTAGCTGGCGCTCCCGGCTCGATCCGGTCGATGCGTTGACACTCACGGCCGCCACTGACCCACAGATGAACGAGACCTGGCGTTTGCAGGCTAGTCCGATCTGGCGCGTCAGCACTGACGGGATTGCCCCGATGTATCACCAGGACGCGCAACAGAACTGGTTACCTACCTGGAAGCCCTGGGCGGGAGAGACGGTTGCCTTAAGCGTGAGCCGGCCCACGGGTATCGGCGGCCAGTCGTTAACGATCGATCAGTCCCGCTTGCAGGTTGAGCCGGGCGTACGGGCAAGCGATGCGACCCTTGAGTTTCGTTTGCGCAGTAGTCAGGGTGTGCAACATCCGATTACGCTTCCTGAGGGAGCGACTCTGCAATCGGTGACGATTAACGGACAAAGCAAGCCGCTGCGCCCGACGGGTAATGAATTGATTCTGCCCGTCGTACCCGGTCAGCAGAAGGTGGCACTTAAATGGCGCCAGGACATTGGCGTGGACAATACCTGGCACTCGCCCGTGGTTGATTTGGGCTCGCCCCATGTGAATTCACGGCTCGCGGTGGTGTTTCCAAAAGACCGCTGGACGCTTTGGACTGATGGACCACGCCTTGGCCCCGCGGTCTTGATTTGGGGCGTGCTGGCGGTTTTGCTTGTCCTGTCTATCGCGTTGGCCAAAGCCAGTGCGAAGCAACTACCGCTTGGCGTGGTGTCATGGTTTCTGCTGGCCATTGGACTTTCTCAGGTCACTGTGTTCGCCTGGATACTGGTGGTTGTCTGGTTGTTTCTACTAGCCGCACGGCCGAGGCTGGCAGATAACCTGGAACCCTTTTCGCATAATAGTCTGCAGATCGTGATTGCCGGCCTGACAGTGCTATCACTTGGCATCTTGCTATGGGCTGTGCAACAAGGATTGCTTGGCAGACCGGAGATGCAAATTGCCGGCTACGGCTCCAGTGCCTACCGCTTGAATTGGTACGCAGACCGCAGCGATGCGCTGATGCCGCAAGCGACTGTGGTGTCTGCCCCGCTATGGGTTTACCGGGTTCTGATGCTGGCCTGGGCACTCTGGCTGGCCTGGTCTCTTTTGAACTGGCTGCGTTGGGGCTGGCAGCAATTTGCGACGGGAGATCTTTGGCGTCCGACGACAGGCTTGTGGCGCAAACCCAAGCCTTCGCCGCCTGACGGTCCTCAATCGGGCGCAGTGGAAACACCCGCAGTCGATAGTGAAGCGCCGGCGCAAAATGTATCCAAGCCTGCGGGTAATACTGCAGCCGATTCGGTGCCGTCTGAGTCACCATCCGAGCCGCCGTCGGCCGAGCCAAAAGAAGCACGATTGCCCGCAAAGGGCGATGAATCTGATCTGGCCGCTCTCGCAGCTAAAGCCCTTTCTGACAAGCAAAACAAGCGATAAATAAGAAGACCAGTCCGTCGCCACTATGTGGTGGCGGACGGCTTTAGTCACACCGTTGCAATTGGGCTCACAGGTGAACCGACTGCACCAGGTAGCCTTAGGGGTGGCGCCGTTAGCAGGCATCGCGAACGCCCATTCGCGCGCAACCATTTTGCCAATTCGTCCAACAGCCAAATCTCACCCAAAGGCACGCCAAGCTTGAACAGGCAGTGTTCATGCAATGGCAGGATGGCGCAGGGGCCTGCGGGTTTTTCAGCGCCTGCGTTTTCAACCGCGTAGTTGTCCGCCGCGATGGCGGCAATAGAACTATCTGTAATCCATTGCAATAAGCGTTCATCACGTCCATCGAGCACCGCACACATATTGTGAATGCGGTTTTCGTCTGGCTGGCCTGCCCATTGCAAAAGCTGGGTTGCAAACCCCGTGTGCAAGAGCAGGATATCGCCAGCCTCGACTGTCACTTTGTCTTTTTCGATGATGACCATTAGGTCGTCGTAACCCACCAGCTTACGGTCTTGGCCATAGTGTTCAAACAAATCAATGAGTACAGCGCGACCTTGAATCCCGTGCTGGGCGAAGTTCTCGATACCAAGCTTCTTTACGCCACTGGAATACCAGTCACCCGAGGCACTCGCAACCGGTAGTTCAACACCGCCACGAAATCCGTTGTAGAACATCGGGCGGGCGGTGCCGCTACCGTCAGCATCGAACACACTGCCGGCATGAGCAAAGCTATCCCATTGGCTGCTGTATTGCAGATGCAAGATCGCAACATCATCGTTGATGACGTCGGTTGCGCCGTCAATCTCTGTGCCCACTTCAAACATCCAGCGCGGCGAGTGACCCAGTCGTGTTGGTTGAAGTTTTGGCGGAAAACGGCGTGGATTGAGCATATTGCCACCTGGCATGTCGAGCGGCAGGCTTAGACAGAACGTCAAGCCTTCTTTCACTTCCGCCACACCTTGCTGGACTTTTTCGGCGGTAATGAGGTTAAGGCGGCCCAGTTGATCGTCTGCACCAAAGTCACCCCAGGTTGACCCCTCGGGGCGTCTCTGCCAGCGGGTGTTCTTCTCGTTGCTCATCGTCGGGTCTCCTCTGTCTTTGGGCTGTGCTGATGTTTGCCAGTCGGTTTGATCTTGATAATAAGCCTATACTCGGCGGCCCACTCCCAGCAACACTTTCCCCAATCGCCAGTTCATCGTCACCCATGAGTACCCCTCGCTTTACGACAGGCTCTTTGTTCGGTCACATCACGGTGATGACCTTCACCTCAGCAATTGGCTTGATGGGTGTGTTCCTGGTTGATTTGGCGGACATGTTTTTTCTAAGCTTACTTGGCGAGGTCGAGTTGGCATCGGCCATTGGCTATGCTGGGTCGATTCTGTTTTTTACGACCTCTATTTCGATTGGTCTAGCGATTACGATGTCGGCACTAGTCTCGCGTGCGACCGGGGCTGGGCGTGATGATCTAGCCGAGCAGCAAGCCAACGCCGTCTTTGTGTTTGCTCTGGGCGTCACGATTCCGGCGTCTATCGTTGTCTGGTGGTTCGTGCCTGAGTTACTCAGTTTGATAGGAGCCAAGGGTCGTGCGCTCGAACTAGGCACAACCTACCTGCGTATTGTGGTGCCGTTCATGAGTCTGTTAATGCTCGGCATGGCGGCGGGGGGCGTGCTGCGAGCGCTTGGGCAAGCCAATATGGCGATGTGGATCACGCTGGCCGGTGCGGGGGTAAATCTTGTGCTGGACCCTATCCTGATCTTTGGTTTCGATATGGGTGTTGCTGGCGCCGCCACGGCATCTGCAGTCGCGCGGATTGCCATGGGTGCCATCGGACTATGGATGGTGTTCGGACGTATGGGCTACTGCTTCAGGCCGTCGCTCAAACACCTAGCAGCAAACTTTCGGTTGATCATCGGTATTGCCGCGCCCGCCATGGTGACTAACACCGCGACGCCCATCGGCAACGCCTTCGTAACCGCAACCATTGCGACCTTTGGCGATGGAGCGGTCGCCGGCTATGCAATCGTTTCGCGCATCATGCCAGTGGCGTTCGGTGTGGTGTACTCTCTGTCGGGTGCAGTTGGACCCATCATCGGGCAAAACTTCGGTGCTGAACGCTTTGACCGCGTCAAGAAGACGGTACGTGAAGCTGTTGCGTTTGCTGCGGGCTTCATTATGCTGGTCGCACTCGCGCTGTTTGCGCTTCAGGATGCCCTAATCGCGCTATTCAGCGTCACTGGTGATGCAGCTGCGATGATTGCGTTCTTTTGTACGTTTACAGCAGTTGTCTTCGTCTTCGACGGCGCGCAGTTTGTTGCTAACGCGACTTTCAACAACCTGAATAGAGCGGCTTGGTCCACGATCGCCAATTGGGGCAAAGCAACGCTTGGCACCATTCCATTCGTGTGGTTGGGCGCCTATTACTATGGCGCAAAAGGGGCTCTGGCAGGTCAGGCGGCAGGCGCTGCTCTATCCGGAATCATCGCTATTTCAGTCGCGTTTTGGCTCACTAACCGCTTGCAGCGAGCCGGCGTTTCTACGCCAGTTCGTACAAGCGCCCCGACTTAACAGTTGCAGTTGCAGTCAGTTTCTCCGTGCCCGTCCGGGTAGCTTTTAGCCGAGGACTGTCAACGTAGACGAAGCTGCCCTGCTTTTGTTCCAGAACGGTGATATCAGCAATGGCGCCGACCTTCAAGGTTCCCAGCGCTTCCGGAATACCAGCCATGCGAACTGGCGCGATGGTGGTTTTTTCAATGACCTGATTAAGAGTCAACCCAAGCATCATGAACTTGGACATCACGGACCCGAGATCCCCAACGACCCCTTTGGGCCGGAAGTAGCGGGTAAACATATCCGTTGAGAGCACGTCAGGAAACCAGCCTTGTTCAGCTGCCGCTTCAGCTTTGTTCCAGTCAAACGAAGATCCGTGCCCTAACTCAACCATAATGCCACGGTCTTTCAATTCAGAGACGGTTGGGAATAGTTTGCCGTCGGCCATGACAGCGCTTGGGTTCAGGTAATCGGGATTAAACGGATGGGTTAGATAGTCGCCGGGGCGTAACTGATCGAGCAACTTGGACTGGTTGGTCCAGTGCATCATGGTCGGCAGCCCAGTTTCTTCGCCAATTTCCCGAACCACTTTCATCACGCTAATGTCGTGCTCGAGCGTTTCAGGGCGACCACGAACCCGTGCCTTCAGCCCAATGATTTGATCGCGATTGGCGCGAATCGCGCGGTAAGCTCTTTTGCGGCTAATGAATTTTGGGTCGGCATAGAGTTCATTGAGCACGACCAGTCCAACCGATGCAATGTTCAGCAAAGTATAGATGCGGGTTTCTGCAGGCTTGATGATGTGTTTTCGAAACCCAGCGTAGGTTCTGCCGCCAGTCGATCCGGCATCAATGACAGTGGTGACACCTGATCGGATGCCCGCATCATCGGGCACCATCGATACCGGCATCATGCCATCGGCTACATGTACATGAGCGTCAATGAGTCCAGGTGTCACGATTTTGTTGCTTGCATCAAGCACCTTGCCCGCACCCTCCGCGGACAGCGTAGGGCCAACAGCTCGAATAATGCCCTTATCAATGCCAATGTCGGCAACCGTATCAATGCCCTGAGACGGATCGATCACCCGTCCGCCCTGAATCAGCAAATCGAATGGTCGGTCTGTTCGGCTCTGAGCAAGCGCCCAGGGCGTGCCTCCGATCATGCCAACTGAAAGCGCGCCGGCTTGAATCAATCGACGGCGGGTTGCTCGTAAACTCATGCTAGTTGTCTCCGCCCGGTGCAGGCACATGGGCAGCGCCAAAATGCTCGCGCGCGAACGTGACACGCTCGTCGGGTGTTTTGAAGTCGTCCTTGTGCGCCATGACCTTGTCCAGGCGCGGCTGCAGACCCGCCTTGTTGGCAATCTGGATGTTTAAGCCGGGGCGCGCGTTGAGCTCAAGAATCAACGGACCCATATCCCGATCTAGAACGACATCAACGCCCTGGTAGCCAAGTCCGGTCAGCTCATAGGTGCGGGCGGAAATGTCCATGATCTCATCCCAGTGCGGTATCGACACCCCACTAACAGGCTCGCGGGTATCCGGGTGGCGGTCAATGACCTTGTTTAACCAGACAGCAGTTAGTGTGGTGCCGGAGGTGAGGTCAACCCCGGTGCCAATAGCCCCCTGGTGTAGGTTAGCTCGTCCATCTGACATACGCGTTGGCAGGCGAACCATGGCCATGACTGGCACACCAAAAAAGACAATCACGCGGACGTCGGGCACCCCCTGGTACGAGATTTTTTCAAAGACAGGGTCGAACTGAACACAGTATTCAATCAGGACGCGATCAGGTTGCCCACCCAGGCTGAACACACCGCCCAGCGAATTCTGGATATGAAAAAGCAGGGCATCCTGGTCTGTGAGTTGTCCGTTAGCCTTTTGAAAATAGTCACCGAAACGGTCTTTGATAACGACAATGCCATCACCGCCCGCCCCTTGCGCGGGCTTGATGACAAACTCCTTATGATCGCCAATGATCTTACTGAACTCTTTGACCTGGCCCGCATATCCAATGTCGCCATAGAGCGGCGGCACGGCGAGCCCGGCCGCCTGCGCAAGTTTCTTGGTTTGCGCCTTGTCATCGACCAGTGGATATTTGCTGCGATCATTGAACGGCAATACGATGCCCGCATTTCGCTGGTTTAGCCCAATGATGCCCTTACCGGAGAGCTGGTGAGGCAGCGCAAACATTAGTCTGCCTCCTTAGACAAAGCTCTAAAGCGCGGCAACTCCAGCAGGCGGTAGCCTGTGTAACGGCCCAGCAGCAGCAGCAAAGCAATCACGATGAGGTGCAACTCAGGGAACGTGAAGAACAGGTGCTCCAGAATCGGGAAAGAAATCAAGATGCAGAGCAGCATTGCAATCGCGAGAGACGACAGACTCTGTTGAATAGCCTCGGCAGCGCCCCGTTCGTCCCAAAGCACCGAAATTCGCTCGATGGTCATGGTCAGAATCACCATCGGGAACAGCGCGACTGAAAGTCCCTGAACGAAGCCTAGCGAATGTGTGACGACGCTGATGACTGCCATGAGCAAAACGACGGCGGTGAGTACCGCTGCCAGCCTTGGCACAAGGAGCAGCTTCAAGTGCTCCAGATAGAAGCGGAACATGAGTCCGATGGCGACGACAATCGTGAAGATCATCGCGCCCCAAAGCACATGAGTCTGGTGTAAAGCCAGCGCAATCAACACCGGCATAAAGGTTCCCAAACTCTTAATGCCCACCACATTACGGATTAGGACCAGTACCAAAATGCCGATCGGGACAACCATCAGGACGCGAAACACATTTTGCGTAGCCAACGGCAAACCGAACAACGAGAGCTTCATGAACTCACTGCCAACCGGCGTTGCGGTTTGGCCCGAGAGTACCTGGTCCAATATCCGTTGCTCAACCTGCACCACAGCAAAGCTTGAGATGGGCTCAGTGCCACCAGTCACGGTGACCAGTGGCCCCGTACCGCGCCACCAAGGCATTAGATTGTCAGCAATGGTTGATGAGTCGGGGCCGGCCCAGAACGGTGTCCATTGCTGCTCTATCAGCACCTCCAGCCAATAGGTGAACTCTGGGCTGTTGGTATTGCCGTCTAATCGGATCCCGTTTACGCGCCGGGCGGGCAGTCGCTGCAGATTCAATATGGCAACGGCTGCATCAACTTTTGCCCTCAAGTCGGTTGCACCGCCTGAAATTGTCGACAAACTGTCGCCGAGCACACTGACATCCAGCAGTCCGAGCAAGGTTGTAACCAGCGAACCATTGTCCGCCGAACGGGCCTTTGCGATGCCTAGTATTTCCCGTGCAGCTGTTCGCTCCGCCCCTTCCAGTTGAACCGGCGGTAGATTGACATCGGCCACCATGACTTTTTCAGGTTCCGCAAAGCCGCGATACTGATGAACCAGTGAGGTGAAATAGAGCGCTTGCTTGCCATTGGCATCTCGTTTGGTCAGCGTCACAGTGCGATTGCCAAGGTCATCACGGCCACGCGATAAACCAAATTGTTGAGAGACTATCCGTTCTCGAACAATGGCTTTGTCCTGATTGGTGGCCAACACATTCACGGTGGCTTTCGCCGGTCCGCCGGTGGCGTCGAATTCGATGCGATGTTCGACATTCCATGCCGTCGCCAGCTTGTCAGGTGTTACAGGTAGGCCTGTAAACGCAAGCTTACACACGAAAATCAGCAGGCCGAGCAGCGTCAGGCCGACCGAGAGCAGGTAAACATGGGTGTTCTTCATGATTTGGCCTGGTCAGATTGACACTTTCCTCTGAGGAGGAACTTCTTGCCCGAATCAACGAATAATTGATCCTTCAGAAACTTCCGCCCAACCAGAATTTGATAACTCTGCCCCGTCCGGTCGGCGAGGGTGAATTCCGATACGATCGTTTTGCCGCCGACGCACATCTCCAGCTTCACAATCGGGCGCTTGGATTTAGCGACACCAGCGCGGCGAATCGTGACGTAGCGGTCGACTGGCGTCTCAAGCAAAAACTGCTGCCCTGCCCGATTGGTGATGTCGATCCTGACCCACTCCTGACCGTCACGCTCGAATGGCTTGTAGGCCGGCGCATTGATTGACGAGCTATTTGCCCCAGTGTCGAGTTTTGCCTGAAACGCAATACTGGCATTCTTGAACCAGGCGTTTTCGATATAGCCAGCGACGAGTTCTTCGCCTTTGGCATGGTTATCGGCTTGGGCCGGCAGAGCGAAGGCCCAAAGGCTCAGTAGACTCAGCAGAGTTAGGCGGCCCCAATATGTAAGGCCCTGCCCTTTCATTCGCAGATTCGTTCTTATTTTCTTCATCGGTTATTCCCTGATGGTTTGTTCAGATCCCCAGGGGATCCATATAACGGTATACCGGTAACAGCTCATTTTCGGTGGCATTTAGTATCCCAAAGGTGACAAAACTGTCACCTCCCTCGGGTTCCAGCAGTTCAGCGATCAGATTTCCCAGGGGTTGCGACATATAGACGATGTGACTCCCCGGCGGCACGGCCACTTCAATCGGTTCAATCGTAACGCGCGCGCGCCTTCTCCTGACCCCTTCATAAGGTCGCCTGTCGGACGAAGCGGTCGTGACGCGGAAGGCTTGCACCGGCAAACGTTTGGCTTGGTCAAATGGCAGGATCTGCACACCAAAGGCCGCGAGGCGCTCCTTTGCCCGGCTGGCGGCTGGGGTCAGGATATATGCAAAAGGGCGCTCCCGACTGAAGACTGGGATAAGCGGGTCGTAGCGCCGATAGCGCACGGGTAGCAACAATTTTCGGCCAGATACGGCGTCAATATATGGCACTTCGTAGTTAGGGAACTCGGTTCTCCTCGACTGCAAGACGATTCGATCCTTGTCCCCGGTCACCGCGCCTAGGGAGATGACCTCAGCCTTTGCGAGCGCAATGGTGCGCTCCAGCAATTCTGCCTGTCGATAGGCTGTTTCAACGATGCTTTGCATGGCTACAAGTTGCGTGTAAACCCGGCGCCTGAAACTTTGCCTACCAATGCCGATACCGCGTGTCTCGAGCAGAATAGAAACTTGATTGAGCAGGCCATGAAAATTACGGCCAATTCGCGCCGCTGTAGAGCCACTATTGAGTTCCAGCGCGCCAATACCACCCGCCTCTTCGGCCTGGTGAACCGTGACGAAGTAGTACTCGTGAACCCGTAGCCCGCTTTCGCGAACGTCTCGAGTCGCGTTGCGGATAAACAGATTGTTGGTGAGGGCTCTGACGCGTTCTGGCACATTCGGGTTCTCTGCGCCCTGAATGAGCAAATCGTGAGATTCGAGCTGACTCCGTCCTGTCACGGCGCTCATGGCGTCACGCACTGCATAGTATTCGTGTGCGTCCACCGTGACGGCTGGTGCATAACGAATACTGGCTTGTCGCAAAGCAATCGACTCTTTAACGTCAAGGCGCAGGCTGTCGCGATTTAGGTCCCTGTCATTACTGGCGCGCCGTTCAAAATAAGCGGAGCCGTCCACGTTCACGCGCGGCACGATGACGATGTTGATCCGCTCCAATACATAAGCAAGCGCGCCCGTGAGCTCGTTCGCCAGCGCGAGTGCACCTTCCCCGGCAGCCGGTTCATTGCCATGGAGTTGCGCATGGATCCAGACAGTGGGTTTGCCCGTCTCGACTAAATCTTTAGGCGAACCGCCTTGGCCTGTCGTGAAGACGAGCATGGGTATGCGACGTCCCTCTTGTGAAAAGCCCAGATTTCTGACCACCAGTCGGTCGCTGCGCTTGCGAAGCCGATCAATGTAGTCGAGCAAATCACGCTGACTAGTAAAAGCTGTTTGATAGGTAAACGCCGGCGTATCAAATCGAACCGGTGGGTCAGGAAAGTAGCGATCGACGACTGACTGGGGTTGTCGGAATTCGTCAACTTTCTGCCCTGGGCGAGGCCTGGATCGCTGCACTCTCAAGCGAACATCTTTGTCTCCGCCAACGATTGTCGCTAGATCTGGGCGATCCGACGCCGATATTGATCGACTGGATTCACTCGATTTACTTGCCAAGAGGGTGTCCGGCGCGGTCGTCTGGCAGGCAGCCAGCGGTGTTATCAGCACCACAGCAGCGAGAGTTTCGAGCCGCCGCACGACCCTGCTGGTCAAGAAAAAATCCATGTGATGAGTGTATATCAGCTGATCGTGATTACTATCGAGTGACCGAGGGCATCCAGGCGGATCACTGCGCTGATCGCCAGACAGGCGGTCTGGGGGAAATCCGGCGCAGGCAGTAAACTCAGGGGTCTTCTGTTGCGAGGCAATAACGCTTGAGTTCAGGATTCGTTCACGCGCACTTAATCATGGTGCATAACAACCCGGCCCAATTTGAGCGGCTGTTTGGAGCGATTAATCATCCACAGAACCTGTTTGTGATTCATGTGGATGTCAAGTCGCCAAAATCAGTCCATGAGGCGGCGGCCCGTCTGGCCAGTCAGCATTCGAATCTGCACGTTCTGCCTGCCCGCGATGTTCGCTGGGCTTGTTGGAGTGTCATGGAGACAACGCTGGTCGCAATCAATTTGCTTCGCAAGCTTGACAGCAACTGGCGCTACTTCTCAAATCTGAGCGGCCAGGACTTCCCATTGAAGCCCCAGGAAGAGATGTTGGCGCAGTTACTGCTCACGCCTGAACGCAATTACATTCATCATTTTGATCCGATTGAGCACTGGGTCGATGGCCCGGACCGAATTCGATATGTCAGGCTGGAGTTGCCCTGGATGACTTCAGGCTACCCGGTGCCTAAACTGCGCTGGAATCGCTGGAAAACCCATCTTGGCGACATTCAATACCACGGCGGCACTTCCTATTTTACGTTGACCCGAGCCATGTGCGACTTGCTGCTTGATGCAGAAGATCTACCCAAATACCGCCGGTTCTTTCGGTTCACCTTCTCAAGCGACGAAATCTTCATTCCGACATTCGCGCTTAATTCATCGTTGAAGGACACCGTCCACAATGATGACCTTCGCCTGATCGATTTTAGCGAAGGCAATCCAAGGCCTCGCACCTGGACGACCGAGCACCTTGACCAATTGCGTACCTGTGGCGACTTCTACGCGCGCAAATTTGATCCGGCAGTCGATGACGAGGTCATCGGCCACCTCGAACAACAGTTAGCCGCGGCGTAGAGGCGCTGCTTCGCGTTTCATCGCCTTCCAGTTCAGCATGTAGAGATTCAGTGGCGGTGCGGCGCGCGAGATTGCCAACCACGCGTTGAAACTCTTCTGGGGTGCCGATGTCGTTGTAAGTGCAGCCTTTTAGCTCAACTCCTTGCACATGCATACCAGCCTGCAGGGCTTCATCGAAAATGTCGCTGAGTACCGTCTCCTTGTCGCTTAACGGTGTTTTGGCAAGACGCTCGTGCATGAACTCAGCAAATTTGGGTGACCATACGGCAAGCCCCCACATGAGGCGCAAGTCGGTCGTGCGGGGCTTATCGACGAATTTGACTATGCGGTTTTCTTTGTCGAGTTGGACCATGCCAAACTTGGCAGGGTTATCTGTCTCAAACAGCCCCAGGGACAAGTCAGCACTTGCCTGCTCATGGGAGTGAAGCAACCGGGCTGTTGAGTCAGCGGGCTCGATCAAGGTGTCGGGCATCGTGAACAGCGTGGTCGCACCATTGGACCAGGGCTGAGCCAGATCAAGGGCGAAAGGCATCCCGCGCAACTCATCCTGAAACAGATAGCTAATGCTCAATCCGTATCGCGCGCCGCCTCCCAGGTATTCCATGATGTCGTACTTATTGTGGCCAAGGATAACGACGACCCTTGAGACGCCGGCTTCACGAAACGCCTGCAGATGTGCCTCAATTGTGGTGAATGGCTTCCATCCTGCCTGTGCAGCATCAGTCACCTGATCACGGACAAAGCCGAGAGGCATGACTTCTTTGCTGCTCGGAATAGGTCCGAGTCGTGAGCCACGGCCGGCTGCGGGTAACACACCAATTAGGTCTTTTGAAGCAAACGATGACATCAGATAGTCCTGAATAATTCGGGCCGCCTAGTGGGTGGCCAGGAAAGGTTCAATAAGTGATCGGATCTGGGCAGTTCTTTGCTCGAGTACATCCGGTTCGCGGGCTTCCACAACCAGACGCAGTAGCGGTTCGGTATTGGAGAGCCGAATCACGAACCACCAGTCGTCAAATTCAAGCCGGTAGCCGTCGAAATCGTATACAGCGTTTGGCGGCTCGTCCGTGACGAAATGGTCATGAACAGCCTGAATGGCAGCCGATTTCTGCTCCAGCGCGAAATTGATCTCGCCAGATCCGTGATATTGACGAATTTGATCAATTAATTCGGAAAACGAGCGGCCATTGCGTTTTTCATGCGCTAGTACGTCAACCACACGTGCGGCAGCCAGCATGGCGCTGTCGCTGTAGGCAAAGTCCCGAAAATAGTAGTGGCCCGCCAGTTCTCCTCCAACTACGCCATCGAGTTCGCGCAGCCGGATTGCCGCGAATGCCCGTCCCACTTTCCATGTGTGCATTTCTGCTCCTAGTGGTTCGAGGTGGTTCGCAACCGATCTGGATGTTCGAATGTCCTGAAGGATGCGTAACCCAGGCTCACCTTGCAAATGAAAGTGGTATCCGAGCACCGCGAGTATCAGGTCGGGAGGAACAAAACGCCCTTCATTGTCGATGAACATCACGCGGTCGGCGTCGCCATCGAACACGATGCCCAGATCACGCCCCTGGCCGACCACTGCTTCTCGCAGCGCCTGCAGTGTGTCAGGGTTGGACGGGTCT
Source organism: Burkholderiaceae bacterium (assembly GCA_045106815.1). Taxonomy (GTDB): domain Bacteria; phylum Pseudomonadota; class Gammaproteobacteria; order Burkholderiales; family Burkholderiaceae_E; genus JAUIAI01. The sequence goes on along the minus strand of JBGCFG010000009.1, from coordinate 177,856 downwards.
GGCGGATGATTCGGAAAACTGCAATCGATTTCTTCAAAGAGATACTCATGCGTTTCACCGAAGACATCGCGCGCAAGCAGACCCGCCATGCCGTTGGCAGTATCAATGGCAAGGCTTGTGTCTGAAGCCGCTGAGGCAAATGGTGCAACAAAGTCCAGGTATTGTCGCCGACCGTCAAACTCGGCTAATACGCCTGGCTGATCATGGGGTTCAGTCGGAAAGGTTTGCTCATCCATGACCCAGGTTTCAAGTTGGCCCAGCCCGCTTTGGTAGCCAACAGGTCTTGAGTCAGTGGTGGAAATTTTGAAGCCGTTGTAACAAGCAGGGTTATGCGATGCCGTGATGCAGACCGACGCGTCGAAGCCCAATCGCGCCGTAAAGAAGTAGACCATGGGTGTGGTTACCAGACCCAGGCAGGTGACATCTGCACCTGCCATGCAAATCCCTTCACATAAGGCCTGATGCAACGCAGGGGAAGAGGCGCGCGCATCGCGACCAACCAACACGCGTTTTGCCTTCAATAGCCTGGGTAGAAAAAAACCGATACGTCGCGCATGGGCGACGGTCAACTCCTCCCCGTAAATACCTCGAATGTCATAGGCGTGAAAAATGCCCATATGCCACAAACCCGAAAAGCTGCAGTTCTCCAGCGGCCCTAATTAATTTTGGGACTCTGGTCAGTTCGGGGGGGAGTATGCCCTAACAGTCTTCGACGATCTGTATTAGATGCAAAGCCTTACACGGTGCTCAGCTATGGCGGTCCGAATACCTTGTCAGGACGTCAAATGGATTACGAAATGTTACGAGCGTACCGCCTCACGCAGCGCCTGCGCACACCGTGTGACCGCCTCATTGGCTTGATCGATCATGCGCCCCATCGTAATAAAGCCGTGAATTTGTCCTTCAAAGTTCGCCTGCTCAACAGACACGCCAGCGGCTTTGAGAACGGCCGCATAGGCCTGACCCTCGTCAACCAGTGGATCGTAGCCAGCAGTGAGCACGAGTGCAGGCGGCAGAGATTGATGACTGGTTGCGAGTAATGGTGACGCACGCCAATCAAGATATTCAACATCACTGGCGTGATACTGGCGACGAAACCATGCCATCAGATCACGCGTTAGCAGATAGCCATCCCCGTTACGCTGGTGTGAGTCGTGCGCCGCGCGCTGATCGACTGCGGGATAGATCAACAATTGAAAGCAAGGGGCCGGGCAATGACTGTCTCGGGCGTGCAGCGACAAAACGGCCGCCAGATTGCCGCCCGCGCTATCGCCACCAACAGCGAGCCGTGTCGGATCCAGACCAAGTTGCTGCGCATTTTCATGCAGCCACAGCCACGCCGTAATCGTGTCTTCAACGGCGACCGGAAACTTGTGTTCCGGCCCCATTCGATAGTCAACTGAAAACACCTGGCAACCCGATTCATTGCTCAGCATTCTACAAAGTGTGTCGTGCGTTTCGAGATCGCCAATGGTCCATCCGCCGCCATGCAGGTACAGCAGCGCCGGTGCTGCACCAGCGCTTGTCTGGCTCGCGCGCGATACTTTCGGTTTATATGATCTCACCGTGATCGTTGCGCCTGCTGGTTCAACTGGCACTAAGTGATCCTCGGTGCTAGCAACCTCAGGGGCATCCGGTTGAGTAGCATGGCGCCGTTCGCGATAGCTCTCGCGTGCTTCGGAAACGGGCATTTCATTCATCGGATCGATGCCGAGAGACTCGATAAGTTCCAGCAGTGCTTTGGCTTGTGGATCAAGCATGGGGGTTCCTGGTTTTTAGGTAAGGCAGCGTGTTAAAGGTAAGTGCCTGAATTGATCGCAACCTGCCCGCCTGTGCCCAATTTGAATCGAGCGAGACTGGCACCTCGCTGTGTATTCACGCCGCCCAGATCAAGCTGGACGATGCCTTGCTCGCGCAGCAGCGGTAAAGCGCGCCATAAAAGCAGATTATGCGCATTGTGGCGGCGCCCCTCGTCATTGCTCCAGCCAAGGTGATAGGTGGCTGAACGTCCGTGCAGAAGAAACATCATAGCCGCCACGGCGTCGCGGCCCATGTCGCAACGGACGGTGAGCATAGCTGACTTGTCCGGGGACAGTGATGCGATGGCCACTTGCCAGGCCGGTACAAACGCCGCTGGAAGAGCCCGATATGCGCGCGCCTGCCTTTGCAAGCCCTCGCGTTCTAGCAACCATTGATATTGCGCCGGTTTTTCTCCAACCCGCTGAAACTTAAGTGCCGACGCTTCTGCGGCCACGAGTCGGTTACGCCATTTCGAGTGTAGGGCTCGGCGCAGTGCGTCGTCTGAAGCGGTGAGATCAAGCAAGACCGTTGCGTCACCGGTAAAGACCCGGGTCAGGCCCGGCAATTCATGAACTGGCGAATCCTGACTTGCTGGCACCGCAGTGTCACTGCGTGCCGATTGCGCTGCTTCTGGTGTAAACAGAGCAAACCTTGGTCGCCTGAGTGGCAGGCTACCCGCCATTAGCCGGCACGCCTGCACTTTGGTCTCGACTGGCGTCTGAGGTAGCCACAAGGGACCTCGGCTACACAGCCCCAGCCCGATTAGCCCCAAAGGTCGGCGCGTGATGAATTGGGCAATGCCGAACAACTCGCCATCGGTTGAAAGCCGTGCCCGAAGACAGTTGGCGCCGAGTGCCTGTAGCGCCTGCCCATAAGCAAAATGTTGCTGTATCGGGCCGGCGCAGGTTTCGTGCAAGCCGTCCCAGGCTAGAGTGTGGCGCGGATCCCAGGCAATTTCCATGACTCAATGGTAGTAGCCTGATAATGGTCTGCACGATTGACTTGTTGTCCTCTGAAGACGTTGCCACTTGGAATCGATCGGAATCAGATTGAGCCGTGGGCAGCTGTCTTGATCGAGTTCATCACCAAAAACAGGTAAGCACGATGAAATGGCAGGAAAAACTGGGACTAAAAGGGCCCGTGCAACAAGTGATGGGTCATCGAATCCCCGAGGCGAGGCCCACCTGGCAAGGGATTCTGTTAGTCGTGATCATCGTATCGGTGCCGGTTTTGCTCGTCGGCAGCCTGCTGGATGCAGCTATGCAGTGGGTATTTGGGGTTTGTACGGGTCTATGGTGTTTTGTCTGATCACTCTGCCCCAGACAATTATTTGACGATAATGCTTGACTTCAGTATCTCCATCTGTTCTGATCGCCAGAACACGGTGGTTGTCATCCCGACATCGCCGCGTTTTTCAGGCAGTTTATGCGTTCTTAAACCTGGGAGCGCCTCAATCTGCTGTTCATCTGTTAAGGAAATGGTAACTAAAGTATGGCAACGCAAACCGGTATCGTGAAGTGGTTCAACGAGTCAAAAGGCTTCGGATTTATTACGCCCAGTGAAGGCGGCGAAGACCTCTTTGCCCACTTCAGCGAGATCCAGTCCGAAGGTTTTAAAACCCTCGCTGAAAACCAGAAAGTCGAGTTCGAAGTCACCCAGGGCCGTAAAGGCCTGCAGGCCAGCAAGATCCGTCCGGTGTAACGGCGGACTCGTTAGTCTGGAAGGGCGTGCCATAGGCGCGCCCTTTTTTTATGGCCGTTTTGTTGACTGCCCTCGCCTGCACCCCAGGCAAATGACTCCAGCGCTTGCGTGATGACCAACATTTCAACGACAGCACTTTGGCGACCTGACGAAGCGCGTATTGAATCGGCCCAGATCACCCAGTTTATCCGCTGGGTAAACGATACAAAGCATCTCAGCCTAACCGACTATGAGTCGCTTTGGCGGTGGTCTGTCAGTGACATTGAAGGATTCTGGCAGGCCTGTTGGGATTGGTTCGGCCTGACGTCTGAAACCCCGATAAAGGCCGTTTTGCGCGAGCGCACGATGCCTGGCGCGAAGTGGTTTGATGGCGCCACGCTTAATTACGCGCAACACCTGTTAGCGAGGTCTCGCGAGCCAGAATCGGCGAGCATGGATGCCATCGTTTTCAAGAACGAAAAACTCGACAGCGTGTCTATTTCGTGGCGCACACTGAGCGAGCAGGTAGGCAGCCTGATGCGGGAGCTGCGAGCCCTCGGTGTTGAGCCGGGCGATCGGGTGGTGTCCTACATGCCAAACATCCCGCAGACGGTTGCCGCGATGCTTGCAACCACTGGGATCGGCGCAATTTGGTCAAGTTGTGCGCCGGATATGGGCGCCCCCGGTGTGCTCGATCGCTTTGAGCAAATTGAGCCAAGCGTCTTATTTGCGGTCGACGGCTACGGATACAGCGGACGACCACATGAGCGCGTCGACGCGGTCATCAATATGGTCAACAAGCTGCCGAGCCTGAAGGCGTTGGTGCTCGTGCCCTATCTTGAGACGGCAGCCGCGGCAAAAACGCCTGCTCTTGATCGCCTAGAGGCCGTATGCCGGCAACGCACGCCGGCGATCAGCTTGCACACCTGGGCAGACATGGTTGCCGAGCCTGCCGAGCCGCAGTATGCGGCGATGGCTTTCGATGCGCCGCTCTGGATTGTCTATTCGTCTGGCACAACTGGGATGCCCAAACCCATTGTGCACGGACACGGTGGCTGCTTGTTAGAGGGTCTCAAAGCCAACGCGATGCATTTGGATGTGGGCCGACAAGACAGGTTCTTCTGGTTCTCGTCCACCAGCTGGATTATGTGGAACCTCTGGGTGAGTACGCTTGCCCGGGGCGCAACGATTCTTCAGTTTGATGGCAACCCCGGTTACCCCGACCTGCAGACGCTATGGCGTTTTGCGGCCAGGGAACGGGCTAGCTTTTTCGGCATTAGCCCGGCGTTTATCAGCTTGAATATGAAAGCCGGACTGCGACCGAAAAATGATCATGACTTGTCTGCGATCAGGACCATCGGTGCGACTGGTTCCCCTCTGACGCCGGAGGCCTACGAATGGATTTACGATGCGGTTAGTCAAGACGTCTTATTGGCGAGTATTTCGGGCGGTACTGATCCTGGTGCGGCCTTTTTAACGAGTAGTCCGACGCTGCCCGTCTACACGGGACAAATGCAGTGTCGCGCACTTGGTTGTGCAGTGGCTGCGTTTAGTGATGATGGTGACAGTCTGATCGGGTCGGTTGGTGAATTGGTCGTGACCGAGCCCATGCCGTCGATGCCGCTGTATTTTTGGGGTGATGAGAATGGCGAGCGCTATCACGGCAGTTATTTTGAAACCTGGCCCGGCGTCTGGCAGCACGGAGACTGGCTTGCTCTCTACGAGCAGCCTGAATCGGTCACGAGTATTGTCTATGGCCGATCCGACTCGACGATTAACCGGCACGGCATCCGAATGGGTTCAAGTGAACTGTACCGAGTGGTCGAAGCGTTCGATTGGGTGCTGGATTCGCTGGTGATTGATCTTGAGTACCTAGGTCGGCCGTCTCAGTTATTGCTTTTCGTTGTCCTTCGAGACCCTCTGAAGCAGCCGGTCGGGCAGTCGGTGCATCAGTTGCTCGACTCCGCGCGCGAGGCAGATATCAAAAAGGCCATTGCTAGCGAGCTGTCAGCCCGTCACGTCCCCGACCAGATATGGGAAATTGCACAAGTGCCTCGCACCATGTCAGGCAAAAAACTCGAAGTGCCAATCAAGCGAATCCTGCTGGGGCATCCCACAGAAAAGGTGGTAAATCGAGCTTCGATGGCCAATCCGGAATCGATAGACTGGTTTGTGGAGCACGCGGCAACCGGGCCCGAAAAAGCGTGATCTTTATCACGGAAATGCAAGACTGCCGGACTTTTTTGCGCGACTGACGGATAAGTTAACAGTCGCAGCAAGGATCACTCAATACAGTGGCACATCTGCCGGGTACCGGATGTGTCTGAACTGTTCTAAGAGTGGGTTGCTGATGTCGTTCGACTTTGAGTTTGCAAAGTGTTCAAAGCATGTCGTCGTAAAAGGTGTGGTCGTTGTGGGCGCAATGATCCTGTCGAGCGGAGTGCTTGCGGGTACTGCCACTGCACAAGCCAACACGGTTAATCGCTATGAAATCGCTTGTGTAGATCAGTCGTTGGCTCCCTTGCCATGGCTCACGCCCCTTGATGCGCAGCCGGTTCTGAGTACTGCACGCCAGACCTTGCTGGGAGCATATACCCACGGTCTGAACCCCTCTGACTATCAGGCCGACGAATTGGATGCCCAGGCAGAAAGACTGATAACGGCCAGCCGGGATGTCGCAACCAACGGCAATGCAGACGAATTTGCTGATGAGATTCGCGCTTTCAATCAGCGCATGACGCGTGCTGTTGCCTGTTACCTAGATCACGTAAACAACGGCGTGCTGGACCCGAAGACCTTGCATGCCGACATCGATGTGCCTCGCAAGAACTGGCACGCTGGCGACGCGCTCACGCAAGCGTGGCTACGCGGCAATGCGTTCTCACTTCTAAAATCGACCCGACCGAAGAGTCCGCAGTATCAGCAACTGCGTGTAGCACTTGCGAAGTATCGGGGGCTCGCCGACACCGAGCGCGATCAGCGTTTCCTGAGGCTGCCGGTGTCGCAATCGCTCGTCCCGGGCATGCGGCACATGGAAATCACCGAGATTCGCGACCGATTGGTATTGCTTGGCGATTTATCAGAGGCGGATCGAACAGCCGCATTTGAAGCAGACAGCCGCTCAGAACTCGCAGAAAGTACGCAGATTGTCGATGATCTATTGATTCTTGCGCCGCGCTATGACGATCTGACCCGGGCTGCCGTTGAGCGCTTTCAGCACCGACACGGGCTGGTCTCTGATGGCATTATCGGCGAGCAAACACGTCGCGCGCTCATGACCCCAATGTACGCTCGCGTCGCTCAGCTTGAAATGGCGCTTGAGCGACTGCGCTGGTTGCCAGATGTGTCAAACGAGCGGGTTATTCGCGTCAATCTGCCTGAGTTTCGACTGACGGCGACAGAATCCGGACTAGATTCCGCAGATCTGTCTCTCGACTCGCGCGTTCAGATCGGCAAGGCAGATCGGTCCCCAACTCCACTTTATATGGCTGAAATCAAGCATATTGAATTCAGCCCATACTGGAACGTGCCGTATCGGATTGCTCGCGATGAACTGATTCCGAAGTTTCGCAAAGACCTCAAGCGTATGCGACGGATGGATTTTGAGGTGAAAGCTAAAACCGGCAAGGTGTACCGAAACGCAACGCCAAAACTGCTCGACATGGTCGTTCAGGGAAAGGCCAGACTACGCCAGCGGCCTGGTCTAAAAAATGCGCTGGGTCGATTCAAATTTGTACTGCCCAACGCGCGCGGCATTTTCCTGCACGATACCTTGTCACAACATCTTTTTGCGAGTAATCAGCGAGACTTTAGCCACGGTTGTGTTCGCGTTGAAGAACCCATGGCGCTGGCCGAAATGATTCTTCGTGACAACGAACGCTGGACACGTCAACGGATCGAAGATGCCGTCAATGCGAGCAAGCCCTCATGGGTAAAGCCAGCATCGCCAGTGACAGTGATGTTCACCTACGAGACTGCGAGGGTGTCGCCAGATGGCTCTGTCGTATTCCTTAAAGATGTCTATGACTATGATTCGCAGACGGTTGCATCTGTTGCGCGCTGGGCGGCAATGAATTACGACAATGTGAACGCCACAGCGCGTAATAGTGCCGAAGGTGAAAAGCTTGCCAAGCTGTCTCGACAAGCTGTAGGCACCTGACCGTTAGCCCTAACTCGCCAGCAACGGTCTGGCGACTCACCAATGGCGAACGCGCCCGGTATCGAAGTGGATAAAGCTCGATTTTTTGTAGAGCCCTACCCCACCTGCTTTGAGATCAAGGGCGGCTGCGCGCAGCGTCATTAACTGAGTGCCTGGTAAGCGTATGTCGATTGCCTGGCCGGTGAGATGCATGCTATTGAGCGCTACCCGCTTGCTGCGACGACGCAACTTAGCATTAGTCTTACTTGATCGGAACGCCGAAACCACTTCGAATGCGGTGTCCTTGCTTTCGACAGATTCCTGCAGGTCCATTAAGTGCAGGATTAAGCTCGGATCCATTGAGCCGACCATGCCGTTGTGGTGATCACGTAAGAAATAGTTGAAGCGCTTTGCGTCATCAAGCGTCACCATACGCTTGTTGCGCGGGAGGATAAAGGTGGCGAGTTCGTGGGTGTGCAGATGCTTTAGGCGCAGCACCCGACTGTGGCCGGGTGTTGCGTATGGCGCGGATGTTGAAGCGGCTAGCGCGGAGATTGGAGCAATCGCCGGCAGGCTACTCACAAAACAGCCGCACATTAGCTGTCGTCGAGTGATCATGGTTCCTTCGCTGGTCTTGTTGTTCATCCGGTAGCCGGCTGCTGCTGCGTCATGGCGGGGCGTGCCCGAGGGCACTTCGCAGCATGAAAGGCAACGCTGGCAATGACTGTCAGGGCATGGAATTACTCTGGCAGTACACGGTGTGCCCGCATGCTACCTGACCCAGACGGTCGGAGCCAGTATGTCAGGCGCAAGGCTGGTAATGTTTCACGAACAGCGAAGCAAAAATGCGGCATTTAGCCGTGGCTTAACGCCTGCTGCCTTGTTCAGCGCTAAGTTTGCGCCTATTTCTCTAGCCCGCCCGATTTGTGTAGAGGGGCGTGGCCATGAAAAGTTCTAGCTTTCGTCGGGATCACGCTGAATGGTGCGGCGCTTGCGGCGCTCTACTTTCACTGCTGGCGCGGGTGCTGAGGGTGTCGGTCGGCGAACAGGTTCGGCTGGCAGTGGGCCCCTGCCGGAGCCAACATTCGAAGCATACGACTTTGGCTGGGCTGGGTCACGGCGGCTAGCCCCTTCATCAAGGCCAGGCTCGCGCGGACGCTGCATGGGTCGAGCAGGCCGGCGTGTGCTGCTCTTGCTCGCGGGCTGTACTGTGCTGACAGTGTGGTGGAACACGAAACAGCCGCCTTGCGGCATGTCGAGCAGCATTGAGAAGCGATCGAACGATCGGATACGGCCGACAAGGCGCTGGCCGTTCACCAGAAAGACCTCAAGCATCGAGCGTTCGCGGCGCCAGCGATTGAGCGTCGTAAATTGCACCGGTCCGCTGGATTTGGGCGCAGAGCGTTGGGCACCTGATCGGGGCGCTTTTTGATCTGCCGCTGGGGCGCTTGCTTCCGTGTTTTCTTCAGCCATTGTGTTAATGATGCCACAGCGTCCCGCCGATGAGGGCAGCGACCATAGTCGGTTCGGGACAACGTCGTATCGAAATAACAGTCAACTAGATAGTCTGGACGCCTCAGCCATCGGACACAGCAAAGTCGATGCGACGATTTTGCTCACGCCCAGCCGCCGTCCGGTTAGTACTCACCGGCTTGGTTTCACCAAAACCCTGAACAAGGAGTCGGTCGGGAGCGACGCCGCGCCGGATGAGATAGGCACGCGTGGCAATTGCACGTGACGTGGATAGTTCTAGATTGCTGCGTTCGTCGCCAACGCTATCGGTGTGTCCTTGAATGGTGATGATGCTGTTTCGGTTTTGCTCGATGATGCCGAGTAGTGCCTGGAGCGCTTGCCGGCCCCGGGGGGTCAGAACATCTCGCCCTGTTTCAAACGCAACGGATTTGCCAGCCAGGAAGTTCGTGATGATCGCCTGTTGCTCGCGACCGGCAGGCGATGCTGCCGGCGCTGGTGCTGGTGTGTCGGGCGGCAAAATGGTGGGAGCAGGAATGGCGGCCATTAAGGTTGCCTGTCGCCCGGATGCCTGTGCCGGGACTGCCGCCAAGGTGGGCGACTGCGTGGCGGCTTGAGCAAGGACTGCCGATGCCCCCGCCAAAGCTGAGCCACCGGTTTGACGACTGGTAGGTTGCGGTGTTCGAGCAGTCGTGGAGGTGGCAGGCGTGGCGGCGTCGTTTGTAGCCGTTGCTCGCTGAATGACCGCGATACCTTTCGGGGCCTGCTCTATCGCGGCAGTTGCTGGCGTTTTGTCCGTCACCGAAAGCGCCTGAGCCGTATCGACTGTTTTGTTGGGCGCATCACGTGCTGGCACAGCTGTCTCAATCGGGCGTGGCACTTGAGCCGATGCTGGTACCGGCAATCCCTGAGCGCGGGCAAGCGCGGCATCAGCCGCCGCGATCGCCGCGTCTGCTTTCGCGATGGCGTTCAATTCTGCGCTTGTAGATTCCGCTAGCTGCGTCGGCGCTTGAACCTGTTCGGTACCTGTGTCCAAAGCAGACGTAGCGGCAGGGGTGGCTTCATCGCGGACCTGTTGCGCAGCGCTCTTTGCCGCGTTCACAGGCTTGGCCGCAAGCGATTGCTCTGACCCGGCCGCGCCGGGTTCTCTCGCCTCAACAGCGACCCGGCCGTTCTCATCAACCGTTACACGACTGACGTTGTTGCCTTCAAGGGTGACCTGAGACAGGGGTTCGGCGGTCGTCGCCGAGTCCGAAGCGACCAACGGCTCTGGCTCGTTCAAGTATTGCTGACGCCACTTTGTGACCGTCTCAGTCACCTCAATTTGGGCATCATCGACCCAACTCAAAACGGGCTTAAGCGGTTTTGGCGTCAATTGCGGCGCGCCCCGGAAAAACAGAACGACGCCAACAAAAAGCACGAGAAGCAAAACCAGGAAAAGAAATGCGATCAGTTTTTTCATTGGGGGAGACAGATCGAGCAGGCAGCCATCATTTGGCTAAAACGGCTTCTGCTGGCGTCTTTATTAGGAGAATGGTCGAGAAAGGAATAACGTGAAGCTAGCATAATGTAACGCTATGAGCGCTCCCGCCTCTTTTTCTGTTACTTACTGGAGACTCTTTGAGCCACGTCACGGCCATCAACCCAGATCGATACGATCTTCAAGATGACGGCTCCGTTTGGAGTGACCAGTACCAACAGCGCGTTTTTGACCCCGGGCGGCGTGTGCCGGTGGCTGAGACTAATCGCGCAGAGCATGTGCTTGTCATCGGTTTTGGTGCTGGGATTGAGCTGCTGCACTTGATCCGTGATCGCATTGAATGTCAGCGCAAGACCAGCATCACCATCTGTGAAGCCCACCCGCCTGAGCTGCAATCGCTGCGTAAGCTTTGGTCGGCCATAGCACCTGCAGACGCCGTGACAACGCAACTGGCAGATCAATGGCCTGCGCCGGTGACGGGCTTGTATCGTCTTCGATGCCGACCCAACGTCCAGGCCCTGACCCACGCGAATGCCGCCAGTACTGTTGACCTCACGCTAGCGTTCGGCAATCCAGCCCAACTGTTGGCCGAATTAACCGGCCCTTTCGATCTCATCTGCTTTCATCCAACGCTCGGCGGCTTGTCGCTTCGTGGCGATTCAAATGCTCGTCTGGCGGCTTTGCGATCGGTCAGCAATCAAACGACTCTTCTAACCGGTGCTACGCGTCAGGCATCAGGAGGTGCAAGTGCGCTACAAAGCCTACATCAGCAACTGAGCCGACACGGCGTCATCATCTCTCAAACTGACTCTGCCTGGTTCGGCCGGTGGCGGCAGATTCGCAAACAGGCCACCGGGTCACCAGGGTCTGTGTCACCTGTCGCGTCGGGGGATGTCGCGATCATCGGCGCAGGCATTGCAGGTATCAGCGTGGCGAAATTGCTCGCACGGGCCGGAATGAAGGTCACTATCCTGGAGCAGCATCATTCGCCACTGTCGGGCGGATCGGCGCAGCCTGTCCTGGCCGGTCATCTGCACTTTTCAAGCGACGACAATCCGCTAGCGCGCCTGAGCCGCGCAGCTCATCGGCTGCTAGCCGATGGGTCTGCGACGCCTGCGCTTGGACGACTACAACTGCTGCCTGATGCGAACGAGGCGGAGCGCGCCCGCAGCATGCTGAGAAAACTCGGTCTGCCCGGATCACTGGTTAGCGTTGTCAATGAAGCTGAAGCGAGCGAACTGGCAGGACTGCCTTTGTACCGGCCAGCGCTTTGGCAGCCCTCGACTGATCTGGTTTCACCGCCTTCCCTGCTTGCAAAGCTATCGGCGGGTGTTGGGCTAAAGACAGGCGTTACAGTCAGCGCAATCCGCGCAGATGACGCTGATTGGGCGTTGATCGACTCGCAGGGCCGGGTAAGTACCCGTGCTCGAATCATCATTGTGTGTACTGGGGCCGGCCCACCGCCAGTAATCGGCGTGCATGGTCATTGCGACCCACGCGAACGCGCACGTCAAACCAGGAGTATTCAGACGAGCTTGATAGCCGGTCAGTCAACCCAGCTAATCGATGAGTTTTCTCGCCGGCTGCGCTGCATTGTTGGCGCTGAGAGTTACGCGTGCCCCTTACCCGATGGATCTGTTCTGACGGGTGCGAGCTACCGCGCCGCCCAGACAATGGCGGGGCAATCAGGAGCGTCCGCGCCGTTTGCGGCAGTTCTCGAGACCGATCGACTAGCCAATGTAGAGGCCTGGCGGCTGCTGGCTGGGACGACGCCGAATCACGGCTGTAACGTCAAAGGCGACTTTGTGGGCTATCGACACGTCACCTCAGATCATCTGCCAATCATTGGGGCAATTCCAGACGAACATCTTGCGCGAGAGCACTGGGTGGACTATCACCGCGACGACAGACTCACCCTGCCCCGCCTGCCCAACCTTTACATGGCAGGAGGATTCGGTTCACGAGGGGGGTTGTGGTCAGCGCTTGCTGCGACTGTTTTGCACGACTTGATTCTGTCGTCACAGCCGCCGATCGAACGCTCATTGATGAGAGCCATTGCCCCGGATCGCTTTTTACGAAAAGCAATCCGTCGCTACAACACACCGGATGCTTGTACCATGCTGACACCTTCCGATTTACCCAACGACGGACACGCGACGCGAACCACCCCATGACTGAAAAGAAAATCAAATATGACTGCGGCAAATGCCCTGGCTACTGCTGCTCCTATGACCGAATTGAGGCGAAGGACAGCGACGTCAAAAGACTCGCGAAGCACTTTGATATGAGTTTCGATGCTGCCGAAAAGAAGTTTTTTCGCTGGTACTCCAAAAAGGAGCGCATTCTTCGTCATCAAAAGGACGAGGTATACGGGAGCATCTGTCGATTCTTTGACACAGACGAGCGACGCTGCACGGTTTATAAGGCGCGTCCGGCAGTCTGCCGCGACTACCCCAATGGCAATCGCTGTGGTTACTACGACTTCATCAAGTTTGAGCGTAAGCACCAGGACGATCCAGACTTCATCCCATCGGCCTGAGATCGCCCTCTTTTGTGCTTTGTGAACTAGCCAGGCGCGGTGGCGCCAGACAAAGCGCGGATCGCCATGAGACGGCTGACCACGCCGCTTGGTTGCCCACCCTTGTCAACGACGAGGATAGGCGCCTCAGTTTCGCCGAGTGCGTTGAGCCCTTCCTCGATCGTGAGCGCCCCGTCAACCTGTGTAACCGCCGGCAAACGCCCCGCACTTTGCCACCATTCGCTGGACCGGTCTGCATTTGCCAGTAAATACGATTCGGTCAGCATCGCGGCAGGCTTGTCGCCTTCAGTGAGCAAAATGGCCCGACTGTCACCGAGCCGGTCCTGGCAGAGGTCAGGACTGGCCTGCTCCCTGGGCATCGACTGCACCGGCTGACAGATTGAGCCGAGTGTGACGACCTTCGCTCGGTTAACGTCTCGTACAAAGCGCGACACGTATTCGTCGGCCGGGTTCAGCAAAATCTCTGAGCCGGTGGCGCATTGACGCAACTCGCCGTCTTTCAGAATGGCAATGTGATCGCCCAGTCGCAGCGCCTCGTCAAGGTCATGGGTGATGAACACGATCGTCTTGTGGAGTTTTGCCTGCAACTCCTGCAGCTGCCCCTGCATATCGTTTCGAATAACCGGATCGAGCGCGCTGAATGCTTCATCCATCAGCAGGATCTCAGCGTCGGTCGCGAGTGCTCTTGCCAATCCAACGCGTTGTTGCATGCCACCTGACAACTGTCGCGGGTAGTTGCCCTCGTAGCCGGTAAGATCAACTAGGTCGATTTGCGCCTGCGCCCGTTCATAGGCCTCTTTCTTGTTCACTCCGCTTGTGACCAGGCCATAGGCAACATTCTCAAGCACCGTGCGGTGCGGCAGGAGTCCAAACTTCTGGAAAACCATCGAGATCTTCTTGCGGCGCAAGTCGCGCAGTCCGGCCTGAGACAGATCCAATACATCTTCGCCATCAACCAGAATGCGCCCGGCCGTTGGTTCGATCAGTCGATTGAAGTGCCTGATCAAGGTCGATTTGCCGGAGCCTGACAGACCCATCACGACGAAGGTCTCGCCGGCTTCAATCGACAGGTTCAAGCTGCGAATACCCACAACGTGACCATGCTGCTCAAGGATTTCCTGCTTGCTCAGACCTTGTTCGATCAACGGAATGATGGCGCTAGGGTCTGGCCCGAAGACCTTTGATACATTCTCAACAACAATTTTGTTCATGTCATGGCCCTTAGTTGGACAACTGCAAATGCTGTTGCACGCGTCGTCCATACGACTGCGCAATTCGGTCAATGATGATTGCCAGGAACACGATACCTAGCCCGGCCAGCAGGCCTCTACTCACCTCAAGGCGCTGAATCCCCTGCAAGACCTGGTATCCCAGACCACCCGCGCCGATCATCGAGGCAATCACCACCATGGATAAAGCCATCATCGTGGTTTGGTTAATGCCAGCCATGATCGTCGGCATCGCCAAGGGCAACTGAACCGTAAACAGGCGCTGCCGAGGTGTGGTTCCGAATGCTTCCACTGCTTCCATAACCCCTGCGTCTACTTGCCGAATGCCAAGATTGGTCAGACGAATCATGGGAGGCACGGCAAAGACAATGGTGGCAAGCAAGGCCGGGATCTTGCCGGGCCCGAACAACATGACAAACGGGATGAGATACACAAAAATGGGCAATGTCTGCATGATGTCCAGCACCGGCAGCGTGATGGACTGCAAGGTGTTTGAGCGCGACATGGCCACACCAATCGGCAACCCGATCAGCACCGCCAGCAAGGTGGCCGTGAGCATGAGCGCAATCGTGGCCATTGCCGCGTCCCACAGGCCAAGAACACCCATGGCAAACACCATAGCGCCAATGCCCGCCGCAATTTTCCAGCTCCGGCTGGCCATAAAGCCCAGCCCCGCCAGGACAACCAACACCAGCCACCAGGGGGCTGCCATCAGCATGTTCTCAATCCAGTTGAGCAGCTTCAAAACTGGCAGGAAGGCGATTTCAAGGGACTCACCAAAGTTGAACACCATCCAGTCGAAAGCGCCGTCGATGCCTTTGCGCAAGGCGCGAGTATCAATGAGTTCAGGGAAATTGGTGGCCATAGAAATCCTGAATAGAGGAAACGAAAAAAAGCGAGGGCGAAAGGCAATTACCTTTCGCCCTCGCCAGGACTATTGCAAAGTCATGCGTTACAGCGTCGCTTTGACCTTAGCTGCAATGTCTGCATTTACCCACTTGGTCCAAACGTCTTCGTGATTCTTGAAGAAGTAATTCGCAATCTCTTCGGGCGAAGCGGAGTTGTCATCACCCCAGGCCAGTACCGAGTTGATGACGTCGTTAGGCACCTGCATCTTGCCCAGGAACTCAACAACCTTAGGCGCTTTTTCCTTCAGTTCGCTCACAACAGCAACGGCAACCTCACCGGGCTTGAAATCACTTGCAGCGGGGCTTTCGCAATCTTTCTTGGCGAGACAGGCATATGCGTCCGCGTCATACGCTGGCATATCAAGCTTAACCAGGTTGTATTTGCCGATGACTGCGGTGGGGCCCCAGTAGTAAGCGAGCACCGGCTGCTTGCGGGTGACTTTTCGCGCAATACTTGCCTTGAGGTTTGCGCCTGAACCGGGCGAGAACAACTCAAAGTTCTTGGACTCCATATCGAGCGCCTTGAACAGGTTGTTGTTCAGGATTTCACAAGCCCAGCCTGGTGGACACGCGTACAAACGACCTTTGCCATTTGAGGCAACTTCTTTGAACAAGTCAACGTGCTTCTCAAGATCAGCAACCGATTTCAAATCAGGGTTGGCTTCAGCAACATAGTCGGGAATGAACCAACCTTCAGCGCCACCGTCTTCGAAAATATCGTTCGCCTTAAATGCAATCCCTTTGTCGACAATCTTTTCCCAGATATTCTCTGACGTCGAGAGCCAGAGTTCGGGTGCGATCATCGGCTCACCCTTGGACAGGATGGAGGTGGCGGTGGGCACTGTGTCACCCGGCACGATCTTTGTTTTACAACCCATGCCGTCCTTGACGATGCGATCTGTGACATAGGCGAGTGTCGAAGCACTTAGCCAGGTCATTTCGGCAATCGTGATTGTTTCGTCTGTGCCGCATTCAGCAGCGTGCGCCTGTTGGGGGGTAAGGCTGAGCATGGCGCTCGCGCCAATGGCGAGCAAACCCGCCTTCAAGGTGGTTTTGAACATGAAGTTCCTCCGAAAGTATTTGGTACGAACCGGGTGCTCGCCATGCTGCGCTGGCCTATCCCGATTGATTGCCCGCATGCTACCGCCAATAAATTAAATATTTATTGAATAAAATGGTACAAATCAATTAGTTTTGAATTTAAACTTGCGGCTCGAAGGACTCTTCGAAGAATTTTTGCCAGTTACCGCCAAGTAGCGCGAGGACTTCAGTTTCGTGAAACCCGATGTCCCGGAGACCTTGTTCCAAATGGTTAAAACCCAAACTGTTGCGGAAGAACGCTGGCTGCGGCGGAAACCCGGGCAAAGCAGCCGACCCCTCGCCATAGTCAGTCTGGCGAGTCCATCGGCCATTGCGCATCCACTCAACGACCGAGTCAGGCTGATCCTGGCAAAGGTCAGAACCGATTGCAAGATGCTCCACGCCATAGCGTTCTGCCGCCTGCGCGACCATTGTCGAGAATTGCTCAAGCGTGCAATCGGTCTTGCCGGGCAAATGATGCGGATACAAAGAGAAGCCAAGCATGCCGTGATTATCGGTGAGCGCCTTCAACACCTCATGCGACTTGTTGCGAAGCGCCGGCTCCCACCACGCGGGGTTGGCGTGTGTGATGGCAATCGGGCGCTGAGACAAATCAATTGCCTCCAGCGTGGAGCGCTCAGCAGAGTGGCTCATATCGATGACCAGGCCAACGCGGTTCATCTCGGCAATCGCCTGGCGTCCAAAGCGCGTCACCCCTGGATCATTTTCTTCGTAGCAACCAGTCGCCAGCAATGACTGATTGTTGTAGCTCAGTTGCATAAAGCGCACGCCCAGCGTGTGGACGATTTCGATCAAGCCGAGATCATCTTCAATAGGAGACGGATTCTGAAAACCAAAAATGATGGCGGTCTTACCTTGCTCTTTGGCCAGCGACACATCGGCAGCGGTTCTACCCGGCATGATGTGAGCCGAGTAGCGATCAAACAAGCGGTTCCATTGCTCCAGGTTCAGCACCATTTCACGGAAGGTCTCGTGGTAAGCAATCGTGACATGCACAGCCGCCAGACCCGCCTCATTAAACTGCCGAAAGATCTGCTCAGACCAATTGGAGTATTGCAATCCATCAATGCGCATGGCTTTGTCTCAGTGGGGTCAGAATTTCCATGATTTTATCGCTACGGCCGTGGTGGTGCCCATGACGCCCAAACTGGAACTGATTCGCGTGTTCGCAGCGGTCGTCGAAACCGGCAACATTACGCTGGCCGCTAAGGCGTTATCCAAAACTGCCTCGTCAATTTCAATGTCGCTCAAGCAGCTCGAAGAATTGTTGGGGGGCGAGCTGTTCGAGGGAGATCGGAAAAACCAGCTGACTGAATTGGGTCGATATGCCCACGAAGTCTCGCGCGCGCAGCTTGAGAACTACGAGCGCGCAATGACTTCGATTCAGGCCTTTGCCCGAAACGAGACAGGGCATCTAAGCATTGCGTGTGTTGAGTCTCAGCTTTCTGCCCTTGTGCCGCATGTGGTCCAGCGCTATCTGTTTGATCGAGCTGACGCCACGCTTGAACTCAGCGCCTACAACAGCGATCAGATTGCCGAACGCGTGGCCGATCAGGCGGTTGATCTTGGTATTTGCGCCGAGCCGAGCCCCAACCCCAACCTCCTGTTCGAACCATTGCTCGACGATCCGTATCACGTCTGGTTCAGCGAGCGCTCTGCGCTGGCGCGATTAAAACGCCCGCTAACCTGGCGTGATCTTCGTTCGCACAAACTCTTGCGCACACCCATCAGTGATTCGCTCAGCGCTGAGCGCTATCGCAATCTGGCCATGCGATCCAAGTTATGGATTCAAGACTCTGCCAGCCTGATGACACTGGTGGCAGCGGGCGGTGGCATCGCCATATTGCCGTTACTGCCCCATGCTGAGGCGGCCAAGCATGTCATGCACTTGCCATTGAATGATCAACGCGCCAAGCGTGTTTTAGGGCTGGTTCGCAGAGCCAATACGCCGGTGCTGCCCGGTGTAGAGATCTTTAGCAAGGCGTTTCGTCAAAGCGTAGAGCGGTATCAGCTGGCAAGTGCCTGAAGCTTCGCTACACTATACGGTCATTACGTTTAATTCATAAGATCAACGTGGAGGTTCGATGCTAGAGGCGTCACCATCAGCCCTGCGCGCATTTGTACTGGTGGCCAGTCACCGGAGTTTCTCAAAAGCGGCCCGCACGCTCGGTACCCGGCAGTCAACGATCAGTTCTCAAATCTCACGGTTGGAAGAACTTGTGGGGCAGCCACTGTTTGAGCGCTCCACCCGGCGGGTCGCACTGTCGGGCGCCGGCAAACGTCTACTCCCGCTTGCAGAGGAGATCGTTGAACTGCATACGGTTGCGGCTGCGCGGGTGCATGATGCTTCCCTGACTGGTAGCGTTCGAATTGGGGCGGCAGAATCGCTTTGGACGAGTTTTCCGGTGGCAGAAGTGGTCGGGCGTTTCACGCGTAGCCACCCGGAAGTCAATCTTCTAGTCTGCGTTGACCAAGATCAGGCGATTTCCGCCCAGTTTGAAGCAGATTCGTTCGATATTTGCCTGCTCGCAGACCCACTGGTACCCGGCACGGGACGTCTCATTCGTCGTGAGCGCCTACGCTGGTATGGCCGCTCGCCAGATGCCATGCACGGGCAATCCACGGCATTGGTCAGAACGCCCTACCCGAGCGCGCTACAGGCGATCGATCAGGCACTTGAGCAACGCGATTCGGCGGGCAACCCGCGCTATGTGATTACATGCGAAGGCACCACGCTGTCAGCGGCAGGCCAGGCTATTGCGGCCGGTATTGGCGTCGGCGCGTTGCCTGCTGGCTATGCTGATGCCATCGGGGTGACAGCCTTTTCTTCCGATTTACCCGCCCTGCCCAGCATCAGCATTTATTTGCTTAGCCGGGACAGTGCGAGTGAGGCTGCAGTGTCACTGAGAAACCAACTTCTTCAGCGGCTTGGACGCACCGCCCGAGCCGCCACTGAGCCAGTCGGAAATCAGCGGCCCGCTGCTGCAAAACGATCAAGGTGAAAGTCAACATCACCAAAAGCGGCTGCGATCATGGTGAGGCGCTTGAAAGTGTGGCTGACCTTCATTTCATTGGTCATGCCCATGCCGCCATGCAATTGAATCGCCTCTTCGCCGACATGTTTAGCCGCATCCGAGACCTTGATCTTTGCAGCTGACACAAGTCGGCGCCGGTTGCTGGCCGCCTCTTCAGAATTGTCCGCCTTATCAAGGGCGTCACACGCAAGATAGGTAATCGAGCGCGCCTGCTCGCAACTGATAGTCATATCAACCATGCGGTGCTGCAGGGCCTGAAACGCGCCAATAGGTGTGCCGAACTGCTGCCGTGTTTTTAGATATTCAAGCGTTGTTTCGTTGGCGTATGCCATCGCGCCAACTGCCTCCGCACAGACGAGCATGGTGCCAAAGTCAAGCGCCTCTTCCAGCGCGGCATAACCCTCGCCAACTGCACCGACGGTCTGCGCCGAACAGTTGTCAAACTCGATATCGCAAGCACGATGGTTATCGATTGTTCGCATGGTGCGCCGCGTCAGACCGCTGGCATTAGCATCAACCAAATACAAGCCAACGCTCCTTTTGTCGCCCGCTTTGCCGCCTGAGGCAGACACAAGGATCTTGTCTGCCGAGTCGGCCAGTATCACCATGGACTTGCTGCCCGAGAGCTTGACATCACTGCCCGACCCGCTGGCGGTGACGGCGAGATCGAGTAAGTCGGTACTGGTATTCCCTTCCAGGTGGGCAAATGACAGTCGCGCCTTGCCGGCCGCGACGCTGGCGAGCAGGTCAGCCTGATTGGTGGCATCGAGTCTGTCGAGCAGGCGTGTGGCAATCAAGGTCTCGACCAGAGGCTCAACCAACAGGCCTTTGCCGATCTGTTCCATGACCGGGAAAAGCGCAAGCGAGCCCATGCCAAACCCACCGGCAGGCTCTGACATAGGGAGCAGAATAATGCCCATCTCGGCCATTGATTCCCAAACCGATGGGCTGTGGCCGGCATCGGAGGCGACGATGCGTTTGCGGGCCTCAAAGTCATATTCGCGCTCGATAATCTTCGCAACACTATCGGCCAACGCCTGCTGTTCTTCATCAAATTGAAAATTCATCGTCAGCCTCCTTATAAGCCCAAAGCCATCTTGGCAATGATGTTGCGCTGTATTTCGTTTGAACCCGCGTAGATGCTGGTTTTGCGATAGTTAAAGTAACGGGCTGCTGTACTGGCCGAGAAAGTGTCGAAGTCGTCGTACTCAAGCGCTCTGAACGAGCGCGCAGCAGGGCCCGCGGCCATCATCAGCAATTCAGTCAACGTTTGTTGAATCTCGGTGCCCTTGATTTTGAGCATTGAAACTTCCGGGCCTGGTGGCTGACCGGTGCGCTGCATGTCGTCAATGAAGCGCATATTGGTCACTTCAAGGGCCATGAGTTCGACTTCCACTCTGGTGAGTCTGTCGAGAAAGCGCGGGTCTTCGATCAAAGGCCGGCCATTTCGCTTCTTGTTACGTGCATATTCCTTCAGGCGAATTAGCTCGCGCTTGGACCCACCGATTCGACCCGTGTTGAGTCGTTCAAAGCCCAGCAGGTATTTGGCAACAGTCCAACCCTGGTTTTCTTCATGCACGAGATTTTCGACAGGGACGCGCACGTCCTCAAAAAACACCTCGTTGACTTCGTGGCCTTCATCAAGCAAAACCAGCGGCCGGACCGTGATGCCCGGTGTGTTCATGTCGACCAAAAGAAAACTAATGCCCTCCTGGCGCTTGACGGTATCGAAGTCGGTACGGACCAGGCAAAAGATCCAGTCGCCGTAGTGCCCGAGCGTTGTCCAGATCTTCTGACCATTGATGACGTAGTGGTCGCCGTCGCGATCAGCGCGGGTCTTGAGGGAAGCCAGGTCTGAGCCCGAGCCTGGTTCTGAATACCCCTGAACCCAGAAGTCATCGCAGTTGTAGATGCGTGGCAAAAAGCGTTTCTTTTGTTCCTCTGTGCCAAAGCGCAGCAACACTGAGCCACACATGACGGGTCCGAACGGAGCAATTGGCGGTGCCCCTGCCATGGCGGTTTCTTCTTCAAAAATAAACTTCTGCGCCGGCGTCCAATCGACCCCGCCCCACTCCTTGGGCCAGTGCGGTGCTACCCACCCTTTAGCGGCAAGGATTTTGTGCCATTCAATCAGCTCTTCTTTGCTGAGTTCTTCATAGTCGAGCACTTTGCGGCGTGACTCAGCCGGAACGTTCTCGGCAAGCCAGGTCTTCACCTCATGCCGAAACGCCTGATCTTCTGCGGAAAATGCCAGATCCATGTGATGTCTCCAATTCGGTCGGGGTAGTTGCTACCCGGCCAGGGCAGCTTGTTGGCGCGCCAGACAGGTCAACGTAAAGGGAAATGGTATCTCAACCAACCGGGCGCGGCGAATAGATCTACTAAGGAGCCTTGCCGGCATCAACCCGTCGGGCCGTAGGAGCCATTCTCAGTTGTATAGCGTCGCGGTGAGCGCCGAGTGCTTCCCTTATCATCAGGGCGTACCGGCAAACATGGAGAGCCGACGTGCACAGCGGTCCGGCCTGCTGGCGCGCTGGCAGCAGACAATGCAAACAGCGATGTACCCAGACCTCATTTTCAAAGGATCAGTCACCCCAGCGCATACGCTTAAGCGCTCGGCCAGACAACTGGCGACTGCGCTTGTCGATCTTGGTCTGACCGAAGGTGATATTGCTTGCGTGATGCTGCGCAATGATGTGCCGTTCATTCAGGCGGTGATGGCTATTCGGGATCTGGGCGCTTATTGCTGTCCGATTAATTGGCATTTTAAGGCTCAGGAAGCCGGTCATTTGCTTACCGACAGTGGTGCCAAAGTCTTGCTGATTGACCCACAGCTACTGGAGGTCATTGAGCAATCAATACCCGCTGACATACGGATCGTTGTAGTGGATCATCATTGGGATGCGTGGTTGAATTCGCACCAACCTTGGTCACCCGAAGACAGTCAGCAGCGCCCGTCGCGTGGCTTCATTGCCTACACCTCAGGCACTACCGGCGTCCCCAAAGGCGTTAAGCGGATACCCCCAACGGCGGCTATGGCCACCGAGTTGGCTGACCAGGCACGCACGCTATATGAGCAAGTCCTGAATCTGAGTCCGGGCACGCGCACGCTC
Organism: Burkholderiaceae bacterium; assembly: GCA_045106815.1. Taxonomy (GTDB): domain Bacteria; phylum Pseudomonadota; class Gammaproteobacteria; order Burkholderiales; family Burkholderiaceae_E; genus JAUIAI01. Next base: position 155,363 of record JBGCFG010000009.1, on the reverse strand, counting down.
GTATCGGCGCCGCTTTATCACAGCGCTCCGCTCACCTACTTATTGCAATGCGCTCAAAACCAGACCTGCCTATACCTGGAGCCAAGGTTTGATGCACTGCGCACATTGCAACTCATTGAGGACGAGCAAATCACCCACGCCTACATGGTGCCAACCATGTTTCATCGGCTGCTTGATTTACCGCCGGAACAAACGGCTAAGCTTGATACCAGCAGTCTGCAGTTCGTTACCTGCACGGGATCGCCCTGTCCGAGTGGGTTGAAGGCGCGATTTCATGAGCGGTTTGGTCCAGTCATTTATGAATGCTATGCCTCGAGTGAGACGGGTTACATCACGCGGATTACGCCCGACGAAGCAGCTCTAAAACCCGGGTCTGTCGGCAAGGCAGTGGGCCAGGCAAAAATTCAGATACTCGATGATGACGGCCAGCCGGTAGGTGTGGGTGAACGCGGACGCATCTATGTGAGGCAGCCCGCCACGCCTGACTTTGACTATATTGGTCGCTCAGAAGACAGGGCACGCATCCAGGTGGAGGATCTGGTCAGCATCGGCGATGTTGGCTATCTGGACGAAGACAATTATTTGTATTTGTCGGACAGGCAGTCAGACATGGTGATTTCAGGTGGGGTGAATATTTACCCGGCCGAAATTGAAGCGACTCTGTCGACCATGCCTCAAATTCTGGACTGTGCTGTATTTGGTATTCCGGATGCAGAATTTGGGGAAGCATTGGCGTGCGCAGTGCAATGTAGGCCAGGCCAATCGCTCACAGCACAAGAGGTCAAAGACTACGTCAAGTCGCACATGGCGTCTTACAAAGTGCCACGCCAGGTAGAGTTCAAGGATGCATTGCCGCGTGAGGAAACGGGCAAGATTTTCAAGCGCAAGCTGCGTGAGCCGTTTTGGCAGGACACGAACCGATCAATTTGACTGGTTCACCAAAAGACCTTGCTCATTGAGGAACTTGAGCGCGCCCGGGTGCCAGGGAGCAGTATTGCCCTGAACCATCTGCCGGGGCTCCAGCAATGAAAATGCGGGATGCAACGCCTGCAGCCGCTCATGATTGAGCATGACCGCCCGGGTGATCTCGTAGGCAGTCTCAAAGGGTAAATCCTGGGTTGTCAGCACTGATGCCCGAACGCCCAGCGACAACACATCTTGCTCCTGACCGACATAGGTATTGGCGCCAATGATCGCTTTGGAAAAAAACGGTTTCAGTGTCAGCAATTTGTCGGCCACCGCGCCGCCAATTGAAACAAGCCTAACGGCGCAGGACTCGGATACCCGCCTGACGGTTGAGTTCGGATGGCCCACCACCAGGATCATCGCGTCGATACGATTTTCGCAAAGAGCCGTTGCCGCCTCAGAAGCTCCCCAGTTAAGCTGACGTCTCAAATCACTTGATGACAACCCATAGGCCTGCATGAGGGCGCTCGCGGTTGAGAATGTGCCTGAGCCAACCTCACCAACATTAACGCGTTTACCGGCCAGATCTGCGAATTCATTGACCTGCGCATCGAGCCTGGTCACGACGGTGATGGGTTCCGGATGCAAGGAAACCAGTGAACGTAACTGCCCTGCTACAGGTAAAGCGGTGTCGTATCGGTATTCACCATTTATAGCAGCGTATTGAACATCGGTCTGAACAATGCCAATGTCGGAGCGACCGTAGGCAAGATTCTCTACATTTTCAACTGAGCCGCGACTGCGATCGACCGCGCAGCGAATACCGTGGCGCTCACTTTCAAGGTGGAGTAGACGACAAAGAATGCCTGCTGCCGGGTAGTAAACGCCGCCTTCCTGCCCCGCGCTGATGGTGACCATGCGACGCTCGCCGGCGGCCTGGGTCGATTGACCAGACAAAAGCAGCAGACAAAGGCACGCACAGAGCGCCAGGGCAAGTTTATGCATCAAGTAACCATCCTTCCCGTACGGCATGCTGGATGATGTCCACGCGTGAGCGCATGCCCAGTTTGTTCATGCCGCGAGAGCGTTGATACTCAACCGTCTTGACGCTAATCCCCAATTGCGCGGCGATCTCGGCGTTGCTGTGTCCCAGTGCAATCAATCTCAACACCTGTTCCTCACGCGGGCTCAGGGGCTTAATGCCGGCTTGGGTCTGCGCGGGAGTGCTCTTGAGCATGCTACCGACAAAACGGCTGGCCAAACCGGGGTCTATATACGGCTCACCCCGCGCCACGGTTCTGATCGCGGTCAATAGCTCATCACCCGCTGCCTTCTTGACGACATATCCCTTGGCACCGGCTCGCATCGCATGATGCAGATAACCCTGGTCAACATGACGGGTCAGTGCTATGACTTTTACAGATGGTGCGAGTTCTTTCAGTTTCTCAGTTGCTCTGGCGCCATCCATCGCCGGCATTGAAAGGTCCATCACGACAATATCGGGGTCCAGCTCTGCGCATTTACGAAGCGCTTCAACGCCTTCTGACGCTTCACCCACAACGGCCATATCGTCTTGCGTATCGAGCAGCATCTTGACCCCCTCTCGCATGAGAGTGTGGTCATCAACTAACAAAATTTTCAGTGTTGTCATTGGCTTGCCAGGGCTGTGCTTTCGACTGTGACGGGCAGACGTACAAAGACTGAGAATCCGGCGTCAGGTGATGACTCGGCTCGAAACTGTCCCCCTAGTGCTTCAACGCGCTCACTCATGCCCATCAGTCCATAACTTTGCGGCTCAACAGGTTTCAGCCGGCCAGTGCCGTTGTCTTCAATAACGACTCTGATTTCCGCCTCAGACAGTTCAACAATCACGTCGACGCGAGAAGCCTGAGCGTGCCTGGCGACATTGGTGAGTGACTCCTGGACTACGCGGAACACTGTGGTGGTGTGCTCGAATGGCAATTTGGCGCCCGCCAGACCAGCGAGATGAGAGTTGAGTTCGATGCCATGCACATCAGTCCATTGCGAGAAGTGTGCCTGCAGTGCCGCTTCGAGTCCCAGGTCATCGAGCACCACCGGACGCAAATCAAGCGTGAACCGATCGACTCTTGTGTCGATCTCGCCAACCAGCTTTTTAAGCCCACTAAGCAAATCGCTTCGCGCGGCCGAGGCATTCGTCATCTGTTCCAGGTTGCGCAGGCCAAGTGACAAAGCGGTAATTTCCTGGCCAAGCTGATCGTGAAGTTCACGGGCAATTCGGCGGCGCTCCCGTTCCTCGGCATAAATCAGTTTGCCGTGCAGTTGGCGCTTGGCCAGGAGCACTTCAACCCGCTGGGTAATATCGCGCACCAGTCCGGTGGCTCTAGTCACTGTCTTGTCATCACTGAGCGACAGTTGGGCAGAGAGTTCAACCCAGCGCGTGCCCTGCTCCGTTGGTTTCAGGCGGCCTTCAACATAGAACGAGGTGTTCTCGCTGATTGAACGCTCAAGCGCTCTTTCGGCTGTGACCTGGTCTTCGGAACGCAGTTGATCGAACAAACGGCCAATCTCGCCTGACCCAAGTCCGAGTAGGTTCATCGCACGTGAATCAGCATCAAAACCGCTGTGATCTGCTCGCCATGTCCAGCTTCCCATATCCGCAGCATCAAGTGCCTGGCGCAGTTGACCCTCCCGCTCATGCAGGTGTTGGGTCATTCGGCTGGCCAGGCGCTCAGCCTGTCGTCGTCCCCTCGATAAGATATGCAGATAAGCGCAAAGCGCCGCGGTCATTAGGGCGCCAAGCAACAAAACCATTCTGGGCGCGGTGAGCACATTCGACAGGCTTGATGCCGGGGAAATTTCAGCAAATTCAACCGACCAGTATCGGCCTGCAGGTTGCCGATTGAAGCTCACTTGTTGACGATTAGACGTACCGTCCTCAAGTGCGATAGCGCTGGCTAAGTCAGCGTTGGCTGTTGGCCTTAAAAGTGACCTTGCATCAAGGACAACGGTACTGTCGGCGTTGCTCGCCCGCGCGCGACCGACCAGGCCAAAGTCGCGAATGCGAACATTAGTCGTTTCAAAGTACTCGCCACCGAGTTCAGCCCTCACCATGTCTTCCAGAGACATGGCCGCGACCACCATACCGGCAAGCGCCTGTCGTCTGGCAGGTACGGTCGCCAGTGACTCGTTGCGCTGATAAACCGGCAGGTAAATGATCAGGCCCGGTTGCGCATGATTGTTTCTTGATGCGGGCAGCGGCGGCGTCAGTGCGAGGTAGCCGTAGTCCATTGCGCGAATAATTGCGCCCGATAAGTCAGGGCGTTCTGTCACCTGCAATTGGCCAAGCACATGTTCATTGGTCGGCCTGGGATAAACCATATCCAGGCTGAGGCACCCTTCTCCAAGCATGGCCGGCGCTCCGCCTGTGGCCGACGGCAGACCCGTAGTGGGGTCGGTGCACTCTGATGCAGCTGACGCCTTGATAAACCCGATGTATTGCAGACCGGCACTGAACAGTCTCTGGTTCTGGCCTCTCAAAGTCGCATTGAAAAGCGGCCTTTCAAAACTGGGATCCGTTTCGGCAATGCTCTTGACCATGCTTAGGAGGCTCGTTAACTCGCCAAACACGCGGTCGATTGCCAGATTGGCAAGGTCGACCCGTTGCGTGAACATCTCCTGCGCATTCTGCGCACTCAGGCGACTCGCGTGCGACCAAAGCCCAAGCGTCAGGGCGACACCCAGCACCAGTCCAACGAGTGGCGCCAGAACGAATCCCCTTGCTCGAGTTTTAAATGGTGGTCTGACTGGGTGGCTGCCTGTGATGACATTTCTCCGCTATGGGCGACGTGCCACGCCCTATCTGTCGCAGCTAATTGTATGCCTCTCGCATCCTAGGGATAGCCCTAGGGTCAGGGGGCGAAAATGCCCGATTGCCAGGAAAGCGAAATCATTTCACATTAAGCCAAGGATTTTCGGATGGACGGTGAGATGGGTTTTGCTCAGTGCTCTGTCTAAGGATCGATGCCAGTTGGCATTGATGGTTAGTTTTAAGGCAGAAAGCGCGGCTTGCTTCCCCGAGTAGCTGCGTTACTTGGGGGTGAGGTTCGCAAAGTCCTGTGCTATCCGCGCAGGTTTTGCCGGTTTCACCCCCCTTTTTTTCTGCCAACTTGTGTGCTCAAGAGCGCTCGAGAAGGCTAGTTGGGGTAGATCAGCTCATCCAGTTGCGGGCGTTACGAAACAAGCGTATCCAAGGGGAATAATGCCCAGCCCCTTTCGGCGCCCAACTCATCTGAGCAGTGCGAATCACCCGCTCCGGGTGGGGCATGAGAATGCTCACGCGCCCGTCGTCCGTCGTAAAACCAGTCAGTCCGTCGGTTGAGCCATTTGGATTGGCCGGATACTGCGTAGCAGTCTGTCCGCTGGCGTCAACAAACCGAAGAACAGGATTGGCCTCGCGCCGGTTTGAATCGTCAGGAAGCAAAACCCGCCCTTCACCATTGGACACGACAATAGGCACACGAGCCCCTGCCATCCCCGCAAACATGGCCGCGTTCGAGTCGATTACTTCAACTTGAACAAGCCGCGCCTCGAATTGTTCTGATCGGTTTCTCATAAAGTCTGGGAATGCCTGAGCGCCCGGGATTAGCGGTCGCAAGTGACTGAGCATCTGGCAACCATTGCAAACGCCAAATGACAGCGTGTTGGGACGCTGGAAAAACACAGCGAACTGTTCAGCCATTGCGTTGTTGAACAAGATGGACTTAGCCCAGCCGGCCCCCGCACCCAGCACATCGCCATAAGAAAACCCACCACAGGCGGCCAGCATCTGGAACTGATCAAGTTTTTGGCGTCCGGCAAACAGGTCTGACATCGTGACGTCGATGGCTTCAAATCCAGCCAGATCGAATGCAGCCGCCATCTCGATGTGACCGTTAACACCTTGCTCTCGCAAGATAGCGGCTCTCGGCCGAACGCCTGAGGCGATGGCCGGCGCTGCAATATCCTCATCCGGATCAAAGTCAGCCTTGAGAACCAGCGCAAACTGACTGTCCTGCGAAGCAGACGGTGCCGACCCAACCGCATCAAATGCCTCTTGAGCGCACGCGGGGTCGTCTCTGAGCGAGGTCATGTTCAAGCTCGTTTCACTCCAGATCTGCTGAAGTTCTCGGCGCCCCGCTTTGTAGATACTGCGCCCGTCTTGGTAGAGTGAGATTTCGTCCTGGCTGGCAGGTTTGCCGATAACGTGGCTGACTCGGGACAAACCGTGTTGTCTGAGTTCAGCCATAACTTCATCTCGTTGCTCCGCGCGCACCTGAAGCACTGCGCCAAGCTCCTCATTGAACAGCGCTTTGATCGCCAATTCGTTTCGCTGCACAGCCATTTGGGCAGGCCGAATATTGAATCCACCCACATCCGCTGTGTTGGGATCGATGGTGAGCATGTCCAGGTTGATCGCGAGTCCGCAGTGGCCTGCGAAGGCCATTTCGCAAAGGGCTGCAAACAGCCCACCATCTGATCGGTCGTGATAAGCGAGCACCCAATTCCGTTCAATCAATGCCGCAAGTGCCGCACCGAATTGAACAAGCAAGGCGGGGTCATCAAGATCTGGGCATTCGTTGCCAATTTGTCCAGTGACATGGGCAAACACTGATCCGCCCAGACGCTGCCTGCCAGCGCCTAGATCGACCAGGATAAGCGCCGTTTCGAGTGAGTCCGACAGCACAGGCGTTAGGCCGGCGCGAACATCATCCACGGGAGAAAATGCGCTCGCCACTAGCGACACCGGTGAAACGACTTCCTGGTTTTCGCCTGAATCATCCTGCCAGCGCGTTCGCATTGACAAGGAATCTTTGCCAACCGGAATACTGATACCGAGTGCGATTGCCAATTCACTGGCCGCCTTGACCGCCTGATAGAGGTTGGCATCTTCGGCCGGGTCGCCGCAGGCGGCCATCCAGTTGGCTGAGAGCTTGACGCGTTCAAAGGAGCCAATGCCAGCGCTGAGCAGGTTCGTTATCGCTTCGCCAATGGCAATGCGCGAAGCTGCCGCTGGATCGATCACGGCTAGCGCGGGGCGTTCACCGACGGCAAGCGCCTCACCGGCATAGCCTTCAAAATCCAGCAAGCCCACGCCGCAGTCGGCAACGGGCACCTGCCAGGGTCCAACCATCGGGTCGCGGTGAGACAAACCGCCGACCGTCCGGTCACCGATCGTGATGAGAAAACTCTTGTCTGCCACGCACGGCGATCGCAACACCTGTGCCGCGATGAGATCGAGCGGCACGCCAGCAGCGTCTATCGGCTCAAGCGCCGGCTTTTGGTTTGTTGCAATGCGTGTCATGCGCGGCGGCTTGCCGAGCAAAACATCCATGGGCATATCGACGGGCGTTTCGTTGCGCCCTTCCCGCTGGTCCGACACGATCAGGTTGCCCGTATCGGTCACTGTCCCAACCACCGAAAACGGACAGCGCTCGCGCTCGCAGTAGAACTCAAAGGTCGGCAAATTGTCTGGCGCAATCGCCAGTACATAACGCTCTTGCGATTCGTTGCACCAGAGTTCTCCGGCAGACAGGCCCGTCGACTCGACGGGGACCTTAGTCAATTCGAAGCTTGCTGACATCCCTGCGTCATGAACGATCTCAGGAAATGCGTTTGACAAACCACCGGCGCCAACATCATGAATGGACAACACAGGATTTCGCTCGCCACTGCTCCAACACCGATCAATGACTTCCTGGGCGCGTCGCTGCATTTCCGGGTTGCCGCGCTGAACGGAATTAAAGTCAAGTGTTTCATCGTTGCTGCCACTGCCCATACTGGAGGCCGCACCACCCCCGACGCCAATTCGCATGCCCGGGCCACCCAGTTGAACCAGCAAGGTGCCTGCCGGTAGGGGTTCTTTGTATGAAAGTCTGGCGTCGACACTGCCCACGCCACCGGCGATCATGATTGGCTTATGAAAGCCGCGATGTTGTCCGTCAATCAGTTGATCCCACGCGCGAAAGTAGCCCACCAAGTTAGGCCGGCCAAACTCGTTGTTGAACGCAGCGGCGCCAATTGGGCCGTCGAGCATGATTCGCAAGGGCGATGCAATTCGATCAGGCCTCCCTGGGTCTGTCTGTTCCCAGGGGTGCTGGTAGTCAGGCAGGCGTAGATTCGAGACGGTAAACCCTGTGAGGCCAAACTTGGGTTTCGAGCCGCGGCCGGTTGCCCCTTCATCGCGAATCTCACCGCCCGAACCAGTCGCCGCGCCTGGAAATGGCGAAATGGCGGTTGGATGATTATGGGTTTCAACTTTGAGCAGGCTATGGCTCATGCCTGTTTCACGGCTGTACTGCCCGTTAACCATCTTGCCATCGGCAAGCATGAATCGGGGCTGAAAGCGCGGCGTTTCCCGACCGGTGAGGATGCAGGCATTGTCGGCATAGGCCACGACCGTATGGGTCGGGGTTGCCTCATGTGTGTGCCGGATCATCTGGAACAATCCGTGCGCCTGTGTTTGTCCGTCAATCACCCAGTCGGCATTGAAAATTTTGTGTCGGCAGTGCTCAGAGTTGGCCTGAGCGAACATCATGAGTTCAACGTCAGTCGGGTCTCGCCCGACCTTTTCAAATGCCTCGCAAAGATAGTCAATTTCATCGTCGGAAAGCGCGAGCCCAAGCTCGACATTGGCCTTAATGAGGGCGGCTGCGCCGTCCGACATAACAGCCACAGTCTGGGTTGGCTTTGAAGGTAGATCGGCAAAAAACTGCTGCGCCTGCGGCCAGCTAAGGAAAAAAGACTCGGTCATTCGGTCGTGCAAGACCTGCGCGGCCAGATTGAGCGCAGAGTCTGTCAACTCAGTGCGCCGCAAGAAATGCGACTCACCGCGGAGCTGATAGGCAATACCGCGCTCAATTCGCCGGATGTTTTTGAAGCCGCAATTGCGCGCAATATCCGTTGCCTTACTGGACCAGGGAGAAATAGTGCCAACCCGGGGCAGTACATACACAAACCCAGCACTTGCGCCACGTTCATCTGGCGCTTCTCCGGCACTGTCTACGAGGGCCTGCAAACGTGCAATGTCACCCGGCTCAATCTCGTCCGAAGCCTGAACCAGATAGAAATATCGGGATTCGATTTGGCCGACCGTCGGCGTCTTGCGATCTGACTCTGGTGAATCACCCTTCAAAGCCTCAGCGACTTTGTGCTGACGCTGAATCTCGGAGATCAGGCGATCGGTACGAAACGTGGAAAGGGCGGCGGATCCGCCCAAAATGGCAAAACCAGTCATTTGATCGCAGCAGGCAAAGCGCAATTATAGGCGACTGCGACATTCATCACGGCCGCATCGCGCGATCAGGCCGACACTCGTTGTTGACTGAAATGCGATGGCCGGCGCGGTTCCTCAAAACGCTGTCATCGCCCAACTAGGGATCAACGATGAAAACGAGCAAGGTCACCACCTTGGTGCTGATGACATTGGTATGGTGGGCATTCAGTCCGGATACGGCCATTCAATCAGATTTCTCGGTTGAATCAATGGTGTCGCAATCTCAAAACGATAATTTTGCGGTCAATACCCTCCCCTAATCCTGCACTGATCCTGCTCTAGTCTGCCTGGCTCCAGACGCAGCCCGTGTCTGGCACCATATTGGCTGCCGGAGACACTCAAACGGAACCCAACGGAACCAGACGAAATCGCCGGCGACGCTGAACTGATCGCAGGAGTACCCGGCCATGTCCGACAGCAATGCCTTTCTTAGCCTTGAGAAGATTCGGGCGGTGGAGACGCGCGCGCTGGCTGGGGCCGATGCTGGCGAACTCATGTACCGCGCCGCCAGTGCGCTGGCAGCGATGGCCGAATCGCTGCTCATCGCGCAGCCCGTCCAAACATCTGTCACCGCTCTGATCGGACCGGGTAACAACGGTGGCGATGCGCTGCTTGCCCTCATGATGCTAGAGGCAGGCGGCTATCAGATAAACGCCTGCTCGCTTGGCCAGGCGCCGAATGAGGGCACTGACGCGCACGCAGTCTGGGCCCGCTTTCAGGCTCAGGGGGGCACGTTTATCCCTATTGAAGGCCTGCCCGACTTGTTGCCAGCTCTTAGCGGTGGCGCGACCAGGGGGCGCCACGCCAGTTTGCTGATTGACGGCATGTTCGGCATTGGCCTGCGCCGTCCGCTTGAAGGAGGCGCCGCCCGCACCGCGCAACTGACCCACCGACTCGATTCTCCCTTGATTGCAGTTGATGTTCCCAGCGGGATCAATTGCGACACAGGCGCCATCGTAGGTGGCGCTCGTGGCGCAGCGGTGAAGGCGAGCCACACGATCACCCTGATTGGCAACAAGCCTGGTCTGTATACCGGGCCCGGCAGAGCCCATGCAGGTCAGGTCAGCGTCAACACGCTTGGCATTGCAACACCGGCCCCCAGCGGATTGTTCATCGATCAATCATGGGTAGCGACTCGTCTTAGGAAGAGGCAGACAAACTCGCATAAGGGCAGTTTTGGGTCAGTCGGTGTATTGGGTGGCGCTCCGGCGATGCCTGGCGCTGCATTGCTTGCAGCGCGTGCGGCGCAGGCAACTGGTGCTGGCAAAGTGACCATCATGAGTCCCGTCGCCAGCGTGTTTGATCCGGGATCCCCGCAATTGATGAGTGGACAACTCGAACGACCCGCTGATCTGGATGCTCATGTCGCCAGAATCAGTTGTCTAGTAGCCGGCTGTGGCCTTGGTACCGATCAACTGGCGAGTAGTTTGCTCGCGCGAGCACTCGTCGCCCCTATACCTGCTGTCATTGACGCCGATGCGCTCAACCTGGTCGCAGGTCAAGGCGCTAAATCAGATCTACGCGGACTGATGCTGTCGCGAGGCCAGTCGGTCCCCACGATCCTCACGCCTCATCCGCTGGAGGCGGCTCGCCTACTCGGACAAAGTGTCGCGCAGATTGAAGACAATCGCGTTACCAATGCTGGGCGATTGGCACTTGAGTGGCAATCCACCGTCATCTTGAAAGGCGCTGGCTCCGTGATTGCTGCGCCTGACGGGCGATGGGCCATTATTGGCAGTGGTGGTCCAGCACTGGCCACAGGTGGGTCAGGCGATCTCCTGGCCGGTATTGCCGGTGCACTGTTGGCGCAGGGCTATCCTGCGTGGGAAGCCGCTGCGATGGCGGCATGGTTGCATGGCAATGCCGCGGACCTCTGGGCAAGAGAACATCCAAGACAAGTAGGCCTAAACGCCGACACATTGTTGCAACACCTCATTGAATCAATCAATCAAAGCTGAGCATTTTTCATGACTGAGAACACCGGTAACAACGACTATCAACAAGCACTTTCGCAGTTTCTTGAGGCAGCTAACGCCAGTGCAGATCAACCCATACTCGGCTTGTTCGATACCGAACCGGATCGCCTGGATAGTCTGAGCTTCGAGGTCGGACCTGCTTATTTTGATTTCAGTCGACATCGCCTGCCGCTGCCATCATTGCCTGCGATTGAAAAACTCGTGACGCATTGCGGACTCAATGACAAGCGTGCTGCGATGTTCGCTGGCGAAACCATTAACCCAACCGAGCAACGGGCTGTCTTCCATGTGGCGTTGCGCGCAGCCCCAGACCAGCAGATGCGGCTGGGCACTGGAGGAGAACTGGTCAGTGATGAAATTCAGCACACGCTTGAACGTATGCGAACTTTTAGCGCTGCTGTGCGAGATGGTCAATGGCTCGGCGCAAGCGGCCAACGCATAACCGATATCGTGAATGTAGGCATTGGTGGCTCGCAGCTTGGCCCTCTACTCGCGTGTGACGCACTTGAAGAATTCACTGATCCGGCCATGCGGGTGCACTTTCTCGCGAATATCGATCCGATGGCGTGGTCGCGCATCAAGCGGCGGATCAACGCCGACACAACTATGGTCGTAATAGCATCCAAATCATGGAAAACTATCGAAACCGCGCGCAACGCACAAGCGGTCCGGCAATGGTTGCTGGACAGTGGAATTGCCGAATCAGCACTACACCGGCATCTCGTCGGCGTCACCGCAAACCCTGAAGGTGCCAGAGCATTTGGTTTGTCCGATGACGGTATTTTTCCATTCAGAGACTGGGTTGGCGGACGATATTCGTTATGGTCTGCGATTGGTCTGCCTGTGATGCTCATGATTGGCCCGGCCAATTTCGACGCGATGCTCACGGGCGCCAGGCAAATGGACCAGCATTTCCTTAATGCCCCCTGGGACAAAAACGCCCCCGTCCTCATGGCGGCACTGAGTCTGTGGAATGCCGCAGCGCTTAAGTCTCAAACTGAAGCGGTGATCCCCTACACGCAAGCACTTGCGCGCCTGCCTGCGTATCTGCAACAACTGCAGATGGAGAGTAATGGCAAGAGTGTGGATCTTGAAGGAGAGCGGCTGCTTACTGGCTCATCGCCAGTCATATGGGGAGAACCTGGCACTGATGCGCAGCACTCGTTTTTTCAATCGCTACACCAGGGTACCCAGGTTCAGCCAGTGGACTTCGTTTTGTTAAAGGACTCTTGCGAAGATGCCGAGGGTCGCGGCCTTGGCTTACTGGCCAATGCTCTCGCGCAGTCAGAGGCTTTGCTGCATGGCCAGGTCTCACCCGAAGATCCTCACCGTCGCTACGATGGCAACCGACCCTCAAGCACCATCCTGCTCGATGAACTCACCCCGGAAACATTTGGATTCCTGATTGCGCTTTACGAGCACAAAACAGCGGCGCTTGGCTGGATGCTGAGAATCAATTCGTTTGATCAATGGGGCGTGGAACTGGGCAAGAAAATTGCCACCAAGCATGAAGCCTTGCTGAGGGCCAGCCCGGGCGATGCAACACCCGATTTAGACCCCTCCACCCGTCGCCTCCTGGAAAAATTACGTCCGTAGGTGCGTGTGAGCGGAGGAAAGACGGGCGCTAAATCTCGCGACTCGCAGTTTCAATCAGCTCAATTTTGTAGCCGGTCGGATCTTCCACAAACGCTATCATGGTCTTGCCACCTTTGACCGGTCCAGGCTCGCGCGTGACTTTGCCGCCCGCAGACTTGACCTGCTCGCAGGTCTCAACCACGCTGTCCACACCAAGGGCGAGATGCCCGAATGCTGACCCCAGCTCGTACTCACTGGTGTCATGATTGAACGTCAGCTCGATTTCGGCCTCGCCTTCTTTGTTGCCCTGACCATAACCAACAAACGCCAGGGTGTAACCCTGATCGGGTCGCTCGGTCGTGCGAAGCAGATTCATTTTCAAGGCGTTGGTGTAGAAGTCAATGGACTGCTGCAGGTTACCGACTCGCAACATCGTATGAAGCATTTTCATATGGGTTTCCTCCTGGAGTGATTTGTATTTAAGCCGCTGCCGCTACGGAAGAGTCCTGAGCTCGAATTCGTCCGGCTTGCAGGCTGAGTCGCTTGGAACACCTTTTGGCGAGTGCTTCGTCGTGGGTCACCAAAACCAGTGTCGCCCCGGCAGCCTTGTTCATGGAAAATAACAGGTCGATGATTCGCTCGCCAGTAACAGAATCCAGGCTCCCGGTGGGCTCGTCCGCGAATAAGAGTCGAGGCCCCGGCGCAAACGCTCTGGCAAGCGCGACCCGCTGTTGTTCTCCGCCCGACAAAGTTCTGGGGTAGTGCTGGTGGCGCTCACGCAGGCCAACCTGGTCGAGCATATCGGCAGCCTTATTTGTTGCATCTGGAGCGCCAGCCAATTCGAGCGGTAGCAACACGTTTTCAAGCGCAGTCATTTGCGGGAGCAGTTGAAAATTCTGGAAAACAAACCCCAGATTCTCACCGCGCCAGGCAGCTCTTTCGTCTTCATCGAGGTCAAACAGTGCAGTGCCGGATACAGTCACCGACCCCTCTGTAGGGGTATCAAGGCCCGCCAGCAAGCCCAGCAGCGTTGACTTGCCTGAGCCAGATGCGCCGACAATCGCCAGGGTTTCGCCTGCATCGAGGAAAAACTCAATTTGGTCCAAAATGGTGAGCCAACCATCTGCGTCACTGACGCGTTTGGTTAGTTGCTTGACTTCGATCGCAGACATGAAGGAATCATTTCCGATGAGTAGGGTTTGGAGTATTCGGCGTACGGTTTGTACGAGCCTTTTAGCGTTGAGTTTATCGACATTCGCAATAGTCGGTGAAACCGGCGCGGCCAGCGGTGATCCATCCGGACCAGTGGTGCTTGTGCTAGGCGACAGTATTTCGGCCGAGTACGGCCTGAAGCGCGGCGAGGGTTGGGTTAACCTTCTCGAGCAGCGCCTGGCTGAACCGGCAGCAAAGGACCAGGTTTCCAAGCCTGCACCACCTTGGCAAGTTGTCAATGCGAGTATTAGTGGCGAAACCACAGCCGGCGGACGCAGCCGGATTGCGAAACTGCTCAGTCAGCATCAGCCCGCCGTCTTGTTACTGGAGCTCGGTGCCAATGATGCTCTCCGGGGGCTGGATCTTGGCAGCACTGAGCGCAACCTGCAGCAAATCAGCCAGATGGCGCGCGAACAGGGGGCGGTTGTGGTTGTGCTCGGCATGCAAGTGCCCCCGAATTACGGTCGCGCGTATACAGAGCGATTTGCCAATATCTTCAAGACAGTGGCGGCTGACAATGAAGGGGAACTCGTCCCTTTTCTGTTAAGCGATATCGTTGGCCTGGAAGGAGCCTTTCAGGCTGACCGGATTCATCCCAGCGCGCAGGTTCAGGCAACCATGCTCGAGACTGCCTGGCCCGCTATTAGCAAGGCCCTTGAGCGGGCGGCGGTAGCTGCACGTTAGTGTCGCGCCGCTGCCCCGTATCTAGCTGCTTGCCAGCTTGGCAGCCCGCCCCCGTTGCAGGAAGACAATCAACGCGAGCAACAAGACCGCCGGGATGTAGAAAATCTCTTTGGTCATACGCTCAGTCGGCAATTCGACCGTCTGAATCACAACCGGCTCGTCACCAAAGAAATCGAACATCTGCAACTTGGTGAAGAAGTTGGTGCCCGCCAGTGGTTCATCCAAAATGGTCGTGCCCTCTGGCGAATCTTCACCCAGCCGGAACATGAGCCCGCCCTTCTCCAGCCTTGCCTGACCATCGCCAGCTTCCCCAAGGGGAACGACGATTGTGGTCTGCGCAATCTCGTCTGGATTGTCAAAGTCCGGGCCGCGCAAAATCATGCGCATCGTGCCGTCCGGGGCCACCTTGGTTGCCTCCTCGGCTGCCATCGCCCCGGGAACCGGTTGGTAAGGCGCCTCAACGCGGTCGAGCCAGTAGCCTGGGCGGAACAGCGTGAACGCAACTAACAGGAGTGCCAGGGTCTCCCATATCCGGTTCCGGGTCAGGAAGAAGCCCTGGGTTGCCGCCGCAAACAGCAACATGGCAATCGTCGCAACGATGAACACAAAGATGGCCTTCGCCAGCCCAACATCAATCAACAACAACTCAGTGTTGAAGATAAACAAGAACGGTAGCAACGCGGTTCGGATGTCGTAGGTAAAGCCCTGGATACCCGTCTTAATTGGGTCGCCTCCCGAGATCGCGCCGGCCGCGAATGCCGCCAGGCCAACCGGCGGCGTATCGTCCGCCAGGATGCCGAAATAGAACACGAACATATGCACGGCAATCAGCGGTACGACCAGACCCGATTGCGCACCAACCGACACAATGACCGGTGCCATGAGTGAAGACACCACGATGTAGTTGGCGGTTGTGGGCAGACCCATACCGAGGATGAGGCTCATGACCGCAACCAGGAACAGCATCAGCATCAAATTGCCACCGGACAGCATCTCAACGAATTCGCCAACGACCTGGTGAGCACCGGTTAGCGAGACCGTACCGATAATGATGCCGGCAACACCCGTGGCTACCGCAATGGGAATCATGTTGCGCGCACCGGCAATCATGCCCTGTACGAAGTTGTCGATACCGGTCGCAAAGCCCGCGCCCAGTTTGCCCAACTGACCACGCACGATGCTCTTGAAGACATCTTGAGTAAGGACAACAAAGATCATCGCGACGGAGGCCCAGAAAGCCGACAACGAAGGCGACAATCGCTCAATCAGGATTGACCAGAGCAGCACGACAATCGGCAGCAGATAATGCAGTCCGGTGACTAAGACGTCTCGAACATGCGGCAGCACCGTAAAGGCTTTCGGATCAACCACTTCAAGATCAGGCCGCCGCGCTGCGATCGTGATCAGCACCAGGTAAGCCACCAGGAAAATGGCTGCGCCGGCGAGTGCGGTTCGATCAGGGAATGCCTCAGCAGCCCACCCAAGACCGTAATAGACAAGCCCGCCAAGGATCGCCATGCCGATGAAGCCCGTCAGCACGCCAAGCAGTTTTTGCATGGCCGTCAGCCGTGCCGGGGGACGTTCCATCCCTTTCAAGCCGAGCTTCATTGCCTCAAGGTGAACAATGTAAAACAAGGCGATGTAAGACACGAGCGCCGGCAATAGCGCGTGGCGGATGATTTCTGTGTAGCTGATGCCTGTGAACTCAGCGATCAGGAAGGCTGCCGCACCCATGACTGGCGGGGTTAACTGGCCGTTAGTGGATGAGGCTACCTCAACAGCGCCGGCTTTTTCCGGCGTGAAGCCGGTCTTACGCATCAGCGGAATCGTGAAGGTGCCAGTGGTCACGACATTGGCGATCGATGAGCCCGAATACAGTCCGCTTAGGCCTGAGGCGACAACCGCGGCTTTCGCTGGCCCACCTCTGAGGTGACCCAACAACGCTAACGCTAACTGAATAAAGTAGTTGCCGGCCCCGGCGCGTTCGAGCAGCGAACCAAACAGCACGAACAGAAAGATCATCGTCGCTGACACACCGAGCGCAACCCCAAACACCCCTTCGGTCTGCATCCAGAAGTGCCACATCGCCTTGCCAAATGAAGCGCCCTTCCATT
The DNA here is from genome assembly GCA_045106815.1 of Burkholderiaceae bacterium. Classification (GTDB taxonomy): domain Bacteria; phylum Pseudomonadota; class Gammaproteobacteria; order Burkholderiales; family Burkholderiaceae_E; genus JAUIAI01. The sequence continues at coordinate 138,603 of JBGCFG010000009.1, read as the reverse complement.
GAACAACTTCAGGCATGAACGACAAATGACCAGCGAACACATACAACACGAACACGCCGGCAACCACCAGCATGGGCAGCCCCAGGGAGCGATAGACGGCCAGCGCCAACGACAACATGCCGATTGAGGAAATCACCAGGTCAGCAATGACCGGTAAGCCCGCGCGGTTGGCGATATCGTCTTTAAAGATCAACAGGTATAAGCAGCTGGCAACACCCAGAATAGCCAGCACCCAGTCGTAAGTCGGAATGCGGTCTCGGGCACTGCTCTTGAACAGCGGATAGGCAAAACAAGCAAGCGCGATACCAAAGGCCAGGTGAACCTGGCGCGCTTCCTGGTTGTTGAACACCAGGTTGATACCGTAATTTTCAGTGAGCCAGAACGGTACGCTTGAGGCGATGAACAACTGGAATGCAGACCACACGAATGCCAGCCCGGCAACAAAAAGCCCGATGACACCAGCCGGTTTTCGTGCGCCGGAATCGATCTCGGCAACAAAGTCGTCCAGCTTATCGGCTTCTATCGTCTGAGCCATGCTTCCTCTCCATCTTGTTCTTAACCCGGGCCTTAGGTTGCCCAATTGGGCCAGGCCGGTGCCATGCTTGTCCAGATTGGAATATGAACTAAAAAAGATAAAGCGCAAAGCGGCGCGTCGCGGCTCGGGACCAGACCCAAAAAAAAACGGCTGCCCTGAGGCAGCCGCTTATTAGTCTGACCGGGAGAATTACTTCAACCAGCCGCGCTCTTTGTAGTACTTGGCCGCACCATCATGGACCGGCGCGGACAAACCGTCGGAGATCATTTCGGCTTCTTTCAGGTTCGCAAAAGCCGGGTGCAGTTTCTTGAAATCGTTAAAGTTATCGAACACGGCCTTAACGACTGTGTAGACCACTTCTTCCGAGACATCTGAAGATGACACAAACGTAGCACCCACACCGAAGGTGGTGATGTCAGCGTCAGTACCCTTGTACATACCACCGGGAATACCCGCAGTCCGGTAGTAAGGGTTGTCCGCAATCAGCTTTTCGACGGGCGCACCCTTGACGTCAACCAGGTTGATCTCGCAGGTCGTGGTGGCTTCAGTAATGGCTGCAGCCGGGTGACCCACCGTGTAAATCATGGCGTCAATCTTGCCGTCGCAAATGGCCTGAGCCATTTCAGAGCCCTTCAGTTCGGCGGCGAGGGCAAAGTCGCTCATCTTCATGCCAAACGCGTTCATGACGACTTCCATGGTCGCACGCTGACCTGAGCCGGGGTTACCCACGTTGACTTTCTTGCCCTTCAGATCTTCGAAGGTCTTGATGCCGGTGCCAGCTCGTGCAAGCAGCGTAAATGGTTCCGGATGAACTGAAAAAACCGCGCGTAGCTTCTCAAACTTACCGGCGTCCTTGAACTTGGACGAGCCGTTGTAGGCATGGTGCTGCCAGTCTGATTGGGCAACGCCAAACTCAAGCTCTCCGGCCTTGACCGTATTGATGTTGTAGATCGAGCCGCCGGTTGATTCAGCTGAGCAGCGAATGCCATGCTTTTTGCGGTCTTTGTTAACCAGACGGCAGATGGCGCCACCAGTCGGGTAGTAAACCCCTGTGACACCGCCTGTTCCGATCGAAATGAATTGCTGTGCAGCGCTCGCAATCGGCGCAGCGCTGATAAGAGCCGCCGATAGCGCGCCCAGAATCAAGGTTTTTTTCATGTCAGTCTTCTCCTTAAGGGGCCAGAGTGCCCCCGCGTTAGTGTGCCGGCCCTGCGGACCGATGCCGGGATGTTAGCGCAACCATGCGGGCCGTTCGGATAGACCTGCTGGCGATCAGCCTTTTTGCGGATCAACCAGCGAACCTCGGAGGGGCCAGATGGTACGGACAGGGGGACTTGAACCCCCACTCCCTTACGGGAAACGGATTTTAAGTCCGTTGCGTCTACCGATTCCGCCATGTCCGCCAAGACTGGTAAGTCTACCTGCTAACTGACATCAACCGGATCATGGTTCAACGCTCGAGCCGTCCCATGCGATGACCTGACCGGTCCGGCAGGGCTCGACCTCGGCAACAACCTGGCAAAGGTAGCCGGCACACTGGGCCGGCGAAAAAAGCTTGCCTGGCGCGACATTCGCCTGGAATGGGTCAGAAAGTGCCGTATCAACTGTGCCAGGATGAAGACCAATACAAGTGAGGGTTGGATCCTGACGAGCTGCCTCAATCGCGGCTGACTTAAGCATCATGTTGAGTGCGGATTTGCTGGCTCTGTAGGCGTACCATCCGCCCAGTCGATTGTCAGAAATGCTGCCCACTCGGGCTGACAGAGCCGCCACGACCGCGTGCTGTCGCCGGGGCACCAGTGGCAACAAAGCCTTAACCGCAAGCATCGGGCCGATCGTGTTGAGGTAAAACACGCGTTCTGCGGCCGCAGGCTGCAGTTGGCGCAGACTCTTTTCTGGCTTGAATGAGGCGCCGTGTAGTACGCCAGTGGCAATCAAAACAAGCTCAGGCGTGTGTCCGCTTGCTCTAATTGTGGCCGCTGCTTGTTCAAGCGACTCAGGGGCATCGTAGTCTGCACTCAGAGCGGAAACCCGATGGTGTTGGGAGTCATCTGGCTGCCGCGATAAAGCGAACAAGTGCCCACAGAAATTATGATCAATCAGCCGCGCAGCCAAGGCGCGTCCAATTCCTCCGTTCGCGCCCACGAGCACAGCGCTCGCAAATCGCGGGGCGCTATCGGGAACGTGAGCTGACTTGCTTGGACGAGTCATGTGCGACAAGATTCGTAACCATGCACGCAAAAAGGGGCTATCGGATAGGCATCGATGAAGAGTTCGCGCGGTTTACGCATTGGTTTACGCATTAAAACCGCGCTGGTCGTCGCGCTTATTTGGAGGCGGGGGTCGGAATCGAACCGGCGTACACGGAGTTGCAGTCCGCTGCATGACCACTCTGCCACCCCGCCGTGTGCCTCGTGTGCCTCTTGTGTCCCTTCGCTGGACCTTTTTTGGCCGAGTAGGATTTTTGGGCCCCAAGGCCATCTACTAGCGCACCCAGTCCAGGTTGTAGGCGCCGGCCAGAGCCTGTCGGTAAGGTGAATGGAGCGGGGAACGAGTCTCGAACTCGCGACCTCAACCTTGGCAAGGTTGCGCTCTACCAACTGAGCTATCCCCGCGCCGACCTTCCAGCGCTACCTACTACTTCATTTCTTAAACTTTCTTTGCTCACTCAGGCCAAGCGCCCAACAACAGGTGCCGTGCTTTGTTTGAGCAAGACGACGATTATAGCGTTCATCCAGAGTCGCGCAAGTGAGGCCACGCTTTCCTTAGATAATAAAACATCGACCAGACTGTTAAAACGGCTGCCAGAACAATTAATACTTGCCCAACTGGCCTGATTGGCACGCCGAGCACGGGCTCATCCAGGAGCAGTAGCGGGATGGCGGTCATCTGAACGGCCGTCTTTAACTTACCAATGCCCTGCACCGCCACGCTCGCTGACTGACCGATTTTTGCCATCCATTCCCTCAGGGCCGAGACCGTGATTTCACGCCCAATGATGACCAGCGCAACCAATGCTTCTACACGCCCAAGACTCACCAGCACAACAAGGGCGGCGCACACAAGTAGTTTGTCGGCCACCGGGTCCAGGAACGCACCAAAAGCCGTCATCTGCCCGAGGCGTCTGGCGAGGTAGCCGTCTAGCCAGTCAGTAACAGCCGCCAGCAGGAAGATGCCAGTGGCCAGCCAGTTCTGGGTCACCGGGCTAACCGGTAAATAGAAAACCGCAACCAACAACGGAATCGCCACCACTCGGCCCCAGGTCAGCAGGTTGGGCAGATTAACGCCTGACGAAGGAGTAAGCGTGGCAGGTTCTGGAGAGGGTTTCATGGATCAGTGCAGACGGCGATAAATGGTTTCAGCTAGCTGTCGGGAGATGCCTTCAACAGAGGCTAGATCTTCGATACTGGCCGCCATGATGCCACGGAGCCCTCCAAAGCGCGTGAGCAGTCGCTGACGACGCTTGGCACCGATGCCCTCGATTTCTTCGAGGCTCGAGCGCTGGCGGGTTTTCGCGCGGCGCGCGCGCATCCCGGTTATCGCAAATCGATGGGCTTCATCGCGAATTTCAGCAACCAGCATCAACGCTGAGGACTCCCGGCCGAGCGCCATCGGCGGGCGTCCGTCAGGAAATACCAGCGTCTCAAGGCCGACCTTTCGCCCTGCCCCTTTTGCAACGCCAACCAGATTGTCACTGGGCAATCCCAATTCGGCGAAAACCTCGACCGCCATCGACAGTTGTCCCTTGCCGCCATCTACCAGAACCACGTCCGGCACAACCGGTCCGTCGCCCCCTTTTGACGCCGGGCCGTAGCGGCGCTCCAAGACCTGACGCATAGCGGCGTAGTCATCGCCACCGGTGATTCCCCGGATATTGAATCGGCGATACTCGCTCCGTTGCATCGTATGGTGCTGGTAGACGACGCATGACGCCTGGGTCGCCTCGCCAGCGGTATGGCTGATATCGAAGCACTCGATTCGCAATCCATCCAAGTCGATATCTGTTTCCAGACCAAGAGACTGGGCCAGCGCTTCGGTACGCGCCTGCTGAGAGCCCGCTTCGCTCAAATGACGGCCGAGCGCAATGCGGGCATTTTGTTCGGCCAACTCAAGCCATCGACGTCTTTGCTCACGTGGATGCCTGACCCACACAATCTGACGGCCCGCCCGCTCGGCCAGAAATGATTCGATCACGCTATCGCCGAGCGCAACGTTCGCGACGATCACACCCGGCACATCCCGCTCGGCATAGTGCTGCACCGCGAATGCGTGCAAAACCTCTTCGCGCAGGCGCTTCGCTTCAGCCGCAATCGCATTTGTAATGGCCTCTGCCTGGGAGTTGTCTTCAGGTGGGTTGGCCTGCTCAGAGAGATTTTGTTCAGTCTGGGCAGAAGGATCAGTGGCGACAAGCTTTGAGGCTTCCTCGCCAGAACCCTCTTCAGCTGGAATCGCTGCCGTGGCGACATGGGCGGGGAAAAACGCGCGGTCACCGAGGTGTCTGCCCCCTCGGACCATCGCGAGATTGACGCACACGCGACCGCCACCCACTACCACCGCGATGATGTCAGCATCAACATCAGCGCCAGTCTCCATGCTTTGTTGATGAAGCACTTTTGACAGTGCGGTCATGCGATTGCGAAACACGGCGGCCTGCTCGAATTCAAGCGCTTCAGATGCTCGCAGCATCCGCGTCTCGAGATTGCCCAAAACCTCTTGATGATCCCCTTTCAAAAAGCGCTTTGCACTGTCCACATCTTCACTGTAGGCCTGCTCGCTTATGAACCCAACGCACGGCGCAGTGCAGCGATCAATCTGATGAAGCAGACAAGGCCGTGTCCGATTAGCGTAAACGGTGTCTTCACACGTACGAAGCCGGAAGACTTTCTGTAACGTGCGGATCGTGTTTTTTACCGCCCAGGCATTGGGGAATGGCCCGAAGTAAGTATGCTTGCGATCGGTGCTGCCACGGTAGTAAGCAAGACGCGGGTAGTCCTGTCCCGTAATTTTCAGGAACGGGTACGACTTATCATCCCGAAACAATATGTTGTAGCGCGGGTTGCCAGACTTGATGAGATTGTTTTCAAGGATCAGCGCTTCGGCTTCTGATGCGGTGACCGTGGTTTCAATCCGCTCGACCTGCCCCACCATCATGGCAATTCGGGGGCTGGATAGATTTTTCTGAAAGTATGACGAGACGCGCTTGCGCAGGTCGCGAGCCTTGCCAACGTACAAAAGCGCGTCGTCAACACCGATCATTCGGTAAACACCCGGTTGATTGGGGAGTTGGCTCAGGAAGTGCTTAAGCGCCTCTTCGTCCATGGCAAAAAAACGTACCGCTTAAGATCGAATGAACAGCCGATCTAGCCGTTCATGAAACCCTTTGGGTGCCCGCCAGCGCAACTGTGGCAATAAGGCGTCGGCGTCATCGCACTTACACACCAGTGCCATGTCGCAGCCCGCGCTGAAGGCGGCCTTCGCTCTAGCAGCCATGTTGCCCGCAACAGCAGCCCCTTCCATCGTCAGATCGTCGGAAAAGATCAGTCCTTTGAAACCCAGTTGCTTGCGCAAAACATCTTTCAGCCAGATCCGCGAAAAGCCAGCGGGCTTGCTATCGACCCGGGGATAAATGACGTGGGCCGGCATGACTGACATCAGTGTGTCGCCGAGTCCTTCATAAGGGATCGCGTCTAATTTCAGAATTTGCGCACGCGTTCGTTTGTCAACTGGTACCTCGACATGCGAGTCGGCACTGGCAAATCCGTGTCCTGGAAAATGCTTACCGCAATTACCCATGCCGGCTAGCAACAAACCATGATTCAGACTCCTCGCAAGCATCGTGACGACTTGTGGATCTTGATCAAATGCGCGCGCACCAATAACGGCTGATTGTCCAAAGTCCAGATCGAGCACCGGTGTGAAGCTCAGGTCAACGCCGACGGCTCTTAGCTCGCTGCCAATCGTTTGCCCAAATTCTGTCGCCCGGCGGCAAGCGGCGATAGGATCTTTGTGCCAGAGAGTTCCAAGCGTGCCCATCGCCGGAATTTTGGTAAATCCCTTACTGAACCGCTGAACACGCCCGCCCTCATGGTCAACGGTTATAAGTAATCTAGGTGACCTGATGGCCCCGATTTCTTCACATAAGCTCGCTACCTGCCGGCGCGAGCGAAAGTTAGCGGCGAATAAAATCACGCCTCCCACCATTGGGTGGCGAAGACGCCAGCGGTCAGCATCACTCAGGGTGAGGCCACTGACACTCACCACAAGTGGACCACGGTCGAGCCGGGTCGCCCGCCGGCGCGCGGCAGGAACAAAAGAGCTGGATTTGCTGGCTGGAGGCATGCGGATTCCGTTTCAATGATTGATTGATTCTAATCGGCAGCAGAATCAATCCCCCGCAAGTTGCAGTCATTTCGCGACGGCAGGGTCGGCAGAGACACTTGTCATCGCCTTTCGGGTTGGCACTGCAAACGAAATTCGGGTACCAATCGAAGGCGCAGATTCAACACTGGGCTCGCCACCATGCAGTAACGCAATCTGACGCACTATATGCAGCCCCAAGCCCGTCCTATGACCCGTCAGACCACCCGTTGTGAGTTTTTCATGGTTGTTAACAGAGCCATTTCCGCTCGCTCCCGACCAGGCGGACTCAAATATATGCGGCAGCGACTCGGCATCAATGCCTTCGCCGTCGTCGCGAACCTCTAGCCAGAAGACCCGGTCGTGCACCTCAGGATTTGATCTGATCGTGACCACGATTTGACCCGTCGATGCTGTGTGGCGCCGTGCATTATCCAGCAGATTACGCAGGGCCCGCTCAATCAGACCGATATCAGCGTGAACGTTTGCCGGCATTTCACAGTCGGCACCAACACTGACTTTAGCCTTCGGCAGCGACAACTCTGGCGAGTAATCGCCGACCACGTCATGAACCAGCTCGGCAAGCGCGAACCCTTCCGGCTCAAACGGCGTTGTGCCGGCTTGTAGGTTGGACAACTCAAACAAGTCGGTCACGCGCCGACTCAGCAAGCGAGACTGACGCAGCGCAGTTTGAAGATAGTGTTTTCTGGCGGCTTCATCATAGTCCGCCGACTCCAGTAGCAAAGTCTCGAGATAGCCCCGCACATTGGCCAGTGGTGTTTGAAGGTCATGGGTGACCTGGCTGATTAGCTCGCGCCGTTCCTGCTCAGCCAGTTCGAGGTTTTTGAATTGGTCGTCAATTCGTTTCTGCATGCGGGTTGTTGCACTGGCGAGCATCGCGATCTCGTTGGCATCATTGGCCGGCGCTTGGCCGGACGCGGCGGTTTCTCTGAACGATTGAACGCGCCGGGTAAGGTCGCTCAGCGGACGCAATGCTCTGTGCAGCATCCAGGCCATTGCTGCCCCAGCCAGCATGATGATGCCAGCGACCATAGCGAGCATTCTGTTCAGCGTGTTTGAGTCGGTAATGGGCACCAACCCAGCGCCGAACCCTGCGCCCACCGCCGATGCTGATGCGCCATCCAGAACGACGTACAGGTATCCTGCTTGGGCATCATCAAGTGACAGGGCTGCCACAGAAATCACGGCATGTCGCCCTGGTCGTCTAGGATCAGCACCAAGAATGGGCAGCTTGGGCGCAGCGATGCGACGTGCAGCCAGCAGTTCCAGCGGTGCCGGATCGATACGGCCGACCGGCATGGTCACTTCACTGTCGTGAGCCAAGACCGTTCCCCGGTACCCGATCAGATAGATCTCGAGTGTCGGATTGATACGCCGCACTTCCCGCTGCAGCCTGGAAAACGCCGGTTTGACGATTTCCCCGGACTCGTTCAATAGAGCGCCACTGGTGTCATCCTCACGCGCGCCAACGCGCTGACTGGCAATCAGGTAGCTCGCAAGTCCCAGGTTCTGGCGTTGCAGACTCTCGGCGCTGGCGAGCGCTCCGAAGTGACCGATAACCGCGAAAATCGCCGCGCAGGCGATCACCAAAGCCAATAACGAAAACAGCGTCAGGCGGATCGAAATTCGGCTGACGACTCTGCCCATCAGGATGACGACGCATCGTCTGCGCCCGGCGAACGCCGCGGGCTTGGATCAAGACGATATCCCACTCCCCAGACGGTATGAATCACATGAGGGTTTGCCCGGCTGTCACCCAGCTTGTGCCGTAGACGATTGATGTGAGTATTGACGGTATGGTTGTAACCCTCATGTTCATAGCCCCAGACGCTGGCCAGTAGTTCCGCGCGTGTAAACACGCGGCCAGGGTTGCTCGCAAAAAACCACAACAAATCAAACTCTCGCGGTTTTAACGGTACGGCTTCGTTGCAAAAACTGACGGCTCGTCGATGACGGTTAAGTCTTAACTCTCCCAGCACGATTTCACTCTGGGCGCCGGTATTGAGCAGCGCTGATTCAGAACGATCAGTGACGCCGGCGTTGTCAGGGCCGGCAACGGGCGCTCGGCCAATGCGCCGAAGCAACGCACGCGCTCGCGCAACCAACTCAAGCACACCAAACGGTTTAACCAGGTAATCATCCGCGCCAAACTCAAGACCGACGACCCGATCGAGTTCGCTGGCGCGGGCAGTCAGCATCAGAATCGGTATCTCAACTCCCTGGCCACGCAAGGCCCGGCAGATATCGAGGCCGCTCATGCCCGGTAGGTTTAGATCAAGAATCAGCAGGTCTGGCAGATGTAGTTCGAGCGCATCGTAAGCTTCAAGCCCGTCAGAGAACAGTTGCACCTCTGCTGGAACCGTCGCCAGATGAATCTTTAGCAGGTCACTAAGATCTTTTTCGTCTTCAACGACGGCAATCTGGTATTTGGCGGAATCCATCATGAAACAGTGATCAGGCGAACAAACATCATTGACCAAGTCTAACGGACGTTTGCGGGGTGCAAGCAATGCTGGCCGGGAAAGCACCACACATCACCCGCTACCCCGCAATCAATCAGATTTAGCGAATTCGCCTAATCTGTAATCGTGCCACTGGATGCTGCCAACGATGAATCGAAGTTAGCACTGAAGTGGCCAGGCCATCTTCTGAAGTGACAACACCCGCATGGATATGGACTTCATCGCGCAAGTCGTCTCGGGCAGCATTGAAGCCCTCCCCGCCTGCCGCAGGACCCGGCATTGAACCAATTGTTTCAATGTTGTCTTCGGTGCCGGTGTCGTAGCTGATCAGACTGATCGACATGGATTCACCTGCGGCCAATCCACTCAAGTCGCCGCCATTAAGCGTTGCGATGGCGTCATTTGTGTTCACGAGCATGCTGGCAAGTGAAAGCCGAAGTGCTTGCGGGCCATCGGTGGTTGCTGGCACAGTCAAAACGAACTGTGTCGATGCGCCTGGCCCTACCGCTCCGCCGGTGCTAGTACCACTGGTTTTCACGGCCGCCTGGTCCACAAGTTCAGCGAGAAGCGGTTCTGTTTCAGCGCCCTCAGCGAGTCGCTCAAGACCCACGGTTGCCGGTGAGCCGATATTGAACAGGCGGTAGTTGCTGTCGTGAATGATGGCAACGGCTGGAGACAACGGCTGACCTGCCGTCAGGTTGGTCATCGTGACTTCGAACTCCTGTTCGGGTGTACCACCGCTACCTGAGTCGGGCGGGTCACTTGGCGTGTCGTTACCACCGCAGGCCGCAAGCGTCAGCAGGCTGAGTGTTGTCAGGGCGATTGCCGCAGGCCGGCCAAGCCGGCTGGCTCGCGCTTTAGTTGGAAGTTTGTTTTTCATGCCTGTCCCCGCTTAGTTGACGGTCACGATGACACGAGCGGCAGGATTCAACCAACGATGACGGCGGCTGTCGATATCGGTTTCACCGCCTGTGGCATTGGTATCGCCAAGGGAGCCGCGATGGATATGCACAAAGCCTTCGGGAGAGCCGGCTCTGCCTGTTCCGCCCGTGTCAGTTTGCGAAACGAGTGGCGGCGGCACGGGAAAACCCGGCTGACCAGGCGCGCCGCTGCCTGCGATTTCGTCGTTGTTCTCGGTACCGGAGTCATAGACGGGCACATTGAAAACATAGCGACCGGGTTCTGTAGGAACAGTGATTGAGTTCAAACCAATAAACCCGTCATTGCTCGGCAAAATCATCGCGACGACTGAAAGCAGGACATTGTTGGTATCGGCGCCGCCCGTGATGGTCGCTGTTGCTGAGGCGCCCGGGGCGAGTAGGCCGCCGGCGGGGTTAGCCGCAACACCGGCACCAATGCCAGCCAAATCTGACTCAAGCGCTGCAATGTCACCGCCCTCTGCCATGGCCTGCAAAGATGCCGTGGCGGCCTGACCGGAGGTGAACAGGGATGTACCAGCAGGATGCGTTGTGACGAGCAGAGGGGTGAAGTGCAAACCGCGGGTTGTGTTAACAACCTGTACGGTCAGCTCGGCGGCGCTTGCCGAGGAAGCCATCAATGCAGTGCCTACCAGGGCGCTGCTGATCAAAGCGGGGAATTTCATGGTGACTGGACTCTCGTTTAAGTAGGAGTCCTCATTAAGCGCTACCCTGATAGCAGGGCCGTCACACAAAAGTCATCGCTTTGTTAACAGATGAGGTGAAAATCGGTAAATCTAAGCAGTTTATAAAACCGCAAAAATCGGCTTGCGGCAGTGTCAGGAATCAGAATTCACACTATCTGGGCGCGTTTCGACCACGACAAATGCCACTGCGCTGTCGACTTCGTCCGTTAGCGATACGTGACCGATCAGTTGGCGCTCTTCAAGCCACCCGACCAATTCCTTACGCGGATGCAGAACTGGTTTACCGCCGGGTGCATTGAGCACCTGCAGCGACAAAAGCGTCATGGGGCCACGCAGACCAAGGCCTATTGCTTTGGAAAATGCTTCCTTGGCGGCAAATCGCTTGGCGAGATATCGGGCGGCATAGGCTGGTCCGTGATCGCCTTTACCCAGGCGTCGGCGGTATTCGGTTAGCTCTTCCGGGCCAAGGACACGGCGCGGAAACCGGTCGCCCCAGCGCTCGATCAGCCGCTCAATACGGGCAATGATGACAATGTCTGTTCCGATACCGTAGATCATTTGAGCAACACACTCTCGCGGATTAAGCGCTTCATCTCGCGGACGGCTTCCCTGATGCCCACAAACATCGCACGCGAGACAATCGCGTGCCCAATGTGGAGCTCACGGATACGGGGTAGCGCCGCAACTGGTTGAACATTGAAGTAGTTGAGCGCGTGACCGGCGTTGAATCTCAAGCCGGCTTCAGTCACGGCCCGGCCTGCCTGATCAATCCTTTTTAACTCCGCTTGAACGGCCGCGCTGTCAACGTCACGACCCAGGTCATGAAAGGCCTGCGCGTATGGCCCGGTATGGATTTCGCAAACCTGTGCGCCTGTTCGGGCTGCTGCTGCCACCTGCTCAACATCGGCATCAATAAAGATACTGGTCATAATGCCGGCATCTCTTAGGCGGCTGATCGCGTCGGTGATCTCACTTTCATGAGCGACCACGTTCAGGCCGCCTTCTGTCGTCACTTCTTGCCGACCCTCAGGCACAAGCATCGCCATTTCAGGCTTGAGCGCAATCGCTATGGCGATCATTTCCTGTGTGGGCGCCATTTCAAGGTTAAGTTTGATTTGGGTCTGATCGCGCAGGCGCTGCACGTCAAGGTCTTGAATGTGACGCCGGTCCTCGCGCAGGTGAACCGTAATACCGTCAGCGCCGCCCAGGTGCGCTTCGGCTGCAGCCCAGAGGGGATCTGGTTCGTATGTACGGCGGGCTTGCCGCAGGGTTGCAACGTGATCAATATTGACGCCAAGTTCAATCATGACAAGCTCAATTTTAGGCGGATGGCGGGTGCAATCATCACAGCTTTTGCAGGTTCTGCATGATTGTTCGAGTGCTCAGTTTATAGCCATCAAGGCAGTGATTGAGAATTCGTCTGGTCAGTTGTTTGGCCTGCTGCCTCACATCTTCGCTATCGAACTGATGATTCGACAGACTAATCAGCGTTTGCCCAGACACCGTCTGGTCGCCGGCGTTTGTCAGGAGAAAGCCGCCCGCAGGCATCCAGCTATAACGGGCAGCGGGATCTATGGGCCGATCATCGCTATCGCAACTCAAGTCAGGTGCCACACCAGTTTCACGCAAAAGCAGCCATTCAAACTTGCGAAGCGTGGTTTCAATTGGACAATTCGCAGCAATTTCGCGCAGCGCTTGTTCGTAGCCATCGAACACGGCCGGATGCGGATCTTCCCGCGCCATCAGACGCATTAGAAGCTCATTGAGATAAAACGCCGACATTAGGCCGGCGCCACGCGGCGCGTCCAAACCGCCCTGCCATTCGGCACCGGTCAGGGTGCGTAATTCGTTACGACCTGAATAAGCGACCAATATCGGTTGAAACTGCAACAAAACTGCCCGCAGCGCTGACCGCGGCCGTTTCGCGCCTTTGGCAAGTGCAGCCATACGGCCATGGTCGCGCGTCAGCAAATCAAGCACGAGGCTGGTCTCGCTATAGGGAACCGAATGCAGTAAGAATGCCGGTTGATCGGTAATGCGCTCACGAGCCATTTCAGAGTGACCCGTTATTCGTAGCCGTAGGCGCGCAGACTCTGCTCATTGTCTGCCCAACCGGACCGGACTTTAACAAACACTTCGAGAAAGACCTTGCCGCCAAACAAGCGCTCTAGGTCTAGCCTGGCTTCAGTAGCCATCTGTTTCATTCGGCTGCCACCAGCGCCAAGCACAATGCCTTTTTGGCTTGCTCGCTCGACTAGAACGGTCGCCTGTATGCGTCGCAGTTGCCCCTTGAGTTCAAAGCCTTCGATCACCACCGTGCTCGCATAAGGCAACTCAGCGCCAAGATGACGAAAGAGTTTTTCGCGGATGAGTTCGGATGCCAAGAATCGCTCAGACCGATCAGTGAGCATATCTTCATCGAACCAGGCTGCACCAAGCGGCAGGCGAGCCGCACATAGATCAGCAAGCAGTTCCACCTGGTGCCCTGACTTGGCACTGATCGGTATCAATTCATCAAACTGATTATCCTGCGCAATCCTAGCCGCCATTTCGAACACTGCCTGGCGATCTTTGACGGCATCAATTTTGTTCAGTGCCAGAATCCGCGGCAACGACTTCGGAAGTGCCGACGCAATCGCCTGGTCTTCCTCCCGCCAAGCACGGGCATCAAAGACCATCACAACGACGTCGGCTTCCTGTGCAACTTGCCGGGCGGTTTTGTTTAACACCCGGTTCATCGCGCTCTTTTCTTTGTGTTGAATGCCAGGTGTATCAAGCAGCAGCAGTTGCGCGCCGGGTCTGTTCACAATGCCCGTAATGCGGTGACGAGTGGTTTGCGGCCGGTCAGACGTAATCGCGAGCTTTTGCCCGACCAGACGATTCATTAGTGTCGATTTACCTACGTTAGGACGACCGACGATGGCGACATAGCCGCAGCGAAAATCGTCGGACACGACTTGGGCGTTCGATTCATCAGCGCTTGTCATCATGCGCCTTGCCGGACGAAGGGTTGCCGGCCTTTCGCGCGCCCGGCCGAGCCCTTGGCGTTTTGCGCCGCTCGACAAACGGAGCAGACGCCGATTCATTTGCGTTTTTGGCTGCAGAGCCGCTGCTGCTTGCTGGTGACTCAATAGCCGCTTTTGAGGTGGCTTTGTCTGGAGCAGATTTTTCCGAAACCGCTTTATCAGTGCTCGCTTTTGCACGGCTCGCTTTTTCTCGGGTGCTTCGGGCCGGCGCCGCGGCAGATGAAGCCGAGGTAGTCGATTTTTGCGCCTTACGGGCCTTGGCGCTGGGTGCCCTCGTGGTGCGTTTTTTTGTCGCCTTGGAGGACGCAGGTGCAATGGAAGCCAGTTTTTCGAGCGCTTGTTCTGCGGCTGACTGCTCGGCTGCCCGGCGGGTAGCCCCTGCCCCGCTGACGCTCACCTCCAACTTTGCGATCAGGCATTCAACGTCAAAGGTCTGGCTGTGAGCCGCCCCGTGGGTCGCTACAACCGAGTAAACAGGCAGCGGTAGTCTGCGCCGCTGCAATTCTTCCTGTAGGCGAGTTTTGGCGTCCTTGCCGGTGGTTTTGGGGTCGGCGGCGGCGAGTTCGGGTTTGTAAAGGCGCCCGATCATGGCTTTGGCGACATCAAAACCTGCATCCAGGTAGACAGCGCCAATAAGGGCTTCGAGTGCATCTGCAAGGATAGACGGCCGCCGAAAGCCACCACTGCGGTTCTCGCCCTCACCCAGTTGCAACATCTGCCCCAGTTCAAGTCGCTGTGCGACTCGGTAAAGCGCTTGTTGCTTGACCAAAAACGCTCTCAGTCGAGAAAGGTCGCCTTCATCTTCCTGCGGAAACTGCTCGAACAGGAGCGCAGCGATGGCGCAATTCAGTACTGAGTCACCCAAAAACTCCAGACGCTCATTGTTGGGCTGTCCGTAGCTCCGGTGGGTAAGCGCCTGCCTGGGTAGGCGCGCGTTACCGAACTGATGACCTAGGCTGCGCTCAAGCGCTTCAACATCCATTCATCGCTACTTAGAGGTGGGGTCACGCCGGTAATCAACGATCAGACTGACCGGGCCAACGAGAGGCACTCGCTTTTCATACTCGAAGCTGACGATCGGGTTGCCATCGACCATCTCGATTACCAAGTCCTTGCCCGCAAGCGTCGTGATGTTGTCGATCGCCGCTGCGCGATTAAAAGCTCTGCGGATGAGCGGCGGTGTGCCCTCCGACATGGCGCGATCAATCGCGGCCTGAATCGCCCTGTACTCAATAAACGTCGGCGCCAACCGCAGTGCTGCGCCGCCAACGATAAAGCAAAGCAAGCCAATGAAAAGCAACAGCAGCAAAGACACGCCCTGTTGCTTAGCCCTCAGGCCAGTCCGCTGACCAGCTTTACGCTTGATGTTCTGATTCATAAGTTCTAGATCCTGGATTCATATAAGCCGGCGACACGCAACCCATGTGCCGGTGTGAGCGAAGCATCGCTCAATGAAACGCCCCTATGCGACCAATATCGCCAAAGTTCATCCAGATAAAAAACGCTTTGCCAACGATATTCTGTTCGGGTACGAAGCCCCAATAACGGCTATCCAGACTGCTTTCACGATTATCCCCCAGCACGAAGTAGTGCCCCTCGGGCACCTTGCACACGACTCCATCGCTGGAATACTGGCAGTTTTCGAACATCGGAAACTGCTCACGGGGTCTAATATCTGGCGGTTTTTCCAAGTTTGTCAATATGTTATGCGGTTTTTCTCCGAGTGATTCTAGGTATTTGGGCTCTTCGGACAACTGTTCAGTGTCCACATACCGGCCATCTGCGCTGATCTTGACGAATTCATCGTTCACTTTCAGGCGCTTGTTCAGATACGACACCGTATCGCCTGGCAGTCCCACCACCCGTTTGATGTAGTTGTCTGCCTGGTTCAATGGGTAGCGAAAAACCATCACATCGCCCCGCTCAGGCTCGCCCAATTCAAGCACCTTGTTGTGGATGATTGGGAGGCGCACACCATATGAAAATTTGTTAACGAGAATCAAATCACCAATCAGGAGCGTCGGAATCATCGAGCCTGAAGGAATCTTGAATGGCTCCACAACAAATGAGCGCAGGGCAAACACGATCAGGATGACCGGAAACAGGCCGGCGGTGTATTCCACCCATAGCGGCTGCCTAAGCCGGGCGGTCCGTAACGCATGTCGTTGAGCCTGGACCGCTTGCTCTCCATGACTGCTCTTGAGCGCTGGTGCGAGGCTCTCATCAAAGTGAGCAATTTCGGCGCTGGCGCGTTTCTCACGAGCTGGTTTCAAAACCAGTTTTTCAATCAGCCAGGCGACAAATGTCACCACTAACAGCCCAAACAAAATCAGGGCAAAGTTCATCTGCTCTCCACTTGCAGGACGGCCAGAAAAGCCTCCTGAGGAATTTCGACACTGCCGACCTGCTTCATTCTCTTTTTTCCGGCCTTTTGTTTTTCAAGTAGCTTCTTCTTGCGTGTGATGTCCCCGCCGTAACACTTAGCCAGCACGTTCTTACGCATCGCTTTGACGTTCTCTCGCGCAATGATTGTCGAACCGATTGCCGCCTGGATCGCGACGTCATACATTTGTCGGGGAATGAGTTCGCGCATTTTGGCGGCAACATCGCGACCACGGCTTTGCGCAACTGACCGGTGCACAATGAGCGAAAGTGCGTCTACGCGATCGCCATTAACAAGGATGTCCAGTTTGATAACGTCTGACGCCTGGTAGTCAACAAACTCGTAGTCCATCGAGGCATAGCCGCGCGTGGTTGACTTTAGCCTGTCGAAGAAATCCATCACGATTTCATTCATAGGCAAGTCATAAGTCAATTGCACTTGCCGGCCGTGGTACACCAGATTTTTTTGAACGCCACGCTTGCCCGTGCACAGAGTCATGACAGCGCCGACATATTCCTGCGGCACAAAAACAGTCACCGAGACCATTGGCTCACGAATTTCATCAAGCTTGCTGGGGTCGGGTAACTTGGACGGATTCTCAACCTTTACTAAGGACCCGTCGCGCATTAAGACTTCATACACAACGGTTGGAGCCGTTGTGATCAGGTCAATGTCGAACTCGCGTTCGAGTCGCTCCTGAACAATGTCCATATGCAACATGCCCAGAAAGCCGCAGCGAAAGCCGAAACCGAGCGCTTGCGACACTTCCGGTTCAAACTGCAGTGCGGCATCGTTGAGTTTCAGTTTCTCAAGCGCTTCTCTCATCGCTTCAAACTGATTCGCTTCAACCGGATAAAGTCCTGCAAACACTGACGGCTTGACTTCGCGAAACCCTGGTAGAGGCTCAGCCGCCTGTCTGGCATGGTGAGTGAGCGTGTCACCCACTTTGGCGACGCTTAACTCCTTAATGCCGGCGATGACAAATCCTACTTCGCCGGCGCTCAGTGTTGGCCGCGCAATCGACTTTGGTGTGAACACACCGATCTGGTCTGCAGAAAACTGACCTGGCGAAGCCATCAGGCGAATCTTGTCTTTTGCGCGCAGTGTGCCGTTGACAATGCGCACCAGCATCACAACGCCAACGTAGTTGTCAAACCAGGAATCAACCACCAGGGCTTGCAGTTCGCTATTGGGGTCGCCCGTCGGCGGCGGCACATCGGCGACAACCTGTTCAAGAATTTCATCGATGCCCATGCCGGTTTTGGCACTCGCCCTGACCGCGTCCGTGGCATCGATACCGATGACGTCTTCGATTTCCCTAGCGGCAGCGTCCGGTTCAGCGGACGCAAGATCCATCTTGTTCAAGACGGGCAGTACTTCAACGCCAAGGTCTATCGCGGTGTAGCAGTTGGCCACCGTCTGGGCTTCAACGCCCTGAGAGGCGTCCACAACCAAGAGCGCGCCCTCACAGGCGGATAGAGATCGGCTCACCTCGTACGAGAAGTCAACGTGGCCTGGTGTGTCGATCAGGTTTAGCTGGTAGGTCTGACCATCGCTGGCCTTATAGGCGAGTGTCGCAGTTTGAGCCTTAATGGTGATCCCGCGCTCTTTCTCAAGATCCATTGAGTCGAGCACCTGCTCGCTCATTTCGCGGTCACTGAGGCCTCCACATCGCTGAATCAAACGATCAGCGAGAGTGGACTTGCCGTGATCGATGTGGGCAATAATTGAAAAGTTACGGATATGCTGCATCAGGGTGCACAAGAAACCGCGCCGAGAGTTCGGTGCGATAGGTGATTCTAGCAGCCGCGGGGCGTCAAAAGGCGGCCAGAAGAGCCTTTCAACCGCCTCAGAGGCCGATTGGTCGGGGCTGTTTGCCTGGGACAACGCCCCCAGGGCGCTCTACGGATGAAATGCCCTGGCGGATGGAAAGCGCGTTTTCAGGCGCAACCCGCCAGGGGGCAGAGCTGTTAATGACGATTAGCGACCCGGTTTAATCGGCACATACTGAGCCGACTCACCCCTTTGTACGAGCAGAACCGCCGTCTTACCAGATTCTAGTTTGGCCGATACTGCATTGAATTTCGGCACTGAATCCACATCAACGTTGTTGATCGTGAGCACCACATCGCCCTTCCTGAGCCCAGCTTCCTGTGCTGGTCCCTCAACGGCATCCACCAAAACCCCACCCTTGATGCGCAGTTCTTTGGCTTTTTCAGCGGGCAGATTCACAACACCCAGTCCCAGAGAGTTAGACGAAGCGTCAGAGCGCTCTTCCTTCTCGGGCTCTGGAGCAGGTGCAGCCGGCGTGCTGGCACCATCAGCCTTCATTTCACCAACGGTCAGGTTAAGCGTTTTTGTATCGCCTTTGCGCCAAACCTCCATTTCAACCTTCGTACCGGGCTTGGTGCCACCGACGATTCGAGGCAAGTCGCTGGCCTTGGCAATTTCACGGCCGTTGAATTTGGTAATGATGTCGCCAATCTCAACGCCGCCAGCTTCGGCAGGACCGCTTTCAGCCACGCTGCGCACCAATGCACCATTGGCATTTGGAAGTCCTAGCGGCTCGGCGATTTCCTTCGTGACCTCAGCGATACCTACGCCGATTCGCCCCCGCACGACACGGCCGGCAGAACGGAGCTGATCCGCGACATTCATGGCCTCGTCGATGGGAATCGCAAACGAAATGCCCATAAATCCGCCAGTTCGGCTGTAAATCTGGGAGTTAATGCCGATCACTTCGCCGTTCATGTTGATCAGCGGCCCGCCTGAGTTACCTGGGTTGACGGCTACATCAGTCTGAATGAATGGCAAGTAATCGCCAGTGTCGCGGCCTTTGGCTGAAACAATGCCGGCGGTAACTGTGTTTTGAAGTCCAAAAGGTGAGCCGATGGCAAGAACCCACTCGCCGACACGCACTTTCTCAGGGTCGCCGATTGTCAGGCTCGGCAAGTCAGTCGCTTCCAGCTTAACGACTGCGACGTCAGTTCTCTGGTCTGAGCCAACAAGTTTGGCCTTGTATTCACGGTCATTGCTGAACGTGACGAAAATTTCATCGGCCCCATTCACCACGTGATGGTTCGTCATCACGAAGCCATCGGGTGAAATTACAAAGCCCGAACCCACGCCGCGCGGAACTTGCCGGTCACCGCCAGGGCTACCGTTACCTGGAGGGGCGCCGCGGCGCCCAGGTGCTCCCTCCTGACCCGGTGGGAAGAAGCGGCGGAAAAACTCAAAAAACGGATCGTTTTCATCCATCCCTTCAGGAATGGGTACCCGGCCCCGACTGGCGCGATTCTTGGCAGCCGCAGTCGTGCGAATGTTGACAACCGCAGGTCCCGCCAGTTCAACCAAATCAGCAAACTGGGGCAGGTCCGTACGGGCCTGGCTGACAGCGGGTACAAGCAATGAAGTCGCGACAAGCGAGCCAAGTAAAAAGTTCAGGAGTTTGGGCATCAGTGGGTTCCAGGTTGTACCAGGACGACACGGTAGCAAATTGCAGCAAACAGCACAAAAGAGATGGGTTTGAAGCGTCAGACTTGCGCCAAAAAATGCCAAATTGAAACCTTTATGAACTCAACTTGACGTCTGCCCTCGCTCCAGCCACACAGTCCAGCGACACAGGGCACGCCATTGTGACGCGTTTAGATCAGATTTGTACAGGCGCCAATCGGTCGCGCCGCCTGACCTGTTTGCGAGCACTAGCCGTATGTAAGATGAGCCCCGCCAAACAAACCGCATACAAACAGGCTCAGCCAAATTAGAGCTAGATTGATAAGAAAGCACGGCCGACCCGTCTGGCATAAGCCGTAGTATCGGCCCCAATCCCGCTGGGGAGCATTTAAGCAGGTGGAGCCAGCCCATACCGCCAAGCAAAAGCGCAATGAAGCAAGCCGCGAGAGTTGTGCTCTCTGAAACCGGCAATCCATCAGCTTGAATCGCCGATGCAGCATACAAACGAACGAGCAAAGCCGTCAGTGCAAAACCCGCAATGATGACGAGCGCCACAACCACATGGCGCCGAGGCAGCTGCAAAGGAAATTCATCTTCAAGACAGGAGTTTTGCGTAGCCCGTTCGCATTTCATGCCCCGAGGCTATCAGACTGCCTTTCATCGTTATCAGCCGTGGTTAGTCAAACCGACTGAGCCCTTCGGTTGGTGCGGCCAATCCTGCTTACAACTTACTGAAGACCAGTGTTCCGTTGGTTCCGCCAAAACCAAATGAGTTGTTCACGGCGTGCTGGATCGGCAACTCTCGCGCCTCGTTGGCGCAGTAGTCAAGATCACACTCCGGATCGGGTGTATCCAGATTGATCGTGGGTGGTGAGATCTGGTTGTGAAGCGCCAGAATGGTGAACACACTTTCAATGCCACCGGCGCCGCCCAGCAAATGACCCGTCATTGACTTAGTCGAGTTAATGACGATCTTTCGTGCATGATCGCCGAGCGCAAGCTTGATCGCTTCTGTTTCGTTTTTGTCGCCCAGCTGCGTCGACGTCCCGTGGGCATTGAGGTAGGACACTTGCTCACCGTTGATGCTCGCATCTTTCAGTGCGGCCGCCATGCCGCGGCGAGGTCCGTCTGTTTCGGGCGCAGTGATGTGATGCGCGTCAGCACTCATGCCAAACCCGGTCAGTTCTGCGTAGATACGTGCGCCACGCTTCTTGGCATGCTCGTATTCTTCGAGTACGACAACGCCAGCACCTTCACCCAGTACAAAGCCATCGCGGTCTTTGTCCCAAGGCCGACTAGCTGCCTGGGGATCATCATTGCGCTGAGAAAGTGCTCGCGCCGCAATAAATCCGCCCAGCCCCAGCGGTGAAATGGTTGATTCAGCGCCGCCAGCAACCATCACATCGGCGTCACCATAGGCAATGATGCGCGCCGATTGACCGATACAGTGCAAGCCGGTCGTGCACGCAGTTGCAATGGCCAGATTTGGCCCCTTGAGCCCAAGGTTGATCGCCAGCTGACCCGAGACCATGTTGATAATTGACCCCGGCACGAAAAACGGCGAAACGCGTCTGACCCCTTTGTTAACAAGGTCGCTATGGGTTTTTTCGATCATCGGCAGCCCGCCGATACCAGACCCCACCATCGCGCCAACACGTTCGGCAATTCTTTCGTCTATCTCCAGTCCACTATCTCGCACGGCATCCGTAGAAGCAGCTATGCCGTAGTGCACAAACGTATCAAAGTGGCGGGCTTCCTTCGAGGCCATGTAAAGCGACGAGTCAAAGTCTTTGACCTCGCCAGCGATACTGGTGGACATCCCGGAAGCATCAAACCGAGAGACTTTGGCAATGCCGCTCTTGCCAGCAACAATATTCGTCCAGGCGGCATCGATACTGTTTCCAACAGGACTCACAATACCCAGTCCTGTGACAACAACCCTGCGTTTGCTCACGTTTAGGCCTTTGATTGAGCCTTGACGTAATCAATGGCTTGTTGAACCGTTGTGATTTTTTCGGCTTGCTCGTCTGGAATTTCGGTATCGAACTCGTCTTCCAGTGCCATAACCAACTCAACAGTGTCCAACGAGTCAGCGCCAAGATCGTCAACAAAAGCTGATTCGGTCTTCACGTCGGCCTCATTCACGCCCAACTGCTCAGCGACAATCTTTTTGACGCGGACTTCAATATCTTCCATTGCTTTCTCCACAGGTTGTGAGTCTGGTGGTCGGTCAAACGAGCCACCGTAAGTTATTCGAACGTTTCTTGATTCTAAGCGGTCAGCAGCGAAGATTCTCAGAGTCAGATCAATCCACTGTCCAGGATGTCTCGGATTCGGTACGCCGGCAAATTCTAGCAAGCCTGCCCCCGCCCCGGATTCTGCCACTATTCCATGTACATCCCACCGTTTACATGCAGGGTTGCGCCTGTTATGTAGGCCGCTTCCGGACTGGCAAGAAAGCCCACCGCTGCGGCGATCTCTTCGGGCTTACCCAGCCGCTGGGCAGGAATTTGTGCCATCAAGGCTTCTCGCTGGGCTTCTGGTAACTCGCTCGTCATATCAGTGTCTATAAATCCGGGCGCAACACAATTGACGGTGATTTGTCGGCTGCCCAATTCTCGGCCAAGCGAGCGAGCCATGCCTGCAACACCGGCCTTGGCCGCAGCGTAGTTAGCCTGGCCTGCATTACCAGAGGCACCGACCACTGAGGTGACGTTGATAATTCGGCCGTAGCGCGCTTTCATCATGGGCTTAATGGCCAACTGACTCATCCGGAAAACAGCGCTCAAATTCGTGTCAAGCACAGCCGACCAATCAGCAGGCTTCATTCGCATGGCCAAAGTGTCGCGCGTGATGCCGGCATTGTTCACGAGGATGGCAATGATGCCGTCCTGTTGGGCAAGTTGGGCCATCAATGCTTCGCAAGCCTGGGCATCGGTCACGTCGAGCACCGCGCCCCGCCCCTTGATGTTGCTGTCTGCCAGCGCTGCGCCAATCGCATCGGCGCCGGCCTGACTGGTTGCCGTTCCCACCACATGAGCACCAGCTTGGCCAAGCGTCATCGCAATTGCTCTGCCAATGCCTCTGGAGGCACCTGTTACGAGCGCAACTTGTCCGTCAAGTTTCATTGACTCAAATCCTAGCGTTAGTCATTGTGCGTTGCCATATTGGCTCACGCGAATATCTCAAGCGCTGCATCCAACGAGGCCTGATCGTGCACACATACAGATTTAATTGAACGATCAATTCTGCCCACGAGGCCCGAAAGCACTTTGCCCGGGCCAAACTCGATCACGTGGGTGGCACCCATATCCTGCATCTTACGCACACACTCAACCCAACGCACCGGACTGTAAGCCTGGCGCACCAGCGCGTCGACAATGTCTCCAGGAGCTTGGTTAACGGCGACGTCAACGTTGTTGATAAGCGGTACCGCTGGTGGCTTCAGCTCAATAGACTCAAGTGCTGCTTTTAGTCGATCGCCAGCAGGTTTGAGCAAAGCCGAATGAAAGGGCGCGGAGACAGCCAGAGGCAACGCCCGCTTGGCACCGTTTTCCTTTGCCAACGCGCAAGCGCGCTCGACAGCATCTGCATGACCGGCGATTACAACCTGCGCTGGAGCATTGAAGTTCGCCGGTGCCACGACACTGTCTTTTGAGGCATCACTTGCTTCGTCGCATACCCGCTGAACAACATCATCACCAAGTCCGAGAATCGCAGCCATCGAGCCGACCCCGACGGGCACCGCTGATTGCATCGCGTCGGCTCGGATACGGGTCAATCGAATCGCGGCTTCATCGGACAACACATTAGCGGCGACCAATGCGGTGTACTCACCAAGGCTATGCCCTGCGACCATGTCTGCAGCTCGCCCGCCCGCGGCAAGCCAGGCTCGGTAGCAGGCAAGTCCGGCGACCAGCATTGCCGGCTGCGTATTCGTTGTGAGCGCGAGCGATTCAGCCGGCCCATCTGAAACCAGCGTCGACAAGTGAGGCTCACCCAGCGCGTTATCAGCAAGTTCAAATAGTGACGATACGGCTGGCAATGTTCTGAAGTCTGCCAGCATGCCGACTGATTGAGACCCCTGACCAGGAAAGACGCAGGCCAGTTTTGTCATGTCATCTCCACTAGATTTGCACCCCAGGTGAAGCCGCCGCCAACCCCTTGCAGCATCACCAGATGCCCGGCCTTGATGCGCCCGTCGCGACGGGCGACATCAAGTGCCAATGGAACCGATGCGGCTGACGTATTGGCATGGGCATCGACTGTCACGATAACGCGCTCGGCAGGTAAGCCCATTCGGCGGGCGGTGGCATTCAGAATGCGCACATTGGCTTGATGAGGAATGAGCCAGTCGCAATCATTCACTTCACGCCCAGCCACTTCGAGAACTTCGCGAGCAACGGCATTCAGAACGCCGACGGCCAACTTGAAGACTGCCTGACCATCCATGGTCAGAAACGGGTGGCCCGTTACTTCACCGCCCACAACACATCCCGGTGTTCTAAGAATATTTTCGTATTTGCCGTCGGCATGCAAACGAGATGCCAGAACGCCGCCAGGCCCATCGTCGGCTGTCAGGACAACGGCGCCAGCGCCATCGCCAAACAATACGCAAGTCGTTCTATCGGTGTAGTCGAGAATGCCAGAGAAAGTCTCTGCCCCAATCACAAGCGCCGTCTTGGCAACTCCTGCCTTAATCAGCGCGTCCGCATTGGCGACTGCATAGACGAACCCTGAGCACACAGCCTGTACATCAAAAGCTGCACCACCTGCCACGCCAAGATTCCGCTGCACCAAGCAGGCCGTACTCGGAAAGATCCAATCAGGCGTTGAGGTAGCCACAATGATGAGATCAACTGCTTCAGCATTGATCGAAGCATTGCTAAGTGCATTGCGCGCGGCCTCGGTTGCCAGATCGCTAGTGGTTTGATTGTCTACAAAATATCGCTGGCGGATGCCAGTTCGCGCAACTATCCATTCATCGGAGGTTTCAATACCTTGTTTAGCGAGCCTCGCGGCCAGTTCATCATTAGAAATGGCTTCGCCCGGTAGAACCGATCCGGTTCCGATAATCTTGCTTGTCCTGGTCATGGCGTAACCGCAGTCAGGGCAGCTTGATTAGGCTGTGCGGCGGCTTCTGCCTTCTGTACCGCTTCAAGGGTCTCGCTGATTCGCTCAACCAGGCGATTGCCGGCGGCGTGATGGGCTCGTTCGATTGCCGATTCAAACGCCAAAGGATCTGCGGAGCCGTGGCTTTTGAAGACAACGCCACGAAGCCCAACCAACGCCGCGCCGTTGTATCGACGATGGTCTACGCGCCGCTTAAACCGTCTTAACACCGGAAAAGAAAAGAGCGCCATCAAGCGAGTCAATGGATGCCGTGTGAATTCTTCACGGATGAAACTGGCGAGCATTTGTGCGAGCCCTTCTGAGGTCTTGAGCGCGACATTACCAACAAACCCGTCACAAACGATCACGTCGACAACGCCTGTGTAGATGTCATTGCCTTCAACGTTGCCGTAAAAGTTCAGGCCCGACGAAGCGAGCAGTGAACCAGCTTGCTTAACGGTATCGTTGCCTTTGATTACCTCTTCACCGATATTGAGCAGGCCAACAGAGGGTTGCGGCTTGTCATCCAATGCAGTCACCAGGGCGCTTCCCATCAGGCCAAACTGTAGAAGATGCGATGGCTCGCAATCGACATTGGCACCCAAATCAAGCATGGTCGTTGTGCCGTTATGACGGTGAGGCAATTGGGTAGCAATTGCCGGGCGTTCAATTCCCGATAACATCTTCAGCACGAAGCGCGAGATAGCCATGAGTGCGCCCGTATTGCCTGCGCTGACACAGGCCTGGGCTTTTTCATCGCGAACGGCTTGCAGCGCGAGCCGCATGGAGGACCGCTTCTTGGATCTCAGCGCCACGGCAGGCGGATCATCCATCTCGACGACCTCATCGGTATGCTCAATCTCGATTCTGGCCCGAAGCGAAGCATCGATTTTTGTCTGCGTAAGACTTTTCTCGATCTCCGGCTCGCGTCCGACCAGCAGCAGGCGCGCGTCGCCCGTTCGCTTCAAAAAGGCTATGGCCGCCGGAACCGTAACAGTTGGTCCGTGGTCCCCACCCATGCAGTCAACTGCAATCGTAATAGTCACTGGCAGATCCGCGTGCCTATCAGGAATGCCCGGCGCAAGCGCGCGCAAGGGTATCGCGAGGTGGTTCGGAGGGGCAAAACACTGACATGGGCCTGGGTCTCGTTTGGATCAAACAGTACCAACTAGCTTCAATTGAGGGCCGCTTCCCCGATAACAACCCGGGAGCATCGCGATTTATTTTGTGCGGCCACCGAATTGAGGCACCGCCGATATGTTCTTAAGCCTGGTTTGCCGCAGCCTTCAGGCACCACCCCGGGGCATTGCGCGTGCGTGTCGATCAAGAAGTCCCCAGCAATCAGCCTCTGCCAAAACGCCTTTTAATCTCAGTCGCGCTTTCAATCGTCGGCGCTTTTAGCCGTCGGCCCGTTTAGTTATCGGCCCGTTTAGTCATCGGCCTTTGTCTGCACAACTTTCTTACCGCGATAGTACCCAGTGGGGCTTATGTGGTGACGGCGGTGAATTTCACCTGTTGTCGGCTCAACGGCCAAGGGGGCATCTGTTGCCCCGTCGTGCGCCCGGCGCATGTTGCGTTGTGACGGTGAGCGCTTGTTTTGCTGTACGGCCATGTCGGACCCTCTAGGTCTAAGATCTACTGGCCAGGCAGGGCCTGGCGTCGAATAAGTTAATCGCGCATTGTAACAGCCACTTGCAACAAGACCAATCCTTGTCAGTTGCTTGCGTTGCACGGATCGCAACGAGAGTGCGCTTGAGTAAGCGACACTAAAAGAGTTGCCATTTGGCCGACTTTACAACTCAGGCGTCTTTGTACCGGCCCTACCCGCTCTTTTCGTCCGGGCCGTCCCCCCTCACGTTTCCGCCTCTATTTGTCTTGTCTTGTTCTTTACGGCCCTCAGGTTTTCTCCCTGCCGCGGCCATCTGGCTGGCAAGGTCCGCGAATGGCCGCTGAGCTTGCTGTTGGCTGCCCGAATCAACCGGGAAATCCGCGGGGCTCGCCATGTCTTGCTCTGCGGCAAGATCACTGCAATCTTGATGTCTGGGCAGTACCGGCAGCGACAGAATCAGCTCGTCCTCTATGAGGGCCCCTAAATCGAATTTCGGGTCTGCCACGAGAACGTCATGTTCCGATGCCTGCTCGTCGAGATCGGTGGCTTCGTCTTCGTTCTCGGCAAACGAAAACACCCGCGTTTCGTCCAGGGTTAACGCAAGGGGTTCTGCGCACAGGCCACAAGCGATCTGCGCTTTCAGCTTGAAGGTGAGCGTCATCCAGATGGTCGTCGTGTGATCGCTTTGCAGGCGTTCATTGAAACTTGCCTGCCATTGTGCGGGGCCTTCAGCATCAACAAGCGCGGTCATGAGGCGCTCTAGCGAATCCGCTCTAAGCTCGCCGCGCCAATGTTGACCCTGTCTGGCAAGCATTCGGGGGTCGCAGGCACGTAGCTGCCCTGGTGTAGGGTTAGCAGCGCCTGGGCCAGATCGGACTACTTGATTTGCTTGATCAGATTTAGAGGTCATAGAGGTCTACGCTTAAGGCGCTCAGGCGCCTATATTACGAGTCCCTCGCTAATTGGCACCAGATTATGATTGTTTTGGCATCTACTTCCCCCTACCGACGCGAACTTCTTCTGCGACTCGGTCGCCCATTTGAAACACTGAGCCCTGAGGTGGAAGAAACTGCTCTGCCCGGTGAGCCCCCCGACACGCTCGCCTCTCGTTTGGCACTAGCAAAGGCACAGGCTGTGTCAAAGCAATTACCTACGCGCTTACCTGAGTTGCCTGTCCACGATGCCTTAATTATTGGCTCTGATCAAACGGCCACGCTCGATGGTCTAGCTGTTATTAGTAAACCGGGCACCCACGAAAAGGCGACTGCTCAGCTACGCCAAGCATCTGGTCAAGAAATGACCTTCTTCACAGCGGTCGCAATTATGGCCTCTAGGACGGGCACGGTCCGAACGCAGACCGTCCGTACAACCGTCAGGTTTCGCTCGCTGACGGACTCGCAGATAGAGGCTTACCTTCGTGCCGAAAAACCATACGATTGCGCCGGCTCAGCCAAGAGTGAAGGACTTGGCATCGCGCTACTCGAGCGCGTTCAAAGTGACGATCCAACGGCTTTGATCGGGTTGCCCCTGATTGCGGTTTGCCAGATGCTCGATGAGTTTGGTCATGAGGTACTGGCACCCGCTTGAACACCCCTGCTTAGTCCGGTCGTGGTCATAACGCGAGGGATTTGACTATCGCCACTGGGTCCCGCTCAAGGATGCGCCAAATCCGGCAGCAAACGCTTCTCCAAAGTGAACGCCGAGACGTTTAGCAAACCGCTCAGCCAGCGACTTTTTGCGACTGAAATTCACAACCTTTTCAGCATTGAACTCGCCCTCAGCTACAAGCGAAACCGAACCCAGCTTGTCGGCTAGCCCCAGTTCAATCGACTGCGCGCCCGTCCAGACGAGCCCGGAAAAGACTTCATCCGATGCTTTGAGTTTGTCGCCGCGACCTTCTTTGACCGAGTCAATAAACTGGGTATGAATGTCCGCCAGCAGAGTTTGAACGTGATCTCGCTGCTCAGGTGCGACCGGCGCAAAAGGATCAAGAAATCCCTTGTTCGAGCCGGCAGTGAATAGCCGACGCTCGACGCCTAGTTTTTGCATCGTGCCGGTAAAACCAAACCCGTTGATGAGCACGCCGATTGAGCCGATCATGCTCGCCTGGTCGACATGGATCTCATCGGCCGCCGCTGCGACGTAATACCCACCTGAGGCACAAACTTCTTCGACCACGGCTATTAAACGAATATCTGGATACTCTTCTCTGAGTTTCTTTATTTCTCGATAAATCAAACCACTTTGGACCGGGGAACCACCGGGGCTATTGATCTTCAGGACGACACCGGCAGTGCTTTTATCTTTGAATGCTGCCCGCAAAGACCTATTTACTATCGCAGCGCTGTTGTCGCCTTCTGCATCAATTACGCCTTTGATGCTCACCAATGCGGTGTGTTTATTGGTGACATCGCCCTCCGGCATGACGGCGTCTTTCGCATACCAACTAATGGCGAAGGCTGTTGCGCCAAGCAGGTAGGCTAGAAAAACCAACTTAAAGAAGATGCCCCAGCGACGCGCGGCCCGCTGCTCTTTAACCAGGCCCAAGGCCATTTTTTCGAGAACGGATTGCTCCCACCGCTGACCGCCTGAGGCAGACCCAGCTGATTGCGGCGCTCGACTTTCGGTTGGCCGGTGAATACTTTCCCCACCAGGCGGGTCGTTTAGAAAATCACTCATTAAAAAACACTCCGTTTAAGCATCAGGACGAATCGTCCATCTAAGCACTGGTTGGCAAGCGAGCCCATATCTGATCTTGCTCAATCTTGATGTCGAGCTTTACCAGACCGCGACCGGCGCATGGGCCACCCAGACAGGCGCCACTTTGAGGGCTATAAGTTGCGCCATGTGTTGCACAGACGATGAAAACCGCACCGTCGTCAAAGAACTGTCCTTCAGGCCAATCCAGTTCAACTGGCACATGCCCACACCGGTTTAAGTAGCCATACACATGGCCATCAGCCTGGATAACGAACGCGGGTTCAGTCTGCTGTGAGCCATCTTTTCGTTGCCCAATTCCGGGCAGATCGAACCTTAGTCCCTCGCCCGCATCGGTCAGCGCAGATATGGACCCTGCGAGCACCCAATCGCCCAGCGCCTCGTTAGCCATTTATCGAGCATCTCCGTACACACCACTGAAGTCGATGCCCGTTTCACGGCCAACGACTTCGGTGAGCTCGGCGACCGAATCAACCAGGCAGATACTCGGCTCGGTTTTGAGCAGCTCGTGGGGATGCGCGCCGTAAGTGACACCTATTGCCCGCACCCCTGCGGCCCGCGCCATGCCGAGGTCATGAGTAGTGTCACCAATCATTAATGTTTTTTCTGGCGACACGCCGATTTCTTCAATCAGATCATTGAGCATCCAGGGGTGAGGCTTCGGAGTGCCCTCGTCGGCACAACGTGTGGAGATAAAGTGACGCCGCCAAGCCATTGCATCCAGCACTCTGTTGAGCCCTGAGCGGGATTTGCCAGTTGCCACCGCCGCCGGCACTGGGCTCGCCGTTAAGCCGGTGAGCATGGCTTCAACGCCTTCAAATGCTTGGAGCTCAGGGTCAACCGCCATGTAATGCAACCGATAGCGATCCGTGAACGCTGCGATCTGATCAGCGCGCAAATCCGGTACACACTGGTGCAGTGCGTCTGATAATCCCAGGCCGATGACAGCGGATGCCTCAGCCTGACTGGGCTCTCTGAGACCAAGGTCTACTGCGGCGGCTCGAATCGCACTCGCAATTGCACCGGTCGAATCCATCAGCGTGCCGTCCCAATCAAACACGACCAGTTCAACGGGTGCGCTCATTTGTTTTCCTCATGGCTAGTCCAGGCATGGCGATGCGAGTCATCGTCGGGCTCATCAAATAAGGCGGCGAACGATGCCGGCCAGTCTGACCGCAAGCTCATCCGGTGGCCTAATACCGGATGAGGAAACACGAGATCGCGTGCATGCAGGTACATCCGTGCAAAACCCTGTTGCGCGGCTCTGCGATTGATATCAAATCGCCCGTAGCGGCTATCGCCCAACAACGGAAAATCATTAGCTGCTAAGTGGACCCGGATCTGATGGGTGCGTCCGGTTTCAAGCCGAACGCTGACTAGGCTCAGCATACCGATTGAGCGGCGCTGTTCCGACGCCAATCCAGTCACTTCCGTGAGCGCACTTTTGCCAGCGGCATCCACTACTACCGCCCGGTCGCCACCGGGCCGCTCAATTCGACTCAAGGGCAGGCGAATCGTCTTTTGACGCTTGGGTACTTTCCCAAGGCAGATTGCGACATAACGCTTTTGAACCTTATGAGACCGCAACAGATCGTGCAGTCGACGCAAGGCTGGTCGGGTCTTGGCCAGCATCAACAAGCCTGATGTATCTCGGTCAAGGCGATGGGCCAATTCAAGAAAGCGGGCCTCGGGGCGAGTCGCCCTGAGTCGCTCGATGACGCCCGACGACACACCGCTCCCGCCGTGGGCTGCCGTGCCTGGCGGCTTGTCAATGACGAGAATTGAGTCGTCCTCATGCACCACGGGCAATTGTCCGCCGAGATCGGCCAGGCTGCGTTGCCGCATGGGAGAGTCCGCGCTGGCAGGCTTGTCTCGGGTACGGATTGGGGGTATTCGCACTGCATCGCCAAGCGCCAGGCGGGTGTCGGCCTGCGCCCTGCCCTTGTTTACCCGCACCTGACCGCTTCGGATCAGTTGGTAAAGATGGCTCTTGGGAACGCCACGGCATATCTTGGCCAGAAAATTGTCCAGGCGCTGACCGTCGCTGGCCTCGTCAACTGTTTCGAGTCGGACTTGATGGGTGGAAACAACAGAGCTCATAGGTCAACGAAGCAGGGTTTTCTTTGCCGAAAACCCGACAAAAGGGAAACTTTGAGTTAGCGGGGCCGGCAGAACGAGTGTGCCGTAAGCGCGGATCAAGTGCTGTCGCCCCGCACTAGCGCCCGGGTTGGTATACTCACGCGGAGGTTTTGGAAAAACAAAGCCCGGCCCTCAACGCTAGACCTCCACTCGGCCTGTCGCCATTTTCATGACGTCCGCCTCAGGGGTTTTAGTCGAGTCAGGCCAGGACGACTGAATCAAGCAGGAATCTCCCTCATCGGCAAGGCGTGATTATCACACGACCTGGCTGGGGCCGGATGGGCCCGATACGCTTTACAACGCGTTCCAGTTTGAGAGCCTTACTGCTGAATTCAGCCATAACCGCTGACGCCAATTGTTTGGCGCAGTTTCGAAGGAAAGAATTTCAATCACGCGATCGGTGCTTTAGGGCGCCGATGACGGAAACAAACAGCTCACCTGTCGCCTCGAGCGGCACGGTTTACCACTCGACACCAGGCTCCATTGACCAGCATGATGTTTGGCAACCACCGAAGTCCCATCAAGTACCCAGGGCAGACCTACCGGTCGCCTAAAAGGCTTGATTGCATGGACGACGGCTGGCCCGATCTGCCACCTGCGGGTTAATTATGGTTTGGCGAGACTGAAGTCGCTGTTCGTTTTTCGCTGGCTGTGCGCAGGCCACGCATCTTGCGCATGGAGTCATTCGAATGAAGCGAATGCTGTTCAACGCCACTCATGCCGAAGAGCTGAGGGTTGCCATTGTCGATGGGCAGAAACTAATCGACATCGATATCGAAACGGCTGGACGAGAGTCCCGCAAGAGCAACATCTACAAGGGTGTTATCACTCGCATTGAGCCTAGCCTCGAGGCGTGTTTCGTTAACTACGGCGAAGAGCGTCACGGCTTCCTGCCGTTCAAGGAAATATCCAAGTCCTATTTCAAGGCCGGTACCGAAGTCTCGAAGGCCCGCATTCAAGATGCCCTGACCGAAGGGCAGGACATCATTGTTCAGGTTGATAAAGAAGAGCGCGGCAGCAAGGGCGCGGCCCTGACCACGTTTATCTCACTGGCTGGCCGCTACCTTGTCCTGATGCCCAACAACCCTCGAGGCGGTGGTGTTTCCCGCCGCGTAGAAGGTGAGGATCGGCAGGAACTTCGCGAGACGATGGATCAGCTTGAGTATCCCAACGGGATGAGCCTGATTGCCCGCACAGCAGGCATAGGACGCTCGTCTGAAGAGCTGCAATGGGATCTGAACTATCTGCTGCAACTCTGGACCGCAGTTGAAGGGGCCGCCGGCTCGTCGGCCGGGCCGTTCCTGATCTATCAGGAAAGCAGTCTGGTCATCAGGGCGATCCGCGACTACTTCTCGCCCGATATCGGTGAATTGCTCATTGATACGGACGATATCTATGCTCAGGCCTGCCAGTTCATGGCTCATGTGATGCCAGACATGGAAAGTCGGGTTAAGCGCTATGTGGATGACACGCCGCTTTACTCGCGCTTCCAGATCGAACACCAGATCGAAACCGCGTACTCGCGCAATGTTCCCCTGCCCTCCGGCGGATCAATCGTGATTGATCATACCGAGGCATTGGTGGCAATCGACGTGAACTCGGCCCGTGCAACACGCGGCTCCGACATCGAGGAAACAGCGCAGCGCACAAATCTTGAGGCCGCCGATGAAGCTGCCCGCCAGATGCGACTGCGCGATTTGGGCGGACTGATCGTCATCGACTTTATCGATATGGAGGTCAGCCGGAACCAGCGCGAGG
This sequence comes from Burkholderiaceae bacterium, assembly GCA_045106815.1. Lineage (GTDB taxonomy): Bacteria > Pseudomonadota > Gammaproteobacteria > Burkholderiales > Burkholderiaceae_E > JAUIAI01. Next base: position 105,406 of record JBGCFG010000009.1, on the reverse strand, counting down.
TTGAGCAGCGCTTGAAAGACGCCCTGCACCTTGACCGCGCCCGCGTACAAGCAGGCAAGATCAGCCGCTTCGGACTGATGGAATTGTCTCGCCAGCGTATTCGCCCTGCCCTCAATGAAGGCACACACATTACCTGCCCACGCTGTACCGGGACCGGCGTGATCCGCGACATTGAATCTTCCGCGCTTCAGGTATTGCGCGTTATCCAGGAAGAATCGATGAAGGAGAACACCGCTGCCATCTATGCGCAGGTGCCGGTTGAGGTTGCTACTTATCTCTTGAACGAAAAACGCGCTGAGATTGCCAAGCTTGAGGCTCGCACGAAAGTCGAGATCGTGCTGATTCCGAACAAGTACTTGGAAACGCCGCACCACAAGCTCGAAAGACTGCGCCACGATGACGAGCGCCTGGCGACTTATCGCAGTAGCTACGAAGTTTCAGACGCTCCGTCGACTGACGAGGGCTATCTGGAACGAAGAGCTGAAACCGTCAAGCCGCGTCAGGAAGCCAAAGTCAAGGGCATTACCCCAGACTCCCCGGCGCCCAAACATATTGAAAAACCGGCCGCTGCAGTCGCTGGTACCGTCGCGGCAGGTGCCGCAATAGCAGGCGCCCAAAAGACCGGATTGTTTGGTCGTTTGTTTGGCTGGCTCAGTGGTAGTGCGGCCAATGAAGCGGAAGCAGGCGCGCCTGCCGAGAAAGCCACTCGCGCGCCGAGCACCACCAGCGACTCAGAGTCCAAACCCGCACGGGGCGGTCGTGGCCGCGACCGTAACCGCAACAAGCGTGATGATGAATCACCGGGCCGCACCAGGCGCGGACGCTCAGGCCCCAATGCTGCTGGTGACGCCAAAGAAGACAAGGCCGCCAAGCCTAGAGAATCAGATGGCAAACGCGGGCGTGGCCGGCAGAAGGCGGCGAACCAATCGACTGACGGTGAAAGCGCAAAGAACGAAACAGCGACTAGTGCATCTGGCACGGAGAATGATGGTCGCGAAGATGGTCGTCGCCGTCGCCGTCGTCGTCGCCCGGACGCAGCCGATACTGCGGCCGAGAACGCTGATGCAATCGGCGAAACAGGCGACACAGGCGTGGCTGGTGTAGCGGGGGCCGCTGCAGTTTCTGAAAGCGCGGCCGATGCAACATCAAGCGTCGAGTCAGCTGAGGCATCGGACGCTGTCCAGTCTGAAGACCAGTCTTCACAACAAGCTGCAACTGAGGGCGGGACTGCCAGTGACGAAGCACCTCGTAAACGGTCCCGCCGCAGGCGTGGCCGCCGTGGTGGTTCGCGTGACAATGCCGTCACTGAATCAGGCACCGATGAGATCGAAGGTGAAGACCAGCAGTCTTTGGCGGAGCCGGCTGATTCCACAACGCCGGAATCTGGATCCGATTCGGCTGACAGCACTGATGCGGCTGACTCAACTGAGTCGGCACCGCGCCGGCCAAGGCGCTCGCGCGGCGGCCGAGACCGAAAGCCCGCTAGCGAGAAGTCTGTTGCGCAGGCATCTACCGATACGGTTGAAACCGCACCCGAACCAGCCCCGGTTCAGGTAGAGGTGGCTGATTCGAAAGAGGCTGCCCCGGCGCCGATAGTCGCTCCCGTTGCGGCAACCGCCGCCGAAGTCGCTACTGGTGAAGCCAAGTCCGCGCCTCAGGAAGCTTCGCAGCTAAATGGCTCGGATCAATCGAGCGTCGAGCCCGAGGTTATCGCTGAACCAGAACTCCCTAAGGTTGCTTTGTCGCCAGCGACACCCGAGATCGCGGCACCGGTAGAGTCGTTTGACCCTGCGCCGATGCAGGCTGAGAAGACCGAGGTCGCCCCCGAGCAAGTGGCAACAGCACCGACACCTGTCGAGGTACCGCCACCCGCGCAGGCGCCAGCCGCGAATCTGGATGAAGTGGTTAAAGATGCCGGCTTGCAACTGATTGAGACGGCGTCAACTGACCGTGCGCCAGCGCCAGCACCTGCCCCGGCAGCGCCAAGGCCACGACGCGTGCGTCGTAAGGCATCGGTTGCACCGCCAGCGCCACTTCAGCAGGTAGAAACGGATGGGACGCCTCCAGCAGCCTGAAAAAGTGCCGATACCTAGCGTAAATCTGGTTGCTTGACGATTCACCTGACTCCGGGGTGTTGATCACCGAGATTGATCGCCCTTGAGTCAGGCGGGTCAGCGCTTACCCGCTTGGTAAACTTAGGACAACTAAAGAGACTTGACGCGCGAGACACCCTTATGACCAAGCGGATTATTCCGATTGCTGAGACCCGCTATCGGGCAGATTTGCCGGTCATTCCCGAGGTTCTGAGCAAGCCTGACGGCTTGTTGGCCGATACCCTGGCCAGGCCAATCCACGATCTGCGCATATCGGTGACTGATCGCTGCAATTTTCGCTGCACTTATTGCATGCCAAAGTCGGTGTTCGATAAGGACTATCAATTCCTCCCCCAGAAGTCGTTACTCTCGTTTGAAGAGATCGAACGAGTGGTGCGCTTGTTTGTCGCCCATGGCGTGCAAAAGGTACGCCTGACAGGCGGAGAGCCACTGCTTCGTAAAAACGTTGAACACCTTATTGAAAAGCTCGCCGCTATTCAAACGCTTGATGGTCAGCCCCTTGATCTCACTTTGACCACCAACGCTTCCTTGTTGGCTCGCAAAGCGAAGGCACTCGCAAGCGCCGGTCTGAAACGGGTTACTGTTAGCCTCGATGCGCTTGATGATGACGTGTTTCGAGCGATGAACGATGTGGACTTTCCCGTCGCCGATGTTTTGCGCGGAATAGATGCTGCCGCAGAAAATGGCTTTGCCCCGGTCAAAGTCAACATGGTCGTAAAAGGCGGTGTAAACGACGACCAGATCGTCCCGATGGCCGAGTACTTTCGCGATAGCGGACACATCCTTCGCTTCATTGAGTTCATGGATGTCGGAGCATCAAACGGTTGGCAAATGGATGAAGTGGTGCCCAGCGCCGAAATCGTTCGGCGACTTCATGAGCGATTTCCCTTGGAGGTCGCCCAAGCAAACTATCAGGGCGAGGTCGCTGAGCGCTGGCGCTACCAGGATGGCAGCGGCGAGATTGGGGTGATCTCATCGGTGACGCAACCTTTCTGTCGCAACTGCTCGCGTGCGCGTTTGTCAACTGAAGGCCGGGTATATACCTGTCTATTTGCCACTGAAGGCCACGATCTTCGCTCGCTGATTCGGGGTGACTACAGTGACGAGCAGATTCTGGGAGCAATCGCCCATCTTTGGGAGCATCGATCTGATCGCTACTCTGAACTTCGCTCTTCGAACACGCCGGGCGAACGCAAAATAGAGATGTCCTACATTGGCGGCTGACACACTTCAACTCACCAATAATCCACGCCCCTCGACCCATGAAGTCGAAGCGATCAATGAGTCTGGTGAACGTGTCACCACCCGGATTGCGGGCGAACATCCGCTTACTTTGTATCTGGACAAACGAGAACTGGTCACGCTCATGACGCTTGGCGCGGCGCCGGAATATCTTGCGCTGGGCTACTTACGAAATCAGCGTCTCATCGCAAGCATAGACGAGCTTGCCGCAGTTCAGGTTGACTGGGAGTCAGAGTCGGTTGCGATCACAACACGCTTGCTGGCGCAAGATGGCGTGACACTGTGGGAGAGCCAGCAGGCGGATGACATTAAAGAACGCCTGGCTCACAAGACCGTCACAACCGGTTGCGGCCAGGGCACCGTTTTTGGGGGGCTAATGGATGAGATTGACGAAATCTCCCTGCCCTTCGACGCTCGACTCACCGAACCTGCTTTGCAGGGCATGATGAAGCAGATTCGTCATCACGAGACCATCTATAAACAGGCCGGCGCAGTGCATGGTTGTGCTTTGTGTGCCAATGCAGGCCAGGCGCGCGGTGACGTCTTGCTGTTTGTTGAAGATGTTGGCCGACACAACGCGGTTGATGCGATTGCCGGCTGGATGTGGGCGAACCGCGTGGCCGGCGCTGACAAGGTGTTTTATACGACTGGCCGTCTGACCTCTGAGATGGTCATCAAGTGCGCTCAAATGCAGATTCCGTTTCTGGTGTCTCGCTCGGGCCTTACCCAGATGGGCCACGACATTGCGCAGCGGGTCGGCATGACGATGCTTGGCCGGTGTCGCGGTAAGCACTACCTCTTGTTTACGGGGGCTGAGCGCTTTGTTCGAGAGGCTGGCACCTCGACTAGCCTCGCATGATTGCGGCTGAGCAAATTACGGGTTTGATTCTTGCAGGCGGGCTCGGCAGGCGAATGAGCCAGGACGGTCGCGGCACCAACAAGGCGCTTAGATCCTTTGAAGGCAGGCCAATGATCAAGCATGTCATTGAGCGGCTCGCGCCGCAGGTCGGCAGCCTGGTACTGAATGTCAACCAGGACAAGCAGGCATTCGACGCCTTCGACTTGCCGATGGTGAGTGATGAGATTAGCGGCTTTGCGGGTCCACTGGCGGGTTTGCATGCGGGCTTGCAGGAGGCTCAAACGCCATGGCTATTAACCTGTCCGTGCGACTCACCGTTCTTGCCATTGGATCTGGTTACGCGCCTTGCCGACGCTGCTGATGAGGGCAGTCACGACCTTGCGGTTGCCTATACTGGCACGCAAGCACATCCCGTTTTCGCACTCGTCAATGTGAAGCTGCTTGATGGTCTCACCAGATTTCTGAAAGACGGGGGTCGCAAAATTGACGCCTGGTACGCGCCGCTATCCATCGCGCGGGTTGATTTCGAGGATGAGTCTGCCTTCAGAAATATCAATACGCCGCAAGATCTAGAGCGCTATCAACGGAACCAGCCTGGTGCGATGAGCGATCGGGTGGACCCAGACAAATCCAGTTAACCTTTAGTCAACCGCAGTCACCCGTGTTTCTTGACTAGGCCGCCTCGGAAGAAGCCTCTTGAAAAACAATCCTACTGACCTTGATGCCATAACCAAAAAACTCGCCGGCTATGATCCAGACGCGCTGGCAGTTGATTTGGCTCAGCAGATTCTGCAAACGGCCATCAGCCCGGTCACGGCGATTGAGTCGGTTGCAATTCGCGACGCCCTCGATCGAACGCTTGCGCTCGACATTTTGAGCCCGATCAATGTACCGGCGCACGACAATTCGGCGATGGATGGTTACGCCATGCGGGGGGCAGATCTCTCGGCCGACAGCGCCAGCAGTTTGACCTTGACGGGTACTTCGATGGCCGGCCAGCCCTTTGTTGGTGATGTGGCGCCCGGTACCTGTGTCCGCATCATGACCGGCGCCATGATGCCGACTGGTCTAGATACGGTTGTGCCACAGGAGTTGGTCGAGGTGTCGGGCGACACCGTGAGTATTCCCGCTGGTCAGCAAACAGGACAGCACAGACGCCACAGGGGCGAAGACTTGACGGCTGGAAAACCGGCGCTACTCACTGGCAAGCGACTCACACCGGCCGATATCGGCCTGATCGCATCGCTCGGCATTGCCGAGTTACCGGTAAATCGACGCGTACGGGTCGCTTTTTTCTCAAGCGGTGATGAGCTACGCTCGATTGGCGAGCCGCTCGGGCCAGGCCAGGTCTACGACTCGAACAGATACACCATTTACGGCATGCTTCGCAGGCTGGGTGCAGATGTCATTGATATGGGGGTCATTCCAGATCAGCCTGAGGCGCTGGAGACGGCTGTGCGGCATGCAAGCGAAAACGCTGACGCGATCATTTCGTCAGGGGGCGTATCGGTTGGTGAAGCTGACTTCACTCGCGACATCATGGCGCGGCTTGGGGATGTCAGATTCTGGACAATCGCGATGCGCCCTGGTCGGCCGATGGCCTTCGGTAAAATCGGCAGCGCCTGGTACTTCGGATTGCCAGGCAACCCTGTCGCGGTGATGGTGACGTTTTACTTCTTCGCACGACTTGGGCTTTGCCGGCTTGCGGGGCAGACAACCGCTCCTGACCCATTGGTTCGCGCTACGACTACCGGCGCCATTCGCAAACGAAGCGGGCGAACAGAATACCAGCGCGGAATCCTTGAGGTAGCCCCTAACGGCCAAAGCCAAGTGACGATTACAGGCTCGCAAGGCTCGGGCGTATTGCGGTCTATGTCAGAGGCCAATTGCATGATCGTGTTGCATCACGATCAGGGCAATGTTGCCAGTGGCGAGGCAGTCGATTGCCTGCCATTTGATGGGCTCGTCTAACGCCTAATGCCTAGTGCGTTTAGGCCTGACCACCCCACAGCCGCCACTATCGGCGCATCTTCAAAGGCCCATCAAGGCTCGCATAGTAGGCCGCGAGGTTGTTGATGTCGTCATTGGACAAGGCAGCCGCCTGCCCGGCCATGATGGCATTTTTGCGCCCGCCTGAACGGTAGGCCTTTAGAGCGACCACGAGGTAGTCGCGATGCTGGCCCGCCAGGATGGCATAAGAGGGGTCGATTGGCGTCTTGCCATCTTCTCCATGGCAGGCCGCACAAACGGCTGCCTTTTCTTTGCCCGCAGCAATATCTGCGGCATGGACGGGGGCTGCAAGCAATGAGCCTAGAGCAAATGCGCCGGCCAACGCGCGGCAGACGCTCTTGAGAGTGGAAGTATTCATAATTCTAGGTCCGGTTTAATCGGCTTGCGAGTAGAAGGCAGCCAGGTCAGCAATGTCCTGATCGGTGAGTGCGCCGGCAATGCCACGCATCGTCGGATGGTCCCGATCACCCTTTCGGTAGGCCGTTAGCGCGTTAATCAGGTATTGCTCTGCCTGCCCGGCTATCAGTGGGACATGGTAAACAGTGGGGAATGAGGCCTTATAGCCGGCAATTGCATGGCAACCGGTACACATTGAAATTTTGGCCTTGGCCGCTTCAGGATCACCTTTGATCTCTTGGGCGGATGCAACAGTTGCGGGTAACAAAACCACCGCGATAGCAGCACTCAAAGTAAGCTTGAGAGTCGCTTTTAGCGTGGCGCTAGACAGCGCGATCAATGCCCGCCCCCTTTTTTTATGTTGAACAACAGCGTGCATTCGGACTTTCCGGTTAGTGACTGATACGAGGATTTTATCTGACAGGGAAAAGCGCCGTAAAGCCGCCAATGCCACCAGGCCAGTATACTGCGGCGCTGAACTGACACATTGGAACAAACATGCGTTTCGAAGGCTCCGAATCCTACGTCGCCACTGACGATCTTAAGCTCGCTGTCAATGCCGCGATTACGCTTGAACGCCCGCTACTGATTAAGGGCGAGCCAGGCACCGGTAAAACCATGCTCGCTGAGCAAGTGGCACAAAGTCTGAACATGCCGCTATTGCAGTGGCATGTGAAGTCCACGACAAAGGCCCAACAAGGTCTGTACGAATACGACGCGGTTTCGCGCCTGCGAGACTCGCAGCTCGGCGATGAGCGGGTCAAGGACATCCACAACTACATCGTCAAGGGTGTTCTATGGCAGGCATTTGAGTCTGATGAACCCGTGGTTCTCCTGATTGACGAGGTCGACAAGGCCGACATCGAGTTTCCGAACGATCTGCTTCGTGAGCTGGATCGCATGGAGTTCTATGTCTACGAGACCCGTGAACTCATCAAGGCCAAGCAACGCCCGATTGTGATGATCACCTCAAACAATGAAAAAGAGCTGCCCGACGCATTCCTGCGCCGTTGCTTCTTCCACTATATTCAATTCCCGGATCGGGACACGATGAAAGAAATCGTCGATGTCCATCATCCAAACATCAAGAAAGATCTGGTCTCGGCAGCCATGGACTCGTTCTTTCAGATGCGAGAGTTGCCCGGCCTGAAGAAAAAGCCATCCACATCAGAACTGATCGATTGGTTGCGCCTGCTCATGGCCGAAGACATTCCACTGGAAGCGCTACAGAACCCGGATGGCAAAAAGGCCATTCCGCCGCTACACGGTGCATTGCTGAAGAACGAACAAGACGTGCAATTATTTGAGCGCCTGGTTTACATGGCTCAACGTAACCGCTAGGCGGAGTATTTATGCATTGGGTACACCTGGGTATTGCGATCATCTTCGAGATGATTGGGACAACGTCGATGAAGCTGTCTCATGGCTTTACCCGCCTGATCCCTTCGATCGCGATGTTTGTGTGTTTTGGCATTGCGTTTTTCTTCAACACGCTGGCTTTAAAAAAGCTCGACTTGTCCCTGACCTACGCCATCTGGTCTGGTGTGGGCACAGCCGCGACAGCGGTGATTGGCTACTATTTTTTCAAGGAGCCGTTCACGATGCTGAAATTTATTAGCATCTGTCTGATCGTCATCGGTGTCGTCGGTCTGCGGCTTTCATGGAATCCTGCATGACCGCCATAAGCACTTTCCGCTTGCGCTCACTTTCGGCCGGAGCCATCCTATGCTGATCGACTTCTTTTTGCACCTGAGACAGGCAAAACTTCCCGTCTCAATCAATGAGTATCTGACGCTACTTGAAGGCTTGAAAAAAGACGTTATTGGTCAGTCGATCGATGATTTCTACCTGCTTTCCAGAGCAAGCCTAGTGAAAGATGAGCGCAACTTTGACAAGTTCGACCGAGCGTTTGGCGTGTACTTCAAAGGTGTCGAAAAAGTCGAACTGACCAATCCCGATCTAGCCGAGGAATGGCTCAAGCGCCAATTCACGCGTGAGTTCACCGCTGAAGAAAAAGCCGCGATTGAAGCCATGGGCGGTCTAGACAAGCTCATGGAACGCCTCAAGGAGCTACTCGAAGAGCAAAAAGACCGCCATGAGGGCGGCAGCAAATGGATTGGCACGAATGGCACCTCGCCATTTGGCAATGGCGGCTATAACCCTGAGGGCATTCGAGTGGGGGGGCCTAGCGCCGGCAACCGCACAGCGGTCAAGGTCTGGGAGCAGCGAGCCTATAGAGACTACGACGATCAGGTTGAACTGGGCACTCGCAACATCAAACTCGCGTTGCGCCGCCTCCGAAAATTTGCCCGCGAAGGCGCCGAGGAAGAACTGGACCTGGACGACACCATCGCGAGTACCGCGCGCAATGCCGGGTTTCTGGACATCCGGATGGTGCCGGAGCGGCATAACAACGTCAAAGTGCTGATGTTGCTGGATGTCGGCGGCACGATGGACGATCACATCAAGCGTACCGAAGAATTGTTTTCAGCCGCCAAGTCAGAGTTCAAGAATATGGAGTTTTACTACTTCCATAATTGTCTCTATGACCATGTCTGGAAGAACAACCGGCGACGCCACGCCGAACGCACGAGCACCTGGGACATCATCAGAAAATTCAACAACGACTACCGGCTGATTTTCGTGGGTGATGCCACCATGAGCCCATATGAAATCCTGCAGCCTGGCGGCTCAGTTGAATACAACAATGAAGAAGCAGGCGCCATTTGGCTACGCCGCATGGTTGAAAAATTCCCCAAGTTCGCCTGGCTAAATCCTGAGCCTGAAGGGGTCTGGCAGTACCGCCAGTCTATCTCTGTGATTCAGCAGCTCATGTCGCAAAGAATGTACCCAATCACATTGGCGGGGCTCGAGAAAGCCATGCGTGAACTGGTCAAGTAAGCACGTATGACTGCCGGACCAACAGCCAGACTGCATTATTTCGCTGGCCGCGGACGTGCAGAAACAACGCGCTGGATGTTAGCCGCCACTGGCATTCCGTTCGAGAACTTGCCACTCGAAACACCAGGGGCACTGGCCGCTCTGCGATCCAGCGGTAAGCTGCCGTTTGATCAAATTCCGCTCTTGGAAATCGACGGCTTGTGCCTCAGCCAGTCTTCAGCGCTCATTCGATTTCTCGCAAGGCGAGGCAACCTCTACGGCGATACACCTGTTGAAGCCATGTGGTGCGACATGGTGGCCGGTGCCGCTGCCGATTTTGCTGAGACTGCCATGCAGGCTGCGTTTATGGCGACACGCGAAGAAGCGCTCCTAGCCTTGGCACTACGGGTGAGCAAATTCGGCCCTCGCTTTGAAGACCGCTTGAGAAGCAACGAGACCGGGTATGTCGCTGGCGAACGTCTGAGCTTCGCCGACGTGGTGCTGGCGCAGGCCACCCACTCATATCGCGAGATCGAAGTATCTCTGTTGTCTGACTACCCGCTACTTAGCAAGCATTGTGAGCTGATTACAAAGCGGCCAGAGATTAGTTCGTATCTGAAGTCAGCGCTGTGCTACCCACCGCCTGACGACACCTACGTTATCAGCACTGCACGGACATTGCAGCGGGCGCTGCCGGCTCACATGCCGGACAAAGATCGATTCGTCGTGTGATTTTTTGAGTCTAGCGCTCACCCCGCCTTTGGTAACGGTCAACTAAACCGATGGCGCTACTTTTAAGACTTCATCGAAGGTTGTCACGCCCGCGGCGATTTTTTGCGCTCCTGCTAGCCTGAGAGGCTTCATGCCACCTTTCATTGCACGTCGCCTAATACGGTCTAGGTTTGGCTGCTCGACTGCTAATTCTTCGCGGATGCGGTCATCTACCGAAAGCAGTTCGTATAGGCCAGCACGTCCACGGTAACCCGTCATGCGGCATTCCAGACACCCGACTGGTCGATAGATGCCTTTGGGCTCCGGCGCACTGAAGGGGTTGATTAAGGCTGACCATCTGTCAGAGGGCACTTTTTCTTCAAGTGTTTTGCACGAGGGGCAAAGGGTTCTCACGAGCCGCTGCGCCAGCACGCCCACGAGTGTGGCGTTAAGCAAGTAGCCGGGGATACCGAGTTCAACCAGGCGTGTCACCGCCGAGGGCGCGTCATTCGTATGCAGGGTACTCAAAACCAGGTGCCCTGTGAGCGCCGCCTGAGTAGCCATCTCCGCAGTTTCGAGGTCGCGAATTTCACCAATCATGACGATATCCGGATCCTGGCGCATCAATGCGCGAACACCGGCAGCAAACGTTAGATCAATTGATGACTGCACCTGAGTTTGATTCAGGGCCGGGTCGATCATTTCGATCGGATCTTCAACAGTACAAACATTGACCTCGTCTGTGGCCAATTGCTTTAGTGAGGAATACAGCGTGGTCGTCTTACCCGACCCGGTCGGCCCGGTGACCAGAACAATGCCATTCGGGCTTGAGGTCATCTGCTGCCACTGCGCAAGCTCCTGCGTCGAGAAACCCAATTCGCTGAAGGAGCGCACTAATACGTCTGGATCGAAAATACGCATGACGAGTTTTTCGCCAAACGCTGTTGGCAGCGTCGACAGTCGCAACTCAATCTCGCGTTGATCGGCCATGCGGGTTTTAATTCGACCGTCTTGTGGACGGCGTTTCTCGACCACGTCCATGCGACCGAGCAGCTTGATGCGGCTGACCATCGCACTCATAACCTGCGGTGGCACCTGATAGACGTGATGCAATACGCCATCGATCCGAAACCGAATCGTGCCAATGTCGCGCCTGGGTTCAAGGTGAATATCGCTCGCACGCTGCTCAAACGCATATTGCCAGAGCCAATCAACGATCGTAACGATGTGAGCATCGTTGGCATCAACATTGCGTCCTGACTTTCCTAGTTCAACCAGTTGCTCAAAGTTATTGGTCGCACTACCACCCGATGCGCTTTGCGCATCGCGTACCGATTTGGCCAAGCTAAAGAATTCAACGATGAACCGGCTTAGATCGTTCGGGTTGGCAAACACCACATCAACCCGTTTACTCAGTGAATGCTCAAGCTCAGTCTTCCAGCCCAGCATGAATGGCTCAGCCGTCGCAATGGTGACGGCATTCTGAGTCACTTCCAGCGGCAGAATTTTATGACGCGCGGCATACTGGCTGGACATCACTTCTGCAATACGCGACAGATCAACCTTCAACGGATCAATCTGCATGAATCGTATGTCCAAACGCCGTGCGAGCCAGTGCGATAACCGCTCAACATCGAGCGCCTTACCATCGTCGGCTGCCTTGAGGTGACGGCTTGCCAGCGAAATAACCGGATGCTCGGGCCTGCTCGACAAGCCATCAAATCGAAGAACTTCTTCTGCCGCCTGTGACGAGATCAGTCCGTCAGCTTCTAGTGCAGGCACAAGGTGACGCAGCTGGAGCGGACGGTCTTTCTCACCGAGTACGGGTTTGATGGCTAAATCTGGCGCGTTCATCCCAAAATACTAGGTTTTAGCGACACAAAAAGCATGGGGAAGCGGACAGACGGGCGCCGCAACAGGTAAGGCGGAGTAGGCAGCGGTTAGTTGAAAAGCCTCTGGTCGCGGCCATTGCCATGCCAGTGATTGCTAAGCAACGATTAGCTCTCGGGAAAGTTTTTGCTCGGTTGTCGTCTTGAGTCCATTAACCCAGCCATGGGCATTCAGACCATATTGCTCATCAATCTCGTCAGCACGCAGGCGCAACTCAGGCCAACTCCAGCGGGGGTTCTCCGGCGCATCCACTGGCTGGTCACGAAACGCCAGGACAATCACGTTCCCGGCCTCAATTGGCGGAAGCACCAGCACACGCGAGTCAAAGGCTTCGCAGATATTGGCAAAGTTACGGCCATAACTGGGAACATCGCCAAAAAGATTGACCACCATGACGCCGCCGGGGACCAAGACGTTTCGACATGCCTGATAAAACTCAGTTGAATCCAGCACCGGTCCGCGCGCTGAGGCATCGAACACATCGACAAGCGCAACTTCAAAAGTCTTTCTAAGGCGTGGCTGCGTAACGAACAGCTCGCCATCGTCGATTAGTGTGTCTAGTCGATCGTCGTCTGGTGGGCAGTTGAACTGTGAGCGTGCAACTTGCACGACAGCTGGACTTTTTTCGATAATGGTTTGATGCGTTTCGGGCAAAAAACGGTGGATGAACTTCGCCAGCGAACCCGCTCCCAGACCAACCTGCAACAACTGCTGAGGTGGCGGCGCAAACAACAACCACGACATCATGTGTCGCGCATAGTCGAGCTCGAGTCTGTGGGGCTTGTTGATCCGCATAGCGCCCTGAACCCACTCGGTTCCAAAGTGCAGGTAGCGAATCCCCTTTTCTTCCGACACACTGATCTGGAGCGAGTCTTTCGGTTTGCGGGCTGACTTCATACGGGCTCGATTCTCATCACGCGCGCCCTATTCCCGTATCGCCAGACTCAGAGCCGCCGCCCAGGCCTGCTTTTTTTCTATGCGGGGAATGCTCGCATTGGCGGGGCTCGTCGAGGGCAAATCAATCAGTTGGAGTTTTTGGCGGTTTTCTTTTGACAAGGCTCTTCGCGCGCCGACTTGCGCTTTGCGCCCGTTTAGCAGCAGCATCTCAAGACGCGGGGCAATTTCAGGCAGCAGGTCCAGCTGGGCAGACTGCTCCGCCTTAATCGATTGGTCAAGGCTACCCTGACGTTCACAGGTTTCAAACACATCCCAAAGCCCAATGCCATGGGCAAGCAGGCGTTCGTATCGAACACGGAAAGGCGCCGCGGTTAAGTCAGTCTTCAAAGCGTCAGAAATCAGGGACCAAAACAGGTTTTGCGGGTGAGCATAATACTCGCCCGCCTGCAGCGACGCTATGCCGGGAAAACTACCCAGCACGACCGCCCTGCAGCCGGGATCGACCTTGGGCGCAAAGCCCGTTAGCCGAGTCTTAGCGCCCGAATCCCTCAATGCTTAGGCGGCCTTCATGAGCAAGGCCAGCATCATTTCGTTTTGGCGCTTCACAAAGCCGGCAGGATCTTCTAGTGACCCGCCCTCGGCCAGCATGGCCTGATCAAACAAGAGCGATGACCAGTCGTCAACATCGCTGGGCTGTTCAGCAAGATGCTTAAGGATAGGATGAGTCGGATTAATCTCAAGAATCGGCTTGCGCTCCGGCCCGGCCTGCCCGGCCTGTTTAAGCAAACGCTCAAGATGGCCACTGATCTCACCCTCGTCTGAAACCAGACACGATGCTGAGTCCACTAGCCGATTGGTCACTCGTACCTCTTTAACTTTTTCGCCAAGTGCTTTCTGGAGGTTTTCGACGAGCGGCTTCAGCTCATCACTGGCTTTCTCGACAGCTTTGGTCTCTTCCTCGGTGGTTTCGCCCAGATTGCTGAGATCGACATCGCCGCGTGCAACCGATACAAGCTCTTTCTCATCAAACTGCGTCAGGTAGTTGAGCATCCATTCGTCCACCCGATCAACCAGGAGCAAAACTTCAATTTCTTTCTTGCGGAACACTTCAAGGTGTGGACTATTGCGGGCGGCAGACAAAGAATCTCCGGTGACATAGAAGATTTTCTCTTGACCCTCTTTCATCCGGCTCACGTAGTCGGCAAGACTAACGGTGGGCTCATCACCGTCCGCACTGGAGTGTGTGCTTGAAAAACGTAGTAGCTTGGCAATGCGTTCCGCGTTAGAAAAGTCCTCACCCAGTCCTTCTTTGAGAACTTGTCCGAACTCTGCAAAGAAAGTCTTGTATTGATCTGCCTTGTTCTCAGCCAGGTCTTCCAGCATGGACAATACTCGTCGGGTGCTGCCTTCCCGTATAGCCTTAACGTCGCGCGATTCCTGCAACAACTCGCGTGAGACGTTCAACGGCAAGTCAGCCGAGTCAATAACGCCTTTCACAAAGCGCAGGTAGATCGGCATCAGGTTCTGAGCATCATCCATGATGAAAACCCGCTTCACGTAAAGCTTGATGCCTCGGCGGTTCTCGCGATCCCACAGATCAAACGGTGCCTTGCCTGGCACAAACAGAAGCTGGGTGTATTCGGTACGGCCCTCGACCCTGTTGTGGGTGTATGCCAGGGGCTCAGTACCATCCGGGCTGAGATTCTTGTAAAACGCGTGATAGTCATCAGACTTGAGCTCACTCTTACTACGGGCCCAAAGAGCGCTGGCCTGATTAACCGTCTCCCACTCGTCGGTGAGCTTGGTTTCTTTTGCCTCTTCGTCGTACTCACTCTTACGCATTTCAATCGGCAGCGAAATGTGATCCGAGTAGCGGCGCACGATGTTCCGAATCTGCCAGTCGTTGAGTAGACCATCAATTTCAGTCTTGGCTTCCTGGTCGTCTTCGGGTGAACGCAGGTGCAACTGAATCGACGTTCCCCGCCCTGGTTTGTCGATCGTCTCAATGCTGAATTCGCCTGAGCCATCAGACGTCCAACGCACACCCTGCTCGGCTGGAACGCCTGCCCGGCGCGTTTCAACAACGACCTGATCCGCCACGATAAAGCTTGAATAGAAACCAACGCCAAACTGGCCGATCATTTGCGAGTCGCGCGCACTGTCACCAGACAACTTGCCGACAAACTCTTTTGTCCCAGACCGCGCAATGGTGCCGAGGTTATTTATCACCTCATCGCGGGACATGCCAATTCCATTATCCGAAATTGTAATCAGGCGTGCGTCCTGATCCAATTCAATTGCAATCTTGAGGTCACCGTCTCCCTCATACAGGCTGTCTTGCTCGATGGCTTCGAAGCGGAGTTTGTCGCAAGCGTCAGACGCGTTTGAAATGAGCTCCCGCAAAAAAATCTCACGATTGCTGTAAAGCGAATGAATCATCAGCTGCAATAGCTGCTTCACTTCAGCTTGGAAGCCAAAAGTCTCAGTCGCGGGTGTTTTAGATTCAGTAGTCATGGCGTTAGCGGTCGTTAGAGTCAATGTTTGGGCGGTCTGCCGCCGGATCAGGCCACTATATGGAGTCATCAGGTCTGATTTCAACCTGCCTGGGCAATTTCTTTTTCGGCCGCCGTCATTGTGCCGCAATGAGCCGACCGGTCGCCCCATCGGGCTATTTGGCCACTCATCGCACAACAGCGGTCCATCAAGGTAGTTGCGCCTACCCTTTTTCCCACTGGCAGGACCTATTGAAACCACAAGCATGGTCACAACCGCACCCCAATGAACAAGTCTCTCTTTGCTATTGCCGTCATGTTGGTCGCTGGATTCGCTGCCAACCAGTGGATGTTCCAATCCCATTCGGATGAAGTCATCGCCACAATTGACGAGCATGCCCAGGCAAATTCGCAGGCGGCCCTGGCGGCGATTACAGAAACGACAAGTGCCGAGATTAGTGCCCAGTTCGAGCACGAGCGTTCGCGCCGTGGTCAGGAACTTAACCGCATCGTAAGCGCCGTTGACGAGGCAGCAAGCAATGCCGTCGCCGCGCAATTTGAAGTTGAACGCGAAACCAATCGCGCGCTACAGGAGGCGGCTCGCGAGCGGCACCTCCAGGCGACCTATATCTCTGAAGGATTCCAGATCGCCAGTACCGCGCGCCAGGCAATCTCTGAGTACTACCTCAACACCGGCCGCTTTCCCCGCTCAAACCGGGAAGCAGGCTTACCTGAGCCAACGACGCTCGGCGGTCAGGCGCTCACCAGTCTGGTGGTCTCATTTGAGGGAGACATCATCCTCAACTACAACGCCAAATCGGGCGTTCACCGTGGCATGATTCGGCTCTCGCCTGATGTGCGAGCCGAGCACATGATTCGCTGGCAATGCCGTAGCCGCAACTTCAGAAACATCAGTGAGATTGCACCCCAGTGCGAGTTCGACCCAAGCGTCTGATTGCAGCTTTCGCTCGTAACTAACCCTCAGTCTCTGTCTCCGCCCGCGTAGCGCGCACGCCTAGCCGCAGCCCGGCCACCGTTTCTTTGCGAGAGCAAGTCGGTCAGCCGTTGGGCCACCAGACCGCTGACGGAGTTTTGAGCCGCTGTATCACCAGCCTTGCCTGCCGGCATGTTCAGCATCAGTTCAATGGCCTCGTCAACCTCGCTAATCGCGTAGAGATGGAACTGTCCCTCGGCAACCGCGGCAATGATCTCGTCCTCAAGCATGAGGTGCTTGATATTGCTAAGCGGCAGGATTACCCCCTGCATACCTGTTAGCCCCCTGGCCTTGCAAATTTCATAGAAGCCTTCAACCTTGTGATTCAGGCCGCCAATCGCTTGCACCTGACCAAACTGATTCATGGAGCCGGTGATCGCCAGGTCTTGTCTTACCGGCACCATCGCAATTGATGAAACGAGCGCAACTAGCTCAGCCACGGTTGCGCTATCGCCGTCAATTGGGCCGTAACTCTGCTCAAACACCAAACTGGCATTTACTGGCAAGGGATGACGCGGGGCGTAGCGCGCGCCAAAGTAGGCTGACAGCGTCATCACACCCTTTGTATGAATCGGCCCGCCCATTTGAGTCTCGCGCTGTACGTCAAGCACCTGGCCGTCGCCTAGGCGAGTACTCGCACTGATTCTGCTTGGGTGCCCAAACGCCTCACCGCCAATGTCGTACACCGCCAAACCATTAACCTGACCCATCGCCTGGCCTTCAGTAGCAATCAGCACAGTGTCATTAAGTATGGTGCGCTGGTGTTCTATGTGCGCGCGGCAGGCCCGGTCGCGGCGGTTCTGGAGCGCGGTTGCAATATGGTTTGCCGTTACGGTCGTGTCGCCAAGCTGCATCGCAATGTCGTCAGCTTCAACCGCAATTTCAACTAACACCTGAACATGGGCCGACAAGCGATCCTGATCATCGGCTCGCCGCGCCGCCTCATCGATAAGCCGGGCAAGTGCCGAGCGATCAAGCGTCTGTAGGCCCAGACCTGCAGTTTGCTCAGCCAAAACTTCTGCCAGACCATTTTGATGCTCGTCATCGCGCTCAAGCGCATCATCAAAATCTGCTGCCACCCGAAACAAAGCATCAAACTCGGGATCATGCTCGCCGAGCGTGTAGTAGGTTTCGCGCTCACCGAAAAGAATGACTTTCACATCCAGGTCAATTGGCGCTGGGTTGAGGCGACGCCCGTTGGCCCCAAACATCGCATCGGTAATCGTTTCTATCCGGATGGCCTTGCGCTGCAGCGCGCGCTTGAGCGTATCCCAGGCGTGTGGTTCTGAGAACAGCCGCCACGCATCGATCAATAAATAGCCCCCATTGGCCTGATGCAGCGCGCCCGGCTTAATCATCCGAAAGTCGGTTTGCATAGCGTTGCCAATTACCTGGCTCTCGACCCTGCCGACCAATTCCGGCACGGTTGGATGGTCAAGCTGAACGAGTGGCGCAACCGCTAGCTCGCCCGGGCCGGCATCGTCACAAGCTCCCTCGGTCAGGACATTAACTTCGTAGCGTCCATGCTGCGGACTGACATCGCCAAGCGCGCCGGTTTCCGTCTCTTCAGGCTGCGGCAAAAACGCATCAAAGTGCTCCAACAAGTCTTGTTGTAACGAGTTGATCCAGGTGTCCAGAACCGGAGCCTGTCCAAACTCACTAAGGAGTTCTTCAATCGCGGGTTCAACCGCACTCGCGGCAGTCGTGCGATTGATCTCTCGAATCCGCGCCGTTTCCTGACGGCGAAACGCCATGCCCGCACGGTTGGCTTTCATCAGTTTTTCATTCACTGCTTCAACCTGAACGCGAAGCTGGTTTTGAGCTTCTTCGGTCAGGTCGGCCACCTGCTCTGGTGACATCGGCTCATCGCCGGCCATCGGTGTAATGACCAACCCCTCCGGGGTTTGCATCAACGCCAGGCCATCCGCTTGCGCCTCGACCCGAATAGCCTCAAGCGTCTGCTCGTCGAATCTGGCGATTCCTTTCTGAATCCGGGCAATCTGCTGAACATAGGTGTCCGCTTCAAACGCTGCCTGAAGCGTCGCCCGCAAGTCTTTTTGCAAGGCCGTCATGGCAGCACGCAGACGCCGACCATCGCCGGCCTTTACCTGTACAGCAATTGGCTTGTCGGGGGATTCAAAATTGTTCAGATACAGATGATCGACCGGCACAATTTGCTTGTTCTGCCGGGCAAGCGCCTCACGCAGAAAACGAGTCTTGCCGATGCCCAGGGGACCCATGACAAACAGGTTGTACCCCGGATGCTTGACCCTGAGCGCATAGTCAATTGCCCGGGCAGCACGCTCGTGGCCAACCAGTCGGGTTCTACCGCTTGTCCCGGTTTCGGATGGTGGTCTGTCGGCAGGCAGATCCAGTGTCAAGCGAGCGGGATCGGTGCGCCGGGTGAGTTGTTCAGGGCTTAGTGAGACAAGCGGATTCGGATTCAATTGTTCTTGGCCAGATCGTGCATAGACCCAGAGTTTAGCTCGCAATCATGACCCTGCAATCCTAGCTTGCCAATCCCTGCTTGAAAACACGGGGCTAACAACCCGAGCACGGTTACCCACTGCGCTAACCAGCGATGAGCTAGCTGGACCTACGGGCATGACACTGATCTATCGCGCCAGCGAGTGCCTTGAACATGGCAGGCTCATCGCTGGTAGCGACATTGAAACGCATCCAGGTGCTCGCGCGCTGATCAGGTAGGAACAGAGCACCAGGTGCCGTGAGGTAGTCGCGCTGCATCATGAGTCGCGCAACTTCACTGGCATCCGCCTCCAGATCAACCCACACATACATCCCGGCAAGTGGCTCGGCAAAGCACTTCAATCCAAGGCGCTCAATGCGGCGCAGTACCGGATCGCGTTGCTTTTCCAGGCGCTGGCGCAAGCGCTGTAGATGCCGACGATAGTGACCCTCTGAGAGCACCCGGTAAACCACCCGCTCGCCCAGTTCACTGCAGGTCAGTTGCAACAACATTTTCAAATCAGTGAACTGCGTAATCAAAGCCTCTGAAGCCGCGATAAACCCGACTCGCAAATTGGCTGCCAGTGTTTTGGAAAACCCACCCAGATAAATCACGCGATTCAGACCATCAAGGGCCGCAAGCCGCGTGTTGGGAACGATTGCGCCGCCGGGATGCAGATCGCTATACACGTCGTCTTCCACCACGAGCAGATCGTACTTTTCAGCCAGGCGCAGAACCTGGTGCGCATGGTGACCACTCATGCTGGTGCCCGTGGGGTTGTGGAGCACGGCGGTTGTGATGAACAGGCGCGGTTTGTGGGTTTGAATGAGTGTTTCAAGCGCGCCGAGTTCAGGCCCATGAATGGTTCGGGGCACACTCACTACGTTCACACGGAGGGTTGAAAATCGCCCAAACAGCAAGAACCAGCAAGGCTCGTCCACCAGCACGGTGTCACCTGGACCCAGAAAGTGCTGCGCAACGATATCCAGCCCCTGGGTGACGCCGCTGGTAGACAGGATGCCTGCAGACGTCACGGGGATCTCCAGTTCGTTCAAGCGGGCCTGTAGCTGCTCACGCAGGGGCAAATAGCCTTGCGGGTGCCCGTAGTCAAGAAACGCCGCGCCATTGTGCTTGCCAAGTGCGCGCACGCTCTGCGCAATCAAAGGCGCATCAAGCCACTCGCCCGGTAAAACACCAGCGCCGGGCATTTGCGACGAAGGCATGCGCTTGAACATGTTGCGTAACAGCCAGACGACGTCTACCTGTGACGAAGGCGATTCGGCCCAACGGCGATCACCCGCACGTCTGATTGGCTGGCGAGCACGCACAAAAAAGCCGCTGCCCCGGCGCGACTCAATGAAACCGCGCGCAATCAAGCGGTCGTAGGCTTCTACCACCGTGAACCGAGACACTTGCTGGCCCGCCGCAAACGCACGGATTGACGGCAAGCGCATGCCCGCACGCATAAGGCCCTGATCGATCCGCGACTGAAACCCCTGCACGATTTGCTCCACCAGGGTCGTGTCTGACCCCGGCACAATGAAAGGACTGGCGGGTTGCCAAGGTTCAACAGGGTGGGCGTGTGGCGTCTTGTCCATTACTTACTGTATCCCAAGTCTGACTCAATTGTCTGCAACTGTACTGGTCGACAGACAGGGCCAGTTTGGTCTGAACCCAGTTGTCTGTATCGCGCTTGAAGCGGCAGATCGCGTTAGCCTAAGCCATGTCCCAACCACTAAAGCACGACCAACCCCTGCATCCGCCACCGGAGACTGATGCCCCGGCGAGCGCGAAAGCAGCATCCACACAACGACCAGGTCTTGGCATGTTGCTCGGCCTGGTTGGCGTAGCTGTCTTCGCCCTGTCCCTACCAATGAACCGTGTTGCCGCGGTTGAACTAGACCCCGTGTTCGTCGCCCTGGCGCGGCTGATTGTCGCAACGCTTCTGGCGGTCTTGTGTGTCGGAGTCATGCGGGCACCGGTGCCAGATAGATCTCACTGGCCAACCCTCATGTTGGCGGCATTGTGCGTCGCTTTTGGCTTTCCAATTCTTACCTCGCTTGCGATGGCAGCGACCACGGCGTCAGCTGGTGCCGTCATTATCGGTTTGTTACCGCTCGCGACGGTGGTTGCGAGCACGGTACTGGGTCAGCAAAAACCATCGGGCGTTTTCTGGGCACTCGCTATCGCGGGCGCTGCTGTCGTGGTGACTTTTGCTGTCTTGCATACGGAAGCCGATACCGCTCTGGTCGATCTCTATCTGTTTCTGGCCGTCATCGTGGGTGGCTTCGGCTATGCCTGGGGTGGCATTGCTTCAAGAGCACTGGGGGGTTGGCAAACCATTTGCTGGGTCGTCATCGTTGCCGCGCCCGTCTCTGTTCCACTCACCGCCGGCTGGCTATGGCTAATGCCACCGCCGAGCGCCAGCCCCGCTGCGTGGTGGGCGGTTCTCTACCTGGGTGTTGGCAGCCAGCTGTTCGGTTTCTTTTTCTTCTACGGCGGAATGGCCATCGGGGGAATCGCGAGAGTCTCCCAGGTACAGCTGCTGCAGTTGTTTCTAACGCTTGCTTTCGCAGCGCTCTTCCTGGGTGAACGAGTTGATCATTGGTTCTGGCTCACGGCAGTAGCGGTCGTTGCGATTGTGGCGGCTGCCCGGCTGGCGCCAGTCGAGTCGCGCTAGCGTTTGGCCACCGTTCGGTTATTGCTTGTTTGACACCTCGCCCTGACCGCGCAGTTTTTCATGCTCTTCAGGCGACATGGCGCGCAGGCGCTCAATATTTCGATTCACAATCGCATCGGTATCCGCGCCTGCATCCAGCACCGCCGAGATACTGTCTTGTCGCAGTAGATGCAGCATGGGATAGGGTGAACGGTTGGTCAGATTCGCCGGGTCATCTGGCGGTTCTCCAGCAAAGCAATAGTCAGGATGAAAGCTCGCAATTTGTAGATCTTCGGCTCGACCAAGATCTTCAAGCAGATCTTCTGCCGCACCGAGAAAGTCGTTGTACTCCACAAAGCTTTGTAGCACCCAAGGATGAATGAGCAAAATGGTTTCAACTTTGCTCGCAGGCTGCGCAACCAAATATTGAATCTCGTCACCTAGTGCTTGTAAGAGTCTTATCGGCTCAGTTGCGTCACTAAGTCTGTAGACCAACCGATTGGCCCTGACAACGGTTTCGGCAAATGGACAAAGCCCAAGCCCCACGACATAAGCAGAAACCCAACGCTCAGTTCGCTTAATCATATCTTCAGGGCTGATCGGATCTGTCATTGTTGATACGACCCGTTTGCCCCCAGTTCTCGAGCGGAGACACCCAACCCGGCCCAGCGATCAGGGTGACAACTAAAAATGAGAATCTGATGTCGTTGCCCGGCGTCATAGAGCATCCGTTTAATTTCTTCCAGTCTTTGGCTGTCAGCGTTGAGCACACCATCGTCGAGAACAAGAAAAGTGGGCTTGCCGGCGTGAGACAGTAAATCTGCATAAGCGAGACGCGCAAGCAATGAGAGTTGCTCACGGGTGCCGAAGCTCTGCTCAGCAACCGGCTCTCTTTCAAGCCCGCTTGCCAGCCCAGCAGCGCCCCGACGGGCAGCCAGGGCGCTGGGCAGCAAATCTGCGCCCAAATGCAGCGCAGTGCCGGGTAGGAGCGATTTAAGGTAGTGGTCCATGCGCTCTTTCAGAGGGGCCTGCAAGCTTTCAGTTAGCGCCTGACGGCGTGCGCTGATGTCTTTTACCAGCCATGCGAGGGCTTCCGCTCTCACCTGCAAGGCGGTCTCTTGCCTTGCAATGCGTTTGTATTCGGCTCTGGCTTGTTGAAGAGACTCTTCCAGCCCACCCGCGCCAGCTTCAGATAATTGCGCAGCCAATAGATCTCGTTGCGATTTGCGCGCCTCGGCCTGCCGACGGGACTCGGTGGCGCTGTCAGATAAGCGGCGCAGATCCAAATTGAGCGACTGTGGGTCTTTCGCGGCGATTGTTTGTTCGAGTCGTGCGATTGTTTCTGCGTGCAAGGCGCGATCGGCTTCCAGTTGTACGAGTTGTTCGTCAAGTGACGGAGCTTTTAGAGACTGACTTGATTCATTGGTGGCAGATTCGGTCTCGGGGGCACTGGCAGTACCTACTTGCGCAGCCTCCCATTTCGCCAGAGATTGACCAGCAGCTGCAATCTCCTGCTGTGCGTGTTCTACTCTAATGCGAATCTGCGCAACTTTATCGCCAGCTTTTCGTTCGGCGCTAACGGCTTGCTCCCAGCGATTTTGTGCGTGATTAAAATCGGCCGGACTAGTATCAGCTTGAGACGGTTTGTCATGAACTGACTGAGAACGCAACTGGTCGAGCTCGCGCTTAACCTGTGCCTGCTCATTTTCATTGTTGGCCAGCCCCTGCCGATGGGCTTCGACACCACCAGGCGCAAAATCGGCCAGGCGAACCGTCTGGGTTTTTTGCTCTGCTTGTAGCTGACGCTTTGTCTCGAGTTGCTCGGCAGCATGTGCCGTTGAGCTAAGGCTCCGGATTGCAAGTAGCCGGGTTCTGTCCTTTTCAATTCGATCGCGCGCGCGTTCACTCTCTTCAAGCTCTGTTCCCCCCGGCGTCACTGAGATCTTTCCAACACCGGCAATCGTCAAGACGCCAGTCCTGGTCAGCGTTTCTTCACTGCCGTCTGAAATCTGCCGACCATCCAGTTCGAGTCTGCCAGCGTCTGTTACTTCAAAGGTCAGCCGGGTGGCCGCGGCCGCGGCGCGGCCTGCCAGCCGTGCAGTCTCCTGATCCCACCGGCGCAACTGTTCAAGCTCACCCTCGGTCACAGTGTAGTCACGCAGCGCTTGCTCAATTGTGCGGAGTTGCTCCTCGCACTGTCTGGCCTGATCTATGAGTGTCAGTTGCCGTTTGTGTTCATTGTTGAGTTCCGAGGCGCGCTTCTCAAGCTCCGCTTTCCGCAGGCTGATCTTGGCGCTTTCGCGCAACTGCTCTGAATGATCAAGCGCCGTGCGCGCCGACATAACCGCTTGCTGAGTATGTTCGTGCTCTACGACGGCTGCATCGAGCGATTCGCTAGCCTGGACATGTTCAAGTTCCCGCTGCTTGATGGATGCCCGAAACTGTTCTCCACGCGTCAGTTCGGCTCTTAAAAACAGAATCTGAGCATCCAGCGTTTTCATAGCGGCCTGCTCTTGGCCTGAGCGCGATTGCAACGAGGCTAGTGCCGATAGTGTCTGACGGGTTTGTTCGGCCTGCTGCTCGTACGCCAACCAAGGCTGATCCCTGGCGTCTGTTTCACAGGCTACTTGCAAGGCACTCAGTTCATCAACTCGCTGCTGATAGTGCCGACGCCTGCTCTCAAGTTCATCTATCTCTTGCTGCTGTGCTTCTAGTTGGGCGCTCGCCTGGGCCAGCGCTCCTTTGCTGGCTGACTCGCTTCCTTTGCGGCGCAGTTCGCCCAGTGCCTGTTGAAACTTTGCGAGCAATTCATCTCCATCGGTACTCGCGACTTCTCCCATCGCGCTGCCCAGCGCATCGCGCAAATACCCGGCCGCAGGCTCTACCCGCTTGTCCAGTTCAGGTCCAGCCCCCTGCTCAATCCACAGCAGCCCCGGTATACCCTGAAACTGCACCTCGCCACGCGTGACGGTATCAAATCCAAGCAGCGCCGCAACCGCTTGCTCTGCTTCATCTCCGTCGAAAACACCCTCGGGGGTTTCAAGCCGGGCAAACGCCCCTTTCATCCACTGCTTGGCAAACACATAAGGTTTGCCGTTCACCAAGAATCGAGCAGTCACTTTAGGGGAGGCACCGGGAGAAGACCAGGGAATCATTTCGCTTGTCAGCCCGGCAGCCCTGGAGCGGTGGTAAAGAAAAAACAACTTACGAAGGCCGACTGCGAACGTACTCTTGCCTGCGCCGTTAGGTCCGGTGATTAGGTTTAAGCCAGGCGCCAATTGTCCGAGCTTGGCGGGCGACTCAAACCGCCGAAAATTCTCCAATGTGAGCGATTCAATCTGAAACATCATGCGGCTGATTGCGTGCGGCTACTCAGTGCCTGAGAGAATAGGCGCAGGGCTTCCTGCCGAACCGCATCTGGCAGGTCAGTCTTGTCGCTTTGTAGATCATCGAGCACCTGCGCCAAATAGCCGTCAATTTCAAAGGAACTGAAATCGTCATTGCTGATAGTCAAGTTGAGCCCAGAGCGTTCCTGACGTAAGCCGCGAGTCTTCGCGGCCGCCTTGTCGATCATGTCATCGACTTGCTGGTGTTGCGCCAGAGTCAGGGTGCCATCAATATGTAATCGGACGACATCATCTGAAGTCAGTGACGCCAGCTGTTTGTCTAGAGATTCAAGGTCGTGCTGATCATTTAGCGTTACGCGAATGTCATGCCAACGAAACCGCGACACAGGTATCGGCACCACCTTGGGCATTGCGCCAGGTGACGACAGCGCTACGTCAAGCACGTAACCAGGCTCATTTGCGCGGAATCGGTCTGGTTCGGGCGTACCCGAGTACCAGCATTGCTCATTGATTTTTTTCTGGCCGTGCCAGTCACCAAGCGCGAGATAATCAAGGCGTGCACTCACTGCCCGATCCGCACTGATCGGATTACCTGCGTCAGTTTCGCCGGGGAGCAGCCCGCTCACAGAACCGTGAGCAACACCCACTCGAAAATAGCCATCCGGCGTGACAAGTTGATCGAAAGGATCTGTCGTGTCGGCCAGTGTACTGCGCTGGGTTAGCGGTGCAACGAGCACGCTGGTCCTGAGGGTATCGATATTAATGATGCCGGGCTCACTGGCGACCAGGGTGCGGGGCCCCACACAGCCAATTGCACCCGCCCGCACCCATACCCCAGCCGCGAGCGCTGGGTCGTGATTGCCCGGCAAAAGAATCCAATGACCTTCATACTGATTGAGCGCATCAAATACCCGCCGAATGAGCTTATCGCCGATCGTTGGAGCATCGAACACATCGCCGGCCACAACAATCAGCTTTGCCTCAACGGACGCTGCGTACTTAACGATGCGGCTGACAACCTCAACTCGGGCTGCCGCGAGCGCTGCCGCGTCGTCAGCTTCAAACTGTCCGAACTCGCGTCCTATTTGCCAGTCAGCCGTGTGGATTAGTCGCAGCAAAGCTTCACCTTTTTGTGTGGCCAGGGCCGAGTATAGCCGCACAAAAAAGCGGCCCGTAAGGGCCGCCTGGGGTCAAGCAAAGCGGATCAATCTTATTGCGCCGGTAGCAGCACCCTGGTGAGGATGTGAACCACCCCATTCGTGACAATCGTATCGATTGAGTCGATGTGCCCATTACGACCGCGAGCATCAACGACGCGAATCGGAAAGCCATCGTTAATCGTCATCGTGGAGCCCTGGACGGTCGAAATCGGCTCGCCAAACGGGTACTCGGCTCTGAACATCTGCCCCTGCATGACGTGATAGGTCAGTACCTGACGCAAAACACCTTTGTTCGCAAACAATTGCTCTTTGGTCAGCCCGATTTCGCTTAGGAGCTCAACAAATGCATCATTGGTAGGCGCAAACACGGTGATGGGCTCCGGGCCTGAAAGAGTCTCAACCAAGTCCGCCGCAATGACCGCCTCGGCCAGTATCGAAAGATCAGGGCGTGCCAATGCCAACTCAACAACGTTTTTGTCCGAAGGAAGCATCACATTGTCGATAGTGTGTATCACGGCGTTACTTGCAGGTAGATCAACCTCGGTAATCCGCGTAAGCCGGCCCCGGCCGTCATAGATGATTGGCAACGCTGGATTGCGTTCAAGCTTCAACACTTTCCCGTCAAGCGACTTTACAGGCACGCTAAATGGAATATCAGCAGATGCCACCCGATTTGGTAGCACGTGATAGCGCAAGACCTGCGTCAATAAATCACGATTCCCAAGGAGTTGCTCGGCTGTCAGGTTCCACTCTGCGAAGAACCGATCAAATGCTGCGTTGGTGGGTGCAAAAACCGTGAAATTGCCTTCCTGGCTCAGTGCATCGGTAAGTTCGGCCGTTTGCAATGCGAGAACCAGAGTGCTGAGATCAGAACGGCTCTGAGCAACCGAGACGAGGTTACCGGCTACACCGGCACTATCATCACCGCCGCCGTTGTCACCATCGCCGCCGTTGTCACCACCGCCGCCGTTGTCACCACCGCCGCCGTTGTCACCACCGCCGCCGTTGTCACCACCGCCGCCGTTGTCACCACCGCCGCCGTTGTCACCACCGCCGCCGTTGTCACCACCGTCGCCGTTGTCACCACCGTCGCCGTTGCCACCATCGCCGCCGCCATCAACCTGGCCCGGATTGTCACTTGACACCTGACTGTCGTCTGAATCACTACCGCAAGCGGCCAATGTCAGGGCGAGCGCAAAGATCGCCAGCCCACGCAAGGCATAGTTCATGCTGAATTCCTCTCTATATTTCTGTTATGTGACGTTTCTAAGAAACGTCTTTGGTTCGCATCATCGTGCAGAACTCTCCCGGGCCTAATAATAGGCTATCGAGCACCTGTTTTTGTGGCACAACGCTAAATCGCCAGGAATTTGCCAACTTAATTGGGGCGGCACCAAAAGGTATAAGTGTGACAATTTCCGACACCCCAGATTCAACTTCTCCCGAGGTCGCGCCGATTCGTCATTCAGCACGCGTTATTGCAGTTTTGTCCGCAGGTAATTTTGCGATCGGGATGGGTGCATTTATCGTGACGGGCATCATGACGCCGCTTGCTAACGGCCTTGACATGACGAAGCTCGAGAGTGGTCTTGTCCTGACTGTGTACGCACTGGCCTATGCCATCGGTTCACCATTGCTGGTCTCGCTCACTGGTTCACGACCGCGTGTGTTTGTACTGACAGCTGGCATGACAATTTTTCTGGTTGGCGCGCTGGTCTCAGCGATGGCAAGCGATTCGACAATTCTGTATGTGGCACGAGTCGTCGCAGCACTCGGTGCTGGTTTGTTTACACCCGTGACATCGGTTGTCGCCATGGCAGTAGTCGCACCGACCAACCGTGGCAAAGCTCTATCGCAAGTGTTTTTGGGGTTTACGCTCGCCCAGGTCTTGGGTGTGCCCGCCGGTAGTTATATTGGCTACACATTTGGCTGGCAGGCGGCGTTTCTTTGCGTTGCTGCCCTGAGCGCGATTTGTCTGGCGGGTGTCCTGCGTTATGTGCCACGCGCCCTCAACGTTCAGTCAAATTCGCTTGAAACGCTATGGCAAGTACTCACCAATCTGAAGCTCATGAGCGCGATCATGTTTACGGCGAGTTATATCGGTTGCAACTACGTCGTCATTACGCTCTTTGCGCCGCTGCTGGAGTCGTCCATGGGCTATGCGCGCGACGGTGTCACATCGCTTTTGATGCTTTACGGCCTGGGAGCCGTCTTTGGTAATCTGCTTGGCGGGGTCATCACTGACCGGCTGGGTCCCCGAGTTAGCCTGGTCATTACCTGCTTGTCTCAGGTACTGCTTTTGCCAGTGTATTCAATACTCCCGATGCCTGACGCCATGCTATTTGCTGCCACGCTCCTCTGGTCGACCCTGGGATGGGCATTTATGGTGCCGCAGCAAGCCCGGCTGATTAGCGCGGCGCCCGACAGCCAAAGCGTTGTGTTGGCATTGAATGCCGCGGCCGTTTATGTGGGCGCATCGTTTGGGTCAATTGTTGCCGGTTTGGCCGCAGACACCCTGGGTCTGCAGACGCTGGGCCTCATTGGTGGCCTGGTCGCATTGTTTGCGTTCCTCAATCTGCTCTTTTCGGAGCGTCTGCTTTCATCTCAATCAGCAACATGAGGCAATCCCGATTAGAAAACCGGAGGTTCAGTCACTCCGGAAACCGTCATGATGCGCTGGCTACTGACCCTGGTGGGCTTGTCCTTGTCTACTGCAACTGCTAACCCCCTATTTGAGCCTAGCAAGCTTGAATTACTCGTGCCTGCGTATTTCTATCCAGGCACAGATGATTTGCATTGGCCCGCTCTTAACGCGGCTGCGGGAAAGGTACCGCTGACGGTCATCATGAATCCAGCTAGTGGGCCGGGAGAGAAAGCGGATCCAGCCTACGTTGAGGCGGTAGCTAAAGTGCGGGCGGCTGGTGCCACAGTCATCGGATATGTTCACATTTCGTATGGCAAGCGCCCAATGAAGCAGGTTCAGGCCGATGTTGAGCTTTATCGAAATCTCTATGAGATCGACGGCATTTTCCTTGATGAGATGGCGAGTGACTCAACACCCAAAAGCGTTAGCTACCAAAGCCAACTGATTTCTCAGATCAAAGCTGATTCGCCTGACTGGACCGTTGTTGGCAACCCTGGCGTCATGCCCGATGCCGTGCATCTGGGAGAGCAAGGCGCCGACATAGTCGTGAGTTTTGAAGATACGGCCGCCCAATGGCTGCTGGCCCGCGATGGCGACCTCCGTTCCATCAAAGGACCGCGTTCATCGCCGCTTTTGGCTGGCGCCAGTCTGGCCCAATTGGTCCACACCACAACAGATGAGCAGTTAGTGCATCAAATCGTCTCAACTGCCGCCATGGGCGGGATCAAAGCACTCTACATTACCAACGACAAGATGGATAACCCCTGGGACACGCTGCCTGTCTGGTGGACAACTCTTGTCGACCATATCGCCGCGATCAATAGCGGCGCATAATATTCACAGCAGGCTCCGGACAGCGCAACACTCAAAAGTGTGCAACGCGCTCAACTCGTCTATCCTAGTCGGCTGACTGATTCAAGATCGTCCGGCGCGAACTTGAGGCGAGGCCACCTGAGGCGAGGCAATAGACCCAAAACCTCGAGCCCCACTGCCGTTGCCGGACCCGATAAACAAAGCATCTCATGTTTGAGCACTCTCCCCTAAGACACAAGCCGTACCGCTGGTTTTATTTTGGTGCGGTGGGTACCGCTATGGGGTTCACCATGTTGGTCACGATGGCCGCCTGGCTGATGGCCACACTGACCCCGGCGGCGTGGATGGTGGCACTCGTGCAAAGTGCCGCAACCTTGCCCACTTTGCTGTTTGGCCTTTTTGCCGGCGCTCTGGCGGACATCGTTGATCGTCGCAGGGTCATCCTGATCGCCCAGCTTGTCTTATTGCTCTCTGCTGTGAGCATGGGTCTGTTAACCGTCGCGGGCTTTATTGGGCCGTTTAATCTGCTGGTATTCACTTTTATTGTCGGTGCGGGCTTCGCGTTTTACATGCCTGCCCAGATGGCAAGCGTTAACGAGCTTGTCGAGCATGATGAGGTGCCCCGCGCTGTCGCGCTGGGTGCAGTGGCGTTTAACGTTTCAAGAGCCATCGGACCGGCGCTGGCGGGCGCCATCGCCAGCTTTTACGGCAGCGGTAGTGCCCTGCTGACTAGCGCGGCATTCTTTTCACTCATGATCATTGGGATCGGTGGCTGGAAGCTGCCGGCACGCTCGCCGCTTGGCGTGCCAGAAACCGTGTTTGCAGGCGTAAAGAGCGGACTTCGATTCGCGCGTCACTCAGTCGCTATGCGGGCGCTGGTCCTGCGCACGCTGATCTTCAGTATTTGTGCCAGCGCTTTATGGGCCCTACTACCGATTATTGCCCGAGATCAACTCAACATGGGTGCAGGCGGCTTTGGTGCCTTGTTCGGCATGTTCGGTGCGGGCGCAGTGGTTGCTGCATTCGGAATGCCGCGCCTGTTGCAGCGCTACTCGCTTAACTCGGTTGTGACAGGCAACGTGTTGCTCTGGATCATTGCGACACTGGTAGTCGCCGCCAGTCATATCGTTGCCGTCGCCATGGTTGGCGCACTGGCTGCTGGTGCAGCCTGGGTTGGCGTACTCGCAAGTCTTGGTGCAGGTACACAGAGCGCCGCACCCGCCTGGGTGCGCGCACGCGCAGTGTCCCTGGGCTTGCTGGCCGTTCAGGCGAGCCTGGCGATTGGGAGCGCCTTATGGGGCGTGTTGGCAAGCTTTGCTGGCCCACAAGTTGCGGTTGCCACGGCGGCACTTTTGTTGATGATTTTGCATCTGGCTAACCGTGGCGCCGTGGTTCATCTGGGCAGTGAGGCAGAAACGACGCCATTCGCGAGCCTGCCTGAACTGGCGGTGGCCGGCGAGCCAATGCCTGACGATGGTCCAGTGTTGGTGCAGGTTGAGTACTTTATTGAGCCGGAACTGCGCGCCGAATTTTTTGAAGCGGTGCAAGCAATTGAGCCCACACGCCGCCGTAACGGCGCCAGCGACTGGCGAATTTTTCGAGATCTTGCTGAGCCTGGGCGATTTGTCGAGCGCTTCGTTATTACGTCCTGGGCAGAGTACATCCGCTCAAGACTGCGAATGACAATCGCTGATCGACGCCTGCAAGAGAAAGTTATGCGCATGAACCGCGACAAAAAACCAGTTCGGATTTCAAGGCTTATTGGCATCGACCCGAAAACCGGACACTGACATACGATTTGATCTCAAAATCGCAACCGTTAGATCACAAAAGGTAAACCATGGCACCGATCAAAATCACTGTTTATCGCTGGGCGGGCGCCTGGGGGCCCTTTAAAGTCAATATTCCTTGCGGCGAATGCTCCCTAACCAAAGATGTGATCGTCGATACGATCGAACACGAACTCGATGGCATTCCCATTGAGCTTGACATGCGTGATTGGCTGACTGAGTGGTACAAGCCTTTACTCAAGGGTGGATGGCATGCTCCGATCATCATGGTCGAAGGCCGCATCATCGCGCAGGGTAGCGCGCTTAATCGCGGCGTGCTGACGCAGGCAGTCATCGAGGAACATGCCAAGCGTGCCGATATCACTGGCAACCATGTGTTCGGCAAAAAAACCTGCCCGCACTGTGTGCGCGCCAAAGCCCACCTGGACAAGGCAGGCATTGAATACCGTTACCGTGACGTCGTTACCGAGCCGGCTGATTTGTACGAAATGTTGGCGAGGGTTAAGCCCATTGTGGGCCCTAAAACACCCGTCACCGTGCCGCAGATCTGGATTGACGGTAAATATGTTGGCGGCGCTGACCAACTCAGTGAGTTGGTCAAAGAGGCTGTTGAGCCTAATCCTGAGCGTGGTCGCTGCTCAATCTCGCCAGTGACCGCTGCCTGAGCTTGCAAGGCCAAGCTTAGGTTGCTTTTGCCCCTAGCTTACGGTTCTTCAAAGTGCCGCCGAACGGTTGCGGGGTCAACCGCAGCCAATTCTGGTGGGGACCAAACGGGTTTCCGGTCTTTATCAATGAGCAAAGCCCGTACGCCCTCAGGAAAGTCAGCATGGCGCTGAAATTGTCTTGCCAGCGTGAGATCAATCCGTAGCACCTGAGCCAGCGATAGCATTCGGCACTTACGCAGGTATTCATCTGCAACGAGTGCAGTCGTCGGCGAGCCATTACCCAGGCCCTTGGCAGCCGCTTCGAAGTAAGGATCATCGGCTGCTGCGGCCTGCAGGCTTGCCAGCAACGCGCCTATTCCTGGCTGAGACGCGATGAAGCTCAACGAGTCATAGTACTGGCGCAACCCGGCTGTTGGTAGGCCTGCCCGATATCGATGGTTGGCCGACTGTAGATGGTTAGTGAGCAGGATATGATTTTGCTCAGCGTTATCTGTGAACGGCAGTTCATGCAGACGATCATAGAACGCATCTTGCTCTTCGGCAGGCACAAACGCATCTGCAAATCCCGCAAATAGCGCGTCTGCCTCATTGATGATCATGCCAGTCAACGCGAGCACCCTGCCGATATTGCCCGGCACCCGGTTGAGGAACCAACCGCCCCCGACATCTGGGAACAGACCAATGTGAATCTCGGGCATTGCGATGCGGCATTGATCAGACACGATACGGTGGGAACCGCCGACAGTCAGACCGACGCCCCCGCCCATGCAAACGCCGAACGCATGGGTGATAAACGGCTTTTTGTACTCATGAATGAGTTGATCGAGCGTGTACTCGACTTCAAAAAACTGGTCGCCGTACTCATAGCGATGTTCACCACCAGCGCGCACCTCACGAACAACG
Organism: Burkholderiaceae bacterium; assembly: GCA_045106815.1. Classification (GTDB taxonomy): domain Bacteria; phylum Pseudomonadota; class Gammaproteobacteria; order Burkholderiales; family Burkholderiaceae_E; genus JAUIAI01. Next base: position 72,473 of record JBGCFG010000009.1, on the reverse strand, counting down.
CCTGCCACATCGCCGCCGGCAGAAAAGCCTTTCGTGCCATTGGCCGTCAATACCACAGCAACTATCGAAGTCTGTGATTGCCAGCGACGGAACTGCGTCAGCATTAGCTCGCACATCTCAAGATTCAGAGCGTTAAGTTGCGCCGGTCGATTGAGCCTCGCATAGCCAATTTTATGACCTGCACCCACCTCGACCTCTTCAAACAACACAGGTGCAGATTTAACATCCTTGTTAGTCATGGCTTGATCTCCATTGATTCCCCGTGACGCAGCAGTCGAAACGCTTCGCCGCTGACATCGAATTTTTTAAGTGCCCGATTGAGATCGAGGATCGGCTGATCCAGCGCTTCGTCGGTTAGCTCGAAAGTACCCCAGTGAATACCAAGCGAGCGGCGCGCCTTGACGTCAAGATGAATTTGCACCGCCTCTTCCGGGTTGACGTGTTGCTCTTTCATAAACCAACGCGGCTCATAAGCACCCACTGGAATTAGCGCAAGGTCAAAGCCTCCAAAACGCGCGCCAATCTCTGCAAAGTCTCTTGAATAACCTGTGTCACCAGCGAAAAAAACGCTTGCTTCAGACGTCTTTACCACCCATCCCCCCCAGAGCGTTTCATTGCGGTCGCCCAGGCCCCTTGCACTCCAGTGATGAACCGGTACAAAGTGAATTCTGAGTTCATTGACCTCTATCGCATCCCACCAGTCCATCGCGCGTGCGCCATCAATGCCGAGATCGGCAAACCACTCATCCACGCCAAGCGGCACCAGAAACAGGGGTGGTCCGCCTGCCTGCTTTGCAAGCGCTTGTATCGTGCCTACGTCAAGATGGTCATAGTGATTGTGAGAAATCACGACAACGTCGATGCGTGGCAACTGGGCAAGCGCTGCGGGCAAGGCCACCTTCCGCTTAGGCCCGGCAAACGATACGGGCGAAGCACGCTCACCGAAATGAGGGTCGGTCAGAATATTTGCCCCCGCCATTTGAACGAGTGTGGTCGCATGGCCGATCCATGTGACTGACGGGTCTGCCCCAGGATTGGCCAGGTTTCTAAAGTTGGGCGTCAACACAGGAAAGTCTGCGTAATCCTGATAAACCTGGCTTGGTTTCGATGGCGCGCCGCTCCGATAGGTTTCCCACTGCCAACGCAAGAACTGATCAAAACCTTTACTTGGGCGAGTGCCGTCTGTATTGACAAAACCATCAGGCCGATGGTGCTGCTTGGTTGGGTCGTACCAGTCCGGCAGGCTCGCACAGCTCGCCAGAGCTAGCACCAGCGAAGCTTGAAACACGCGCCTTAGCCATGCAGGCACGCGCGGGTTCATGTCGATTTTTCCGGTAGCACCGCCTCAATCTTGGCTTTCTTAATACGCGGCTCTAGGAACCGCCCCTTTCTCGAGCGACTACCCGACCAGGCCGCAAGCTGCGCGGCACTAAACGCTCGCTCGACCTGTTTCTGGCCGCGCCCCAGTCCAGTGACCACAACGCCCTGCTTGCCATATACGATCGCTTGCTGCATCAGGTCTTTCTTTTCAGTGCCCATCAGGCTGACCCCACGACCGCCGTTTTTCAACACTTTCACTTCACCGAGTTCAAACACAAGCGCGCGCCCTTCCTGAGACAGACAAAGCACCTGATCCATGCCGGGGTGAAACACCGCCGGCCTTCTGGCCTGGTCGCCAGCACTCAGCGTCATGAGCGCTTTACCCTGACGTTTACGGCCGACCAGATCTTTCGCCTGAGTCAGGAAGCCATTGCCCGAGGCAGACGCGAACAGCACACCCGCCTCCGGAGTCGCGGCAAATGTATGCTCAATGCGAACGCCAGGCTCCAACTCAACAAACGATGTAATGGGTTGACCGTCGCCGCGCGCAGACGGTAGCAGATTGACCGCCACTGTATAGACCCGACCATTTGTGGCCAGTGCAAACACCAGATCGGTCGTGAGGACTTCGTAGGCACCATACAAACCGTCACCTGCCTTGAAGTTGAACTGGCTTGCGTCATGGCCGTGTCCTTGACGTGCCCGAACCCAGCCCTTCTCTGACACGATCACAGTAACCGGGTCTTCAACGAGCTTTACCTCGGCTACGGCTTTTTCGGCTTCTTCCACAAGCGTTCTGCGCTCGTCGCCATAGGTCTTCGAGTCGGCTTTGATTTCGCTGATGACCTGTCTGCGCATGGCGCTTTCATCATCAAGCAACCCCCTGAGTGTCTTCTCTTCTTCGCGAAGTTCTTTGAGTTCTTTCTCGATTTTGATCGCTTCGAGACGCGCCAGTTGGCGCAGCCTGATGTCCAGGATGTCGTCAGCCTGACGCTCAGTAAGCTCGAAGCGTTCAATTAGTGCTTGCTTGGGCTCATCAGCGGTGCGGATGATTTGAATCACTTCATCAATATTCAGCAGGATGAGCTGCCGACCTTCCAGGATGTGGATTCTGTCTAGGACCTTGTCAAGTCGGAACGCAGTTCTGCGCGTTACTGTCTTGATTCTGAACTGACCCCACTCGACAAGAATATCGGCCAGAGACTTCTGCCGCGGTCGGCCATCAATCCCAATCATGACCAGATTGATTGAGGTACTGCTCTCCAGGCTCGTATAGGCAAGCAAGACACTGAGCAATTCATCGCGCCCGATCTTTGATGTTTTGGGCTCAAACACCAGACGAACCGCAGCATCTTTACCTGACTCATCGCGTACGGCGTCCAGTACCGAAAGCAGGGTTTGCTTCAGTTGTTGCTGATCAGCACTCAAAGCCTTTTTATTCGCCTTGACTTTGGGATTACTGAGCTCTTCAATTTCTTCGAGTACTTTCTGCGATGACACACCATGTGGCAACTCATGGAAAACAAGCTGCCACTGCCCACGCGCCATGTCTTCATAATCATAGCGACCCCGCACCTTGATCGAACCGCGGCCACTCGCATAAATCTCGGCAATCGTTTGTGCCGGCGTAATGATCTGCCCGCCACCCGGAAAATCGGGTGCCGGGAGGATCTGCGCCAATTCTTCTGTGCTGATCTTGGGTTTGCGAATAGCCGCAATCGCCGCCGCCGCCACTTCCTTAAGATTGTGCGGCGGAATCTCGGTTGCCATTCCCACCGCAATTCCTGAGGCGCCATTCATGAGCACCATAGGCAAGCGAGCCGGCAGCAGTAGTGGTTCTTCAGTGGAGCCGTCGTAGTTGGGGGCAAAGTCAACGGTGCCTGAATCGATTTCTTCAAGCAGCAGCTTGGCAAAACGGGTCAGGCGAGCTTCGGTGTAACGCATGGCGGCCGCACCATCACCATCGCGAGATCCAAAATTTCCCTGTCCATCAATCAGTGGGTAACGCAGAGTGAAGGACTGCGCCATACGAACCAGCGCATCGTAGGCAGCGGTATCGCCGTGCGGGTGAAACTTACCCAACACATCGCCCACAACACGGGCTGACTTCACTGGCTTGGCGTTTTCGCGCAAACCCATTTCATTCATCGCATACAGAATTCGCCGCTGGACCGGCTTCTGGCCATCGGAAACGTCCGGCAAAGCGCGACCCTTAACAACACTTACGGCATAGTCAAGGTAGGCTTGCTCAGCATATTCAGCGAGCGTGATGGTGCCATCACCCGGGTTATCTGGCAGGTCATCGCTGCCAAACAGATCTAACTCACTCATGATTAAATATCCAGATCGGCGTCGGTACTGCGCTCTTCAAGCCAACTGCGCCTGGCGGCAGCTTCCCCTTTACCCATCAGCATCGTGAAGCGCTCCTGGGTATGGGCCGGCCCATGCCTGCCGAGTTGCACCGGCAACAGGCGCCGCGTATCCGGGTCCATAGTGGTTTCCCACAGCTGGGTCGCGTTCATCTCGCCCAAGCCCTTAAATCTTGAAATCGTCCAGCTATTGTCGCGCACACCATCCTTGCGCAACTTGTCTTCGGCATGTTGAAGTTCTCCCTCATCAAGGCAGTAGACCTTTCGCAAAGGTCGCTTACCTTGTGCGGGGACATCAAGCCGAAACAGAGGCGGTCTCGCAACGAATAAGTGGTAACGCTCCACCAGACGTGGGAAATGCTTTAGGAACAGGGTGAGCAGCAACACCTGAATATGTGCGCCGTCTACATCCGCATCAGACAAGATACAGATTTTGCCGTAGCGCAGGCCTGATAAATCTGGTGAATCGTTGGGGCCATGCGGGTCAACCCCAATGGCAACTGCAATGTCGTGAATTTCATTGTTGGCAAACAAGCGGTCTCTGTCGGTTTCCCAACTATTAAGCACCTTGCCGCGCAGTGGCAGGATCGCCTGAAACGACTTATCGCGCCCCATCTTTGCGGAGCCACCGGCTGAGTCCCCTTCCACGAGAAACAATTCAGTGCGACTCACGTCGTTGGATTCACAGTCTGTGAGCTTACCCGGCAACACGGCCACACCGCTACTCTTTCGCTTCTCAACTTTTTGTGCGGCTCGGCTGCGAACCTGCGCCTGACGAATCACCAATTCAGCAAGCTTGCGGCCGTAATCAACATGCTGATTCAACCAAAGCTCGAGCTGCCCACGACAAAAGCCACTGACCAGGCGCACCGCGTCGCGGGAGTTCAGCCGCTCTTTAATCTGTCCCTGGAATTGCGGGTCCAGCACTTTTGCGGACAGCACAAAGCTGGCGCGCGTAAACGCGTCTTCTGGCAGTAGTCGTACCCCTTTGGGCATCAAGTTGTGCATCTCGATAAACCCTTTGATCGCGCCAAACACGCCATCACGAAGACCCGCTTCGTGGGTACCACCGGCACTGGTCGGAATCAGGTTCACATATGACTCGCGTATGAGTGGCCCCTCGTCCGTCCAGTGAACCGCCCATTGCGCGCCTTCACCATCAGCAAATGTGTCGTGGCCAATGCCAGCATATTGCTCGCCTTCGAACACCGGGATCACGGGGTCTGAGGCACCCGCTTCATTCAGCGCAGTCGCCAGGTAGCCCTTGATACCGTCGGCATATTGCCACTGCTGAAGTCGCCCTGACTTCTCGTCCTTCAGGCTGACTTTAAGCCCAGGTAGCAATACGGCTTTTGAGCGCAGCAAAACCGTCAGTTCGGCCGCTGGCATATTGCGAGAGTCAAAGTACTTGGGATCAGGCCAACAGCGCACACGCGTCCCGTGTTTCGGATCGCCCCGTTCTGGCGCCGCATCGGCGAGCGGTATATCAATATCTCCGCCCTTGAACGTCATCTGCTTCTTCGTGCCGTCCCGCCAGACTGACACTTCCAGCTTCTTACTCAAGGCGTTGGTAACTGAAACGCCAACGCCATGAAGGCCACCTGAGAAGCTATACGCACCGCCATCGGCTTTGTCGAACTTTCCACCGGCGTGAAGCCGCGTGAATACGATCTCAACAACTGGCACCTTTTCTTCTGGGTGCGGCCCAAACGGGATGCCCCGCCCGTCATCTTCGACGGAGACACTGCCATCTGAATGCAAAACGACATCGATTCGCTTGCAATAGCCGGCCAGGGCTTCGTCTGCGGCGTTATCGATCACTTCCTGGACGATATGCAGTGGGTTTTCGGTACGGGTGTACATCCCCGGACGCTGCTTAACAGGCTCAAGACCCTTGAGCACCTTGATTGAGGCTTCGCTATATGTCTTTTTTTTCTGGGTTGCCATTCACTTCAGTCCGTTGCGCGCCCTGCGTTCTTGCTATCTGGTCAGCACGGCGGCACACATTTGCAGGAAACTCGCGAAATCCCCAACCCGATCCGGGTTCAGATGCGCCATAAACGCCCAACCGGTAAGCAAGCTCACCAGACTCAGTGTCAGGACGACCGCGAGAATTCGCAGGATTCTAGTCGCTTTCAGCATTTTGCTCGTTGGCGGGTCATTTCGGTGCGATCGGTATTCGCGCCGCCAAAGGTATGGACGGCGTCCGGTCGCAGGCGCAAATCCAAATTGCTGCGCTCGCACAATTACGTGAAGCTTACAGGATGCAAATTTTTCATTGTTTCTTACGCGAGGCTTACAGGCCACTTACACGCGACTTACATGCACTCACATTGTCCTTTACATCGTAAGGACTCCGTCCAAAATGATCCGTGGCTCGTGTCAGCATTCGGGTCGCGTTTAACTACCCGCCAACAGAGAGGGGCAAGGCAGATCAGTCAATACTGATTGCTGATCCTTCACCAAGGAGACTTATCAGATGAGCAAACTCATCAATCAACCGCGTCGTGATGCCATCAAGGCAACCGGTGTTGCCGCCGGAGCTCTCGCAGCGCCGATGTTTTTCACCCGCAATGCCTGGGCAGCCGACTACGTCAATATGCCTACCGGCTCGACAGTAACGCTCGGCTTTAACGTTCCCCAGTCAGGTGCCTATGCCGACGAAGGTGCTGATGAGTTGCGTGCCTACGAACTCGCGGTCGAACACCTCAATGGTGGCGGCGACGGCGGCATGATGAACACCATGAAGCCCAGCTCACTTAAGGGCAACGGGATTCTGGGCAAGAAGGTTGAGTTTGTAACGGGTGACACCCAAACCAAATCAGACGCTGCCCGCGCATCAGCCAAGCGAATGATCGAGAAAGACGGCGTGGTGATGGTCACCGGTGGTTCGTCTTCAGGCGTTGCCGTGGCCGTTCAGAGCCTTTGTCAGGAAGCCGGCATTATCTTTATGGCGGGTCTGACGCACGCGAACGACACGACCGGTAAAGACCGTCGTCGTAATGGTTTCCGTCACTTCTTCAATGCTTACATGTCCGGTCAGGCGCTGGCCCCCGTGCTTGGCAAGCAGTACGGTACCGAGCGCGTCGCCTATCACCTCACGGCCGACTACAACTGGGGCTGGACCCAGGAGCAGTCAATCAAGGACGCTACCGAGAACCTTGGCTGGCAGACCTCGCAAACCGTCAAAACGCCTGTTGGCGCTGGTGACTTTGCCCAATACATCACGCCTGTTTTGAATTCAGGCGCAGACGTACTGATCCTGAATCACTACGGCAAGGACATGATTAACTCGCTGACGCAAGCGGTTCAGTTTGGTCTTCGCGATAAGTCAGTGAACGGCAAAGACTTCCAGATCGTCGTTCCTTTGTACTCACGCCTGATGGCTCAGGGCGCGGGCGAGAACGTTAAGGGGATCTACGGTTCTACCAACTGGCACTGGTCATTGCAGGACGCCGGCTCGAAGGCATTCGTCACATCATTTGGTAAGAAGTACGGATTCCCTCCCTCACAGGCCGCCCACACTTGCTACACCCAGGCGCTTCTCTACGCTGACGCTTGCGAACGTGCTGGTACCTTCGCGCCTTGCGAAGTTGTAAATGCCCTCGAAGGTCACAAGTTCGACGGTATGGGCAATGGCGCTACAGAGTATCGGGCTGACGATCACCAGTGCTTTAAGGACGTGCTCGTTGTGGCAGGCAACGACAAGCCCACCTCCAAGTTTGACGTGCTGAAGGTGATTGAGGTCACGCCACGCGCTCAAGTTGAGTACGCGCACGACATTCCTCAGTTCAAGGGCGATCTCGGTCCCTGCAACAACGGCGTTTAAGCCATACGCCCGGCGGGTTTGGCACGTTTTCGGTCACGAATGCGCTGCTAACCCCGCCACCAATTTCTTCTTTCGGACTACGGTCCTTTTGTTCCTGTTAGGTCAATCGTTGGCTGAACGGGGAACGGCTGCCGTCCGTTACAACCACCCGCTGCCCCAGCGACCGGAAAAGCCATGGATGCAATACTGCTGCAGATTCTGAACGGACTCGACAAGGGCGGCGCTTACGCGCTCATTGCACTTGGCTTGACCCTCATCTTTGGCACGCTCGGTGTCGTGAACTTTGCGCACGGGGCAATCTTCATGCTGGGCGCATTTGTCGCTGTTTCATTCAATTGGTTGCTCAGTCTTGAGCAGGTAGTGCTCGACGAGACGCAGAGCACAGCCTGGGGAACCGCGCTCGAGATCCGAACCTCCTATGTTGAATCATGGTTCGGGGATTTTGGCGCCTGGGTGATTGATTATTCAGTTCCACTTTCCATTTTGCTCGCTATTCCCATCATGCTGGTGATTGGCATTGTGATGGAGCGCGGGCTAATCAAGCATTTCTACAAGCGTCCCCACGCCGAGCAGATTCTAGTGACCTTCGGCCTGGCAATTGTCTTGCAGGAAATCATCAAGGCCATGTACGGCGCCAATCCGATTCCGCAAGCACCACCTGAGGCTTTCCGCGGGGCGCTTGATGTGGGTGTCATGCTTGGATTTGATGCTGGTTCAATTGTTTACCCATGGTGGCGAATCGTTTATTCCATGTTCGCCTTGGTCGTGTTAACCGCTGTGTTTTGCTTCCTGCGATTTACAACGTTTGGCATGGTTGTGCGCGCCGGTATGGCCGATCGGGAAACCGTCACCATGCTTGGCATCGATATCGACCGGCGCTTTACGGTGATGTTTGGGCTGGCTGCCGTCGTGGCGGGAACAGCGGGCGTCATGTACACCCCGATCCTGCCGCCTGACTATCACATGGGCATGGACTTTCTTGTGCTGAGTTTTGTCGTCGTTGTGGTTGGCGGGATGGGCAGCCTGGGGGGTGCGGTTGCCGCAGGATTCTTACTGGGAATTCTCCAATCCTTTGCTGCGATGAATGCAATCAAGTCCATCATCCCGGGCATCGATCAGATCATTATCTATCTGGTTGCCGTTGTCATCTTGTTATTCCGTCCGCGCGGCTTAATGGGCCGTAAAGGCGTAATGGACGCCTAGGCGACTCGACAAGGGATACTCAGAGACGATCATGACGAACTCAAACAGCAAGACTACCCGCAACAACTTTTTGCTGATGGCGCTGGTGACCATTGCCATTCTGGCCGGCCCCATTATCCTTGAACCCTTCGGCGCCGGTTACCCCGATTTGCTGCAACGATTCGCCATCTTTGGCATCTTTGCGGTGGGTTTCAACATCTTGTTCGGCCTGACGGGATACCTCTCGTTTGGTCATGCTGCGTTTCTTGGCGTCGGCTCATATGCAGCAGTTTGGTCGTTCAAGCTCCTCACAATGAATGTCGTTCCGGCGATTATTTTCTCAGTGATCATCACCGGGCTGTTTGCGTTGATCATCGGTTACATCAGTCTGAGACGCTCTGGCATCTATTTCTCGATCCTGACGCTGGCGTTTGCGCAGATGTCTTACAACCTGGCTTACTCAGTCCTAACGCCGATCACCAATGGCGAGACCGGCCTGCAACTAAGCCTGCAGGATCCACGCATTCTTGACAGTGCCAATGTTGGCGGCGGCCTGCCGAATACAAACTTTTTCGGCTACGCGATGAATCAAACCTACAACATTGATCTGTGGGGAACAGCCTACCAGTTCAATGTCGGCTACTACGTCTGCGGCATCATTCTGATTCTGATGTTTTATGTGGCCATGCGGATTTTCCAATCGCCATTTGGCATGATGCTCAAGGCAGTCAAGACCAACCAGAATCGCATGGCCTACACCGGTTTTAATACCCGGCCCTACACCCTCGCAGCGTTCGTCATCTCAGGCATGTACGCTGGGTTGGCAGGTGCCCTGATGGCAAGTACCGATCCACTGGCTGGTGCCGAGCGTATGCAATGGACGGCTTCTGGCGAAGTCGTACTGATGACCATTCTTGGCGGCACCGGCACCTTACTTGGTCCGATTCTTGGCGCTGGCCTGATCAAGTATTTCGAGAACATCTTCTCTGCGATTAATGACGATACCCTGCGCGACATCTTCGGCTTTTTGCCAGACGCCTTGCTCAGTCCGGTTGTTTCGATTAGCAGCTTGTTTGTGGGCGAAGGTTGGCACCTGACGCTCGGCGTCATGTTTATGGTGATTGTTATCTTCTTGCCTGGCGGTCTGATGGAAGGCCTGCGCCGAATTGGTAAGCTGTTTACCCGGTCACCGTCGAAAGCCAAAACCCAGGCCGCGCCGGTTGGCTCCGGCTCGACCGCCAGCCAGGGGAGCTAAGACTATGCAACCGATTCTTGAGATTTCTGGCGTTAACAAGCGCTTCGGCGGTTTGAAGGCGCTCGATGATGTGAACCTGACCGTGCTTGAAGGCACTGTTCACGCAATCATTGGTCCTAATGGTGCGGGTAAGTCAACCTTGCTGAACTGCCTGATAGGCAAACTCATTCCCGATACAGGTACGGTGAGCTTTGACAACAAGTCTCTGCTCGGCATAGCCCCACATGAAATCAACCAGGCAGGCGTAAGCCGGGTTTTCCAAACCCCTGAGATTTTCGCTGAACTGAGCTTGCTTGAGAATGTCATGATTCCCGCGTTTGCCAAACGTGACGGTGCGTTCAAACTCAACGGGTGGTCTCCGGTCAGAGATCAAAATGAGCTGCAGGTAAAAGCGACTGCGATGCTCCAGGATATTGGTCTGCTCGACAAGGCGGACGAGATTGCCGGCAGCTTGAGCCGGGGCGACAAGCGACGACTCGAAATGGCGATGTGTCTTGTTCAGGACCCTAAGCTGCTTTTGCTTGATGAACCAACAGCAGGCATGAGTCGGGCCGACACCAACAACACGATCGAACTGCTCAAACAGATTGCCACTCGTGGCATCACGATGGTGGTCATTGAGCATGACATGCACGTCGTCTTTTCTCTGGCTCAGCGAATCAGCGTCCTGGCGCAAGGCCATGTCATCGTCGAAGATGAACCGGAAAACATTAAGGGCAATCCGAAAGTCCAGGAAGCCTATCTAGGAGGGGCACACCTGTGAGTCAGGATCAAGCAACACAAGATGTTCAGGCCCCTGGGGTAAGCCCGGTCAAGGCAAGGGGCGGCGAGAGAGCTTACTTTTCTGTGTGGGATTTGCACGCCTACTATGGCGAAAGCTACATCGTGCAAGGTGTGAGCTTTGACGTTCGTGAGGGCGAGATTCTCGCTTTACTCGGAAGAAACGGCGCTGGTAAGACGTCAACGCTCAGAGCGCTCGCACGGCTTGACGACCCCGCGCTTACCCATGGCGAAATCTGGCTGGACCACAAGCCACTGCACAGCATGCCGGCTCATATGGCGGCGCAAAGCGGTATTGGTCTAGTCCCAGAGGACCGTAGAATCATTCCTGGCCTGACGGTGCATGAGAATCTTGAACTCGCGCAGATTGCGCCGCCAGTTGGCTGGAGCATCGAGCGCCTATATGAGTTGTTCCCAAGGCTTGGTGAGCGTCGCAAACAGGAAGGCGTAACGCTATCCGGAGGTGAGCAACAAATGCTTGCTGTGGCCCGGGCACTCGCTCGCGATGTCAAGTTACTGCTTCTGGATGAGCCTTATGAGGGCCTGGCCCCCGTGATTGTTCAGGAGATTGAACGCACGCTTGAAGAAATCAAGAAACTCGGGATGACCACCATCATTGTTGAGCAAAACGCCATCGCTGCTCTGCACCTTGCTGACAGAGCGATCATTCTCGATATGGGTCAGATCGTATTCGATGGCACCGCCCAAGAGGTTCTGGACAACGCCCAGTTGCGTCAGGAATACCTCGCGATTTAGCTCAAGGGGGATTCGACTGGTCGGATCAGATCTCCAACGCGAATCAAGCCGTCAGTACAGATTGCGGCGGTCAGGCCGCCGAAGCCGCGCATCATGTTGTAGCCCCCGTGCCCCAGCGCCTGCTCCATTTTTGAGCACGGCTCGCATGGGCCGGTGATTTCAATGATCACCTCGCTACCAATCGCCCATCGGCGAATACCGTCAGGAAACGGGGAGCGCATCGCATTCAGGTTCAAGCCTGACACTAGCAGGTTGCGTCTCAGTTCGCCCCCGTCGATCTTGGCTTGGCCGCTCCAGGCTTCTAGCAAGGCGAGAGCTTCAGCCTGTACCAATGTGAGGTCGCGAGCCCTGCTTGAGGCGCCTGGCGCTCTTGCCCGCGTGCGCAACGACGCACGGTCTCCGGCCAGCCCCTTGCCCTTCAGCGCGGAAGCTTCGTCAACTGAATGAACCGGCTCACCTCGCACAGACCTGAGGTAAATTGCGTCTATTCGGCCGGGACTTGGGTGATGACTGGTCAAGGTTCTTAGAGTGTCCATAGTGACCCCCGAATTCGGTGGCCCGACCCACGAGGCTTTGACGAAATCAGGCAGAATAGGGCTCTGTTTCTAGTGACGCAAGTATTAACCGTCCCCTGGCCAAAATGTCGAACTCTGGTGATGATTATTCGTGGAAGACCCTGCTTAAGCATGGTCTGAAATCGAATCGTGAGTGGGCACCTGCGTGGCAACGAACGCCCCTAAAAAAACACTACGACGTTGTGATTGTTGGCGGCGGTGGACATGGTTTGGCCACAGCCTACTATCTGGCCAAGCATCATCAGGTTGGTTCAATCGCGGTGCTTGAAAAGGGTTGGCTCGGCGGGGGAAACTCTGCCCGGAACACGACCATTGTTCGGTCTAACTATTTACTCGATGAGGCCGCCCTCCTCTACGAACATGCGCTCAAACTCTGGGAAGGGTTAAGCCTCGACTTGAACTTCAACGTACTTTTCAGCCAGCGTGGCGTTCTTAATCTCGGTCATAACCTGCAAGACATGCGCGAAATCGAGAGACGTGTAAATGCCAATCAACTTCAGGGCATTGATGCGCAGGTGCTTGATCCTGAGCAGGTACAGGCGAAAATTCCGTTTCTGGATATTGGCTCGAGTCGGCGATACCCGGTGCTTGGGGCCAGCTGGCAGCCGCGAGCAGGCATCGCTCACCATGATGCCGTTGTGCGGGGCTTTGCAAGAGCAGCAAGCCGGCTCGGTGTTGACTTGATTGAAAACTGTGAGGTGACCGGCATTGAGGTTGAGGCTAACCGCGTCAAAGGCTTGCAAACATCTCAGGGCTTTGTAACGACCGATCGAGTCGGCTGCGTAGTTTCCGGCCATGCCTCGGTTATAGCAGCGATGGCTGGCATTCGATTACCGATTCAAAGCCATCCATTGCAGGCATTTGTGTCCGAGTCGATGAAGCGCTGCGTTGATACGGTCATTATGTCCAATGCGGTACACGGTTACCTGAGTCAGTCGGACAAGGGGGAGTTGGTGATTGGCGCTGGCGTCGATGCTTACCTTGGCTATGGGCAACGGGGAAGCCCACGCATCATCGATGAAACCGTTGCCGCGATGATCGAGATGTTTCCGGCGTTTTCTCGGGTGCGCATGAACCGGCAATGGGGTGGGATTGTCGATGTCTCTCCTGATGCGTGTCCCATCATCTCCAAGACTGCCGTCCATGGCCTGTATTTCAACTGCGGCTGGGGTACAGGCGGCTTTAAGGCCACACCTGGTTCGGGCCATGTGTTTGCTCACACCATCGCCCATGACGAGCCGCATCCGCTGGCCACACCTTTTTCCATTGATCGATTCTCAAGCGGCCGCCTCATTGATGAGCATGGCGCCGCCGCCGTCGCGCACTAGAAAGATGCTGATTTTGCGCTGTCCATTCTGTGATGATCTACGCGACGAGGCTGAGTTTTCCTACCTGGGTGAAGCATTTATTAAACGCCCGGAACACCCAGACAAATTGACCGACGCGCAGTGGGCTGACTACCTGTTTATGCGCGAAAACACGCGCGGCTGGTTTTGGGAGCAATGGCAGCACAGTGCTGGCTGCCGCAAAATATTCGCGGTTCGCCGCCATACGGTGACCTATCAAGTTGATGGTTCATGGCCGCTTGATGCTGCGCGAAAACTCGTTGATGAAGCACCGCACGACAAAGAAATGCACAAATTGACCTGATGAAAAAAGCCACGAACACGCGCATCATCAGGCCACATACCCGAATTGATGCCACGCAGACGATTAACTTCACGTTCGATGGGCGACGCTACACTGGCCACCCTGGCGATACGCTGGCGTCTGCGCTACTCAGTAATGGGTTTCGCTTGCTTGCTCGCAGTTTCAAGTACGGTCGCCCCCGTGGCATTGTGGGCGCTGGCCCGGAAGAGCCGAATGCGCTCGTGCAGCTGGAGTTGGGCGAATACACCATTCCCAATGTCAAGGCGACCCAGATTGAACTATACGAGGGTCTGCGTGCGAGCCGGACCACGGGGAGCCCTTCACTGCGCTTTGACTTCAAGGCATTGCTTGGACGCGCCGGACGCTTCATGCCGGCGGGGTTTTACAGCAAGACCTTCAAATGGCCAGCCAAATTCTGGCCAAGCTATGAACGCCTGATTCGCGGGTTTTCCGGTTACGGCACGGCTCCTCGACACCCTGACACTGAAACCTATGACCATCTGCATCATCATGTTGATGTCGTCGTTGTGGGCGCAGGCCTTGCAGGTCTGGTTGCGGCGCGGCGGGCGGGTGCCGCTGGATTAAAGACGCTGCTTGTTGACGAGCAGGCCGAAGCGGGTGGCTGGCTTTTGTCAGACCCAACCCAAATGCTAAATGACGAAGCCGCAGAGAGATGGCGTTCACAAGTACTCAGTGAGTTGGAAATACTGCCAACCGTACAAGTACTCACCAGAACAACCGCTTACGGTTTGTACGACAACAACCTCGTCCTGGCGCTTGAACAGATTCAGGATCATATTGCACCAGCGCGGCGGCAAACTCATCTGCCACGCCAACGTCAGCACAAGATTCGCGCGCGCCAGATCATCCTGGCCACGGGTGCAATCGAACGCCCGCTTGTGTTCGGCAATAACGACAGACCAGGTGTCATGACCATGGCCGCTGGCCTGACATATCTCAATCGCTACGGCGTTCTGGTTGGAAAACACGTGCTCATCGTGGGCGTTGACGACGATATTTACCCAGCTGCCGCCGAGTTTGCGAGTAAGGGGGCCAAGGTAGTGTTGGTCGATGTTCGCACCCGACAGCCCCGTTTCCGGCTCCCCACCGGTGTCACGGCGTATCGGGGCTACACACTGGCGCAGGTGCTTGGGAGCACGGCTGTCAAAGGTGCCATTTTGCGCCCGCTGATAGACAACGAGAATGATCAGCCCACAGTTGCCGCCGGCAAGCCGGTGCGCATAAAAACGGATGCAGTGTTATCAAGTGCAGGTCTCGTGCCGACTGTACACCTGTACTGCCATGATGGTGGGCGACCCGAATGGCGTGATGATTTGCAAGCCTATGTTGCCCCGGAAGTTGGCCGCGAGGGCGTCGCCTGCGTCGGTGCCGTCACGGGTTGCTTTGGTCCGTCAAAGCTCATCATGCAAACGGCTGTCGTTGTCGATCAAATCATTAAGCTTTTGGGGGGAGTAAGAGGCAAATCGCTCCCGCCCCTGCCGCGCACGCCCGAGGCCATTCAGATCAAGCGTGGCCGGCTGGTGCGCCTACCAGATGGTCAACCGGAAGGCCTGGCAGCCAAGGCGTTTGTCGACTTTCAAAACGACGTCACCGCGGCTGACATTGAACTGGCGGTTAGAGAGAACTACCAATCAATTGAGCATGTCAAGCGCTATACCGCACTTGGCTTTGGCACCGACCAGGGCAAGCTGTCCAACGTCAACGGATTTATCCTGGCCGCACGTGCACTCAATAAACCCGTCGAAGAAGTCGGCACAACGACCTACCGCCCAGCATATACCCCAGTCACCTTCGGCGCTTTGGCAGGACCGATTGCCAACAACACCTATGACCCTGAAAGACTCACCGCGCTTCACTCCTGGCATGTTGCGCAGGGCTGTGTTTTTGAATGCGTGGGGCAATGGCTCAGGCCCCACTATTATCCGCGGGCAGGTGAGTCAATGTTGCAAGCGGTTAATCGTGAATGCCTGGCTGTGCGTAATCACGTGGGCATCATGGACGTATCTACGCTGGGCAAAATTCAAATAGATGGCCCTGATAGCCGAGAATTTATTGAACGGATCTATTGCACCTCTTTTGCCAAACTCAAGCCCGGCGGTTGTCAGTATGGGCTGATGCTCGACGAGAACGGAATGGTGATGGATGACGGCGTGGTCGCATGCATTTCCGATCATCAGTTTATCCTCACCACGACAACCGGTGGCGCGGCAAGAGTTTTCGCATGGCTTGAACAGTGGCACCAAACTGAATGGCCCGAGTTAAAGATCTGGATCTCTTCGGTCACCGATCAACTGGCAGCCATCGCGCTTGCCGGGCCACAATCCCGCACAGTGCTGCAAAGCCTCGTAACGGACATCGATCTGAGTCATTCGGCATTTCCATTCATGAGTTGGCGGGAAGGCCAATTAGCAGGCATACCAGTAAGGGTTTGGCGGGTCAGTTTCTCGGGCGAGCTTGCCTACGAGATCCACTTTGACAGCAGCTTTGCATTGTCGCTTTGGAAGACGCTAATTGAGGCGGGCGAGCCACACGGGGTTACGCCGTACGGCACCGAGACAATGCATGTGCTGCGCGCCGAGAAAGGCCTCATCATCGTTGGACAAGATACCGATGGCTCGGTTACACCCGTTGATCTGGGTATGAACTGGGCGGTGGGCAAGAGCAAGTCGTTCCCCTTCATTGGTCAGCGCTCGCTGACCCGCTCAGATACTGTCCGCGCCGACAGGCCTCAATTGGTCGGTCTGCTCAGCAACGATCGATCAGTGGTCATTGCCGAAGGTGCGCAAATAACCGCAGCCGACCCGTCGATGGCATCGTCAACCAGACCAATCAGGATGCTGGGGCATGTCACCTCAAGTTACTTCAGCGCGGCGCTCGGTCACGGCATATCGCTCGCCCTCATCGAAAATGGCCGCAACCTGATTGGTAGCACTCTCGTAGCCAACGCACGCGGTGAGCAAACGCAGGTTGAGGTCGTGAAACCGGTTTTTCTTGACCCGCAAGGAGAACGTCAGCGTGCCTAAGACGCCAATGAGGTCTTCACCCTATGCGGGGCTCTTCAAGGTAGACGCTACGCATCATGCGCCGGGCACGCCAGGGGTCACCATTGAAGACATGCCTGATCTTGGCGTCATCGTCTTGCGCGGGCAGGTGCAGGAAGCAGGATTCCAACAACGCGCAGAGCAAGCCCTTGGACTGCGCCTACCGACTACGCCATCCAGCAGTTTCGTCTCTGGCAACATGCGCGTACTTTGGATTAGTCCGGATGAATGGTGGATTCTTTGCCCAGCCGCCAAGGCTCAACATCAGGTCTTGCAATTAGACAAAGTGATGGCCGGTTTGTTCGCCCAGGTGATCGACAACAGCGCAGGGCTGACCTGCTTGCGCCTAACCGGCGGAGATCATCTCACGATGTTGCGCCACCTGTGTCCGTATCCGATTGACAGCATCGCGGTTGATCAGTGCATTAGCACCGTCTTTCCAAAAGCGAACGTCACCCTTGTAAGGCTTGATAGCGCGAGCACGCTTTTAGTCGCTCGACGCAGTTACGCGTATTGGATTAGCCAGTTGCTCGAACGCAGCGCGAGACCGTATGGCCTCGCACTGCCAGCCAAAGGTGGCGATCAGGTATAGAGCGCCGGCACACCGAGTTGGGCATGAATGCCATTGACCTGATTTGCATCAAGCCGCAAGCCTTTGGCCAGCCGGTCCAGGTATTGAGCCTCAACCTGGGAGTCCAGCGTGATGCCAAGCACTGACATCATGTAAACCTGCTGCCCCATGTCAGCCGGCACGCTGGCAATAAGTCCATCAGGATCAAACGGACTTTGCATTTCTTGGCGAACAAATTGAACTTCTTCTTGAGTCACATCGCCCAGATGCTCAAGAATTTTCTTCTGCTCTTCCTGATCAATCTCGCCATCAGACTTGGCGGCGGTGATCATCGCCTTGAGCAAGAGTTCTGCCTGCGCATTCTGATCAGACGACGGTTCAACTGACTGTCCGCCGAGCGCCTGATTCAGCATATCGCCCAAACCTCCCGAGCCGCCAGCTTGTCCGCCACCCAACGAACCGAGCAGTCCGCCCAGGCCACCCATTCCGCCAGCGGATGAGCCGCCCCCGCCAGACAAAACACTGCCGAGCATGCCACCTAAGCCACCGCCGCCCTGACTGGCACCACCGGCTAATCCGCCCAAAAGCCCACCAAGGCCGCCCATGCCACCGCCGCCTGAGCCACCAGCGCCACCGAGCAAACCGCCCAAGCCACCAAGACCGCCGCCACCGCCCGTGCTGGCGCCGGTTGAACCACCCCCCATCATCTTGCCAACGCCACGCGCGACCATTGCGCCAACTGCCACACGGGCGAGAGTTTTGAGTAGATTCATATTGTTTTACCTTTCCTGTCGGTCAGAGTCTCAGGCATCAGTATATCTTTTGAAAATTCGAGGACCTTAATGCCAGGCCGAACAAAGCCGCATCGCCACCATGTTTATGTGATTGAACTGTCCGATAGCGTCTGGAATGAACCGCGCTTCCGGCGCGCCAATCCAGACTATCAGCTAGACAAGCCTCTCGTCTATGTCGGCATGACAGGCTTGACGCCGGCGCTTCGCTTCGAACGGCACCGCGCCGGCAGTAAAGGCAATCGCTTTGTTCGTGAATACGGCCAACGCCTTTTGCCGGCCTTGTACGAAATGTATAACCCCATGCCGTATCAGGCTGCGTGCGAAATGGAGGTTGAACTGGCCATTCACCTGCGCGAACAGGGTTACGGGGTTTGGCAGGCCTGAGCGCGGCGAACAAGCAAGTATTTAGAGATAGATATTGAACTCGGCCTGAAGCGCAAGTCCTTGACCGGGCTGATTCTCGATTGGTTCGGGCTTAACAATCAATAGCGAGCGGTCAGATGCAAACCCTGAGAAGCGAGCAAAAAAGCCCTTCTCTTCACTTTCACCCTCAAAGTACATCTGCGTGGTGAGCGTGCCCACCTCGTGCTCTACTCGAAAGTGAATGTGAGGCGGACGCCGTCCGTAAGCCACCGGCTTGATGGTCGCGAACTCATAACGCCCCTGGTCATCTGTTCTTGCTTGACCATATCCTTGGAAACCTTCTTGCGCCGGCGTGTCACCGCCATCCCGCGGGTGACGGTAACGTCCCTGAGCATCACATTGCCAGATCGCGACCCTCGCGCCAGATGCGGGCGAGCCGTCGGGCATCACGACTTGACCTGCCAACGTCAAGCGGGTTCCCTTGGCATACGGTTGGCCATTCGCAAACCGCAACAAGTCCTCATCAACATCGCCTGACCAATCAAGCGGATAAAACGGCCCTTCCACATCGGCTGGTGTCTTTAAGTTGATCGCTGGCTGAGTGGCAGCCTGCACTGCAGAAAACTTCGTAGCGCCAATGGGTACGCCTGCTAGGCCAGCAATTTTCAGCAAACGACGCCTTGCGAAGCGCAATCGGTTAGACAGTTCGGTAGAACCCACAATGCCTCCTTTATCAGGGTTGAATCTAGTTTGGGCTCTGAGGCCCTTGCTCGCGCGCAAGCATGCGTTCGTCGCGCCACGCAATCGCGGCCCGCAGGCCTTGCTCTCTGACAATGGCAAGAAAAGCCTGTTTGGTGGGCATCCCCTCACCTTCGATCAGCAAGTCAATGTCAAGCGCAGCTTCAAGTGCCTCTCCCATACCCATCAACTCAAACGTACGATTGATGGCCCGTTTGGTTTCACGCACGAGTGTTCGGTCAAACCCAGCAATACGGCGACCTATCCGAATGGCTTCCTCCAGATGTTGCCCGCTGGGTGTGATGCGATTCACGATCCCCATTTCGTAGGCGCGGGTCGCGGTAATAGCATCTTCACCGGTCAGGATGATCTCTTTTGCGAGCTTGGGGCCAACCATCCACGGCAGAATCATCACGACAATGCCGGCGCCAAACTTGAGTTCCGGCTCCCCAAAGGTGGCGTCTTCAGATGCCACCGTGATGTCACACGCCATCGCCATCTCGCATGCACCGGCAAGAGCCGGGCCATGTACAGCGGCGATTGTCGGCTTACTCATATGCCAAAACCGCATCACCGCATCAAAGTCATTTCTAAGCGGGCTGCGCCACTGCTCAACACCCACCGGTGTATCGGCCGCCTGGGCTTTTAGGTCAAAACCAGACGAGAACCCATTTCCTGCCCCGGTCAGCACAATAGCATGCACGCTATCGTCCGCCTCGGCTTCATCGGCCACACGGCCAATTTCAACCAGCATGGCTTGATCCATCGCGTTCATTCGCTGGGGTCTGTTCAATGTGATGACACCAACCGTGCCATGCTGCTCATACAAAACGGGGCCGTCGTCTTTACTCACCAGAGCTAATCTCCACCATCACCTCATTCCGCCTGAAGAACCCGGGTATCCAGGGTGGGTTGTATTGTGCAAGCGTGACTTCTCCGATCACGGACAAGTTGCGCTCCTGCGTCATGCTCAACAACTCGCGTTTACGCGCCTGAACATCCATTTCACGTGCGTTACCCGAAAATTTCAGGACTGCAAAACGGGCGGCCGGCATCTCAATCAGTTTGACGTCAGCATCATCAGGCACGGGGAGGTTCTCCAGCGTGTAGCCGGGGGGCATCGTAAAGCGAACCAGCCAACCATCAGCCTGCTCAACCTGGGCAACTGGCGCTGTCATCGCGATTTTCTCGCTTGTATCACCGCTCTCGGCGACGGGCGTCGTCGGCACCTGGCTAACCGGCGCTGTCATCGCAATCTTGTCGGCGCGCTTGTTGCCGCCAAAAATGTAGCCGGCGAGCTTGCGAAATCCTCTGTTTCCAGCCTCTTTTTGATCGCCCTGAACCTTGACCTGAGCAACAACCAGCGGCGGGTAATCTCGAATTTCAAACGCCTTGTCCTGGGTAACAGACTCGAACGCAGGTTCGTCTGCACCAAAGATGCCGCATCCCGAAAGCGGCAGCAACAAACATAAAACGGGAAACAATCTGGACAAAGTCATGAACGGCATCTACATGTGCGATTGGAATGAGCTAGTGAGCGTCAGATGGCCGAAAGCCAGCCGTCGGGGTTACCGGCTAACATCATGACATAAGCCCATCGAATGAGTACCAGCTAACCATGACTGAAACCCGCCTACATCCCACCCGGCTCGCGGATCTGATTGCCGCGATCCTTGAGCATGATGGTTGTGCAACCGGAGAGGCAAGAATCGTTGCCGATCACCTGGTTGACGCGAGCATGCGGGGACACGACAGCCATGGCGTGATCCGCATCATGCGCTACCACCAATGGCTTCAGACCGGTCTGCTGCATGCGAATCGACCGTTAAAAACCATTCTAGATTCCGGCGCGATGATTCAGCTTGACGGGCAATCGGGTATGGGCCAACGGCTTGCCACAGAAGCGACCGATCTAGGGATTGCACGCGCGCACGAACACGGCGTTGCGCTTGTTGCCATGCGTCAGGCGGGACATATCGGGCGCCTAGGTGCCTATGCCGAGCAGGCCTGCCGGGCCGGGCTCGTGAGCATTCATTTTGTCAATGTCGCCAGTTCACGGCTAGTCGCACCCTTTGGATCTTCGCAGCGATGTATGTCAACTGCACCCGTGGCTATCGGCGTGCCAAATGCGGGCGGCGAAAATTTCATTCTCGACTTTGCTACTTCACTAGTCGCAGAAGGCAAAGCATTGGTGGCCAGTCAGGGCGGTAAGGCTTTGCCCGAAGGCGCCCTCATTGGTGCTGACGGTCTGCCAACCACTGATCCAGCGGCTTTATACGGTGATTCGGTCAGTGCCGGCGTGCCCAATCCTCGCGACGGACCTGGTGCTTTGCGGGCGATGGGTGACCACAAAGGTTCTGGCCTGGCGCTGGCCTGCGAACTGCTCGCCGGCGTACTCACAGGCAACGGCGCAAATGATGGGCAGGAGCGCTCATTTGGCAACGGACTGTTGTCAGTGCTGATACAGCCTGAGCGTCTTGACGATCAGCAGGGCTTTGGTCGAGATGTCGCGGCGTATCTGGACTACGTCAACAATGCCACACCAGCAGCCGATGTCGAGCGAGTGCAGATTCCAGGCGATCCGGAACGGGCCCGCCATGCCGCTCGTACTAACGGTTTGCCGGTGCCGCAAACCGTGGCCGATGGCATTGCCCGTTTGGCAACAGAGCTTGGTCTGCAAGACCAGCTGCCTGGCCTGGCCGCTTAGTTAACGCACAAACAGATACGACGCTCAACCGAGCGCCGTATCTATCCCCGAAGCCGTTCCTTAGAACTGCGCGTCAGTCAGTCCAGCCGGGCTTACTTTGCCCCAAATGCATACTCAACTCCGACCCAAAACGAGCGCGGTGCTCCAGGTGCAACAAAGCGTTCAACGGGGCCCAGCTCGTCACGCGGCTCATTACCGTTTTCGAATGCAAGTCGGTTAAGTGCCCCGAGGGTTGCATAGTCCTTGTCAAACAGGTTGTTGACCTTCGCAAACAGACGCCATCCAGAACCGAACCGATAGTCTGCACTCAGGTTGAAGATCGCATAGCCGCTTAGCTCTCTTTGATTGTTTGCCTCATCACCGCGGATAAATTGCCCGCCAACGAGATTCATCGTTGAACCAACCGACCAGCGCTTGCCACTCTTGTACTTGATACCCGCCTTCAAGAGGTGATCTGGCACACCCGGTAATTTGTCGCCTTTCTCAACGCTCTGAGTTTCAGGCTGAGCTGGGTCATTTTCATTAGCAACAGGATTGAACAATTCAACGTCAGACTCGTAGGTTGCTCGGGTGTACGAGTAGTTGGCAAACCAGTCAAAAGTTGACCCCCTCGATGACGTGCCAAGTTCCAGACCCTGCCGTTGAGTACGCGGAACATTCGCAAAGAAGCCCTGGCTGGCGCCGGTTGAGGTGAACAAAATGTCATCTTTGAGCTTGGACTGAAACACGCCGGCATTCCAACGCAGGCCAGCAGCAGACCCCCCTCGAATACCCAACTCAAGCGTTCGGGCCACAACCGGATCAAGCGGCGGATCAGCCACAAATGCTACCGGCAACGCACAAGGATCATCCGGGTCAGCACAGGTTAGCTCGACAGGCGTTGGTGCACGAAAGCCTTCATTGAAACCACCATATAAAGTCGTGTTGCCACCGAGTCGGTAGGTTGCCCCGAATGATGGCGTAAACCGACTAAATGAATGATCGCCGTTCAAATCTGGTTCTTCACCGCTTCGATCTGCAATTTCAACCCGCGCACGGGTGTAACGGCCAGAAAGCGTGAGGTCGAATTGTTTCGTCAAAGACAAGGTGTTGGTCAGGTAGATGCCTTCATAGCTGGTGCGGCCGTCGATATCGGTATCTACTTCAGGTTCGCCCTCGCCGACGATGCCCCGATCATCCGTGAACTCGCCATCTTGCTCAGATTGCTGAAAGCGCGACTTGCCTCGATCGAGATTGACACCCACCGCCCAGCGGTTACGACGCTCACCGAACTGGCCATCACTGGCTAGCTGTAGACCAGCACCTGTTGTCGTCTGATTGGTTTCTGTGCGACGAAACTCGCCTTCATACTCACCTTCGTCATCATCAAACTCTGCATCACCATTGGCTGTCTTGAGGTCAAGGCGCCTGCGATACAGATTACCCGTCAAGGTCAATTCATCCGTCAGATAATGAGACAGGCTCGAATTAATAAATGACAGCGATGGCTCTGACTCGTCCGGATAGGTGTTAACGCCCTCTGGCTCAACGGCCAACAAACTGAGCGGCATCAGTCCATTGCCGGTCAGCTTGTTCTCGGCATGAGTGTAGGAAACCCAGAAGTCAGTGTTTTCGCCCGAATAGCCCAGCTTTGCAAACACCCTGCGGATTTCGGTCGGTGAGCGCGCGCGCCAGCCGTCTTCTTCCTTAATTTCGCCGCTGATAAAGAAGTCGATCTTGCCGGTGTTTAAACCGTATCGGGCTTGAGCGCCACGACGGCCAAACGAGCCGGCTTCCAACAACACCTGGCCGCCTGGCGATGACGCGCCACTACGCGTGCGAATGTTCAGAGCGCCGCCCAGTGTATTCAATCCAAACACGGGGTTCGAGCCCGGCACAAGATCGGTGCGATCAATCGCTGCCGACGGAATCAGGTCCCAGAGGACCGTGTCACCAAAACTCTCATTAACACGCACCCCATCAACATAAACCGACAGACCGATTGGATTGCCAAGCAATGGCGAGGCAACGAACCCTCGGTAGTTCAAGTCAGGCTGATAGGGATTGGACTGCGCCTCATTGATGTAGACACCTGAGAAATTGTTGTTGAAGTGTTCGGCCAGCGTACCTGAGCGCTGCTCATCAATCTCCGCGCCATCAACAGACTGCACATTGGCCGGAATGGCTGACCGGGGCACATTGGCGCCAGGCAAAGGCGTTGTGCCGATAATCTCAAGTTTGTCCAGCGCTTGTTCAGTTTGGGCCGCGCTGTCGCCCGCGTACAG
Source organism: Burkholderiaceae bacterium (assembly GCA_045106815.1). GTDB lineage: Bacteria > Pseudomonadota > Gammaproteobacteria > Burkholderiales > Burkholderiaceae_E > JAUIAI01. The sequence continues at coordinate 48,258 of JBGCFG010000009.1, read as the reverse complement.
GACAGTGGTAGCCAGTAGCCCGACAGCAGCTCCAGCCTGGCGCATCTGCAATGCCATGCTTTGTTTCTCCTCATTGATTATTTTATGTGGGCCAGTGACTAGGCAGGCACCAAAATATCGCTGCTAAACTGCCAATCACTAGCTAATTTGGAGGATAGCGGTAAATGACTGCCCTATCTGTAGGGAAGTCCCCCCGCCGTGAACCGGGAAATCTTCCCGCACAATCGCACGAAGGCACCCAGCCACGAAGCGCGAGCCTTGCCGTTCGTCTAACGCTCGTCGTTGCCTTGGCAATGTTGATACTAGTCAGCTCCGCGAGCCTGTTCCGCATGTCAATGCTTCAGGACGATGCCCTAGCCGAAATCGGCTCGAGTCAACAGATCGCCTGGTTGGCTTTGCCTCGCAAGCTGCAAGACGGTCAGGCTCCGGCGACTCAGGTAGCCGAAATCATCTCGCGCTTTGAGCAGGCGCGGCATGTCATTGTCGAATTCGCACCCCATGACCCCGAACATGCAGCGCTGGCGTCAGATAACTCACGCGAACTGGTGCCGCCTGCCACCGATTGGTATGACATATCGCGTTGGACGCGTCTGCCCGAACCGTTGGTACGCGAAGTCACTTGGGCAGGGGCATCAGTCGGCCACTTCCGTGTTTTGCCTGACCCCCACGACGAGATTGGCGAGCGTTGGCGGCACATCCTTGTTGACCTGATGCTCATCAGCCTTATCACGCTCGTGCTTGGCCTGCTTGTGTATTGGGCGGTCACGAGAGCATTGCATCCACTCAGAGAGGTATCAGGTGCACTCACGGCACTGGGCAAGGGCGATCTGAGCGTTCGACTCAAGCCCATGGGCTTTGCAGAGTTTGATGACTTACCTGGCAATTTCAATCGTATGGCAGCTGAACTCGATGAGGCGATGGCTTCGAGGCGCCACCTAACCGATCGTATGGTGACAGTCGAAGAAAAAACCCGGCGCCAGATTGCCCATGCACTGCATGATGAGTTATCACCTTACCTTGTCGCCATTCAACCTAACATTGCAGTCCTTGAGTCTGCGAGCGCTCGCGACTCAGCATTAGCCGAATACAGCGGATCAATAGCGACGATCTCGGCCCATCTGCGCTCAACTATTCAACGCATGCGCCAGATTCTTGAAACGCTGCACCCACCCGAGCTGGCGAGCCTCGGACTGGTCCGTGCCATTGGTGAAATCGCGCAGATGCAAGAAGCCGCGCGACCGGGCATGCTCACGATAAAACTCGATTTGGATGAGTCTCTTGAGGGCGTTTCGGAAGCAGTCGATACGACCTTGTTCCGTACCGTTCAAGAGTCGCTGACGAATGCGTTGAAGCATACCGATTGCGCTTTGATAGAAGTGCGACTGCAGCAAGTCGATGACACCAGCGGACGCCGCATCGCGCTATCGGTCTGGAATGACGGTGAGCGCCTGACGGCTCACCACGAAGGACACGGATTGGGGACGCTCGGTATCACTGACCGGGTTCATGCGTTGGGGGGAGAAGTCACGCTCGGTCCATCATCGCGCAGCGCAGGTGGGTGGGAAGTGGCCGTGTCGCTACCATTTGGCGTTGCAGACCATGATTAGCCCATCGCCTTTAAGCATCATGCTGGTTGATGATCATGCCGTGGTCCGAAACGGCTATCGCCAACTGCTCGAGAGCGAACCTGGTTTTAAAGTAATCGCCGAGGCAGCCGATGCCGACAGTGCCTACCAGACCTACCGTAGCGCATCGCCTGACGTTTGCATCATGGACATCATGTTGCCCGACGCGAGTGGCATTGAAGCCCTGCGCCGAATCATGAAGGTCAATCCGGCAGCCAGGGTCTTGATGTTCACGATGTACTCACGCCCTGCTATCGCACGCCAGGCGCTGACCGCAGGCGCCATGGGTGTCTTGTCAAAAGACAGTCCACCCGCCGAAATGCTGATCGCCGTGAGATCAGTTGCCAATGGCGAGATTTACCTCAGTCACATGGTGGCTCATGCATTGGCCAGTGCGGGCATTTCAAATGATGCCCATGGTTTCGATTCCTTGTCCCCGCGCGAATTTGAAGTTTGCCACCTGTTCCTGCGCGGCATGCGTCTGGAGCAGATTGCGCGTGAACTCAATATCAGCGTCAAGACGGTCTCGAACCTGCTAAGCCTGATTCGACAAAAACTTGGTGTCGAAACAGACATTGCCCTTTTTCAAAAAGCCGCCCACGCTGGCCTGCTTGATTGGATGCTCAAGGGAATCGGCTCAAGTGAGCCCGTCGCCGCCGACTCTACCCGCGCCCCCGACTCTAGCGAAGACTAAAAGACACCGGTATCCGAAAGCTATGCGGCCCTGAGCCATAGCCGGGAGGCGGTGCTGGCAACGGCGACGCCCTCTCGATCATCCTGAGAGCGGCCTGGTCAAGAATGTCAGCCCCGGACGATTCTTCGATTTTCTTGGTCAGAACTTTGCCTTGATTGTTGATGGCAAAGCTGACGGTCACTTCGCCTTGAATCCGTCGCCGTTGGGCGCGACGCGGATATCGTTTGGCCGCAGTCAAGTGGTTCACGAGAGCAACACGATACGCATCCCGTTCTTGCGACCCAAGCCGGGCAGGTGCTGCAGATGTCACCGGCGTACTGACATCGCCAGTCGGTGCTGGTGACGCGGTGACTGCCGGGGGCGAAACGGGTGTGGCCGGTACCGGAGCAACAGGCGTTTGGGCCTGGATGGGCTGTGGCTCTGGTTTCGGTTCTGGTTTCGGTTCTGGTTTCGGCTTTGGTTTCGGCTTTGGCTTAGGTTTAGGTTCTGGCTTTGGCTTGGGTTTCGGCTTTGGCTTGGGCTTAGGTTTAGGTTTAGGTTTAGGCTCCGGTTTAGGTTCTGGCTTCGGCTTGGGTTTCGGCTTTGGCTTTGGCTTGGGTTCCGGTTTAGGTTCTGGCTTTGGCTTTGGTTTCGGCGCTGGTTTGGGTTTTTCCACTACCGGCGGCGCGACAGCGACCGGTTCTACATTAAGCGGCTCGGGAACTGGAGGCGGCGGCTTAACTGGGACCGGCTCTGGCGCGGGAGGCTGAACCTGTCTAACAGGCTCGGGCGGTTCCGGGGGTGGCTCAACCGGTTCGTTTGAGGGCGCAGCTTGCTTAGGAGGTGGAAAAAGCAAATCTGACGGTTGCAGATTCATCACCACCCGACCTGCTGGCCGCAACTCAGTTTGGACGGGCTCTCGAAAAAATGCGATCAGCCCAGCGCCAATCACCGTGCCCGACATCAGTAAGGCTATTACCCAGTGCCCAAACGACAGCCGCATCACAGTTAGCGCTGGGTAACCAGAGAAACTTCGTCAGCGCCTGCTCCAGTCACTGCGGATAAAATCATGCGTAAACGGGCAACAGGTAAAGCTTGATCAGCCTGGATTTCAATCTTGCGTAATTGTGGATTGCCGGCTTCTTCGTCAAGGCGCCATCGTTGAGTCAGTGCATCGTTCAGGTCTTGAGCGTTCTCTCCGTCAAGCAAACTGCCGTCCATAGATAGCTCACCATTTGCTCCAACCATCAGTACCAGTGTTTCACTTGGGCGAACCTGCTCGCTAGCTGACACGGGCAACGCAATGTCAAAGGGGTCCGGCGGGCGGATTGAGCCAGCAAGCAAGAAGAAAATCAACATCAGAAAAATGACATTGATCAAAGGGATCAAACGATCGTCAGAATCAGTCTTCTTGGCAACTTTACGCAGTCGAACTTGGTGACCTACCATCTCAATCTATGCTCACGATGGGCTGCTCGATTCCGGCCGCTGAAATTTCATCCATAACAGTTACGAGGCGCTGCAATGAAACCTCATCGACTGGTTTGACGACCAATCGGGTCGTTTCCGAACGAGCATTGAGTTGGGCCTTAATCTGTTCAAGGGAAACCGGCGCACCAGCCACATTCAAATATTCAGGGGTTACCTCTAGCAATATAAATTCACGCTCCTTATCAACCTGGGCAAGTTGTTCCGACCCGGCAGATAACTCGATTGAGCGCCAGTGTTCAAAGCTGGTCGCTAGCATGAAAAAGAGCAACAACATAAAGACCACATCGATCAGTGGCGTCAGGCTTACGACCTTCGAACGTCGGTTGGAGCGATTGAAAGAAAGCGGCTCATTCATGATCACTGGCTCTTGTCAGGAGCGACGAATTAGTCGCCATCCAATGCCGTACCTGGCACCACCGGATTCTTGCCCGCCGATGCAGCGTGAGCATTCTCTGAACCGGGCCTCATTCTCCAGGTAAATACCTGTGTGGTGGCATCTTCCATTTCATGCCCCAATCGTTCCACTTTTCTCTCTAGCCAACTATGGGCCACGGTCACGGGAATTGCGACCGTTAATCCGACAGCTGTGGTGAGCAAAGCCTGCCAGATCCCGCCTGACAAAACCGCCGGATCAACCTGAGCGCCCGCATTTTCCATGCTTTGAAAGGCATCAATCATGCCAATGACAGTGCCCAGCAAGCCAAGCAATGGGCAAATGATGCCAATGAGTTCGAGCGGGCGAAGGTAGTGATGCAAGGTTGCGATATCGGCATTGCCGACTCGCAGCGTTTCTTCTCTTACGAGTGGCTCTTCAAGCCCCATGAGCTGCCCACGCATTGCGATTTTGACCACTCGAGCGAGCGGTTGGCGTTTATCGGGCAAAGAATCAATGGCCTGGCTTTGTTGCCCGCCTGCCCAAAGAGCAAGCGCTCTGTCGACAGCTTTGCGGCTGCTGATTCGCACGATAGCAAACTGCCAGCACTTAAGCAGAACAATCGCAAGCGCGAACACGGCTAGGGCCAGCAGGATGGCGACAATTGGTCCACCCAAGGTAAACATGTCAACCAGACGATCCAGTTGATCGCTCAAGGCCATCTCCTCATTTCTATTCTTAGACGCTCTGCGATCTTACAGGTTTGGTTGATTATGTTCGCTACCATCGCTCATCGTGGCCCGCGGCCGTTGCGAGAGCAGCAGCCAGGCCGCCGTACAGCCAACCAAAATCGAGAGGCCGAACATGCCAGCAGCATAGCTGTTGGTCTGGGAGACAACCGTTGCAACGACGATTGGTCCAAGCATTGCACCCATGAAAGTTAGAAACTGAACTGCACCAGTGACTGTTGCCAGTTTCCCGGGCCCAGCCTGCGTAATGAGCTCGGCGTAGAAGACGCCGTTCCAACCGATGGCAGTTGCTGCGCAGCAAAGGCTGGCCGCGAGAATCGCAGCCAGCGGGGCTTGAGCGGGCAGCAGCGCCAAAGCCAGACAGGTGAGCGCGGACCCTAGCCCCAAGAGACCCAGCAACAAGGCGGGGCGCCCAGATTTGTCGGCGCACCACCCCCAAAATGGTCGGGCAATTACGCTCGTGACCTGAGCGGCTGCAAGGGCTCCGGCAGCCAGCGTCAGCGGCAGGCCAAAGGTCAGGTGCAGGTGCGCGACCAGAAAGGTCACCACGCTGACCTGAACAAACGCATAAATCAGCGACACAAAAGCCAGCCGGCGAAGCAGACTGATACTCAAGACCTCTGCTAACGGCGCGAACAAAGCTTTCGCATTGAGCACCCTGCCCGGCTCCAACTGTCGGTCGAAGGTCGTCACCGTCGGTTGCAATGACAAAGCAACCAGCACGCACAGAGCAGCCGCGATCCAAAGCGTTACTTGCCAATCAAATGTCGCAAACAACCACGCACCAGCACTACCAGCCAGAGCAATCCCAAGCGGAACACCGGTTTGCTTCAACGAAAAGATTAACCCACGCCGATTGGCGGGTGTGTGTTCGCCCAGAATTTTCGCAGAGGTGGGATTCGTAAGGCCGTAGCCAACACCTAATAATGCTGCCGCCATAAGAAACGCAGCCATCGAGCCCACAGTCATCAAGGCCAGCGAGACCGCGCACAACACCATGGCGAGCTGGCTCAATCGCAATGCACCGTAGCGCGGCACATAGCTACTACCAAGCAAGCCTGAAAACATCGCCGGAATATAGGCCGCCCCGACTAGAAATCCAACGTGCTCAACCTCATAGCCAAGCAAAGGTGCCACCGCCGGCGCCAGTACGGGCGGCAGCGCAAGCGTCATCGCCGTCAGCGTTTGAACAACTAGGGTCGCCCAGAGAGCAAGAAAGGGGCGTTGGTGTAGCAACAATCTAGGCAGATGGTAGCGGCCGTGGCTTACCGTGCTCATCAATAGCCACAAAAACGAAAACGCCTTCGGTTACTTTCAGCCGGTCGTTCAGGCGGTCGCGCAAGACCCAGGCTTCAAGCCCCACGCTGATTGATGTCGTTCCGTGCTTGACCGCTCGTGCATAGACGCACAAAACATCGCCCACATTGACGGGCTTAAGGAATGTCATAGCGTCGACGGCGACAGTGGCCACGCGCCCGTGGGCGCGCTGGCCAGCAAATATACCGCCGGCGATATCCATTTGTGACAACACCCATCCACCAAAAATATCGCCACTCGGATTGGCGTCACCCGGCATGGCCAGCGTGCGTGTTTGCAGCTCTCCAGCCGGGCAATCGACGAGACTATCAGCCGCGTCAGCCGACGACTCAGACAGCTTCAACACACATGGCAACACCCATGCCACCGCCAATACAGAGAGTTGCCAAACCTTTCTTTGCGCCGCGCCGCTGCATTTCAAACAGCAAAGTGTTCAATACACGGCAGCCCGAAGCGCCAATCGGATGGCCAATTGCAATGGCTCCCCCGTTGACGTTTACGATGTCAGAGCTCCAGCCCATGTCCTTATTAACGGCACATGCCTGGGCGGCGAAGGCCTCGTTGGCCTCCACCAGATCGAGATCGCCAATCGCCCAGCCTGCTTTTTCAAGCGCTAGCTTTGACGCAGGAATGGGGCCGGTGCCCATCACTTTGGGGTCAACACCTGCAGTGGCGTAGGAAGCGATCCGCGCCATCGGCGCAATGCCGCGGCGCTTGGCTTCATCAGCAGACATCACCAGCGCAACGGCAGCACCATCATTGAGGCCGGAGGCATTACCTGCGGTCACCGAACCTTCCTTATCAAATGCGGGCCGTAGTTTTTGCATGCTCTCAAGTGTGGCGCCATGACGGATGTACTCGTCCTTATCGACAACGATATCGCCCTTCCGATGCTTAATTGTCACAGCCGCGACTTCATCATCAAACTTGCCCGCCTTTTGAGCAGCTTCGGCTTTGTTTTGGCTGGCCAAGGCAAACTCGTCTTGCTGAGCCCGGGAGATTTCCCATTGCTTGGCAACGTTCTCGGCTGTCGTGCCCATGTGGTAGCCGTTAAACGCATCCCACAAACCGTCTTTGATCATCGTGTCGATGAACTTCATGTCGCCCATTTTTTGTCCGGCGCGAAGGTGTGCCGAGTGCGTTGACAAGGACATGCTTTCCTGGCCCCCTGCCACGACAATCGAGGCATCTCCCAGCGCAACATGCTGAGCGGCAAGAGCAACAGCGCGAAGCCCCGAGCCGCACACCTGGTTGATGCCCCATGCTGCTGCACCAATTGGCAAACCGGCATTGATATGAGCCTGGCGAGCTGGGTTTTGACCCTGGCCGGCCGTAAGGACCTGGCCCAGGATGGTCTCGGAGACATCAGCCGGATCAACACCAGCGCGCTCCAGCGCAGCCTTAATGGCAGTCGCGCCCAGGTCGTGGGCTGGCACTGATGCGAATGCACCGTTGAACGAGCCGACCGGCGTACGGGCGGCTGAAGCAATTACAACGTCTGTCATGAGTCACTCTCCTTGGCTATTGGCGCCAAACGGCGAAGACTCGCTTTGGCGCAGGTTCGAATCGCCTTATTGTGCACTGCACCAACAGACAAAGCAAGCGGAAATACCCAGGTGCGAACGGCCACGCTAAAAAGCCACGAAACGGGATCAACGCCCCGATACTGCTAGAATCGCTGGCTCGGAGAGGTGGATGAGTGGTTTAAATCGCACGCCTGGAAAGCGTGTTCAGGGTCAAACCTGACGCGGGTTCGAATCCCGCTCTCTCCGCCAAATTACTAGGGTCTGTGCCGACGCTACAGTTCAGGATTCGGCGTGAGCGTCCTCGAGTGAAACGGCCGCGGTGCTTGATTGCGCTTGAGGCCATGCCCTCAGCCAGGCTGCATATGTCTGGGCATCCATTGGCTTACCAAAGTAGTAGCCCTGCACGCAATCGCAGCCCATCTCAGTGAGGATATCGGCAGTTGCCTTGTCCTCAATACCTTCCGCAACCACATTCAATCCAAGATCGTGGCCGAGTGCGATTGTCGAACGAACGATCGTCCGATCACCATCGTCGGCAACCAGATTCTTGACAAAGGAACGATCGATCTTGAGTTCATCAATTGGCAGCGTCTTGAGATACGCCAACGAGGAATAGCCTGTGCCATAGTCATCGACAGAAACCTTCAGGCCTGACTCACGCAAAGCGTTGAGTGTCTGCAGGGCCTGACCGATGTCTTCGATGATGGCGCTTTCTGTGATCTCAAGCACCAGTTGATCTGTTGCCACCTTATGGTCTTTCAGCATCTGGATGATCGTCACGGGCAGTTGCCGGTCAATCAAGTCTCGCGTCGAAAGGTTGACGGAGACTTTCAGGCGAAAACCGGCCAGATTCCACTGCGCAAGCTGTCTTACAACCTTAATGAGCATGTAGTGGGTCAAGGACGTAACAACCCCGCTGGACTCAGCAAACGGAATGAAGTCATCCGGCGGCACAAATCCCCGATCCGGATGATGCCAACGGATCAACGCCTCGGCGCCAATGACATGCCCAGTTTGCAGATGCACCTTCGGTTGGTAGTAAGCTTCAAGCTGCTCCTGATCAATCGCTGCGAGCAACTCTGACTTCATTGACAGACTGATCTCACTTCTGCTGTCCAATTCGTCTGCATAGACGACAATCCGGTTCGTCCCATTCTTGGCAGAGTTGAGCGCCAACTCTGCTCTGGCAAGCCATTCGTTAGCCGTGCTCGCATGGTCTGGACGTTCAGCGACGCCCGCAGCGACGGTGACGTCTACCGCAGTTTCGGCGATTGAAAAAGATTGCTCCACCGTCTCGCAAACATAGGAAGCCCCAGCTGTCACATTCTGCTGGGCGGATACTGACGCTAATACCGCAAACTCGTTTCCGCCTAGTCTGGCGACAGTAACAGCCTCAGCCAAACGTTCTGTTAGTACTCGGCCAATCGATTGAAGCAACTCATCGCCTGCCGGTAACCCCAAGACGTCGTTTACAAACTTGAAACGCCTGACATTCATAATCAGAATGTAGGGAACACTGTCGGCCGGCGATTCAAGCGCAGTATCAGCCGCTTTAAGGAAGCCCGCGCGGTTGGGCAAACCGGTCAGACCGTCCTTGAATGCCAGATCAAATATTCTTTGCTCACGAATTTCAATTTGTTCAGACATGGCGTTGAACGCCTGGGCTAACTCGCCTACTTCGTCATGCCGTTGTATTCGTAAGTCAACAGCGCTACGCTCCCCCGCGCCTAGACGTCTTGCGCTGAGCGATAAGCGTCTGATGGGGTCGGCAATTTGATGAGCCGTGATTACACTGGCAAAGATAGAAACTAGCAAGCCTATTGCTGTGATGAGCAGCAGACCAATCTGTAATTCTGTATACGGCTGAGCTGCCTCATCAATTGAGCGTTGCAACAGTGCAAACGCTGGATTGCCATTCATGTTTCCGATCGGCAAAAGCGAACTCGCGTACTCAACACCGTCCACTACCATTTCAAAAGCGTTATCAGAAATCTGCGACTGCGCTGGCAACAGTGCCGATTCAAGTGTCGTGCTATCCAGCTTCATACCGCTTTGAAAAATGTCTATTTTTTGAACGCTCGAACCTGCCTGAGAACGCTCAGCAACCAAAAACGATGCATTGATTCCAGCGAGCAGCTTCATATCGGTTGTAAGCGTCTTGCCTACATTGAAGCCAATGAGGACGTGCCCGATCGTCAGGGGTGATTTGACTGGCGAGATTACGAAAAGAACCAGTTCACCATCCTGCGCGAATACGCCATCAACCGGCGAATCGCTGCCCTGCTCAATCAATTCAAGCATTGAATCGGGAACCGTCAACGACTCTTGCTCGCTACCAATCATGACCATGACTTGACCCGATTGCTCGATGTATCCGAGCAGGTCGACATCAGAACGTGCGCCATGGTTTACAAGGGCCGAGCTTACCGTTGCTGTGTCCGCGCTGGCCATGGCCGCACGAAAACCAAAATCGCCTGCCATCGCTTGCGTTATCTGGCTGAGCGCTGCACGCTTTTGTTCTAGGAGTCTGTTTAACAGGCGGCTGCCCTGCGCAACCTCAGCCTGCACAGCAGCCGACACGTTGGTGTTAATGCTTGAGCGAATCACGAAAAAGCTGATCAGTTGCATCACCAGCAACACACTCAGCAATAATGTCGCAATTCGACTCTTCAGAGTTTTCACAGGCCGTATGAGCTTTGGTCAGCCAATTGGCAAGGTATATCGATGCTTTGCATCGGAACGGCCAACAACAATCGTCCCCACCAACCTGGCCTGCTCAATGTCAAGCGTGGGATGCCATAGATCTACCCCGTAACGCCCAGGTGGAACCAAACCAGTCCATTGCCCTGCAGCGTCAGTAACACCATAGTGCGGCGACTTGACAACTCGGATGAAACCCACCATTCGATCGTGAATGTTGCAGCCGACCACAATGGTGCCGGCCCGATCAAGCACAACAAGATCGGGTCGCTCTTTTCCGAGTAGTTTCAACTCGAAAGGCTTAGCCTTGGAAAAGGAGTAGACGTGATGTTTCACGTCATCAAGGTTCGGAAAGGAAACGCTTGATCCGACGCCAACGGCCGATACATAGGGTGCGAACTGTTTGTTCTGTTGGACCACTTCGATAACGCCTGGCGCAGCAGGTGATTGCACTTCATCTAGCGAGGTCAGGGATACCACTGCATTTTCAATCGGATTGTTCTTAGACCCAAACACCTCAAACGAGACATGCGCGCTGCGACCACCAGATTTGGCGAACAAGCTGCCTGTGCTGGCCAATCCGTCGATTGCCGCTATCGCGCCAGCCCCGATTACCAGGCGGCGCGCTGGGCTGACGCCCTGTTTTGCTCCAGATTGGTCGAATTCGGTGTTTTTACTCTTGTCAGTCATCTCGTAACGATAAGCGCCCGGCGAACCGCCCTCTACAAATTGGATACCACCGGAGGGTACGAGGGGACGGACGTCACTGATCGAGCAAAAAGCGTCGCCAAATATCAACTCATTTAGGAGTGCGGCTTGGTTTTGCGCTGCAAAGCAGGATGTTCGATGAGATGCCAGGAAAGGCTGGCCAGCGCAATCGAGACAAGAGAAGCCAAGCCAACTAGGGCAGGTACCTCGATGCCCGGGAAGATCGTGATGACGCTTTGCTGAACAAAGAAGGCATAGACATACAGTCCGTAGGAGTAATCACCAAGTTTGTTGTAGCCTAGAATCAGGCCACGCGGCAAGTAGGCCAAGCATAGCAAGAGATAGGGTAGCGCCAGTAGATAAACAAGCAGAAAAGTTGTTGCATGCAGGCTTGCTAAGGCCAGCAGCACTACCAGAAAACAGAATAATGACCACCCAAGCCGGATATGCTCGCCGTAAAGCTTATATGCCACACCCGAAAGAAACATAAAACCAAGCCGTGCCGACTGACTCTCGGCGATTAGTCCGAAGTGCCATAGCAACACTTGCCCAGCGCATACAATCATGCCAAGCAGTACGCAAATCTTGAGCCAATGAACGCGATCTCTAAAGTTCGCAAACCCTGCTACTGCCCAGATCAATGCCAACACCGTATAAAAGCGAACCTCATGTGTAATGGTCCAAAGCGAACCATTCACAGTCAGCGGGTGCGGATTGTTTTCGAATACGCCAGGCAGATGCCAGGCAACGCCACCGTACAAAAAAAGGTTCTGAGTGAAGTACCGCCAGGTCTCTACGCTCGTCAGATACTCGGAAAGTGACCACTGAGTTAACAACGGCCCAACGAAAAAAACGGTGACGACCAACATCACGGCCAGGGCAGGCATGACTCTCAGAACACGCGCAAACGCGTAACTGATCAGCTCGCGCCTTTGCAGTAGGCTGTTACTTACCAAAAATCCGCTGAGCACAAAAAAACAATGCACGGCAATCGTCCCGAGGGTCATGCCCGTCTGTTCATAGAGTGGCTCAGCTTCAACCCTGCCGGTGGTTAAGAAAAAACTATGACTCACCAAGACCGCCCAGGCTGCCACCATCCGCATGAGATTAAAGTTGTTCTCGCGCGGGCTCGGATCGACGCGTCCAAGCGTTACCCAAGCCATTGGGTTAACACTCAAACGGCTGGTGCAGGTCTTCCTGCCGTGAGGGGTAGATAGTGCTGATGCCGGCGATTCTATGGTTGAGCTCGTTGAAAAGTTGTCGTCTAGCCATTCATGACAATGGTTTATCAAAGATACCCAGCCTTGACTAGGCGCCTTAAACCAATTGCAACACCTTGGCAGAACAGAGACTCGGCAGCGTCCAGCCGGTAAACGGTACTGTCGCCCTTTGAGGCTGCACCGACCTTGGGACAAACGGTACCCGCTCGGGTCTGAATGGCGTGGTAACACTAAAGGACTACCGGGTATCTATTAGCCAAAGCCACCCGTCTAACGTAGCTACCCTGATTAGGGTGTGCGCGGCATCCTCTTGGGGACTTCAAACCGCCATTTACTCCATGCTTGGCACCGGCCACCCTCAATTTCATGCACAGACTGGGCTGACGCTCGCGGGATTGTTGCGTCTGGTAACGCTCGCCCTGGGGCTATTGGGGGTAGTGACCTTTATCTCGGTTAACAGTCGACATGTATCCGAGCCGACCGTCACGCCAATTGCTGCGCTTGCTGATGAAGGATTCAACGCTGACCAAGCAAGAACGCGTCTGCGAGACGTACCGCGCGACCAAACAGCGGCGGGTGATCGTTCAGACCGCCCGTTTTGGCTAAGAGCGCTCGGCCTGAATGACCGGGCAATCGAACACAACAGACTACTCATTGGTGACAAAACACTACGCAGTCTGGCCGTTCAGCTTCGCGATACTGACGGAGTCGTCGTCAAAGAGTTTTTCGCAAATCGACACACAAAGACAGGACGTCTGCTGCCATTTCACGGCGGCTTCATGCTCGACCTGACCGGGTCAAGGGCTGATGAAGCGATCATCAAAGCCAGATCGGTCGGTTCGACGAAATTCTCTATTTCTACTCAGTCATCAACGGCTCTGGACGCCACCATTGATGCGAGCCATCGACTGGCCGCAATGCTAGCGGGGGCGATGCTAGCCCTGGCGGCCTTCACCGCTGTAATAGCAAGCTTTACCTACAGTACACCGCTGGCCGCCGCATCGCTTTGGATTGTGTCTTTGCTGGGCGTGACCTGCATCACGCTTGGCTACGACATGATGTGGCTCGAATATGGTGGGCCACCGATCGTTGAACTCAGGTTTAAGCAGACCGTACTGGCTCTGTTTATGGTGTCAAGTTGCCTGCTTTACTACTGCATCTTCAGACGTGCGCTGGCGCATATCGGCGCATTCCTCACCATTCAGAGAATGACCAAGGCCGTCAGCATAGTGGTTCCAGTGATGGCGCTCCTGCTACCGACTAGCATTTACCTGCCCTTGTTCTGGTCGCTGGCGATTGTGATACTGACTTATCACGCAAAGCTTACTCTCAGCATTTCGCGTCAGCATGAATCGGTCACCGTGACGACTTTCGCGTGGAGTTGGGGCGCGATCAGCGCGTGTATTCTGGCCGAGATTGCCTATGCGGCAGGTTTGGTGACCCGAGTACCCGGTATCTCGTTTGAGGCCGGCGCGATCGTCGGCGCGTTCTTTGCAGCATCCGCGGCAGCCAGCACCTACAGGATAGAGCGTATTCGGCGCAAGCATGCAACCGAGCGCTCGCGCCAGGTGGCAAGGCAATATCGCGAGATCTACAACCAGGTGCCTACTGGCTTGCTGTCACTGGATAGCGACGGCTTGATCACAAACGCAAACCCGATGGCTAAAGTCATGTTGGGTTGTGTAGATATGGAAGGGCTGAGCCTGGCCGAGAGTCTGGGTTCAGCATGTGAAGGACTGACGGCGTCAACATTGATGCGAAAGAGCCCAATCGAGGTACAGACTAACAACCTGACACTCAGTTTGGACGCGATTGCCACCCGGAACGGCACAGAGGTCACCATGACTGATGTATCGGCAATGGCCAAGCTACATGAAACCCTCGATCATCAGGCCACCCACGACTACGTAACCGGCGCATTGTCGTGGTATGGCCTGGAGCGACGCTTCGGTAATTTCGAGAACGAGCAATTTGTAGTCTTTCATCTGGAGTTGACCAATCTTGGCATGCTCACCAAGCTACATGGCAAGGCCGTTAGCGACGCCGCGTTGGAGCATCTCTATGAGCGCCTCGATCACGAGTCAACTTCTGATCGAACGATTGCTCGGGTTGGCAACGGTGACTTTGTGGTGCTTTGGCCGCTCGATGAGACGCCTGACCCCGAAGCTGCGGCAAAGAGAATGAGCAACGCGGTTAGTGCATTGCCGTATCAGTACCAATTTGTTTCGCTGCGCTTTGAAACCTGTGCGGGTCTGGCCTACACAGGCCCAACCGTCACGGTGACGGAGGCGCTTGCTCATGCCCAGCGCGCAGCCCACGAGAACCACACAAGCGGTCGCAACGAGCTAACCGTTTTCGACCCATCCGGCCCACTCAACAAGCGGCTCAATGAAGAACGGTACTGGGATGCGTTTATCCAGTCAGACAAGCGATTCGAGAATCTTGAGCTCTGGGCGCAGCCGATCGTGCCATTGCAAAGTGAGCATAGCCGATGCAATCTGGAAATTCTGCTGAGGGTTCGCGACACTTACGGCGAGATTCAGCCACCCGGCGGCTTTCTAGACGCAGCCTATCGTCACTCATTGATGCCGGCGGTCGACTACGCCATTGTCAAATCTGCGCTGGAGTTCTTGTCGGGCCATCCTGACCTAGGCAAAGAGATTGGCTATGTCTCAGTCAATTTGAGCAGCGTCTCAGTGAACAGCGCTCAGTTCCTTTCTGATCTGACCATTCTGATCGCCAAACATCCGGTCGCGGCAGGTTTGTTGTGCCTGGAAATTACTGAGTCTGTCGCCCTGACTGATCTGGAGTCCGTCAGGAATTTCACAAGTGAGATGAATGCCTTAGGCATTACGCTGGCCCTGGACGATTTTGGCTCGGGGTACACCTCGTTTTCTTACGTCAAGTCGCTGCCTGCCAAGATACTCAAACTGGACGGCTCATTTGTCAGCGACATCGTGACAAGCGCCGAATCCCGAAGCATTGTGACCAGCGTCGTGGCACTGGGACACGGCCTGGGGATGTCATGCGTGGCAGAGTGGGTCACCTCGGCAGAAGCGGCTCAAATTCTGCGCGAGATTGGCTGCGACTTTGGACAAGGGTTTCATTACAGCGCCGCTAAGCCATTAAGTGACTGGGGAGTATCCCTGAGTCTAGACCCACAGCGCCCTGGCCAGAAAAGAAGTCTATCGCCACAAGCGCTCACCCCGGCGACTAACTAAGACGCCTGAAAGTACGCAGGCAAGCCACCGCTGTGCCAGAACACCTGAGGCTGGCCCGGCACTCTCGCAGCATTCTGCACAACCGCTGCCAACGCCTTACCGGTATAGCTCGCTTCAACCAAGAGCCCTTCGGTTCGGGCAAGCAAATGCCCGGCTTCAATTGCCTGCTCGGTCGGAATTTCATACCCTTCGCCAACCTGGGACCAGTCAAGCTCGGCGACGTTCATTTCAGTCAACTCACGCTCTGGCTGAACCGAAGCAAGCGCTGCGTCAGTTAGTTGCTGATAGTGCTGCTCCACATTGGGATAGATGTCTTTTACGATCATCACCGAATGAGGAGCCGGTGTGCCATACAAAAGGCTTGCAGCACGAAATCCTGCGTGCATCCCGCCGGAGGCCGATGCGTGCACGATTTTTGCGCGCGGAACACCGGCTTCGTCCAGTTGCGCCTGCAGCTCACGCGCGGCATCGACCATCGCGAGCACACCGAGTGCCGAACTACATCCCGCGGCCACAGCCTGAGCACGGACACCATTATTTAGGTAGTCCTGGACGATTGCCATGGTCCTTGCCTCAAGCACCGCCCAATCGACGTAGCCTCCCCAACGAATCTCGGCTTGAACGTCGCTGAGAATTCGCAGCCCTGGTGTGATCTTTTCCGGTCGGGCACCATGCAGAACAAGCACGGCTTGTATGCCCGCAGCCGCGCACGCAGCAGCGAGTATCCTGCAGGAATTGGATTGAGCCGGGCCGCTCATCGCCAACACCTCAACGTGCCTTTTCCTGGCGTCGTCAATAATTCGCGCCACCTTGCGGGCTTTGCTACCCGCCCAGGAAATGGGCCCACAGTCATCCTGCTTAATATAGACCGGCGCACCAACAACTTCCGAGAACCGTGGCAAAAACCTAAGCGGCGTTGGCGCTGGTTTGAATGATGAGAGTGGGTGCTTATCTCGCTGCACTGAACACCTCTGGCGCGAGCGTTGACTTCCCTTTCTCCTTAATTGCCGCCCCAGTCAGGGGGTTAACAAAGCCACCACTTGGCAACAGTAAGTCAGGATGTGTCTGTTGAAAAAAGATTCGATGAAACGTTTTCATCTCATGATCTTTGCCCCAACGTTCGGCCAGACGATCTAATGACAGACCAAGCACGGTGTGCTCATGCTCAGTGCCATCAGGGATAAAGGTCGTAGGCGTTTGCCGCACGTCATCAAAGTGCATCAGACGATACATACCCTGCAAAGCACGTCGCGTGGCAATAACCAACGACGAGCACTGCTGCTCGGTGGCAATCTGATAGATCGACTTATACAACAAGATCTTGATCGCGATCGCGTACCGGGACGAGCGCGGCACACATAGGTGTCGCGCCTCGCCGAACGGTGATTGCGACCACTCAGTAGGTAAATTCACATAGCGGGCTATCTCTGATGGGCCTCGAGAGCCCACCAGAATCCGCATCGTTCCCAGTAAACGCTGAGATTGCTTATCAAACGCGCCGAGCACGATCGCATGACGAGCAAAGTCAAGCTCGTCAATTGATTGCAGCGGGTCGCTCATCAACCGATAGCTTGCCTGGCGCATGGCGCCCACCTCTGCAAGCTCGGCAAGTGATTCAACGGGTCTGATTTCGAATGGCATGCTGACCTCTCGGTCTGCACTGGCCAACGCGTCCATCTCTCGAGATGGCGCAAATAAGGCGCGAAAAAGTCGCACGAAGGTCCCTCGCTAGTCCATTGGCTAGCGTGATCCGGCTTGACCGGCCACGCTTAGGTTCGTATTGGCAGTTAATGCTTGCGCCAGATTATTGGATAAAACCAAAGATCCGAGTGTGACCAAATTGAAGGATTAACAATCTTCTACAGGCAGCTGGCTGAATCGGGCAGCTTAACCAGACAAACTTGGCATTTGGGTGGTCTGAACATCACATGCATAAGGTTTAGACGCAAAACGAGCCAGCGTAGCGCTAAGGTTTCTCTTAACACTGTTTGACTTGTGTAGGGCGCGGCTAACAAAAATTTCATTCACACCGACACCCAATAGCGGTCTCGAAGCGCCTTCTTATAGAGTTTTCCATTGGGTTCTCGCGGAAGTTCGGCGCTAAAGTCAATCGACTTGGGGCATTTAAAGTGCGCCAGATGCTCACGGCACCAGCCGATTAGTTCTTCGCCAAATGCTTCGCCGGCATGCGACATGTCAATTGGTTGTACGACAGCCTTAACCTGTTCACCAAAGTCCGCATCCGGGACACCAAACACAGCGGCATCCATCACTCGCGGGTGAGTCACCAGTAGATTCTCGATTTCCTGCGGGTAGATGTTCACACCGCCTGAAATGATCGTAAAAGCTTTGCGGTCAGTCAGAAAAAGGTAGCCGTCTTTGTCCAACCGGCCAATATCACCTAAGGTGGTCCAGCCACGGGCATTGGTAGAGTCAGCCGTTTTTGCCTCATCATTGTGGTAATGAAACGGCTTGCCGTTGGCAAAATAGACGGTCCCTTCCTGCCCAACCGGGAGCTCGTTGCCGTCATCATCACAAATCTTGGTCTCTCCGAGAACCGCCTTGCCAACTGAGCCGGGCTTGCTCATCCACTCGGAAGAATCGAGCAAGGTAATGCCGTTTGCTTCTGTCCCAGCGTAATACTCCCAGAGTATCGGCCCCCACCAATCAATCATCTGCCGTTTAACTGGCACGGGACACGGCGCCGCCGCATGAATAGCGCAGCGCAAGCTAGACAGATCGTACCGTTCTCTGATGCTCGGATCGAGTTTGAGCAGTCGCACGAACATCGTGGGAACGAGTTGAGTGTGCGTCACCCGATACTGCTCGACCAGACTTAGAAAAAATGCTTCGCTAAACCGTGCCATTACAACTGAGGTACCGCCAAGGCGCATAACCGACATGTTGTATCGCAACGGAGCAGCGTGATAAAGCGGCGCCGGTGAAAGGTAGACCGTGTCGGCACCAACGCCATAGACCGATTCAGCCATCGAAGACGCTCGGGTGGGCGCATCTACTGCTGAGGTTTCAGGGGGTGAATATACCCCTTTGGGGCGTCCCGTTGTGCCAGAGGAATAGAGCATATCGTTGGCCGCACTCTCATCTGCAATCGGGGTTGCCGGCATTGCACTAACGGCCTGCTCGAAGGGCATCCACCCGTGAGCAGCATCATCAAGCATGAGCCAGTGGCTGACCTGGCTCTGACTACCGCAAGCAGCACGCAGACCACTAGCCGTGCTAACCAACTGGCGGGACGAGACAACCATCTTCGCGCCACAATCCCTGACGATGTACTCGGCTTCCTCGGCGCTCAACCTGTAGTTAATAGCTGTGAAAATCACGCCCGCGCGCTGGCAGCCCCAGACCACGTCAAAAAACCGGGGGTGGTTTTCCAGGAAAATCGCAATGTGTTCGCCGGCTGCTATGCCGCAATAGCGCAGGTACTGAGCAAATCGGTTCGACGCGGCCTCGAGCTGTCTGTAGGTCACCGCTTCGCCGGTCTCTGCCATGACAAAGGCGTTTTTATCAGGTGTTGCTTGGGCGTGAATTCTCGGATGCATTGATCGTTTTGGCTCTAACGCAATAAGCGCATTAAGTCTCTTTTATGACGCAACCTCGATTCGAGTGGCTTGCGGCGAACGCATGACAAACGATCTACGGGGCTACGATGGCCCAACCATTGTGAAGCATTTTGACAAGCCAGCCTTAAGCCCCAGGTTACTCGGGGGATTCCTCGTTGTTCCCTAGCGGCCGGCAGCTAGCCATACGCGGAAAAATCTGGGAGGCATGGATACTGCCATGACGCCGTAGGTAAGCCGCCTGAACACCATAGGCCTCACGCTCGTTTCGCAGAATGTGATGACAACTCTGGTTAACCGTGACTCGCTGATCGAAATGTTGAAGAAAATGGACCATTTCGTGCACGATAAATGAGCGATGGAGCACTTTGCTCAAATCAAATGAGGCGAGATAGTAGATCTCACGGGTCTCGATGCTGTAGGCCGCAACGACTGTGCTGCATTGCGCCGGGTTACCAGGGCAAACCATAGTTGCAAGTAATGCGGGCTCGGTCGGCACGAGTGGCGGCGGGGTCATCCCTTTGGGGATAGGCCGGTGACTGATTGAAGACGCCCAACGCAGCAAGCTTAGCGCATCGATTCTGCGGGCCGAGCCGCCAGTTATTGAGGGCTGCTTAGCCTGCGAGTCAGGCGCGCTCTTCATGAATGACTGGCCGCGCGCTGCTCCGACCGACAGGCTGGCGGCTGCGACTGCGACTGCGAGCGAATCCGTTCGGACTAAGCAAGTTAGCCACTTAGACCACAGAGTGTCTGACAGATACCGCCTTTGCCATGCCCCGCATGCGTTGTTACCCAATGAGCCGCCGTTCTTTTTCACTTATCCCCCTGACTGGCCGGCGGAGCGTCACCTATTCGACAGGTCCTTACGCGGCTTGGACCAACGATGTTGCTCAAGGCCATAGTAGAAGTCGTGAAATTTGGGCGAAATTTCAGTGAAATTTAGC
The DNA here is from genome assembly GCA_045106815.1 of Burkholderiaceae bacterium. Taxonomy (GTDB): domain Bacteria; phylum Pseudomonadota; class Gammaproteobacteria; order Burkholderiales; family Burkholderiaceae_E; genus JAUIAI01. Next base: position 28,133 of record JBGCFG010000009.1, on the reverse strand, counting down.
GAAACCGGGGCGTTAGCCGCCAGCGACTCTCGTAATGACGTGAAATCACGCCCGGTCGAGTTTTGATGCATGATGTGCCCTAACCCAGGGGCCGCAAATCCAGCCCGCGCCCCCGTCCAGCAAGCAATGGAGGTGAGAAATGAAATTGAAGACCGATTCAATTGAAGGGCGTGATGCGGCCTATCACATGCACGCCTATACAAATGCCCGAGCCCACCTTGATACAGGGTCAGTCGTCATAGAACGTGGCGAGGGGGCTTACGTTTACGACACCAATGGCAAACGCTACCTGGAGGCAATGGCCGGGCTTTGGAGCACCGCGCTCGGCTTTAGCGAGCAACGCCTTGTAGACGCGGCAGTCAAGCAGATGCAAACCCTGCCGTTTTATCACACCTTTTCATCCAGATCACATGGCCCGGCGATTGATCTCGCCGAGAAGCTCATCCAGCTTGCGCCGGTGCCCATGAGCAAGGTTTTCTACACGAACTCGGGTTCGGAAGGCAACGACACCATCCTCAAGATGCTTTGGTATCGGAGTAATGCGCTTGGCCAGCCACAGCGTAAAAAGGTTATTAGCCGTTTACGCGCATACCACGGTGTCACGATCGCCTCAGCCAGCCTGACGGGCCTGCCCAACAACCATCGCTCGTTTGACTTGCCTATTCCAGCCGTCTTGCATACGGCCTCCCCGCATCACTACCGTGACGCCAAACCCGGGGAAAGCGAAGAACAGTTTGCAACTCGATTGGCTACTGAATTGGAAGAGCTCATTGTGGCTGAAGGCCCCGATACGATCGCAGCGTTTTGGGGCGAGCCGGTGATGGGCGCCGGTGGCGTAGTGGTACCGCCCGCGACTTACTGGGAGAAAATTCAGGCAGTCCTCAACAAGTACGACATCTTGCTTGTAGCCGACGAAGTGATTTGCGGCTTTGGTCGTACTGGGAACATGTTTGGATCGCAAACATTTGATATGCGTCCGGATGCGATGGTGATGTCGAAGGCCATCACGTCGACCTACTTCCCACTATCGGCCATTCTCATGAATGACCGCTTCTTTGAGCCCATTGCCGATGAAAGTAACAACATTGGCGTGCTTGGGCACGGCTTTACGGCGGCGGGTCACCCCACCGGCGCGGCGATCGCCCTTGAAAATATCAAGATCATTGAAGAGCGCAATCTAGTTGCGAAGGCAAAAGAAACCGGCGACTATATGCTGACCCGGTTGCACCAGCTAGCGGATCATCGTCTGGTTGGAGAAATTCGTGGGGTTGGCATGATTGCCGCAGCGGAGCTTGTCGTCAACAAAGAAGAGCGGACCGCGTTGGAAAAACCCGGAGACCTTGGCGGGATGGTCAACAAACATGCGCTCGCCAACGGCATGATTTTGCGGAACATGGGCGATTCGATGGGCTTTTGCCCTCCCCTGATCGTTGAACGCGCCGACATTGACTTCATGGTCGATACATTTTGCAAGTCACTCGACGCTGTTCAGGTTTAGCACCGTCACAACACTCAATAATCGGCACCCGAGTCGTGGAGCAAACGAAGTAATGGATGAACGCCCCTTTTTTCACGAAGGTATGCGCGAGTTTCAAGACAAATTTGACGGACGCAGAACTGCCGAAGCGATTGAAACGCACCGCAAACATTACGACTTTTGGGAAGATGAAAAGCAGATTATTCAATCGGCACCCTGCTTTTTCATCGCGTCAGCATGGGGAGACTTCATAGACTGCAACATCAAGTCGGGTGACCCAGGATTTGTTCAGGTTGTTGGACCGAATGTGCTGGAGTATCCCGAATACGATGGCAACTCCATGTATCGCACACTTGGCAACATCAGCAAGAGTCCAAATGTTGCTCTCCTATTCGTCGTTTTTGATGGCAAGAGTCGCCGGATTCGCATCAACGGACGAGCCTCGCTGCATGAAGACCCAGAGACACTGGCCCGACACTTTGGGGCGAAGGTCGTCGTCAGAGTCAATTGCGAGATCTATCCCAACTGTCCGCGATACGTGCCGAACTTTGCAGAGAACAAAGCTTCGCCCCATGTTCCTCGTGAGGGGCAAGGAACACCACCGGCGCCTGAATGGAAAGAGCGTGACTACATTCAGAATATCTTGCCAAAAAATGATCCCCACAGACGTTCCTAGAGAATTCTGAAAACGACTACAAACGAGCGCTTTGAAACGATGGTGGATCTGGACTGGCATCGCCGGATTGTGGCTGATAACCGTGCAGAACAGTTCGCCCGCATCAAGTGCATCCGGGTTGACGTATTGAAGCCCTTCCAGCCACGTAATTAGCGCGAATTAGCAGACTGCCGCTGGGAGTCAGGAAGGCCAAACCCATTTCGCCCGGGAAAGTCTGGTGCGAGCCGGCGGGCATTGGACATCTGTAACCACAAGCGAAGCATCTTGCGATGCTTTGCTGGGTCAGAATCGTTTTCAAAACTCGTGCGCGAATGCAAGACAGCGTAGTTGTTGGCGAATTGCAGATCCCCCGGTTCGAGCATCATATCGAGGCGAACCCGCGCGTCATGGGTAATGGAATCAAACAGATCAAGCGCCTCTACTTCGATTCTTGAAAGAGGCAAACCACTTATGTCATGCCCTAGCTCAATGTATTGACGCAAATAGCGGCAGCTCAGCTTTCCCTCGTTAAAGCTGAATATCGGAGATAGCTTGGGCAGATCTCCACCCAGGTGGGCGTAATACATCGGCCGATACAGCAACGCGAGGTATTCGGGATACTTATCCAAAAACTCGTTGTATACCGCCGCCGCACTGACAAGGCTACTCAAACCGCCACTCTTTGCCTTTCGCAAGCAGAGCAGTCCCACCACATCCGAGGGGTCTGTGTGATAAGGCAGGTAGAGGTTGGTTTCGTAGACGCGTGTATTTTTGTCATTAACGTCGCCCACGTGCATTACCAAGCCCAATAAGTCGCCCTTTGGGTTTTGCTTCACCGGTGCGCCCATGTTCAGACCGATTCCGTAGTAGACGATCGCGATTTCATCGTCGGTGTAGCGATGGACTGGCAGGCCACGGATGAGCAAAAAGCCTCTGCCGGCTTCAAGTTCGCCAGCATGGCGTGCAAGCTGAGCGGCGAGCACAGGAATCTGAAAGTCTGCCTGGTGCAGCTGGGTATATTCCAATCCGCGCGCCTTTACCTGCTCGAGCGCAGCGTCTATCTCAGAGATGGATTCGGAAGACAGCAGATGTACCCAGCTATCATCTCCGGACAGCTCGCTGCCTTGCCACGCGGCAGCCCCCTCGATCTTGCTTCTCAGTATCAGGCTCATGCGACAGATTCTAAGCCCACGTGACTGATACGCCCATGAACAACGACCTATCGGTACTCAATGAAAGCGAAGCTAGCCTGCGCTGCAGAGTTCGCGAATCTGATTCACGCCAGTCTCATCGATTGGCTTTGTCATATACCCTTTGATGAGCGCGTGCTGCTTAGCTTGTTCACGGTCGGCTGGATTGTTCGACGAGGTCACCATCATGACAACCACCGTTTCCGGGCCCCGGCCTTCAGCCATCCTACGCTGCATTTCTACGACGGTTTCGAAGCCATTCATACGTGGCATGTTGATATCCATCAAGACGACGCAAGGCTGGTCCGCATCCTCGGGCGGGCGATACCCGTTGAAATACGCCGCTAGGAATTCGTCGCCCGCAGTAAACTCGACAACGGGGCTAAAGTCATCCGTCTTGGTGAGGCGACGCTGCACTATATAGCGATCTGTCTCATCATCATCGACTACTACAACTGGGATTCCCATAATAACTCCTTAACTAAACACGGCCCTACCGATATTCGGAAACCGAAAACCAGAATTGCGTTCCCTGGCCTTGTTTGCTTTCAACCTTAATAGTACCGCCCAATCGCTCAACTTGCTTCTTAACGAGCGTTAGTCCTAGTCCGTCCAGGCTGCGATCATCTAGCCGTTTGAACATATCAAAGATGTGGGGTTGCCTGTCCGCCGAAATACCGATCCCATTGTCGGAAACTCGAAATTCGACCATCTGGCCAAGACGTTTGCTTGAGACCCCAACAGTCATTCTATCTTTTGAATGATCTCGGTATCGAAGCGCGTTTGAGAGAAGGTTCTCGAGAATAATCTGCAGCCCAGGCCGCTCGGAAAACAAGATGTCACCAGCCTCCAGCGCAAGGACCAGCTCTTGGCTTTCATCATGTGAAACATTCATGTCCTGCCAAATATTGAAGATCAGTTCACGCAAATTGAATCGCTCGGGCAAGACGGCCTCTTGACTCGCTCGCGCCACACGCAACACGTTCTCAACTCTCTCCAAACTACGACGGCCGGTCTGCTGCGCCTTGCGCAGGCCATTGCCTAGTTCAGTCAAATTACCTTCCTCCAACTCCTCAAGGCAAAGCTCGAGCAATCCAGTTATCGTCGAAAGCGGCGCTTTGAGATCGTGACTGGCGCTATACGCAAAGTCTGAGAGTTCCTTGTTCAGCCCTTCCATCTCGTCTGCTCTTGCCCTGAGCATGCGCTCGGCTGCCATCCGCTCCGTTAGATCAGTTATGGTGCAGAGCACAAGCCGGCCGTCAGCGCTGCTCGTTTGCGCGAGCGCAATCTCCACAGGAATTTCCGTGCCATCCTGATGCACAGCCACGACGCGGCGATCTGCCCCCATGGCGCGTGACAGACCCGCGCTCGTAAAGCTGTTTCGATAAACAGAATGAGACCTTCTGGCTGCTTCGGGTACAAGGCGATCAACTGACGAATCCAGCAACTCACTCTCTTGATACCCAAGCAAAGTAATCGCAGCGCGATTGACAAAAACAATGCGGCCCGCCTCATTTGTCATGATCATTGCGCTGGCTGCAGCATCCATCGCCTGACGAAGTCGCTCTTCATGAGCCTTGCGTGGTCTGATATCAACCGCGGCGACCATGGCCCATGTTTCAGCCCCTATCGACACCGGTTCGAGGGCTAGTTCCAGCGGAATAGTGGCACCGGAGCGAGTCCGCCCGTAGAGATCTCGGCCCATCCCCATCGCGCGCTTGGTTGGCATTCGAAAGTATGCGTCGCGAAGCTCTGCATGCTGAGTACGGCCGGCATCAGGGATCAGGACTTCAACGCTTTGTCCGACAAGCTCTTTTGACTGATAGCCAAACAGACTATTCGAACTACTATTAACGAGTTCGATATTCCCCGCGCAAGAAACAAGCAGCATCGGCACCGGTGAAATCTCAAATGCCAGTTTGTACTTTTCAAGTGCTAGGTTCGTGTCCATCAGTGAAGACTAATTGCGCCTACGAGGCAGGACGAAACAGAGAGGGGACTGTCAGGTGCGAACGCGCTCCCGACAATAGATGGCAATAGCAGATTAAACCGCCGCGCCAGATTAATCCACTTCACATGAGACCCGCACGCAACGTTTCCCTCATTCGGACCGTCTGCTGCGCCACCAATCAACCAATTGCTGCCAACTACCGCGTCGACTGCGAATTGACCAAGCGGGACGCCAGGACAAGTGGGTGATGTCATGCCATGCCTGATCGGAAAGTGGCTCTCCCAGTTTATTGCCGGCTTCATTGTTGACGCTTGCCGCGCCTTTGGCTATCGCGTCTGGATGCCGGTAGAACCCATCAGAATCTGTCTCCACTGCGCTTACCCACCCTACTTGTTCAGCTTGCGTTCCGAAAAGCGAAGTATCACCAATTTTCGCGATACCGTCTGCACTCGGCACGACATACGCTGATATGAACGGCTTGAATCAGCCAAATCAGCCGAAACTAGCGCCTGCTCTGTTGATAGAACTTGCCCGAACAGGCCGGACTTTCGAGGGAGAAGATGGATGAAAAATTCGAATTCGCTTGCCACCGCCACGATGATCGCACTCGCCCTAGGCCTGGCCAGTTGTGGTGGGGGTGATGACAGCGCTGTCTCCGGTGACGGCGGCGGCTCGGCCCCAGCCCCAGGTCCGACCCCCTCGCCTAGTCCAGCGCCTGCGCCCGGCCCTTCGCCTACGCCGAGCCCGGCACCTTCGCCGTCGCCGAGTCCGTCTCCCGAGCCAGCCCCGGCGCCACCGCCGAGCGCCAGCGGTGCAGCTACAGAGTGCCTCAATCGAAAGCCCTGGGAGCAGCCAACCGATCTTCGCTATGTGTTGAGTAGCAACGGCAATCAGACAACGGTCACGCTCAAATCAACCCCGGGCAGCATGTTTGAAGGACAAACTGCAACCGAATTTGCCGGAAACATCGTCACGCCGGGCGGCCCCACTCTTCAGAATCGTTTTTATGAACGTCTCGACGGCAATACGGTATTGCGCTTCGGGTTCCGGCGTCTGAGCAGCGCGGGCGGCGGGCCTGAAACCGATCAAAGCTTTTCACCGCCGCTGCAAGATGTCCGTTACACGCTCAATGCCGGCGAATCGAAGACGTCGACTACCATGAGCACGGTCACGACGAATGGCGTATCGATTGGGGCAATTCCCTATGAAGTGACCTATACCTATGTCGGTCGAGAACGCGTTACGGTTCCTGCCGGCACATTCAACACCTGTCACTTTCAAACAGTCACGCCATCTCAGGTACCTGGTGCTCAATCGAACACACGCAGCGAATGGTTTGCGGTCGGCTCGGGCATGATCGTTCAGTCTCAGGATGAAGGTGTCAGCGCCGACCAACTCGTAGAGGCCTCGATTGATGGACAGCCGATTACCGGGAACTGACTAACTGTCAACAAATCACAGGTGCCGCACCGGTACGGTGCGCCCGACGTGATGCAATGGCAAGCCTGGCCCGTACCTGATCCAGCACCCACTGAGGTGCGCCTTCGTCACACGGCGATTGGCGTGGACTTTGCGGATACCTATCACCGCAAGGGCGTATCCCGCCCCTGCGGTGGTGGATCGCGCGACTACCCCGCTCGCAATCTCTTGCACCTACCTGATGTCTGCTCTATCGCAAGTTTTGGCTACAATCATGGCGAATCCAGCACAGAGTGATTGTCTGCATGAACGTTAGTGAAAATAGGGCCGAGCTAAAAGTGGCAGATCAAGCCGTTACGATGAACTTGCAGCGCAAAGCGGCACTAGCTCGAGGCGGCGCCGTCGACCACGCCGGCCGAGTCGACGTGAAGCGTATGACTGACTTTGACATGAGCCGAACGATTTTCGGTGGACTCGAAGGGCTTGCTCGAAAGTTCATGGACGAAAAGCTCGCAAAAGAGCCGGTGTGGGAGCATGCCACCGCGGCTGAAGTTGAGGCCGCCCATACAAAAGCTGAAGCCCTTCAGCCCTCACCCACAATCGACCAACGACTCATCGATTTTATGACCCAGGAATGCGACTTCAGCATGGAGCATGCCGATGGCACCTTCCTGGAGCATCTTGTGTTCTGCCATCACTATGCAGCTCGGTATTACCCTGAGCATTCGCCAAATGTTGCACTACTACATTCAATACTAGGCACCGCGACAAACACGTTCGCCATGAAGGCTGACAAGCTTCCGAAGCTCAAGCGTTTGCTCACAGACTTCGAAGCCATTCAGGTTGAAACATTCCCTTCTATTCTACGTCTGCTCTATAACAACGAATTCCTCGATGAACTCGATCAAAACATGCAACGACTCGACCAGCTTCAGTCGCTGCAATGCTACCGGGTGATTGACAATGAACCGCTGACTATTGACGCCGAGAATTTGTGGATCAACCTGAACTTTCATCTGATGCACTTCGTTGACTTTATGCCTTCGGCAAATTGGTCAACCCACCGTGCTGATCCGCTGCTGCAAATGTTTGAGCGATTGTCACACTTGCTCGATCGTGCCGGCCAGCGCCGGGCTCAAGTGCAGGTGACGTTTCCCACCAAGAACGCACCGCCCGTTCGCGAAGTCCGCACACTCTTTGGCCGTTTCACTGGATTACTACCGGCCTCTCTCACCCTGAAGCTCGCGCGCAAATCGATTCAGGACTACTCACAAAAAGCCGGCCATAACCTTGCTTACGAGCTGACCTGGAACGACTGACCCTGCCCGGTTCACATTGGTTAATTAACCCCACCAAACGCAACACCAGATAAGTCGGCGTATTCTTTCTTCCAAGTCGTTAGGTCGTCAGCACAAAATTGAGACAAGTGTTCATGCCCACAGGCGCGCGCCATAACCTGCATCAACTCAACTGAAGCAGCAAAGAAGTTGCTCAACTGCTGCGCTGACTTGTCGGCGACCAGGCGCGCGACAAGATGGGGCTTTTGGGTCGCAATGCCCACCGGGCAGTTGTTCGTGTGGCAAGCCCGCATGGCGATACAGCCAATCGCCTGCATCGCGGCATTGGATACCGCCACGGCGTCTGCGCCTAATGCCATTGCCTTGATGAAATCAGCGGGTTTTCGCAAACCGCCCGTAATGATGAGCGTGACGTCGCGTCGGCCCGCACGATCGAGATGACGCCGCGCCCTGGCCAATGCAGGAATCGTAGGGACAGAGATATTGTCGCGAAAGATTATGGGGGCGGCGCCCGTGCCACCGCCTCGTCCATCGAGAATGATGTAGTCCACGCCTACATCCAGCGCCGCATCTATGTCTTTTTCAATGTGCTGAGCCGAAAGTTTGTAGCCGATTGGAATGCCACCTGTTCGGTCGCGCACCTCATCGGCAAAGTCTCTAACCTGGCTGACATCAGTCCACTCCGGAAAGCGCGGGGGTGAAACCGCAGGTTCTCCTGGTTCAAGTTCGCGAACCTCAGCAATCTTGCCCTGCACCTTCGGGCCGGGTAAGTGCCCGCCCGTACCGGTCTTTGCGCCCTGCCCACCCTTAAAGTGAAAAGCTTGAACCTTCGCTAGTTTGTCCCAGCCAAAGCCGAAGCGGCCCGACGCAAGTTCGTAGAAATAGCGAGAGTTTGCCTGCTGCTCCTCCGGCAGCATCCCGCCCTCACCGGAACAAATGCCCGTACCCGCCATTTCAGCGCCTTGAGCAAGCGCGACTTTCGCTGATGCCGAGAGCGCCCCAAAGCTCATGTCGGACACCATGAGGGGGATTTTCAGGTGAATCGGCTTGGCCGCGTTTGGACCGACCACAACATCAGTTGCGACGGGCTCATCATCAAGCAGTGGCGGCCGGAACAACTGAGCCGTCAGGAGTTGCAGATCATCCCAGGTAGGGAGATCACCGCGTGGCACACCCATCGCGTCGACTTGCCCGTGATGGCCGGTTTTGGATAAGCCATCGCGCGCATACTGCTGAATGAGTTTGTTGTACGGCTCCTCAGCAGTACCGTGGGCGGTATCGGCATAGAGACCAAGATAGGCGCTCCGATTAAAAGGCTGGGGATTCTTCTGCGCCCAGGCGTTGATCTCGTCTTCGTCGACGAGCACACTGCCGTCTTCCACCCAGCTTTCAAACTTGGGCAGGGCCTCATTATTGCTGTACTCCGACACGCCCGAGTCGAGCCTGTAGTCCCAGTTGTGTACACCACAGATGAGGTTATCCCCATCGACATGGCCGTCGGCCATTAAAGCCCCTCTGTGCAAGCAGCGACCATAGAACACCGATATAACATCGTCGAATTGCACCACCACAAGATCGACCTCACCGACCAGAGCATATTCGGGCTTGCGGTCTTGTAAGTCGGCTGTTTTAAATATGGCGACTTTCTTCATTGTTCGTCTCTCAATTTGAGTTGGCTACTCAGGCGTTTGTTTGGGGATTAACGCTCAACGCTTGCTAAATTCGCCCTGGCTGGATTTGGCTATGCTGTCGCGTCCGGGGATCGGTTTCGCCGAGTGATCAATCGAGGCGGTCTCCGCGCAGTCGCCCATTGCCTGAACCTTACTCGCGTACCATCTTGCGCCCGAAGCAGCGCTTAAGCCATGGAGCAAAGCGCTGATCCAGACAGCATTGATGGCAAGTAGGAGTAACTGCTCGCCCATCTCTCCGCTTACCTCTTCCAGCACTAGCAATGCAAAGAGCGCAGTTGCAAGGCCACGATCGCAAGGCCAGTGGTCATCGGAGCACTAGGTGCGTCATGGCTTGAAGCGCCTAAGACACCGGTGACTGCAGGCGTGCGACACGCTCGCGTAACATGGCAGTTGACCCGTCTGTGAATGCAGCGACCTGACTTGCCCCAAGATGACGGGTAAAGCAGTAGTCTGAACGCAATCCTTCTGCCCCCATTGCATGGAGCAATACAGGTAAGCCGCCCTGACAAGCCTCGACCGCCTGAATTTTGGCCTGAGCAGCAGCCAACTGGGCATCACCCTGATTCGAAACCAACTCGATAGCGTGGTCGGTAAGCGCTCTCGCCGCTGCCAGATCGGTCTGTACTTTCACCAAGTCATGCCGCCAGGCCTGATGGGCGGCCAACGGTTTGCCAAAAGTATGACGGCGAGCACCATAGTCTGACGCCTGTGCCAATGCCGCCCGGAGCATTGCACAACACATCGCTGCCACGTAGGTGCGTGCACCATTGATTTCACCCAGAGCCGACTTAAAGGCGGTACCAGGGGGTAGTAGCAAATGCTCGGCCGGTACTGCGACACCAGAAAACACAAACCCTCCGGTTCCCATGCTGGTTTGCGAAAATGATGAGTCAATCGCGTAGCGGCGCACACCGGGCGCATCGAGATCAACCAAGAATGCGCCAATACTCTCACCACCCGTGGCTTGCACGCCATTGCCCAGGTCTTCGCACTTGGCAAACACAACCGAGACCCCCGCATGACGCCCGTTGATGATCCAGGCCTTCTCACCGTTGAGTTCCCAGCCGCCAGACTGGCGCGTCGCACAAGTTGTAATCGCCGCAAAATCAGAGCCCGCACCTGGCTCGGTCAATGCCGTGCAGGCAGTTACTTTGCCGCTCAAAAGACCCGGTACGAACTTCTGGGCTATTGGCTTAGGTGCCATGAGCGCGATTTTGCGAGCGACGTTCTGGGTATTAACAAGCGACATCGACAAACCAAAATCAAACGCAGCCAATACCTCACACGCTTTTGTCTTGTGAGCAAAATCAAGCCCATGGCCACCGAATTCTTCGGGCACCTGAATCCCCGTTAAACCCAGCTTGGCCGCTTCTTCGAGCAGCGATTGGCTAGGTGTTTCTCCAAATGCCCAGTTGGCAGCCAATGGCGCTACTTTCTCGCGTGCGAACGCTTGAATCTCTGTCAATAGATCTTGGTGGTACCTGGTCATTTGTATCGTCCGTTTTCGTCTGTCCAATGCCGACCGTGTTACGGTGTTCAGCTCATCTCAAGTCTATGCGATACCTGCGTACCTCAATAGGTCACCGGAGCCGTACCGGTTACATCGTAGGTTTCTTTCTCATTGGCCGGTCGCCGTTGCCGGATGACTTTAGGTGCCTGTCCAGTTAGGCGCGCGCTTTTCGATAAAGGCCAAGGGCCCTTCTTTGAAGTCATTGCTTGCCACAACCACCGCACGCGCGTCGCGGGTGAGTTTACGCATTTCAGTCTCACTCATCTGGAATGCGGCCCGAGCAACCCGCAGGCTCTCGCGCACTGCAATCGGGGCGTTGACTGCAATCTGATTTGCCAGCAACAGCGCTTGCTCCACGACTTCATCCGGTTCGACCAATCGGTTCACAAGGCCCAGGCGATACGCGCGCTCAGCGTCGATAGGAATCGCCGTCGCAATAACCTCGAGCGCGATATTGGGCGGTAAGATTCGGGGCAGCCGATAAAGGCCACCGGCTGCCGCAATCAGACCACGCAATACCTCTGGTAGTCCAAACGCGGCTTTTTCAGATGCCACCACCATATCGCACGCCAAGGCCAATTCGCATCCGCCTGCTAGCGCTTTACCGTTCACCGCAGCGATCCAGGGTTTCTCTCGCTTTGAGAAAACCAAACCCGCAAAGCCACCGCGTTCAGTTGACAAGGTATCGCCCCTGCCTGCCGAGACCTCTTTGAGATCTGCCCCCGCAGAAAAAACATCAGGGTGAGAACTGGCAAGCACAACAGCGCGAATTTGAGGGTCATGTTCGGTCGCTTCAACAAGCGCGTCAATCTTGTTGGCGACATCTGCATTAACCGCATTGCGTGCCGCCGGGCGATTCAAGGTAATCAGGGCTGTATGACCATCGCGTATTTCGGCCTGGACGATACCGTCATTCGTTAATAGATGCTCTGGAAGGCTTGGCATGCATGAGTCTCCGGTTTGAGGGTCAACAGTTCTAGGTTACGGCTTCATTATCGCCGATTGCTCGGATCCAAAAAGGCACAGCAACGACGCCCAAAATCAGAAACGCAATATTGACAGCGTCGGAGCCGCTCTGCACTAACAAGCGGCCCATCCCCACCAGCCAGCAATAGACGCTAATCGCACAAGCGATCACGCCGATTAAATTCTGACGGAGCGCTCTCTGGCCTGCACGGGCATCGTCACCAGCAGCGGCGGCGGTGCGTGACCACACCCCCGGTGGCTTAACCTGACGGTAAAACGCAATGAGATCGCCCTGATTAGTCGCCGGCAACAAGAGCGCCGACAAGACAACAGCCGCGAGCGATGCGCCTGACATGATTAGCAAACGCAACCATTCATCCGCCACAGTTAGTATCAGAATCGGCGCGATAATGATCGAGATCAGGATGGCGACGATCTCAGACCAAACATTCACGCGTTCCCATAGCCATCTCAGCACCAAAACAGCCCCGGTCCCCGCACCAAATAGCAATGACATCTGCCAGGCTGTCTGAATCGAGTTCAAGTTCACCATGATGAGCAGCGCAATCCCTAGAATCACTAGGTTCGACAATCTCGCAACCAGCAAGAGTTCTCTTGCTCCTGCTTGACGCCTACGGACTCGCTCGACCCAAATTGCCTTGTACAAGTCGTTGCTCCAGTAACTCGCGCCCCAGTTCAAGTGGGTGTCGAGCGTCGAGGCGAGCGCCGCAAGCATTGCCGTGAGCATCAAGCCCCGCGCGCCAGCCGGCAGCAACTCATCAATGCCGAGCACGAAGGTCAACTCGCGCTCGCCTATCTGCGCTTCGGTCAGGTTGGCCGTGACTTCGAATGGGTAAACGACTAACAATGCCAAACCAATCAGCAACCACAGCAGGCTGCGCACAATAACCTGAGTCATCGTAAACACAATGGCAGCCAGCCGCGCTTCGCGATGGTTCTTGCAAGCCATTGTGCGTTGCGCCAGATACCCCGTCCCGTCGCTGTTCATCTGGAAGAACCATTGCAAAGAGACAATAACGAGAAATGGCATCAACGCATCCTGCGCTGATGGCGCAAAACTGAGAAAACGTTCGGCCGTAGCATCACCGTAAACGGACACAAGGTTCTCGGGCAAGTTCGCCAAACCGCCGGCCTTATCCAGTGCAAACCAAGCATAGACTGCCGTGCCAAGGAGCATCAGACCCAACTGGGCGACATCTGTTGCAATCACACTTCGCAATCCGCCAGTTGTTGAGTAAAGCGCTACAAACCCCAGCATCACCAACATGCTCAGCACATTGTTGGTAGTTGCCACCTCTAGTGGCAATCCAGTGACCCCCGATGCGAACGCCAGTCCGGTGAACGACACAGCCGATTGCACTTGCTCATACAGACCGCCCGGCAACCAGCTATGCCAGGGTAGAAACACTTCGAAAATGCGCGTGGCCGCTACAAGCACAAACGCCATGACAACGCAGTTAATCACGGTGCCGTAGTAAATCGCCTTAAGTCCACGCAGTGCCAGGGTTGCGCGCCCACTGTATCGAATTGAGACAAGTTCGGCATCAGTCAGGACGCCAGCCCGGCGCCATGGCGCCGCCAGGACAAATCCCATGACTAAGAATGCAAGACCATAGGCCCACAAACGCCAGAGCGAAAACACCCCGCCAACAGCGATCAGGCCCATGACGAGCAGCGGCGTGTCCGCTGCAAACTGCGTGGCTGCCATACTGAGGCCAGACTTAGTACCGGAGATACTCCGGCCAGCCAGAAAGTATTCGCTCAGACTCTGAGACGCCTGCCGTCGAGATCTAAAACCGACGGCAACGCTAAAGATGACGAATGCAGCAACGATGAACAGATCAATCACAACTGCCCTAACTTGGTACGCAAAACCGCATCAGCCGGTTCGGGTGTAAGCGGAACAAACTCGGTGAACGCCCACCATTGTGGACCATCAAGCTCGCGTTCGACCAGTATTTGTAGCGCGAACAGACTGCCGCCAACAGAGAAAGGCTCAGATCGCCAGATAGCGCTGCTTGATTTCCTCGTTGGCGCGTAGTGCCTCAATGCTGTCTCGATAAACGATGTGACCGTTATCAATGACAGCGGCATCTTCCGAGATACCCAGGCAAAAATGCATATTCTGCTCGGCAAGCACAATCGTCACACCCATTTCACGCAGGCGGCGAATCAGGCGGCCGATTTCCTGAACAATGATGGGTGCTAGCCCTTCAGACGGTTCATCAAGCAGCAAGACTTCCGGGTTCCCCATCAAGGTTCTAGCGATGGTCAGCATCTGCTGTTCCCCGCCAGACAGTAAGCCTGCATCGCGCTCTTTCATCTCGGCGAGCTTGGGAAAAACATCATAGACAGCGTCCCGAGTCCACTGAGTGCTCCCATCAAGGCCAGCCTTCTCACCAATCATCAGATTGTCGTCAACAGAGTGCTCGGGAAACACCTGGCGGTCCTCCGGCACATAGCCAATACCGGCTCTGGCAATCCGATAAGGGGCGGCAGCCGTCAGGTCTTCGCCGCGCAACCGCACGCTGCCGCTTGCCGGTGGCGCTATGCCGGCAATGGCTTTGAGCGTCGTGGATTTGCCAGCACCGTTGCGCCCGAGCAGAGCAAGCGTTCGGCCCTTTTGAACCTCAAATGATACGCCAAACAAAATCTTCGATGCGCCGTAGAAAACGTCTATTTGTTCTACACGCAGAATCGACTGATCACTCACGCTTGCACCTCACCAGACTCATCGCTTATCTCGGTCCCTAAATAAGCCTCTATCACATCCGGATTGCCGCGAATGGCTTCGGGTTCACCACTGGCCAGCACAGCGCCATACTTAAGCACGTGAATCATCTGCGCGACTTCGAACACGATCTCGATGTCATGCTCAATGAAGATCAGCGTCATGTTCTGTGTTTCCCACAGGCGGCGCACGGTGTTCATCATCTTCCAGCGCTCTTCCGGACCCATACCAGCAGTAGGCTCATCCAGTAGCAAAACACGCGGCTCCAGCGCCAGTGCGAGGCCGACATCAAGCAGCTTTTGATCGCCATGCGAGATATTTGAGCAGATTCGCTTGGCCACTGATTGCATTTGCAATAGTTCAACCATTTCTTCTGCTCGTTGCCGGGCCCGAGGGGGTGGGAAAGGCTGGAACATTCGATCATAAAGACCGTAGTGCGCCGAAGCAGCACCGACCAGCGCCTCTTCGACCGTCAGGGTTGGAAATATCGACGCAACCTGAAACGCCCTGCCAATCCCCTGATGGACAATATCGGTCGGTTTTTTGCCGGCAATGTCCTCGCCAGCCAGCAAGATCCGGCCACTGTCGGGCACCAAATGTCCAGTAATCAGGTTAAACAGAGTCGTTTTGCCAGCGCCGTTCGGGCCAATAATCGCGCTTAGCGACCGCTCAGGAAAATCCAGAGTGAGTTTGTCCGTAGCGACAACACCACCGAAGGTCTTGACGAGATGATCAAGCTTAAGCACGTCTTTAGTCTCCGGTATCCGCTTTGGTCAGCACCGACTCATCGGCTTCGGTATTGCGTGTCGAGCGCCGTTCTTTCGCAGCGTTACGCTTGTCAATCAGAAAGTCCAGAACCCCCCGCCGCAGCACCAGTACGACAAACAGAATGACCAGGCCAATTACCAACTCAGTATGCGAGGTATACATCTGTACGACATCGTTGAGAATGCGCAGCAAAATCGCGCCCAGAATCGGACCCAGAAATGCGGACATCCCACCGAGCATGATCATGAAGATGGCTTCGCCAGACTGGGCCCAGAAAGCCCACTCGGGATAGGCACCTGAAGTGAACAGCGCAAGGATGACACCACCGCCGCCAGCAATGGTTCCAGCCAGAACGAAACAGATCAGCTTGACCCGATAAACATTCACACCTAAAAACGCGGCCCGCTGCTGATTGTCGCGAATCATCCGCAGTGTGTAGCCAAAGCTCGACTGAGTCACAACGCGCAGGAGCATGATGCACAGGGCAAAGAACACAGCACAGAATGCAAACCGGTCGTGCCCATTCGACAAATCTAATCCCAGGAATGCCGGTCGCGGGATCCCGCCCATCAGACCCTGGTCACCCCCTGTCAAATCCACCCAACTCAGAATAATGCTGTACAGAAACATCTGAAACGCGAGGGTCAGAAACGCAAAGTAAATTTCATCTAGGCGAACGCAAATCGCGCCAATGACGAGCGAGTACAAGGCTGTTGTGATCAACGCCACCACGATTGCCACCGGTACCGCACCGGCTCCCAGCGTCTCAGTAAACATAGGCCATTGCAGCAGCAATCCGAACGCATAGCCACCAAACGCAAAATACGCCGCATGCCCAAAACTGACCAGGCCGGTAAACCCAATCAGCAAATTCAACGACATGGCCAACAAACCAAACGCAAAAATTGGCGTCAGGAAATCGCGCGGCCAGGCACTTTCAACCATCAAGCCAACTGCCAGGATCACGACCAGCGCCAACGTACCAATGACAAAATCACGGGTCATAGATTGACTTGCGCTCATCTGCCCACCTTACGGCCAAGCAAGCCCTGCGGACGGAAGATCAGCACCAAAGCCATCATCAAGAACATCAAGCCGTCCACGAACAACGGAAATCCGACGGATCCTACCGCTCGGGTCAGGCCAAGAATTAATGCAGCCAGAAACGCGCCGACGATCGACCCCATGCCACCGATGACGGTCACGATAAAGCTCTCAACCAGGATGCCAAACCCCATACCGGGTGTGAGTGACCTGACTGGCGCGGCCAGCGCGCCTGCAATACCCGCCAGGGCACAACCTAGCCCAAACAACGCTGCAAAATACAGCGGTACCCGGACACCCAGTGCAGACACCATCGTCCGGTTATGGGCGGCCGCGCGGACAATCTTGCCAAAACGCGTCTTAGTCACGACCAACAAGCACGCCAATGCAATCAGCATAGACATCACGACGAGGAACAAATAGAACGGCGGGACAAATCCGCCCCCGATGCGCAGAGGTGGCATCCGGAACTGATCGGGTACGCCCATGGCCAGGTACTCAGCACCCCAAATGAGCTTGACCGCATCATCGGCAATAAGAATCACCGCATAGCAGACAAGAAGTTGCATCAATACATCTTCCCCGTAGACGCGACTGATGATGAACTTTTCAAACAGAATGCCCACGACACCAGCCCCCGCAGCACCGGCGAGCGCCGCCAGGTAATAGTTCCCGGTGGCCAGGTAGACCGTGTAAGCAAAGTAGGCGCCCAGCATGTAGAAACTGCCATGGGCAAAGTTGATGACGCCCAGCACACCAAAGATCAGGGTCAGGCCAGACGCCACCAGGAATAAAAGCATTCCGATAATCAACCCAGATGTCAGCTGATTGACGGTACAGGCAGAGGTCGAGAAACACTGTATCAGCGCATCGATGTCAATCATCGGGTGCGGCGCTCCAAAGGCATAAACCAGAGATATAAATGAGCAACTCCCGTACAGGCGAAGCAGAGCCGCGCTTGTACGGGATCTAAACCAGGGTGACCATCAACCGGTCACGGTCTGGCACTCAGGCGTCAGACAAAGATTAAGCAAAACCCTTGCGCTTTTTCCAGTCGGCTTCATGCGAAAGGATGTCATTCCAGGCCGTCGACTGGAAGTCTGTGATCCATGGCTCTTTGTCGAGCGTTTTGGAATAACCCACCGTGTACCCGGTCAAGGTATTGTCTTCGCCACGCATCGTCAGCGTCCCATCGGCAGTCACCGGACTCTTGATCGTGCGCCCGGCAGTGGCCTCAGCCATTTTCATGGGATCTGTGTCGCCCTTGGTTTCCTTGAGCGCTTCTACGATGAACTGCATCGCCGAGTAATTTGCCCAGGTCCAGTTGGTTGGCGGCAGCTTGGAAAACTTGGTTATGCGTGAGTAGAAATCTGCATTTTCAGGTGTCTGGGGCACGTCCTTGTGATACCGGCTACCGGCATGAACACCTGCTGGCAGGTTCTTGACGGCCTGAATCACCGGGTAGTCACCCAGGTTCACCGCCACCGCCTCAAATTGATCAAACAATCCATAGAGGCTGGCCTGATCAAAGAAAGCAACGAGATCGCCACCCCACAAGCAGGAGTAAACGGCCTGCGGTTTCGAGTTCAGCAAGGCAGTCACGTTTTCAGTGTAGTCGGGCTGAAAGAGCTTGGGCCAGGTTTCAGCAACGACCTCAACCTCAGGTGCGAACAACTTGGCGTATTCCATAAACTCGCCTGTGTTGGCCCGGCCGTAAGCGTAGTCTGGCGAGCAGGTTCCCCACCGCGTAAGACCTTTTTCTTTGGCGAGTTTGGCAGCGTAGAGTCCGCCGCCCACTGCGTCATGGATACCCTGACGGGCACAGCGGAACACCCATGGAATCCGGTTTTTCGGATCAGCCGTGAGCGAAGACGTTTCAGAAACCGAATGAACTGTGAATTTCTTGATGTCACGCGCCACTTCATTCACAGCGAATGAAGCGCCGGAGGCTTCTGCATTCAGGATGATCTCGCAACCTTCATTGTTAACGAGATCACGCACCATCCGTGAGGCTTCGTCGGGTTTACCGCGGGAGTCCCGAGAAACAATTTCGAACATGCGGCCGTCAATGCCGCCTGCGTCATTTGCCTCTTTAGCGGCCATCTTGATCGCATCTAGTGACGATTCACCCAGGATGGCGACACGCCCGGAATAAATCGAAGGCACGCCAATCTTGATTGGTTTTGCTTGCGCGCTGACGATCGCCGGTGCGCCTGAAATCGCGATGGCCGTCGCGGTTGCACCGGCCCCTTTGATGAATTGTCGCCGATCTACCCCGGCATTTTGAACAGTCGAACGCGCTTTTGGATGAGTCGTCATGCCTTCTCCTCTGGTCTCTTTTGAAATTGGCGGCGTTCGGGGGTGATTACCCGCGCAAGCCCCAAAGTTTATTGTGAATTTCGATAATCCGTTAGACCGCGATAGCTTGTCAATAGAATCCGACATCGGGTAAGTGCCATTGTCCGGTCAATTGCGTGCGCCCTCAGCAGTCCAGATTCAGCGCCGTAAAACGGAACGCAACAAGATGATGATCGTCAGCACTAAGAACACCAATGCAATCGGGCTTTGCGAAAACGCCCACAAGTCTGATTTATGAATCAATAGCGACTGGCGCAATGATGACTCAAGCATGCCACCTAGTAGAAAACCAATGATGATGCAGACGACTGGAAAACCTGTGCGCCGACACAATACGGCCAGCACCGCGGCGGCCATCATGACACCAACATCAAAAAGCGACTGTCCCGGTAGGTACACACCCACAATACACAACACCAGCACGGGCGGCAGAATTAGGCTACGCGGCACACGCGCCACCAGCGCCCATATTGGGATGCCAAGCGAACCGATGACCAGGTGCAAGCCATTAGCAAGCAGCATTGACGCAAAGAGCGCATACACAATCTCGCCATGCATCGTCATCATGAATGGTCCCGGCACAATGCCATGGATCATGAAGGCACCGATCAAGAGTGCGGCGGCAATATTGCCAGGAATGCCAAGCGCAATGGTCGGCACCAGATTAGCGCCGACCACCGCGCTGTTCGCAGCCTCTGTGGCGACAATCCCTGCCGGTTCGCCCGTACCAAAGCGCTTCGGATCAGGTGCGGCTCGACGAGCAGCCCCGTAGCTCAAGAATGCCGCTAGCGTTACGCCCAGCCCAGGGAGCATACCAACGCCAGAGCCGATCAGCGCTGACCTAAGTAACGTTTTCCAGTGACCAAAGAACTCGCCGGGTCGCAACCGACTCCCGTCCTGGACTGCCTTGACCACCAGTTGCTTCTCGCTTGCCTCGCGACCTTTTCTCCATAGATCAGTCATTTGCTCCATGATTGACGACAAAGCCAGGCCGCCGATCGCGAGCGCAGCCAGGGGCAGCCCGTCATACAAGTTGACCTGATCAAAGGTCATGCGGGGTGAACTGTCGATCGGGTCTAGCCCCACCGTTGACAAACTAACACCAGCAAAAATCGCAATCAGACTCTTGTTTGGCGAGTCGCCTGACAGCCCTGATAAGAGCGCAAACGAGAACAGCAAAATTGCTGTCATCTCGACAGGGCCAAAATTCAGAGCAAATGCTGCAAACGGTGCTGCCAATACGATAAGCAGGCAATCAGAAACAGTATCGCCCGTGACCGAGGAGTACAGCGCGAATCGCATCGCGCGGTTAGCTTGCCCGCGCTGCGCCATCGGATAGCCATCCAGTGCGGTAGCCGCCGCCTCAGGGGTGCCAGGCGCATTGAGCAAAATTGCCGGAATTGCGCCGCCCGACGTTCCACCCTTGTTCACACCGACCAAAAAAGCGATCGCCGATAGCGGCGACATATAGTAGGTAATCGGAATCAGTACAGCTAGAGCGGTGACACTACCCAGGCCCGGGATCGCACCAATCACAATCCCAATCGTGATACCTGCCGCAATGAACAACAGATTGGTCAGCGTCATGGCTGACTCGAAACCCACGAGCAGTTGCTCTAGCAAAGCGGCAGCTCGTTCAAGGCAAGGCGACTGTGAAAACTGACCAGGTCGCTGCCTGGACTGACCAGCAGAAAGCCACGCCGAGCAGGATCGACGGTATCCAGTCTTGCCGTCGACAAACCCGCGCGCCCACGATAACCACACCCACAGCAGTGGGTAAAAAGCCGGCTATCGGCAGCAACCAAAAAACGGTCACAACCGCAAGCGTCCAGCCAACAAACTCGGCGATAATCGACCGTGCCCGAGGCTCTTCTAGCCTGTTAATGTTCGCCTGATCGGTTTTGTGCCGGATCAACTTCAACTGCCAGCCGCGCACTACGAGCAGCAGAAAGGCGAGACCCAGCACAATTGAAACGCTCACGGTCGGGAAGAACGAGGGAGACAGGTCGTACTCCCCCGCATCAGTGGATATTTGAGTGGGTATCAGCCAGCCAAGGGCTAACGCACACAATGCAATGAGCATCGCTGCGCAGATGACATCCAGGCGCAGGCTACTACTGGCTGGACTTACGCCACCCGAGGCATCATTGAGTAGCGGCAAGGACACTCTTCATTGCCGTCACAGTGGCATCAATGTCAGTCTTGAGTGCATCAGCGCCGACAAACTTCACAGGGAATTTGAGCTTATTACTGAGTAGCTCGACAAAATCCTTGTCTTGTGTGGCAGCTTCGATAGCTGACTGCAGACGATCACTCACCGCATCAGGCACAGCCGCGGGTGCAACAATCACGGCCTGACTTGGCATACTGATGCCGTACTTTTCTTTAATAGACGGCACATCGGGAGAAGCAGACAAGCGAGAGCCATTCATGGACGCCAATACCTTGATCTTCTCGCCGTAGCGGTTGTGCACACCTCCGCTCCACGCAAAGTCAACCTTTCCGCCTAGTAGGAAAGGCACCATTTCACCGCCACCCTTGGTCGGCACACCGGTCCAATCCACGCCTTCCTGCTTACCAATGTAGTTAATGTAGGCGCGAGACATGGCGCTTTGGTCGGCATAGTTAAGGCCCGCATTTGATTTTGAGTGCTTAATCAGATCAGACAGCGAGTTGAAGGAAGAATCACCTTTGACAACGATTGCCTGCTGGTATTCCGTAATCTGTGCAATGTACCGAAAACTATTGAGATCGAATTCGACCTTCTGCGCAAGCGGTGGCCACAGCAATGAGGCAGTCGCTGCAAATAGCAGCGTGTGACCATCGGCGCCGGCAGCGGCCACTTCCGTGGCACCTACCGCTCCACCCGCGCCCGGCCTGGTTTTGATGACGACTGGCACGCCGAGCTCGTTTCCAAGCGCTTTGCCAAATACACGGGCCATCGTTTCAGTGCTCCCTCCTGCCTTATACGGCACCACCAAGGTCACCGGCTTTGAGGGGTATTCAGCGGCTATCGCACTGCTCGCAAAGGGACCGGCTAAAGGGCTAGCAAGCGCCACGGTGGCAACCATCAATGCAGACGCTGTGTGTTTTACAGTGAGACGGGTCGAACGGGTTGTCATGGTATTCCTCGATTGTGTTGGGTGAGATCAGTCGGATCCTGACACTTACTTTTGTTCAGTGTAGAAACGATACAGTTAGACTGTCAACGAACACTTTTGCTGCTGCGGCCCGACAGTGCCGCACCCAAATGAAGCATTGTCATGGAGCGCCCCGTGCCCGAGTCCACATCGAGTCCAACTATTATTGATCCCGCCCTCGTGGCGGCTGTCTGGCCAGAGAACCATCCGGGCACTGACCCAACGCTATATGGTCATGTCAAGCTTGCCCCGGGTGGCCGCTTTGAGGTGCGTAGCGCACAAACGTTCACCCTCACCTATACGGTCGGCCGCTACGGCATCGATGACACTGGCGGTATACGTGTCGTGTTCCGTTTTGTGGGTGACTGGGGTGCTTTACAAACGACCGACCCCCAAGGCCACGGTTATGTGACGGCTCATGTTGGCGGTAGTGGCAGTGGTCGTATTGCCCTGACCTTCAATAAAACTGGACATCAACGCCCCTTCTTTCCGATGCTCAACGCCCGGCTGCACGGCGGGTTTCTGCGCGAAGGAGACACCATCACGATTGTGTTTGGAGACACCTCACACGGCTCGCCAGGGATGAAACTGCAAACGTTTTGTGAATCAGCGTTTGAGTTTAAGGTGCTAGCAGACGTTTGCGCGGTTGGTCACTTTGTCCCACTGCCTGAGACACCCGCTATCAGCATCGTCGCCGGACAACCCAATATCTGGCGAGCCGTGCTCCCTACACTGCGACGGCCCGGTGAAATCTTTCAGCTTGGGCTTAAGTGCGAAGATCGCTGGGGCAATCCTAGCGATCAAGTTCAGGCTAACCTGCGCTTTGAATCATCTATCGTAGTTAGTGGTTTGCCGGAGACATTCGCTTTTGAGCGGGGTCAGCGCGCTTGCTCAATCGAAAACCTGTCCGCTCAACAGTCAGGCGAATTGAACATCAAGGTCTTTGATGGCGACACAATGGTCGCTACGGCTGGTCCACTTATCATTCGCGGGGGGCAACATGGTGGCTACTGGGCGGATATGCATGGGCAGAGCGGTGAATCCATTGGTATCAATACCGCTCGCGAGTATTTTGACTTTGCGCGCAATGTCGCTTTTCTTGATGCCACAAGCCATCAGGCAAATGATTTTCAGGTCAACAATGCTTTTTGGGGCTATCTCAATGAGCTCACAGCCTCGCATCAACAAGACGATCGCTTCGTTACCCTGCCCGGTTATGAGTGGTCCGGCAACACGGCAGTAGGCGGTGACCGAAATGTGTACTTTCGCCATGAAGGCAGGCAGATAAGAAGATCATCCCATGCCCTGCTGGTAGATCGGTCAGACATTGAGACTGATGCACCAGACGCCAGGCAACTCTTTGAAGTTCTCCAGCAAGAAGAATGCGTTGCGTATGCGCACGTTGGTGGCCGGTATGCGGATGTTGGTTTCGCTCATGACGGTCGCATTGAAAAGTCAATGGAAATCCATTCTGCCTGGGGCACGTTTGAATGGCTGCTGACTGACGGCTTCAAACTTGGCCATCGTTGCGGCGTTGTCTGCAATAGCGATGGTCACAAGGGGCGCCCCGGCGCCAGCTACCCGGGCGCCGCAACTTTTGGCGCTTACGGCGGTCTCACCTGCTTTCTGACTGAAAAACTCAATCGCGACAGCCTATTCGATTGCCTGCGGCGACGGCACCACTACGGAACAACCGGTAATCGTTTGCATCTCGCTGTGAATGCGCATTTCGACAACGACGCCACGCTCTATGACGAAGACCCCAATCTGTATCCGGATACGCCAACACAAGTAGTCCGGCAGGTCATGATGGGAGACATTGTCAAAGTCAAAGACACCACAGCAAAATTGAGCATTGAAGTCATCTCCCCCACGCCCATTGAGAGAATCGAGATTCGCAATGCAGAGCAATGCGTAGAGACGCTGCGCCCCTATGCAAGCGCCCAACTCGGCTCACGCCTACGCGTCATCTGGAGCGGCGCGGAGTACCGCGGGCGTGGGCGACAGAGCACCTGGACGGGTCGCGCCAAGTTTGCCGGCGCGTCCATTAAGCGCATTAGCAAGATCAACGCGTGGAACCATGAGCGCAGACTGGAGCAAACCAGCAGCGACACGATTGAATGGGACGCCATGACGACCGGCAACTTTGGCGGCTTTGATGTATGGCTCGATGAGGGCGAGCAAGCAAGTCTTGAAATCACCTCGAACCACGGCACCCTGACCCACTCACTGGGTGATATCGGCTTGGACGACCAAGTGCTGGATGCGGGCGGGCTCGCGCGACAGCTCCGACTATTTCGACTTCCCGAAGAAATCGAATCCCGACAGATGCTGGAAAAGGTCAGCCTGTCTCTGGCTGATCAGCGTGACAACCCGCTCTGGGTATGTGTCACCACAGAAGACGGCTTTCAGGCATGGAGCAGCCCGATCTTTGCGTTCCGTTAGCTCCGGTAGCGGATACAGGCCCCACACAGCAGCAGGCTCACCACAATCAGCACTCTAGCGAGACAACCCCCTCATGAGCGACATCAAATACGAGAAGTTTGACCGAGTCAGGCTCATAACCATCGACCGCCCGAGCAAGATGAACTCACTCGATTTCGATGCCAACGACGCGCTGGTAGACATATGGCGCGAGTTTGATGCCGATGATGATGCCCATGTAGCGGTGATTACTGGTGCTGGCGACAAAGCGTTTTGCGCTGGCGCTGACCTCAAAACCTATACCATGAACTTTGCGCGCCGACCTGCCCCCGAGTTCAGACGAAAGTTCACCAATGGCCCAGGCATAGGCGGAATTACCCGCAATATGGATATCTATAAGCCAACCATCGCGGCGGTCAATGGGTTTGCGATCTCAGGTGGCTTTGAAATTGCGCTGGCCTGTGACTTGCGCTTTTGTTCTGACAATGCCGAGTTTGCGCTACAAGACGCCAAGTGGGGTTTTCACGCATGCGATGGCGGTCTGATTCGTTTGCCCCAGATCATCGGGCTCGGCCATGCGATGGAAATCATTTTGTCAGGAGAGCGAGTCGACGCCGAGCATGCCTATCGGATTGGGCTCGTAAACCGGATTTTCTCTCAAGCAGCGTTATTGGATAAAACCATAGACTACGCTCAAATGCTTGCGCGTCGCTCGCCTTTGTCGCACCGGTTCGCAAAAGAGGTCGTGAAGCGTTCGGTGGGTATGCCAATGGACGAAGCCTTACGGCTTGAATCGAGTTCATTTCACGACGTTGGCCTCACCGAAGATCTTGCCGAGGGAACAACCGCCTTTCGAGAACGCAGAGACGCTCAGTTCAAAGGCAAGTAGTGATTGCCAATGCCATTAAAGCAGATCACGAAGTGCTGTCTTGAGAATCTTCCCGTAGCTGTTTTTAGGCAGCTCTTCAATGTAAATATACTGCTTTGGTCGTTTGAACCGGCCGATATTACGTAAACAGAGTTCATTTAGTGCGTCATCAGTGACTTGCCGCCCTGGCTTTGCAGCCACAAAAGCTATGACCTCTTCGCCCCAATCGGCATGAGCGCGGCCAACAACGGATACCTCTAAAACATCATCATGCTGCAGCAACACCTCTTCGACCTCGCGCGGATAGATATTGCTTCCGCCCGAAATAATCACGTCTTTTGAGCGATCCTTGAGCGTTAAAAACCCGTCCTGATCGAACGCGCCGAGATCACCCGTGTGCAACCAACCATCTCGGAGCGACGTCTCTGTGGCCTGAGGATTGTTCCAATAGCCAGACATCGAAACATCTGAGCGGCAGATGATTTCACCAATCTCTCCTGCTGGCACCGAGTCTCCCGTGTCGTCGACAACACGGACCTCTACGCCTGTTCGCGCAACCCCGACTGACGCGAGCCGTTCTTCATACCTTGGGTGCTCGGTGTCAGTATGCATTTCTTTGGTGACGCATGTGATGGTGTTTGGTGACTCGCCCTGCCCATACAGTTGCATCAGGCACGGTCCTAAGGTGTTCATCGCACTCTTGAGATTTTCCAAATACATCGGTGCGCCGCCATACACAATTGTCTTGATGTGATCTGTGTTTGCAGATTTGATGCCAGGAGTGTTAACCAGGCGAGTCATCATAGTCGGCGCGGCAAAGAAAGCAACATTTGAATGCGTCTCCAACAGAGTGCATAGCTCACCGGGATCAAACCCCTGACTGGCCGGAATGATTTGATGTGAGCCTTTTGCAATGTGCGGCAATGAGTACAACCCAGTGGCGTGCGACAAAGGCGCCATATGGATCATGCAATCTGAGCGCCCAACCAAATCAATGTCGGCATAGTAGCGAAGGCTCATAGCCAACAACGCCCGATGCGAGATCGTTGCGCCCTTTGGCCGCCCGGTCGTGCCACTGGTGTAGAACAGCCACGCTGGCGCCTCCGGCTGGCTCGGCTGGAGCGCAGTAGGCTCAAACGAAGCGAGCTTTGCATAGTCCGCACTGTCAGCGTCGATCACCAGCGTCTTACTGGCCTCGTCAGACTGCAACTCGACGGCCAACGGCTGCGCCAGAGACGACGAAGCAAAGCAAACCCGTACGCCACAGTTCTTGAGAATAAACGCAAACTCCTTGGGATGCAGTTTGGCGTTCATCGGCACCAAACAGAGACCTGCGTGCCAAACCGCCCACATCAGTTCGAGATACTCAGGCGAGTTTTTCATCGCCAGCGCAATCCGATCTCCGGATTGCACGCCGGGCAGCGCCAACAGGCCTGCCGCCAAAGCGCCAACCCTGTGCTGCAAACCACTGTAGCGATGCACAAGATCCTCACCAAAGGAAATTGCCGGCGCATCCGGAAAGATCGCGGCGCTGTGATGCAGTAACTGGGCAATATTCACGCAGCCTCCTTGGCGGCCAATGGATGGTCAGATTCAGCGGCTCAAAATCGTAATACAAGCTGCGGCCTCTTCGGCCCCATGAAAGCCACCACCATTTTCAGCAATGGCTACCTTTGCCCCCTCAACTTGTCGTTTACCTGCCTCAGACCTAAGCTGCATGACTAGCTCATAAATCTGGCCAAGCCCCGTTGCGCCGATTGGATGCCCCTTGGACTCAAGGCCGCCTGAGGGATTCACCGGAATCCGGCCGCCCAGCGAGCTATGACCACGCTCGGCAAGCCAGCCTCCCTGGCCGGGCTCGCAAAGGCCCAGATTCTCGGTCTGCAAAATCTCGGCAAATGCGGTCGCGTCATGGACCTCAGCAACTGAGATGTCTGATGGCGCGATGCCGGCTTGCTCATACGCACGAGTCGCAGCTTGGCGACACACATGCTGAGAAAGCTCATCAAAGGGCCGGTCTGCGCCACTGGCCAAAACGCTTGCATCAATACGGATAGCCTTTGAGCGATCAAAGCGATCGAGGGCTTCCTCTCGCACGAGCAGTGCAGCCGCAGAACCATCGCTAATGGGCGCACACATGGGTAGTGTCAACGGCCAGGAGATCATGCGGGCGGCAAGCACCTCATCAATCGTCATGCTGGTTTGATACTGGGAGAGTGGATTCATCGTGGAGTGTTGATGATTCTTAGCGGCAACGGCTGCAAGCTGCCGCGCCGTGGTCCCTGCGTGCTTCATGTGGTGTTTTGCCAGCGCCGCGTAAATATCCATAAAAACACTACGGACCTGAGCATGGGTTTGCACACCCGCAGGTGCATCAATCCCTTCCCCCATCTTCAGCAACGCCTGCGCCGAGGCGTCAACTGTCGCGATATCCCACGCACCATTGAACACCTCAAAGCTCTTGGATTTGTCGTAATGGTAGAGCTTCTCAGCCCCTACCGCGAGAGCAACATCCGCCATCCCTGCCCGCAGATACACATAGGCCTGATGCAGCGCGGTACTGGCACTGGCGCAGGCATTCTCAATGTTAGTTACTGGAATGCCGCCGATGCCCATCTCGCG
>JBGCFG010000089.1:0-31531 GCA_045106815.1 Burkholderiaceae bacterium | reverse complement strand
GTGGGATCGCATGCCCAATCTCAAGCGTCTGCTTGATGAGGTCAGCGCTCGGCCGGCGGCTGAACGCGTTGCAACCATGATGAAGTCGCATGAGTTCAAGAAAGATATGGACGATGTCGCCAAGAAGTCGATGTTCCCTCAGAACGAACGTTTGAGCTAAAGAAAAAAAGACCCGCTCTCAGTAGCGGGTCTTTTTTAGGTACCAACCCCAATCGGTCAGTGTTCATAAACGACAGCACGGTATCGCCGGTGGTTACCCGGTGTAGCGGGCCACCAGGAGCATAACGGGCTCAACCTTGGTCCATACGGCCGCGGTACTGGCGAGCATCAGGAAAGCGGTGCCCGATGCGATGACAAGGGTACTGCCGATACCGGCAACCGGTGCTGCAGTGTTTGTGGCTGAATTGATGGCGGTGGAAGTGTTCGTATTCATGTCTGAGTCTCGGTTGCGATTGAGCTGTCGATGGAAATGATTGTGCCCATCGACCATATCGCCCTCATCACCCAAAAATCTCAGTTTGATAACGAAATGGGCTCCTGCTGATAACTCAGACCGTCCGGGTGCTCCCAGCGCCCATTCGTCGCGCCACAGTGGGGCTACTTGCAGCTTATTTCTGCTTAACTGTGATCGATATCCTTGGCGACATAACCGGCTTGTTGTGAGGGGTATGTTTCCAGTCAGCCAGAACCAATTGCAGGGTATGCGCGCCCGGTGGCAACTCAAGAACGGTTTCGGTCTGGCCTTTGCCAAAGTGCCGATGCTGATCGTCTGCCGGTAAGGGGCGGCTCAGGGCGACCCCTTCAAGCGTCGTGTTGATCAACAGGTGGTGGTGCCCGGTGTTGGCGAGCTTGGGCACGCCTGCCGGGGCAACACCCATGCCCGTGAGGCCGAATTGAATCTTGAACGGACTTGAAACGGTATCGCCGTCACTGAGGTTGATGAAATACACGCGCGCGTTCTCAGGCGACGGTGTGTCCCCGGCCGCTTGAGCAGCGGGTGAGGCCATTGCTGTACCCAGAAGCAAGGCTGAAAAGGTCACGGTGGCAACGGACATGTCGGCAAAAGGCAGTGCAGTCGGTCGATCAGGCATTCTGAAAATCTCCAAAACGAATGGGCTCAGCCCCTTATCCGATTGATGCGGTGTGCTTCACGCTTTGAACAGCCTCAACAATGAGTTCTGCGATCAGCGAACAGTCTTCGACATTAAACGTCAACGGGATTCTCATGTCACATAGTGTTGAGAGCACTCTGGCGGTGTTGGGTAGTTGCCTGGGTTCCCCCAGGTAATGCCAGCTGTCATAACGACTGGTGTAGGCGCTAGGCTCCGGAGCGCCAAACCATTTCAAGGGGACGCCACGCTCGGCGCAGGCTTGAACCAGCCCAACGATTTGCTGGTTTGAGAACTCTGGCACCCTAAACTGAATTGAGCTGCCAACAAACTGCTCGTGGGCTGGCCGTTCAATGGTTTTGATGTCGGGCGTCTTTGTTAGGCCATTGGCGACCGCTTGGTATCGCTCAAGCCAACGCGCGACATTCGTATCAAGTGACCTGAGCTGGGGGCGCAAGATGGCAGCCCGCAGGTTATCCATCCGGCCACTGTAGTTCGGCGTACTCAGGCGCTCGGCACCGTAGGTATCAGGGCCAGGCGCAGCGAGGTGCTTGTCGTACAGCATGTATGAGCCGGAGTGCACAATCGCCCGGCGCATTGTTAGCTCGTCCCTCGTCACCAGGAATCCGCCTTCGCCAGAGTTAATGTGCTTGTAGGTTTGCGTACTGAAACACGCCACCTGACCAAAGCTACCGCTCAGGCGACCTTTCCAGCGGGCACCCATGGTGTGCGCGCAGTCTTCAATCAACAGGATGTCATGCTGGTCACAGATCTTTAGGATCGCGTCCATATCGGCGATATGCCCGCGCATATGCGACAGCATGAGTATCCGCGCGCCTGATTCGCTAGCGGCGGCGTCAAGATCGTTCAGGTCAATGCGGCTGTCGTCGTCAATGTCAACCAGCACGACCCGGCCGCCGGCATTGTGAATGGCCCCCGGCACTGGCGAGAGTGTATACGCGTTGCAAAGCACTGGCTCGCCTGGCAACAACCCCACGCTGCGCAATGCAATGTGTAAGGCATAGCCGCCGGATGTGCAGGCCAGGCAATAGGGTAAATCCATGTATTCGGCGAACTCGCGTTCAAGCAAGGCAACGTCGCCGGGGTCGCCTGGTACTGTGTTGTAACGGTGTAAGCGCCCTGATTGCATCACCTCGACAGCGGCGGCAATGGCTGCTTCATCAAGAGGTTCCTGTTGGGTGAAATTTTTCGTGAAGTGGCGCATGTGGGTCACTTGCCTCCAAGTGTTCTAATCGTTTCTCGACTCATTCGGTACTCAACATGTTTGTTGCGCCACTCGCGCTTAGCGTACGCCGGTCTCGCGTAGGACGCGGCCATGGTTACTCGCGGTGCGCTGTCCGTCACGAATCGTCAGTTGGCCGTTGACCATGACATGCGCAATGCCCACCGGATGCTTGCGCGGGTCTTTCACGGTGAACTGGCTCGCAATGCCGGCAGCATCGAACACCGCAATATCGGCCCATAGTCCTTCTCGCAGCAGACCGCGGTCTTTAATGCCAACCCGCTCAGCGGGCAGCGATGTGATGCGCTTTATGGCGTCGGCTAGTTCAAGTACCCGTCGGTCTCGTACATAGTATTGAAGAAAGCGTGCCGCCCAGCCATAGCCACTGAGCGAGAATAGTTGCTGGCCCAACTCGCCTTCAGGGGAGAGCGCGGCAGTATCGGAGATCACCGCGCAAGCCGACTCGCGCATGGCCATTTCAACATCTTCGTCTCTAAAGCTCTTTGTGGCCCACATCAGGCGGCCGGCGCTCGCGTCTTCTTCAATGAGCATATCCATGAGGGCATCGTAGGGATCGACCCCACGCATGCGCCCAATTTCTGCAAAACTCATCCCGACGGACTCTCGGTTGGCATCAGCATTGAGCAGCACAATGTCGTCCCATTGTCTTGCCTTGACGATCAGCAGCATCGGCGCAGGATTATTTTTTACCTGCTCGCGCACGGCTGGGTCCTTTAGGCGCTGCAGCGTTTCAGCTGTGCCGCCTTCACGTACCCACTTCGGAAGGATTGAAATGACCGACGTGTTGTTCCAGTCGTGCGGAATCACGTCGAAGCCCACATCAATGCCATGACGCCGTGCGGCGTAGAGCATTTCCATGGTGTGTTCCATCGCGTAGTCGGGCGCGCCGAACTTGGTCTGAATGTGGGAAATTTGTAAGCGCGCATTTGCCTGGCGGGCGGCCGACAGCGCCTCAGTAAAACCCATGTCGTAAAAGCGATCACGGTTGCGCACATGCGTGGCGTAAAGCTTGCCGCGTTCAGCCGCAGCGCCCGCGAGCGGAATCAAGTGCTCCGGCGCGGCCATTGTGCCCGGCCAGTATTCCAGCCCGGTTGAGAAACCAGCAGCCCCTTCATCGAGCGCTTGTTCGACCAGTCGCTTCATCTTCTGGATGTCTTCTTCGCTGCCGGGTGTCAGGGCATCTCCCAGCACCGCGTCATGCACAGTGCTATGGCCAACAAATGCCGCCACGTTGACGCCTAGGGCAGACTCGTCGAGGACGTCCAGATACTCACCGAATGTGGTCCAGGGTTTGCGATCCTGCGCCTTCAACGATTGGCCTGCCGCAAGATGAGGCCGGTGCTCGGGGCTGCGCAGGGGGGCGCAGCTAAAGCCACACTGACCCATGACTTCGGTCGTGACGCCCTGATGAACCTGGCTTTGCGCGCTGCCATCAACAATCAGACTGAAATCCGAGTGAGTGTGCAAGTCGATAAAGCCCGGCGTGACGGTCAGACCTGCCACGTCAAGTCGCTCCTTCGTCGCCGCGTTGGCCAGATCCCCAATGGCCTCAATGCGCCCGTTTTTGATACCAATATCGGTCTTAATGGCGGGAGCGCCACTGCCATCGATAACGGATCCGTTTTGCAAGAGGGTGTCAAACATGTCGGTCTCTGAAGTCAGAAGGGATAAGCACCCGCGATATCAGCCAGCAGCATGATGAATCTGGGCCATCCGAGTATAGACGTCGGGTCCGGCTGGTCGAAGCTGACGATCAGAATGACCTATCATGTTGAACTCTTGGCAGGTGGCAACAAAGTGGCAATGACTCCAGACATTAGCGGCATGCGAATCGCCCTGACCGGTGGCGCGTCGGGCATCGGGCGGGCGTGCGCTGAGATGTTCATGCGCGGTGGTGCCAAAGTGATCGTGCTGGACAGGCACCGCCCGCCGTTCGAGTGTGATGAATACATTCAGCTCGATCTGGCAGATGCCCGAAGCATTCAGCAGGCAGCGATGCATGTGACCGGCTCGATCGACTCCATTTGCCACGTGGCTGGCTTGCCGCCACGCAAAGGGTCAACTGAGCTGATTCTGAAGGTCAACTTCGTTGGATTGAGATTGCTGACAGAGGCTTTGCTACCGCACCTAGCGCCAACATGTTCGATGGTGAGCATTGCATCTGGCAGTGGTGCCGACTGGCGCGAACACCTGCCGCGCGTTGAGAAGCTGTTGGCCGTACAGGATTTGGATAAAACCGGTGACTTGGTCGAACGGCTTGCGCTGGATGAATCAAGCGCTTATAAGTTGTCCAAGCAGGCGGTGATTGCCTGGACAGTCGCCAATACTTCCCAATGGATGAAGCGCGGCCTTCGCGCCAATACCGTTAGTCCTGGCATGGTTTCGACCGGATTGCTGGGTGACTTCCTGACCGCATTCGGAGACCGCGCATCGCGCAGCATGGCGCGGGTAGGCCGAGCTGCAAGCGCCGCTGAAGTGGCGCAAGTGGTTTTGTTTCTTGCCAGCGACCAGTCAAGCTGGATTCGGGGGGTTGATCTCCCAATCGATGGTGGGACCGAATCGCTCGCTCTAAGCGACGAACTTGGCCTGAGTCAATTGGTGGCACGGCGTCAGTCGTAGACTGGCCGCCTCACTGCGACCTAATTGCAGCAAGGCAGCCACCGGTTCACGCAGCGCGAATGACTTAAGCCGAAGCCTTAGCCCCCATCAGTTCATTGGACGGCAAAGTTTCGTCAAGCAGCTTCTTTGCGGTTTGATCACCTGCGACGGGCAGGTTGGTTGGATCCAGCTTGCCAATTTGCACCAACACACTCGCCTGATCCCAGTAGATGTGTTCGTGATAAAGCTTGTCACCACGGAACTTGACGATTGCGACCAGCGGAATCTCAACTGTTTTACCAGTGGGCTCAACCCCGGGTAGCATCCACGGCACCTCGGTGGTGTGGGTGAAGCAAAACAGCATCTCGTCCACCACCTGAGTGGCGCCTACCGTGCGTGAGATCGGTACAAGACGGGTATCAGGCGGATTACTGTTGACGAAGAAATTTTCGTAAAAGTGCGCGAGATGCTTTTGGCCAACACCCCCCGTCATGGTGGGAATGTGATTCACGTAGGGTTCGGCAACCATTGTCTTCATGGTGGCGGCGACATCGCGGGTAGCGAACTCGTACTCGCAGTGCTTGTCCCACAGGGCTGACAGGTTGTAGTGCGGTCCGATCGCACTGCGAAACGCCGCAATTGAGCGCTCATGTGCCATCAGCGCAGAAGGTTTGTCAAAGTGATCGCCGCCGTCTCGCGCAAACGCATGGTCGACACCCGGATAGATGTAGACCTCAACATTGTCTTTGGACCCGAGCACCTCACTGATCTGCGCCTGAGCCTCAGGCGGGCAGAAGCCGTCTTTTTCGGCAATGTGCAGCACCAGCTTGCCTTTGATCTTGTCGGCCTCGTCCAAGGCTCCCTCAATACCTACGCCGTAGTAACCAACACTGACATCCACATCAGTCCGTGCGGCTGTCATGTAGGCGAGCTTGCCGCCGAGGCAAAAACCGACGCACCCCAGCTTGCCAACCACTTCGTCTCTGGCGCGCATGACCGATAGCGTGGCGGCGATGTCTTCAATGCCCTTGTCTTGATCGAATTGTTGGAACAACTCAAACGCGCGGTTCCAGTCTGCTTCGGTGTAGCCAAGTTCAATGCCCGGCTCAATCCGCCAGAACAGGTCGGGGGCGAAGACAACATAGCCTTCCTCGGCATAGTAGTCGGCCACTTCCTGCATCGTGCTGTTGATGCCAAAGATCTCTTGGGCCAGTACGATGCCCGGTCCGTTGCCTGCTGCCGGGGTTGCCATATAAGCCCGAAAACTACCGCTGCCGTCAGTTGCCGGGACGTCAATCCATTGACCTGCCATGAGTGGCCTCCATTGTCGTGTGTCAGTTTCCTGGACCGGGCATTGCCGCTATCTGCTGATCTCTGCCGCACGATGGTGCGGTCTGAAGCTCACACAATGCCGGCACGGAAACAGTTTTAGGTTTGAACTATTTGTTGGGTATCCTACGCCTCAACTAATTGTTGCGCGATTTGCCAACGGGTGAAGCAAGACCCTTCATCCGGGCAGCAAAAGGCACCCCAGGGCTGGATTGCCCACCATAAAAACCAGACAGAGGAAGGAATCCATGAGCTTCAAACGTCGCGATTTTATTAAATCGGGCAGCCTGGCGCTAGCCGTTCCCACCACGGCCGCCACCCTGGTCGCTGCGCCGGCCATCGCCCAGGATCAGGACACGCTGACGATCGCCTACAACGTCGCGCTGCCCAGTTGGGACCCGACCACGGGGCCGTCCTCCGTGAATCCAACGCTGCAAAGCGTCTGGAAGGCCGTGTTCGATCAGTATGTTGATCAGAACCCTGATCTTTCGTTCAAGCCTGGCTTGTTAACCGATTGGGGCTGGAACGATGACAAGTCCCAGGTCTTCATGGTGCTTCGTGAAGGCGCCACCTGGCATGACGGCAAACCGGTGACGGCTCAGGATCTCATCTGGAATCTTGAACGGGCAGCCGATCCAAAATCCGGCAACCCGGTGGGCGGAATCATCTGGTCGAGCATTGCCAATTTGAAAGCTGACGGCAACCGCATTACGGGCGACGTAAAACAGTATGTGGCCGATCTGTTTAAGTGGATGGCGTTTCTCACGGGCTATGTGATTCCGCCTCATCACTATGAAGCGGTCGGCGCGGCGGGCTTTGAAAAGCAACCCATTGGTTCAGGTCCCTACAAGGTGGCGGAGTTTGTTCAGGGTTCGTTCGTGCGGCTTGAGGCGCATGAGGGCTATTGGGGTGATAAGCCTGACTTTAAGAATGTGGTGATTAAGTTCGTGACCGATCCCAGTGCGCGCGTGGCCGAAATAGAAAGCGGCAGTAGCGACCTCACACTGGCGTTGCCATTCGAAGAATTTGATCGCCTCAAAACAAAGCCTGAGCTAACCGGTGTTTCAACACCGATTTCCGACATTGCGATGATCTTCATCAATGATGTCGAGCCTTTGACCGATCCCAATGTGCGTAAGGCGGTTGTGCATGCTGTCGATAAAGACCTGATCGTGAAGCGTTTGCTCAAAGGTTACGGCGTTGCGATCGATACTTTGCAGGCGCCCGAATACGCGGCATTTGATAAGAGCATTCAGGTGGCGCATGACCCCAAGCTCGCCATGTCGCTGCTGGCCAAAAGTGGCTATGGGCCGGATAACCCGGTCAAACTCAAAATCCAGAGCACGCGTGGGTATTTGCCTAAAGACTACGAGACCGTTCAGGTGCTTGTTGGCATGTGGCGTAAGGTGGGTATCGAAGTCGAGATCGAAACCTATGAAATTGCCAAACACTTTGAGTTACGCATGAGTGACAAACTCGCGCCGCTCGCGTTTTACAACTGGGGTAATGCCATTGGTGACCCCAATGACTCAACCGGATTTGCCATGTTCGGACCGAGCCCGCACTCAGCCTGGAAATCGAAAGACCTTGACGCCATGATTGGTCCGCTCTGGGGTGAGAAGAACGAAGACAAGCGAATAGCCGGCTGGAAGAAAGTGGATGCTTATATCGCCAGCAATGCACTTGTGTTGCCGCTCTACCAGCAGGTTCAGCCTGTGTTGCACAAGAAGCGCCTGAAGTTCACGCCGCATATTGCAGGCTTCGTGCTGCCGCAGGCAGTCAAAAAGGCTTGATCCATCCCGGTGACTGATTTGGCGCGCCAGTAAGGAGTTTGTGATCTCTGGCTTAATCATTCGCCGCCTGCTGCTGGCAGTGCCAACTTTGTTCGGCGTTCTGCTCGTGGTGTTTGTACTGCTTCGGCTTGCGCCGGGAGATCCGATCGCGATGATGATCGGCCCAGGGGCAACCGAGCAGGACGTTGCGCAGCTAAGAGCCCTGTATGGTTTTGACCAGGGTATCGCTATGCAGTTTTGGCTGTTCATGCAAAGCGCTCTGACCGGTGATCTGGGCACTTCCATTTCGCTCAAACGCCAAGTGACCGAACTCATTGCAGAGCGCCTGCCCCTGACGATTGAGTTGTCAATGCTGGCGGTCATGCTGGCAGTCGCGATGGGGGGCGGTGCAGCGCTGGTGGGCGCTTATGCGCGCGGCAGTTGGCTGGAGAAATTACTCGATGCCGTGATTGGTACCGTTATCGCCATTCCCGACTTTTTGTGGGCGCTGGCGGGCATCTTGCTATTTGGCATAGTGCTGGCGATACTGCCAGCGTTTGGCTTGATGAACGGTGAGCTTCGCTTTACACCCGCGAGCGGCTTTTATCTGACTGAAGCCTTACTCACCGGGCGCTTTGATGTTGTGGGGTCAATGGGGGTGCACCTGCTGATGCCGGCGCTATCGCTGGCACTGCCGCTTGCAGCCATCATTGCACGGGTGTTGAAAGCCTCTCTGACTGAGGTCATGGGTCAAGAGTTCATACTGCTGGCCAGAACGCGTGGCTATTCCCGCTGGCGCGTGCTCTTACGCGAGGCACTGCGCAATGCGGCCATACCGGCACTGACCCTTACCGGTGTGCAGTTTACGTTTTTGGTCGGCGGCACTGTCTTGATCGAAAAAATCTTCGGCCTGCCTGGGGTTGGCGCGATGGCGATTGACGCGGTTACCAACCGTGACCTGCCACTCATTCAGGGGGTGGTCCTGACATTTGCGGTGATTTTTATTGCGGTTAACTTGCTGGTTGATCTGATCAACGCGGCGCTGAATCCGCGCCTGCGAGGTGCTTAGGCGCTTATGCTGAACCTCAGGATTATCTTCGGCATTGGTGTGTTGCTGCTTCTGGTGGGGACAGCGCTGTTCGCGCCCTGGCTCGCGCCTCATGATCCGCTTGCACAAGATTTGTTGTATGGCTCGCTGCCACCCGCATGGTCGACGGGGGGCGAGCCAGTCTATCTGTTCGGCACGGACACGTTGGGCCGTGACATTTTGTCGCGGCTCATTTATGGCGCCCAACCGGCATTGATCGTTGCCTTGGCGGGCGCTGGTCTGGCGGCATTGATTGGTGTGGGCCTCGGTCTGGCGGCTGGCTTTTCAGGTGGCTGGCTAGACATGGCCATCTCTCGGTTGGTCGATGTCTGGATGGCGTTTCCTGCGGTGCTGCTATCAATTGTGCTGGTCGCCA
This sequence comes from Burkholderiaceae bacterium, assembly GCA_045106815.1. Taxonomy (GTDB): domain Bacteria; phylum Pseudomonadota; class Gammaproteobacteria; order Burkholderiales; family Burkholderiaceae_E; genus JAUIAI01. Next base: position 21,996 of record JBGCFG010000089.1, on the reverse strand, counting down.
TTTTGGGGGCGGGTTTGGGCTCGGTGGTCATCGCGATTGCCATCATTGACTGGACACGGTTTTGCCGCGTTGTGCGATCAGAGACCATGCAACAGGTGCAACTCGACTACGTTGTATCGGCACGCACGATTGGCTTGACTGGCGCTCAGACTTTGCGTCGCGAAGTCTTACCAAATTTGCTCCCGCTGATCTTGACGCTGTTTACCCTTGAAATGGGGATTGCGATTGTTGTCGAGGCGATCCTGTCATTTGTTGGTTTGTCGGTTTCCTCCGATATGCCCACCTGGGGAAGTCTGATCCGTGATGGCCGGTTGTATGTCAATCAAATTCCCTGGTTGCTTGGCTTACCGGTACTGGCGATTGCGATCACGGTTCTGGGCCTGAACGCATTGGGCGACGGGCTACGTGAGGCGCTTGACCCATCGGTGCGCGTATGACGTCATCGCCAACGATCCTGGAGATCAATCACCTGCATGTGGCAGCCGTGAAGCGGCAGCGCCTGAGACGGCGCTTTACGATGCTGTTGCGTGATGTGTCTTTAGCTGTGCAGGCGGGCGAGGTCAGGGCACTTGTGGGTGAGTCCGGTGCCGGTAAGAGCATGATTGTGCGTACCCTATTAGACGTTACGCCCCCTGGGGTGAGCGTCTTGTCGGGGCACATCGGTTTACTTGGGCTCGATTGGCTTAATACCGGAGCTGCCGAGCGACGCGCGCACTTGGGTAAGGATATTGCGCTCGTGCCGCAGGACCCTCTCACGGCACTGAACCCCGTGCTGCGCATTGGCCGTCAAATGGGAGACTTGCTCGCCCAACACCTGCGGCTCGATCGCGAGGCTCGGCATGCGCTCATGTTGCAGTGGCTTGAAGCCGTACAAATTCGGGAGCCGGCCCGTGTTTTGCAGCAGTATCCCCATGAACTCTCGGGCGGTATGCGTCAACGGGTTTTAATTGCGATGGCGTTTAGTTGCGAACCGAAGTTAATCCTTGCTGATGAACCGACGACGGCGCTCGATGTGACGGTGCAGCGTGAAGTGCTGGTGCTGCTGCGCCAGCTTCAGCGTGAGCACAAAACTGCGATACTGTTCATCACGCATAACCTTGGCATTGTCGCCAAGCTCTGTGATTCTGCGACTGTCTTGCACAGCGGCATGGTTCTTGAGCAAGGCAACGTAAGCGATATTTTCGCCAACGCGAATCGCCATAAGGCCGCGCCCTATACAGAGGCCTTGCTTGCAGCCACGCCGCGATACGATCGGCCTGGCGAAACGCTCAAACCTGTGGCCAACAAGGTCACAGAAGCGTTGCAAGCCAGGGCCGCAGCGTTTGATCAGCAGTACGCAACTGACCATGGCCTGCGTCTGGCCCGGCCCGCTCAATGAGTAAAGCCGCCTTGTTAGCCGTACGAGAACTGCAGGTGGCCTATCCGGTACCGGGTCCGTTATTCGGTAAGGCACGCGAAAGGCTGGTCCTGAAAGGTGTGAGTTTTGATTGCCCGGTTGGCCAATGCATCGGAATCGTTGGGGAGTCGGGGTCTGGCAAGTCAACGATGGGCCGTGCGCTGCTGCGCCTGACCCCTTTGAAAAGCGGCGAGATCCACTTTGATGGCACTGATCTGGCCGCGCTGAATGAATATGAACTCAGGCCGTGGCGGGCGCGGCTTCAAATGGTTTTTCAAGACCCTTTGTCCTCGCTTAATCCGCGACGTAAGGTGTCATCTATCGTGCTGCAGCCATTGTTCAGTTACGGGCGGCTGACTGGTCTGAGTGCTTCAGCGCAACGAGACAAGGCAGTCGAGTTATTAGAGCGGGTGGCCTTGTCAGCGGACTTTCTTGACCGTTACCCGATTGAGCTGTCAGGCGGGCAGCGTCAGCGCGTTGGCATCGCGCGCGCCATTGCGCTTGAGCCTGATGTTATCGTCGCTGATGAGGTGGTCTCGGGGCTGGACGTCTCTACCCAGGCCCGTATCCTGACCCTGCTTCGCGAGTTACGCGAATCTATGGGTCTGAGTCTTATCTTTATTACCCATGACTTGTCAGTCGTGCGCATGCTGTGTGACCAGGTGCTGGTGATGCATGATGGTCAGATTGTTGAACGAGGGCCGACCCAGGAGATTTTTGATCATCCGCGTTCGCCTATTACTCGTAATCTGTTGGCAGCGATTCCCCTGCCAGACGTTGAACATCAATGGCTTGATCAGTCTCCCACAAACGAGTTGCTCTCAAACCGAAAGGAGAAGCAGATGAAAGTGAAAGAATCAGTCGTATTCGTGACCGGCGCCAACCGGGGCCTTGGTCGGCAAACGGTTGAAGCACTTCTGGCTGCAGGTGCAAAGAAAGTTTATGCGGCGAGCCGCAAACCGGAAGTTCTGGCCGACCTGGTTTCTCAGCATGGCGACCGTCTCGAAACCATTAGTCTGGACATTACAAAAGCATCTGAGGTTAGCGCTGCTGCGTCACATTGCACGGATGTCACGCTGCTGATCAACAATGCCGGGGTCAACCGAATGAGCGGCTTGATTGCCGCGGGCGGCACCGACGCCGCCCGCGCCGAGCTTGAGACCAACTACCTCGGTACGCTGGCCATGTGTCAGGCCTTCGCCCCGGTTTTGAAAGCAAACGGTGGTGGCGGCATCGTGAATGTTCTATCCATACTGGCCAAGATTGCGTTGCCTGCGATGGGATCACTATGTGCTTCCAAAGCAGCCGGTTTGCGGCTCACCGAGGGGGTACGGGCAGAGTTGGCCGCGCAAGGCACATGGGTTGCAGCCTTGATGACCGGCGCGGTAGACACCGACATGAGCGCCGGATTCGATGGCCCCAAATCTGCTCCCGAAGAGGTCGCAGCGGCTTTGTTGGCAGGCATTGAAGCCGGCAACGAAGAAATCTATTTTGGCGAGATGACCGACTGGGTCAATGGCGCACTCGCGCAGGATCCAAAATCTCTCGAACAGGAATTCGCCAAATTTCTGCCAGGCTAACCAAGTGAAGGACCGATGAACATCAACATCGATGAAGCCAAGTTTCGTCGCCTGGACCTAAACCTGCTGCTGGTTTTTTCCGCGATGCTGCGCGAGCGCAGTGTGACAAGGGCAGCCAACAAGTTGTTTTTGGGGCAGCCAGCGGTGAGCGCAGCCTTAGCGCGGCTGCGTGAAGCAACCGGCGACAAGCTGTTCGTTCGGGGCGCCAGCGGTATGGAGCCCACCGCGCGCGCATTGCAGTTGGCAGAACAACTCAAACCAGCACTTGAGAGCATTGAAGCGGCGTTTTTCAAGCCAAGTGATTTCGATCCGGCCACAGCCGAGCATACGTTTCGCATTCGCTTGTCTGACAGTCTTGAGATCGCGCTTTTTCCCCCGCTGATGGAGCGGCTTCATGAAACAGCACCGGGCTTGCGATTCTCGTTTCGCGGGTGGTCCTCAAAGCAGGCGCGCGAGGAGCTGGACGATGGACTGATCGATCTGGCCATCGGCGTTTTTGATAGTGATGTGCCGCGCTACTCCCGCATTTCACTCGGGGTCGAGACTTTTGCGACCATTTACAACCAGTCACTTGTCCCCATCGAGCCACCGCTCACGCTGGACGACTATGTGAAGTATCCGCATCTGCTCACGTCGTTTTCAGGTGATATGACCGGCATCATTGATGAGATGCTCGATAAGGCCGGCGGCTTAAAGCGAACTGTGTTGCTCAGTACGCCTCGCTTCCTGGCCTTGCCGTATTACCTGCAGGCTGCCCCCTACCTCGCGAGCATGCCGTTAGCGGTGGCAAAGCTGTTCGCTCGCGACTTTGGTCTCACAATCAGCCCGACGCCTTTACCGGTCGATTCGATTGAAATTTCGGTTTTGTGGCATGCACGCAGCGATAGTGACGCCGCACTGCAGTGGTTAATCGGCGAACTGACCCGCACAGCAACAGAGATTCTTGAGCTTTCTCACCCGTCACCTACATCGCTGCCGCAATAAGCGCCACGGTGGTGACTGACAGCCAACCAATGGTGATGAGGGTGTTGTTGATGAGCATTTTCGGGGCCATGTCTGTGTCCTTGAAAGTCACTGATTGATGAACCGAGTCTGCTCGCGATGAATATAACTCAAATCGAATAAATTTCTGATTGATATCGCTCAAATTAATTTTACTCGGCATCAACCGATGCGACCTGGTCGGCGACTGCCAAGGCGGGCTGAGTCGGAGAGTCCTCCGCGCCGGGGTGCTTGAATAAGATCACGAGCACGACGGCCGCCAGCGTCAGCAGGCGCAGGGTGTTGCGAGGATGGGTTGAGGCGCTGGTCGGGGCGGCGATGTAAGCTGATGCGGACGACATTGAGAGACTCCAAACAAGAAAAAAGCCAAGGGGGCTGTTCCTGAGTGGGGTGTTAATCGAAAAAGGTTCAATGCCGGCTAGTGCTGCAAGAATCAGTTCGCCTGGGGCTCAACGCGGCGGGCCATCCATACCAATGGAATCATCAACAGGTACAACCCCGCCGAGGCAAGGAAAATTTCATCAATCCCTATCGTGAACGCCTGCTGGGTTGCCAGTTGATCGATAATGCTCATCGCCTGCTGTTCGTCAAAGCCATTGGCTTCAAAGCCGTTGAGCGCTTCGGATAGCACGGCATTGTCACGCGTGAGGTTTTCAGCCATCCGCGCATGATGCTCTGCTGATCGATCCTCCCAGACGGTGGTGGCAATCGAAGTACCGAATGCGCCCGCCGTAATACGCACAAAGTTTGACAAGCCAGAGGCCGCCGGAATGCGCTCAGGCGGCAGGTCAGACAGCGTCAGTGCAATGAGCGGTACAAAGAACGTCGCCAGGGCGATGCCCTGCAACACAATCGGTACCAGAATGGTTTGCGGATCAACATCAGTATTGAACTGTGATCGCATCCACATCACTATCGCAAAGATGACGAACGAGATCGTTATGATTGAGCGCGCGTCTGTCGTGCCCATCTTCTTACCGACAATGGGCGAACAAACGATCGCCAGAATGCCAACAGGCGCCGTCACGAGACCGGCCCAGGTGGCGGTGTAACCCATGAACTGCTGCAACCACAGTGGCAGTAGCACCACGTTACCGAAGTAGGCGCCAAACGCAATTCCCATTGCGAGCGTACCGACCCAAAAGTTGCGTTCCTTGAACAGGCTGAGGTCTACGATAGGATGCTCTTCGGTGAGTTCCCACACCAGAAAGACCGCGAATCCAATAGCTGCAATGATGGCCAGCGTGATGATCTCAGGCGATGCGAACCAATCCATCTCGCGGCCTTTGTCCAGCATGATTTGCAAGGCACCCACCCAGACCACCAGCAAACCCAAACCCACCTTATCAATGGGCAGCTTACGGGTTGCAGTCTCGCGATCTTTATAGATCATCCAACACAAGGCGGCCGAGCCAATGCCAAACGGAATATTGATGTAGAAGATCCACGGCCAAGAGTAGGTCTCCGTAATCCATCCACCCAGTAGCGGTCCAATCACCGGCGCGACCAGCGTAGTCATCCCCCACATGGCCATAGCCAGACCGGCCTTCGCTTTGGGATAACTGAGCAGCAGCAGTGATTGTGACAGCGGGATCATGGGTCCCGATACAAGCCCCTGAAAAACCCGGGCTGCAATTAGCGAGTCCATTGTGGGGGCGATGCCGCAAAGCCATGATGCGAACGTAAAGAGCAAAATACTCGAGACAAACAGACGCACTTGACCGATACGCTCAGTCAGCCAGCCTGTCAGCGGTATAGAGATGGCGCTGGCGACGGCAAAAGAAGTAATGATCCAGGTGCCCTGGTTGGCGCTTGCGCCGAGATCACCCGCGATAGTTGGCAGTGACACATTGGCAATCGACATGTCCAGCACATTCACAAATGTGCCAAGCGACAGTGCCAGCGTACCCAACACCAGCATGAGGCCTGCCAGCGGCGGCGGCTGGGAAGTGCTCTGATTCACGGCTAAGGTTGTTGAGCGGAATTGGCGACGCGATTAGCCTGCTTGCGCGCAGCAGTATTTGCTGCCTGTTGAGCGGCTCTGGATCGAGCCAGTGCGCGGCTTTGGTCAATTGCGTCGGCAGCCAGATTGAGCGGTCGCGCCGGGCGTTGAGCGGCTATCCGTCGCTCGCGCGCCCGGCGTTGCTGAACGATCGCTGATGCTGCCGCCGGCGCTGTCAGATTGCGTGTGATGATGTCTGTGACCAGCAACTGAGCCAGATCACTTTCGGCTTGCAGTCCTGCCATGTTTTCCACAACCGGAGATTTCTTAACGGTTGCCAAGCGGGGGCCGTTCGTGTCAGCCACCGATACCTCGGCACGCATCGACAAGCCAATCTGTAGGGGGTATGTCGCCAGTTGCGACTTGTTAAGCGCAATGCGAACCGGAATACGCTGAATGACTTTAATCCAGTTACCAGTGGCATTCTGTGCGGGCAAGAGCGCGAACGCAGCGCCGGTGCCTGCACCAAGACCTTCAACCGTGCCATCAAAAATAACTGACTTGCCGTAGACGTCGGCACTGAGCCTGACTGGCTGACCGATGCGGATATCGCCAAGCTGATTCTCTTTGAAGTTTGCTTCTACCCAAACCTGATCCAAGGGAATCACAGACAGAATCGGCCGTCCCGGTTCTGCGCGTTGCCCCAGTTGAACCCTGCGCTTGGCGACATAGCCGCTCACCGGCGCGCGAATTGCGGTGCGGTCGAGGTTCAGCATGGCCTCGCGGACTCTTGAGGCGGCATTTGTCACCCGAGGGTGATTCATGACAGACGTATTGGCTGTGAGTGCCTGACTGCTTGTGAGTGCTTGCTCGGCCGCAGCGACGGCGGCTCGCGCGGCTTTGAGTTTGCTCAGGGAGGCAGCCAGCAGGTTTTGCATACGGCTGAATTCTTCTTTGGATACAGCGCCTGACGCTGCGAGCGCGCGGCGTCGCTCTACATCGCCACGCCGACGCTTCACGTCACTGCGTGCCCGCTCAACTTCAGCCTTGCGTGTGTTGACCTCAGCCGCCAGCGTGTCGTTGTTTCCGAAGAGTGCGCGAACTTCCCGAACGGTCTGGCCCAACTGGGCCTTTGCCTGTTCAAGTGCCAGTTCGGCATATGCCGGGTCCAGTTGCACGAGCAACTGACCCTTTTCAACATAGTCGGTATTGTTGGCTGATATCCCAATAACGGTGCCCGGCAACTGCGCCGTCACGGTCACGACCGGGCCGTTTACGTAGGCATTGTCAGTGCTTTGTCTGTGCTTGGCAAAGTACTCCTGCCAGCCATACCAGCCAAGCGCCGCACCTATCACTATCAACACAACCAACAAAAGCCCGGTCTTTCGAGCTTTGGGTCGTGCGCTCATGCGTGCTGAACTTCGTCGTAGTGGGTACGTCCGTTACGAATCATTTGTGTCAGCAGACGCTTCATCTGGTCAAGATCTTCAGGGGTAAAGCCCGCGAGATGAGCATTCATTGCGCCACACACGACTGAAGGCACTGCACGCGCGGCGGCATGGCCGGCATCAGTGAGCTTCAGACGCACTAGGCGCCGGTCGGTGTTGCTGCGCTCGCGCGTGAGCAAACCCTTGGCAGCAAGACGGTCAAGCATGCGCGTAGTCGCTCCTGTATCGATATGCATTTGACGCGAAAGATCTGCAGCCGTGCCGGCACGGCCCATCGCGATAATGCTCAGAGGCTGCCATTGCATGGCCGTCAGACCATGTGGCTCCAGGTCTTTGTCGATTTGGGCATGCAAAGAGCTGAGTGCCAGGCGAATCAGATGACTGACTGCTTCGTTAGGGTCAAAGCGATCAGCGCGATACAAGCCACCGTGTTCGTCTTTGAGTGCATCGGTTGTTGAGGCGTGAGTCATATCAGGCGCGATGTTTTCCATGTGATTTCCTTCGTCCTATGTGCCCACAGAAACCGGGGCACTGACACTTTTCAGGCGTGGCAATGGCCACAGATTCCGTCATCCTGTTTGCCCTTGCAGTGAGTGTCAAAGCAGCGCGGTCTGGCGGCAGAATGGCCAGAGCGAGCGGTCGACTTACTGCGCAATGGCAGTCAAATCGATCGGTCAATCGCTTGTTGATGTGCGTTTTGCAACTGTTTGGAACTGTTGGCGACTCTATGGTTCGGAATTGCTCTAGTAGCCATCCATCAGCCAGCCATGACCGTTCGTCCCATACTTTCAGTTTTTTCTGGCGTGTTCGCCGTTTGTCTGTTCGCCAGCGATTCGGCGTTGGCGCGAGGATCAGCTATCGAGTTCAATGACACTCGCAGGTCCACCCAATGGCATATGCATACCGGTGGATTGTCGCGCCACTTCGAGCAAACCGATGCCAGCGGTCGGGAATGGAACGAGAATCATCCGGGCATCGGTTTGGAGTTTCGCCAAAGGCGCTCTGCCCGCTGGGATGCTCGCTACACCGTGGGATTCATGCAGGACTCTCGAGAGCAACCGGGCGGTTATGCGGGTGCTGCCTATGTCAGGCAGTTCAATCGAAACGGTGACTTTTCTGCGGCGATTGGCGTGGGTGCGTATGCGTTTTATCGTTCGCGCAGTTGGAACGGCGAAATGACTTTGGTGCCAGCTATTCTTCCGACGGTGTCATTCGGCTTATTCAAGAACCGGGTGGGCGTGAATATTCTGACGATTCCCAAAGTTAGTTTGTTTGGTAAACGTTCGACCCCACTGGTCTTTGCTCAATTCACCTTTCGCTACGACTAGCGATTCAGATCCATCGGTCACGCCACCCAGATAAAAGCTGCCAGGCACTAACGCCTCATGAGCCAATAGAGAGCGTAACCTGAGGACTTCCGAACCAAGCGGCGCAACGGCCGATTGCCAAAAGTCATCGAGCGCGCCCTGATGAGTAAGACCGGGTAGGTCATAGAGGCATTTACCCAGGCACTTGACCGGCGCGCCATGGTAGAGCGCTGACAGGCCGGAAGTACTATTGATTGTGACTACGCCGCGCGTTCTTGGCAGAAGCTTAGGCAGGCGTAGATCGTGGATATAGTGCACGCGATCGGACACACCTTGCTGTTTCGCAATCGCCTGAATGATTCTGCCGTAGTGGCGGTGCCCACGATCCATCGGATGATGTTTGAATACCAGATGGTCCTTGGCTTGTGAGCCCCGCGCAAAAGAACGGATCGCTTCGTGAACGAGCTGCTCCTGATCAACAAACAGACTATGGTGAGTGATCTGGCTGTCATTGAATACCTGCAGCGGCACAACGAAGCTCTTGCGTCCAAGGTCTCCGTATAGCGCACGGCGTAACGGTGTCTGGGTAATGCGATACCAGGCTTTTCGGGTGCAACTGACCAATAGTGCTCTGATCTCCTCGCGTAATCGGAACGTCTTATGGTGAACATAGTGCGGATATCGGTGACGAGTCACACGCATGGCGAGAAGATAGAGCGCAGCTTGAGTCCCCATCGCAAGTTGAGTGGCTACCCGATAGGCCTTGCCAACTTTTGGCATCCGGATTCGTCTGATGTTGGGCAGTGGCATGAGTCCCAGAAGGGGCGGCTGCTCTTGAACGAATCTGGCCGCCACGGGAGAGCGTGCGTTCACACCGTCGGCTTCGCAGGTCACGAATCCGGGGCGAACGTAACCTTCCTCAAATACCAGGACCTGCCGCTCAAGCGATTCGGCAACACGGCATGCCGCTCTATGCATGGGTCTACAGTCACCAAAGAGAACAATGGATTCAATGCGTTCTTGCCAAACCAAGGCTTCGAGCCAGGCGGGCCACTGATCAGGGGCTTGCCTGAATGAAATGGTGTTCATTGATGAGTTGAAAAACTCGTCACCACCATTGAAATTGACTTGCAAGACATCGCAGCCAGCGCTACGCAGGTAATGCGCGAGCTTGCGGAAGAACAAACCGCCGGGGCCTTGCAATAGCAAGACGCGTCGGCGAGCCCCTAGGCGATGCAGGATTAGTGAGCCGTCCATGCTTTTCCTAGGGTGACCAGTTTGCGTACTTGTCGCTGCCAGTAGGTAACCGGTGCCATCGTGCCATTGGTCGAACGAGTGAGCATGGTGCGTTGCTCAATCAAGTGGCTAAGCGCCGCCTCGCAGTGCGTGTAGGCGTTGAGCGTCCAGTCCCAGTAGCGAGGGTAGTGAATCAGGCATCCGGCGATCAACTCTTCAAGACTAAGCGTTCGGTCGCGTCTCGCGACAGGAGCAAAGTCGCGGGTCAGCCCCCACCCGGCATAAAAAGGCTGGCCGTAAGTGGTCACTGGCTTCGCTCTGATGAGCGCGTCAAACCCGGTCAGGGAGCTGAGGGTGTGAATCTCGTCGGCAACCTCTATGCAGCCCAATATGCCCGCCTCCCTCTCAATGTAGTCCGCATACTTAAGCGCTTCACGTGTTGGGACCACGCCTTTTCGGTTGCCCGAGAGCACATCAGGATGTGGACGGTAGACGATAAACGCGTCAGGGTGACGGTGTCGCACCTGTGCCAGCAGCGCTTCATTGCTGCCGATGCCCGCTCCCGCTAGCCTGACCGACGCGTCGTCGGCCACCTGACCAGGCACCAGCAGGCAGACTTGACCCGCAGCGACAGGCCAGCATGGTGGCTCCGTCGAGTCGGTGTTGTATTTGGTGAGTTGCGCACCGATCAACAGGTTCCGAATGCGCGCTGCCCGATTCAAATCCTGCTTACTGAAAGTCGCATGACTCAGGAGTCGCTCAAGATCGCTGGGTTGGCCAGGATCAAAGTAGATACCCGCCTGATCGATCACCAGCGATGTGGGTCGAACAAGATCCGAACCGAGCCCGACTGAGCGAATAAAGCCATCTTCCATTTGGACATGCCGACTCATTTCGCCGGTATGCCCCCCGGATTTCAATTCGCGTATGTTTCTTGGTGCACCCCAATGAATGATCTGCTGAACGATGGCGTGCTCACTTGTGTGGCTGTTTGGTTCTGAGGGTAGGGCCACGTCATCAACAGTATCGACAAATCGAATGCGATTCTGATGTAGGCCAAGCATAGGACGCACGTTGTGTGCTTTCCAGCGCCTGAATCCCACGCACCAGGTTTGCAGCGGTTCCCGCCGAGCCATTTCGCGCTGGTAGCAAAGAAATTCGATGACGTCAAAAATCGAACCGCGCCGATGGGTTACGGGATTCAGGTAGCGGCTTAGCCGCAGATAGGCAGCGGCGAACAGTTCATCCACTGATCTGCGTTGGCGGCGGCGCGCGCAAAATTGCCTGTCTTGTGTGAGCCCCCAGCCTGCATACCAAGGAACACCAAAGCAATGAACCGGCTTGCCCAGCATAAGTGCCTCAAATCCCAGGTGCGAACTGACGGTGTAGACCACATCGACTTGCTCGAGCAGGCTGATCGGATTGACCAGATCGCTCAAGATGAGGGTGTCGCTATCAGATGGTGTGTCGCCAAGGTGTCCGGCCTTGCGGCCTGCGTTCACTTCCGGGTGGGTTTTGACAATGATTCGCGCGTAGGGGTTTTCGCTGCGCGCGGCTGCCAGCATTTGGGCAAAGGTCTCCTCGCGCGCGCCAGCCAGTTCAATACTCATGTCCCCAAGAGTCTGATCGACCACCAGGACTACCTTCCGGTCATCTCTGGCAAACAACTCCGGCAGTGCGTCCGGAGCATGGTTGTATTTGCTCAGTCGGTGTTTGACGATGAGGTTGCGCGCTTTTTTAGCCTCGCTCAACTCCTCGGTGCCGAAGGATTTGTCATCATTGAGCCATTGCTCAAGCGTGGAAGGGCGACTCGCGTCGTAGTAAACACCGATTGGATCAACCGTAAGCGACAGCGGCGCAAAACGGTCGCCTAGCCCAAACGATCGCAAGAACCCATCTTCAAGTCGCCAGCAGCTTACGCCCTGGTGTTGAGCTATTTGCTCGGCTTTGCGACCACTAGGCTTTGCTCCCCAGCCCGCAACAACATCAGGTGTCTGACCCGCGGACACGGATTTGCCCAACCCGCGCAGTGAAGGAATGGTGCGTGTTGGCAATACTTGCACACCAAGTATTTCGCCTAACAATGGAATTCTTCGGATCCCGCCAGAGGTGGCGAGCAATCGAATCAGTGCCTCGGTCATCGGGCGATCTTCAGCCAACGCAGCCGATGTTGGTGCTCAGAAAAGGCCGTTTGCACACGGCTATTGAATCGATTGGGTGCTCCCCGGCATGCCTAAGCTAGCGATTCTATGGATTCTCATGACTTATCCACAGCGGGGGGGACCCCGCCGGGCGCTCGTCCGGGCATGACACGTCGCTCTGCGTTTCAGGTGCAGCGCACGGTTGTGTTCGCGCTATTCCTGCGTGAAATGAAGACCCGCTTCGGTACTCACAAGCTGGGCTACCTATGGGTCGTCCTCGAGCCTCTCTTGCATGTCGGTGTGCTGCTGCTGATCTTTAGTCTGCTTTCTGCCAGGGCTGTTCCTAACATCAGTTTCCCGGTCTTCTTAGCCACTGGTGTCGCGCCGTGGATGCTTTTTATCAATGCGGTCAATCGTTGCATGGTGGCGATTTCGTCCAATCGAGGCTTGTTGGGTTTTAGCCCGGTCAAGCCGATTGACACGGTCGTGACTCGCGTCTTGGTTGAACTGGTTCTATTCGTTTCGCTCACGCTGGTCCTGATGAGCATTGCCTGGTGGCTGGGATACCCAGTCGTCATTGCCAGGCCGCTCGAATTGGCCGTGTTGATTTTGAGTTTGCTGGTGTTCGGCGGATCAATCGGATTGGTGCTCGCCGTCGTGGCGCATCGATACGACGATGTCACGAAGTTCGTGCCAGCCCTGCTACGCCCTTTCTATTTCATTTCGGGCATCTTTTTCATGCTTGCCGCGTTACCGCCCAATATTCGAGAGCTGGCACTCTGGAATCCATTGGCGCATTGGTTCGATTTGATTCGCGTGGCGGTCTTTAGTCACTATCCGCCGCCCACTGGTAGTTGGCTGGTTGTGGCGGCGTGCACATCAGTCACGTTTCTGTTTGCGCTCATGCTCTATCGGATTCGCCGCTTTGACCTAAGCGCGAGCTGATTTGCCCATGGCGATTCGACTCGAAAATCTGACCAAGTTTTATCCCACTCCAGCTGGGCGTCGTTACGTCTTCCGCAGTGTTGACTATACGTTTCCGGAGCAAGGCAATATCGGCATTCTGGGTTTCAATGGCGCCGGTAAGTCAACGCTTATGCGCCTCATCGGCGGCACCGACTTTGCCAACTCTGGCCGGGTGCACGCCGATTGCAGAATCTCGTGGCCGGTCGGGCTTGCAGCAGGCTTTCAGGGCAGTCTAACGGGCCGCGAGAACGTCAAGTTTGTGAGTCGGGTCTATGGCGACACACCGGAAGCGCGCGCCGAGCGAATCAGCTATGTGATGGATTTCGCTGAACTGGGCGACTACTTTGATATGCCGGTCAACACCTATTCATCAGGTATGCGTTCGCGTCTGAGCTTCGGTTTGAGTATGGCATTCGAGTTCGATGTGTACCTCGTTGACGAAGTGATCGCCGTGGGAGATCGCCAGTTCAAGAAAAAGAGCGAGGCTGCTTTTCGGCAAAGGCAAGAAAAGGCCCGCCTTATTACCGTTTCTCATGATCTAGGGCTACTAAAGTCGCTATGTAATGTGGGCATCGTCCTTAACAAGGGCCAGTTGCAGTCCTATTCCAGTATTGAAGATGCCATCAACGCTTACCAACAGCTCTGAGCAGGATTTTGCCGATCCGGTTGTGACAGGAATCACTGTCGCACAGGTCTGGCATCACGTTCGCGAGCGATGGACGCGTCTGCTGGCGCCCATAAAGCCCTACCAGCACCTGCGCCTGTTCCTTTGGGTATTCGTGTTGCCGATGCTGGCTGTCAGTGCCTACCTCTGGCTAGGGGCGAGCGACCGATATGTGTCTGAATCACGCATTGCCGTTCGTCAGGCCGAGGGCGGATCAGCGGCCGGTAGCGGCCTAGGCATACTGGGGCTCAGCGGACTGCGCTCGATGGAAGACATGCATTTTCTGGAGCAGCATATCTATTCCAGTGACATGCTCATGACCCTCGAGTCTGAAATCGGTCTGCGTGATCGGTGGCATAGCAGCCCCGACTGGTTCAGCCGCCTGGAAATGGACGCGAGCCAGGAAGCGTTTCTGGCCTACTTTAAACGCCGGGTGAACGTGAGTGCTGATACCAGTACCGGCATCATCACGATTCAGACTCAGGCATTCGATCCCAATGATGCACGCATCATCAATCAGGCCATTCTGATTGCAAGCGATCGGTTCATCAACGAACTCTCGAATCGAATCGCGCGCGAGCAGGTCTTATTCATTGAAGAAGAACTCAATAAGGCGCAAGCCCGGGTTGAGTTAGCACGTAAGAAGATCCTCGACTATCAGAATGAGCACCAGGTTTTGGATCCGGCAAAGCAGGCAGAAATGAAAGCACGGTTGGCCGCTGACCTTGAAACGAGACTGAGTGAAGTGCAGGCTGAACTCAATAGTTCGCTAAGTTACCTGCAGCCAAACGCTCCCCCAGTGCTCGCATTGAAGGCCAGATCGGCGGCGCTTAAGAAGCAAATAGACAAGGAGAAAGCCGAGCTGTCCGGACAAGGACGACTGCGGCTCAATCAGATCGCTGCGGATTACCAATCGCTCACCCTTGATGCCCAGTTTGCGAGTGATCTCTACCAGACAGCGCTATCGGCGCTTGAAAAGGCGCGCGTCGATGCGACGATGAAGTTCAAGAGTCTCGCGCTGATTGCAACACCTCGTCTACCTGAGGAGCCGGAGCAACCCCGGCGCATCTATCTCACCCTGACATGGTTACTTGGTCTGCTGACGGTCTACGGCATCGTTAGTCTGATTCGAGCCACCATTGCTGACCATCGCGAGTAACTTGTGCACGATAGCTATTCAGAGATTCCATTGCGTTCGCCATCATTGACGCTTACCGCGCTCATGCGCTTGACGGCACTTATCCTGCTGCTCTTGCTACCAGCCTTGACTGTCATGGCTGAAAGCGCGTCTTCGTCTCGTGAAGCGAATTCGGTTAAGGAGCCCCCCAAGCAGCCAACGCAGTCGGCGCCGCTTCGCCAGACTGTGACGACACCCTTGAGTCCAACAGACGAGCTACCGGCTTTTGGAGAGCAGCTTTTCACAGGTCAGTTTGGATCGCAGACTTCAAGCGGATTCAATGCGAACTACCAGATTCAACAGGGTGATCGCGTTGTCATTCGGCTGTGGGGAGCGATTGCAACAGAGGCTACGCTGACGGTTGATCCGCAGGGCAACATCTTCGTGCCCAACGTGGGGCCGATCAAAGTGATTGGTGTACGCAACGGCGATCTGAATCAGCGAGTCGAGCGTGCCATCAAGGCGGTTTATCGACAGAATGTGCAGGTCTATGCAAACCTGGAAGCGGCGCAACCGGTGAAAGTCTTTGTGACCGGTTACGTCATGCAGCCAGGGCTTTACGGTGGCCTGTCATCCGACTCCGTATTGAGTTATCTAGATCAGGCTGGCGGTGTCGATCCTAAGCGCGGCAGTTACATTGGTATTCAGATCAAGCGAGGCGGCAAGCATCGCCAGACAATCAACCTTTATGACTTTCTGCTACGTGGTGAACTGCCGTTGGTGCAGATGGCTGAGGGCGATACCCTGGTGGTCGGGCCGCGAGCCAATAGCATTGCCGTGGGCGGGGAAGTCGCCAATGCATTTAGGTTTGAGTTTGGCGAACCCCACGTACCACTTACCCAGGTGCTCAAATACGCGCGGCCGGCCCCTGATGCCACTCATGTGAGCATCGTACGCGGGCGGGGTGCCCGCCGCCAGAGTGAATACCTGCCGCTTAGCCTCGCCGAAAACGTGTCGGTAGGTAGTGGCGACCAGGTCAAAGTGACGGCAGACAGATTCGCCGGGACCATTCTGGTTCGCCTGGATGGCGCGCACTCCGGTGAGCACGGTGTTGTGTTGCCCTATGGGGCGACACTCAAAGATGCGATGGCTCGCATCAAGCCCAATAAACTGAGCGATCTGGACAACCTTCAGGTGTATCGACGATCAGTCGCCGTCCGGCAAAAAGAGATGTTGGATGTGGCGCTTAGCAAGCTCGAAACGCAGGCGTTGACCAGCCGATCGGCCACCAATGAGGAAGCCAGGCTTCGCGTTAGCGAGGCTGAGCTGGTCTTGAAATTTACGGAGCGCGCACGCGCAGTCAACCCACGCGGCCAATTAGTTTTGCCTGACATGCAGGCTGCCGCTGACACGGTTCTGGAAGATGGCGACTTGATCGTCGTGCCAGAGCGCACCTCGCAGATTCTGGTTCATGGCGAGGTCATGTTTCCCATAGCGCTGCAGTATCAGCGTGGCAGTACCGCGCAGGACTACATCGCTCAGGCCGGCGGCTTTGGGCAAAACGCTGACACCTCGCGAATTCTGTTAATGGCGCGCAATGGGCTGGTGACTGAAGTTGAAGGCGACGCCGACCTGGCGGCCGGAGACGAAATCATGGTCTTACCCAAGACCCAGACGAAGAACATCGAAGTGACACGAGGCATTACTCAGATCATTTATCAAATTGCGGTTGCTGCGCGGATTGCGCTGGGCATTTAGGGCTGACAGCTTTGACTAATTCAAAAATAAGAAAGGAAATCAACATGAACGCAATATTCCTGGGCAGGAACGTTATTCAGTCTGAAATAGAAGCACTTGGCGCGATGCAGACCAAGATGAATGGCAGCTTTGATGATGCGGTTGCGACGATTCTCAGTGCGAATGGGCGCGTGATTGTGCTGGGTATGGGTAAGTCGGGCATCATCGGCAAAAAGATCGCTGCAACGATGGCCTCGACCGGTACCCCAGCCTATTGCGTTCACCCGGGCGAAGCCTTTCATGGCGACCTTGGCATGATCAAGCCCGAAGATGTTGTTTTGATGATCTCCAACAGCGGTGAGACGGAAGAGTTGATTCGACTCTTGCCTTTCCTGATGGAGCAGGGCAATGCCGTGATTGCGATGACCGGCCAACTCAACTCGACCCTGGCCAGACATGCGCCCTCGGTGCTCGATGTAGGCGTTGAGATGGAAGCGTGCAGCAATAACCTGGCACCAACGAGTTCCACGACGGCCGCGCTCGTCATGGGCGACGCACTGGCTGTTTCGCTATCCAGCATCCGCGGATTCAAGCCAGAAGATTTTGCGCGTTTCCATCCAGGTGGCAGTCTGGGACGACGCCTGTTGACTCGTGTTTCTGAGGTCATGCACCGCGGGCCGCTACCTTGGGTGCAGCCCAATGCCGGTTTCAAAGAAGTGGTTCATGCCATTAGCGTGGGCCGGCTCGGTATGGCGCTGGTAGGTTCACCCAAGCATCTCGTTGGCGTCGTGAGTGATGGCGACCTTCGCCGCGCATTCGAAAACTACCCTGTTCCTACCCATCTTTGCGCGGGTGACTTGATGGCACCGCAACCCATTGTGATCGCTGAGAGTGAGCGGTTCGCAGAGGCAGAAGAGAAAATGCAAGCCAGCCGCGTGAATGCGCTCATCGTGGTTGATAGCGAGCAAACCGTTTGTGGCGTGTTGCAGATCTTTGATATAGCCGACGGCGAGCCGGAACCTGTCCGGGTGATGAGTGAAATTGCTATTGCGGCTTAATTCGGCCTGTTACCACTTGGTTCGACCAGGGTTTAGTAGCCGAGAGCTTACCGAGACTTAGTTTCATGTCTCGCCTCGACACCCGCGACCTCAGGCATGGCGACGAAGCTATCGAGTTCTGATTGGAGAAATTTTTGAAGCGCTACGACTGAAGCTGCAAAGCCTCTTCGTCGCGGCATTATTAGGCTGAGTATGGCTTTGCCTGCGTGCCATTCCGGCAGTACTTTGACTAGCTTTCCTGATCCCAATTCATCACGGCAGGTATAGGCGGGTAGGGCGACGATCCCCAAGCCAGAACCAGCGGCTTCTTTTAGCGTGGCCATGTCATCGCTTTTTAGCCGGGGCACAATCTGAATGTTTTCTTGTGCCCCTGATTTGTGCTCTAGCCGCCAGCGATCTCCAGCCGCTTGCCAGCCAAGTGAAAGTGTCTGATGGTTTGTGAGATCCCTGGGCGTCTTGATTTCATCAATCGGATAGTCAGAAGACGTGAACAAATTCCACTCGACAACGGTCAGTCGTCTTTGTACCAGCGTCGACGGTGGCAATGGTTCTGCGTGTCCACGAATAGACATATCAACACCCGAGGCAACCAGATCAATGTTCTGGTTGGTTACCTGTTGCAAGATTGTGACCTGGGGGTTTTCGGTCATAAATCGAGCGATAAGCTCTTTCAACGCGAACTGAGCCACGCCAACCGAGCAGCTGAACGTAACCTGCCCGGATAGGGTGTTCTTCTTTCGCTTCAGCTCAGCCTCAGCAAGTTCTACCTGGTCGATTGCTGCGCGCGCGCGCTTGTAAAACACTTCGCCAAGTTCGGTGATCTTCGACTGACGCGTTGTTCGCTGGATGAGGATCGTATCCAAACGTTGCTCGAGCTGCACGATGTGCCTGCTCAGTCGTGACTTGGGAATTCCGAGGGACTCTGCGGCGCGGGTAATGCCGCCCTTCTCGACGACATTCACGAAGTAGTAGTAATCGTTCAGATCGATGGGCGCCATGTGCGGTCTGCCTTAATTGTTCTATAAATGGAATTATAAGTTCAAATATTAGCTCTTCCGGCACCCATTGTTCTATTCATATACTTTCTCGCAGGTAATCAATTGAGAAGCGGGAGAGATGATGAACGCGATTAACCAAGCCCTTCACTTTCAACCAGGCCCTGCCGCGGATGCCAGGGCTGTCGTGTCGTCGTCACTAACGGGTGCTGATCTCACTTCTAAGAGTTTCAGGGCAAAGAGCTTTCGTGCTGGTGACATTGGCGACGCGATGGATCCACTCGTGATGGTCGATCACTATGTGATGACTGAACCCACATTTGGTGAGCACCCCCATGCCGGGATGTCAGCCGTGTCTCTTTTGTTTGAGGATAGCGAAGGTCTTTTCCGCAATCGCGATTCATTGGGAAACGACTTCGATTTACAGCGCGGGGATCTGTACTGGCTCTGCGCTGGTAGTGGTGCGATTCATGACGAATCACCTCGAGTGAATGCTCGTATCCACGGACTGCAGGTCTTCGTCAATGTGCCGCAGACCCAGCGATTCGAATCACCGAGGTCACTGCTCGTGCGATCAAAGGATATGCCCGTGATTCGGAATGCAGACGCTTGCGTCAAGGTCGCTTTGGGTGTGTCGAACGGTGTTTACGGCACAGCCTCGCCATCGATCCCTATGACCGTATTGGATGGCACGCTCAAACCGGGCAGTCGCTTCACACATCGATCAGCCGCCAATCGAGGCATATGGGTTCAAAGCATCGAGGGACGCTTAGACGTAGCAGTTGGTGAGATGACAAGGCATTTAGCCCCCGGCCGAGCGATTGCAATCAGTACTGACAGTAGCGCAATGATCAATATCAGGAATCCATCCAGCGAGTCCGCACATTTCGTTCTGTTCGATGGTGCGCGGGTTCGAGAACCCTATGTTCACGAGGGACCATTTGTCATGGGCTCCCCTGAACAAATCGTAGATATCAAAGCAGCATTCAAAGCGGGTGAGTTTGGTGATATCGCGGGCAATCGTTGACAAATCTGATAAACGGAATCCAAGAGAGGTAGCTATGAACGAATACATACACAACCCAGAACCAATGACTTCTGACAATACCGCACTGGTTCTCGTCGATCACCAGGTCGGTCTTATGACGGGCATTCGAGACTACTCAGTTGCTGAACTAAAGCACAACGTCGTAGGTTTGGCCAAAGCTGCGCGAGCGCTCGAGTTGCCAATCGTGACGACAACGACATCGGCGGACATGCTGTGGGGTCCGGCTTTTCCGGAGCTAAGAGCGGCTCTTCCTGATCAAAGCTTCATAGATCGAACAACGGTAAACGCGTGGGACGATCCGCGTGTCGAAGCGGCAATTCGAGCAACCGGCCGGAAAAAACTGATCTTTGCCGGAGTCTCTTTAGAGGTGTGCGCGGCATTTCCGGCAATGCGGGCGGTAAGAGAAGGCTTCGAAGCCTATGTGGCCGTAGATGCTAGTGGAACATTCAGCACGACAAAGCGCGAGACAGGAATTGTTAGGCTGGCACAAAGCGGCGTCGTTACGGCGGACGCTTCCAGCTTAATCGTTGAGATTCTTGGAGACAACGCCTCGCCCAAAGCAGAAAAGGTCTATACCGCCCTTGGCATGGACTGGTCAATTCTTGTTGGACAAGTTCGCGAGAGTGCAACTGCATCGGTCATTCCCGCCTGAAGTTCGATGTGTGAAACACCTTACCAATCTGACCAACATGGAGAGTCCGATGCAAATCAAAAATGGAGAACCGATCGAGCGGTGCCGTCACCCAAAGCGATACAAGCTTGCGCTCTTGACGTTTGTCGGTTTACTCGCTCCCGTCTATTTCGTGCCACCAGCGCTGTCGGCGCTGCTAAATGGCTCAAACCTGTTGAGCGTTGGCGTTGGGGTGGCAGCGATTGTCGTGCTCATGACCTACATAGTCATGCCGATACTGACATACCTCACCGCCGGGTGGCTGTGCGAGCAGCCCAGACCAAGACCGGAGATCACAGGAGACTGAGGCGACACGGTTTTGAATTTCACAGTTTAGATTCGAGACACCTTTTTCAGCTAAATGGCGCATGTAGTCAATTTGCACGAGGAGATTGAAAGTGATTTGTATTACTGGAGCCGGTGGAACCGTGGGTAGTGAAGTGCTTACCCAGCTAAAGATGACAGATTTCCAGTTTCGGGCTGCGTTTTTCTCGAGCGAGAAAGCCGATCGCGCACGCGCAAACGGAATTGATGCCATCGTCATTGACTACAACCAACCTGACACGCTCAGAGCAGCCTTTGAGAGTTGCGACAGCCTGTTTTTACTTGGTCCGAATGATCTGAAGCAAACAGAGCTTGAAATTAATGCCGTCGAAGCCGCGAAACATGTTGGCGTTCGACACATAGTCAAGCAGTCGGTACTCGGAGCGCAGGGAGAGTCGTACAGTCTTGCCAAGATTCACGGGCCAGTCGAAAAAGCGATAGTGGCAAGTGGCCTGGCATGGACCTTCCTGCGCCCGAATAGCTTCATGCAAAACGTCAAAACTTTCATGAGCGAATCGATTCGGGCAGAAAGCAGGTTTTACAGCGCATCGGGCGATGCGCGCGTCAGTCACATAGATGTACGTGATATCGCTGGCGTGGCAGTGGAGGCGCTGACAACTGACCATCATACGGGCAAGGCGTATGACCTGACCGGACCCGATGCGTTTACATACGACGAGATTGCCGCGCAATTGTCCGCTGCGACGGGTCGTCCGATTACGCACGTGAGCCTAACGCCTGCGGAACTAAGAAGCGCCATGCTCGCAGGTGGAATGCCGGAAGCACTCGCGGACCGTATGCTCGATCTTGAGCGCTACTTCAGGGAGGGCAGCGCATCCGGCGTCAGTGAAGACATCAAACTTGTGACTGGTCACAATCCCAGGCGCTACAGCAGCTACCTGCGCGAGATTGCAGCGACCGGTGTACTCAATATATTGAATTGATTGGGGTGATGAACATGTTTCAGATCGGTTTGATCTTTTCCGCTTTGCTCTGTGCGCTGGTCGCTGGTTTGGTTTTCACTTTCGCGATTGTTGTGATGCCGGGCCTCAGAACGATGGCTGATTGTGAGTACCTCAGGGCGTTTAAAGCAATGGATCGCGTCATCCAGGACAACCAACCGATCTTCATGCTTGTTTGGCTCGGCTCGGTAGTGGCCGTGCTGGGAACGACCGTCATGGGCATTTCACGCTTGGATGGGTTGGATCGGTTCCTGCTGATCACTGCAAGCGCAATCTATGTCTTTGGTGTCCACTTGCCGACAGTATTGATAAATGTGCCGATCAACAATCAACTGCAAGCTCAGCCCCTGGACGCATTAAGCGAAATCGAACTGCGCAGTCTCACTGAAACGTATGAGACTCG
>JBGCFG010000088.1:0-17298 GCA_045106815.1 Burkholderiaceae bacterium | reverse complement strand
TGATATGCCGAACCTGGCCTCCATGCTCAAAGGGATCGGCTACAAGACGGCTTTGGTTGGCAAATGGCACCTGGGCTACCCGCCGCACTTTGGTCCGCTTCTAAGTGGTTACGACGAGCACTTTGGCCCCTTGTCGGGTGGGGTGAGTTACTACAGTCACATTGAGCGCGGCGGTAAACATGATCTGTATCAAGATGGCGAGCCTATTGATCTCACGGGGCAGTACCTGACCGATCTGCTCTCAGACCGTGCCGTTGAGTATGTGCGAGCGCGTGGGCAGGACAAACAACCCTTTCTGTTGAGTCTTAACTACACCGCACCGCATTGGCCTTGGGAAACGCGTGACCAAGGTCAATCCAACCCCGAGGTTGAAGACGACATCACCCATCCGGACGGTGGCAGTATTCATATCTATCACCAGATGATTCGCGAGATGGATGAAGGCATTGGCCGTCTTGTTGACGAGCTAAGGACGCAGGGTTTGCTCGAGAATACGCTGATTGTCTTCACCAGTGATAACGGCGGTGAGCGCTTCTCTGACAACTGGCCACTGGTTGGTGGCAAGATGGATCTCACCGAAGGCGGCATCCGTGTCCCTTACATCGTGCACTGGCCGGCAGGCTTCAGTTCGCAGGGCATGGTGAGTGAGCAGCACTGCTTAACAATGGACTGGACGGTGACAATGCTTGAAATCGCAGGACTGTCTGCCGTGTCTGAGCATCCGTTTGATGGCGTTTCCATGCGGCCCAGTTTCGAAACCAGCGCGCAACCGTTTGCGCGGCCGATGTTTTGGCGAATGAAACACCGGGAGCAACGCGCCCTGCGTGATGGCGACTGGAAGTATCTCTCTATCGATGGCTACGAGTACTTGTTCAACGTAGAGGTTGACGCGCGCGAGCGCGCCAATCGCGGTTTACGCGAGCCTGCACGCTTGAACGAAATGCGCGAGCGCTATGACGCCTGGCACGCCACGATGCCGCCCATCCCACTCAAGGCTCAGGTGAGCCTGGTGGCATCGGCGGCTGATATGCCGTCTCGCTAGTCAGACACCGTTTCGGTTTAACGAGATAGCGTAGACGCTCGTCGTCGCGGTGATGAACAACTGATGTTTACGTCGTCCGCCAAAGCAAACATTGGAAACCACTTCAGGCACATGTATTTTGCCGAGTAATTCACCTTCGGGTGACAGGCAATGCACACCATCAGCGGCAGAACTCCATAGGTTGCCGTCGGTGTCCAGCCTGAAACCATCGGCCGCACCTGGGGAAATTGAGTGAAACAACTCCCCCTTGTCGGGTTGCCCCTGCTTGTTTAGATTGAACGCATGAATAGCCGTTGCGTCATTGCCGAACATTCGCCCCGTATCCGCAACATAGAGCCTGCTCTCGTCTGGCGAGAATGCCAACCCATTAGGGCAGTTTAGCGACGTAATGACGGCTTCGATTTCCCCGCTATTCGGGTCAACCCGATAGACCTGGCAAGGCAACTCCTGCTCGGCGCGAAAGCCTTCATAGTCGGTCATGATGCCGTAGTGCGGGTCAGTGAACCAGATGCTGCCATCAGACTTGACGACGACGTCGTTGGGTGAATTCAGGCGCTTGCCCTGAAACGCATCGGCAATCACCGTAATACTGCCGTCGATTTCTGTGCGCGTGACACGACGCGTGCCATGCTCACACGATATGAGCCGGCCGCTCAAGTCGCGCGCATGCCCGTTAGCAAAGTTAGATGGCTGCCGGTAGGTGCTTACCCCTGCGCCCGGTGTCCAACGCATGATGCGGTTGTTAGGGATGTCAGAAAAGAGCAAGGCGTCTGCATCGCCGAACCACACCGGGCCCTCGACCCAGTCAAAGCCCGTGGCCAGTTGTTTGACTGGCGCATTCCCCAGAACGAACTGATTGAATCGCGAGTGTTTGCTTTCAAAGAAAGTCATGGCGCCACCTGAGTAAGTGGAGGTTAGAGAATAGGGTGATTAACTTAGGTTCGACGCCCGCGATTGCCGGGGTGGCTCGGATCGGGCCCCCACAGCGCGAGATAGGTGTCCATCCAGCGCCCATTGCGTTCGCACCACCAGACAACCGCCAGCAAGCTCGTCCACCACACCAGTAGGCCAAGCCACATCCAATGCGGCGCGTTGGCCTGCCACATGCCGGTCATCACGGTAACTTGAGCCAGCGCTAGCGCCGTATAGCCAGCTATCTTGTGAACCGCCTCAAACGCCAGGCGCCGAGGGGTCATATCGTAGTGGTCGCCGCTAATCGACCCGTCAGGCTGAGGGTCGGTTGGCCCACCCTTGGTGCCGCGTAACAGGCCGCCTAAAAGCTGCACGGCGGCCAGCGTCGCAATGAGCCAACCAAGCACAAAGTGCCAGCTACCGATCCACAAATAGTCTCGAACCAGTCCGATCAACACGACCGCCACAACCGTCAAAACGATCGCCGCGTTC
This sequence comes from Burkholderiaceae bacterium, assembly GCA_045106815.1. Taxonomy (GTDB): domain Bacteria; phylum Pseudomonadota; class Gammaproteobacteria; order Burkholderiales; family Burkholderiaceae_E; genus JAUIAI01. The sequence continues at coordinate 14,852 of JBGCFG010000088.1, read as the reverse complement.
TGGCAAAAAAGATGGCTGTGCCACCAGAAGCGGTTATCAACCTCCCGGGGCCAGTCCTGCTTGGGTGTCACTTTGAAGTACCGCGCGATCACGACCCCGAGTGGCACGAGAAACGCCCAGGCCGCCACCATGAGTCGCCCGTGCCAGGAGAGATAAACACCAACCTCATGGGCACGCGCGGCATCAATAGGTTGCAGCAACCAATCGATCACGGCAGGCTCAGCCTTTGACGGCACCAGCGGTCATGCCGGTGATGATCTGGCGAGACGCAAAGAATGTAAACAGAATGGGCGGCACTGCCAGCAACATGCCGGTCGCCATGATGACGCCCCAATCAATGTCGTATTCGGTGAGCGAATTAACGATCGTGACCGGCACCGTTCGGGAGTTTCTATCGGCCAGCGCATTGGCGAGCAGGAATTCATTCCAGGCGATACGGAACGTGAAAATCGCCGCAGCCGCAAGGCCGGGTTTGATGATTGGCAGCACCACCAGAAAGAACACGGCAAATGGCCCGGCGCCGTCCATGCGTGCAGCCTCTTCCAGCTGGATTGGGACTTGCACAATGAAGCTCTGCAGAATCCAAATCACAAACGGCAGGTTCATCGCAACGTAAACCAGAATGATGCCGATCCGGGTGCCGTCGAGTTGGAACTGAAACGTCCAGATGCCAAACACCGGCACGAGCAAGACTGCCGGCGGCACCATCCGAACGAGTAAGGTGGTGAGCGATACTGTGTCGCGGCCCATGAAGCGAAAACGCACCAGGGCATAGGCGGCCATACAGCCGATCACGAGCGTCAGCCCGGTAGAGACCGTGGCGATAATCAGCGAGTTGATCAGCGCACGCCCAAAGGTGGGGTCGCAATAGTCAACATGGGCTGGCTCATACCAGAGCAGGTCGCATACGGCCGCTTCATAATTGCGCAGTGTTGGCATGAACAGCAGGCTGGAGGTGTCCGACATGATGTCGACATTCAGCTTGAGTGACGTTGCCAGCATCAGCACGATGGGGCCGACTGACATCAAAATCAGCGCAACCAGTAGCGCGTAGAAGGCTGGGTTGGTTTTGGCTTGTGGTGCCGCCATCAGATTGCCTCCTCGTCAGCGGCCCGCAGTCTGGCGGCTCGCGCATCACTCACTTTGTTGTAAAGGAACATAGCGAGCGTTAGCACAAGCAGCAGGATCAGCAGGTAGTTAGACATGGCGGCGGCCGTGCCCAGTTCTCGGAACTCAGTCGCTGTTCGGGAGATGCGCAAACTGAGAATTTCAGTGGACAGTCCCGGCCCGCCATTGGTGAGCACCAGAATCACTTCAAGCACTTTGAAAGCGTCAATCAGACGCAGTAGCGCCGTCACAATCAGCACTGGCATCATGAGTGGCAACTTGATATGAATGATTTGTTGCCAGGTCGAGGCGCCATCAATGCGGGCAGCCTCCAGCGCAGATTGGGGCAAGGATTGCAGCGCTGCGAGTGACAAAATAAAGATGAAAGGCGTCCATTGCCAGACGTCAGCAATGATCACTGAGGCCAACGCCCAGTTGCCATCTGTTAACCAGGGAATCGGATCAAACCCCCAGTCGGTTAGTGTGCGGTTAAAAATGCCCACCGTCGGGTGGTACATGTAGCGCCAGATCATGCCAACTACGATGGGCGCAATCATCATCGGCAGAATGAAGATTGTTCGCAGCACCGACATGCCGCGGATGCTGCGATCAAGCAGCAGCGCCAGACCAACACCCAGCAACATTTCTACCGAGACGACAATCGACGCGAACCACAGCGTGACGCGCAAGCTTTCGTGAAACGCCTCGTCTGCAAAGACATTGATGTAGTTCTGAAAGCCAACGAAGTCGGCTTCGCCAATTCTCTGGCTGGGGTTCCAGCGCAGAAAACTCGCATAAATCATGTACCCAATCGGGTACAACAGCGCAATGCCCAACACCGACAAGGCCGGTGCCAGAAACAGGTAAGGCGTAAGTCGGTTGGCGCGCGCTAGTGACATTAGGGCCTGTTAAGACTTTTTGAGCATGGCAGCCAAACCAATTAGCTGGCTGCCATGCTCGGTTGCTTGTTTACTGCCAGGTGTAGTAGCCGGCGTCTTTCATCACGGCCTCTGACCGCTTGGCGACGCCATCAAGTGCTTCTTGAATGTCCAGATCCTCGGTGAGTACCTTGGACAAAGTGGTGCCAATGTCGGCGTTGATCTTGCCCCAGACGGGAATGATCGGACGCCAGTCAGGATCGGCATACTTGAGCGCTTCGCCAAAGGTGGCAGCGTACGGATACTTGCCTTGCACATCGGCGTCAGCGTAGGTTGAGAAGCGCGACGGGTTACCGCCGGCCATAGCCACCAGCTTGTCGCCTTTCTTGGAGGTGAGCCACTGCATCAGCAAGAAGGCTGCTTCTTTGTTTTTGGCATTCTTAGGAATGGCAATGCCGAAGCCACCCGTTTGCGATCCGCGGCGCACGCCTTCCGGATGCAGCGCCCAGCCAACTTTACCCACGACCTTGCTCTTGCTTGGATCTTCAAACTGAGCTGCAAACGCGATCGAGTCCATGAACATCGCAGACTTGCCCTGCATAAACGATGCTGCCGCCTCTGCCGGCCCAAAGTTTTGCGAACCTTCGGGGCCGCAATCAATAATGCGCTTCAATGCGGAGGCCGCTTTGACGCCAGCTTCATTGTTGATGATGGGTTTCCACTGGTCATCAAACACACGGCCGCCTAAAGGCGCCAGGTGCAGCAGGAAGGCGTGACTGGCCTGGTGACCAGAAGCCGCGCGGGAGGCCATGCCGCCCATGCCAGGCTCCAACTCAGGAATCTTGCACACGACGTCCATCAATTCGTCGTAGGTTTTGGGCGCGGCAATGCCGTGCTTCTCAAAGATGTCTTTGCGGTATCCCAGTACCGAGGTTTCTGAGCCGTAGGGGATGCCAAACAGCGAGCCGGTTTTACCGGGCAGGTAACCCTTGGTACCGCCGGCAACACCAATGTTTTCGACATAGCCGTCGATCAGATCGTCTGCGTCATAACCCGGGTCAGCCAGCTTGGGATTCATGAAAAAGCGCGCGAGGTTTTCCAGTTGGTCAGCAAACACATAGTCAGCCTTGGAAAACACCACATACGAGATGAGGTCGTAGTCACCTTCTCGCTTGGTGAGTTCCAGTGTTTGGCGCTCGCGCATTTTGAGGTATTGCAACTGATCAACCTCAACTTTGATGCCGGTTTCTTTGGTGAATTCAGGCAACACCTTGCGCGCAGCATTGTAGTGCGGATGGGCAGGGAAATTCACCACCAGTGTGGTGCCGGCGTACTCGGCGTACGGGTTCGCGTTTGCGACTCCAGTAAAAATACCCGTGGCAGCCAGCGTTGCTGCCAAAAGCGTTCGCTTCAGTTTCATATTGTCTTCCTCGTGGTTGTTGTTACAGCGTTTTTTCAGTTGCTTTGTCAAACAGCATGATCTCGTCGATTTTCACTGCCAGCCTCAGTTGGCTGCCTGCTGCGATAGGGCGATCACTGCCGGTTTCAACCAGCAGCTCTTGTTCACCACATTGCGTCACCAATACGGTATTGGCACCGAGATACTCAGATACCAGCACGTTTACCTCGACCGGGGCGCCGGCGAGCGGGTCTGTACTGAATGAAGATGGTCGGATGCCCAGCAGTACCTGCTTGTCGCCGACCTGGCCCAAGCGGTTGGCCAGGGCTTCAGGAACGGGAATTCGGTATCCATTACCCGCTACCCACAAACCGGTTTCGTCCTGAGTGAGTTCACCTTCCAGAAAGTTCATCGTGGGGCTGCCAATGAAGCCCGCGACAAATTTATTGACCGGGTTCTTGAAAAGTTCTTCTGGCGTGCCTTGTTGCTGGATGACGCCGCCGCTCATCACGACGATGCGATCGCCAAGGGTCATGGCCTCTACCTGATCGTGCGTGACGTACACCATGTTCTTGTCAATCTGCTCACGCATCTGGGCTAGCTCAGCACGCAGCTTGGCGCGTAGTTTGGCGTCGAGGTTGGACAAAGGTTCGTCAAACAGAAAGGTGCCGGCATCGCGGACCAGGGCGCGACCCATGGCGACGCGTTGGCGCTGTCCGCCCGACAGCTCGGCTGGTTTACGTTTGAGCAAAGGCTCAATGTTGAGCATTTTCGCGACCCGCGACACTTTTTCGTCAATGACTTTGCGTGGCGTGCGCTGGAGCCGCAGCGCGAAGGACATGTTCTTCGCGATATTCATATGCGGATAGAGCGCATAGTCCTGAAAAACCATCGCGATATCCCGCGCCTTGGGTTCCAGGTGGCTGATGGGCTTGTCATCGAAAAAGATTTCCCCGCCGGAGGGAGATTCCAGCCCGGCCAGAATGCGAAGCGTTGTGGACTTGCCGCAACCGGACGGTCCTACCAGGACGGTAAATTCGCCATCTTCCAGGTGTAGATCAAACGGAGACAGCACGCGCGTGTCGCCAAAACGTTTCTCTACCTGATCGAACACGATCTTTGGCACGGGTCTCCTCGGCTACTCTGATTTGGATTTACTTTAATAACCATGCGCTAACGCTTGGTAAGTCTGATACTACCCGCGGAAACCCTGCGTTTGAGCATGATATGCGTTAGCGCTAACGCAAATCATGTCACGATTGCTGGCCGATCCGGTAAGAATGCGGGTTCCAAGAGGATCGAAATGAGCCGAAGAAAGTCAACCTCAGACAAAACCAAAATTGAAGACGTCGCCGCCGCCGCCGGTGTCTCGATCATGACGGTTTCCCGAGCACTTCGCGGCGTCGAAGGGGTGTCAGAGCAGCGCCGCCAGGAAATCATCGAGATCGCCCGGCGCATGCGCTATGTGCCCAACTCAAATGCGCGCTCCCTGGTTGGCGAACAGTCAGCTTTGATTGGCGTGTCGTTACCGACTTTGTTTAATGATGTGTTTGCAGACATTCTCGAGGGCATGCGCGGAGCGTTTGATGCCGCCGGCTTTGCAACGGTGGTCAACACAACCGAATATCAACGTGAACGCGAACGCGATTGGGTGAATCGTGTGTTGACCTGGCGACCATCGGCGATGGTGTTAACGGGTACCGATCATGATCCTTCAGTGGTCGAGATGCTGCGCGAAAGTCGCGTACCAACGTTGGAGGTTTGGGACTTTTCCAAAGAGCCGGTTGATATTTGCGTTGGGGTTGATCACGAGAAGGCTGGCTATCAGGTGGCTAGCAGCATTCGAACTCGTGGCTACCAACGACCGGCTTTTGTTGGTTTCGCCCGTGGTCATGACCCAAGAGCGGAGCGGCGTCTGGCCGGCATACAGCGGGCCTTCGGTGGCGACAATGGGGTTGAGGTTCGGGTGGCACGTCCGGAAGCGGACAGCCCGTATCAGATTGGATATGAAGGCCTGAAGCAATTGTGGCGCGACGGATCAGACAAACCCGATATTGTGTTCTTCTTGTCTGATCAACTGGCGTTTGGCGGCTTGATGGCGTGTGAAGAGTTGGGCATAGAGGTTCCTGAACAGGTTGGACTGGTTGGCTTTAACGGCTTGTCCATTACGTCAGTCCTGCCCAAAAAACTCACGACGGTGATCACGCCGCGCCGGCGCATGGGGACTTTAGGTGCTAGTTGCCTGATTGCGCGTATCAACGGTGTTCGGTCTGATTTGAGTTCCGAGTTGAATACCGAAGTTGTGATGGGTGACACCACTCGCTAGACCAAACGAGGCCAGACGAGTGGATGCCAAGGCCTATCACTAGAGACTCTCTTTGATGCGGTGGTACTGCAGTGCAGTTGCCAGGCACTTGCTCAAGTCGTCAGTCGGTGTTGATTCGCCAAGCGACAACACAAGTGCACGATTTCCCTCGTAGTCGAACTGATGCGGGAAGTGCTCGCGGAAGTGACCAATCAGTCTCGACTGGCAGTTAAAGCAAACCGCCAGGCGGTCCGGTTGTGCTGCCTTCCAGTTGAATCGTACGGTTGAGCCGCTTTTGCTTAGCTCGGTCAGATAGGCAGGCTCGCCCCACTTGAGCGTTTCTGTGATCGGTCCAACGCCCTTCAACTGTTCAGCCGTTTGATACATCAGAGCTCGTATCTGCATAAACCGCCGCCTGACGGCTGGGGGGTAGGCATTAAAAACGGTTTGGACGTTGGCTGGCATCTCTGGGGTTGAGGATGATTGGCGCTTGGCTTTGGTCATCACTTGGGCGTCCATTAGATTGCCTCCACGGGTACGTTGATGTGCGTCAGTAAGTCTGCTGGTGCCACTTCCTGCGGATTGTTCAGGTACTCCTCAATCGCGGGCGCATTGGCCGGCTCAAGGCCCGATGCGGGTAGCCACACACCATAGAACCAACGGTAGGCGTCTTTCATATCGGCATAAGGCCCTTTATAGGTTAGCTGGGCATAGGCGCCGCCGCGCAGCGTGACAGCCTTGGCCGGAGCAGGCAGGTCGGTTGATCCTGCCAACTCAGCATCCATTGGCACGCAGGCAACCGAGCGAAGTTGCTCAGCATCGACAGCATCAGGATCATCTATAAACTGAGCCAGCATGCGTGGCGGGTTGGGGATCATTCGTTGGCTGCCCAGCGCGCCAAACAGCTTTCCGATGGCCTGGTCAACGGTGATGTAGGGGCCAGTGTGTGCGACGCCGGCGCAGAACAAGGGCTCTATCTCCACAATCTCGACAGGAAAGCCGTCCGTGTCTTTGGCTGCCAGCGCAGCTTTGAATGCGGCATGCGTGCCGCCGGCACGGTATTCAGCGGGTGACTGCTTATAGACTGCTTTGAAAGCCCTGCCAAAGGAGGCCAGTGCTTCATAGCCGGCGAGCTGAGCGATTTCAAGAATAGGCTGATTGGTGTTGGCGAGCCGGTCCGCTGCTCGCAGGAGACGCAGCCGCTTGACCGTGGTGGCCACTGTCTCGCCGCGCATCGCGGTATAGATGCGGTGCCAGTGATAAGGCGAGAGGCAGGCCACCTCAGCGAGGCGGTCGATAGAAATATCTTCTTCCAGGTGGTCGTAGATGTACTGGACCACCCGGTCCAGGCGTTGTTCGTAGCTGCGTTGTGTTTGCTGGGTATTAATCGTTTTTCCCTTTGTGTGAGTCGGTAGGGAAAGGTTCCCACAAGGCCATTTGATAAATCCTGCGCAATTTTGGCTTGTGGGGCCCAGCTTACTCAGTGGGGAAGGTATCGCTGAAAGCCTTGTCCTGCATGAGCCGCTCGGTAATCGCGTGAATACCGGGTGCTTTGATCGAATCCTGAATCGGCTTCATGCCCAGCCCGAGCATCTGCCAGCCGATGGCCGTGGTGATGTCAGCCTGGCTCATTTTGTCGCCCTGCATCCAGTCGCCGTCGCGTTGGGACTCGAGCCAGGTGAATCCGGCTCTCACCTGCTCCTCGCATCGCTCAACCCACGGAGCATGACGTTTTTCTTCCGGGCGAAAGCGAACCTCGTAGGAGCACGAAACCGCCTTATCTATCGCACCCGTGGCGATGCCAAGCATCGTCAATGCGCGATTGCGGGCGTTGCCTGATGGTGGCGTCAGGCTCCGCTCAGCGCCGGCTTCGCGGTCGAGGTAGTCAAGTATGGCGCCGCTTTCCACGAGGACTTGTTCATCATCAAGAATCAAAGCGGGGATACGACCAATCGGGTTGATTTTGCGCAGTGCCGGAATATCGTCGCCCGTGTGTTGCATGGGCTTGTGTTCAAACGCCATGCCGTAATAGTTCAGCGTTACGCCAACGCGGCGAACAAAGGGAGATCTGTAACGGCCAATCAAAATCATCGAAAACGCTCCGGGTTAGGGGTTAGCTTGGACGGCGGGGTGAATGTTTGAATGTAGCAAGCTTGAGCGGCAACGATTTTTCGTTCGTTCTGAGGTTGAGTTGCGGGCTGGTTTAGGCCTAAGCGATATTCCGAAGGTGGGCCTGCGCTCACGTTTGTAATGCGACGCCCGATTGGCTGCGCGGTGTGTGGCTATCGCAAAAAAAAGTATGATCTGCCCGTAATACCTACCCTGCAACCTGAGTGAAGCCCATGAATAGTGCCGAGCATAAGGCCGACCAGAGCATTCCAGCATGCCCGCCGCCGGACCCAAACCCGAAAGCCCCGACTTTCGATGTGCCACCAGGTGCCTGCGACACGCATGCTCACCTGTTTACCGAGGCGGACCAGAAACGGTACTCTGACAAGCGCGGTTACACCCCGCCGGTTGCAAGCCTTGATTCATTCCTGGCCTTGCACAAGGTGCTCGGGATCGAACGAGCCGTGTTGACTCAGCCGAGCGTCTACGGCACTGACAATACCGCTATTCTTGATGCGGTCGCGCTGCATCCAGACAGCATGCGGGCGGTGGCGGCGGTTGGCAACGACGTGACGGATCAGGAACTGGCGCGCCTGAATGATGCTGGTGTTAAGGGCGTGCGTGTGAACATTGTCGATAAGGGCGGCATGCCGTTCGACGATATCGAAGACGTAAAGCGCTTTGCAGATCGCATTGCCCAATACGGCTGGCATGTGGAGTTTTTATTGCATGCGCAAGACTTTCCGGAACTTAGAAAAGACTTTGGCTCAATGCCCGTTGACATTGTTGTAGGCCACCTGGGCTACATGAAGACATCTCACGGCCTCGATAACCCCGGCTTCAAAGAACTTATTGCGATGGCGCGCGACGGTAAGTGCTGGGTGAAATTAACAGGCAGCTATCGCATCACCACGGCAGATGCCCCGCCGTATGATGACGTCATTCCGTATGGGCAGGCTTTGGTCAATGAAGCGCCGGATCGCATGCTTTGGGGCTCAGACTGGCCGCATCCCAGCTACTACGGTGTTATGCCAAACGATGGCTATTTGCTGGACCAGTTGGCTCACTGGACATCTCGTGACGCAGCCCTGATAAAGAAGATCCTTGTCGATAATCCCGCCGCACTATATGGATTCGAGTGACATCACTGCTGCGATAGCCGTGTGAGACTGGTTGCCTGGAACATTCGTGCCGGCGGTGGTGTGCGGGCTGATGCCATTGCCCGGCAAATCATTCGGTGGCAACCTGATGTTGTTAACCTCAGTGAATTCCGTGCGACACCGCCAAGCCAGCGAATTGCGGCGAATCTGGCCGAAGCAGGGTTTCATCATCAGCGTACGACAGCAGACCCTGATAACCCAGCAGTTAATTCGCTGCTGATTGCGTCGCGCTGGCCCTTACGACGCATGTTGTTGCAGGGCGCCCCAGATGACGAGAGGCGTTGGCTACCGGTACGGATCGCAGCGCCTCGGCCAATGGCTGTGCTGGGCATACACGTTCCCAATCGCGTCACTGGCCGCAAACCACGGTTCCTCAATGCGGTTGCAGATGTTTTGAAAACCTGGCGCGGTCCACCAGCTATCTTGATGGGCGATACCAACTCGGGGCGGATTGGGCTCGATGAAGAGTCGCCGGCGTTCAATCGCATGGAGGATGATTGGCTGGTTAATCTCGATTCAATGGGCTGGCCCGATGCATTTAGGCTTGAGCATGGGCTGAAACGGGCCTACACCTGGTACTCACCTAACGGACGTAATGGTTTTCGCCTGGATCAGATGTTCTTGCATCGTCAGATTCAGCCGCGAGCAGAGCGGTTTCGATATGTCTGGGCGGCGCCGCGCGGGACGCGCCGAGATGCTTTGAGTGATCACGCTGCCATGCTGCTTGATTTGGCCGACTAGGGCAGGACATACCTATACGGCGTGACTAGTGCGGCGTGATCCGTTTTGCCCAGTCTTGGCCCAAGTGCATCGCCCGCGCTGCTGAGCGTTCCTGGATCAAATCGGCGGCGTGGCCGGCATGTTTGTTCGTCAGGCTCGCCGCCACGAGTGCATCGGTAATGGCATCTTGCTGTGCGTTGCTGCCACCAATTGCCCTGACGTTTTTCTGGGCCTGCTCCAGGTGTGTTTGCGCTTTGTCCCAGCGCTGGGCTGCCGCGGCTGACATGGCCTGACAGATCCATTTCATGACCTCTCCGGGTGGCTGGCGGCCTGCTTCGATTAGTTCATCGACCTCTTTACTCAGTGTCGCCAGCCCCGGTTCATCATGTGCACTTGCTAGTGCCATCGCCTTGTGCCAGTTGAAAAACGATGGGCCAGCCTTTGGCAAACAAGTTTTGGCCTGTTCTTGAACTTGCTTAAGTTGTGCATCCGTGAGCGGTTGGCCGTACACATGGCAGCGCCACGCAAATGAGGCTGCATCCATCATGAGTAGCAGTGGTGCGGCGCGGGAAACATCAGGCGCAATCGCCTCGGCATAGATCTTCCTGGCGTTCGTCATGTCGCCCGATTGCAGTGCCATCAATGCCTGATGCCATCTCAGATGCGGCATGAGCAAGCTGTCAGCATCTAGCTGCGGAATGTGTGTTTCAAGAAAGATCTGACCTGCTGGGATGTCACCGCATTCATAGTGACCGTGCGCGCGCGCATGCACAGCCTGTGCATTGTTGGACTTGGCGGCGAGGGCGCGGTCGAGCAGAGCATTCCCCTCAGTGTGTGCTCCGGTTTCAACCAGTACCCAGCCATAATAGGTATCGAACCACCAGTGCTCAGACCAATGGTGTTTGATCGAGGCAAGGAACTCGCGCTCGTGGTTGCGGCTGTCGGTCCTGCCGCTGAACGCGAAAAGCCCAATGGCGCCCAGGGCGATGGAGATCGGCAAGGCATCCTTTGGCCACTGGTCAACATGTTTGAGCAACAATGCCATCGCCTTTGCTGGCCGGGACTCGACGAGCAAGGCAAGCACTTCAATATGCTGGCGCTCCCGCTCGGTGATGTTTGCCGTGAGCGCGCGAGCGCTCGCTGCAGCTTGTTTTGCGTCTGCAACCTGTGCGCGCACCTGCAAGGCGCGCGCCCGGGCGATGTGGGCCAGTGCGAACTGTTCATCCTCGGCAATTGCTTTGTCCAGCGTTTCGAGCGCAACTGCCTGGAACGCCAGCAATTGATCAACCCCATCGCAATACAACTGCGCGGCTTTCTCTGAGTCCGTTGTTAGGGGTAACTCAAACCTGTCTGATCGATTCATGATGCGGGCTCCGAAAGGTTGTCGGCTTACGCTTACTCCTTAACCTGCAAGGTGGTTTCACCCAGACCGGCAATGCGATAGGTGTAAGTGTTACCAGGCTCGGCCACCTGGGTCTTGAGCGCACTGCCGGTCATGACAATTGCGCCCTTGAGTAAGGGGCGGTTAAGACGATTAAGATGATTCGCTACCCAGGCCAGCCCATTGAGGGGGTGACCCATCGAATCGCCGGTGACGCCTGAATCAACCAGTTCACCATTACAAAATAGCTCTGCGGCGCAACTGGTCAGATCAAGTTCGGCCCAGCCCGAAACTGCCGGTCCCATGACGGTACCCGCGCACCAGCAACGATCGGTCAGGATGGATGCAGCGTCCAGCCGCGAGTAGTCTGCTGCGCGGTCGTCAATGAGCTCGAATGCCGGCATGCACGCGCCAACATAAGGCGCAATGCTTTGAGCGTCAAAATCCACCTGCCCGGCCGGCACTGTCTCGCCAATTTCGACGGCTACTTCAAATTCAAGGCCCAGGCGGTGGTAATCAGATGACTTCACAGCCAAGCCACTGGCATAGTGTTGTGAAGCATAGATGGCGCCGTAGGCGGGTTGATCAACACCGCAGAGTGACTGAACCGCTTTTGAGGTTAGGGCAATCTTGTGCCCGCTGAGCGGGCCCAGTCCGCCAGCATCAGCAAACAAGGCATAGACCTCGTCCTGAATGCGGTAGGCGTCTTCAAGTTGGGCGGGTTTGTCAGCCCCGGTTAGTGGCTCAAACGGTTGTCGAGCTTGGTTGGCATCAAATATGCGGTGGGCAATCCGACTGATTTGTTGAGCATCCACGATGGTTTGTCTCGGCGTCGTTATTTGTTGGCAGGGTCGTAGCAAGGTCAATCATACCGAAGCGGTCATACCCAGGGGCTTGTTAAGATCTAACGTCCCGTTGACTGAGGTAATACGATGACGGTTTCCTTTCGGCCCCTACACCCTGTCTTTGCGGCTGAGGCCATTAATCTGTCGCTCGAAACGCCGTTAACGCCCGAGACCACTGCTGAGATTGAGCGCGGGCTTGACGAATATGCAGTCATTCTGATTCGCGGACAGGCGCTGACCGAGCGCCAGCAAATGCAGATTGGCGAGGCCTTAGGGCCCATCGAAGCGCGCCCCGCATCTGTTGGTATCGGATCGAGAAGACTCGCCGATGGGCGCATGAATGACATTTCGAACCTCGATGCGCAGGGCAATCTACTCGCGCGGGACAATCAACGGCGCCTATTCAATCTGGGTAATCGGTTGTGGCACACCGACAGTTCGTTCAAGTCGACGCCTGCGAAGTATTCAATGCTGTATGGCAAGCAGGTGCCAGCCACCGGCGGGGAAACCGAGTTTGCTGATATGCGTGCCGCATGGGATCGGTTGGACAGCGAGCTTCAAACTGAGGTGCTTGATCTGGTCGCCAAACACAGTCTCTTGTATTCGCGGGCCTTGCTCGGGTTTGAAGAATTCAGCGACGAAGAGCGGACGCGATACGAGCCAGTCGCTCAACGTCTCGTACGACGAATCCCCGGTTCGGGCCGGCTGGCGCTCTACCTGGCGGCTCACATTGGCGCCATTGACGAGATGATCAGACCGGAGGCGATGGTGCTCGTTCGCGAGCTCATGGAGCATGCGACTCAACCGGCACTTGTGTATCGCCATCAGTGGCAAGCCGATGATCTTGTGATTTGGGATAATCGCTGCACGATGCATCGCGCCACTCGGGTTGCGCCCGATGTTGTACGAGACATGCGCCGCGTCACAGTCGCTGACTATGCCTCTACGCTTGAGCAGCCACGCTAACCGAAACACACCAGAAAAACGACGCACAGACGAAGCACAAACGGCGAGCAGATGATCTCCACAGACCGGCGCGGGCTTGTCCCGGGGCGCATGCCATCAGGTTATGCTTAACGGGATGATCCGAGCCACCCGAACCATGCCTGCTCGCCCGCCGCGACCCAGGCAGCGAAAGCCCCTGCCAGCGCTCACGCACCACGACATCATGGGCCTGGTCGCTCCTTTTGCTGCGGCCGGCTACAAGGTAGATCTTGCCGGTAGCGACCGCAGCGCCAGGGTCTTAAAGTTTGTCCCGCTGGAACATGCCGCTGGCGAGGTAGCTGAGTTCGCCGTACGCGAGACCTTGATACTGGATGTGTCTTTGGCTGGCCTTAGCCAACTGACCCGACAGCTCTTGGCGTTACCCGAAGGGGATGCGGTCGTACCGCTTGCAACATGCGAGACTTTCGGTGGTGTGCCGGCGCAGTTACTTGATCGACTTACCATCGTGCCGCTGGCTCGTCACTTCACAGCCGTCGGCAACATCGTCGTGTCACGCGACTATGAAGTGACCATGACGGTGAACGACGAAGGGCAGGAAGCAAATGAGCCAGTTGCATTGTTGGTTGGCGCGCATATTGAGTGCCATGGTGTTCAAGTCAAATTCACCTGCGAGTTCGATGACCCCCTCAAGGTTGAACTGTCCCCCGCCTTACCTGGCAAATTGCGTGTTCCTCAGGACATTCTGGCAGTGCTGGGAAAGTCCTGGCGAGCGGCATATGACTACGGTGATCATTGGCGCAGCACCATCAGAATTAACCGCCACGAGCCAACTCGCTCTCAGGAAGCTGAACAACGCATTAATGAGGCGGTGAGGCATCTTGATCAGACGCTCACAGAGTCACCAGCCGCGTTTCACCGGCAGCACCGACCTGGCAGATGGCGGGCAATGTTTCGACGGGCCATTCCCCTGGGCGGTTGTGCTGCGCTCATCGGCGGGGCAATGCTGGTCGGGAAATTGCCGATTGGCGACGGTTCGATCGCACAGATGTTGTTGTTTCACGCACCACCGTTATTACTGATCGGGCTATTTCTTTTTCGTGAACTCCCGCGCTTTGAGATACCGCCTATTCCGAGAAAGCTGCGCTACAGCCAGTGGTTAGAACCCATTGCTGTTAACCGAGATTCAAGACCGGCCTGACATGCAAACAAACCCAATGAACATTCCACCGGTCTCGATTAGCGCTGTGCATGCGGCTCTTTTGGAGCAGTATGCCGACCCTGTATTGAGGCAACGCGCCTCAATGTTGTGGGGGACGCGCGGCGTTGGTAAGTCATCAGTGGTGCGTCAACTCGCCGATCACTTTGAAGTGCCGCTCGTCGACTTACGCCTGACGACGATTGAGCCCGTGGATATTCGCGGCGCGATCTTCGCTGATGATACGCAGAACAAGACCGTCTGGTTTCCGCCGGAGTTTCTGCCCGACGAGCATTCCCCAGCGGGGATTCTGTTTTTGGACGAACTCACAGCCGCAGATCAGCGCCTCCAGATTTCTGCGTACTCGCTCATCCTCGATCGAAAAGTTGGGCACTATCGCCTGCCTGATGGCTGGATGGTTGTGGCCGCTGGCAACGCGGCGTTCCACGGCGCGGTTAGCCATGACATGGGCACTGCACTGGCTGATCGGATGTTTCATTTTAATGTTGAGACAGCAATTGATGCCTTTCTGGCTTACGCCGCCCGGCAGGCACTGGCGCCCGAGGTCATGGCTTATCTCAAGATCCGGCCCGACAAAATGGATGACACCCAAACCCAACTTGCTAACGACCACCTAATTGGCGCAAGCCCGCGCGGGTGGGAAGATGTCTCGCGAGTCATGCAGGCTGGCTTGTCTGAGCAGGCGCAACGTGTGTTCGTTCAAGGTCGGATCGGCGCAGCCAATGCAGCCGAGTTTTTTGGTGTGCTTGCCGAGTTGCAGGCGGGGGCAGATGTGATCGCGCTGTTG
>JBGCFG010000087.1:0-26779 GCA_045106815.1 Burkholderiaceae bacterium | reverse complement strand
AGAGCGTGTGCGAGAACCCGCTTGATCTGGCGTTTGTGGAGTCGATCCAGCGGATAGCGGAGATCTTGAACGTCAAGACAGTGGCCGAGTTCGTGGAGAACGAGCGCATCCGACAGAAAATGACCAGCATCGGCGTGCACTACCTTCAAGGCTACGGGTTACACAAACCTGAGCCACTCGGCAAGATTCAGCCGCTTGCTAAGAGCCCTCAAACTAATATCAAGGCCGAAAACCTCAGAGCTGTTTGAGCAAAAAAGGGTGGTCTATCTGGGGTTAAGTGATTGTAGGTGGGTGGCAGAAAGTGTAGTTGCTAGAGCTTTCACCTGGCCCGCAATGTCTGACCACATCAGCACTGTCCCGACACTTAACGAACGTCTAATGGACACCAACTCAGTTCGGACAACTGACTCTTGAGGGCCAGGCGCGGCCACCCGCATAACAGGGAGCGTACGCTTGTTCGTATCGACTGGTAGGATGAGAAACCACTTGTTGATAGTTCATGTTGCCAATGAAACCGCGTAATCCGATTGATCGACTACCAAGCCATGACGTACAAATATGCCACCCCATATGGGCGATCAAGACCTCTGGGGCAACGACAGAGCATTGCGTGATTGGGTGTCTCATCACGGAGCAAATCATCACGCCGAGCATCTAGCCCAGGTGGGGCGCTTAACGGGCTTAGACGAGACTTTCGAGAAGGCCAATCAAGCTAACCGATTCAGCCCTGAGTTAAGGGCGTTTGATCGCTACGGCATGCGCCTTAACGCTGTTGAGTTTCATCCCGCCTATCACGACCTAATGGATTTGGCGATATCCCATCAAGTCAACAACTTCGCCTGGCACAACGAAGGAAATGCAGGGCATGTGGGTCATTCGGCCTTAACGTATATGTTCAGCCAGCCTGAAGGCGGAATGATGTGCCCGATGGCAATGAACTATGCCGTGGTTCCTGCTCTCCGGGTTTCAACACAAGTGGCTGAGGAATGGATGCCCAGGGTCCTCGCAAACCAATATGATCAGCGCGATATACCTGCCACCGAGAAGGGCGGCGCCCTCATTGGTATGTTCATGACCGAAAAACAAGGTGGCTCAGATGTCCGAGCAAATTCAACCATTGCGACTCCGGCAACTGGCAATGCTGGTGAGGGCGCCCACTACCTGCTAACCGGGCACAAGTTCTTTTGCTCGGCTCCGATGTGCGATGCGTTTCTGGTATTGGCCAAAACTGAGCTGGGAATCTCTTGCTTCCTGGTGCCGCGCTGGAAACCCAACGGCGAGCGCAACGACTTATTTCTGCAGCGCATGAAGGATAAGTTAGGCAACAGGTCAAACGCCTCGACAGAGATAGAGTTTCAAGGAACCCTCGGTGTCATGATCGGCGAGGAAGGTGAGGGTATACGCACCATTATGAAAATGGTGACGGGCAACAGACTGTACTGCGCAATGTCTTCGGCCGGCATAATGCGCCAGGCGTTGGTTCAGGCCTTGCATCACACCTCCCACCGATCAGCCTTTCAAAAGCGTCTGATTCATCAACCGCTTATGCAGAACGTCTTGGCGGACCTGGCAGTAGAGGTTGAAAGCGCATTGGCACTGGGATTGCGTATTGCCCGTGCAATGGATAGTACAAGCGATCCTGCAGAAGCTGCGCTGGCCAGGATTGGGACAGCAGTTGCCAAATACTGGGTGACAAAGCGGTGTCCGAGCCTGGTTGTCGAAGCGCTTGAATGTCACGGCGGCCCAGGCTATGTCGAGGAGAGCATCATGCCGCGTCTGTATCGCGAAGCACCGCTCAATGCAATCTGGGAAGGGTCAGGCAACGTGATGGGCCTTGATGTCTTGCGGGCGATGAGAAGGGAACCGGAAACAATCGACGTTGTACTGGGCGAGTTGGCGAAATCGCGTGGCAATGACACTTACCTCGATAGTGCCATCGACGCGCTACATCAAGAGCTGTCGGATTCAGACGCGATAGAGGGCCGAATGCGGCTGTTTACTGAGATGATGGCGCTGACGCTACAGGGGGCACTCTTGACGAGTCATGCGCCAAGCGCCGTGGCCGAAGCGTTTTGTGCCTCCCGCCTTGCCCCACGTTACCGCGGGGCATTTGGAACGCTACCCAAGGGGTGTGATCTCGACGCCATCATTGGCCGCGCGCTCCCGCGCGAAACGAGCTAAGGCTGCGCTAATTTCGAATCGCGTAAACGCTGACCAGTGTTGCTCGCTCCCCATCCGTTTCTCAATGGGGTACCAAGCTTGCGCCCCAAAATCGCACTAGGATTTATTCTTCAGACCCCGTAGCGCTTGAATGTGTTCATCCCATCCGGCATCCAACGCCGCCAATAGTTTAGTTGCGGCCGCGCCACTTGCCGCCACGATTCCTTCGTGATGCAGCGTGAGCCGAGTCCCTCCCGCCATCGGTTCCAGTAACCACTGCACAGTCGTTTTGGCATCGCCAAACGGCGCCACCTGAAACGTGCAGATTAGTTCGCGGGGCTTGTCAGCTTTTAGGACTTCGCCCCAAACCTGCGTTTTGGTCTTGCCCGCTTTGTCTGTTGCGACGAGTTCATAGGCCTTGCCTTCTTCGAGGTCTTGCAAGGCTGGGTGGTACCAGAGCCCGAGTTTGTCCTTATCGGTTAGATAGGCCCAGACGTCCTCGGGGGGGCTGGGAAAGAAGACGGATTTGGTGATTGAGTCGATCATTTTGGTTTTCCTTTTTCTGTCTTCGGTTAGTGCTTCGGAAAGGGCGACAAGCCGGTCGTCCCAGTGCTGACTGAATCTGCCGATCCAGTCATGTGCTTCAAAAAGTGCGCGAGCATGAAGGCGATTGATACGCGACGTTCCTTTGGCGCGCACGGTGATCAAATCACCTTCTTCCAGGATGATCAGATGCTTCTTCACCGCGGCGCGCGTGATGTCGAAATGATCACTGACATCAGCGATCGTCATGTCTTGCTGGCTGAGTAGCCCGAGGATCTCTCTTCGGGTTGGGTCGGCAAGTGCACGGAACACGCTCTGCATGGTCACTGGCCTTCCGCTAAGTCAATTAGGGCGTCGATTCGCAACATGACAGCACTCCTTCTGTAATACCTTTTGGTTTTATAATAATGAAACCAAAAGGTATTATTGTCAATAGGCTGTGTTGATTGACCTGGCTGCCCAATTTCAGTGTTTTAGTGAGAGCGTTCTGATGACCGAGTGCATCAACCTAGATCAATGCCTCCAGATCTATGGCAGAGGTGTCAGACGGGGAAGGTGAGATTGACGCACCCATTGATCGGCATCGCTGCTGAGGTCGAGAGTGCTCAGCCGGTGATTCATCAGGGCTTCCTTGGCAGGGGGAGGTCAAAATCGACATCAGATCCAATGTCCGCTCCGTTCGCACATTCGTTTGCGGAGTCGATTACAGATCCACTCTAAAATTGGCAGCCAAGGCAGTCACGGCATTGAGTTTTGGTGCTGAACACCAATCGGTAATAATCACACAATAGAAGCGGCTCCTCACCGCTAAAATCTCGTCCAACATTCAAATCCCGATTTTCCAGGAGAAAGCTTCATGACCCGGCGTGTTCAATCGCACGGACTTTCAGTGTCCGAAAGCCTTTATCAAATGATCGAGCAGGAGGCCTTGCCAGGAACTGGCGTCTCTTCGGATCAGTTTTGGGAGGGGCTAGCCGGTTTGCTCAAGACTCAGGGACCTAAGAACCGAGCGCTGCTTGAGAAGAGAGCCACTATTCAGGCGACAATTGATCAGTGGCATCAGGCCCGTAAAGGCCAGCCTCATGACGCATCAGCCTACGAGGCATTTCTGCGCGAGATCGGATATCTGGCTGAAGCGGGCGACGACTTTAGTGTCGATACCGGGACGGTCGATCCCGAAATTGCGACGATCCCGGGGCCACAGCTCGTTGTGCCAGTCATGAATGCACGCTATGCCTTGAACGCCGCCAACGCTCGCTGGGGAAGTCTTTACGATGCCCTGTACGGTACCGACGCAATGGGCGATTCACCGACTGCCGGTGGCTATGATGAAGCGCGTGGCGAACGAGTTATTGCGTGGTCCAAGCGGTTTCTCGATGAGGCCATGCCACTACGCGGCGGCAGTCATGCAGACGTTACAGCGTACAAGGTTGAAGAGGGCTCGCTGATTGGCGCGACTGCCAAGGGAGATCTCGCGCTCGCCGACACAGCTCAGTTCGCTGGCTATAACGGTAGCCCTGACGCGCCGACTGCGCTCTTGCTCAAAAACAATAGCCTTCATGCTGAGTTGCAGATTGATCGCTCGCATCAAGTGGGCCAGTCCGACCCCGCGGGTGTGGCTGATGTTTTGCTGGAGTCCGCCATCTCAACCATCATGGATTGCGAGGATTCGGTCGCCGCCGTTGATGGGGTCGATAAAGCATTGGCTTATCGAAACTGGCTAGGCCTTATGAAAGGTGATCTGGCCGAGAACCTGACCAAGGGGGGCAAGCAGATTCAGCGCGTGTTGAATCCTGACCGCGAGTACACCGGCGCCAATGGCGAGCCTTTGAGCCTGAAGGGTCGCTCTCTCATGCTGGTTCGTAACGTTGGTCACTTAATGACTAATCCGGCGGTTCTCGATCAGGAAGGTAACGAAGCTTACGAAGGGCTCCTCGATGCGATGTGCACCGTGATGATTGCGATGCATGATTTGCAAAAGCAGGCCGGTAGTCGCAACTCAACAGCAGGGTCTGTTTACATCGTTAAGCCCAAAATGCATGGCCCGGAAGAAGTCGCGTTCGCTGCCGAGACCTTCACCATGGTTGAACAAGCGCTTGGTCTGCCAGTCAACACGGTCAAGATGGGCATCATGGACGAGGAGCGCCGCACGACAGTCAACCTCAAGGCCTGCATTCGCGCTGCCCGGAATCGGGTGGCGTTTATTAACACTGGTTTTCTGGATCGCACTGGCGATGAAATTCATACCTCCATGCAGGCCGGCGCCATGATTCGCAAGGCCGACATGAAAGGCACCGCCTGGATCAAAGCCTACGAAGAGTGGAATGTCGACATCGGCCTGGCGTGCGGCTTGGCCGGCAGCGCACAGATCGGTAAGGGTATGTGGGCAATGCCTGACTTGATGCACGATATGCTTGAGCAGAAAATCGGTCACCCCAACGCGGGTGCTAACTGTGCCTGGGTGCCAAGCCCGACCGCCGCCACGCTGCATGCCACCCACTACCATCAGGTTGATGTGATTGCCCGGCAAAAAGAAATCAAGGCCGGTGGCGCGCGTGCCAATCTGCAGGATATTCTGACGATCCCCGTCGCAGCAAACACCGACTGGTCTGACGCTGACATTCAGGCCGAACTGGAGAATAACGCCCAGGGCATTCTGGGCTATGTTGTGCGCTGGGTTGATCAGGGTGTGGGATGTTCCAAGGTGCCTGATATCAATAATGTCGGCCTCATGGAAGATCGAGCCACCTGCCGTATCTCTTCACAACACATTGCGAATTGGCTGCATCATGGTGTGGCCTCTGAGGCAACCGTCATGGAGGTGATGAAGCGCATGGCCAAGGTAGTCGACGAGCAGAATGCCGGCGATCCCTCCTATCAGGCCATGGCGCCAGGTTTCGATGGTTTGGCGTTTCAAGCTGCCTGCGATTTGGTGTTTAAGGGCGTCGAACAACCGTCTGGCTACACCGAGCCGGTGTTGCACGCCCGCCGTCTGGAACTCAAAGCTGCGGCCTAATGAAGCTAGTTACCAAAAAGCGCGATCGTCTCCAATAGCGCCGCCCTAACTCGCATATGGCTGACACCCGCTTGACGCCGACTAAACCGTTCGTCCTGCGGGCGCCCGAGGCAGGCGACTTCGGGTGGGTAATTCACGCCCATGGGCGCCTCTATGCAAAAGAGTATCAATGGGACGAACGCTTTGAGGCGATGGTCGCAAAAATCACGGGCGAGTTTATTGAGAACTTCCAGCCGCAATGGGAGCGATGCTGGATAGCCGAGCTTGATGGACGCAATGTTGGCTCGGTGTTTGTGGTTCGCCAAAGCAAGAATGTCGCCAAGCTTCGGTTGTTGGTGCTGGAGCCTGAAGCGCGCGGTCAGGGGATTGGACGTCAGTTGGTAGAGCAGGTTATTCAGTTTTCCCGCGAGAAAGGCTACCGGGAGCTTGTGCTGTGGACCAACAAGAATCTGACTGACGCCATTCAGCTTTACCGATCATTGGGGTTTGAGTTGCAATCGGAGCAGGCTCATGAAAGCTTTGGCCACGCGTTGGTGGGGCAGAACTACCGGCTGATGCTTAACGAATAGCCTTGCGGGGGGCTAGCGGTTGTTGAGCAGAGCAAGCAGGCCGAGCACTGTGACAACAACAGAGGCATAAACAAACAACAGGTAGATTACCCGTCGGAATGAAAAAGACGATTCAACGGTTGTTTGGTTCACCGGCTGCCCAAGTGTTTTATCGATGAATTTGGTGAACACCAGATCCAAAATAAACACGACGGCCGCCAAAATCATGATGGCGAGTGCAATATTGGCTGCTTGTCCGCTAAGCGGCGTCAGAAAATGAAAAAGCCACGGACTGATGGCCGTGGCCGAGACAAAAACCAGAATGAGCAGCACTTTGAATGTTCGCATGCCACAGCCTAACGCATTCGAAGCAGTTCACCTAAGCAAAGTGAGAGAAGTCATTCGGACTCAGTAAGAAATCCCGGTTGCCTGACCGATATACAACGTATCGTTCAGTTGCTTAACGAGAAAGTCAGACAAGTCTGCGCGTGAAATCTTGCCTGCTGGCTTGTGGTGTCTGTCGAACTGGCCGGTTCGATAGTTGCCCGTGAGTGCGCCATCTGTAAACGCACCAGGCCGTACGATGACCCAGTCAATGCTCGGATCTGCATTTCTCACAATGGCCTCTTGCTCATTGTGATCAGCCAAGGCGGGTCGCAGCAGGATGCCGAACATCAGGTACTTCCAGAACCAGTTTAATGCCTGCCAACTCTCGCCAGCGCCCAGCGATGACATGCAAACGAGGCGGCCTACCCGGTGCTCAGTCATAGCGGTCACGATATGGCGAGTGCCATTGGCACGCACGCCGGCATGACGACCCGCACCGAGGGTAACAATGACGCCATCGTGACCGGCAACGGCCTCAGAAACCGTCTGTTCGTTCAATACATCGCCCGGGAAGAGGCTAAGTCTGGGATGAGCAATATCCAGCTTCTCGGGGTGACGAGCAAATGCTGTGACCGCATGGCCGTCCCGCAGGGATTGCTTAACTAGCTGACGGCCGACTGTGCCGGTGGCACCAAAGATGATGATTTTCATGGGAGAGTCCTCACTGAGCTAAAGGGTTGGAGATGACAAGCATCAGCACCATATTTTGGCTGCTTGACACCGTGTCAATTGACACGGTGTCAACTCTAGGATTTAATTGACACCATGTCAAGAGAAAATTCACAGACCCGAGAAAATATTCTGAAAGCCGCCATCGGCCTATTGATGAGTGATCAGCGTCGAGGTGTGCGGATGTCTGATATTGCGAAGGCCGCGGGCATCAGTCGGCAGGCGGTTTATCTGCATTTCGCCACACGCGCCGAGTTGCTGATCGCAGCGACTCACTATGTCGACCAACTCAACGCGATGGATGAAACGCTGCGTGCCAGCCGGGTGGCTCAGACCGGCGTTGAGCGGCTCGATGCTTACATTGATGCGTGGGCGAACTACGTGCCCAAGATCTATGGCATGGCCAAAGCGCTCATGGCGATGAGTGATACAGATGCGGAAGCCGCTCAGGCTTGGGGGCAGCGCATGCAAGATGTTCGAGAGGGTTGCGAAGCGGCTGTGAAGGCGCTCCACAAAGACCAGATGCTCGCATCGGGTTACACGCAAAAGCAGGCCACTGATATTCTCTGGATGCTCATGTCTGTGCGTAATTGGGAACAGCTTACGGGTCCGTGTCAGTGGTCGCCATCGGCTTATTCAAAGATGCTGAAGCGCATCGCTCGCGATGTTCTCCTAAAGTCAACTTAGCCGGTTGATTCGAAACTGTGTCTATCAAATCGGTCATACTCAATACACCCGACCCTCAACAGCTTGCAGACTTCTACAGAAAGCATTTGGGAATGAGAGTCAACGAGATGCGCGCGCCCAATGGGCAGACGGCTTGGTCTGTCGGTTACGAGGGCGAATGCGCGCAGATCGAGCTGCGTCAGGCTGATACCGGCCAATCAATGACCCCACGCGACACTGACCTCTACTGGAAGATCGGCATCACCTTGCCCGATCTCATGCTCGCCTATGAAAAACTTCGTCGCGACGGTATCGAAGTGAGTGAGCCTACTCAGTTTCAAGACATTGGGTTCATGTGTCACCTCACAGACACAGCCGGGTTTGGCATTGAGTTGCTACAACATACCTTTGAAGATGAAGCATTGACTCAAAGGGGCGATGCGGCACTGCCGCTTGGTGGTGGCGCGACCCTTGGGCAAATTACATTGCGAGTGACGGACATCAATGCCGCCTTGGAATATTACCGTGAGACACTGGGGATGACCTTGCTGTCTGTTCAACCCGTTGCCTCGCGAGATTTCACGTTGTACTTTCTGGCATTTACGCGTGAGTCACCACCGTTGTCAGCACTTGAGTCAGTTTCAAACCGGCCATGGCTTTGGCAGCGACCTTACACGCTGCTCGAGTTGCAGCACTTGCACAAACGGCCCGTGATTGATCGTGCCGCACCAGGAGACGCAGGGTTTCATGGTATTAAGATCGTAACGACGGATGAGCCCCACTGTCAGGTGGTCCGGTCTCACCATACCGGCGCAAAAACGCATTGCTAGGCACGTTTCGCTCAGTGTGTTTGAGTCAGCGCATTAACCGAGCCTGAAGGTGGCGCTTGCGCGAGCAACCAATTCACCATCGGCGTGAATATGGCACTCGGTAAATGCCAATTTCTTGCCTAGTTTCAAAACCTTCGCCTCAAACAACACCCATTGACCCACCTGGGCTGACCCCAAATAGTCGAGCGTGAGTCCTACTGTCACAGCGCCCCGACCGCTGGATTCAATGCCTTGCGTTTTGATGAGTTGATGGATTGAATAACCCATTGAGTTGTCGGCCAGCGCGCAATACAAACCGCCATGAACGAAGCCACGGGCATTGCAATGCGCCTCCTGGGCCCATAGACCAAGGTGCAGCGCATCGTTCAATTCGCGGGCGTAAATGGGGCGCCAGGGGTCAGTCATCGGACTCTTTCTCGCCAGCGGCTCAAAGCCCTCTGGCGGTGCTAGGTTTGACATGACAGAGCTCCTGCTATCGAATGAGTGTCCAGTCCATCATCTCACAGCCGCCATGACTCACTCGATCCGCTCCGCCGACCTCAAAGACGCAGATCAGATTGCCGCGATCTACCGTCCCATTGTTTTGGATACTCCCATTTCTTTCGAGGTAACGCCGCCGACATCACCGGAGATCGCGACCAGAATCGAGCGTACCCAAAAGAGCCATGCCTGGCTTGTCGCGACGGATGGCTCGGTTGTAACCGGATATGCGTATGGTTCTGTTCACAGAGCGCGGCCGGCCTATCAGTCATCGGTTGAAGTATCGGCTTATGTGGCAGCTGATTATCAGGGCCAAGGGATAGCGCGGTCGCTCTATGAGGTCTTGTTTAAACAACTGGGTGAACTAGGATTTCATCAGGCGTTCGCCGGGATAGCGTTACCAAACGAGGCCAGCATTGCGCTACACCAATCGGTGGGCTTCACCTCTATTGGCGTGTTTAAAGAAGTCGGACGAAAGTTTGACCGATGGCATGACGTGTCTTGGTGGCAACGGGCGCTGAGTTAGATCGACAATACCTAGATCATTGACACCCAGATCAACGACCTGTCTGGTCTCGCCATTGCTTAAAGTCAATCAGGCTTTGTTCATCAGTGGGCGGGTAAAGACCTGTAATCGAGCGGCCTGCGAGCACTTGCTCAGTGACAAAATCTTCATAAGCTGTCATCTCGGTTGCCTCTGCAGCCAATTCATCGACGAGGTGCGCGGGTATGACAACCACGCCTTCTGCGTCCCCCACCACCACATCACCTGGAAAGACCGGGGTGTCACTGCAACCAATGGGCACGTTGAAGTCTATGGCCTGATGCCGGGTAAGGTTGGTGGGTGGGGAAGGGCGATGGTGGTAGGCCGGTATGTTCAGGCGGGCAATTTCTGGCGAGTCTCTAAAGCCGCCATCGGTCACGATGCCAGCTACCCCACGCACCATCAGGCGTGTCACCAATATGCCACCGGCCGATGCAGCGCTGGCATCTGCGCGACTGTCAATCATCATGACGGCGCCGGGCGGACAGGCTTCGATCGCTTTTCGTTGCGGATGGTCGGGGTTCTTGAAGACGTCCATCCCATTGAGGTCTTCGCGGGCCGGCATGTAGCGCAGCGTGAATGCCTCACCGACCATATTGGGCAGGCGCGGGTTTAGGGGCAACACGTTCTGAATGTATTGATGCCTCAAGCCCCGTTTGAATAAGGCGGTACACAGCGTTGCGGTACTGACCGCTTTGAGAGTGTCGCGCAGTGAGTCTGTCAACATGGCGATGAAATTGTCGTACGCATGGGGAAGTGAGTGACGGCGCCGCTGAACGACGGTAAGTGCTCAAAATGCTCGCGCATCTGTGCCCTGAGCGGACTTGCCAATGCAGTGGTCAGAGCGCCCGGACTGTCAAAGGCCACCTGGTTTCGTTGCATGTGGTTCGCGCGCGGCCAGGGCAGGCTGCCACACCAGTCCAGACGGGAATAAACCTCGATGCGTCGAATCCCGGGCAATTGAGCCATGAGTGAAGGGTGACCGTCGAGGTAATGCGTCAACCAGGCGGAAGTATCTTGCGCCGGGCCTTCATAGGCAACCAGATAGGTACAGTGCGGCTTGCCATGACCGAGCTCCTCCCGAACCTCCGGCACTGGAAAGGAGCGAACAAGCATTGCCTGCTGGGTTATGTCTGCGCCGGCCAGTGATTTCAGTGCATCAGTAGCCATCAGTTCCTGAAAGATTCCTCCTTGAGAAACAGCCGCTTCAAGTGAGTCGATTCTGTCAAACAGGGCCTGCATGACGAGTGCGGGGCCGGAACCGTCGTCGAGCATCGGGTCATGAGCGCTGGTAGGTGTGTGCACCCTGAGCTGACTGAGGTCGGCCGCCTCGCTAGCGAGATCATGTAGCGATGCAAGCGAAGATTCGCTTAGTTCAACAACAGGTTGATCCGGTGCGGTGCGGACACTTAAGAAAAAGCAAAAGGTCATGGTTGGCATTTACCGCTTGCGATGGGAAAGGTCTGAGAGCAGCAATCAGTCACTTGTCGATCATACCCGGCGAACTTGTCATCTTGCTGGCTGGCAAATCGGTTCGACAAGTGAATTTGATCGGAGGCCAGAATATTGACTGCAAAGTGCGAGGCAGATTCGAAAACAGCACAACTTCTGGATTCTTTGATGCAACTCCAAAGAATCAGAGGAGGGTCCAGCGAGACTGAGTTAAAACTACTGGCGGTCATGCCGGCGAGGGATCCACTAGCATCCCTCGCGGTGATGACCGTTACACCCGTCGCAAAATTGCCGAGTGCACGACGAAATGAGCGCGAATCGAATGTTGAGTTGCCGGCTTGGCTGGTCATGAACCATCTCCTGAATGCGTTTCAGTTCTATCATGAAAACCAAAGCGGTTTCTATTTCACGTAGCTTCCACTCATCCCAATAGCGCGAGTACGGATCACCAGATGAAGTCACAGACCCGGGTAGTCGTCATAGGCGGCGGTATTGCAGGTTGCTCTACGCTCTACCATTTAACGCGGGAGGGCTGGGCCGACGCGGTTTTGGTTGAGCGTGATGAATTGACGTCTGGTACGACCTGGCATTCAGCCGCGCAGGTCACTAATTTCGGTACTAACCAGACGATGCTGGGATTGAAGTCGCACTCGATTGCGCTGTACCAGGAACTGTCGAACGATCCAGACTATCCGGTTGACTATCGCTACGGTGACGGCGGAATTCGCCTGGCTGGCACCGAGGCGCAGATGGAGGGCTATCGTCACTTCGCGTCAATGGCCCGCGGGATGGGGGTCGAATTCGAAGTCTTGGACGCTGCCGAATGCGCACGGCGCCACCCGCTCATTTCGACAGACGATCTCTTGGGGGGACTCTGGGATCCCACCGATGGTCATATTGACCCCGCCCAGCTGTGTTAGGCACTGGCGCGGCGAGCCCGTCGCGCGGGTGCTCAGGTCTATCGACATACATCGGTTACAGGCCTGACTCAGCACAAAGATGACTCATGGACGGTTCATACGGACAAGGGTGATATCGCATGCGAGATAATTGTGAACGCCTGCGGTTATCGCGCCAACGAGGTGGGCCGCATGATGGGGGTGCATCACCCAGTGATGTCGATGGAACATCAGTATTTCGTGACCGATGAGATCCCGCAGGTTCGCGACGCTGGTCATCGAATCCCCCTTTTACGTTGCCCAATCAGTGACTTCTACAGTCGTCAGGAAAAGACCGGACTGCTCATTGGTTTTTACGAGCAGCCATGTAAGACCTGGGGGATGGGCGGCATTGATCCGAACTTCACCAATGCCTTATGCCCCGACGATCTTGACCGAGTCACCGATGTCCTCGAGGGCGTGTTTGCTCGAATGCCGGCGCTTACCGACGCGGGTATCAAGACTGTTATTAACGGGCCGATCACCTACACCATAGATGGCGCCCCTCTGGTTGGGCCCGTGCCTGGTAAGCGCAATGCGTTTTGTATTCTGGGACTTCGCGCCGGACTTGGAGAAGGTGGCGGTCATGGGTGGATGCTGGCCCAACAAATCGTGCAGGGTGAATCAAGCCTGGATTCATGGGTGATCGATCCGCGTCGATTCACCGCGCACGCCAATACTGAGTTGACCGCACTCAAAGCGATCGAAGATTACCAAAACGAATTTCGCTTTCATTTCCCAAATGAATATCGTCCGGCTGGTCGCAATGCCAAGACGACGCCGCTCACTTTTGTGCTCGCAGCCGAGCAGGCTGAATTCACAACCGTCAACGGCTGGGAGCGAGCGGCTTTCTTTAAGCCAACACCAGATTTTGAGGTCACGCATAGCTTTCACTTCGATGAAAGCTTCGAGGTGGTTGGTCAGGAAGTGGCTGCCGTCCAAAATGCAGTTGGCCTTTGCGAAGTCAGCGGGTTCAATCGCATCGAAGTCTCAGGGCGTGATGCGCAGACGTTTCTCGATCGCCTGGTATGCGGCCGGCTGCCGCGCAAACCATCGCGAGTCGGTCTCACTTACTTGCTCAATCAGCATGGGATGCTGAAGTCTGAAGCAACGATTGCCAATCTCCCCGCATCAGACCGTGGCCCTGATCGAATCTGGTATGGCTCAGCCGCCGCGGCTGAGTACCATGATCTGGACTGGTTGAACCAGCACGTCGGCGAAGACGAGCAGGTGCAGATTCGTTCATTAACAAACGAGCAGACCATCCTGGTGTTGGCTGGCCCCAAAGCGCGTGACGTGATGCGCGCTGTCAGTCGGGATGATTGGTCCGCTGAGGCCTTCCCTTGGTTGTCCGTGCGCGAGTGTTTTATCGGCATTGCCCCGGCGACCGTTCTGGCGGTGAGTTTCTCAGGTGAACTGGCCTATGAGATACACCTTCCCAATGCATCGCTCTATTCAGCTTACCGTTCGCTCCGAGAGGCAGGACTGGCGTTTGGTATGCGTATGTTCGGCAACTTGGCCGTTGACTCCATGCGGCTTGAGAAGGGTTATCTGCATTGGAAGGCAGAAATCATGACTGAAGTCGATCCGTTTGAAGCGGATCTGAGCCGATTTGTGACGATGGAGAAATCTGACTTTCTCGGTAAATCAGCGCTCGCGCAGCGAAAAGCTGCCGGACCACGTAAGCAATTGGTCACACTCAAACTCGACAGCCAGGTGGCTGCCGCGCACAGCGGTGCGTCAGTGATGAGGCAGGGCAAAGTGCTTGGGACCGTTACATCGGGTGCCTGGGGATACCGGACTCAGCAAAATCTCGCGCTTGCCTATGTTGAAGCGGGCTACCAGACGATAGGCACCGAATTCGAGGTCGATGTGCTGGGGGGCATGGTCAAAGCCACAATCATTGATCCCAGTCCCTATGACGCACCGTTGACCCGCGTCCGAGCTTCGTAACTGGACGAGCTTCCTAAGTCACCGTCACCCGGTAACCCGACCTTGGAAAGTGTACGCAAACCGTACCGACTTCCTCCGCCGTACGCTCAACAACGATTGTTTCGGTATCAGCAAAGCGGACTCTGCCATCTACCGGCTGCTCACCACCGTCAACATCGGGGCTAACTGAAACTGAATCCCCAACAGCGAGCCCTTGCGGATCGTTCTCAGCCACACCGGTCGGCGACACTGGCCCGAGTGCATTGGCGCGTTCGATGCACGCCTGCGGACTCATGTCACTTGAAGAGCCATGCCCGCGTTCGCGAACGTTATCTTCCCAGCGCACCAGGTCTGGAAACTCTGACAGCATCGTCGGTCCACCTTCCCAACGACTACGCAGAAACCAGACAACGCAATAAATCTGGGCGTCAATTGCCGCAGGGGCCGGGCCAAACAAAAACGGGCGGCCGTCAGATAATTGACTATTAAGCCAGGAAAACGGCGCGCGCAGTTGTGCAACAAGATGAGGTAATTGAGCATTGGCCAGCTTAAGTTGTTCTGCCCAGTTTTCGCCCAGGTAAAGCCTCCCGCGATCCTCAGCGAAGTCTTTAGGCAAGGCATCGCCGGCAGCGCCCAGGACCACCTTTACCCCGAGGTCGAACAACGCGCCATCGGTCCAGCGACTCAGGCACCACATCAACCCAGCATCAGCGGTGGGTAGGCAGGTA
Organism: Burkholderiaceae bacterium; assembly: GCA_045106815.1. Taxonomy (GTDB): domain Bacteria; phylum Pseudomonadota; class Gammaproteobacteria; order Burkholderiales; family Burkholderiaceae_E; genus JAUIAI01. Next base: position 11,886 of record JBGCFG010000087.1, on the reverse strand, counting down.
GGCGACGGATGACGCCGTTCGAGCTCTCGGATGATGCACTGACTGTCGCAATAGATATCGGCACCAATCTGCATGACCGGTGTACGGCGATAACCGCCCGTGAGGGTTGTCAGCATCGGCTTTGGTGGCAGGCGCGGAATCTCGACATCGCGCCAGGTCAGGTTCTTAAACCCAAAAACAGTGCGCACTTTTTCCGCGACCGGCGATTGTGGGTAGTTATGCAAAATTATCTCATTCGCGTCCGGTGACATGCTCGCAATTCCTATCAATGCGTTCGAAAAACTCAGTCTTTCTAGCGCTGGGCAAATTATCTATTCTGTTGGGCCATTTTCCGTGGGTAGTTTGGCCTCAACACCCGTTAGAGCTTCATAGGCTTTGATCACCGCGGTGCAGCCCTCGTCAGCATGGCCCATGATGGAGGCTAGCGCATAGGTTTGGTGGACAGAGTTAGCCATGAAGCCGGGCAAACCGGCGTCCTTTAACCATTCGGTGTAGTAGCCAACATCCTTTTGCGCATTAGCCAGCGACATATGCGGTGCAAAGTCACGCTTAAGCGTGGCCTGGCCGTATAAATCCATCATGCCTGACTTACCACCTGCCGCCGAGATGATGCCGATCACTTTCTCCATATCCAATCCCTCTTGAGCGGCGAGCGCAAACCCTTCGCAAAATGAGGCGACGTTCGCGAATGCAATGTAGTTATGGATAAGTTTGAGCCGGATGGCATGCCCGGCTGGGCCAACATGGAAGATGTTCTCAGCGTAGGTATCGAACACCGGGCGTAATTCGTCAAGTAGTGACGGGTCACCGCCGTAGAGCACGTTGACTTCACCGCGGTCAGCATGGACGGGTGTTCGCGTCATGGGCGCTTCGGCATAGCGGATGCCCGCCGCGGCGCAGGCGTCGCGCATTCTGTCTACATGGGCAACCGAGACCGTCGTGTGATCGAGAAACACAGCGTTTGCGGGAAGCGTTGCCAGCAAGCCGTCGGAGCCGAATGATAAATCTTGTACGGCTTCAGCGGTCGTAATACAAATAGCTAAAACTTGTGCCGATTTGGCAACTTCAACAGCGCTGGAGGCTAGTTTAGCGCCTTGCTTTTGAGCAACTTCCATACGCGTTGGGTCGAGATCATAAACGGTGACGTCGGCACCGTTAAGAAGAAGATTTTTGACCAATCCGCGGCCCATGCCGCCAAGCCCAATAAAGCCAATGTTGGTCAGGTTTGTCGGTGTCATCTCGTCCGCTCCGTTGGGTGGTAGTTGCCAGGTGCCGACAACAGCATACCTTGAGACACGCCGTCTTGATGCTCTGGTGTGACGAGGTGCCGGTGCTAATATGATTTTCCAGACAAACTCAATCATCGTGCCGAATACTGATGCATATCACCGCCGCAAAATTGCAGAGCTTTGTCTGCCAGGTATTGGAGGCGGTCGATATGCCACCTGCCGATGCGCAGTCGGTCGCGCAGTTGATGGTCGAGGCCGATCTGCGGGGTGCGGATTCACACGGCGTCTTCAGGCTGGCTTCTTACGTCAAGCGTATTCGCGAAGGCGGCATGAACATGCATCCCAATATTCGTGTCGTTTGTGAGCGCAATGCTTCTGCACTAGTTGATGGAGACAATGCCATTGGCCATCTCGTCATGAAGAAGGCCGCCGATTTGGCAATCGAGAAAGCGCGTGGCAGTGGTGTTGCCTGGGTTGGCGCGCGTATGAGTAATCACGCCGGCCCGGCAGGACTCTATGCGAGGATGCCGCTTGCACATGGCATGGTGGGGATCTACATGGCGGTTGGGAGTGCTAACCATCTGCCGCCGTGGGGCGGCAGCGAGATGCTGTTATCAACCAACCCAATTGCAATCGCTGTGCCCGCTGGCAAACAGCCGCCCATTGTTCTCGACATGGCCACAACGAATGCTGCTTATGGCAAAGTCAAGGCCAAAGCCGCCGCCGGAGAGTCTATGCCTGAAGGCTGGATGGTTGATCGGCAAGGCGCCCCCTTACTTGACCCGGAGCGAGCAAATGAAGGCTTCTTGCTGCCAATTGGGGGGCTAAGGGTTACGGTCTGGCACTGATGTTTGGGCTGCTGGCTGGCACTCTGAATGGCGCGGCTCTTGGCCGTGAGGTTGTCGATTTCAATGCCGACTTCAAGAGCACCACTAACACGGGCCATTTGATGATCGCAATCGATATTGATGCGTTCATTGGCCGTGATCTCTTCATGGCGCAGGTCGATCATCTCTGGGCTGAAATAAAGGGCGCTGAACGTCTGCCCGGCGTTGATGACATTCGCCTACCCGGAGAGCAATCACACCAAACGTTTAATGCACGCAGCCGCGACGGAATTCCGATCTCTGCCTCATTGCGTGCCGGGCTTGGGAAGCTTGCTGATGACCTGGGGGTTGCGCCGCTCCAATACGATAACGTCCATCAGGACGACAACTAATAGGAGAACTATCATGGGTCTGAGGTTTCTTGAACATGTGCTGATCCTGACCGATGATCCCGATGCCACCCGTGACTGGTTCTGCGAGAACCTCGGGTTCACTGCAGGCGATCACCCTGACTTCGGATTTCCTGTGCATTGGCTCTACATTGGCGATCAGGATGTTCTGCATATCGGTAAGGCCCGGCATTCAGCCCACCAGGAAACGTATCTAAAGGCACCTGGCGATACCGGTCAACCGTCAAGCAGCCCGGCGGGTGAGCTTGGGTCAGGCCGCATTGATCATATCTGCTTCAATTGCGAAGGTATCGAAGAGTTTGTTGAACGGCTCAAGCGCAACGGTGTTGAGTTTAGTGAACGAAAGGCGCATAACTCCGACTTGTTTCAATTGTTTATGCGTGAGCCTGTCAACGGGATCAAGGTTGAACTTAACTTTGCTTGGGATGAAGCCGTTCGTAGTGGTCGGGTACCTACCTGGACGGACACAGGCGAGAATGCGGCAAAGCCCTCGTAATTGATACGCTTGCGCGGCCCTCGAAGGGCGGCACATCGTAAGGCTATCGAGGTCGTTCAATTGACACGATATCGCCAGCGGTGAAGTATTCGCCACCGCCCAGTCTGCCGAGGGGGTCAACCACATTGGCATTGATCTTCAACCGACCCTTAGCATCCTGATCGCAAGCTGCATCATCAATATAAAGATGCTTGAGTTCTGCAAAAACGATGGCCTGTTTTTTGAGCATATGCAGTTCAACAAACTCACAGGCATAGGCAAGTTTGCACGCAGCGACCCGCGGTAAATTAGAGCCAGGCATTTCTGCCAGTTCGATGCCGAGCATGTCGACCTCTGACTCGCCATACGGCATGGTGGCCGACGATTTCGTCATCGCCTCAGCAAGCTCTCGGTGCGCGATATTGACCACGAAGTGTTTGTCCCGTTCGATATTGACCCGAGTGTCTTTGATCGCGCCATCGGGGGCTGGTCCAATCGACAAATAGACCATGGCGGGGTCATTTGTCAGGCCGTTGAAGTAAGAAAAAGGCGCCAGGTTGAAATTCTTATCGCCACTGTCTGTTAATACCCAGGCAACAGGACGCGGAATAATCGTCTGCGTCATGGTGGCATAGACCTGGATGGGCGATAAGGTAGACATGTCAATATGCATGCGGGTAACGGTCTCCGAAGAATAGGCACAACTGGGGGATGCCAATTGGTCGGGTTCAATTGGCAGCACCAATTCGGCAGGGTTGTTGTTTCTTACCTAGGCCAAGTCGTGTTCCTCGGCCTCAAAGACAATATTAGCCCGACCCACAATTAGCGGGTCCACCGGCCCGATCGCCTTGAGGTTTTTGTCTGTGTACGGAAGCTTATGCAAAACATATCGCATGGCATTCAGGCGTGCGCGTTTCTTGCAATTCGACTTTATCACTGTCCAGGGAACTTCCTGAGTGTCGGTATGAAAGAACATGGCTTCTTTCGCACGGGTGTAGTCATCCCACTTGTCGAGCGAGGCAAGATCGACCGGACTAAGCTTCCATTGTTTCAGCGGGTGTGTTTTGCGCTCCATAAATCGTCTGCGTTGTTCCTCCTGACTTACAGAGAACCAGAACTTGATGATATGGACGTTACTGCGAGCCAGTTGGCGTTCAAACTCCGGGCATTGACGAACAAATTCCAAATATTCGTCGTCACTGCAGAACCCCATCACCCGCTCAACGCCGGCCCGGTTGTACCAGCTACGGTCGAACATAACGATTTCACCGGCCGTTGGCAGGTGTTGCACATAGCGCTGAAAGTACCATTGACCCTTTTCGCCTTCGGTTGGTTTTTCCAGCGCGACCACCCGCGCACCACGTGGGTTTAAGTGCTCCATAAAGCGCTTAATGGTGCCTCCCTTACCGGCTGCATCCCGCCCCTCGAACAACATCACAATTCGTTGACCGGTTTCTTTCGCCCAGGCCTGAAGTTTGAGTAACTCTACTTGAAGCTCATATTTCTGCGCCTCATAGCGACGACGTGACATCTTATTTTTGTAGGGATATTCACCTAAACGCCATTTGTCCGACAGCTCATCATCGCGGTGCTTACTCCCCTTGCTCGCACGACTCACGAGTGCCGCCTTAACTAGATCAAGCTCATCATTGGATGCATCCGTCAGCAAAGCTTCAATCGCGGCTCTGATGGTTTCGTCGTTTTTGTCGCTGGCGTGCTTAACTAGATCATCAACCGCGACGGCCTGTTTAAGAGCCGCTTTGGTGCCAGCACTCTTAAGTGCCCGTCGCCGATGAGTGTCCGGGTTCGCACGAGGGCGTTTGTTGATTCGCTCTACTTGATCAGCCAGGGCCAGACCATTGCCAGTGCGCTTGCTGGCGCTTTGTCCAGTTGCGGCGGCTTTCTTAGACTTCTTGGTTGGCCGCTGCTTCGCAACGGATATACCAGCGCCACTACCAGCAGGTTTGCGCTTTTTATTTGTAGCTTTGGATTTTCGCGGCTGGGCCATGGCGTGCTCCTGTTCGGTTCGGCAAACCGACTATCCTGCGCCACTCAGGTGGGAGCGCCTTGACTAAGGTCAAATGTGGCAGTTGCGGCGCGCCAGACGGTTCTCCGGCGTCGACAAATAAACCTACTGACGCTGCCGCCTAAGCCAAGGCACAACAATCAACAGAACGGCGACGATCAGCATGCTGAGAGTCATGGGTCGCTCCCAAAGGAAGCTGATGCCATCGGACAGCGTCACGGCTCTGGAAAAATTGTTCTCAAGCATGCCGCCCAGAATAAAGCCAATGAGCAGTGGTGCCAGCGGGTAGTCCGCAAAGCGCAGAATGGTCGCCGCTACGCCGAGGCCAATCAGCAAAAGCAACTCGGTTTCATTGTTCTGGCCAATGTAGGCGCCCATCAGCGTGAAGAACAAAATAAACGGAATCAAGTAGTTTCTGGGGATGGCGAGCAACTTCGCAATATAGGGAATCAACGGCAAATTCAGTACCAGCAAAACCAGGTTGCCCAGGTACATCGAAATGATCACGGCCCAAAACACGTCCGGCCGGTCAATCATCAGCCGTGGCCCCGGCGAGACATTCAGCGCAATCAGGGCGCCCAGCAAAATGGCTGTCGTACCAGAACCGGGAATGCCCAAAGTCAATAGTGGTACGAAAGATCCGGAGCATGCAGCATTGTTCGCAGTTTCAGGCGCGGCCAAGCCTTTCACTGATCCTTTGCCAAATTCTTTTTGTTCAGCGGGCGAGGCGATATTGCGTTCGACTGCGTAGCCCAGAAACGACGCCAGCGTAGCGCCTGCACCTGGCATGACACCGATTAAAAAGCCCTGAATAGACTGCCGCCCGATGACCGGTGCGATCGCTTTGGCTTCAGATTTCGTGATGCGCAGGTCTTTGATTTCGGTGGTGCCTCCTTTCTGGGAACCACGCGACGGATCGAGCACTAGAAAAATGGCCTCGGGCAGCGCAAACATGGCCATCGCCAACGTAATAAAGCCAATGCCCGATTGCAAATCCTGAATGTCAAAGGTAAATCTGGGTGCGTTAAAGAGCGCGCTTTCGCCGACCGTGGACAACATCACACCCACAATCGTCATGAGCAAAGCTTTTGCGACTTTGCCTGGCCCTGCAAACGCCGCGATTGCTGACAGGCCCACCACCATTAGTGCGAAGTACTCGGCAGAGTGAAACAGTAAAGCCACCGAAGACAAAGCGGGCGCGAAGGCCATGAGCAAGATTGTGGCAACCGTGCCCCCCAAAAAGGAGCTGACAGCCGCAATGGTTAGCGCTTTCCCTGCCTTGCCCTGCCTGGCCATCGGATAGCCATCAAATGCGGTAGCCACAGTGCCGGCAACACCGGGCGCATTAATCAGGATCGAGGAAGTGGAGCCGCCAAAGATTGCGCCGTAGTACACACCCGCGAGCAAGATCAGAGCGGCCGCAGGGTCACCGATCTTGATGGCGACCGGAATCATGATCGCGATAATCGACATCGGGCCAAGACCGGGCAGCATGCCGATGAAAGTGCCGATGATGCAGCCGGCCACCACCATGAACAGGTTTTGCAAGCTGAGCGCGGTGCTCAAGCCGGTGAGAACACCTTCGAGCATCGCTTAACCCCCCGTTAAAAAACCGGGCCAGGGGCGCAGAAAAATCCCCAACACAACCTGCACCAGCCACCAGATAACGCCCGCCCCAATGACGGAAGACAACAGCATGGTGAGCCAGCGGCGCTCACCCAACACGAATGCACTGCCCGCAATGAATGCTACCGTCGAAACTAGAAAACCTAGCGGCCTCAATGCCAACGCGTAGGCGACCATGCCGCCAAGCAACAGACCGGCCTGGCCAAAGTGGTAGTCGTGCCAGCGCTTAAGATTGATCTCCGGCGCTTTGTCATCCGTGTGATCACTTTTCTGGAAAATCAGTATGAACAGGCAAAGCCCAATACTGATGACGGTTAGAACTTTGGGTAGTGAGTTGGGTAAAAAAGACTCATGGCGCTCGAAAGGCAGCAGCCCCGCTTCAATCGTGACAAATGCCTCGTAGCCATAGGCAACGCTGACCCCCAGGAAGATCAGCGCAAGCCATCGATCGAGCGCCATGGTGGGCGGCCAGGCTTACAGGAAGCCCAATTCCTTCATCAAAGAGCCAATCGACTTTTCCTGCTCTTGAAGAAAGCTCACGAAGTCGTCGCCGGGGTTATGAATATTCACCCAGCCGTTGCGTTGACGAACAGCTTCCCATTCGGGCGTTTCATACATGGCCGCGATAGTGGCGCGCACCTGACTGGCGCGTTCACCGTCTAGTCCCGGCGCAGCAAAAAAGCCGCGCCAATTGACGAACTTTGCATCGACCCCTTGTTCTTTGAATGTAGGCGCGTCTTTATAGGCATCAATGCGCTCATCGGCGGTAATCCCGATGATGCGAACCTCACCCGCTTTGGCCATTTCTACCGCTTCAGAAAATCCGGTCGACAGGGCTTTGATTTCGCCCGATAACAGTGCCGCCATGGCCTTGCCGCCCGCGTCATAGGGAATGTACTTAACTTTGGTTGGTTCAGCACCGGCCGCTTTCATGATCATGGCCGCGACAATATGATCCATGCCGCCGGGCACGGAGCCACCGCCAAGCGCAACGCTGCGCGGGTCTGCTTTGTATTGCGCGAGTAGCTCATCAAAGCTCTTGATTGGACTGTCTTTGTGGACCACCAGCGCAGCATAGTCGCCAATGGTGCCGGCAATCATGGTGAGGTCGCGGAAAGTTTTGCCTTTGTAGCGACCAGTGAGCCCGCGAATCACGAATGGGGTTGAGCCAACCATGATGGTTTCTTTGTTGGATTCAGCGTTCTCAATCAGAAAACCGATTGCCTTTCCGCCGCCGCCGCCAGACATATTTTCAAACGAGGCATTTGAGACGAGCCCTGATTTGGTGAGCGCTTCGCCGGTTCCGCGGGCCGTACCGTCCCAGCCACCGCCGGCACCGCCAGGAATCAGAAAGTGTAGGTTGTCGAGCATGGGCTTATCAGCTGCCCACGCGGCACTTGTCGGCAGGGCGGTTGCAAAGGCTATACCGGCCGCGGCCGCTGTGGTGACTGCCAAGGTCTTCAATGAGTAGCGTCGCGCTGGATGAGCGAGATTCTTCATAAGTGTCTCCCAATTAAATTAGTGAGCCGGCGCAAGCTGCTAGCCCGGACTATTCATGAACTGGCCGACTTCTCACTTGTTCCCGGCGCGATCAGCCGACCGTTTATGAATAGTCCGGACTAGGCCGCACGATCCTTGCAACGGAGTATAGGCGAGGTGCACTGTCAGATCACCCCTGCCGCCTTAAGAGCCTCAATCTGTGCTGGTGACTGGCCCAGCTCGCCCAGAATGGCGGCAGTATGCTGGCCGAGCACAGGCGGTGGCTCATCAACACTGGTTGGTTGGCCGTTGAGTTTTACGCCGCTGCTGATGACATCGATAGGGCGGTCCACGCCCGGCACGTCGTCGTACCGGCTCAGTAAAGAACGGGCCCGCAGCTGCTCGCTACTCAAAACCTGCGGCACAGACAGTACTGGCCCGGCCGGCACGCTCGCCGCATTCAGAATGTCAGCCCACTGCTGGGAGGTTCTGTTGGCGAGCGCTTTGTTGATCTCGCTACGCAGGGCGAGACGGTGACGCTTGCGTTGTTCACGGTTGAGGTAGTCCGGATGGTCAATCAGGTCTTCTCGCCCTATGAGTCGTGCGAGCGTTTGCCATTGCTCATCTTTATTCGCAGCGATATTCAAGGGGCCATCGCTTGCTTCAAATAAGCCTGAAGGCGCCGATGTGGCGTTCTCGTTGCCTTGTTGCGCCGGTGTCTGACCGGCGATCAAGTAATTGGAGACGACCCATCCCATGCTTGCGAGCGTCGCTTCGAGCATTGAGACGTCAATGAATCGGCCGCCTCCCGAGTCTTTTGCTGCGGGCAGGGCGGCGCAAATGGCCATCGCAGCTGTGAGGCCTCCAATAGTGTCTGAGACCGGATAGCCAACCCGCATAGGCCCATCATCAGGTGCGCCTGTTACCGACATCACACCGGCAAGACCCTGAACAACCTGGTCATAAGCGGGTCTGTCCACCCAGGGGCCGGTTTGTCCAAAGCCGGAGATTGCGCAGTAGATGAGTGACGGGTTCACCGCTTTAAGAGTTGGCCAGTCAAGCCCTAGTCGAGTCATCACACCAGGGCGAAAGTTTTCAACTAAAACATCAGCTCTGCGCACGAGCTGCATCAACAGGTCTTTGCCGGTCGGGTGCTTCAAATTGAGGGTGAGCGACTCTTTCCCAGCGTTTTGGGCGAGAAACGAAACGCCCATCCTGCTCTCATTGAGTTGAGCATCGGCACCCAACTGGCGCGCGAGGTCGCCTCTGCCCGGCGGCTCTACCTTGATCACCCGGGCCCCAAACTGTGCCAGCTGGTGACAGCAAAAGGGCCCCGCCAGGACGTTCGTCAGATCGAGTACCAGCTTGCCTGACAGTGGTTTGGTCGGGTTTGGCTCCATCGTGGCATTATCGCCCGGCAAGCGATCAGTCTCGAACCAGGGTTTCATCATGAAAGATGCCGTTGCCATTACTCATTTGCTGAAAGAACACCAGGCGCCATTTGGCGCCTCCAAGGCCAACAAGATTTTGCTTGGCCTGGGCATTCTGGAAGAAGGCAAGCGCGAATCAAGCGTCAATCCGGGTCAGTTCAAAACCTTCAAAAAGCTCTCGACCGAAGGCGAAGAGTACGGAAAGAACGAATGGAACGATTACGGCGATGCCCAGCCCAAATTCTTTCCAGACACATTCCCGGCCCTGCTGGCCAAAATGCTCGAGGCTAACGGCCAGAAGTGACAGGCCGGTGGCTTGAGGCTGGTAGCTCGCCAGGCCTGCCTGACCTGTCTTGGGCATTGGCTTAATATGGCCGGTCCGCACTTCCATACTAAAGGGCCTCAATGCAAATCGCCACGCCCCGCGAGGGCTTTCGAGCACTCTTGTCACAAGACGGCTGCGTCTCTCCTGCCTCGGTACATGATCCTGTCTCTGTACGGATTGCAGAGCATCTGGAGTTTAAACTTGGCATTCTTGCTGGATCGGTTGCCTCACTAACCGTTCTGGGCGCGCCGGACATCATCCTCCTAACTCTCAGTGAGTTTGCCGATCAGGCACGCCGAATTACGCGGGCCAGCGATTTACCCCTGTTAGTTGATGCAGACCATGGCTACGGTAACGCTCTAAATGTCATGCGTTGTGTTACCGAACTCGAGAATGCGCAGGTGAGTGCTTTGTCTATCGAAGACACTGAGTTGCCGGTCGCAGCGGGCGCGGGTGGTCAGGCGAGGCTGATTCCTATCGAAGAAGGTGTTGGCAAGATGCGCGCCGCGCTTGCCGCCAGAAAAGATCCGTCACTGGTGATTGCCGGTCGCACCAGTGCAGCGGCTATTACGAACGCGGCAGATGCGGCCGAACGAGTTAAAGCCTATGAAGCCACCGGCGTCGACGTGCTGTTCCTGGTCGGTGTTAAAACGGTTGCCGACCTTGAAACCATTGCTGCCGCGACGACCTTGCCCATCATTCTTGGCAGTGCCGCTGGACCGGTTAAGGAAGCGCCGGTGCTGGCGGCTAATCGGGTGAAGATCTGTTTGCAGGGGCATCAGCCGTTTGCCGCCGCGACACAGGCAATTTATGAAACGATGAGTTTACTGAAAGCCGGCACGCCAGCAGCCGAATTGCCAAACCTGGCCAGTGGCGAACTGATGGGAACAGCGACCCGCGCGAGCGACTATCAACAATGGGCTGCACGTTACCTCGATGGTGCGACAGACTGATTTTCAAGGATCGTTTGAGTAAGACTTAAGCCATTAAAGCCGACTAAAGAGGAGCAAAACATGTTGCATGAACTGAGAATCTATCAATGCGTACCCGGTCGTTTGCCGGCCTTGCATGACCGGTTTCAAAACACCACGCTGAAACTCTGGGAAAAGCATGGCATTCGCCAAAAAGGGTTTTGGACGGTGGCCATTGGCGAAAACACCCACGAACTCTATTACCTGCTCGAGTGGGAGAGCCTGGCAGAGCGCGAAACCCGCTGGAACGCATTTGCGAGTGACCCTGACTGGCTAAAGGCGAAGGCCGCGAGCGAGAAAGACGAAGCAATCGTTGCTCACATCAGCAATACGATTTTGATGCCAACTGAATACTCGGCACATTGAGAACTGACTAGCGAACTAACTGATTCACTGACAACTGGAGTAAGCGTCTACATGATTAAGTTTTACTACAACACCGCACCGAACCCAATGAAAGTGGCGCTTGCACTTGAAGAAATGGGACTCAAGTACGAAACAGTTCCCATCGATTCTCGAAAAGGCGATCAGCACACCGATGCGTTTAAGCAGGTGAACCCCAACGGCAAGGTGCCTGTGCTTGATGACAATGGCACGATCATTTTCGACAGCAATGCAATTTTGCTTTGGCTGGGTGACAAAACTGGTCAGTTCGTACCGACCGATCTGGCCTCGCCAGAGCGCGGCGCGATGTTGTCCTGGCTCATGTTTGTTGCCACTGGCGTTGGACCGTTTTCAGGGCAGGCCGTTCACTTCCGGGCATTTGCGCCGGAGCCCAAAGAATACGCGCTGAATCGGTATGACTTTGAAGCCAATCGGCATTGGCAAATTATCGAAGACCGTCTGGCCGCTAACAAATATATGTTGGGTGATCAGTATTCGATCGTTGATATGGATGTTTGGGGTTGGGCGCGCATGGCCCCGTTTGTGCTCGGTGACGACGCGCTGTGGGATCGCATGCCCAATCTCAAGCGTCTGCTTGATGAGGTCAGCGCTCGGCCGGCGGCTGAACGCGTTGCAACCATGATGAAGTCGCATGAGTTCAAGAAAGATATGGACGATGTCGCCAAGAAGTCGATGTTCCCTCA
>JBGCFG010000086.1:0-11429 GCA_045106815.1 Burkholderiaceae bacterium | reverse complement strand
GGATATTACGGATGCATCTGCCGCTGCTCGCGGCACCGCCATGATGTTCCAAAGCTATGCGCTTTTCCCCCACCTGAACGTGCTTGATAACGTGGCGTTCAGCCTGCGCATGAGAGGCGTCGCGAAAGTGGAACGCAATTCAAAAGCGAAGGAATTGCTCGATCTCGTTGCGATGGCTGACTACGCGGGCCGCATGCCCGCCGAATTGTCTGGTGGGCAACAGCAACGAGTGGCGCTGGCGCGTGCGCTCATTACAGAGCCACGAATTCTTTTGCTCGATGAGCCCTTATCAGCGCTTGACCCCTTTTTGCGCGTCAAGATGCGCGGCGAACTCAAACGCCTGCAGCGCGAACTGGGCATCATCTTCATTCATGTCACCCATTCTCAGGAAGAGGCGATGGCGCTAGCCGATTTGGTCGTGGTGATGAATAGCGGCAGGATCGAGCAAAGCGGCACGCCAAGGCAAGTGTTCGAGACGCCTGAGACTGACTTTGTTGCCCGCTTCATTGGCGCTCACAACGTAATTGCGCGACCGGAACAGATCATCGCTTTACGAGCAGATCGGATGCGCATCGAGGCGGCGCAGGCCGCTACGGGTCCGAACCAAATATCCGGCGAAATTGCCAGCATCGAATACCAGGGCACCTATGTGGCCGTGACGGTGGATGCAGCATCTCTCGGCGACCCCGTATCGGCCATCGTGCCCGAAGACGAGTTCTTCGCAAGCCCCTGGGACATCGGCGACCCGGTCACGCTGAGCTGGCTTGCGCAAGACGCTCACCCGGTGCGCAGAACGAGCAACGAAACCATTGCATCCCTTGAAGAAGCCTGAATTTGAGGCTCAAAGCATTTTGGTCATTAACCCCCTATCGGAGAAAACATGAAGAAAGCGTCACCCGACCATGCCAAAACAATCGCAGATGATGCGCACGACAAATCGGCTGCCCCTAACCCGTCGAGACGTTCACTGGTGAAATCTGCGGCAGCGGGTGCTGTCATTGCTGGATTCCCGTATGTGCATGCACAAGAGAAGATTGTGCTCAGATACGTCGGTACAGCGGTCAATCAGGACAAGCGAATTGCCGACAAGTTCAAGGAAGACACAGGCATTGAGATTCAATACATCCCGGTTACCACCGACGATGTCACCAAGCGAGCTGTTACCGCTCCCCAATCATTTGACCTCATCGATACCGAGTACTTTTCTCTGAAAAAGATTCTGCCGACGGGCAATCTCAAAGGCATTGATGCGAGGAAAATCAAATATGCCGATCAGATAACGCCCTTGTTTACGAAAGGCGAAATAGATGGCAAAGCGGTGGGCGACCAGGGAACAGCGCCCAAGAAAGTCATGTTCCTTGAGAAACAGCGCTCCAAAGGCTTCTCGGCTGAGCCCACCGAATGGATGACGCTGATTCCGACGGTGTACAACGCTGACACACTGGGTATTCGACCCGACCTGATCAAGCGCCCGATTGAAAGCTGGGCCGAGCTCCTGAATCCTGAATTCAAAGGCAAAGCTTCGATCCTTAACATTCCGTCAATCGGCATCATGGACGCCGCGATGGTGGTGGAGGCCATGGGTGAATACAAATACCCTGACAAGGGCAACATGACGCGAGATGAAATCGATCTCACGATCAAAGTCCTCATTGAGGCTAAGCGCGCTGGCCAGTTCCGCTCGCTCTGGAAAGACTTCAATGAGTCGGTCAACCTGATGGCATCTGGCGAAGTGGTGATTCAATCCATGTGGTCACCCGCCGTGACCAAAGTACGCTCACAAGGGGTAGCGTGTACCTATCAGCCACTCAAAGAAGGCTATCGTGCCTGGGCGGCTGGCTTTGGTATTCCGCGCACCTTGTCCGGCCGCAAGGAAGAAGGCGCCTATGAGTTCATCAACTGGTTCCTCAGTGGCTGGGCCGGCGCTCACCTGAATCGCCAAGGCTATTACAGTGCCGTTCTCGATACCGCCAAGGCGAGCATGGAACCGTATGAATGGGCCTACTGGATGGAAGGCAAAGCCGCTGAAAAAGACATCATGGCACCCGATGGCACCCTGCTTGAAAAAGCCGGCTCTGTCCGGGATGGCGGCTCTTACCAGGACCGTCTCGGCAATATTGTTTGCTGGAACGCCGTCATGGATGAGAACAACTACATGGTGCGCAAGTGGAATGAGTTTGTTGCCGCGTGAGCGCAGCAAACACCGCTGAGTTCACCGCTCCGACTGCCCGATCCAAAACGGGCAATCGGAGCGGTGTGAGTTTTACCTGGCTGCAGGCTGCGCCGCTGACACTCGTTTTTCTCGCGTTCTTCGTCATCCCCTTAGCGCTGACAATCATGATCAGCTTTTGGGATTACAACGAATACGAGATCCTGCCGGCGTTTACGTTCAACAATTATGTGACCGTCTTTGAGGGCTGCAGCAACGTCGAGGAGCTTTGCACGACCTTCAAGACCTACCTGTCCACTTTAAAGTTCTCGCTGATCGTCTGGGTGAGCACGCTGCTCATTGGCTTTACTGTGGCTTACTTTCTCGCGTTTCATGTTCGATCTCTATCGATTCAGATCGCGCTGTTTCTACTCTGCACCATCCCGTTTTGGACGAGCAATGTCATTCGCATGATCGCCTGGGTACCACTGCTGGGACGCAACGGCCTGGTTAATCAGACACTGATTTCTGCCGGCCTGATAGATGAGCCTATAGAGTGGCTCTTGTTTTCTGACTTCTCAGTGGTACTGGCGTTTGTACACCTGTACACCTTGTTCATGATCGTGCCGATATTCAACTCGATGATGCGCATCGACCCGTCTTTGCTTGAAGCAGCGCGGGATGCGGGAGCCTCCGGCTGGCAAACGGTGTGGCATGTTGTGCTGCCCCTGTGTAGAACCGGCATCATTATCGGATCGATCTTTGTGATCACCATTGTGATGGGCGATTTCGTCACGATTGGCGTCATGGGCGGTCAGCAAATTGCGTCAGTGGGCAAGATCATCCAGGTGCAAACCAACTACCTACAGTTTCCGCTCGCTGCGGCAAATGCGGTTTTGCTGTTGATCGTCGTGCTCATGATTATCGTGGCGCTGACCCGGCTGGTGAATATCAGGCGCGAGTTATGAGAGTTGCCAAGTCGGTAAGCTTTCGCACTGAACGTCGCCCACTCACGTTTTGGTTGCTTGCCGCGTTCTTCACCTTATTCGCCCTGTTTCTCTACGGTCCGATGCTCACTATCGTGATCCTGAGCTTTCAGGGACCTGAAGGCGGTCTTGTCTTTCCGCTAAGAGGCGTGTCGATTCATTGGTTTGAAAAGTTGGTTGAGGGCATTGGCGTCGTCGATATCTGGGCAGCCTTTGCCCGGTCTATCAAGTTGGGCTTCATCGTGACAGTGCTCACCATTGTCTTTAGTGTCATGGCGGGCCTGGCCTTCCGTAAGCGCCTGCCTGGCGGTGGCGCCCTGTTCTACACCACGGTCGCCAGCCTGATCATGCCCTCGATTATTGTGTCACTCGGCATCGGCCTGATGTTTAGGCTCATCGATACCAGCATTATGGGGTGGCTGGAAGCGCGCGAGATGTATGAATGGCTCGATAGCTACACCACCACGATGGGCCTTTACAGTTCAGCTTTGGGCGCCCACCTCACCTGGACACTGCCTTTTGGCCTGCTCATTATGTTTGCGGTGTTCAATCGCTTTGATCGTGCGTATGAGGAAGCCGCGCGAGATCTCGGCGCCACACCCTGGCAAACCTTTCGATTCGTTGTCCTGCCGATTATCGCGCCTTCGGTAGCGGGTATTGGCATGTTTGGCTTTACGCTAAGTTGGGATGAGATTGCGAGATCCTCTCAGGCTATCGGTGATCTCAACACCCTTCCGCTAGAACTTCAGGGACTCACCACGACCGTAACGACACCCGCCGTTTATGCATTGGGAACCGTCACGACCGTGGTGTCGCTTGGCGCGGTTATGCTGTGTCTTGCGCTGATTGCGCTGGCATCGCGCCGCCAGCGAAAGTCTTCTTAGCGCTTGTCTCGCCAACCACCCATTGAGTCTGATATGACGGCCTTCCGAACCTTGCTGCTTAACCCCAATACATCCCAATGGGTAACGGACGCCCTTCTTACGCAGTTTCAATCGGTAATGAGCGCAGCGCGAGGCGCGACCCTCACCTCGTCAACAGGCACTTTTGGCGCGAGCTATATCGCGTGCGAAACCGCCTATGCGATTGCCACCTATGCATGCCTGGACCAATTCGTCGCTGAATACGATGACCATGATGCGGTGGTGATCGCCTGCTTTGGTGATCCAGCACTTGGCGCTCTTAAGGAGCTGAGCCCCGTTCCCGTTATCGGTATGGCCGAGGCCGCCATGCGCGAAGCGGCGATCCATGGCCCCTTCTCGATCGTCACTGGTGGCAAGGCCTGGGAACCCATGCTCGCGCAGTTGGCTCGGTCGTTAGGCTACGGGGATCTCTTACGTTCTGTAGTGGTGGTCGAGCAAAGTGCTGGTGAACTTGCTGCCGATCGCGACAAAGCCCTTACCCTACTCGCAGACAAATGCGTGCAGGCCCAGGCAGACGGCGCATCACAAGTGATTTTGGGCGGTGCCGCGTTTGCAGGTTTTGGTGACGCACTCGCCAAATCAACCGGGCTGCCCATCATCGACAGCGTGTCGGCAGCTGCACGCACTGTCGATTCACTCCCTTTTGTTCAAAGCCTTGAACCCCGCACGCTTGCCACTCCACCCGGTGGCGCCAGCTTTCAGGGGCTGACTGCGTCCCTGGCCGATCGCCTGCCACAATGACCTCTCGAGCGCACTGGCAGGCATCTTGCTGATGTCTTGATCAGTCGCGTGATCGATTTCAGATCAACGCATGCCAGAACCGTTTCGGTGCAACTCGTGACTCAGCTCGCGAACAGCACCTGATAAACGCACCAACATAGCAAACAGCGACGACTTGGTGCATATCAAGACCGGCTGGCGGGGAGAGAGCAACATGCTTGACTTAGTTCTAAAGAATTGTCGTATCGCCACTGCAAGCGATGTGTTTCATGCCGATATTGGTATCAATAACGGACGTATCGTGACCCTGGGCGAATCATTACCCGAATCGAAAGAGACTATTGACGTTGACGGGCGCACCGTGACCCCGGGCGGCGTGGACGGGCACTGCCATCTTGATCAACCGATGGAGCCGCCGGTCAGGATGGCGGACGGCTTTGAAAGTGGCACCCGCTCGGCCGCCTGCGGCGGCACAACGACCGTGATTCCGTTTGCTGCCCAGGTCAAAGGCCATTCACTCCAGGAAGCGATTGATGACTATCACCAGCGCTCTGATGGGCAAGCCTGCATTGACTACACGTTCCATCTGATCGTCAGCGACCCGACACCAGAGGTTCTGAACAATGAATTGCCCAGATTGATCGCCGAAGGCTATACCTCATTCAAGTTGTACATGACCTATGACGATCTCAAGCTGAACGACGCCCAGGTGCTCGATGTGCTTGAACTCGCGGGTGAGCACAATGCGATGGCGATGATTCACGCTGAGAATGCCGATTGCATCGAATGGCTCACCAAACGGCTGGTCGCCGCTGGCAAACGCGCACCGCGCTTTCACGCTCAGTCTCGCCCGATGTTGGTTGAACGGGAAGCCACACACAGGGCCATCGCACTGTCTGAGCTAACGGCAACGCCGATTTTGATCGTTCACGTGTCGGGCCGTGAAGCGGTCGAACAGATTCGATGGGGTCGCAGTCGGGGTTTGCCAATCTTCGCGGAGACCTGCCCCCAATATTTGTTTCTCACCGCTGAAGATCTCGGCATTGACGATAGCTACGCAGGCGCCCGCTGCGTTTGCAGCCCACCCCCGCGGGACCCGGAGAATCAGGAAGTCATCTGGGGTGGCCTCGCGGACGGCTTGTTCACGGTCTTTTCTTCTGACCATGCGCCTTTCTCGTATGACTCGCCAACCGGCAAAAAGCCTGACGGCGAGGAGGTGAGCTTTGAATACATTCCGAACGGCATCCCGGGCCTGGAAACACGACTCGCCCTGCTGTACTCGGAAGGCGTGCTCGGTGGTCGCATCACGATTAACCGCTTTGTTGAACTCACCTCAACCAATGCGGCCAAGGCCTACGGCCTGCACCCTCGCAAAGGCACGATCGCGGTTGGCTCTGATGCGGACCTCGTCGTCTGGCAGGAAGGTGACTTCACAATCGACAACGCCAATTTGCACCACGCTGTTGATTACACCCCTTACCAGAACATGCGACTAAAGGCCTGGCCTGGCATGACATTTGCACGAGGTGAACTTGTCTGGGATGGCGAATCATTTCTTGGTAAGCCCGGCAACGGACAGTTTCTGCGCTGCGATTCACCCAGTCTGATGCCGCCCAGACCCAGCTAGACGATTCATCAACCCACTGCACCAGTTGGTGCGGTGCATCATTGGCTTGTTCGTACGTTCGTGCTTCCTGCCAAAACCCTAGGAGTTTGCAATGACAATGAACCACCTTCTCAAACCGCTCGGTACCGCGCTGGCCAGCCTGAGTTTGGCCGGGGCGATGCTCGCCACTAGTACCGCACACGCGCAAGACAGAAGTTTCAAAGTCATTGGCCAACCCGCGGCGACTGGCCTGATTCAAAAAGAACTGGAAAAACCCTTCTTTGAACAATTCAGTGAGAAGACTGGCCTGCCCTTCAAGATGGATTACAAACCACTCGACCAACTCGGTATCAAAGATACTGAGCAGCTTCGGTTGATGAAAGCAGGCCTGTTCGACATTGTGTCTCTGCGGGTATCGCAAAACTCCCGGGATGAACCCACCTTGCTGGGTATGGACCTGGTCGGTCTGAACCCGGACTATGCCACTGGCCGCAAAACGATGGAGGCTTTCTATGATGTCGTTGATGAGCGGCTACAAGAGCAATTCAACGTCAAGCTGCTGGGTATCTGGGCGTTTGGTCCGCAGATGCTGTTTTGCAACTCCGAAATTTCGCAGCTATCGGATGTCAAAGGCCTGAAGGTTCGCGTCTACGATCAAAACCTCGCCAAGTTTGTTGAGTCAATTGGTGGCATACCCGTGCCCCTGTCGTTCACAGAGGTTCATCAGTCTCTGTCGATGGGCGTTGTTGACTGCGCGATTACTGGCCCAAGCTCGGCGAACTCGTCGTCATGGCCTGAAGTCACGACCCACCAACTGCCGTTGGGTTTTCAGCTTGCGCTCAATGGCTATGCCATGACCATGAAGGCATGGCAGAGCCTCTCGGCCGATGAGCAGACCAAGGTTCAGGGC
This sequence comes from Burkholderiaceae bacterium, assembly GCA_045106815.1. GTDB lineage: Bacteria > Pseudomonadota > Gammaproteobacteria > Burkholderiales > Burkholderiaceae_E > JAUIAI01. Next base: position 4,135 of record JBGCFG010000086.1, on the reverse strand, counting down.
GCGTTTGATGAACTGACCGACACCATTTGGAAGCGCTCAGAAGAACTCTGGCTCGATGCGGTCAATTGCAATGTTGACCAGGACCCCTGCACTACGGGTAAGCGTTACAACATGGTCAACGTCCCAGTGCAACCCGCTGATATCGAAGTCGTGCGCGGCGCCCTAGCCAAGATTTCGGTGCCGATCTGGTCTGAACTGTGCGATCGCGCTCACAAGGGCTGCTCGGCCAAGTGGATGGAGAAAGTCGGTCCTGTCGTTGGCATGCAGTGATGACGCGAGCTGACCTTTGAAGCTCAAAAAGACGACGCTTAGTCAGCGTTTCGCAGATGCACTAAGCATCGTCTTTGGGTTTATCTTTGTCGCCCTCTCGTTGGTGGTGACCGTTGAGACGATTCTCAGAAAAACACTCAACATGTCTATCCAGGGCGCTGACGAGTTAGGTGGGTATGCGCTTGCCGTCGGCGCGACCATCTCGTTTGCAGTAGCAATGGCCGGACGGAATCACATCCGTGTCGATGTGATTCACGACCGGCTCCCCAAAGCGCTGCAAGCGGTGCTGAACTGGGTGTCGGTCATGGTGATGGCCAGCTTTGCCGTGCTGCTCGCGGTGCTGGCTTACTACGTGATTGTCGACACGATGACTTTTCGCAGTGTGTCGCAAACCCCGTGGGCCGTGCCGCTGATCTATCCACAAAGCGCCTGGCTGATCGGACTTACCTTGTTTGCGCTTGTCTGTGTCTGCCTCGCTATTAGGGCCACGTGGCTCGCGCTGTCTGGCCGGATTGATGATCTCGTTGCAGACTTTCAACCGCGCAGCGCCAAGGAAGAACTCGACGAAGAACTGCAAAACGTCTCTGAGCGCTTTGACCATAACCGGCCAGCGCCTTGAACGTTTCCGCGATTTTTCTCGGCTTTTTCATCATGCTCGCCATGATGCTTTTCGGCATGCCCATCGCGGTCGCGATGGCTGCGGTGGGCATTGTGGGCGGCATGCTGGCCTATGGCCTGCCCTTTGTTGATTCGATTGCGCCAGTGGTCTGGGGCGTTCAAAACGACAACCTACTCACGGCCATTCCGCTCTTTGTGCTGATGGGCGAAATATTACTTCGCTCCGGTGTTGCTGATCGCACCTATGCCGCGCTCGCTGCCTGGCTGGGCTGGTTGCCGGGTGGCTTGTTGCATACCAATATCGGTTGCTGCGCGATGTTCGCCGCCACCTCTGGTTCATCGGTTGCGACCGCAGCAACCGTTGGCACCGTGGCGCTGCCTTCGCTTGAGTCGCGTGGCTATCCCATGCATTTGTCGCTGGGTTCACTCGCCGCTGGGGGCACGCTCGGCATCCTGATTCCCCCCTCGGTCAACATGATCGTCTACGGCTCAATCACTGACACGTCCATTGGTCAGTTGTTTATCGCCGGCATCATTCCCGGCCTGCTGCTAACCGGCCTGTTTATGCTGTACATCTTTCTTGTCAGCTTCCGGGACAAGACGAGGGTGAGAGAAATCAGCGTGCCGCTTGGCCAGCGCTTGCGCCTGCTGGTGGACCTGGTGCCGCCCCTGGTGATTTTTCTGATCGTGATGGGGAGCCTTTACCTGGGCATTGCGACAACGACTGAATCTGCGGCGCTTGGTGTCACCGCATCGCTTTACTTTGCGTGGCGCAATGGTCGGTTGCGTTGGCCCGTCATGCGAGTCTGCTTTCAACAAACGGCTCGAACTACCGGCATGATTCTGCTCATCATCACAGCAGCATTCATCCTGAATCTGTCGATTAGCCTGACCGGGGTTGCTGATGCGATGACGCGCTGGGTGGCATCACTGGGCTTGTCGCCCACTCAAATGCTGCTGATCCTTATGGGGTTCTATCTCATTCTCGGCATGTTCATGGATGTCATGTCGATGCTGGTCGCAACCGTCCCAATCACTTTCCCCATCGTCATGGCGCTTGGTGTCGACCCGGTTTGGTATGGCGTGTTCATTGTGCTGATGTGCGAGTTGGGCATGATTACGCCGCCAGTTGGCATGAACCTGTTCGTCGTTCACGGGATCCGAAAAGATCACGGCAGTATTCGTGATGCCATTCGCGGCGGCTTGCCCTATGCTGTCATCATGCTGCTCTTTGGCCTCCTGATGATTAGCGTCCCTGAACTGGTAACCTGGCTCCCACAAAACACGCGATGAAATCTGCCCTGACGCTCGCGTCTGACTTTGCAAGCGGTGCTTTGTCGCCTGTCGAGTCGCTCGCTCAGACGCGCGCGCAATTGGCCAGCGTCGACCCCGAGCTACACATCATGATCGCCACCCGCGATCACACCACGCTCGACGAAGAAGCCCGGGCAAGCGAGCAGCGCTGGCGGGCAGGCAAACCCTTGTCAGCCCTTGATGGCGTCCCCATTGCGGTAAAAGACAACATCCTCACCCATGATTTACCCACAAGTTGGGGTAATGCCTTCCTGGCAAAGCAGGCGGGTACGGTCGACGAAATAGCGGTGGATAGATTGCGCCGCGCCGGTCTGCTCATCATCGGTAAAACGAGCGTGCCAGAGTTTACGCTTGAGGGCTACACCGCGAACTCTTTGGCCGGCGTCACCGGCAACCCCTGGAACTCGTCACTCACACCGGGCGGTTCCAGTGGAGGTTCCGTGGCAGGCGTCGCGAGTGGCTGCTTCCCGCTGGCGCTCGGCACCGACGGGGGCGGCTCGATTCGGCGGCCAGCTGGCTACACCGGTCTCATTGGCCTGAAGCCGTCAATCGGCCGCGTTGCCCGAAACCATACCCTGCCACCGCTGCTGCTCGACTTTGAAGTCATTGGGCCCATCGGCCGGCGTGTCGCTGATGTAAGCGCGCTGTTGGACATCATTGCAGGGCCCGATTTGACTGATCGCACTTCGCGGGCACTGCCCGATAAACCATTGGCAGGTGCAAACAACCAAACTGCTCAACCACGCGTGCTCATCGTCTCAAAACTTGGCGAGTCGCCCGTTGACGCTGCTATCGATCAAAACCTGCAAGGCCTCGCCTCGAAATGCGATTCGCTTGGTTGGCAACTGTCACATGAGTCGCTGCCTGTCTCAATCGATGAAATCAATGCGGTGTGGCCCGACATAGGCGGGCTCGGTCTTGTAGAACTGGCGCGTACGATGCCTGAAGCCATCGACGCGGCCGCAGCGAAATACCAGAGCTGGGTGGATGATGCGCGGCAACTGCCGGCCCACCGCCTGCTCGAAATTCTTGAAATCACCCGCGTGCTTAGACGCGATGTCGATGAGCTATTTGAAGCATTCGACTTCCTGTTGATGCCGACATCGGCGGCCATGCCGTGGGCTGCTGACCAGACTCACCCGACATCAATTGCTGGTGAACCGGTCGGACCGCGCGGCCATGCCGTGTTTACCGGATGGATCAATGCAGCCGGCCTGCCGGCGGTGACACTGCCGGGCAAGCCATCGTCTGACGGTCTGCCGATCGGATACCAATTGGTGGGACCATGGGGTGCCGATCAAAGCCTGCTTGCTGCTGCCGGATTGGTTGAGCCACTGCTGTCGTGGGCCGGGCAGTTACCGCCCGCATACCAATCGAATCGTTAATCGAATTGAAGGCTTGCTTCACCCAACCCGCTGAACGAGGCTGAGAACATGCCTGGTTGCTTGATTGGCAGGACGCCCAGCCAACTGCCGGTCGTCACAACATCGCCCGCGCGCAATGCCAGGCCCTGACCATTGGCATGATCTGCGAGCCAGTTCAATGCCCAAAGCGGATCTTCACACGGATGCCCCTGTTTACTCTCGGCAAGCATCGCGCCGTCAAATGAGGCGGTGCAGACAAGTGAACCCCACGGCACTTCTGGCAGTGGCTGCCAGGGACCAAGCACCAGCGCCGCATTCATCTGCTGGTCCGCGAGCTTTAGCCAGGGACTAATCGCATCGGGATCAAAGAAACGAGAGGCCACCACCTCAAGGGCAACGCAGCAGGCATCCACAAGCACCCGCACGCTGCCTGTAGACCACTGAACATCGCTAATGCGAAACGCAACCTCCGATTCAACACCGGCCAGGCCAGCCAAAGCATGACTCATCCGGCTACCTGATGGAAAGGTCAATGATTCCGGTAGACAGGCTGCGGTGGGGATCGCGTC
>JBGCFG010000085.1:0-23832 GCA_045106815.1 Burkholderiaceae bacterium | reverse complement strand
GGCTGTGGTCGGCGCAGCGGCAGCAGTTGTTACCTTCACCGTGACAGCGAGCTTTTTAGTCACCGCGCCGGTGTGGGAAGCAAGCCTTGGTGGATTCCCTGCGTTATCGGTTGTCCCCGGTCAGTTTTTGCTGAAAGACATTATCTTGCTTGCCGCAGCCATCTCTCTGCTTGGGCGGGCACTACAGGGGCACGATTGAAATTAAAGACATTCGAAATATCTCAGTAAGCGTGAGCCGTGACCGTGGTGATAGCTAGTATCGCCACGGTCACAGTTTGTTTGACAGTTTCTTCTCGATTGCCTCGAGTCGCGCTTTCTCCAAAGCCCTGGCAATGACATCGGGCCCCTGTTTGGCTAGTGGTCGAGCGATGGCACCGGCATCGATAGCCGCGGCGGCCACAGCAGTCTCAAGCCATTGCGCCATCGCAACATGCTTGCCCCCCGACCATGCATTGGCTGCGCCCATTATGTGAGGCAGTCGTTCCGGCCGCCTCAGACCGTCGAATCGCTGAATCCACTGCAAAAGTTCCGAAGCGCTCGGCTTTTTCAGGCCCACGGGTGCGCATGATGTATCAAACAGCGCTGACCGGTGTGTGACGAGAAGCTGGGCAATATCACGGCAGTCATTGGGTGCGCGCAAGACAGATGCCAGTTGAGTGCCGGTGTTGGCTGCACTGGCGGTGTTCGCAGCATCCGTGTTGCGCGGCTGGTTTGATTCTTGAGCGCGGGTCGTCACAGCCAACGCCAAAATACCAAAACGGGCCGGCAGGGACAGCGACTGCTCACTGGCTCTTTTGAGTGATGATTGCAGGTGTGTCAGAGCGTCGACGCTACCGCCCGACCCATAAAGTGTGGGCAATAGACGGACAAGCGCCTTCGCTTCGTCGAGTACAGCAAACAGCCGTGCCGGGTCCTTTTCCATCAAGCCGCGCGACAGCTCCTGCCAGACACGCTCTGGAACCAGTGCATCAACCTCGCCATTGGTCGCCATGCTCTGCATCAAGCGGAGCGTTTCATCAGCAATCGTGAAGTCAGGCAGGCGGGCCGCAAAGCGCGCCACTCTTAGGATGCGCACCGGGTCTTCGGCAAAGGCTTCACTGACGTGACGAAACACGCGCTCGCGCAAGTCTTGCTGGCCGTTAAACGGATCAATGATGGCGCCATTGGCGTCAGCGGCCATCGCATTGATGGTGATATCCCGGCGAGCCAGATCCTCTTCCAGGGTAACGTCAGGCGCGAAGTGCACTGCAAAGCCTTTATAACCCGGCCCTGTTTTTCGCTCAGTCCGAGCGAGTGCGTATTCCTCGTGCGATTTCGGATGCAAAAAGACCGGAAAGTCTTTGCCAACAGGTTGGTAACCCTGGTCGATCATTTGCTCAGGTGTCGCACCAACCACCACCCAGTCTGTGTCATGCACAGGCAGACCAAGCAGTTCATCCCGTACGGAACCACCGACCCGGTAGATCTGCATGAATTACCGGCGAGCTTTGGCGCGTTCGGCGTTGAACTTCGACTCTTCCAGGCTAAGGTAGCTTGGGCCAATCACGGTGAGTGACTGCGGCGTGATGCCCAGCTCGGGCGCCATCGGTCCTGTGGCGATATTCGGCTTGGCGAGTGATTCAAAGTTGTCGCGCGACATCAGCGTGGGGCCCGGCGCGTATTCCAGCGCCAATGCCTGCAGTGAGCCGATCGAATCTGGCAGATCAATGACAAGCCGTGGATGACCTGAATACTCGCCAGCTAGCTTCACCAGTTCTTTCAACGTGAAAATCTCAGGGCCGGCAACCTCATAGGCTTTGCCAAAGGTCGCGGGATTGTCGAGCACATTGGCCATTGCCGTGACGAGATCGCCCACGTAAACCGGTTGCAGTTGAGCTCCCCCGCGAGCGAGCGGCATCACGGGCGCAAAGCGTTGCAGCTTTGCAAACAAATTCAGAAAGCTGTCACCGGGTCCGAACACGACTGAAGGTCGCATGATGGTGTAGTCAGTCAGCCCGCTGTTAGCGATTGCCTTCTCGCCGGCCGCTTTGGAGCGCAGGTAGCCCGAGGGCAGTTGCGTGCGCTCAGGGTCTGCCCCCAGGGCAGAAACGTGTAGCAGACGCTTCTGATGCTTTGCACACATGACGGCTATTACATGAGGCAGTTCGACATGTGCACGCGCAAAATCTGCGCCATAGGCATGCCCTTCATCTGGCGGTGAGCTATGTAATACACCCACCAGATTCACAACGGCGTCTGCCGCCTCGATGAGCGGCGACAGCGCCTGCTCGTCATAGATATCAGTTTCAACAATATCGACCGTTGGTAGCAGGCGAATGTCGCGACCGTGACGCAGCTTGCGAGTCGGCACAACAATGCGCCGGTGCTGGCCGCTCAATCGGGAGATGAGGCGCTGGCCAATGAAGCCGGTGCCGCCAATGACAAGAATTTTTGGGTAGCGCATGAGTTTTCGAGACTGTATGGAGAGCAGAGGCTAGGGCATTGACAGGGGCTCAAACGGTAAATTGGCAACCTGGCCGAGTAGACGCTTGAGTGACTGCGGTTTGCCCTCAAACCGATACCCATAGTATGCGGTATTGAGCAGCACCTTCTTCACGTATTGCCGCGTTTGCGCAAATGGAATCAACTCGGCAAACAGGGCGCCATCTACTGGGTGCGGCAGGCTGGCCCGCCAGCGGCGTGGTCGCTTCGGTCCGGCGTTGTAGGCCGCAGACGCCAGCAGCATGGATTGATCAAGCTTGTCGTAAACGGAGCGCAGGTAATAAGTGCCAAACGCAACATTGGTCTCAAATTGCTCCAACTGCGCTGTTTTGAAGCCTCTCACGCCAAGCTGTCTGGCGATCCAGCGGCCTGTTCGAGGCATGATCTGCATCAGCCCTCTAGCCCCTACATGGCTTCGCGCTCGCAGTGCAAAGCGCGATTCTTGGTGCATTAGCCCATAAATCCAGGCTGGATCTAGGCCACGGGCGTTGGCGATCGATTCGACCGGCGCACGAAAAGGCTTCATGAATCGCAGCGTCCAGTCGTGAGAGCGGCGTGTGCGAAACGCGGTATTAATGCACCGCTCTGGCAATTGAAGCTGGCACGCATAGTGAGCAACGGCCAGCAGACGTTGGTCACTTAGGCCACGAATCTGCCAGGACCACTCTCGGTTTCCGTGATAGGTCAGCCCCAGTCTGTAGAAAAGTCTCGCCCGCGCCAAGCCAGGCAGCGCTGCCGCCTCTGCAATGGCGCGCGCGCCCGGCTTGATGACTTGCTGGGCTGGCAGTTGCACCAGCATGCCAAGTTCTTCTGCGGCGAGCACCCCATAAAAGTCTCGTTTTGTCGCAATCGCTCGCAAGAGCTTGTCAGCGCTGGTGGCAAGGCCCATCTCGCGCATCGCGCGGGCCCGCCAATACATCCAGGTGGATCGTCGTTGAGTTGCCGGTCCCATTTCTGCGATGAAGCCAAGCAGCAAGGTCCAGTCATGCTCTCGCAGGGCGGCTCGGGCCAACCATTGGCGTGTCACGTCTGTGGCGCTGGAGGCCAGCGCCAGCCGGGCATAGTCAATCGCGGGTGCGATCATGTCGCGCATCGCCGAAGCGGCGATTTGAGACCAGATAAATCGCTGTTCTGATTCGGTGAAGCGGGTGCCTGAATGGGTCATCCATTGCGCCGCTTCTTCTGGTTTGAGCCTGGAGTGGCTCACGATCGCAATCAACAGCGCCTCGCGCGACTCACTCTTGGCAAGCGTGCTTGCCGGTCCGGCCAGGCGCTGTGGCTCGGGTTGTTCGATAGCGCCCAGGAGCTTGAGCGGAGCAGTGATCGCTTTGTCGATTTGATCTTCTTGCTCGCCGCGCATCTGCGCAAGCAGTCGAACCGACGGCCAGTCACGTAGTTCAAGGGCACGCCACATACGCTTACGAAGATCATCGACGGTCAGCAGGCCTGCCTGGCGCAGTTGAGCAGCAAAGTCACCGCACTCAGAGCCCAGATCACGATCACGTTGCAGTCCACGCAGGGCATCCTGGCCGGGTGCCTGACCTAAGGCCATTCGAGCCTGGCCAGCGCGGCAGTACACCCGTGTGTCATTCCGGCGTCGCCACTGAGGTAGGAGCGAAAGCATTTCTTGCCACTGGTCACGCGCCGCCAGATCAAGCATCCACTGTCGTCGCATCAGATCGCCAGAGACCGCATGAGGATGATCAGCGATGAACCGTCTGACCGCCTTTGCCAGGCTAGCGCTAGGTATGTGGCTAGCGCGTAATTGCAGACGAAGTGCCCAATAAGCCACATAGTCGGCAAGCGCATAGTCGGTGGGTAACTGTTCGGCGGCGGCAATCAGGCCAATGAGATCGTCTTGCTGATTAGCGCGGTAGGCCGCCAGGAAAGCGCGGTCCGACGCTGATTGAGGGCCGCGTGGAGAAGCCAGTGGCGAAGCGGCATGACTGGGCAACGCCAGGCCTGAACAGGCCAGCGTTATGATCAGGGCCCAGACAGGGCGAAAAAAGCGAAACACGATCAGACAATGCGCGACGCTAACTGGCGGAAAAACCCAACCAGTGGTTTGCCGGTGCTTATTGCAGTGAGTGCTAATGTCGCGAGGTGGGCAGGAGGAGGTAGCCGTTGTCACAAGATTTGAGCATAGCATGTGGAGCCGGGTCGCAGCCCGTTTGGCCAGGCGAGAGAGATGCCGCTCGCACGGCGATATTGCAGTGGCGCCGCGGTTTGTCACCGGCGCAGCGCAAGACCCGCAGTGAACGCATTGCAGCCTTGCTTGACCCCTGGCTTGCTCAAGCCCATGCTGATCTGGTCACGCGGATTGCAACGCCGGTGCTCGGTGTTTATTGGCCTATCAGAGGGGAGCCCGATTTAACCGCGTCCTTTGAGCTTTGGATCAAGGCGGGCTGGACCGTTGCGCTGCCAGTGACGCCGCCCGCGCCAGGCCCTTTAGCTTATCGTCGCTTTGAACCGGGCCAGGCAATGCTGACGGACAAAATGGGCATTGCAACGCCGCCACCGTCTGAGCCCATTGTTCCCGACCGAATCATCGCGCCATGCGTCGGGTTCAGCCCAAACGGTTATCGACTAGGCTATGGCGGCGGTTACTACGACAGGACACTTGAGGTGATCGCGGGAACAGCGGTCGGGGTGGCGTATCACGAGACGCAACTTGAAACCTTTGCACCTGCGTCGCACGATCAACCGTTTTCGGCGATTGCAACAGATCGACAGTGGATCCGCCAGGGTTGAGCCTGGCGTGATTAGGCTTCTTGCTGCTCGGCGCGTTGCGTGTTGTAGGCGGCATACCAGCCGGCAAAGTCTCCCGGTGGCATCGCGCGGGCGTAGTGATATCCCTGCGCACGATCGCAGCCAAGTTCAGTAAGCACCTTGACCGCCTCGGCTTTTTCAACGCCCTCGGCCAGCGCATGCATTTCAAAGGTGTGAGCCAGATCGATTAGCGCTGACACGATTTGGCGGTCACCCTGATCGGTCGCGATGTTACGCACAAACGATTGATCCACCTTGAGTTCGTCAAGGGGGAACTGCCGCAAATACGAAAACGATGAGTAGCCGGTACCAAAATCATCGATGGCGAGCTTGCAACCGTGCTCTTTGAGCCGGCGCATAAACTCGATGGCGCTGACTTCGTGCTGAACAATTGAACTCTCAGTTAACTCCAAAAGAAGTTTGTCGCCTGGAATATTCCAGGTGCTGAGTGCCTGGCCTACTAGTGCCGGAAACGCAGCATCAGACAAGGTAACCGCCGACAGGTTGATGCCGACCGAGACATCAATGCCCTGAGTACGCCAGAACATCTGGTGCCGCAGAGCGGTATTCAAGACGTATTGAGTCAGTTGGGCCATCATACCGCGCTCCTCGCAGACTGAGGCAATCAGTTGCGGGTTAACGGCGCGGCCATCCGCGCGGTGCCAGCGGATAAGCGCTTCAACAGCAACGCACTGGCCGTCTTTAAGGTTAATTTGCGGCTGAAAGTAAACATCTAGCTCGTTGCTATAGAGCGCGGCGCGTAGCTCTCTTTCAAGCGAGGCGCGGTGAACGATGGCTGCATCTGAATCGAGTTTGGTGACCAGCACATGTTCATCTGAATTGCGTGCTCTTGTTACCGCAGAGGCGGCGGCGTTGACAACTGTCATCGGGTCAGACACCGCACCGCCAGGTGCCCAGCAACCACCAATGACTGGGCGTAGCTGGACAACAGTATTGCTGTCGTCTTCATGTTCGACGTTAATCGGACGCATCAATGATTCACGTAGCGTTTTGCCGGCCAATTCAGCCAGTGACTCGCTCGGTAAATCACAGAGCAGCAGCCAGACTTCATCGGGTGTCACAAAACAAAACCTGTCGCTCTTTCTGAGGATGCCGCGCACCCGCTTAGCCACTTCCCGGAGCGCTTCATTGGCGCTTTGGCTGCGCGCCAGTGCGTGCAGTCGATCGGAGCGGTTCAGTTGCAGAATCAGCAGGGCCGTGCGACGCTCATTAGAGCCCTCGTGACGGCCACGCAACTCAAGCACAAGCTCATCAGGCGTCAGCCGCGCTTGTGTTCTTTTTTCGACGTGATGGATGGCAGTCATATAAACAGGTTCAGGCTATTAGTGTGGGCGGCTAAATAAGTCGGTTCGAATTAGCCATTTCAACGCCATAGTAGTCGCCAATGTCTAAGTCATATTCGTTTGCAGAAACGCTGCGAACAATTCGCACAGGCTTACCATCTGCGCCTTTAGGCTTATCAAACAGGTTACGCTCAATTGGCGTCGCTAGCGGTGTTTTGTCAGGCCAAGTCAACACTAAGACCCTGGGTTCCAGGCGACGCACTTTGTTGTGTGCCAAAACGATCGCGACTTCATGCGTTGATAGTTCAACCATTGAGCCTACCGGGAATACACCAACGGCTTGGACAAACTGTTCTACCAGGGGTTCATGGAAAGAACTACCGGCCCACTCAAACAGGCTAAGCAGCGCTTCATGGGGTGAAACCGGGTTGGCGTAGGCGCGCGGTGTAATCAGTGCAGAGAAAGTGTCGGCAATGGCCGCCAAGCGCCCGTAGATCCCAATCTCCGGACCTTTCAGGCCTTTCGGATAGCCTGAGCCGTCGAGGCGTTCATGGTGCTGAGAAATGCCTTCAAAAACAACGTCATCGAGCGGCTTTTGTTGTTGCAGCGCATCCAGGCCGAGCCTGACGTGTTCTTTCACAACCGTGTATTCCTGCGGGGTCAGCATGCCGGGTTTTTCAAGCACGGCCTTGGGTAGCTTAGTCTTGCCGACATCTGCGAGCAAGCCAATCATGCCCAGGTTGCAGAGTTCCTCTTTCGGGAAACCCATATGGCGGCCAATCGCCACCATGTATAGCGAGACTTTGACGGCATGGCCGAGTGTGGTCACGTTCTTGTCGCGCATGCGCGAGACCCACATCATCGCATCGGGGTTGTTGATCATGCTCTCAACAATATCCCCAACCACTTCTTCAGCTTTGTCGATGTTCGGCAGGCTGCCAGATTTAACGCTCGACACCAGATCTCTGAGCGTTTTTTCGGTTTTCTTGAAGGCCTGGTTAGCGCGCGGCAACTCTTCCTGAACCGGGACGCGGTCTTCATGCTGAACCAGTTTGACCGTGCGCGGTACCAGCTTGCGAATTTCATGTTCGCGCACCTTGGCGCGCGCTGCGATGGCCTTGGGATCTTCGCGCTTTTCAAACAAGCGATCAATCCATGCAAGCAAACTACCGAACCATCCAGATTTGCGATGTTCAAAGTTGCTCTCTGGCTCAATCAGTTTCATGTAGCGATTGAACCGCTCGCGCCCTTCGGTGGGCGATTTACTTACATGCTCAGGCGTCTTGGTGCCAGCGTTCTTGTTAGTCTTGAGCGACTTGAACTGCTTGTTGCTTTCGTTAATCGGCAGCTTGCGCTCTTGAGCAGCCAGAATGTCGTTGACCACCGAGGGGTCTGACTTTTCCAGATCAACATAGACAAAGCGACAATGACGAGCGAGTGATGCCTGCTCCTCAATGCTTGCAACACTAAACCCTTGAATCAGAAACGGCGTATCGAGCCACGGACGATCAAGTTCCGCGACAAACATCCCGACTTTGAGCTTTGTACAAATAATCTTGTAGCGATGATTAACCTCTGCGTCGGCGGCAGGATCAGCCGCAGCCGAGCCTCGCCCTGCCGTGGCGGGCGCCTGTTTGTTACTAGAAGCGCGATGCGCGGTTTCGGTACTCATATCGCTCTGATCTGATCTGATCCAGCCATACTACTGACGCGCAGAGCGAATGGTTAGGACTTGGCGGCTGAGCGGTCACGTCCGTTGAATAAGACGCGACGAAAGGCTAGCCAGGCGTCATGAACGGCCCAGGCCCAAGTCTTTACACAACAATTCAGTGGGACCTGCCTGGTTAAGTGTGTAGAAGTGCAGGCCAGGCGCGCCGCCTGCCATGAGCTGCTCGCAAAGGCGGCAGATCACCTCGTGACCGAACTGGCGAATTGCGGGTAAATCATCGCCCATATCGAGCAATCTCAATCTGATCCAGCGCGGAATCTCGGCCCCGCACGCCTCGGAGAATCTAATCAGCTGGGTGGCATTCATGATGGGCATAATGCCGGGAACGATCGGCGCAGTGACGCCAGCAGCCGCGCAGTCTTCTCGAAACCGGAAGTAGGCTTCGGCGCTAAAGAAATACTGTGTAATGGCCGAGTCAGCCCCGGCTTCGATCTTGGTCGCAAATGCTTTCAAGTCGTCTCGGTAGGTCTGCGCTTGTGGATGCTTTTCTGGGTAGGCGGCTACCTCGATATGGAAGGCCTGGCCCGTGGTCTCTCGTATGAACGTAACCAGATCACTTGCGTAGCGAAAGTCTCCGCCATGTCGCGGCCCGGCACCAGAGGGTAGGTCGCCCCGCAGTGCGACCAGTCGGTCGACACCAAGCGCCTGATAGCGTGCAAGAAGCTCCGCAATTGATTCACGTGTCGAACCGATACAACTGATATGGGGCGCAACAGCCAGCCCCTCTGCTGCCATATCGCTCACGGTGTTGTAGGTTTTTTCCTGCGTGGCGCCACCGGCGCCATAAGTCACGCTATAGAAAGCCGGGTTCAGCGCATTCAGACTCGCTCGAGTACCCACCAGCTTTTCTACACCGACGGGTGTATTGGGCGGGAAGAACTCAAAGCTGATGACTGGTGTTGTTGCGGTCGAAGAGGGGGTCATATTGGTATGCCGGGTAGGCCAGGTTGAAGGCGCCAGATCACTGGCGCAAGGATGGTGCTGAGCGCCGATGTGCATGCATCAGAAACTCGGTATTGCCGTCACTGCCTGTAATCGGGCTGCTAAGCCAATGAATCATCTGAAGCCCACTCAGGGCCAGCGCATGTTCAAATTCATGCCGCAAAGCGCCAAGTTGCTTCTTGTCGGAGATGATGCCGCGTCGGTTCACGGCGCCAGGTCCAAGCTCAAATTGAGGCTTCACCAGCGCCAACAAATGCCCAGAGTCGGCTAACAAAGCAGCAAGCGTTGGCATGACTTTGCGAAGCGATATGAAAGACAAGTCGGCGCTAACGATGTCTGCGCCGTTGTTCAGCAATCGTTCACTAAGCGCGGACTGGCTCTCAAGCATTAAAAAATGTGCCAGCAACTCGCGCGTGCACGACTTAATATTCGTTTGCTCCAGGCATCCAACCCTGTCATGTGATCGCAGTTTGCTTGCTAGTTGGCCGTGACCTACTTCAACGCCGAGTACGTATCGCACGCCTTGATCTATTAGCCGTTCGGTGAAGCCGCCCGTACTTTGGCCAGCATCAATACAAAGACTGTCCGTCATGTCGAGACCTGCCGCCTCAATGAGCGCATCAAACTTGAAAGCCGCCCGCGAGACAGGCTGGTCATGAGCTTTGCGATCAACGACCAACGCAACCTCCGGGCCGATACGCAGCGAGGCCTTGGTGGCAGTGCCAGGTTCCGTATTCGGTCTTTGCAAAGTCACAAGCCCAAGCTCAATCATGGCCTGAGCCTTGGCTCGGGATTCGGCCAGGCCTAACTCGACCAGCCTCTGATCAATTCGAACAGCCATTTTTCGTCGACGATTTCTCTAAAAAAAACGGGCGCGAAGCTAACCCCGCGCCCGTTCTATTAGATCAGCTCAACTCAGTGATGAACGCGAGCTTAGTACCGGTAAGCTTCAGGCTTAAACGGGCCGTCGACTGCGACACCGAGGTAGTCCGCCTGATCTTTGCTCAGTTCGGTCAGCTGTGCGCCAAGCTTCTTCAGATGCAGGCGAGCAACCTTCTCGTCCAGGTGCTTGGGCAATACGTAGACCTGACCGACTTCGTACTGGTCTTTGTTGGCCCACAACTCGATCTGAGCCATGGTCTGGTTCGCAAACGAGGAAGACATCACGAAAGACGGGTGTCCGGTGGCGCAACCCAGGTTCACGAGGCGGCCCTCGGCCAGCAAGATGATGCGCTTGCCATCGGGGAAGATCACATGATCAACCTGCGGCTTGATGTTTTCCCAGGTGCATCCTTCGAGCGACGCGACCTGAATCTCGTTGTCAAAGTGGCCGATGTTACAAACGATCGCCTGGTCTTTCATGGCGGCCATATGCTCCTGGCGGATGATGTCTTTGTTCCCGGTCGCGGTTACAAAGATGTCCGCCTTGTCGGCTGCGTATTCCATCGTGACAACCTTGTAGCCTTCCATCGCTGCTTGCAGCGCGCAGATAGGATCAATCTCGGTAATCCAGACCTGTGCCGACAAAGCACGCAGTGCCTGCGCCGATCCCTTGCCCACGTCACCGTATCCGGCAACGACAGCGACCTTGCCAGCAATCATGACATCGGTGGCGCGCTTGATCGCGTCGACCAGTGACTCGCGGCAGCCGTAGAGGTTGTCGAACTTACTCTTGGTGACCGAATCATTGACATTGATCGCCCGGAAATTCAACTCGCCACGCTCAGACATTTGCTTCAGGCGGATGACACCGGTGGTGGTTTCTTCGGTGACACCGACGATTGCCTCGAGGTTGCGCTGGTAAAACTCAGGATCTTCTTTTAGCTTGGCCTTGATTGACTTAAACAAGGCAACCTCTTCCTCGCTACCGGGCTTATCCAGTACTGAGATGTCTTTGGCAGCCTGCGCGCCCAGGTGAATCAGCATGGTGGCATCGCCGCCATCATCCAGAATCATGTTGGAGGGCTTGCCATCGGCCCAGTCAAATATCTTGTGGGAGAACTCCCAATACTCGTCCAGTGTTTCGCCTTTGTGCGCAAATACGGGCGTGTTGGTCGCGGCGATCGCAGCGGCCGCATGATCTTGCGTAGAGAAAATGTTGCATGATGCCCAACGAACCTCGGCGCCCAAGGCCGTGAGCGTTTCGATCAACACAGCCGTTTGGATGGTCATGTGCAATGAACCCGAGATACGCGCGCCTTTGAGCGGCTTTGAAGCGGCAAATTCATCGCGAATCGCGACCAGGCCGGGCATTTCGGTTTCAGCAATGGCGATTTCCTGACGGCCAAAGCCAGCTTGCGAGATATCAGCAACTTTATAGTCGGTAAACGACTCGGCGGGTTTCAATACAGCAGACATAAACAGGCTCCTTAAAGCTCAGTCGTCTCTGACAATCGAAGAGGCTTGGCCGCAGTGACATAACAATCGGCCACAAAGCCGATTAGCCAAAATTCGTGCGGCGGGCGGGGCGAGAAGAAGGGGGGAAGCCACCGCGCTCGTCGTTGCCATGAGTCGATCATGGGTTAACGAGCGCCGTTACATCTCAGTGACCGGTTGGCCACCGCATTTCGAGCCTGGCGCCACCTTTGCAGTGACGTCGCAACGCTCCTCGAAACGAACAGCATTGTAACCACACGCTCGATCCACGTCAGCAAATCAGTGATCGCGTTGAGGCCATCTCCGCCGAATGGCGGCTTTTGGTCGCCTGACGCCTGGGTTAGGGCTTTCGTTACGTCGGTCGTGGGGGGAAAGCAGGTGTTTTGGCCAACTGGTGACCGACAGACGGTCGATTAGAGGCGGGCGACTTGGCTGTCGGGTGTTGGTTTGAGCACCTGTCTGGGCTGCTCCTCTGGCGATGCCGATGCGCAATTCTTGGCTTTTAGTGATTCAGACAGCGTCTTACGTTCGCCTTTCAAGCTGGCCAATTGCTGATGGTGCTGAGTCTGATTGTCGATTAGGAGCAATGCCGGCCAGAACAACACGACTCCGACACCCATTTTGAGTCTTTCCGCGAGTAACCCCCGGTCAATCCGGGCTGCAAGGTCGTCGGCTTTCGCGCTTACGCGTTGATGTTCGCTCTTGAGGTCGCGACATTCGTACTGCTTATAAGCGGTCATCGGTACCGTTTTGGCGGGCACGTCGTAAGCGGTTGAAGCGCAACCTGTCATGCCGAGCGAAAGCGCGACGATCAGCGGGCGAAGCAGAGAGGAGCGATTCATATGAAAGTTACCAGGCGGTGTTGTTCTAAAACAAAACCAGTCTAGGCAAATCACTTTTTTTGAGAAGTATTTAGCGTTTCGGCGGTATTTCTTCACCGATATGCGGGAGTCAGAAGATAGAGGATGCGAAATAGACAAAGGCCAAGCTCAATTCAGGCAGACAAACTCGCTTTTTGATATGTAACCAAAAGATACAAATCGCAACGAAGTAGGCCTGCATTCTTCATTACGACGAGCGATCATTCAAGCCGCCCGTGGTTTCTTTGCCACCTGCCCCTCTATGGGTCTTTTGGGTTGGCCAAAAAAAAAGGGCCGGATATTCCGGCCCCTTTTCTTATCTCGGCTTACAACCTCGGCTATGCGCTTGCCTTCAGTGCTTCTGCCTTGTCTGTGTGCTCCCAGGTGAAGTCAGGCTCATCGCGCCCGAAGTGACCATAGGCGGCACTCTTGCGGTAGATCGGACGAAGCAGATCAAGCATCTTCACAATGCCCTTGGGTCTCAGGTCAAAATGTTCGCGGACGAGCGCGGCGAGCTTCTCGTCGGACACGGCCCCAGTGCCATTAGTCGTGACCCAAAC
Source organism: Burkholderiaceae bacterium (assembly GCA_045106815.1). GTDB lineage: Bacteria > Pseudomonadota > Gammaproteobacteria > Burkholderiales > Burkholderiaceae_E > JAUIAI01. Next base: position 10,811 of record JBGCFG010000085.1, on the reverse strand, counting down.
GGAAGTCGGCTGGGCAACGCCAATAGCGTATGACAATTGCACCAGACACTGCTTGGCAAGACCGGCCGCCACGATGTTCTTGGCAACATAGCGCGCCGCATAGGCTGCGGAGCGGTCAACTTTGGAGGGGTCTTTCCCTGAGAAAGCGCCGCCACCATGCGGTGCTGCGCCACCATAGGTATCGACGATGATCTTACGACCCGTCAGGCCACAATCGCCCTGAGGTCCGCCAATGACGAATCGTCCTGTCGGATTGATCAGGTACTTGATTTCACCCTTGACGAGTTCTTTTGGCAGGACTGGCTTGATGATTTCCTCAATGACAGCCTCGCGCAGATCTTCCTGAGAGATTTCCGGCGCGTGCTGAGTGGACATCACCACTGTGTCAACGCTGACCGGCGCGCCGTTTTCGTAACGAAGCGTCAGCTGCGACTTCGCATCCGGGCGCAACCACGCCAGACGGCCGTCTTTTCGGAGCTGGGACTGGCGCTCGACCAGGCGGTGCGAGTAATAGATAGCGGCTGGCATGAGTTCAGGGGTTTCCTGACATGCATAACCAAACATCAAGCCCTGGTCACCCGCACCGAGTTCGAGATCGTCGTCCTGGGCGGCGTCAACACCTTGCTTGATATCCTGACTCTGTTTGTCGTAGCAAACCTGAACAGAGCAGCCTTTGTAGTCAATACCGTAGTCGGTATTGTCGTAACCAATCTCTTTAATGGTGTCACGGGCGATTTGAATGTAGTCGACCACCGCGTCGCTGGTGATTTCGCCAGCCATCACCACCAGGCCGGTATTACAAAGCGTCTCAGCGGCTACCCGGGACTTCGGGTCTTGAGCGAGCAGAGCATCGAGAACAGCGTCCGAAATCTGGTCAGAGACTTTGTCGGGATGTCCTTCGGACACAGATTCAGAGGTAAACAGGTAATCAGCCATTAACACTTCTCCAAAAAATAGGCATGTTGGTCCGCACACGAAGGTCATCGCGATCCTGCCAGCAGGTGGGTCAACAAACTCACCAAGTTGGGGTATCGCCGCGATTCGGGCGGAATCTCAATCGGCACGTAGCCGACTTCGACAGAAGTGGCGACGCTTTAGCGGTAATTTCTATGCCATGCGAAGGTAAAAGATTACTTACTCATGACATTCGGTCGCCCCGCAAGTTGTCCGTTTAACTCGGCGACTTCGTCATTATAGGAAATTTTTCAGGTCAGCATGAGAAGAACAACACGGCACCAGCAAGCGATATCCAAGGTGTCGTATCCTCAAGGCTTGGATTCCGAGCCTTTTGTCTCTACCAACTGAATACTGAATGACCACAGCAAGTCCCGCGTCAGCCACCGCTAAACAGCCTCCCATAACGCCGCCCGCACCGACTAGCGCACGCTTGCCAGTGCTGTTGCGCTTGCTGGGCTACGTGCCGTTGTCGGTGGCGAGTTTCTGCGGTTCCCTCATTGGGATCGTTGCCTGGGCTGCTTCTCCCGGCTATCGGCGCAAACTGGCTAACAACATGCAAATGGCCGGCTACGGGGGAGGATCAGTGCGTCGCCAGGCCATTATGGAAGCAGGCCGGATGGTAGCTGAATGCCCTTACGTTTGGACTCACCAGCCCAGGCAAATCAGCCGCAAGGTGTTCACCGCTGATACAGATCCCATCGAGGAGGCGGAGCGACGCGGCAAAGGGGTGCTCATCCTGACTCCGCATCTGGGGTCGTTTGAAATGGGTGCTCGGTACTACGCGGCGCGTCGGCCCATCACGGTGTTATTTAAGCCGCCCAAAATTGATTGGGTCAGGCGTTGGCTCATAGCGGCGCGCGCGGTCGAGGGCATCGAAGCGGTGCCCCCCACAGTAGGTGGCGTACGCACCATGTTGCGAACCCTCCGGCGCGGAGACATCGTTGGCTTGCTGCCTGATCAGGTGCCGACTGCGGGCGATGGCATCTGGGCATCATTTTTCGGTCAGCCCGCCTACACCATGACCTTGCCGCAGCGACTAGTCGAAATGACCGATTGCACTGTCGTGCTTGCCATGGCTGAGCGTCTTGCAGGCGGGCGAGGCTGGCGCATGCACTTTGAATCGTTTGATGAGACTCCCAGCCCGGAGATCATCAACAAGCACTTTGAACGCCTGATCCGGCGCATGCCCGAGCAATACATATGGGGCTACAACCGATACAAGCGCCCGCCAGGCGTTCAGGATAATCGCAACGCTGACCTGCTCAAGGCCGGGCACTCACGCCGAGAGGCCAGACGCCAGGCGAGTGCAGATACCTCCCTGCGGTAGAGCGAATGCGTGAGCAATTGGCCGGTGTCGGCCTCTGGGTGTTAAAAACGATTGCGCGCCTGCCGCTGGCGGTTCTTCGCGATCTTTCGTGGCCAGTGGCCTGGCTTATCTGGCTACTGGCTGGCGGGCGCCGGCGCGTTGCGCTCACCAACCTGGGCTTATGTTTTCCGCACTGGACACCTGCTCGCAGGCGACAGGTTGCTATCCGTCATTTCCATGCGTTTGTTGCCAGTTTCTTTGAGCGATTTATTTTCTGGTTTGGTGAGCCAGCGCGTATGCGTCGCTTGTGCACCGTCGATGGGCTGGAACATGTACAAGGGCTCGCCGGCAAACCCGTTATCGTCTTAGCACCCCATTTCGTTGGACTCGATGCTGGCGGATTACGCTTTCAACTCGAGATGCGCGTCGACTCAATGTACGCGCAGCAGAGCAGCGCGACGCTGACGCGTGCAATGACCGAAGGGCGGTCGCGATTTCATGGGTCAAAGATGGTGCTTCGTAATGACGGGGTTCGCGGTGCTGTCCGCATTTTGCGGGCGGGTATTCCGTTTTACTTTTTGCCTGATATGGATCTTGGCGCGCGAGATGCTTTATTTGTTCCGTTCTTTGGCGTGCCTGCGGCCACGGTGACCTCGATGGCTCGTCTGGCCAAGATGACGAAAGCTGCGGTCGTGCCCTGTGTCACGACCATGACTCGATCGGGCTATCACGTGCAATTTTACGAACCCTGGACCGACTACCCAGGCGATGATCTGGAGCAGGCCACGCGCAGAATGAACCATTTCATTGAGCAGCGCGTTTTGGAAGCCCCTGAACAGTATCTTTGGAGCCACAAGCGATTCAAAACCCGGCCTGAGCAGGAGCGTTCCTTCTACTGATCGGGGATAATCAGCCGATGCAATTGCGATTCACCAAAATGCACGGCGCGGGCAATGACTTTGTCATGCTCAATGGTGTGACTCAGCCCATCGAACTGACCGCAGCGCAATACCGAGCGCTGGCCAGTCGGCACTTTGGTGTGGGCGCAGATCAGGTTCTGTTGGTCGAGCCAGTCCAAGAAGATGATGCACCCGACATCGATTTTCGCTACCGCATTTTCAATAGTGATGGCAATGAAGTGGAGCATTGTGGCAACGGTGCGCGTTGTTTCGTGCGTTTCGTACGCGATCAAAACTTAAGCGACAAACAGCGGCTCAGAGTTAAAACCATGAACGGGGTCATCGAGCCGCAACTGCTTGATGACGGTAACGTGACCGTCGACATGGGCGCCCCACGATTTGATCTGCAGGCAGTGCCATTCAATGCGGCGGGGCTTACAGCCGTGCCGTGCGGGGAAAGCGAGCAGTGGCCGGTTTCGGTTGATGGACAGACCCGACTGCTGGCGGTGGCCTCGATGGGAAATCCTCATGCGATGCAAATTGTTGACGATGTTGATCAGGCGCCCGTCACGATTGAAGGTCCGCTAATCGTTGGGCACGAGCGTTTTCCTCAAGGGGTCAACGCGGCGTTCATGCAAATCATTAGTCGGGGAAGTGTGCGCTTGCGCGTGTACGAACGCGGCGCCGGCGAAACTCTGGCCTGTGGTACAGGCGCCTGCGCCGCTGTTGCTATGGGGATTCGGCTTGGTTTGCTTGATCAAACAGTTGATCTACAGGCGCGCGGCGGCAGCTTGCGATTGCAGTGGTCAGGTTTGCCCGATGCGTCCATCTTTATGACTGGCAATGCGGTCAAGGTTTACGAAGGTGAGATCGATCTCAACACATTGCCTACGCATTAGGTAGTCAATAGCGATTCAATCAACACGCCACGACAACATTAATAAACATAAGAGGAAGCCTCCAAACATGCAGACCATGATGGCCGGTGACGCGGAAAAGGGATCGGAGACCGATGACGATAGCGCGCAACATGAACCAGGAATCAATGTGGATCAAAACCGCACTCAGGATGAACACGCATCGTCAGAATTTAGTGAGGCTGATTTGGCTGAGTACCTCGTTCAAACGCCAGATTTTTTCACGCGCTATGGCGATGTACTCGCCGGGGTAGTGATTCCCAATCCGAATGAGGGGCGTGCCATTTCGCTGCAGGAGCGTCAGCTCGAAGTATTGCGAGATAAACAGCGCGCACTGGAAGCACGCCTTGCAGATCTGGTGCGAGTCGGACAGGAAAATGATGAGATCGCAGACCGTCTGGCTCGGTTCACCCGTGAGCTTTTGATCGTGCGCGACCCGGCCGAAGTGCCCGCCCGAATTGAAGCGGCGCTATCCGATCAATTCAAAGTGCCGCAGGTGGTGCTTCGCCTTTGGCGCGTTGCCCCCGAGTTTGCCGAGCAGCCGTTTGCCGCGCCGGTAGAAGCCGAGGTGCGTCGGTACTTCGATGAGCTGCACGCTCCCTATTGTGGCCTCAAGAATGATCTCGCTCCCATCGGCTGGCTGCCTGAGAAAGGCGCGCATGCCCGCTCCGTGGCGCTGCTGCCGCTGCGCAGTGGGGTGAGCCCGCGGGCGTCGGGTCTGATCGTGTTCGGCTCGCCCGACGCCGATCGTTTCCAGAAAGGCATGGGAACAGCGTTTCTGGACCGTATTGCCGAGGTTGCGAGTGCGGCGCTTGCACGCCTGATGCCTCAGGATAAGGCCGTTGACGCAACGCAAGCCTGAGGCTCGTAAACGCTCTGCCAAGCCGCGCTCGGAGCCTGGGCCTAATCTGCCTGGCGGCCCGGCTCAGGGTGACAAAGAGCCCAGCCTGCCAGCAATCGCAATTCAATGGCTCGAGCAGTTAGATAAAGAACGTGGCTACAGTCCGCGGACCTTGCTCAGTTATCGACAGGCTTTGCGCAGTCTTGCGCAACTGGCTGGTTCAACACAGCCGCAAGACATTACCGCGCGTCAACTGAGGCAATGGGTGACTCAGCTATCGAGGTCGGGCCTGTCACCCAGAACAGTTGCTCAACGCTTGTCTGTTTGGCGAGGCTTGTTTGATTTTTGTGCCCTGGCGCAACCATCAGGTGACGCCTCCCGGGCCAATCCGGCTCGCGGTATCCGCGCCCCGCGCGCGCCCAGGCGGCTACCCAAAGCGCTCAGCCCTGATATGGCCAATCAGTTGGCCAACTATCAGCCGGGCGAGCGATTCGAGCGTCAGCGCGATAAGGCCATGCTTGAACTACTTTATTCCAGTGGCTTGCGCCTTGCCGAACTGTGCTCACTGGATGCCGCTTATTTTGAGGAGCCTGACGCCTCTGTTGGGACCTACGCTTCCAGCTCATGGCTGGACGTCGCCGAGGCGCAGGTGACTGTGCTGGGCAAAGGCAGCAAGTCTCGGACAGTCCCGGTGGGCAAGGCAGCGCTACACGCCCTTGGTAAGTGGCTCGAGATTCGCTCGGAGTGGCTGCAAGAGCACGCGGGGAGTGATCAGCGAGCCCTGTTTTTAAGCCTTCGTGGAACTCGTCTGTCGCACAGGAGCGTTCAGGCCCGGCTCAAGCGGCTCGCTCGACAACAGGGTATCCCAGCCAACGTTCATCCTCATGTGTTACGCCACTCGTTTGCGAGCCATCTGTTGCAGTCCAGCGGTGATTTGCGGGCCGTACAGGAGTTGCTTGGGCATGCGAGCATCGCCACGACACAGGTTTACACGGCACTGGACTTCCAAAGGCTGGCCAAGGTGTACGACGAAGCACATCCACGTGCCAGGCGATCGGTGGATAAGTCCTGAAGAACTCGCCTCATTGGTTTGTCGAGGCATTTGACGGCACTAAAATTGTGGATAAACTGCCGTCTGCCTGTGGATAAGATGTGAGCGGCTTGTGCTGTCCTTGTGGATAAACCGGCAGCACGACCAGAACAGGGGCCCATCGGGCAGTGACGAGTCAAATTCTCCTTGTGGACCATTAGGGGGATAACTTGTCGCCCCTGGCCAAGAGAAGCGACTGACAAGCGGACAGAAGCTAGTCGGGAAAACGCGGTATGTGGGCGTTTTCGGGGTGATCTCGTTGCATGAAATCCCAAATCGCGGCCGTTCAGCCGTCGGCTCCGACCGTTCACCAACTGGTGCCCGGAGCCACACGGCTGGAGGGGCAATCTGATCGCTTGATTCGGGTTCGCTGGAAGTACGGAGTCTCCGCCGGATCAGGCTTTAAGGGTGGATTGCATCCCCAAATATGCGGATTAGAGTTTTCGGCCTGGTGCCAGTACAATCCGCCGTCACTTTGAAATGAATTCAAAGAACGGAGACATTGCGCGACGGCACCTTGCGGCGCGTGCTGGTGACAGAGAATTATCTGCACTGAGATAGCTGTACTGAGATAGCTGCACTGAGGTCTGTACTGATTCAATGTACTGAGTTCGATGTACCGAGTTGGATGTACTAATGATGGAACGTACAAAATGAACACGAGCGTGAGCACCCATGTGCCCGTCACGATATTGACCGGCTTTCTCGGCAGCGGTAAGACCACGCTGTTAAATCGCGTTTTGACCGAAAACCACGGCATGAAAATCGCGGTTATTGAGAACGAGTTCGGCGCTGAAGGCGTTGATAACGAAATTCTGGCGCAAGGCGAACTGCTGACTCAAAGCTCTGACGAACAAATCATCGAGATGAACAACGGCTGCATCTGCTGCACGGTTCGCGGTGATCTCGTTCGCATTATGGGTGATCTTCGAGAGCGCCGCGAGGCTGGTGACATTTCATTTGATCGTGTAGTGATTGAGACCACCGGGATGGCTGATCCGGCACCGGTTGCCCAGACCTTTTTCATTGACGATGAGATTGCCGAGTATTTCTTGCTTGACGCTGTACTGACTGTCGTTGACGCGAAGCACGGTAATGCACAACTGGACGAAACGCGTGAGGCCAAAGAGCAGGTTGCATTCGCTGACCGATTGCTCATGAGTAAGGTTGACGTTGCTTCCTCTGACGAACAAGACAAACTGAAAAAGCGGCTGGTTCAGTTGAACCCGCGCGCTAAGCTGATGCCGGTTGTTTTCGGCGAGGTAGATGTCAAAGAGGTTTTGGATATTCGAGGGTTCAATCTCAATGCCGTTCTCGACATTGATCCTGATTTTCTCGAAGACAGCGAGCATGAACACAGTGAAGAGATTGCATCGTTTGTGTTTCGAGCAAAGAAACCGTTTGACCCGGGCAAGCTAGAGGATTTCCTCTCTGGCCTGATCCAGGTTTACGGCGAAAACATGCTTCGTTACAAGGGTGTGCTCTACATGAAAGGGTCTGATCGACAAACCGTTTTCCAGGGGGTCCACATGATGATGGGCGCCGACATGGGACGAAAGTGGCGAGCGGACGAGAAAAAGTCGAGCAAGATGGTCTTTATTGGACGGAATCTGCCCAAAGAGACCTTTATTAAGGGTTTGGAGCAGTGTCTGGCCTAAGCCAGCAATTGCTTGCCGAATAGGAGCCTAGGAATCATGGCTGTTAAAGAAGTCAAAATACCCACCGAAAAAGAACTGTTGAAGATGCCTGAGTCTGCCTATATGAATGAGGCTCAACTCGCATTCTTCCGTGAAAAGCTGCGTCAGATGGAGCAGGATATTTTGTCCAACGCGGGCGAGACAACCGAGCATCTTCGCGAAACGGTCATCGTGCCGGATCCTGCTGATCGGGCAACGATCGAAGAAGAGCATGCGCTTGAGCTACGTACTCGGGATCGTGAACGCAAGCTCCTGAAAAAAGTTCAACAAGCCATGGCTCGCATTGATGAAGGCGAGTATGGCTATTGCGAAGAGACAGGTGAGCCCATTGGGGTTGGTCGACTCATGGCGCGCCCAACAGCGACGCTTGCACTCGAGGCGCAACAACGTCGCGAGTTGCGTCAAAAGATGTTCGGTGACTAGGCCGAAATCAGTGTTGTGACGGTCAGGGTGAGGAGTCGCTTGCCGCTTACCTTAGACCGTCTGTCGGAACTCAAGCGCCGCTCATTTGAGGGTCGCTTCGCAACAGAGATAAGCGCGGACATGAGGTCGTTTCCCGCAGACCTGCGGCGTTGGCCACAGCCTAATTGAACGGGTCCACATGCTAGACTGAATTGGTCAAAACAGTTTGATCTTGCATGGTTTTTTCTCTCTTCCGCCGCCAGGATAAAGCCGATACCCGAAAGGGTAAAGGTGCCGGTTCCGTGGCCGCTCCAACAAGCTCCAACGCTTCCAATTCCTCGGCTTTCAAGGCCAGCGATGGTCGTGGTGGGAATGGTGCGCCGACTGTTGACGCAGAGCACGCAGCCCGTGAGGCAGCGCGTCGCACAGCGGAGAAAATCGATCAAATTGAAAACGAGATCATTGCGGATGCGTTAACCGATATCACGCCAACCGGCGGCGGCGTCGCCGTGGCCGAGCCCCAGACAAGTGTAGAACCGCCTATTGAAGCTGAGCGCGTGGCAGCCGCCACCGCTGATATGCCTGCTGGGTCAAAGCCCACCGCAATCGAGTTGCTACAGGCGCTTAATGACAAAGAAGACGGCATTGAATCATCATTCAATGTCGGTAATGGGGTGCCCACTCACGCCGAGACGGTTGACGTGAATGCCACCGCGGCGATGCCTACCAAGGCGTCACCCGATTCGATTGCGGATCTTGAGTTCGTCAGCCCGACCTCCATGATCGCTGGTCCGGCTACCGCCGGCGCAACGACCGCGGGCGGACGCCGCGCGAATGAAGTTGAAGATGATCTGGCGATCGATATCGTTGACGGCTCTTTACCGCCGCAACTGGAAGAAGCGGCAATTCTTTATTCCAACAGTCAATACAATGCAACTGCCGATACGCTGATTGGTGCGCTTGAAGACAATGAGCTCAGCCACCCTCATCAGATTCTCGCCTGGCAGATGTTGTTTGACCTGTATCAAGTGATGGGCGCGCGCGACGAGTTTGATTCCCTAGCGATTCGCTACGCAAGCCTTACAGAGTCTTCCCCTCCTACTTGGAACGATGCGCTCCGAGCGCCAGACAAGCGCAAAAACAATGACCGACGCTCAAGTCCGTCGAGCATCATCGCGCCGCGCGAGCTTGATGGCACCTTTGCCAAGTTTGTCGATCAACTGATTCGCGCGGCAGGCAATAAGCGCGAGTGTTCGCTTGATTTATCTGGTGTACGCCAGATGGATGCAGATTCAGCGCTGGAAGTTCATCGACTCATTTCCCGTTTTTCAGAGCTGGACTATCCCATTGCGCTCAATGGTGTTGAATCGTTCTTTGAATTGGTCACCGAACACATTGAGGTTGGCCGGCTTGACGAGACTGAATACTTTTGGCAATTGACCTTGTTGTTGCTTCGCTTGATGGGCGAGCAAGCACGATTTGATGACTTGAGTATCGATTACTGCGTTACGTTTGAAGTTTCGCCGCCACCTTGGGAAGCCTTGCCGGGCAAATTCAAGATGGCCGACGAAATTGCCTCGACCCCGGCAACAGCAGATAAAGGTGGAGAGCCTGGCGCTCGGTCTGTGGAGGTGGTTAACAGTCGTCTCATGCTCAAGGGCGAGCTCACCGGCAAGATCGAAGAGGAGCGGGCTGCCATGGCCAAGGTGGCCGAGTCCAATAGCACGGTCCGGCTCGATTGCCGGGCATTGCGGATCATGGACTTTACCGCTGCTGGTGAAATGCTCAACGAGTTGGCCAGCATGATGGCGCGCGGGCGCAAGGTTCAGTTCATTGAACCCAACTTCCTGGTCTATGCACTGATGCTGGTCATGGGCATCCACGAGATGTCTGAAATCAGACGGCGTAAGATCTAGCGTTCTTTCTCATTTAGAGGCGGCTTGCGCCCTGCAAGCCGAATGAACGCATGGAGCAGTATCACGGCACCACAATCCTGTCGGTCAGGCGCGGCAATCAAGTCGCCCTGGGCGGTGACGGACAGGTCACCCTCGGCAATATTGTCATCAAAGGTAGCGCGCGCAAGATTCGCCGCTTACATAACAACAAGGTGATTGCTGGCTTTGCCGGCGGCACCGCTGACGCTTTCACCCTGTTTGAGCATTTTGAGGCCAAACTTGAAAAGCACTCAGGCCAGATGCTGAGGGCAGCGGTGGAACTGGCAAAAGACTGGCGTACAGACCGCACGCTGCGCCGCCTGGAGGCCATGCTCGCGGTTGCTGATGCTGAGCATTCCCTGACAATAACCGGCAACGGTGACGTGCTTGAGCCTGAGCATGGCCTGGTGGCCATTGGCTCAGGCGGTGCTTATGCACAGTCCGCGGCGCTCGCCTTACTTGAAAACACCGAGTTGAGCCCCGAAGTCATCGTGAGGAAGTCGCTCGCAATCGCGGGCGATCTTTGTATTTACACCAATCAACATCACACTGTGGAAGTTCTGTGACAACCATGACCCCACCGGAAATTGTTTCCGAGCTCGACAAACACATTGTTGGCCAACAAGATGCCAAGCGTGCTGTGGCCATTGCTTTACGAAACCGTTGGCGGCGTCAACAAGTTGCAGAGCCACTTCGCTCCGAAATCACGCCCAAGAACATTTTGATGATCGGGCCCACCGGTGTCGGCAAAACTGAAATTGCCCGGCG
>JBGCFG010000084.1:0-12546 GCA_045106815.1 Burkholderiaceae bacterium | reverse complement strand
ATGTCGCCACTCTGGGAAATGGGAAAGCGAACAGCCTACCGATTTAATGGCGCGATATTTGGTGGAACAAATTAGCCTTGCATTTACCCAACGTGCAGCGGGAGAAAGCTCCGCTCGCGTGCAACAAACAATGTCAATTGCTCTATCAGTCTTCTAATGTATGGATCTAGGCCCGATTTTGGAAATCGCCAGCGTCTTAATGTCGCCCAAACAAGGACAGTAAACTAAGGTCCGCTATGAGGTTTTAGTCCACTTTCACGTTTGAATTAGACTGTTCCTGAACACTAAGCGCGCCCGCAAAATAGGGCAAGAAAGCCTAGCAGAGTTTAAGCTCATGTTTGGTGTGAACTCCAACTGGCGCCTTTGAAGGCGATTGGCGTGATACGCAAGTCTTGTGGCGTGGAGCGCGATTGACAGCTGTCAGCTTACCGATGAAGAGACTGTTAGCGTTGTGGAATTACTCATCTGCGTCTAACCTGTCTTTCTCTGTTTGTCGCGGCGGCGGTGCCCACGCCCGCTCCTGCCTGCCAGGGCCATCCGCATCAATCGAATCCATCGCCTCATACATCATGCGCGTCCGCTCGCGCGCGAGGTCCAGGTAAGACTGGTTTTCAAAAATACTAACTTCCGGGTTCCACAGTTTTGCCAGTTGCGCGATGGTGTCGCGATCATGGTCGTAAAAGCGTCGCGCGGCCTTTTCAACTCGGAAGGGATGCTCGCCGAGTGACTTCAAGGTGTACTTGCCTGCTCGCAGCGCCGAGTCAAAAGTTTCACGAACAATGTCGTTAGCGCCGGCTTTGTAGAGGCGATACACATGCTGGCGATCATAAGCGCGAGCAACGATCTTCAAGTCTGGCCGCTCGCGCCGGGCATATTCAATGATGGCCACAGCCTGCTCCTGGTCATCAATGGCCACCACCAGAGCCGAGGCTTCCTGCAGGCCGGCAGCAGCCAAAAGATCTGGGCGCGACGCGTCACCGTAAAACGACTGCACATCAAATCGGCGCATCCCATCGACCAGTTCCGCGCGATGGTCCAACACCACCGTCTTGTGACCGTTAGCGACCAGAAAGCGATTCACAATCTGTCCAAAGCGTCCGTGGCCGGCAATAATCACCGCCCCCTTTTCGGTGATCTCATCGGGCTCACGATTTTGCTTGTCATCCAGACGGGCATTAAGGACCTGGTGGGCGATGAACAGCAACGGAGACATCAACATCGACAATGCCACCACCAACGAAAGCGTTTTCGCGAGTTGCGGATCAATCACGCTGTTCTGAAGGGCAAAACTCAGCAACACAAAGCAAAACTCGCCGGCCTGCGCAAGACCCAGCGCTAACAGCAGCCCATGACTGCCGCGCAGTTTGAACAACCAGGCAAGCGCAGCCAACACCAAAGCCTTGCTCGCCACTAACGCCACAGTCAGGCCAATGACAAGACCGAACTGATTGAACAAGACACCGAAATCAATGCCGGCACCAACAGTGATAAAGAACAAGCCCAGCAGCAATCCCTTGAACGGCTCAATGTCGGACTCAAGTTCGTGCCGGTATTCACTGTTAGCCAATACCACGCCAGCTAAAAACACCCCCAGCGCCGGAGATAGACCGACCAGGCCCATAAGCAGTGCAATGCCAATGACAAACAGCAAAGCGGCAGCGGTAAATATCTCTCGTAAGCGAGCCGTTGAGATGAAGCGGAAAATCGGTCGGGTTAAGTACTGACCACCCAACACCACCACCGCAACCGACGCCATTAGAACAGCGGCGTAGGCCCAGCCAGACAATCCCGCGACGATATTGTCACCATGCCCATGGCCCCCGTCGGCGGTCGCACCCCCGACCCCAGCCATCTCCGGCAGCGCCAGCAACGGAATGATGGCAAGCATTGGAATAACGGCGATATCCTGAAACAGCAACACCGCAAAGCTGCCGCGCCCACCGTCCGTGCCGGACAAACGCTTTTCATTGAGGGTCTGTAAGACAATCGCGGTGGACGACAACGAAAAGATCATGCCAATCGTCAACGCGATTTGCCACGGCTGGCCCAGCAGAACGAACAGGCCGGTGAGCACACTCGTCGTGAGCACCACTTGCAGGCCACCCAAACCAAACAGCAATTTGCGCATGCGCCACAGCAGCTTGGGCTCAACCTCCAGGCCCACCAGGAAAAGCATCATCACGACGCCAAATTCAGCGTAGTGCTGCAATGTTTCGGTTTCGTCACCGACCAATTGAAACACCGGTCCGATTAGCACGCCGGCAATCAGGTAGCCAAGCACTGATCCAAGTCCCAGGCGTTTTGCCAGGGGTACTGCGATGACCGCTGCACAAAGGTAAATGAAGGCATCGATCAGGGCAGCTTGCATGGTGTTTCAGTCTTCTTCAGTCGTGAGCAGGGAGAGCTTCAGGCGGGGCAATGACCGCGCAGCCGTGACGTCTAGTTGGTGGTCGCGCAATTGAATGAGAATTTCACGCCACTGGGTAAGGTGAGGATCGACCCGCCCTTCTTCTTGCGCGCTACGCGCCTTAAATAACACGAACGGCGGCAAGTAAACCATGTGGCACAGGTTGGCTGTTTGCTCGAGCGGCTGCAGGAGTTCCCGGATGGAAAACAGATTGGAACCTGTCTTTTGGTAGGCGTCTTTACCGCCGCCCGCGCTGATGGCGCTGAAAAAGATCTTGCCGTGCAAAGCGTCGCCGCCTGCCCCATAGGCGAAACCATACTCAAGCACGAGGTCTTGCCACTCTTTGAGGATGGCCGGCGTCGAATACCAATAAAGCGGATGCAGAAAGATCACAACATCATGTTCAAGAAGCCGCTTCTGCTCGCGATCAATGTCAATTTCAAAGGTTGGATATTCGGCGTATAGATCAACCAGCGTGACCCCGTCAACGGCCTCAGCCGCCTGCGCCATGCGAACATTCACCTCCGACTGCCTAATCGCGGGATGGGCGAACAACACCAGAATTCGGCGTGGGTCTGAGCCAGCTGCCACGCCGGTCATCAGGCCGCCCGTTCTGACATCATCTCGGCGAGCCGTTCCGCGCCCACGATTTCAATGTTGTGCTCCTGCGCATATTTGCCTGCGGTTTCAGACACCCGGCCCAGGGTCACAATTTTGACGTTGTTGGCCTCGTGCTCATCTTTGAGTTCATAGAGGCTGCGCACTTGCTCAATGCCCAGATGGGCAGCCTTCCACTTCTTAAAGTTCACGAGGCTAACGCGCCAGCCCTTGGTCACGACCAGGTCAACCGGCGGCTTTTTGCCGGGCTCTACCGTATGGCCTGACTGTTGAAACAAGCGGGTGAGCTCGGCAGCGAACTCCTTCGCATTCATTTGGCGCATCCGACCATCAACCGCCTCAACCACCGAGGCGCGAGGCTTCTGGGCGAGTTTGTACAGGACGTAACACGCAATGCCGATAAACGGTAGTGAGGCCGCCAGGCCAAACACCACATACGGCCCCGGCAGCAATGCGAAACTCAAGCCAACCGACGCGAGCGATAAGCCCACGCTGGTGTACCACGGGGCTCGCAGCAACATTGCGAACAGTGAATTCTCGGCCATTTGCCACTTCATGGCCGGCGCCCTGCTTTATCAGTCATCTTTCCAGTCAGCAAACATCAAACGAAGCGCAGATGGTAGTCGATCTCAGCCGATTGCCTAAGAGAACTGCCGGATGTCGGCCGTGCCGGCGAGGTCTTTTCCCCGCATCAGGAAGACCGACCGCCGTGAATGGTCAGTTATGTTCATCTGCTCAGATTTCTGCTTGGCCAGGTGCCGATCGAACGTACTGCTGGTGGGCATGAAACGCATGGTCATGCCCCTGCGCGAGCGTTGCGACTGATTGGGCTCAGAACCATGTAGCAGGTAGACGTCATGCAGCGAAAACTGGCCTGGTTTGAGCTCAATATCGACGGCTTGCGACTCATCAAACTCCCGGGCATCCAGCTCCTGGGTCAAGACCTCGGTACCTGCTGGCAAAGTATTGTGGGCACGCAGGCGCCGGTCTTTATGAGAGCCTTTAATAACACGCAAGCAGCCATTTTCAGTCGTGGACTCATCGATCGCCAGCCAGGCCGTACAAGTTGCCAGCGGCACAATCGGCCAGTACTCACCGTCCTGGTGCCAGGGGGTGCGTTTACCCACCCCAGCCGGCTTGGCAAAAAAGCTCGAATTCCACAGGGCAATGTCTGGGCCGATCAGTTGAGCGACCGCGTCGAGCACTTCGCTTTGTCCGCAAAACGGCAGAAAACCGGGCGCCAAGTCGAGTAGCGCAGGGCAATATTGGTCAAACTCGGGATGCTTCTCAAGTAATCGTGAGTGCTCAGCAGCAATGGCCTCAACCACGTCAGTCGGTAAGGTGATGTCTGGGATGACATAACCATCCCGGTGATATTGCTCAATTTGAGATGCACTTAGCATCATGGCCTCCCTCGCATGATTTGCCCGAATCGGAGCACACGCTACACTGACCCCAGAGACAACTAACCGGTTAGCGCCGAGGTCAATCGTGGCAATCAGCCCCGCCCAACACAATCGTTCTATTAGCCCGCCAATCACCGGACAGGTCGCAGACCATCCGGCCTGGACGATGCCGCTCGAGTCTATTGACCCCAGTGATGGCTACCTGCACCGTGACAATAGCATCGGGGAGTATTTTGCGCGCCTGCGGCGTGATGCGCCTGTCCACTGGTGCGCCGAGAGCCGCTTTGGCCCGTATTGGTCGGTTACCCGTTACCGCGACATCATGTCGGTTGAAATGAACCATAAAGTGTTCTCTTCCGACGGCCGGCTAGGCGGCATCACGCTACCCGGCGGCGGCGCGCGCGAAGGCGCCAGTTTCATTGAAATGGACCCACCCGAGCATGACATTAAGCGCAAAACCGTTAGCCCGGTTGCCGAGCCGCCTAATGTCGCTCGGCTTGAGCCCATCATTCGCGAGCATGTGATCGATATTGTCGAGTCGCTACCTACCAATGAAACCTTTGACTGGGTGGAAACCGTGTCGGTTGAACTGACCACCCGCATGCTCGCCACGCTGTTTGACTTTCCGTTCGAAGAACGCCGCCTGCTGCCATATTGGTCTGACATTGCCACTGGGCACCCCAAAGACAATGGCCCGGTAGAGTCGTATGAAATGCGCCAGGCTGAGTTGGCCAAGTGCCTCGCGCGATTCACACAGATGTGGAACGACCGCGTGAATCAGCCCCCTTCTCCCGACCTCATTTCGATGATGGCGCACTCACCGGCGACGCGAAACATGAACCCGAAAGAGTTCATGGACACGCTGATTCTGTTGATCGTGGGCGGCAACGACACGACGCGCAATTCCATCACGGGCGGGCTGCTGGCGCTCAACGAGCATCCGGAGCAGTACGGGAAGTTGCGCGCAAACCCCGATCTCGTGAAAACGCTCGTGCCTGAAATCATTCGGTGGCAAACCCCTCTGGCTCACATGGCTCGGACTGCAAAAGAAGATGTCATGGTGGCCGATCAACAGATTCGCAAAGGTGAGCGTGTGGTGATGTGGTACCTCTCAGCTAACCGAGACGACAGCATGATTGATCGGGCAAATGAGTTTCTGATTGATCGCACCAAGCCCAGGCAGCATCTGTCGTTTGGCTTTGGTATTCACCATTGTGTTGGCAGCCGTCTCGCCGAGGCGCAGTTACGCATACTCTGGGAAGAACTGCTCAAGCGTCACCCGAAGATTTCCGTGGTGGGCGAAGCAGAGCGAAACCTGTCGAATTTTGTGCACGGCTTTGTCTCGATGCCCGTCCGGATCGAAGCGTCGTAAAAGGAACGATCCGGAGATGAACTCAGTTTAGATCAAACATGCTTGATCAACCGCCGGCACAAGCAGACCGTGCAAAGCAGATGGCAACGGCCTCCCATGTGCTGGCGCGCCAGGCGCTCGTGACAGCATTTGGTCACGTATCAGTTCGCGCCGGCGCAAACAATTTCGTGATTACACCGCCAGTTGCACTGGGCAGCGTGACCAACACAACCGAGTTGATTACGGTTGAGATTGATGCAAACGTCTTGCCACAGGGCGCGCCTGGTGAAACCTGGATACATGTCGCCATCTATCGTGCGCGGCCGGACGTCAGGTCCGTGGTGAGAGCCCAGCCGCCGTCCTCGCATCCAGCCAGTGTCGCCTCTGCCGCTTTGTATCCGATTCACGGACAAGGGGCCTGGCTGGGCCGCGTATTACCGGTACATGAAGACGCAAAACTTGTGCGTTCCGGCGAGGCCGGGCATGCAGTGGCCCAGGCTCTGGGCGATGCAAGAGCAGTCCTGCTACGTGGCAATGGCGCCGTCACGGTTGGCACCGACCCATATGAAGCGGCAACTCTACAATGGGTCGTTGAGCAATCATGCGCCCATATGCTGCGGGCGGCGGCGCTGGCGCCACGCCCCTTGCAGGACCAGGAGTGCGACGCCTGGTTCAAAACATGGCCAGAGTTGTGGCCCAGGCTATGGTCATATCTTGAGACCCATCATGAGTGATGTGCTGGTACTCGGCGTGACGCACTATCCGCCCCTGTCCATGCTCGATGCTGATATGGCCGGGATCTTACGTCGGACCTTGCAAGACCCGGCCATTCCGGAAGAGCTCAAAGACTCGAATACCTGGCCAGAAGAGATGCAGGCCGAATGGAGTGACGACCAAGCGGTCGCATCGGCCGCTGCTCATCGTGAAGCGCTTGTTGAAGGCTTGCGCCGCGTGAGGCGTGAGCTTGACGAATTTAGCCCTGATGTTGTGCTGATCTGGGGCGATGATCAGCATGAGAATTTTCATGAAGACCTGATTCCGCCTTACTCAGTGCTTTGCTACGACGATCTTGCGCTGCAGCCCTGGGCACAAACTGCTGACTCGGCCATGATGGCTGGCAAACCCAATGTGTGGGATGAGCCGGCTGATCTTGTACGCACGATTCGCGGGGCGCCTAAGGTAGGCCGGCAACTGGTTGAAGCATTGTTAAATGCCGGATTTGACACCGCCTACGCCTATAAGCCGCTGCATCACCCCGGGCTGGCCCATGCGTTTCTCAATACGGTGCTCTATCTTGACTATGACCGGACCGGGTTCGAGTGGCCGGTCATCGCGATGCCAATCAACTGCTATGGCCGTAAGGTGGTTGGTGCCAAAGGGTTTATGACATCGATGGCGGACGACATCGAGCCAGACCCGCCATCCCCTGCCCCAAAGCGCTTGCATGCATTGGGCGCAGCAGTCGGGCGCTTCGCGGCTGATAGCAATTTGCGTGTTGCACTGGTAGCGTCGTCTTCCTGGTCGCATGCGTTTCTCGTTGATCACACCTACCGTCTGCGGCCAGACACGCCGGCTGATCTGCGGCTCTACGAGGCATTGGCCAGTCAACAACATGCCCCCTGGCTCGCTACCTCACTGACAGATATTGAACAGGCCGGTCAGCAAGAGTTACTGAATTGGTTCACGGCCTTGGGCGCGGTTGATGAACTCGGGCTGAAGTTGGGCTGGAGCTCATTTGTTGAAACGGCTTGTTTTAACTCCAACAAGGTGTTTGCGGTCTGGCGCTGACCAAAAGACACCGAACCGTGATCATCTGAATCAAGCGGGCATGACATACTCGCGGTGCGTTAGATGCCTGAACTGCGTCCTGAAACCCCTGATGAATTTCCCTAAACTGGTTAGATTTGGCTGCGCCCGACAACAACGGGGCAAAACCGCCAACCCCGCGATCCTACTGTCAGGTTCAGTCAGGTCTCTGGTCGCGCTAACTATCTGCCTCGTTGTTTTGCTCTTCAGTGGCAAAGCCGCGCAGGCGTCCGTTAGTGACGAAACCAGCCTGCGCGAAATCCTCACCAGTGTCGCCAAGACACCGCTTGTCAAAGCGCCATTCATTGCCATTAAGTCGTCCGGCCTTCTGTCCGCACCGGTCGAATCACGAGGCACCTTGAGCTTCAGCGCGGACGGTCTGATTGAAAAACACACGACCAGCCCAATCGATGAGCGCACCACGATTTCAGTCGAAGCGATCCGTATCGAGCGCACCGGTCAAAAGGTGAGCGAGTTCCGCTTCGCAGACAACCCGGGCCTGACCGCCTACGCACAAGGCCTGCGCGCCATCATGGGCGGAGATGCTGGGCCCTTGCGCGAGCATTTTGAGCTGTCCCTGGCGGGAGATCTCGGGGCGTGGGTTTTGACGCTACGACCCAAATCCGTACGGCTGCAATCTGCAGTGTCGAGCCTGGAGGTCGCTGGCACGAACGGTCTAATCAAAACAATTGAGACGGTAGAGGCCTCTGGAGATGTTGAGTCGCTCACTATCCTGAACCAGGCTTCGTCGACACCCCCTACGACACCCTCCCAGTGAAGGCGATATCAGTTTGTTGAAGCATTGGCGGTGGCTGGCGTGGGCGACACTTGCCGTTTTGTCTTTGCTACAAATCGTACGGACAGACGTGTCGACCGACATCACGGCCTTCTTACCCGGCGCAAGCGATGCCAAGCAACGCCTGATCATCAACCAACTCAGCGACGGTATTTCAACGCGGCTAGTCGTCATCGGACTAAGCCTGCCTGAAGACGGCACTGCAGAAAACAAAACCGCAGAACGCCTGCGCGAAGATCGACAGGCGCTCACCCTGATGAGTAATCGCCTGCGCGAGCGTCTTGCTGCAGTCGACGCCATTGCCTGGGTCAGCAACGGCAATGCCAGCCACCACCGTGACGAGCGCGATCAGCTCTTTAACGCCCGCTACCAACTCAGCCCTGGCGTCAGCCCTAACGCCTTCACAATAGAAGGGCTCAGGGACAGCTTCCTGGCTTTGCAAAATGAACTAATCTCTGCGAGCGGTGCCTTGATACGCCCAATCGCTGCAGCAGACCCGACACTCGAATCACTCAGAGTGCTCGCCCAGGGGTCGGGATCGCTGGGATCAATGCGCGAAAACGGCGACGTCTGGTTCAGTGAAGATAGTCGCACCGCCCTGCTCGTCTTCACGACAGTTGCGAACGGGCAAGACGTGACAGCGGTGAACGCCGCGATCGATCGCGCGCGGGCAGAAGCTGAAGCGGTACTGCAGGACTGGCCCGCTGAGGCAGACGATTCGACTGCTCAGGCAAAGCTGACACCGAGCGTCGGCTTTGCCGGTAGTGGCTACTTTAACGCAGCCTCTCAACGCGCGATTGGCAGTGATGCGCTTACGCTGGTTCTGCTCGCGCTCGTGCTTATTTCATCGCTGATCTTGTGGGCATTACGCAGTCCACGGTTGCTACTGCTCGCCCTTTTGCCCGTAGCCAGTGGTGCACTGGTCGCATATGCAGTCGTCGGCCTGGGTTACGGCAGCATTCATGCCACCACCATCGGATTCGGCGTAACGCTGCTTGGTGAAGCTGTCGACTACGTGATCTACACAGCGGTGCAGCGCGGCGAAGATGGTCGCCACTCGTCGCAGTTCTGGTCGAAGTTTAGGCTTGCGGTGCTCACCTCACTGGTAGGTTTTGCCGCGATGGTGCTGTCAGGGTTTCAAGGCCTGCAACAACTTGGACTGTTTTCGATTGTCGGCCTGATTGCTGCCGCGCTCTGCACTCGCTTCCTGATACCCGATCTGCTTGGGGCGCCAGTGCGCACCCCGCGACGCGACAATCGACATACGAAGGTGTTGCCCTTCCTGCCTGCCATTGCCCGTCGCGCACGAGTCTTGCGCTGGCCAATCATCATTGCCACGATAATCGCTAGCGTGTGGTTACACGAGCGAGCAGCCCCGCTCTGGCAAGACAGCCTGGAGGTCTTGTCGTCAAGCAGCGTCGCCAAAAGCAATCGCGATATGCAGTGGCGCGGCGCTATTAATCAACCCGACTTAAGATCAAAACTCGTTGTCCACGGGGAAGACCTTGAGCAGGCGCTCTTGCGAGCAGAGAATCTGCAAACCGCTCTCGTGCAACTTGTTAACGATGGCCGGCTAACGACCTTCTACAACCCGGCCGTCTGGCTGCCGAGCACACAAACCCAGACAAGCCGCCTAGCCGCTTTACCCAAACCAGAACAACTTCGCGAACGCATTGCCCAGGCGGTTGGCGACACTCAACTTCGTGCGTCAGCACTCGAGCCATTTGTCACTGCTGTCGCCAGCGCACGGGCAAAAGGCCCGCTCACACTCGAGGACTACGACGGCACGATTACCGGCGACTGGCTCAATGCTCAGACTGTTCGCTCTGGCGATGGGGTGCATCTACTCGTCTTGCTGCATGGCGCACCACCGGCCGCAGCACTCGATACGTGGCTGGCTGAGTTGGCATTGCCAGGGGTCACAGTGCTCAATTTTCAACGTGAGATCGAGTCACTGGTGGCCACGTATCGAATGAAGGCCTTGCTCGCCGCACTGATTGGCGCTGCTGGCATCGTGGCAATGCTCGCCTGGCGCGTCAGGGACGTTGGAGGCGTTTCCTCAATGGTGGTCACTTTAACGGCCTGTGTGGTGTTAACCAGCAGCGTACTGGCAGCAGGTTCGGTCAGCTTGTCAGTCTTTCACCTGGTTGCTTTACTGCTGGTGGTCGGCGTGGTGTCAAACTACACCTTGTTCTTTGCCAGCCTGCCACGCGACACCGACGAATGCCGTCGGGTGAGTCTGTCGGTCGTACTGGCAGCGAGCGCAACCATCATTGCTTTTTCAATGCTCGCCTGGTCTTCCACGCCCCTGCTTGCAATGATTGGCTCAACAGTTGCCATTGGCGGTGTGATCGGACTCGCGGCTTCACTGGTTTTTTCGCGTGAAGAGACTGCCGCGATTGCATCGCGCAATATGTCTGCATGAACCCAAAGGCCACGAGCAATTGCGAAGCGCACACAAGTTGCACAACGCGCCTCTGTTAGAACCAACGCACCGCAAACAAGGTAATGCTCGGGAAAATCACCAAAATAGCGGTGCGGATAATGTCCGACGCCACGAACGGCAATACGGACAAATAGGTCTGTGTAATGGGTGTGTCACGATCCATCGAGTTAATCACAAACAGATTCATCCCGACCGGTGGCGTTATCAAACCAACCTCGACCACAATGAGCACCAGTATGCCGAACCAAATGGCCGTTTCGTCCGGGGTCAAACCGAAATCGAGCGCCGAGATAATCGGAAAAAAGATCGGCACCGTCAGCAGGATCATCGATAGACTATCCATCACGCAACCGAACACGAGATAGAGCAACAAGATGACTGTCAGAATCAGCCACGGACTGAACCCGGCATCCACGATCAACATCGAGATATCTTGCGGCACCTGCGAAAGCGCCAGAAAAGAGTTATAAAACCCGGCCCCCAGCACAATCAAAAAGATCATGGCGGTGCTGCTTGCGGTAATCAGGATCGACTGAACAAGCGTTGATCGCGTCAGGCCACCATTGAGATAAGCAATGATGCCGGTGCCTGCCGCACCAATGGCCGCCGCCTCAGTTGGCGTAAACCAACCGAGGTAGATCCCGCCCACCACTAAAAAGAAAACAATCAGGACTGGCCAAACAGCGAGTATTGCCCTGATGCGCTCGCTCATGGGCGCGGGCTCTCGCTCCGTCTCTTGCCCTTTGTTAACCCGCACATAGATGGCAATGGTGATCATGTAGCCAAGCGCTGCAAGCAGACCAGGAATGAAAGCAGCGAGGAAGAGCTTGGCGATATTCTGCTCGGTCAGGATCGCATAGATCACCAACACAACCGAAGGCGGAATCAGAATACCGAGCGTGCCGCCGGCTGCCAGGGTTGCCGTAGCGAGCCCGCCGCTATAGCCATAGCGTTTGAGTTCTGGCAACGCCGCCTGACTCATGGTCGCAGCCGTGGCGAGTGACGAACCGCAGATCGAACCAAAACCAGCACAGGCGCCGATGGCTGACATCGCCACGCCACCCTTGCGGTGACCGAGCCAGGTTTCCGCCGCTTTGAACAGTGCCGTTGACATACCGCCCAGCGTTGCAAACTGCCCCATCAGTAAAAACAGCGGCACGATGGAAAGCGAATAGCTGGAAAAAATACCGTAGGTTTCGGTCTTGAGGCGAGCCAGAACGATGTCAAAGCCCCCCATGATGAAGGTCGTGCCCCCCAGGCCACACACGAGCATAGCTAGCCCAATGGGCATCCGCAGAAAAATCAGCAGCATGAGGATCGCGAATGACGCAACCCCAATATCAAACTCACTCAATGCCCTGGCTCCAGTTCACGCTCAAGCAGGTCTGCGTTGACCCAGAACTCTTTGATTCTGACAGCGGCGACATACAGCGCCACGACACTCGCGACGACTGCCACGATCGAGCAAGCCGCAAAGGCCCACCAAACGGGAAACTGCAGCAAGAAGGTGGTCTCGCCGTTGGCGACTTTATCCATCGTGCCCACAATGAGCCGCCAGGTCAGCAAAACGATCACGCCAGACAATAAGCACTCCCAGATCAGCACGAGGAATCGCTGAACCCGACTCGGCAGATAACTCGTAAACAGGTCAACCGTGGCATGCCCCTTCACCATCTGGCACCAGGGTAAGAACGCAAAAATGGCAAAGGCGACCCC
>JBGCFG010000083.1:0-41482 GCA_045106815.1 Burkholderiaceae bacterium | reverse complement strand
GCCAAAGTGGTCGCTGGCGATTTTCGCGTACGCCAATTCATCATAGCCAGGCTCTGCGAAGCCAATTGAGAAGCTGTTGACTTTCTGGTCGGCGAGTTCGCGCCGTTTAGCCGAGAGGATGCCTGAGATACTGGAACTGTCAGTGCCCCCCGACAAGAATGAGCCCCAATGCGAGGCATCTGTCTGAGCGTACCGATGCACCGATCGCATGACTTGCTCGCGCAATTCAGTGGACATGGCAGATTCATTGCCCGAATGGTCTTCCGGGTATCGGGCATCCCACCAACTGTCCAACGTCGCAGCGCCCGTCTCATGGCTCCAGCGCAACAGGCCGCCAGGGGCAAGCTTGCTCATGTCGCGCCAGATACAGGCCTCATTGGGAACAAATGAAAAATTAAGATAGTGATAGATGGCTTTAGGGTCTGTCACTAGATTCGTTGCCGGCCCCTGCGCATCGACCTCACCTGCTTCGTAAACCCGGCGGAGTAGGCGAATGTCGCTGGCGGCATAAAAGCTCGCGCTGTCAGACTGCCTACGCGTCAGATGGGCGACGGGATAAGTACGAAACGCGTCCGTGGCAATCACGAGCGTTTGGTCCTCAGCATCCCAGGCGATCAACACAAAACGAGCCGTTACATCACTCAGATCAAGCAAGCGCGGGCTAGTCCTGGAGGCTTTAGGGGCGAGCCACTTTGCAACCACGGCTTCAGGCTCGCGCCGGTGATCCGAATCAATGCTCAGCAACCAAGCACCAGCGCGTCCAGCCGTTCTTACGGATCCGCAACCACGTACCAATAGTTGCGCACCAGGCCATAGTTCAATGCTGTCAACTGGTGCATGCCATTGTCCAAGCGCCGGCCAACGAGATTGATCTGCAAGGCCATCAGCGAACGGCTTAGGTGAACCATGTACCGACAGGCAAAAGTCACCCAACCCGCTCATGGGGGGAATCACATTTGATGGATGAATCATGCCGAAGCCGCCTGATCCGTTGTCTTTGTGGCCGCAACTGTCTTGCCGACTCGCCTAAGAATTTCGAGGTACTGGTCTTCCATCTGTCTGACCATACTCTCTAACGTAAACAGCTTTTGCGCCCGTTTACGACCAGCCTGGCCCAGTCGGGTAGCAAGCGCACTATCGCCTGCCAGTCTTTGGATTAGAGCCGCCAGCTCATCTGAATCAGCAGGATCAAACATCAAGCCGGTCTTTTCCGCCACGACCGACTCGGCATTGCCACCGGCGGTCGATGCGAGCACTGGTTTGCCTGCCTGCATGGCCTCCAGGATCACGTTTGACAACCCTTCGCGCCATGATGGCAAGACTAATGCATCACTGGCAGCCAGCAACTGCGGAACGTCGCGTCGCTCGCCCAGCCATTGAACGACTGACCCCGTTGCCCCTTGATGCTCCAAACCCAGAGATACGCCAAGGTCAGAGAGCGCGCGACGGTCAGGCCCGTCCCCGGCAATCACTAGTTGAACAGGTATTGCACCACCGGCGCTATTGGAATCCTTCAATTCTTGTAGCGCTGCCATCGCGCGCAGCAGGGTTTCGATATTCTTGTGTTCGACTAGCCTGCCGACGAACAAAAGGAAAAAAGAATCAGCTTCAAGCCCGAGTGTCTTTCGAAGTGCCAGGCCCGAAGCAGCAGTGACCTCCTGCCCAGCCGGCAGCCCGTTGTACACAACGCTGATGCTTGCATCGGGTAATCCCATTTGACGGGTTGCATATTGGGCACCCATTTTTGAGTTTGCAATTACTGCGGCCGAGCGCTTGCTCACCCACCGTTTGAGCCGCCACTGCGTGGGGCTGTACCACTCATAAGTACCACGCACAGAGGACAACAGTTCTGCCCGACGGCCCACGACTATAGTCGCTAAGACCACCGCCGACCACAATTCACTTGTGAATGAAAACCCATGCACGAGATCGAATCGGCCGCCAGACACCAGCGCGCGCAACGCCCGCATGAAAGCAAGGTCGATAGCGCCGCGCTTCGGTATTTCATGCACGGTGACCCCCATTGACTTAAGTTCATCCACCAAGAATGAAGTGCGACGAAAAAACACTACTTCCACCTCGAAGCGTGTCCGGTCCAGTCCACGCACCAAATGGACCATTTGTCGCTGCGTGCCACCGACTTCCATTTCATCGATTACTAAAAGAAGTCTGGCTCTCATGCCGAGCCTCGACCAGATGCAACTGATGGGACTGCTGAAGTATCGTGTGTGTCTAAGAAGGCGGCGCGCAAGCGAGCAGTTTCAATCGCCACATCAAACCCTTGTTCTATTCGCCTGCGCGCGGCGGTTGCCATACGTTCTGCCTGGCCCCTCTGGGTCAACTGGGTTGCGATTGCCTGAGAAAGTCCAGTGGCGTCGTCTGCGTCAACCAAGATGCCGTGCTCACCCGACTCGATGAGTTCCGGAATGCCCGATACCCTGGTTGACACGGCAGGCGCCCCTGACGCCATTGCCTCCATGAGAGCCACCGGAATACCATCGCGGTCGCCTGCTCGTGTCACTCGCGACGGGAGTACAAAAACCTGTGCCTTGGCGAGCAATGCCCTAACCGCTTCTGCCGGCCTTGCGCCGGGCATGCTAACCCTCTCATTTAATCCGGCTGCGTCCAAACGTGCTTGCAATGAAGTCCTCAAAGGCCCTTCGCCAACAATCACACAGCGATACGACAGACCTTGACTTGCCAACGCCTGACAGGCATCAATCAGCACTTCGAATCCTTTGATATCGTCAAGCCGGCCAACCGACACGATCAAGCCCTCCTCGCGACTCGGATCGTCCGCAGGCACATAGGCGATACCGTCGGGGACGACGCCGCAATGGATGACCCGAAGTTTCTGCTCTGCCACGGGGCCAACCCGTTCGCGCAGGAAGGCGATGTTGAATCGCGAGATTGTCACAGCAAACTGCGCCTGTTCGAGTTTTGATCTGACAAAGTGATTCTCAACAAAAATATCGTGGGCATGGCAGGTGAAGCTAAACGGCAGGCCAATTCGCGGACTCAGAATTTGCGCTGCGGTTGTCGGGTAAGTAGCCCAATGGGCATGCAATCGATTTGGCTCGAGGCGACGCAGAACTGGCGCGAGTCCCAAGGCGCGCCACCAGGTCACAACAGACTTGGCCAGTTTAGCTGGCTCTGCTGCCAGACCAACTGTTATCCGCGCCAACTCCTGCATACTCAAGACAGGGCGACTGACAATCTCTACGAGAGCTCTAACTGAGCCAGTGGTCCAGGGTGATGGGTAGATCACGCGGCCAAGTAACGGCTTAGCGTCGGTTTGCACCATGCTTTCGCTGGGATGTTTTAGCGACACAATCTGCACGTCAATGCCCGAACCAATCAGCTCATTTATCTCGCGAACGATAAAAGTCTCTGACCAGCACGGAAACAGCGACACCACATACACCACTTTCATACAACGTTTGCCTGAATAAGGAATTGCCCTGACAGCAAAATTGCGACACGGCCTTGCCTTGCTCAGGCTACGGTTTCGCCGTAAGCAATTGCCATGAATATTATGCATAGTTATGCGACTAGCGGCCCGAACTGAGATCATCTGTAACGAGCTCAATCAAATGCAAACAGAGGCGGTCAATCAGCATAGGGGAGTATCTCAACAAGCGAGACACCTTTGGAATTTACACTGCTTGCTACCAGTCACCGTGAGGCTCAGAATTCTGTCTAGCCAAACCTGTGACCGAATCCTCAGCTGTCAAGATTGAAAGGTGCTGAGTGGAGCGACCTGCCGTGTAGCATCGGTCGTAAAGTATGGCAACGCTGGCAAATCACTAACGAGTAAGCTGAAACCGAGCAATGCTATGGCTCGGAAGCTTGCCAACGCAGAAATTTGAACAACCTGATCGACGTATTTAAGTGCAGATAAGCGAGATTGGCCTGAACGCTCGAGAAAAGCTGATTGATATTCTGTCAGTCGGATTTTCTCAGCGATCACCGCAACAGTGGTCGCAGTTCCTTAACCGCATCGCGACCGCGATGACGGGCAAGAACCTGCCCGAAACCGCCGTTGGGCAGGGTCCACGCATTGGGTGGCTACTGGGAAGCCCAGAATCACCAGATGGCATTTTGCTTGGTCTGCCCAACCCGCTTAGCGGCCTGACTGATCGAAACCAACCGCAGGGAATCAACATGTCGAGCTGGTTCGTTAAGGAGGAGAAGCGGGCGCAGGCCATTTGGATGTTGCGCAAAATCTCAAACTTGGCTGGTCACACGTTTACCGACCTCAGCCCGAGTGCTGTTGTGGCTCGCATGCTGCCCAGCCTGGGGTACTCACCTATCTGTCAGGGAATTACCCGTGTCTACACACCACAAGCCGTGATGGCTGCAAAAGGAGGTTGGCAGGTCGTCGCAGCCGACGCTGCCATTGCCAAGCAGTCAGATCCACAGTTCGTACAGGCATTGCAAGACCATCGAGCGCTTGGGTGCCTGGTCCTGGGTCTTGAACGAAACGGTCGGTGCTTGCCATTAGTTGTGAAAACCGGGCAGTCATGGCGGCGGGGTCTTCATGCCGAAGTCATCTATCTACCAGCACCGGATGCCGAAACGCCAAACCCAAGGCGGGCAATACCTGCGCTAGCGCGAGCACTCTTGGGGCGGGGAGTCTTGCAACTCGATATTGAGCGCCCGCTCGACGATCGACTTAATACGCCTATGTTGCAACGTCTGGTGAGCGACCGTCCTCGGTTCGCCAAGGGACCCTACCCGGTCGGAGGGATCTCCCACCTGTACTCAGAACTGGCGTACGCCTGAAAAACTGGCAATCCTAGTTCATCAACAGATCGCGAACAGACCTGTACCGAAACCAGTTCGCTTTTTTGCGTCCTATGCGGCGAGTCGCTTTCGTAGCCCCAACGCGAGCAATCCGACACCCAGCAGCGCAAGTGAAGCCGGCGCGGAAACGGATGTTGGCGGCGGGAATCCGCCCAACAACCTGGACGATCCAACGGTAAAGGTCGGCGAAGTGATACTTTGAACTCGCATACCGACTCGCTCGTTAAAAAAGACCGACGTGTCGATGCCATCAAACACTAAATCGAAAGAGATGGTCTGATTAAAGCCCGCCTGACTCCCTTGTGCCCCCAGAGCGATGCCAATGTCGAAGTCAAGACCCGCGCCGCCGCCGCCGCTGAGACTATTGTTGCTCGAACCGACGGCATTGACACTATTTTCAACCGCCAATGCAGCCGTTACGATGCCGGCGGGATTCTCATTCTGAAAAACGTTGCCGAAGTTCGGGCTGGAGAACAGCCCATTCAGTATGGGCAAAAACGAAGCATCGTTAACATCAAGCCATAAGCCCAGGACATCTCCCTGGGTCAGCCCGGCATTGATCGGGTCCGCAATATCAATCCGAATCGCTACTGTGTTCGGCGCCGTGTCTTCTAACTCCACCTGGGCGAAGAACCCGCCTCCGTTGGTGAAGTCGGTTAGGTCCGCGGTAATTAGATCGGCATGCGCAAGGCTGGTCACCGACAGCACTGCGCCGGCTATCAGGTACCTCAATGCACTTAGACGTCTAACAAACATATGATCTCAACTCCGGGTGCTTTTGGCACGCCATATTTATTGTCAATGACAGACCTCCGGTGAGATTGCTACGCAGGGCCGCATCAATACCGAGAGGTAATGCAATTACCGTGCCATATCGACCAGAGCGGCCAAAATGGCGGGGTGTCGGTGGCCTCTACGCCATTGACTCGACGAGTTGTAATATTTTTGGACGGATTAAACTGGGGGGGCTCAATCGCGACCAACCCGGCGTTCTGGCCCTGAGAACTAGGAAGAACCCGGCGGCAGCTGACTATGGCGCCAGGGCTCGGCGGGCATGCGCCGTCCGGCTGCCGCGCGACGCTGGGTGGTTGGCCAAATATGCGGTTGCCGATTCTTCAGATACCAGACAAAGCCCAACACGGCGTACCACTGCAATCTAACAAAGCCGCGAACCGTATTGCACAAGCGAATAACGACGGTATTCCATGGCCGCGAGTTGAATTCTGGCAGGATCGTGATCGCGTAAACGACTAGCTGTGCCACCAACAAAATCGCCCATGCAGGGCTGGTCGGCGCCACTGCTGCGTCGGCCAAGAGAAACACCGCTAATGCCACGGGTGCAATCACACGAAAGACTTTGTGTGACATGAACTGCGCCCAGACGGGATTGCGAAAAGGATTCAACAATCCGGGCCGCAGCGCCATGAGTTGAAAGTTTCCGGCCAGAGTTCGAATTTTTCTAGCTCGCTCCTGTTCTTCTGATTCTGATGCCGAATCAAATGCAAGTGCTCGCCAATCGAATAGCACCCGCTTACCCGACATCACGGCGTTCATCGGGATCAGCACATCGTCCAAAATCGTTTCTTGAGGGATGGGCTTGAAGTCAGCGCGACGCAGCATGTAAATAGCACCGGTCACCCCGATCGCCGAATGCACACTCGCTTCGGCCCCACGTAATTTTTTCTCTAAGCGCCAATAAGCACCGGCTGATTCAACAACGCCTGCCTTCCCCGAGCGAGCAATTTCCAGCGAGCCACTCACAGCCCCTACGGCTTGATCGTCAAAATGTGAGGCAAGGTAGCGGGCAGCCGCAGGATCAATCATTTGGCGCGCATCTGTCAGCAGCAGCAACTCGGACTGCGTATTTTGGACAGCCTCATTAATGCATGCGGCCTTGCCACTTCTTCGCGGCATGCTGACTAGACGGACCCGTCGATGCTGATCGGCAAACCTCATCACGATTGCATCTGTCGCGTCGTGTGAGCCGTCCGACACAACCAGCACAAACAATCGGTCACTCGGATAATCAAGTGCCAGGCAACTGTGCAACTTAGCTTCGATGTGATCGGCAGCGTTGTAGGCGGCGATCACAACGGTAACCGTGGGCAGTTTATTGGGGCTCTTGCCCGCTTTTAGGTGAACGGCAGGCCCATAGCGAACGCCACGCTTTTGCAGCCAAATCATCGCTATTGGGAACAACACGTAGGTGTGCACTAAAAAAGCTGCAGAGGCTGCCATCAGGAACGGTGCAATCAGTGAGGTGAAAGACAGGCCCGAATCCATCATTGGGCCACCTCCCCAATCAGTGTCTGTCTCAGGCGCTCATAGCGTTGATTCCCAATGGCCCGCTTAGCAGCATTCAAAACCAAGCCTCGTGACTGCAGAATCAGCAATTCGCGCTGGCTTGAGTTAATCCATCGTCCGAACTGTGAATCTGATGTCCCGGCGAGAACCGCAAGGCGAGGAATCTCTAGGGCTTCCTGATTCTTACCGTTAGCGTCATCGACCCGCTCTTGCTTCCAAAAACCAACCCGCGACGAGCAAATCGCGGCATAACCGAGCTGCTTAGCCAGGCGATGTAAGCCAGCCGGCATTCGCCCACCGGGAGGTGCGAGTAAAGTGACGGCAGTGCCAAGATTCTGCTCAATCTTGTCTTTACTGACACGTAACTCTTGTTCAAGCTCTGCCGCAGGCAAATCATTGAGATAACGGTGTGTCATCGCGTGAGACTGAATCGACATGCCCATCTGGTTCATTTCACGCAGTTGTGGCCAGCTTAAGAATCCACGTTGTTCGATGGTGCTTGGATTGACAAAGAAGTCGGCTGACATGCCGACTGCAGCCAGCATGCCGGCAGCATCGAAATTTGACACCAAGCCATCGTCAAACGTGATTGCAACGGCTGGATTAGATGCCAACCCGTCAAGTAGCTTCAACACGCTGAGCCCTTGTTTGCCGGCAGCGCGGATTGCTCGCAAATGTGCCGCAAAAGATGGCTGCGAAACCGTATAGTGAGCATCTGCACTAGGGGCGCCCGCATCATCAATGGCGTGGTACATCAGTACCGTCACTTGACTAGGAGGAAGAGACACGTGAAAACCTGAAGAAAAAATTTTAGCCAAGGCCAAAGCGACGCTTCGCCAATGAAACGATCATGGGGAACTGCCGCCTTAACGTCGCCTCCAACGACAACGTCAACAAACCATAAACGATAGCGCCAACCACAATTTGAAGAAGCAAATTTGTCACCGGCGCAAAAGGGTTAACCTGCAAAACCACCCAGGTCATCACAATGGCTGCCGCGACAAACCGGAAAAACGATAACCACGGCATCGACAGGCGCAATGATGAAGCACCTGCGATAGCCAAACCCAGCATCAACAAATAGCTCGCAAAGGTCGCCCAGGCCGCTCCCAAAATCCCAAAAGACGGCACCAATTGCCAGTTCAAGCCAATATTGACGATCGCTGACACGACCACCACCGCAAGTATGAACTTGCTTCGCTTTTCAATGTAGAGAGCAGCGCCAAAAATAGGTAACAAACCGTCAATCAGCATGCCTGCCATGACCCAGGGAATCACCTCAGCGCCTGGCGCGTACTTCTCAGATGCCACCAGTGCAACCAGAGGCTCACCAACGGCCAATAGGCCCAGCACAACTGGCACGGCAACCAATAGATAGTAGTAAAGCACGTGATTCAGAAACACGCGCGTTGCCTCGTAGCCGTCCTGCGCATGCAGCCTGAGATACACCGGCATGACGGCACTGGCCACAGATGTGACAAGCACAATCTTGATGTAGTCACTCAAGTTGTAGGCAGCCGAATAAACGCCCAGATCAGCCGCCCCAAGATGCGTCTGGATCACGTAGCGGTCACCAAGCGACAAAACGACCGACGCCAACTCGTAACCAATCATGGGAATCGAGAAAACCAGCATCGTCTTGAGCAGTGCAGGAGAAAACTCAGAAGGTGCCACGCGGTTTCGTTTGACGAACCAGATGATCAGGAACAGCAGACCCAGGCACTCAACGATGATCGTAGCGATGTAGAACCCAACGAGGGAGCGCGATATGAAAAACAAAGTCGTCAATATGGCTGCCAATTCCACGTAGCGTCGTACGACGGAAAAAACACCTAGCGCTGCACTTCGCTCATCTGCCTTGAGCAAATTGACGAATGCGCTCTCGATTGTGCGTAGCGCCACCAACACACAAGTGAGCAGCAAGAGCGGTTTCATTAGCGGGTGATTCCAGATGGCGTCTGGAATCCATTGACTCACAAAGGCCCAAAAGATCGCCACCGCCATGCCCGACAACGCCATCCCGAAAACGACGGTTGAGACGTAGCGATCTACCGCTACTTGCCCATCTGCTTCAAGCTCACTCCTAAAACGCACCGCGGCATGTTGCATACCCAGTTTGGCCAGCCCAACCAACATCGTCAGCACCAGGCCGACATAGCTGAGCAGCCCATACTCTTCAACGCTAAAGAGTCGAGTCAATATCGGAAAAGAAATTATGCTGGCGACGGTCAGCAATAGGCTGGCACCCGAATAACGGGAAAGATGGCCGAGCATTCGGGCAAGCATGGTGTGACCAGGAGCGCGTAAAAGATGGCTGACTGCGGGATAGCGTTACGCCAGCAGCACAATGTACTGGCTCAATAGTATCGAATGACGGCGTTCGGGCTACTTAACGGGTAAGCGGGTAAGCGCGATGAAACCGTTAGGCAGCAAAAAAGGGGTGCCGCATTGCTAGCGGCACCCCTATCGCAGTCTATACAAGGACTGAGGCGGTTGTACTGCTGACACCAGACCCGACGGCCTCAAACGAGATGAAATCAATGCCGGCCGCATTGGCGTTCACACCCGCCGCTTCAGTCAAGGACTGACTATTCGGGGCACCATCAGTGGAAACATTGATTAGCGAGGTGGTGTCCGCCGCGGCGAAAACAGGGGAACCAGTCATGAGTGCTGTTAACTCATCGATCGCCAGATCTGTCCGGGTACCACCGCTACCGCCCGATTCAGCGGCTACCGTTGCGACGATGTTGGCGATGTTAGCGGCTGTCACGATCGTTGGCGGGATCACCGTTGTGACCGAGCTTGCGTAGGAAACCACCGTGACCTCAACGCTACCGTCGGTAGGAACAGCGGCAAGAGCGGCAGAAAGACCGTCGGCCTGCAGATCGAAGTCAGAAAGTGCCACATTGCCAGAACGGTCCAATGCGAAACCGATCTGCGTTACGGCCAACGCGCCGCCGCATAAAGTCGCGGCGAGAACGCCTACCAGACTTACTACGAGACTTCGAAGTCCCAAAGCCATCTCTTCTCTCCCAAGTGATGGATCACAAGCTTTCGACCCAAATGAAGTTGCTGTTTGCCGTTCGTTGCTGCGACAGTTAAAGCAACCCTTGTGCCACCTGGAATACCTAAATTTTTCTTTTTTGGAGTTCAATCATTTACGAAGGCGGCGAACAGCAGACTACTTCGAGGCCGGCCACACGTAATGCTTATTGACAGTTGTCGGCAACGCACTTGGGCTCTGCTTTTGAGAAACTGGGATACCGAAACTACTTAACTTTGCGTAGGCCAATGAGTCGGGCACTGTCATTCACCCAAACCGCTGCGGCTCTTGCAGTGAGCGTCTTGGGAAGATTCTCATCTTTATCAGGGGCGGACTTGGGCACCGCATTTTCGTCGTGCCATATCCAAGCGTTACACCTGACACCCTTACCTGGGCAAGCAGCCTCACCCGCTTTAGCCAAAACATCGCCCGTTACCGTGGTTGGGCACAAAACGAGAACAACTCTATCGCTGCGGTCAGGGACAGTACAGCCGAGTTTGGCGAGCAGTTCATTGTCGGCTGCCAATGAGGGCCCTGAGGCAGCAAATAACCCCAAACCTAATGCTAGAGAAGCACCTGCCCTACAAACATGCTTGATCATCGCAACCTGCCTATTATTGATCTCGATAAAAAATATACTCGCAATACTGGGCGCGACTGAGAAGCAATTCACAGAGTTGACCCAACCAAGTAAAAAAGGGCGCCCCTTTTCGGGACGCCCTCTCTCTAACTGCTTGGTCAATATTGCTTACGCCCATTGATCATCTAACGAACGATGCCAATATCACGCCGACCAGTTAGGCAGCAGCACTACGCCTGCGAACACGCGTAGCGCCCAAAGCCACAAGACCAAGCCCAAGCAAACTCAACGATCCAGACACTGGCACCTGCGCGACAGACTGCACTTTCGCGAGAATGACCGGCGCATAGGCCTGAATATTGCTCACCGGCACAACAAAACTGCCATTGATCGGATTGGGAATTGCAACACTGTTGGTCGGGAGAATCGTCACCGGCCCAGGGTATGCAATGGCCGCCGCATTGTTTACGGTGGTAGCGTTACCGCCAATGACCTCAAACGAAATGGAGTCAATGCCAGCTGCTGCTGCGGCTGCGCCGGCAGCGACTGCTGCCGCTTGGCCATTCGGCGAACCAACATTGGGCGAGCCATCAGTGGAAATATTGATGAGCGAAGCATCGCCAGGTACAAAATTCGGCGAAGACGTCATCAGGCCTGTAAGGGTATCAATTGCCCCGGCCGTATTCGTTAAGCCACCGCTATACGCGTCGCCAGTAATGCTCGCCTGAATGCCGGCCAGTGAAGCGCCCGTCAAGACTGTTGGCGTAACAAGCGTCTGGACCCCATTCGAGTAAGACACAACAGTGATTTCGATTGAGCCGTCCGTTGGGAGTGAACCCAGCGCCGCTGCCAAGCCTGCCTTTTCAATGTTGTAGTCCGATGAGCCAATACTGCCCGACTCATCGAGCGCAAAGCCAAGTTGCGTAAGCGCATATGCCGAAGTCGACACCGCGCCCACTGCAACAACAGCAAAGGCCGCCGCAAGTTTTTTGAATGAATACATGAATTTGCCCCTTTTAGGATTTCAATGATGTGGGTTGGTCTGACCCACTAAGAGGGAGAAAAGCGAAGACCGTGCCAGGAAGATGACTCCCAAATAGTATTTTAAAATCAATAAGATACGTTAAAGGATTGGCCAATAAATCTTGCTCGGCAGATTGATGTTCTTCAGATTGACGTAAAAGACCCTGACAAATCGAACAATGGCAAGTGTTTTTTCAGATTGAATCAAAAACCAAAATGTTTGGCTGCCACGCCGCACAGTGCAGGCGAATGCAGATGAAAAGTAAGGATTGACTGAAGGCCAAGTCGCTTTTATATTTTTTTGAATGTGGCTTTGGCGTGTCGACCCGTGTGAGTGCTGTTGAAGGCCACCAATTAGATTTCTAGCTTGATGCGTATCGATGTCACCCAAATTAGCTTCGACACCTCGCCAACTCGGTCTCATCAGCTTAACGGTGTCAATCTACACAAC
Source organism: Burkholderiaceae bacterium (assembly GCA_045106815.1). Classification (GTDB taxonomy): domain Bacteria; phylum Pseudomonadota; class Gammaproteobacteria; order Burkholderiales; family Burkholderiaceae_E; genus JAUIAI01. Next base: position 29,275 of record JBGCFG010000083.1, on the reverse strand, counting down.
AGTTGCCCCGGCCGCCAAATCAGAAATCTTCTTTCTTTTTTTTAAATCAAATACTTAAGAAGCCTGGCAAGCTACTTGCTTAATTGTTCACACTAGAATTTTAGATGTACCTGCGAGGTTTTTATGATTAAGAAGGTAATGATTTCAGCAATGCTTGCGCTTGGCTTTGCCAGCATTGCTCATGCTGATCTCCGGATTGAATTTTCCGGCATGGATATCGGCTACAACAATTTCGCTGACAACGCATTGTTTGATTCAGGCCCTCCTGGGACAGGCGGTTCTACTGGCGGCAACGGTAATCCTGGCGACGCAGATTCAGGCGTTGTGCTGTTTTATGACGATTCCACACTGGTGGGATTTGAGGCTGGTTGGGTAGATTTCTTCCTGCCGGTTCAACAGATCACAATAGGCGGTCCTGTCAACTCCAGTGCGCCTGGCTACTTCGATTTTCTGCTGAGCAGCACCAACGGATACGGGCTTGGGCTGGTTGATGTTGTGATTCAATCAGGCGACTTCAACGGTACGTTTGACCTGATTGGGTCAATCGGCACGGCTGCGGTTTCGAACCTGCCGGCGTTTGCTGGTGTCGATGGCTTGAATGTTGGCGACCTGGTTACGCTGTCTTTCTCGAGCCAGGTACAGCCAGGTACGCTGATTTCCTCTGGTGGTATTGTCGAGTCGTTCATTTCGCAGGGCACGGGTGAAGTTCAGTCAATTCCGGAGCCTGGAGCACTTGCATTGCTCGGTCTTGGACTGGTGGCACTTGGATTAGGGCGTCGTAGGAAGTCTGCTTGATGCACGATTGAGCAGCAGTACGAACCTATCAAAGCCCTCCAAACGGAGGGCTTTTTTTTGGACTGCCCAGCTTAGTCATTGATTTGCTAACCGCACTCCCACACAAGCGGGAGGCCACAACTCTCATTCCGCATTAAGATCCCGAGGCGCAAATACCCTTCTTGGCCCTTGGATTTCTTAGCAAATGAACGCAGCCGGATTAACGATACTGATCCAATCATCGTTTGGCCTGGCAACACTTGCGCAGGCAGTCCTGCTATTCCTTGCGGCCAAATCTCGCGCAGACCGAACAGGAAAGCTTCTACTTGTTGCTGTTAGCCTGGAGTTACTCTGGGCAGCCTCATACTTTGCCCTTGCCCTTGGTGTGGAAGTCGTTCGAGTAGCGGTATACCCGGTCGAAATGCTCCGTACCTTAGGCTGGGCGTTGTTTTTGCTGAGCCTGCTCAATACGCTTGAAGCAATCAATGCGCGCCCACTCAACTCAAGAATCGAAGCAAGTCTTTCAAATCCACTGGCTGTATCGGCCAGCCTGCTCGGGTTTGCTTTACTAAGCGGTCTGCTTGCCTTCTCCGGCCTAAGCAACCAAACGCTAGTAACCATTAGCCTGACCATGACCGTCGCTACGCTGGTGCTGTTGGAACAGGTTTGGCGAAACACGGCACAGGGCAGGCGCTGGGCGCTTAAATTTGTCGCCATTGCATTGCTACTGAAATTCGGCCTCGACGTCGTGGTTTACAGCGATGCCTTGTTGTTCGACCGCCTGCCATTAGTCTGGTGGGCAATCCGCGGCTTTGCGAGTGCCCTGCTCGTGCCCTTGATCGCCATCGCAACAGCGCGCAATAAGGAATGGCGCCTGGCGATGGGCGTGTCACGGGAAGTCGTCTTTTACTCAGCGACTCTTCTCATCAGCGGATGCTTCTTTGTACTTGTTGCGATTGGCGGCTATGCCCTGAGGCTTTTTGGCGGCAGCTGGGGGATTGTAGCCACCGGCACATTCGTTTTTAGCGCGGTTTGTGCCGCACTGGTGCTCGTCGCGTCTGGGGCAATGAGGGCAAGGTTGCGGGTTTTTATTGCCAAGCACTTCTTCAGCTACCGATACAACTATCGCGAAGAGTGGCTGCGCCTTGCTCGCCTAATGGGCTCGTCAGGCACTAGCGCAGCCGGCATTGAAGCGGCCTCACAACGCGATGCTAACGACACGCTTACCCGCAGGGCCATTGAAGGCATCGGCGCGTTAGTTGAAAGCACTGGTGGCGCCATTTGGCTCTCTGATGACGCTGCACAGGGTAGTTTTCGCTGTGAAGCCGTCTTGAACCGCCCTTCTTCTATGCCGCCCCTGAGCGCGGCTTCCTCACTGCTCAATTTCTGTGCCGAGCACGACACAGTGATCGACTTGCAGGAGGATGCGCCAAACCACCCAGATTGGGCTGACGACTTTCTACCAGCGACTATTGCGCAAGACCGCGACGCCATGCTGCTTGTGCCATTGCACGTTGAAGACGAACTGCTAGGCCTCGTGATGCTCGATCGTTCGCGGATTAAGTTCCCGATGAACTGGGAGGTTTACGACATGCTCAAGATTGCAGCCCGGCAAGTTGCGAGTTACCTGGCTATTCGGCGCAACACTGAAGCGTTGGTGCTTGCCGAAGAATTTGACACTTTCAACCGAATGTCGGCATTCGTCGTTCATGATCTGAAAAACCAGGTATCTCAACTGTCACTCGTACTGAGTGGTGCAGATAAGCATGGTCACGACCCCGCATACCAAAAAGACGTGATCGAAACTGTGAGGGAAGTCTTTAACCAAATGCAAGACTTGTTGTTACAGTTAAAGTCTGAACCGGCGCCTCAGGGGAGCGCGTCGGCATCCATTCCGCTCATTGAGGCGCTCAGAGACATTACCAAGTCTCGTGGGCGTCCAGATCTTCAGCCAACTCTTACGTTTGATCCAGCGATCGAGAACGTCCAGGTTGATTCTGAACGCAACCGCTTTGAACGGGCTATTGGAAACATAGTACAAAACGCGGTAGATGCAACGACTGCCGAGGGACGGGTTCAAGTGGAAGTTAAGCCAAGCATCAAACCGGACCATGTTCTGATAGAAATCAAGGACAACGGCGCCGGCATGACCGAAAGTTTCATTCGGACCCGACTGTTTAAGCCATTCACATCGACCAAGCAGAACGGGATGGGCATTGGCGCGTTTGAGGCGAACGAGTTCATTCGCCAACTGGGCGGCACACTTGACGTTAGCAGCCGACCAGATCAAGGCACATGCTTTTCGATTGACTTACCAGCGACAACACAGCATGGCTAAGAAAGCACCAATTCTTTTGGTTGTTGATGACTCTGCAGGCTTGCGGCGGCAGTTCAAGTGGAACTTCGAGCAATACGAAGTCGTCACAGCGGAAAACAGTGCTGAAGCGATCACGATGGTCAGGCGTCATGAGCCTGATGTTGTTACGCTTGATCTGGGTTTACCGCCGAATCCTGACTCCCCTGAAGAAGGGTTTAAGACCTTACGCGAAATTCTGAAATTTGCGCCGAACACCAAGGTTATCGCGCTCACCGGCCAAAACGATCGAGCGAATGCAATCCAGGCTATTGCTCTCGGCGCTCACGATTTTATTGACAAGCCACTCGATGTTGACAGGCTCACCCATGTTTTGTCTGGCGCTTTCAGGGTCGCAGAACTCGAAAAAGAGAATCAACGCTTAGCAACCGGCAAATCTGAAGAGGCTATTGAAGGGCTAATCACACGCGATCCAGCCATGCTGAAGCTGTGCCAGCAGATCGAGAAACTGGCGCCAACAGACGTGACTGTGCTGCTACTTGGTGAAAGCGGTACAGGCAAAGAGATTCTTGCGCGTGCGCTTCATGAAAAGTCGAACCGTAGCAAAAAGCCCTTCGTCGCGATTAACTGCGCTGCCATTCCGGAAACTCTGCTTGAATCTGAGTTGTTTGGCCATGAACGCGGCGCATTTACCGGCGCGAATGCCAAAAAGATTGGCAAAGTTGAACAAGCCAGTGGCGGAACCTTGTTCCTAGACGAAACAGGCGACCTACCAATGTCTCTCCAGGCAAAGTTGTTGAGGTTCCTGCAAGAAAGAGTCATTGAGCGCCTTGGCGGCACTTCTCTGATTCCCGTTGATGTTCGAGTTGTTTGCGCCACCCACCAGAATTTGCGGGCACTCATTGACGCAAAAGAATTTCGAGAAGATCTCTTCTATCGATTGTCAGAAATTACGATTGATATTCCGCCCCTCAGAAATCGCATTGGCGATGCTGTTTTACTCAGTCATGCGATGGTTAAGAAGTTCACTGCCGCCAACAAATCGGTTGCGCGTCAGTTGAGCCAGGACGCCATTGACGCTATCGAAAGCCACGCTTGGCCCGGAAATGTTCGTGAGCTTGAGAACTGTATTAAGCGTGCAGTGATCATGGCGGAAGGAAATACGGTGACGGCCGCAGATCTGGGCTTAAGTTCGGAAGAAGAAATCAGAATTCCAAACCTTCGCGAAGTTCGCGAATCTGCAGAACGGGATGCGATTTGTCAGGTTTTGGCGAGAGTCAACGGCAATGTATCCAATGCAGCAGAAATTCTCGGGGTCAGCAGACCCACTCTCTACTACATGATGAATCGCTACGGCATGCGATAGCCAAAGGAATACCTATGCAAAGAGTTTTCATTTCTATCGCCCTGGCAGCGTCACTTACTGCGTGCTCCGTCGACACCCCTGATGACTTGCGACTGAAAGCCAATGAAGCCATCGCCATTGGCGAATGGCGGACAGCTGAAATTCACCTCAAGAATCTTCTCCAGAAAGACGGGAATGACGGCGAAGCAAGGCTGCAGTTGGCCCAAATCTATGAAGCTCAGAACAACATGGCCTCGGCCGAGAAAGAGCTTCGGCGTGCCGACGAACTTGGCATTGATTCAGACCGTATCGCGCTACCGCTTCTCAAGGCGATGAGTGTCACATCGACCCCCCAGGAACTTCTGGATGAAGTGGCACGTCGCAACAGCACCGACGCAGCTGTTCAAACGGGTGTTCTGTACTACTCTGCTGCCGCACAACGCCAACTCGGTAAGTCAGACGAAGCAATAGCAACACTCAACCAGGCGCTGGAACTAGACCCTGAGTCTCTTAAAGTTCAGATCAGCCTGCTGGAATTGCAGGGCCTGCAAAGCGACTCGCAGCGCCGTCAGTCAATTGCCAAGCTTGCTGAATTGTCGACCCAACACCCTGAAGACATTAGCGTGCTGCTCGTACAGGGCGACCTGCTACGCCTGGACCAACAACTGGACGAGGCACGTCAGACATTTGAGCGAGCGCAAGAACTTTCCCCCGACAACATAGCCACTTTGGTGCGATTGGCAGCCTTGCATGTCGCTCAAACTCAGTTTGACAGCGCAGCGCCCTACGTAGAACAAGGTCTGAAGTCTGCGCCTAACTATCCGATGCTGCTGTCTCTGCAAGCACAGATTGACTACGCGGCAAAACGCTTTCCAACGGCAATAAATAATGCCGAAAAGGCACTAAGTGTATTGCCAGACTACGTGCCAGCAGTTGCGGTTGCAGCTGCGGCCGCCTTGGCAAACGGCTCTATTGAGCGGGCAGAAACCTATGCCAACCAGCTAAGACAACTGGCACCAGAGTCTGTGGATAGCTATCGACTTCTTGGCGCTATCTTGATGGCCAAAGGTAAGTCTGCAGAAGTCCTCGACCTATTGGGTCCTGTCATAAGTCAGGGCATTCAGGATCCTACAATCCTGTCGCTAGCTGGTCAGGCATCAATGCAATCGAACAACCCAGCAGAGGCAAAGCGCTTCCTGGAAAAAGCTGTTGAATTCGACGTCAACAGTTCGAACGCCCGACTTCATTTAGCGATAGCAAAGATTTCTTCAGGTGATGACATAGGCGGTATTGATGAGCTTGAAACTGCGGCCGACCTCGATCCTGATTCGCCTCGTGCCAACTATGCGCTGATCTCTCAACTTATTCGAGCTAAAGATTTCGACCGAGCGGACCAAGCCATTGCCAAGCTAGAAGAAAAGCAGCCAGGCAAGGCTGAGAACCGATACATGGCTGGTTTATTAGCGCTAGCCAAAAAAGACAATGCTGCTGCTCGTACACAGTTCAACAAAGCGCTCGAAATCAATGACCGCTTTCTAAGTGCCACCGCAAAACTTGCCTCACTGGACATTGCGGAGGGAAGGAAAGATGTTGCCATTAAGCGCTTCTCCGACGTATTGGCAAAGCAGCCCGATAACGAATTAGCGCTCCTGGCACTGGCTCGTATCACCTTAGCCGAGAACCCACAATCAGAAGAAGGGTTGGAATACATAAAGCGTGCCCGAGAAGCAAACCCAACGAGTACGAAACCGACCGTCTTGCTGGCGGCGTATCAGATGCGGAACAACCAGCCCAACAAAGCGATCAGTTCGCTACGAGATGGTTTGACTGACAACCCCGAGAATCCTGTGCTGCTAGAAGCTCTCGCAAAAGCTCAACGGGCCAGCGGAGCAACCGAAGACGCACTGCTCACCATTGATAAGCTGACGAGTCTTGAGCCTGACAATGCTGCGATTCAGTTTCGTATGGGCAGCCTACGAGCTGCAATGGCTGACTTTCGGGGCGCCCTGCTTGCTTTCAGATCCGCTCAACGCATTGCGCCCAAGTCAATCGGACCGAGACTAGGCGCAGCGATGGTCCATGTGCGAATGGGTAATTCAGGCGAAGCGTTTGCCGTTGCCCGCACCCTTAAAAGCGACATGCCGGAAAAAGCTGCAGGCTGGGTATTGGAGGGAGAAATTCATCGCGCAGCACAACAATGGAACGAGGCCGCTAACGCTTACGTAAAGGGGTTTGAGCTTGAGCCCGACCGGCTGGCCATTCTTTACAAAGCGGATGGCGCTCTAAGACGTGCTGGCAAACAAGAGCAGGCCAATCAAAAACTCGCGAGTGTTTTGAAGGCACAGCCCGAAAACGCGACATTGCAGCGTTATGCTGGCGACCTCGAAAGCTCCCGCAAGAACTACAAGCAGGCTATCAAGCACTACGAAAAGGCTGTAAGTCTGGCGCCTGGTGACGGCGTCTCTTGGAATAACCTTGCTTGGACACAGCATCAAGTCGGTGACAAGAACGCCATTACATCTGCTTCCCGGGCGATGGAACTTGAACCCCAGTCAGCGCCCACGCTAGACACCGTGGCCACCATTCTGGCCGACGATGGGCAAGTCGAGCGTGCCATTTCAATCCAGCAAGATGCAGTCAAGATTTCACCCGCAAATCCGGACTATCGTTTGAGGCTTGCCAAATTGCTGAAAAAGAATGGGCAAACGGATCTTGCTCGCACAGAGTTAGAGTCGCTTCTGACGCAAAATTCGGCAGGTAAGCAAGCGGACGAAGCGCGCGACTTGCTCAAGTCATTCTGAATGAATGCCTCGCAGTGCCCGTTTGAACGGACCTACCCGGTAACGACATTCCACGCGTCGGCTGGCTAGTCTGATGCGCGATATCGTCCTGGCCCTGTTCCTGTTTGCTGCGCTGCCAATAGCCGCGTTTCGCCCGTTTGTGGCGATCGGGATATTCACCTGGCTCAGCCTGATGAATCCGCACAAGTTGACGTGGGGTTTCGCGGCTTTCATGCCCTGGGCTCAGATGTATGCCATTGCGGCTATCTTCTCAATTACTTTCATTGAACCCAAGCTGGTTTTTGACAGCATCAAGCGATATTGGCTACCACTCTTATATCTCGCCTGGATGCTGGTTACGACGACATTTGCGACCAGCCCCGACGAGGCCTGGTTCCGACTTGGAGAAGTAGCCAAAGTTCATTTGATGTGCCTGCTGGCACTTGCGGTTTTGTCTGACCGAAATCGTGTGAAATGGCTCCTAGCGATCATCATTGGGTCAGTGATTTTCTACGGTGTTAAGGGCGGCATTTATACCCTCACCACTGGTGGTGGCGGACGAGTCTGGGGCCCACTCAAAACCGCGATTAACGACAATAATCATCTCGCCGCCGCATTGGTGTTTATGTTTCCCCTGCTGTATTGGGCATACACTGAAGTCAAGCAACGCTGGCAGAAGCTGGCCCTGCTGGCTGCGCTGGCGTTGGTTCCAATTTCAATTCTGGGGAGCCAATCCAGAGGCGCTTTTGTTGCCTCGATTGCAGTGGCCACCATGCTTTTTCTGCGAGGCAAGGGCAAACTACAAATTGCAGTCCTCACAATTGTGCTCGGAGTGGGCGCTGCATCTGTTATGCCGGATGAATACTGGAGCAGAATCAGTACCATCAAGGTCTACCAGGAAGACGCCTCGGCTCAAGGCCGAATTCATACCTGGAAGATAGCGGCCAGGGTGGCCAACGACCGCATTACGGGCGCCGGCTTTGAGTATTACGGAAACTACCTTTATCGGCGCCATGCCGATGATCCAAACGATGTGCATTCATCGCACAGCATTTATTTTCAATCTCTGGGTGAACATGGCTGGATAGGGTTGACGCTCTTTCTGATGATACTAGCCAGCTTTTGGCGTAAGTGTGGGCGCCTTATTCGATTAGGGGAAGATCGACAGGATGACTCACTCAGTAAGCTTGCCAGAAGTCTTCAAATTGCCTTGGTTGGCTATATGGTTGGCGGGCTATTTGTTAATGTTGGCAACTGGGATGGTCTGTACTTTGTCTACATAGTGGTGCTGGGATTGTCCCGGTTAAACGACGAGTCTGAAGTTCACACGTCATCGCCGGCGGTGCCAAGGGTACAACGAAGACGATTCAGGAAGAGAAAACATGCTTAGGTTTGCGATCCGATTGGCCGTCATGACTGGTGCTATTTGCTGTCTTGGTTTTTCCACATATGTGATGGCATTGCCATCGCAGACTATTACGGCCGAAGAGCGGGCGCTATTGCCGAAGTGGTGTATGTTCACTCAGACCTTTGATACTAGAAAGAAGCGCGCCGGCCACTATGAGACCTATTTGAAGAGGTATGGATCGGGCTGGTCGCACGCGCACCATGTCTGTTGGTCGTTAGTCGCCATGCAACGTTATCGCAATTCCTCGGCAACCCAAAGGGATCGAGATTTCCTAGCAAGAAACGCTGTTGGAGACTTGAATTACGTCCTCATCAATGCGCCGCCGGACTTCTTTATGAGGTTCGACATCAACTACAAAAAGGCAAAGATTTATCTTCTACAGCGAAAATACGCAGACGCCCGTAAGGTAGCCGCTAACATGATTGCGAAATGGCCAGAGCGAGCAGACTCTCATGGTGTCCTTGCCCAGGCATTTTATGAAGAGGGCAAAGTTGGCGAAGCCAGGAAAGCCCTCGACACGGCCGAGGGCAAGGTGGTGGACAAGCAACGACTGGCCAGATATCGAAAAGTCCTGAAGTTGCCTAGTCAATAGTGCACGGATCTTCACGGCAACCTACTCAGCGGGCTTGGTTAACTCCACGACGGTATAAGAAACGAAATACTCTCCAACTAAAGGCAACGCCATGAGGCATTTGCCGGTAGTACGTCTTAGCCAGGAACCCGAAAAACTATGCTTCTCAAGGCGCGATACAACTAAACCTGCGTCTGATGCGAGCCGCTCAAGTGTTGAAATGTCCAGCTCGTTGATATAATCCTGCTCGCGAAAGCTGGACCATTGTTTCCACTTGTTCGGTTTTTTGTTGCCGCTCTCATCGAGGTCCCAATGGCGCGGCTCAAACTCTGGCAAATCATAGATAGCTTCGGCGGCGCGGAACATCGCGGCCTGTCCAAAAACGACGTGCGCCCAGGGAATAGGAACCAGAGACTCCATATGTGGACCCCAAGGTCCCTTGTACGGAAACCAATTCATCAAGCAGGTCCCACCTGGTTTGAGCACCCTGTGCCAATCAGCCAGAATATCGGCTGGGTTCATCACGTGCTCAAGGCAATCGAATGCGACGATCGTATCCGCGGATGCCTCATCTAGCGGCATTCGCTCGGTTGATCCCACCAAAAACTCGATCTGGTCATTGGGCAGGTTCAGCTTCCTGGCGCCGTTACTTGCTCGTTTGATGGATGCTGCTACCAGGTCTACCCCAATGATCCGTGCTGGCGCCTTGTGCTTTGCAAGAAAGAGGCTCAACTGCCCATCACCGCAGCCAAAATCAACCACGGTCTTACCATTGATGTGTCCGTCCGAGAATTGGCCCCAGAGTCTAGACAAGGTCTCCCAGCGCCACTCGTCGTAAGCGGCGTAGTCAACCGTACGCTTTGAAGCAGGCTTGATCAGTCGCCGACTAATCTCGAAACACAAACGCGAACGAATACTCATATAAACCTTGGTTGAATCCTACCCAGATATACGTAGATCAGACCCAAAGGCAGATTGAACAATCAATCACTTTTTTTAGGGGCTGGATCGCGGAACGATCCCCCACACAGGAATGTTGTCCAGGTTAACAAGCATCGTATCGTAATTCGAAGCATTGATGATTCGGAGATATCCGGCCAGAGCACCCGGCGCGCCATGCTCCACCGCATACGCTCTGGCAGGCTGATGATTACCCCAGTAACTTGTCGCAAAGGCATCAGCTTTACCAGGTGCATCCGTCCATAGCCCTCGCAAAACGGTATCCGTGATGTTCGAAATAGTGGCGAGCGACTTCTGCGATTCAAAGTAAGTCAACATGGCAGAAAAATCAGGGTAGTAGAGAGTCTGATCTGTGTTGGAAGTAGCCATCGGCAAGTCATACACGCCACCTCGCCGATAATCCCAGCCGCTCGATGTTCCCATCAAACCTGTGGTCAGTTGGTACGCAAAGTCACGAACAAGTTGGTGGTCAGCCCTTGCGCCAATTTCCAGATCCCAAGCGAAACCGATCGAGGCTTGAACAAAAGCCTGCATCCAGGCCGGCCCCCACCAGGTCCCACTGTTGAAATTGTAGATCGAGTTCAGGCCATCAATCCGGCCCTGGAAAATACCAAAGCTGTTTACGAATCTTCCGTCGCGGATGGTGCCTCTGACATGAAGATCAGCGTAAAACTTCATATTGTTGGCCCATTGCTGCCTGAATTCACGCTGAATATCCCAGTCGTCTGGTGTGGCTGCCGCAGCCATTGCGATGCTTCGAAGACGCCAGGCCGCACTACGCTCAACACCGACCGAGTAGGTGAGTGCCAGCCCGTCACCGAAACCTCTGAGCCAGTCACTCACATGCAGCAGACCGGCACCGGCAACAAAACCCATTTGCTCGATGAACCACCACTCGCCTGTCAGTAATGCCGCCGCATACGGGGGCGCTGGGTGATGACTTGCTTTCCACTTGGGAACACCGGTCTGCGGGCTCCCAGGTGTGTACTGCCTCGTGTTTGAAGTACCGGACTGGTTTATACCGGTCGTATTGTCGGTTACGAGGTTGGGATGCTGTGACATACGTACCGGTTCTTGTGTCGTTTCATCTCGCCAGTGCACACCGTAACGGCCATAACTATAGGCATGCGCAATCATCGAGTGCCATGCACGTGCATCACCGCTCGTCACATAAAGTGCATCCCAACTTGGCAACAACCCGATTGAGGGGTGAAAACCAGCCATCCCAATTGCCGGCGGAAAATCGTTCCGTGCGAACGGCTCGAGCGATTTATTGAGATTGTTCAGCGCTTGATCATCGGGCGAGCGCCATCCGTAGTTGGGAAACATCTTGGTATCCGTCAGGTATTGCCCATCATGGGACGGCACCAACTCAGGATTGAATCCATACCAGAACTGCTTAGCCCAACGAGTATGGTGGAAGTGATTGATACTCTGATTCAGCCGCTCTGTACCATTTATTGAAATAACAGCCTGATATTCCTTACGGGCCGGACTGGCCACGTTCAGGTAGCCATTCTCAACGCCGACCATCAAGTCAAGATCCGAACCACCGTAGTATCGCAGGCGCCACCAAACCACCAGGTGCTGATCACTGCCTACCGCTTGTCTATAGACCCATTCAGACATCTCCGGGCCGGAAACTGTCTGCTTGTGGGGGTTTGAAATAATCGATGCAAGGCTGACAACACCAAAGGGAGCTAACGACACGGTTGCGTTAGGACTAAGGGCAAGCAACTGCGAAAGCGAAATATTTGAACTGACGGCTGTGCTATTGGCTACAGATAGCTGCAATGCCGCTGGTGTACCAGCTGTCAAAGCAGCACGCCCGGACAATACGGCGGCCTTCGCTGATCCATCTGGCCAGCGGTTCCGAATCACCGCCTGGAAATTTGAAGTGTTGGCCACAACAGTCTTACCTGACGGTACGTCACCCTGCCGAAACACCTGACCAACTGTGAACGGGACTGATGATCCACCAGTAGCGCTTGTCAGTTCAATCACGGGCAACTGCCCGGCAGCAAGCGACTCGGTACTAGCGCCGATGGAATCGGGTAATGAAGTAGCAGGCGGTGAAGACGGCGCAGGCTGCGAGGGGGACGAAGATGGCGGGCTCGATGGTGGCTCAGAAGCCTCAGGACCCGGACTGGTCGGAGCCTCAGTGCTCGAACCTTCGCCTGCGGCCGATGCAGTACCCGAAGGTGACGGTGTTGATTCTGATGCCAGACCAGACGATGGTGTATTTGAGGCGGCAGAATCACTCGCGTTCTCTCCAGCGCCACTACACGCAGCAATTACAGTCACTGTAAGAATCACGGCAAGCCGCTGCGTGAGTCTGCTTTGGCCAACGCCTCGAAAGATTGCAGACATTGCGGTAAGTCTAGCTGTCATCCTGAGTTCCTTGATCTAAACGAGGCGCTAATACACGCATTCGTCGAAGAATATCAAGGCAGTTGTACCTTCTTTGCGACTGTACCGACCAGTTGCCGCATTGACCAGATCAATGGTCTGTAGGAAATGCCAGCCGTCTGGAAAAACTCTTTCAATGAATGGCTATTTCGCCTCACTCGACGAGTCATCAATAATCATCGTGTCAATCAAATGAGACTTCAACGACCGTCCAAAGAGCTTTGCGCCAGCGATGGAAAGGTGATCATGATCAGCAAGCAGGATCTCGTCACCTGCGATCCAACCACAAGCTTCGGTCAGATTGCAAAAAGCATCTCGAGTCAAAAAGATCTCGATATTGGGGCGAGTAACTTTCACTTGCTGCAATAGCGCTTCACTTCGCAGCGCGATGCGATCGTCACGCCTGATTGTCAGGTCAGTGAAATCAATCTGACGATATGCTGCCCGCGCCAGAACGGATCTAAACCCCTCGTAAACCGGCATCCCCGAAAAGACCATCAGCTTTGCGTCAGCTTTTTGCCAATACTCAATGACCCTGCTCATTGACTCTTCTGTCAGTTCAGCAAAAACAAACCGATTGGCAAGCAATATCCAGCCGACACTATTTTCCGACGCGTTCTCTATAACGAAGTCGAATTTAACGCGGCAGTCTTGAGTCATTCGGGCTGGATCGATCGAACACCCTCCTCCGGACATGAGTCCGACCGGGGTATCGTTTTGCCATAAGGCAAGCGCTTTATCAGCAGCATGGCTGTCGCCGACTACTAAGACGCGCTTTCCAGACGGGAAAACCGTCCCCCAACAGTCCCAATGCTGCATGAAGTCGGGAAGTTCGCCATGTGGGCCTAGCGTGTTGAAGTGGCAAATGCCCGACTTAACCGCCTTGTGACGCGCACTCCAGGCTTTATCTGCGATCAAGCTCGCTTCGATTCTCTGCTGGCTCGGACCGATCAGCCCAGTCTTTCCTGCAACGCCTATCACAACCAACAAGATTGCAATCACTACCAGAACCCACGTCAGTGCTGCGGTGGAAACCCGCTGACGATCTCTAAAAGGCCCCTCGACGAAACGCCATGAGCAGTACGCCAATATGAACGACAGGCCGATAAGCGCCAGATAGTCGGGCCACAAAAGTGCCTCCAGCGATCGCAGCCGTGCAAACGAAAACAAGGGTTGATGCCACAGGTAAAGACTATAAGAAATTAGGCCAACGCTAACCAGCGGAGCAGACCCCAATGCTCTACCCAGCGAATTCAAAGGCGAGGCGAAGAACAGAATTAAGGCGGTACCGAGCGTCGGCAGTAGTGCGAAGTAACTCGGGAACGGGGTGGATTCGTCGTAGTAGAACACCGCTACAGCAATGCATCCAAGTCCCAGCCAGCATGCAACCGAAGCGAACTTACTGTCACCATTTGGCCTTTTTCCGTTGCCTACCACCCAAACCGAAATAGCTGCGCCGAGCAGCAGTTCCCACGCGCGTGTGGGCAGAAGAAAAAAATTAGCAACGCTGCTGTTTCTCCAACCCCATTCAGTTAATGCGAATGAGGCAAGCATAGCAACACTCAGCCCCAAGAGCATTCGGCGCCAGCCCAGTTTCCAGAACAACAGTAGAAGGAGTGGAAACACAACATAAAATTGTTCTTCAACACTAAGGCTCCACGTATGCAGAAGCGGATTCTCATCAGCATTTTCTGCGAAGTAGTCACTTTGCTGCCAAAACAGAACGTTGGAACCGAAAAAGACAATGGCGATCAGAGCCTCAAAGTAATCTTCAAGGGCAGAAGGCTGTAGCCAGATCAAGGCAGCGGGCACAGTTGTGACCAGCACAAGGAACAAGGCAGGAAGAATTCGTCGAAAACGCCGTTCGTAGAAGTGGCTAATTCGAAAAGTGCCGCTATTGATGCTCTGGAGAATAATCTGAGTAATTAAATATCCGCTAATGACAAAGAAGACATCAACGCCAACGAAGCCACCTGAAAATCTCTCAAAGCCTGCGTGATAAAAAAGAACAGGTAACACTGCGATCGCCCTAAGACCGTCAACCTCGGGCCGATAGGCGCTCGCGTCAGCTTTAAGATCGATACTCAAATCGTTAGGTTCCGTGGATTGGATGGCAAATCAACGACCAGCCAGTGCTGCTAGCCACTTCAGGGCAGTAGGTCGACGCAGCCCTGGTCTATTAGCAACCTGCAAAGCTCTGGCCCACTGATACGAGCGATGGCCACGAACATGAGACGCAACCACGGACTGCCAGTCAGTCTGCACCCAATCATGGAGCTGACGGTATTCGTTCGAATCTAAGCTACTACGCCGAACAAAGGCCTCAAATGCATCAAAGTACAAATTGCCAGCGTCACAGAGTTTATCTACCGAGCTGCAAAGCTGCTTCTCGCAAAATGTTCGCCACAACAACGCAATCTCGTCCGCAGTTGGTTTAAGGCCAAGAAAGTTCTGGTACTGAGCAAGTAAACTGCGCTGGCCATTTTTAATCATCTTCTTTGTGTGCAAGCGACTATTGGCGCCTTCATGTTCCCTATAGATCAAGAGCTCCTGGGGCAAGACAACCATCTTTCCGACCCTGGCAAACTGATGAAACACATCGAAGTCATCCGCGTACTGTAAGTCTTCGTTGTATTTAATCCCTTCATCAAGAAAGACGTGACGCCGAAAGCACACAGACGAGTGAACAATGCCGCCACGGGTAAACATACGCCAATGAACCAGGTAAGAGCGCAACTCGCCGATGTAGCGACTGCTTAACTTTCCCGCTCGTAGTTCTTTGGCACCCGCGGCCGCCAGTACAACATCGTCTCTCTCACGAAGGAACTGAACCTGTTGCTCGAACCTCTCCGGCAAACTGAGATCATCCTGATCGGACATCGCGACGAATTCGCCTTGGGCCAGCTGGACACCATGATTGCGTGTTGCTGACACGCCGAGGTTTTGCTTGTTCGAATAAACTCGAACGCGCGGATCCTTAAAACTCTCTAAGACCTCGAGCGTATCGTCAGTAGATGCATCATTGATGACGATCACTTCAATTTCCTGCAAGCGCTGACTCAGGATTGATTCGAGCGTTTCACCAATCAACGTAGCACCGTTGTAGGCCGACATCACAGCGCTGACAATAGGTTGTTTGGAGAGCATATCGAGCCTTACCAAATGTCGACTAGGGACGAATACGTTTTTCGATCGCTCGTAACGGTGCAGCGAGCTTCCACCAAATCGAATGGTAGGCTTCAAAAAAGTATCTCTCGTACTTGCCTCTGGCGGCTGAGACCGATCTCAAGTGATCAACAATCATCGGATCAAGTTGCTGAACCAGGTCATCGAATTCGGCCTTCAATTGATCTAGTGCGGCGCAAGCTGAAGTCGATATTTGACCTTTTTCGTTTCTTAGAAGTTCGTAAGTTCGGATTGCCAATGCAGCGAAGCGATGACCAGAAAACTGATCACGACCAGTAGTGTGCTTATGGTGCCGAAGATCTGAAGTCAAAAACGCCCTGATCTCGTTAGCTTGGTCTTGTATTTTTGCGTCAAGCTTAAGATCAAGCTCGTCGTTTACTTGAGTATAGACAGCCACTGGGTCTGCCAGCAAATCATCATAGGTTGAATGCGTTCTTAGGTGACCACGGGTTACATGCTCAGCTTCCAGCGTATGACTAAGCCACAAGAGCATCGACTTCTCGGTCGGAAAGCTATTTCTACGCGACAACGATGCTGCGACTTCCTCTGGATCGCGAGTCACTAACCAGCATTTCAAGGAAAAATCGCTACCCGTTTCGAGGTGAAACCAAATCGGCAACAAACGGCAGATTCTCGGGTCCTTGAACCCCCATATCTGTGAATTTTCAAAATCACGCTTCAACAGGGAGCGCAATCTGTCGGTAACCTTGTGCGAATACAACCCTTCCAGATGTTTAGCCGGGATAGGAAGAATGTCATCCCAGGCCGACCCGAGCAGGCGCAAAACTGTGTCATGCGTATCGACCAAATCAGCATGCTCCCAGAACCCACGCTCATTGACACCTTCCTGCGCCTGGTAAGTCTTCGCCAGATCAACACCAAGTAGGTGTAGCGCACCAGCCGCCGCTGATGTACCACTGCGGTGCATGCCGATAATAAAGACAGCTTGTTGTTTCACGATTTTGGATTCTCCGGCAAGATGTCCTTGGAAACAGACGAACCAGCACCACCTGAACGAAGGGCCTTTATCTCAGTCAAGACAGGCTTAGCTAACAGGAAGATCATCAACGAGTAGGCTATCGCGCCCACTCCAATCAGAACAATTAGCAGTAGCCATTGGATAGAAATACTGGGTTCGATCACATCGCGAGCGAGAATAATTGCCAGATACATAGCAACGCCCGCTAACATCGGCCTCCAGATATTTGACCAGACATCGATAAGACCGATTGGTAAATCAGATGTTGAACGATGTAGTGCGACAATCGCAACGAGGGGAAACGCCACAATCCATGCGATCGCCATGCCAGCAGCGCCCCATTGACTGCCGTACAAAAGCGCAAAAAACATCACGATCATCATCAACAGAAAATTCACTGACACCCGACCTGGCTTTCCTGTACCAAAGAGCATGGGCGGAGTGAGTTGATTAACCAACCTAATCGGCACAATCAGAGCGAGCAGTTGTAAGGTGGTTTCGATACCCTGCCACTTATCGTCGAAAAGAATGTTGACCAGTTCAGGCGTGATTGCCGAAATTCCCCACAAAACCGGGACGCTGAAAATGCTTATTAAACGGACGCTCTTGAGAAAATAGTATCCGACCTGATCCGGGTTGGACTGGATGTTCGAGAATGCAGGAAAGCCGACCTGATTAACAATGCCCAGCAGCTTTAGCATAGGCATTGTGGCTATAAAGCTGGACACCGTATACAAACCCAAGGTCGTTTTATCAAGGACCTTCCCTGCAATCAAAACATCCAACTGCGAAAAGACGGTAAAGATTACTCTGGCGGTCATGAAACTAGCACTGAAAGACGCCAACTGCCGCATACCCAGCAGATCAAATTTTGGGTACAAAAGGCAAGGGGCGCAAAAATTCAAACCAATAACCCGAACAAGAATTCCGACCAAACTGCCAAATACCAGAGACCAGACACCATAGCCCGACAATGCTAGAGCGAGCGTGATCGCACTATTCGTCAACTGTGCCGCCAAGTCTATTAACGCCGTCTCTTTCAGCCACAGCGATCTCGCCAACAGTGACCTTGGAATAACTGTTAATGACATCAGAGGGAATTGCAGCGCCAAAACCCTGATGAGGTTGACCAGTTTCTCATCGTCGAAAAAAGCCGCAACAGCCGGTGCTAGCGAGTACGCTGCACCATAGATCAGAAAGTTAACAAGAATCAGTACGCCAAAAACGCGCTGGATCGTATCGTTGTCAAGTTCTTTTCGCTGGATAAGGGCGGCGCCAAGACCAAGCTCATTAAAGATGAGCAAAAAGGTAATACCGACTAACGCCAGGCTAAGCAATCCATAGTCAGCCGGGTCGAGAATCGCAATGACTTTTAAGGTCACTGCCCAGGTCAAAATTTGTGCGGCGAGCTTAGCACCTGACAGCCAGGCCAACGAGCCAACAACCTTCGCCTTCAGGGTCCGTTCAGACTGACTCTTTGCGCCTAGATCCACATGCGGGTCAGTCATAAATTTAGGGGGTTATCTGCACGAATTTCTAATCAACGACAGTCTCTCAAGGCTACCGTTAGACGACAAAATACTCGGGAAACTGAAGCCGTAGGCATGGTCGGCGCACTCACGATGAGTTTGGCGCACGGCCTCAAGTGGATATGCGCCCTTATTATGATCGCTTCTGGGCAGTTTCTCCAAGGATCGAGTGAATCAATTCAACCGATCCGTGCTGAATATCACTGGGTAATCAGCTGATCCACTTTGCACGTATTGAGTAACTACTCGCTGGCCAGAAACCAGATCCCTGAAGCAGGCGATGGGTAGTAGGCAAAGCCGCCTAGACCAGGCAGGTACTGAAATCTGGTATGGACACCATTGCTCGCGTTTGGCATCGAATCTCCACCTGTCGTCGCCTGGACTGTTACTTCCCAGGTTACCGGGTTGACATTGAGGACCTGACTACCCACGCCACCGACGAAGTGAATCATCGCATTAGTTTTCTCAAGGAACGCATAGCCTTCGTCAGCACTCATTAGAGCCGATACTGCAGGACCGTTGAAGTCAATATTTTCGAAGGAACTGCTAGCAATGTTAAAAATCAGCCCTCCGCCAACATTCATCCGATACCTATCGCCCAGGAAGACAACGCGGTTCCGAGAATGGTCAACCACGCATGCACGCCTCAGGGTAGAAGAGCCATTCTGTGGGAACCGTGCCAAAGTACTCCAAACGCCGGTCTGCGGATCAAAACGACGCAGATTGTAGTTACCCGCCGCATAAATCTCTTCTGACTCTGGATTTTTGCAGATGGCGTAGCCGAGCCGTGGCCTACTGTCGTCAACGACAGGCCATGTGCCTGCGGGATCCCAGTCATTGACGGTCACATTAAATGCGTTCATGTTCCAATCTTTATGATTACCCGACCCCCAGTTGGAGCCAGAACCAACCCTAAAGATTCGGTTTAATCGCGTAACGTATTGCAGTGCGTAGTAGGTGTGAGTGGAACTGGGTCGACCATCAGCATAATAGGAAGCTTCCCACACCACTTGTGCATCGGGCGTTGGCTGATTCAAAATTTGCCAACGAGGGGAATCATCGGAAAGGTTTATCGAGTAGGCCTCATTGCCTGCATAGTCGAAATGCCCACCGGCGCCGGCAATGAACAGCTTGTTTGTCGAGGTATCTGCTGCAAGGCCATTCCATGCACCGATCCTGGAAGCCAAACGACCTTGTGGCATCACATCTGGCGCGACGCTTGACAGGCTTGATCCTGAAATCGAACGCCATTCCCATACGTTCATACCTTGTCGCCATGACGGTATTGGCCCACTGAAAGTAGAGGGCACCGACACTACAGGCGGCACATAGGTGGGTGGAGGAGCCCCTCCGGTGCTTTCACCGGACCCACCGCCGGAATCCTGACCACCCTCAGAGCCGCTGCTCGTATTACCAGCCTCCGGCTCTGCACTCTCATTTGTCGATTCTTGCTGTTGCTCAGTTTCCGGCGTTTCATTAGTCGGCGGGTTAGACTGAGAAGGCTCGGGCGTTGACGGCTCGGACTCGCTCGAGGCTTCGCTGCCAGCTGTGCTTTGGGCACCATCGGTTTCGGCCGGCTCACTAAGCGGATTCGCCTTGTCCGGATTAACCTCCTCTTGTGCCATCGAGAGTGGCTCAGTGGATTCTTCACTGCCTCCACCGCATGCACTTAGCGTGATAGCACTACAGACCGCAATGGTAGAAAGCAAATTCTGCCTCGAGAACTGAGTTAAAT
This sequence comes from Burkholderiaceae bacterium, assembly GCA_045106815.1. GTDB lineage: Bacteria > Pseudomonadota > Gammaproteobacteria > Burkholderiales > Burkholderiaceae_E > JAUIAI01. Next base: position 9,285 of record JBGCFG010000083.1, on the reverse strand, counting down.
TTTTCATGCGGATCTCGGTGAACTATCTTCGAGCCGCAGTCTAGGTGCCAGTGTGTCAGCTGCGACACCCTCATAGATTGAATGGCCTGATCAAAACGATGAACGGTTTTCAAGGCGGGCGTTTTACCTGGACACAACTGTTCTAATTATGGTTTATACAAGAACATGAATATAGCGTGTGGCCGATTACATCGTCCATTCACTGCCTGTGCAATGTTGAACTTGCTAGACTCGGACGGTCGCGCTGTAGCGGGCAGCAACCACTAGATGGGCTCAACTGTGTTTGATAGTTTGCGGAAAATTTTTGAAGAGTTCGGGCTAGCTGCTGGCTTGATTTATTGCACGGACAGACTTATCCGCAGACTGTCCAAGCGATTTCGTCTGTACTACTACGAACTGATGATGCAACCCGTTCGAAAGAAGCCGTTGCTTCCGCCCTCTTTATCGCAGCCCTACAGCTCTAAGGAAATTCTGGAAGGGCAGGACGAAGTCAAGCTCATGCCAGCTCGACCCGAAATTCTGTCCCACAGGTTTCAGCAAGGAGCCCGATGTGTCGGCTTGTACAAGAAAGACCAACTGGTAGGGTATGTATGGCTCGGCTTTGGTCACTACATTGAAGATGAAGTCAGATGTGATTTCGAGCTCTACCCCCAAAAGGAGTCTTGCTTCGACTTTGATCTGTACGTCTTTCCACAACATCGAATGGGCACCGCATTCGCGGCTTTGTGGGACGCTACTTATAGTTTTTTGCGCAGCGAAGGAATTGATCAATCATTTAGTCGAATGACCCGGTTTAATACTGCGTCGCGACGCGCCCATCTTCGCATGGGGTCGATACGGATTGGCAGGGTATTGTTTTTCACTGCCTTTAACCTTCAAATTTCAGTATCAACAGTACCGAGCTACTTTCACATCTCTATAAGTCCAGATAATCGAGTCCAGCTACGCCTTAAGTGATTTACGCAAGAAAGTTATCTACTTGAGCCAAGGCAAAACGAATCAAAACAAAAAATCTAGTTCTGACCAAAAACCACCCGGGCTGGCGAATTAGACTTCAAACCCAAGTTGCCTCACATAGTCGATTTGCCTATCGTCGAAAATCCCTATGTCGAACTTAGAATATCTATCGTTCGATCCAGTATCTCTCGGCAGTTCGTATAGTTTGGCAAGCCTGTCCATTGGCAGTTCGATCCCGAGGAAACTAATAATTCTATCCACTTGCTGTCTTGGGTGAGAGCAAAAAGTCGTGTGGTTTAGTAGTAAAAAGTCGGAACCGAGTCGTTCGCCCTTTGAGGCTACATCCTTATTTGATCTTATCCAGTACTCTAGTTGCTTAAATGCGATCTCTTCCTTACTTTCATTACCATTTAGATGAATGTCATATCTAGGCCCCCAGTTATTTAACTGTTGCCTGTTCTTCGAAAAAGCCATGTCCAAGCCATGACGAACCACGTGGATATACTTGAAAGACGGAAAGTAGTTACTCAGGTCTTCAATAAATATTTGCGTGTTCGGTTCCTTCCACCCCCATCGATCTCTATTTCCTCCAGACTTTCCGATTTTCCCTAACATGTTCCAAGCCAGTTCTCTGTGACTCTTCATTGTTGGGTTGTTTGCCGAGGCGCCGATGAGCGTTGCCGCGTTTTTTAGACTTATCCTATCGTTCTGCATATACTCTTCAAACACTCTTAGGCGTGCTTCTACCGAGCGTTTGTTAGCGTTTCGATACCAGCCAGGGTTTTTGAAAAGCCTTGTAAAAATCAAATTGTCGTTTGCATGGTTTAAATCGTCCCCCATGTATATCCCAGCATCCATGAGAACTTGGGCAACTGCTCTCGTACCGCTGCCACCTAACGAACCGATGCCGATCACACTGCTCATACGACGTTTCCGTTTAAAAAAATTTCCAGTTTAATCACCGCAGGTGACCGTATCCACATCTGTCAGTCTGACTTTGTTCGATTTCGAAGGCCAGTTTTTGGTTAGACCGTCAAGCCGCATTCAAAGAATTACCCTGCTCATCTATCGCTTTCATTTGCGATCGCATTCCTGTCTTTACGACTCTAAACCAAACAATTCGCTTCTGAGGCGAAATGCAAAGGTTGTCCGGCTTTAACCAAGGCAACAGGGCCATCTGCGAGAGGCAAAAGCATTTCAGCTAGGGGTTCGAATCAAGAATCAAAGATCCTTGGCTGAACGCTGCTGGGGACAGCTCGTGATCTCAAACAGCGACTAAGTTGATTCAATAGTGGAGTGAACCTCGGTGGTTTCGGTCAGGCACGCTTCCAAAAATTCGCCAAAAACATCAGCATGTTCTTTCAGCCAGGTGTCATGGTCTCCAGGCATTTGGGTAGCCTGAGCGCCGTTGCTGGCCAGCTCGCTCCAGCCTAGAGATTGATCTTTGACTAAGTAGTCATTACCAAATGGTACTCGGGCCACGTGAATCATCCCGTCAAATTTTTCATGCGGACGATATTTCAACATTGCGGCAAATAGCATGTACTCGACCAACTCATGCTGCACAAGACGCCATTGGCCTCGCAGGCCCAGCTCACGAATGGATCCTTTTAGTCGCAATGACTGAAACTGATACCAAAGTCGTCGCGCGGTGGATTTGTTGAACACCGCTGTAAGGGGCTCTCCAGGCGCAGGGGTAATCCAGACGATTAACTGGTTCACGATCTCGCCGGCTTGCTGCAGGCGTAAGGCCAGCTCAAGCGCAACTAACGAACCTTCGCAACCACCGGCAATTTCATATGGTCCATTGGGCTGGATACGCTTTATCTCGCCAAGCATTTCACCGGCAATTTGTTCTATAGAAAAGTAAGGTTTCCAGCTCGATTGAAGCCTAGCCGCCTGCAAGCCATAAACGTCAAGTTGATAGACCGGTCTACGAGAATCTACCTTTGACACTGCGTTTCGATAGCGTGGGTTGCTCCCCACTAAAAACAACGGCGTTAAGTGTCCACCCTGTCGCAGGGGATAACATGCACCCGCTTCTGGCATGGCATGTTCGTGATTGATCCGAGCAATTTGCTCAACGGTAGCGCCCTGGAACAGCTTCATCAGAGGCACCTTGATCCCCAACTCATTCTCGAGCTCAGTCACCAGACGCACCGCCAACAACGAATGCCCGCCCAACTCGAAGAATCCGTCGGTTACCCCCACCGAGTCAACCCCCAACAAACGAGCCCATACTCGTGCTATCTGCTCCTGCGTCTCGTTCTGGGGCGCTACCTGCTCCGCCGCTGCCCCTCTCGACTGAGCATCAGGCGCCGGCAACGCCTGCTTATCCACCTTGCCATTGGGCGTGAGCGGTAACTCCTGCAAGCTCACCCAGGCCGATGGAACCATGTACTCCGGCAACAACTCCTTGAGCATCGCACGCAGCCGCGCTACTTCCGGCTCCGAGCCCGTTGCACTAATCAAGTACGCCACCAACTGCGCCGACCCCAACACATCCTCGCGAACCACCACCACCGCATCGCTGATCTGCTCGTCCTGCACCAACAACGCACGAATCTCACCAGGCTCAATCCGATAACCCCTTAACTTGACCTGGTCGTCAAGCCGGCCCAGAACCTCCAACACGCCGACTGCACGCCAACGCGCCCGATCACCCGTGCGATACATTCGCTCGCTCGAACCAAACGGATTGGCTACAAATCGCTCATCCGTTAACTCAGCTCGATTCAGATACCCCTGGGCAACGCCATCTCCAGCGATATACAACTCGCCCTGCACACCGTCAGGCACCAAATTAAGCGCTTCATCCAGAACATAGATCTGCGTGTTGGCTATCGGACGCCCAACCGGTACCACACCCTCTCCAGGCTCAAGCCGCTGCACTGTCGACCAGATCGTCGTTTCAGTCGGCCCGTACATATTCCACAGCACTGCGCACTTACCCAACAATGCATTAGCCAACTCTCGCGGTAACGCTTCTCCACCGCAAAGAACTTTCAGATTCGGATCACCTGCCCAACCGCTATCGATCAACATCCGCCAGGTCGCCGGCGTGGCCTGCATCACCGTAGCATCCGTCTCAACCAAACGCGCTGCCAAACGCTGTGGATCCAACGACTGTTCACGACTGGCCAACACCGTGCGCGCACCCACCAACAACGGCGCATACAACTCCAGCGCCGCAATGTCGAACGACAACGTGGTCACGGCCAACAAACAATCCGACGACGCTAGACCCGGCTCGCGCACCATCGAGCACAAGAAGTTAGTCAGCGCACGGTGTCCAACCTCTACTCCCTTGGGCCGCCCCGTCGAACCTGAGGTGTAAATCACATACGCGCGCTGTGGCCGTGACTGCAGCACGATTGAATCACTCGGCTGCACAGCTAACTGGGCATCTATTGCATCCAACATCACCGCCCGACTACCTGCCCCAGGCGTTGTGTCTGCAAGCGATTGCTGCGTCAGAACCAACTCCAACTGGGCGTCTTCAGCCATATAAGACAACCGATCTGGCGGGAACATCGGATCCAGTGGCACATAAGCAGCACCACTTTTCATGACCGCTAACAGGGCGCACAGCATCTCGACACTTCGATCAAGATAGACACCAACAAGACTTGCCTGCGTCACTCCCTGTGCAACAAGATAGTGCGCAAGACGATTGGATTTTTCTTCTAACTGACCATAAGTCATCGTCCGCTCATCCGGACCCTGCACCGCAATCTGATCAGCACACTGCCCAGCACGTTCGCTAAATAAGTCAGCAAAGGTCTTATCCAATGGATAAGAAGCATGGGTTACATTTCGACCCTCAAGCAAGGTCGACCGCTCCGCTTGACTCAGCAACGACAGCTCAGATACGCGTACGCTCGGATCTGCAACAAGACTCTGAAGCAGGTTCAAGTAATGTTGTGACAATCGACTGATCGTCAACTCATCAAATAAATCCGTACTGTATTCAATGAACCCACGCGCACCCGAATCGATCTCGGTCACTTCGAGCGTGACATCAAACTTTGCTGCGTTTGCGTGGATATCCAGGGGCGTCAACTTGACGGAGCCTATTTCGTCAATCTTTCGGGTGTCTTGCACATGAAAAATAAACATTGCCTGAAAGACAGGTGTGACACCGGTATTTCTCTCTGGATTGATCTCCTCAACAATGCGTTCAAAAGGAATATCCTGATTGGCGAATGCTTCAATACAGGTGCTTCGCACCTGAGCAATTAGATCGCTTACGCTCGGATCGCCATCCATACGGGCACGAATAGCCAATGGATTAATAAAGCAACCGTAGACGTCTTCAATTTCAGGTCGATTCCGGCGTGCAATAGGTGATCCGATACAGACGTCTTCCTGCTGGCTATAGCGATTGAGCAATATGGCATAGCCCGCCAGGAGAACCGTGAACAACGTCACCCCTTGATCTCTAGCAAGGCCTTTGAGCTGGCCCACAAGATCTGGCGGAATTGAAAAGTCCAGACTGTTGCCCCGGTATGACAAGATGGGTGGCCGCATTCGATCTGCTGGCAGCCTCAATACCGGCGGTGGATCCGTGAGCTGAGACTTCCAGTAGTCAAGCTGATCGCTGAACATCCCCTGATCTAATTGGTTCCGCTCCCAAGCACCAAAGTCGGCGTACTGCAATAAAACGGGTTCCAGCGCCAACGCCTCTTGAGATAGCTGCGATTCATATGCTGCCTTCAGCTCCCGTACAAAGATCATCGACGACCAGCCGTCGCTAACAATGTGATGCAGGTTCCAGCAGAACAAGTGCTGATCTCTTTCTAGTTTGATCAGTTGCACCCGTAACAACGGCCCTGTCATCAGGTCGAAGGGCCGGTTTGCCTCAGTTACAGCCAACGCTTTGCCGAATGCCATTGGGTCTGTCTCATCTGTGGCATCGACCGCTTCGAAGAGATGATTGGGCTCATCGACGATCATCTGAACCATCTGATCGTCTTGCATGCCAAAGACCGTTCGGAGTGCTTCGTGTCGGGCGACAACTTGCGCGATCGCTGACTCAAAAGCTCGTTCGTCCAACTCACCGTCCAACCGATGCAGATTTGGCAAATTGTAGGCAACGCCTTCCGGATACATCTGTGACAAGAACAAGAAGCGCTCTTGCGTCATCGATACGGGCAGCGGGCCTATTCGCTCAACAGGCTGAATCGGTTCGAGCCCCTTTGAGCTAGACAGTAGCCGGATCAGTTCGCTTTTGTGTTGGGCCAAGCTCTCGCGGATTTCCGCCGTCAGGACACCCTTTGGCGCTCGAATTCGAAGCTGGCCTTCCTCAGCAACAATCTTGACACCCAGGCTGGACAGCTGGGTAACGAGATCTCTTGCGCTCATATGACAATCTCGTCCACATCCGCCGAGTCATCAAAATCAGCGTCACTTCCGATCGCACTAAGGCTGGCAGCAGCCAATCGATTAAGAATTAGCTCAGTTAAGGCGCCAATGGTTGGACATTGGACAAACTCGCCGACTGCAAGGTTTATGCCCAAAGGTGAATTGACCGCGTTGCGTAATTCCATGTGCATCAAAGAATCCATACCTAGCTCGCCGAAGGCGTGTTCAGACGTCAGCAACTGCGATTTCTCCAAACCAACAACCTGACGAATTTGCATCGCCAAAAATTCGTTGACGATTTTGGCTTGCTCATCTGGAGCCGCCTGGTTTACTCGGCTTAGGATGTCGTCCTGGGCCGCGTGCGAGAAGTCTGTATGAGGGTCTTCGTCCGACGCCAGGTCAAGCGCCGCAAACAGTGCAGGCACCCGACCATTCGCAAACTGCCTGACAAACACTGGCCATTCGACGGGCAATACTGCCGCCTCAGGCGCTTCGAGAAGAGTCAAATCATCCCAAAGTGAATCGGCCGTTTCCCCTCGTATTGGATTCCAGCCCAGCGCGGACATTCGCCGGGTCGCTGCCGCATCCATTGCCGCCGTCATGCCAAGACTGTTCCATGGACCAAAAGCGATAGCCGTCGCCGGTAGCCCCAAGTTCTGACGGTAACGTGCGATGGCGCCAAGGCAACTGTTTGCTGCCGCGTAGTTACCCTGTCCCGCCGATCCGATTGCGGCGGCGGCGGAGGAAGACATCAGAAAGAACTCGAGAGGCTGCTCGAGGGTTGCGCGATGCAGATTAAGCGTCCCAGTCAGTTTAGGTCTGAGCACAACATTTAAGTCGTCTTTTGTCATGCTCGCCAATAAGCCGTCCTGCAAAACACCGGCCAAATGCACGACCCCTTTCAAGGGTCGTCCACTTTTTGCTAAACAGGCACTCAAACTCGCAATAGTCTGATCAACATCGCCGATATCAGCCGTAACCCGCTCGATCACAACGCCTTGTGCTTCGAGCCGCTTGATCGTATCAAGGGCGTCAGGTTTTGGTGCGCTCCGCCCAAGCACCATTAAGTGACGAGCACCGCGCGCGGCAAGCCAGCCCAATACTGTTAGTCCAACCCCACCGAAGCCACCCGTCACAAGGTAAGTCGCCTGTGAGTCAACTTTCGTTGGTACTGGTTCGAACTCAGCCATCGACTCAATCCGACCCGCGAATCTCTGCCCTTCTTGAAAGGTGAGTCGACTTTCAGGGCTTGCCGTAATTGCTTCTGCAACAACTTGCCGGGCTTCTTTCGCAGGCTCGGCGGCACGCTCTGCGCCGAGATCGATATGCACCCAGTCCGTCTCAACATGCTCGAGCGCTGCGGTCGCCATGAGCCCGCCTAGAGCGGCGCCTGCAAAATCACCGTCGCGTAGGTGGTCGCCAGGCTCCTGCGAACCGCGGGTAACGCACAGAAATCTGGGGCGACCACCATCATTGGAAAGTGGAGCGTCGGTAGATGCCTGCATTGCAGCGAGCCAGATAGCACCCTGGTGTGTGACTTTCTGAGCCAGGTGAGCAGAAGAATTCTCTTTGTCTGTTGCAAATTGCGCCGGGCTGAGCAGAATCATCCCGCCATAAGGTGACTGAGCATTCGTCGTCAAAATAGTGAATGCGGCTGCGATGGATTGCTTTACGCGACTGTCTGAATCAGTGGGTACTGAGTTTAGATCGCCTGTGTCGACCATTTCTACTGCCTGTCCAGCATGCCGGAGCGCATCGCACACTTGTGCCGCCAACGCGTCTTGATGCCCAATCACCAACCAGGACTGCGATTGGATTTCTTGGTGGGCATCTGGCAAGGGGACAGGCACCCACGTCAATTGATGTAACGCATGGCGATTGACGTTCGAACGGCCGACCTGCGCCAACGCATCCGCCGAGACGGCACGCAAAGCAAGCCCACGTATCTGCACGGCCGGCCGTCCGTCAGTATCCAGCACGTCAATGTCTGCACTGCGAATGACAGAGTCGCCTTCACCTGACTCGTGAATGCGGCCTTGTAAGCGGGCCTGCTGAAGGCCTTTCTGCAGCACGACCAGCTTATCGATTCCGACGGGCAGAAACAGTCGATCGTCGTGCACTTTCAAGGCGCATCCGAAAGCCTGACCTACACCATCTAGAAGGGCCGGATGAGCATGCCACTGTGCAGAACCAGCGGTAACCCCTCCGCCAACGTTGTCAGCAAAAGCAACCTCTCCTTCAAAATCTAAGTCTTGAGCGCCAAACGTCCGAAGCGTTTGAAAGATTTGACCTAGCTGAAGTCCTTGGCCGGCATAGGCCTCGTATATCTCACCCGCGCTAATCGGTCTGAGACTTCGCTCTGGAAACTTCTTCTGAAGAACCGGCAACGGCTCGGTGCTACCCAGCTCTCCTGTGACATGCACCACCCAGCTCGACGAGGCGCTATTCTGTTCAACGGTGTAGCTGCTGATTTTGTATCGATAGCCAGCGGGGCTTGGTGTGAGAAGGCATTGCAGCGTCGACTGGGTGTCTCCGTGCAAGATTAGTGGCTGCTGAATCACGATATTCAAGAGCACGCCCAGTCCATCGAATTGGCGCGCATAGGCTTCAAGCGCCATTTCATGGAAGAAAGTAGCCGGCACTACTACCTGACCAAACACCAAATGTTCGCTCAAGAACGCAGGACTCTGCGCGCTGATACGTTGTTCAAACAAGTGCTGTCCAGCTTCAAGTGCCGAGGAGGTTAGTTCCTGTCCCAGCAAAGGAGCGGCATTAGTCGACGAGCTGATGCTCAACGATCCAACGTTGTGCGCATAGACGGGCTCGACCCAGAACCGTTTGCGCTGGAACGGGTAGGTGGGGGTCGGTACTCGCTTGCGCGCGCGCCCCGCCTCATAACCACCCCAATCGATCGCCACTCCCCTGGCCCACAATTGACCCACTCCCGCCTGAATCTGACCCCAA
>JBGCFG010000082.1:0-71643 GCA_045106815.1 Burkholderiaceae bacterium | reverse complement strand
AGCACATGACGGTCTGTCGAGACCCTGTCGATGGTTTTCTCAATGGCGGTGTTTAAGACCTCAACAATCATCACAATTAGAAGGCTGGCAATCATCAGAACCTGTTCAAGCGCATTTTCACCAAACCAGATGGCGATTGGCACAAGCACGAGTACCATCACGGCTTCAATTCGGAACGCTTCTTCCCCCCAGGCCACTCTTAGACCTGCCATTGACTGGCGGGTGGTGGTGACAAGTCGTCTTGTCAACAGATTGCCTGATTCAGATGCAGATGCAGGTGGGGTAGGGTCTGGTGGAGTGGCCATCATGAGCGACGAAAAAGCGGGATGCAGTAGAGTGTAGCAAGCCGGCTCGGTGAAGTTGCCCGCCGGCCAAATAATCGACCCAGCCAAGAGACCTAAGATGGATGCAACACAAGATGTGCGCACGCACGACACCACCGGCATTGACGACTTAAGGATCAAAGCCGTCAGGCCGCTCATTTCGCCAGCGGTGCTTCATGAAGAGCTGCCTTTACCGGCCGCATCAAAGTCGCTGATCGAATCGACCCGTCGGCAGGTTGCCGATATTTTGCATGGCCGGGATCAGCGCCTGATTGCGGTGGTCGGACCGTGTTCAATTCACGATCATGAGCAGGCAATGGCTTATGCGCATAAGCTTCGCGCGCTCTCGCGTGAAGTCTCCGATGCGCTGTTGATCGTGATGCGGGTGTATTTTGAGAAACCCAGAACCACGGTGGGCTGGAAAGGCTATATCAATGATCCGCAACTCGATGGCAGTTATCGGATCAATCAAGGCCTTAGGCAAGCGAGACGGCTGCTGCTAAGCCTGAGCGAGATCGGCGTCACGGCGGGCACGGAATTTCTTGATTTGCTCAGCCCCCAATACATTTCCGATCTCGTAGTCTGGGGCGCCATCGGCGCTCGAACCACCGAGAGCCAAAGCCACCGGCAACTTGCGTCGGGGCTGAGTTGCCCAATTGGTTTTAAGAACGGTACCGAGGGCAGTGTGCGGGTAGCGGCAGACGCAATTGTTGCAGCATCTGCCAGCCATGCATTCATGGGCATGACCAAGCTCGGACAGGCGGCCGTTTTTGAGACCCGCGGCAATGAAGACTGTCACCTGATTCTGAGAGGGGGCACCAAGCCAAACTATGATGCGGCGAGCGTGCAAGACGCTGCTGAGAAACTTGGCAGTGCCGGCCTCACCAATCGACTCATGGTTGATTGTTCGCATGCCAATTCTTCCAAGCAACATGAAAAGCAGGTTGCGGTACTGGAAGATGTAGCCAAGCAAGTCGTTGCCGGCAACAAGCAGATCGGCGGCGTCATGATCGAGAGCCATCTCGCGCCCGGCCGCCAGGATCTGAAAGCGGGCGAGCCGTTGACATACGGTGTTTCGATTACTGATGCCTGTCTTGGCTGGGACGACACCGCGCCGGCCCTGAGAAAACTCGCAGACGCCGTTCGCCAGAGCGACGCTACACTATCTCAGTAATCTGGCGCGCGTCCACTGCAAACCCATTTCCGGCACACTGAATTGGCCTTAAACGCAACCATCCAAAAAGTCGACCTGTCACTCGCTGATATGGATCAGCACCGGTATGCCGACTACGCCCTCACCATCGCGCAACACCCGTCGGAAACCGACGAGAGAGTGATGGTCCGGGTTTTAGCCTATGCGATGCTGGCTCGTGAAGGTCTGAGTTTTGGTCGCGGGCTGTCAAATGATGAAGACCCGGACCTTCAGGTGCTCGATCTGACCGGCTCGATGAGCCTGGCCGTACTGGTCGGACTGCCCGAGGAAAAAATTGTTCGCCAGTTCGCTGGTCGGGCAAACGAGGTGTTTATATTTGCCTATGGGGCTGCTAAGCGCGATGTGTGGTGGCGGCGCACAGCCTCAGGGCTGCGCAAGATCAATAACCTCACAGTTGTCTGTCTCGATGAAGCGCAAACAGAACGCCTGGCATCGCTGCTTGATCGGTCGGTGCAGTTGTCGGTCACAGTCCAGGATGGTGAATACCTGTTTAGCTGCGACAAGGGCACGGCGACGATCACTCCCGAGTCTGTGTTGACGCCAAAGAACGCTCGCCCGCATTGAGTACGCCATCGGCTTCGGATAAGGCACACGCAGCCGGCTATTGGCAGGTTCTGCTGCTTGCGTTACCGATTGTTCTTTCCAACCTTTCTGTGCCATTGGTTGGGCTGGTAGACACGGCGGTGGTGGGACGCCTTGAGGATCCTGCCAATATTGGGGCTGTTGCGCTTGGGGCGGTCACCTTCAGTTCGATTTTTTGGGCGTTCGGTTTTTTGCGTATGGGCACCACCGGGTTGGCCGCGCAAGCGTGGGGTCGGCAAGATGGCCAGGCAATACGTTCCTTGCTGGTCAAAAGTGGTGCGCTGGTGGTGTTCTTTTCGGCGTTGTTGTTAATCGGCCAGTCTGCCATCGGGATTTTGGCGATCTCGTTCATGGGCGCAACTGACACAGTCGCCGAATTGCTGGCCGAGTACATCCGCGTGCGAATCTGGAGCGCGCCTGCAGTGCTGGCTAACTACCTGCTCATGGGTCTGTTCATTGGCTTGCAGCGGACCGGGCTTGCGCTGGTCTCCCAACTGGTTCTGAATCTGACCAATGCTGCGTTGAGCATTGTGTTTGTGCTCGGCTGGGGCTGGGGCGTCTATGGTGTAGCGCTTGCTAGTGTGGTGGGAGAGGTCTGTTCACTGCTGATCGGCCTCATCATGGCGGCACGTTTGTTGAAGCCGATGGGCGGGCGATGGCGTTTGTCAGACGTGACTGACTGGCCTGGTTATCACGCGTTGATGAGCGTCAATCTGAATATTTTTCTGCGTACGCTGTGCTTGTTGTTTGCGTTTGCCTGGTTTGCGCGTCAGGGAACTGCTCTCGGCGCGACCGTGCTTGCTGTCAATGCGATCTTGCTTCAGTTCCTGCACTTACTCTCATATGGACTGGACGGGTTTGCTCACGCGGCCGAAGCCCTGGTTGGTCAGGCAGTGGGTGCACGGTCGCGCCGCGCATTGCGCGCCGCCATCAAGACATCAACTGTCTGGGCCTTTTTTACTGCGTTAGTCTATGCACTGGTATACGCCTGGTTCGGCACAGACATCGTCGCAATACTCACGACCATCGACACGGTACGCATGGCAGCTCATGGCTATCTGGGCTGGATTGTCGCTATCCCGCTGATTGCGGTTTGGAGCTATCAGTTGGATGGCATATTCGTTGGCATGCTTAGAACGGCGCAAATGCGTAATGCCATGTTGGTATCAACTGTTATCTTCGTGCCGCTGGCCTGGTTTGCGAGTGACGCAGGTGGCAACCATGGTTTGTGGCTCGCGCTTGTGGTGTTCTTTGTTTTGCGGGCTATCACCCTGGCCTGGTCGCTGCGTTACGGACAGCCCCCTGTCTCCACATTGGTGGATGACTGAGCCTCAAATCGGCGTCGTTGGTCGCTTCGGTTAAGCTTTCGCTTTTGTGCAAAACAGTGAGGCGGCATGAAACGCGTGCTAGTGACAGAACCTATTCATCCTGATGGCTTGGCATTACTTGAGAATCATCCAGACATCGATATGATTAGGATGGACGCCTGCGATGAGCCGGCTCTGCTCGATGCCGTCGGAACGGCCGATGGCATTTTGGTGCGCAGTGCTTTTCTAACGGACCAGGTTCTGGCCGCAGCCCCCCAGTTAGGGGTCGTATCACGGCACGGCGTGGGCTGCGACAACATTGCGGTAGAGACCCTGACCGCCAGAAAGGTGCCCGTGGCCATTGCCGCTCACGCAAACAGCACGTCAGTTGCCGAGCACGTCATCATGATGATGATGATGTTGACCAAACAACCAGTCGCCTACGACCAGGCATCGCGCCAGGGGCGCTACCATGACCGAGGCAAGTTTCACACGACCGAGCTTGCAGACAAGTCAATTGTCATCATTGGCTATGGTCGTATCGGGCGCAAACTCGCCCCAATCTGTAAAGCGTTCGGCATGCGGGTGACAGTGACCGATATCGCCCTCGACAAGGATCTTGCACGTACCCAAGGAGTCGAGTCGGCGGTTGATTTCAAGCCATTGCTACCCGATGCAGATTTTGTGTCCGTTCACGTACCGCTTGATAACGATACGCGCGACCTGATCGATCAGGCCGAATTGGCACAGATGAAATCAACGGCGTTTCTGATTAACTGCGCTCGTGGCGGTATTGTGAATGAAGCGGCGCTTGCGTCGGCCGTTCTGGAAGGGAAAATTGCCGGTACCGGCGCCGACGTCTTTAGCGTTGAGCCACCGCCGGACGACAATCCGTTGCTATCACTGCCCAACTCAATCTTGTCGCCGCACTCGGCAGCCGTCACGCAGGAAGGGGCTCGCCGGATGGCGATCGAGGCCGCGCAAAACATCATTGACCATTTTGACAAAGGGCTGCCGGCAGGGCAGTTGTTCAATGCCAAAGGGCTGGGACTTTCCTGAATAGTTAGAAGACCTTCGCGCCGTCCGATTCGTCCTCTTCCTCGTCACTTTCAACAGCGGCAAATGATCGTGCATGAAGGCCCGACTGTTTGGCGAGTGCGCACTGCTGACTGGCGAGTTCAATAAAGGCCTTGGGCGTGAAGCGTCCATCGCCACTAAATGCGATCCCGACGCAGGCCGACACCTTGTCATCGCTGACCGGGTTCTTCAGTTCCATTTTGCGTACTGTGTCGATTAGCTTGTCGGCAACGACCTTCGAAATGGCTGCAGAGCACGGTGTTAGCAGAACCTGAAATCCATCGTCTTCTGAGCGAGCCAGGGTGTCTGCTGCCCGCAGGGAGCGGCGAACCGAAATGCTCACCAGATGGAGCAGGCGATCCGCTTCTGCGGGGCCGCGCTTCTCACGCACCTGGGCAATCTGGGCAAGATCCAGTCTTAGCAAAGCAACCCCTTCACCCGTAAGTCCCGGGTGGGAGGCCAGCGTTTGCGCACGCCTCATAAGCTCGGCATGTCCCACCAGACTAGCGGTATGACTCGCTCCCTGTTGGCTCACGCGCGCTAGCATGAGATGACTCTTGATGAGACGGTTTAACTCATAGCAACCACGCTGTGCGGCGATGATAGTGAGCAAGACCATTGAGGCGCCCAGCATCGCATAGCTTTGGCCGGACATTGCCAATTGTGCGGCCAGTGCAACCCCGGTTGGGAAGGCATAGGTGGCGAACGCTAGCGGACTGACTGCATTTAGCGACAGGTTAATGGCCAGGGTTGCCATCACAAACAAAATCAGCACGAGCTGCTGGCCGGTATCTCCAGGGAAAAGGGCGATACATAAATAGGCTCCGTGTAATCCGCCTAGCCACGATAGAACATAGTAGGCCTGCCACCACATCTTCTCACCGCCGCTATGGGTTTGGCGATCGAACTTGTGTGCTGTTGAGCATTGTATGAGCGTCACACAGATGCCGAAAACCGTCCAAAGCAGCAACTCAGACCGGTTCTCATCATTGCCAAGCGCAACCGCGCAAACTGATGCAAGCAGGCAATACAGCAATGCGGTAAAGGGCAGATGGCCGAATACGGTCAACAAGGCTCGCGAATGCGAGGTGCTAACGGCGCCACCCGCTGGCTTGGCACCTGGCGCGTTCGAGTCTGGGTCGGGGGCAACTTGGTTGGGCGTATTCATGCGAGAGCTATCGACACCAATTCGGCTGGCTTTAGCAGGCGTTCATGTCGGCCCGCTTTGTGGGCCTGGTATGCGCCGCTTGTCGGATCACGCCACCCCCTATCCGATATGACTGCGTCTATGCTCTCTTTGGGCGATAAACAGGCACTAAGAATCAATAACCCATTCGAAGGTGAAACTATGAAATCTCTATCCAGCTTCACACGTCCGGTACTGCGCGCGGCGATTTGTTCGGCGGCCATCACACTGGCTTCCCCAACGGCCATCGCTGCCGAGGTCTATGGGGGAATCGGCTTACCCGGCGCGTTCGCTGGATTTTCAAAGCCGATCGGCGAGCGTTTCGCATTTCGTGGTGACGTCGCGGCGTTGCCCGGTATGGATGGCACGCGAACAGAAGACGGAATTCGTTATGACGCTCAGTCAGAGGTTCGTCGGCTTGGCTTGTTTGGAGACTGGTTCGCGTTTGGCGGCGGGTTTCGTTTGACGGGTGGTCTCACCTTCAATCAGTTCAAAATTGACCTGCAGGCTCGCCCTGAAGGCAACACGATCATGATCGGTGATCGCCAGTTTCCGGTCAGCGACGGGGATCGATTTGATGCGCAAGTCAAGTTTCCGAGCGTCACGCCTTACCTAGGGATCGGCTACGGCCACCATGCCGCAGAGCGGGGCTGGGGTTTCCATGCAGACCTCGGCGTCTCGATTGGTCGGGCGACGGTAACGGCGCAGGCCTCAGGTAATCTTGCCAATCAGCCCGGCATTGCCGATGAGATTGCGCGCGAGCAGGCTGAGCTGGAAGAAGGTGTTGGCAAAATCCGCGCGATTCCCCAGCTGTCAATTGGTATCAGCTACCGGTTCTAGAACAAGCTCTAGCTTCAACCGGCAGTCAGCAACCAGCAACTTGCTGCCCTTTCGAAGCTTTGGTGTCAGCCGCTAGGCGATTCGGTTGAACCAGAGCATCGATAGGCCTGCTGCTAAAACAGTCAGCGCAGCGGCAAGCGCAGCGAACAGCGCTGAGACTTCGGTCTCGCGCTTTTCAAACACGAGCTTTGCATTGAGCGCTTCATAGACTTTTTTCAATTCATCTGCGGTGCCGGCAAAGAAGTATTCGCCATCTGTGACTTCAGCGATCGATTTGAGCGCGTCTTCATCCAGGCGGACGCGCATTGACCATCCTTCCGAGCCGATAATGAAGCCGTCCGGTGTGCCAATACCCACCGTGTAAACCCGTATGCCTCGTTCCGATGCGAGTTCGGCCGACACCACAGGGTCTGGCCCGGTGGTGCTTTGGCCGTCAGTCAAGAGAATAATCGCGGCAGATCCCTCTGCGTTGTCGAGTGGAGTAGCTTCTTCCTCTGCGGTGGCGTTGTTTCTGTCTGCGGGTTGTTGATCGGCACGCGGGTTATTGCGTCGCAGATTAAACATCGCATCCGGGAACAACGCTTTTAACGAAATTAGAATGCCGCTGCCAACAGCCGTGCCGCGCTGTAATTCGAACCTGTCAATCGCGTTAATGACATCTTCCCGGCTCCTCGTGGGTGGCTGAACAACGGCCGCGGTGGCCGCAAACTCGACAACCGCCAGGCGGGTGGATGAAGGCACTTGTTCAACAAACGCCCGGGCAGCCGCCTGCGCCGCCTGCAATCGCGATGGCTCGACATCTCGGGCTCGCATGCTGCCCGATACATCCATAGCCAGTACGATCGTGCGATGGCTGCTCGGCAGCGTTAGCACTGCCGTCGGTCGGGCCACTGCAAGCAACATCGTCGTCGTCGCCAGGAGCAGGAGGGCAGGGGGAATGTGGCGCCGCCAACGATGCCCCGTCCCCATAGCTGCTTTGACATTAGCCAGGCCTGCGTAGCGAACCACTACTTTTCGGCGACGCTTGAGCAGCCACAGGTACAGCAGCACGAGCAGTGGAATAATCACCAGCAACCAGAGCAAGCTGGGCCAGAGAAATTTCATCAGGCTGCCTCCTGTGCAGTCGCTGCGCCTGGCACGGCAGACCCTGGGGTTGCCATCGCGCGACGCATTTGAGAGAAGCGCATCATGGATTCAAACAAATCATCGTCAGTTGCCAGTTCCAGGATATCGACTCCCGCTCGTGTGAGCCTATCAATGAGTTCTTCTTCTTGCTCCTGGCAAATCGCTTCGAATCGTTGCCTAAAGCCTTCGTCCTGAGTGTCAACGAGCAATTGTTCTCCCGTCTCAGCGTCTTGCATAGTCAGCACGCCCAGATCGGGCAAAAAAGTTTCAAGAGGGTCAAGCAAGCGAACGGCCGTCACTTCATGGCGCTCACTCAGCATGGCCAGTGGTTTGGACCAGCCCGGCGCAGAAACGAAATCGGAGACGATGAACATCACGCAGCGTCGCTTGCAGATCGGCATGGCCCGTTGCAGCAGATGGGCAAGGTCAGTGGGGGGCGCCTGTTCCGGCTCCGGGTGGCGGCTTACCTTTTCAATGATGTGTAGTAAATGCCGGGTGCCGGTACCTGGTTGAACAACATGTTCAATGCCGGCACTGAAAATGATCGCGCCCACACGGTTGCCCTGACGCGCAAATACTTTCCCAACCAGAGCGAAAAACTCAAGCAATACTTGCCGTTTGGTTCTATGTTCAGATCCAAAGTCCATCGACGGACTCAAGTCCAGCAGAAACCAGACTGACACTTCCCGGTCTTCATGGTATTGCCTGACATAAGGCGTCTGTTGGCGGGCCGTGACGTTCCAGTCAATGTGGCGCACATCATCGTGAGGCTGATACTCGCGGATATCGGCAAGGTCGAGTCCGGTGCCCCTAAAAAGTGATCGATAGTCACCCAGCAATACGCCGTCGAGCCGTCTCAGGACCGACCACTCCAGGCGCTTTAGCAGTTGCTCAGACGCTTGTGGCGGCCGTTTCATGGCTTTCCATTGGTTTGTCTGGTGCAACGACCACAGTCATCAGTTGGGCCACGATCTGATCAGCGTCGAAACCGTCGGCGAGCGCTTCATAACTGAGCACAAGTCGATGACGCAGCACATCGGCAGCCAGATCCGTCATATCTTCCGGTCGGACATATTGCCGACCTCTTAACAGCGCCATGGCGCGCGCCGCCTCAACAAGATTAATGCTCGCCCGCGGACTGGCACCAAACGTGAGGTAGGGGGCGAGTTTGGGCAAACCGGCCTTCGCAGGATCGCGGGTGGCGTTTACCAGTTTGACCGCATACTGGATAAGCGCTGGCTCAACGAACACTTCGCGGCACATTGACTGCAGCGCTTGCAATTGCTCAAGCGTAGCGACCGAACTCAGGTCTGGCTGTGGCCCGGTGACCCGTTCAACAATCACAAATTCTTCTTCGGCGGTTGGATAGCCAACCAGCACCTTCATCATGAAGCGGTCGACCTGGGCTTCAGGCAGTGGGTACGTCCCCTCGGTTTCGATTGGGTTCTGAGTGGCCATGACCAGAAACGGCTGTGGAATCGGGTGACTTGTACCGGCAATCGTCACTTGCCGCTCCTGCATAACCTCCAGCAGCGCGCTTTGAACTTTTGCAGGGGCCCGGTTGATTTCATCGGCGAGGAGCAAATTAGTGAACACCGGCCCGAGGGTAGTTGAGAACCTACCCTCATTCTGATTGTAGATGCGGGTGCCAACCAAATCTGCTGGGACCAAATCAGGCGTAAATTGAATGCGCCCGAACTCTCCCCCAATGGTCTTGGCCAGCGTTTTAACCGTCAGGGTTTTGGCTAGCCCCGGCACGCCTTCAACGAGCAGATGCCCCTGGGCAATGATCGCGACCATTACGCGTTCTAAAAACCGATCCTGCCCCACAACCACTTTTTTAACTTCGTAGAGGATTCGTTCCATTAGGGCTGACACTTCAGCCTGGTCACGTAAGCCTGGAACCGAAACAGATTTATTCATCAAGCGTGCCTGTTTTTGGAGAGTGTGAGGGTTAGAACGGCGAAGGTCCAACCGCCGACGCGGCGTTTTCAATGGGCACCGCAAAACCAATGCCAGCAAACGTCCGGTGAGCCGACGGGTTAAGGATGGCAGTCACGATACCAACGACCTGACCATCCGCGGTCACGAGTGGACCACCCGAATTGCCCGGATTGGCCGCGGCATCAAACTGAATCAAGTCAGTAAGTTTACGACCGCCTTCGGCGCCTCTGAATTCGCGCTTGAGGCCGGAGACCACGCCCGACGAAACAGAGGGGCCAATTCCAAACGGAAATCCAACCGCAATGACATCGTCGCCCGCCTGCAAATCACTGGTCGATCGAAGCGTGGCGGCGGGCAGTCCTTTGGGGACTTTGGAGGCTTGCAAGACAGCCAGATCGAACTCTGGCCGCATACCGACGATCTGAGCGGGCGACTCTTCCCCATTGGCAAACGTGACTTTGATGTTGCCCGCGCCAATCACGACATGCAGGTTGGTGAGGATCACCCCTTTATCGACAACGACAACCCCAGTGCCAATGCCAGGCGCGGACTCTGACTCGTTATCATCACCTTGTGCGTGGCTTCCGGTGCCTTGAACTAAAACGACAGAGCCACGTACCTTTTCGTATGCTGCCTGTGCGCGCGAGCCTTGCGGGTTCTCGGCGAGACTGCGCTGCAATTCTTTGTCAAATGCGGCTGCCGTCATGGGCGGCGTTGCGGGGTCAAACTCTCGCAACAGCAAGATCGCGATCGTGGCCCCGATTAAACCAGCCAAGCCACTCGTGAGGATGCCCCAGGGGATGCGCCGCCGTTTTGGCGGGAGTTGGTCCGTTGTTGTTTGGCTGTTGCCTTGTACGGTGCCAATAGCTTGGCTTGACGCTGGGGGATTCTCTGGCTTGGGGGTAGGGCGTTGCGACCGAGCCGCACGATTTTCATTGTCAGGTGCTGTCGTCCCTCTTCGCTGTCGCGAGGGACTATAAATGGGTCGTCTCCGCACACCTGGCTCCTGGTAATTGCTTGACCTGACTATATAGCAACTACCTCAAATCGTGCAGCCGGCGACCCTTTGGTTGACAGGCTCGTTTTTAGCTGGGTAGAAGCGTTTCCGCACCCGGGTTGATCGTGGCACCGCGGGCAGAAGCACGTGCGACCGCCGGCCGCTCGCTAATCGTCTGAAACCACTTTTGCACGTGCGGAAAATCGTTGAGGTCGACACGATGTCGTGCGTGGCGCCATACCCACGGATACGTGGCCATATCAGCAATTGAGTACTCGCTGGCAAGATACGGCTGCGTGGCTAAATGCCGGTCGAGCACGCCGTATAAACGCTGGCACTCTTTTGTGTAGCGCTCGATCGCGTACGGCACCTGTTCCTTGGCGGCAAGCAAGAAGTGGTGGGTCTGCCCAGCCATAGGCCCGAGCCCACCCATTTGCCACATGAGCCACTCCATGGCCTGTGTTCTGCCGGCAAGCGTCGAAGGCATGAACTGCCCTGATTTTTCGGCCAGATAAGTCAGAATCGCCCCCGACTCAAATACAGATTGTGGGCCTGAGCCCTCTGATGGTGCGGAATCAACTAGTGCTGGAATGCGATTGTTGGGTGCAATTTTCAGGAAAGACGGCTCGAACTGCTCATCTTTGCCAATATTGATAGATTTAAGCTCGTAAGTCGCGTTGATTTCTTCGAGCATCAGCAACGGCTTGTAGCCATTTGGCGTTGTCCAGAAATAAAGATCGTACATAGTGGCTCAGAGTCCTTAAGCGAGAATGATCAATGACGCCTCGCATTCTAGTCTCTGGCTGCTAACTGCCTGCTTTGTTGGGCGCGCCAGCCGAAGAACGCATAGCCGAGCAAGCCAATCGACGTCATGACAAGCAGCGGCAGGGTCATCGACATCGGGCCAATTCCCTGGGCGAGTTTTACCCCAACCGTTTGTGCAATAGCGGCACTGAGCATCATGTGTATGCACGTAAAAATCCCGGAGGCGACACCTGGTTTCTCGCGTGCGGCTTCAATGAGTCCGGCCTGTGCAGCTGGCAGGCAAATACCAGCAAATAGGGCGAGCCCAAACATTGAGCCAAACAAGCCCAACGGCGTGAGTCCGACTGCATAGCTCAACACAAACGCAAAAAACGCAAAGCTGACGACGCCAACAATACCTAACAGGCAAAGGCTGTCGCGGCCCAGCTTCGCGGCTAGTTTGCCTGCTGCGAGGCTACCCACCACATAGGCGAAGGGGGTCGTGACGTAGTACAAGCCATAGGTGGTTGCACTCATTCCATGGTTTTCGATCATCAAGTAGGGTGCGCCCGAGACATAGGCGTATAAGCCGGCCAGCACGGCAGCACCCACGAAGAGGTAGCGCAGGTAGTCGGTTCTGGTCAGCAAGTCGAACCATCTGACTCTCGGCTCATTGGGGGCTGGCGAAGCGGCCGGATCCAGCCGTTCGCGAGTTTCTGGCAACAGGAGCAGGCACGCAAACATCAGCAGTATGGCCAGCACCCCGACACTGGCAAAAATCCACCGCCATCCCACGGCGTCGGACAGCACACCGCCCAGCAAAGGGCCAACAATGGGCGCGACGGCGATCGCAGCGCTTGTGTAGCCAAGCACGGCAATCGCGCGATTGCCGCGATAAACATCCGATACTAGAACCCGAACCAGCACATAGGCTGAGCCCGCCCCAACCGCCTGCAATGCACGCCCAACAATAACAGCGTCGATCGTGCCACCAAAGGTGGCCATGGCGCTGCCAATTGCGGCGACGCCAAAACCTAGAATTAGGGCTGGACGGCGACCGAACTTATCTGCGATCTGGCCATAGCCGAGCGAGGCAATCGCGGTTGCAAGCAAAGAAACAGACAAGACCAGTTGAGCATGCTCGGTGGTGACGTATAAGTCGCGTGCTATGGAGGGTAAGGCTGGCACAAACGCGGTCATTGCCAACGGGGCCAGCATCGCAATCAGGACCAGTAACCACGGAAAAAACGCGTTCACCCGATGGCGCAACTCAGAGGCGTAGTCGCCGCTAGTCAGGGGTTGGTCGAGACTGCTGGAACTGCTTCGCATCAGGGCCGTATTAAGATCCGAGTAAAATCAGAGAAAACATGATTACGGAAGCCGGCCGATGCAGCAATTTGATCGGTGCCAGACAAACAAACCGTCAGTGTAAAACTATGACCCATCTTACCGCTATCGAGCAGCAAAACTATGCCCGGGATGGCTACATCATCCCGTCATTTACATTATCTCCGGCGAAAGTGTCTGCATTGGTCCAAACACTTGATGACCTGATCAAAGCTAACCCGGATGTGCGTCCCGAAAAATTGGTAAGTGCCCATATTGAGGGCCGGAACTCGGAAGGTGTTGTGGGTAGCGCTGACTTTCTCGAACTCGCACATGACCCCTATATTCTCGACATGGTTGAGCAACTTATCGGACCAGACATTATCTTGTGGGGTTGTCATATTTTCTGCAAGCCAGCGGGCAACGGACTGGAAACGCCGTTTCATCAGGACGGGCACTACTGGCCGATCAGGCCCTTGGCCACCTGCACCGTCTGGATCGCGCTCGAAGAGTCGTCGCGGGAAAATGGTTGCTTGCAAGTGATCCCCGGCAGCCATCGTGACAAACAAACCGTTGCGCACGTGGGCAGACCAGACGAGGAGCTAACGCTCAATCAGCAGGTTGCGGAAGGGGCGGTTGATTTAGATGCAGCGGTTGATATTGAATTGAAGCCGGGGCAAATGTCGATGCATGATGTTTATCTGGTACATGGCGCCGCACCAAACGTTTCTAATCGGCGGCGCACAGGCGTGGCATTGCGGTATATGCCTGGCAGTAGCGAGTTTGTACGGGCGCTCAACCCGGTAGCGGGTCAAAGTGGCGTACCGGTCCAATTCGCATCGCGACCGCTTTGGCTGCTACGCGGGGAAGACAAGACTGGTCGAAATGACTTCTCAGTCGGCCATGCCTGAGGGTTTAGCCTGACGCTGACGAGTTAACGAGCAAGTCGTTTGGTGCGTTAGCCAGATCCTCGCACACTGCCGCGAGTTGGCTAGCCATGTGATCAAGCTGCTGCTCGCCTTTTTCTGCGGTTGCCGCACTCGCGTTTCCTAACACGCCAGCCGTGTTCAGATCTTGTGTCATCCATCCGAACCCAATGGGTTTCTCCGCTGCGAGCAGCTGACTGGCCGCTGACAAGCTCTCGTCGCGTGAGACAAAGTTGGCGACCGATTCCATGCGGATTAGCTCGGGTGCGAGTGCCATGATCATCGAGGTTTCGATCTCGCCGCCGTGCAGACCAAAGCGCTTTTCTTGCGCTGAAAACAGATTTTCCGGCATCCCCAATCCACCGCCGTTAACTCTTGCGACCAGCATTGAATGCTCAACGCGCAGCCGTACCGCGGCCTGATCAACATGGCCGCGTTGTCCGCCGTGGGTATTAAAGATGATCATCTTATTTAGGCCGGCACGTCTGACACCTGCGCCGATGGCAACCCAAAGCTTCACCAGCGCATCAAAGTCGGCTGTTAGGGTGCCAGCAAACGCAGTGTGCTCAATGCTGTCACCGATCACTTGAGCGGGTAACACAACCGCCCGCGTGTTTGGGCTGAGCGATGCAAGCATTCTCGTGACCACCCCCTCGTTAATGATGGCATCGGTACCAAGGGGCAGGTGGGGGCCATGCTGCTCGCACGCGGACACAGGCAGGACGGCAATCGTTCGAACCGGATCGAGATCGGCAAAATCGGTTGTTCTCAGTTGTGACCAGTATTGTGGTTTTGACTGTGGCATCGGTTAACAGCAATTAAGGGAAAGCCGTATTATCGCGCACGAGATGTCATTGACGAGCGCGGGAGATTGCATGGCGGTTGAAAACGTACTGGCGGGGAACGCAGCAGCTAATCGCGCACGCGAACGCCTGGCGACCCCAGGCAAGCGCACAGCGCTGGTCGCAGGCGTCGTCGGGCGCCTTGGCGAAACGCTACTGAATGGTTTGCTGGCCAGGGGCGGGTATACCGAGGTGATTGCATTGGCTGAGCGGCCCGTCAATCTGGGCATTAGCAAGCTCTCAGTGGCGGGGCTCGATCAATTACCGCCCATTGATGATTTGTTCATCCTGCTGGGTGGCGATGACTTTTCCACTAGCCGTTCGTTCCATGGTCGTGACGCGCCGTTCGTGAGCGTTCATGAGCACAATGCGCTGGGTATTGCGAGGGCGGCGAACGCCAGCCGCATTACGCTGGTCAGCGCCAGCTCGGCCTGGCAGCAGTTTGGGCCGCTCAATCAGGGTTTGACTTCACCGCTTGAGCGGGAGTTGGCGGCACTAGAGTGTCGCCGCTTTGTGGTCCTCAGGCCCGTGCGCGAAAACAAACAGGCTGGGCTTGGGTTTGTCCAGCGTTTTGTGAATGTGTATTTGAGTATTCAGATGCTCATGATGCCGCGATCAGTGCCTACCCTGACAAGCGAGCAGGTAGCACGAGCGACTGTTCTGGTTTTAGCCGACCATGATGTTCAGGGTGTCAGTGTATTGGGCGCCGCTGATTTGGCCGACGTGCTGTCCGGGTCAGCGGCATCCGCAGCATCAAATGCCGCTGGGTAAAGCTCGTTCAGAACGACAAGCACCGTACTCCTAAATAGCGGGTTCAACGCGCCGCTTAGCGACGCTTCACTCAGGTCGGTTTTCACACCGCGCGACTTCCAGGTGGCAACGAATGCAGAGCGTCGGTCTTGCACGCAGCGCTTGGTGATATCAAACCAATGCTCTGGATACTCGGCCCGCTCCCAGTCGCCACGTCCTCGTCCGAAATGGGTCACCGCCAAATAGGTCAGCACTGCATTAACCAGCTTGTTTATCAGGACTTGGTCAGACCACTGAATCACCACCTGATTTTGTCCGCGCACAAGGTTATACCCGCGGGCCAGCCCCGCCGCGCCCAGCGCGCCAAGGACGCTCCCGGCAATCATGCCGCCGCCCAGCGTAAAACCGCCAGTGGCGATGTCGGCCTTAAGCCCAGCCAGCGCACCGGTTGCGACACCGCCTACTACCGCTGCTTTCCCTTCGCTGAGTTTCTCTGAAATCGCGTAGTGCGCATCGACGCGGGTCATCACCTCGGCGGCAGCTGAACCCGATAATTCATGAAGGCTGATGAGTGCGTCTGTATCTGCACGTTCACGCAAGTCCCAGCGGCGCGCCATTTCTACCATCGCATGATCACGGCTTGAATTTTCATCTTTGCGCCCGATCCCCAGGTTGGCGCCGAGGTCACGTACCCGGCCGGCAAGCCCGGCATCAGGCAAATCCTCCACATCAAGGGCGGCCCGCGCTACGCCTTCCGTCAAAACCTGAATTGATTGATCAAACACTCGCTCGCGCTGACCGAGCCAGGTTTGAAACAGGCGGTCATAGGATGCCCGCTTATCGTTTGGCAACAGCGGGGTCAATGCGCCGAGCAAGACTCGCTCCTGTACCCAACAACGCGCAAACGCATCGAGGGCCATGACTTCTTTGACCGCATCGTATTCGGCAAAGCGCTCGCGCCACTGATCAACTTCCTGCTGCTCTTGCTCGCGTGTGCGCGGCGGACCCATTTGATTAAGCAGCGCAACGACCGGCTTACCCGTCCAAGTCAGAATGCTCATCTCGGGCGCAACATATCCGGCGCCGTCTGGGTCTTCTGATGCGTTCACCAGGTAGAGCACGAGGTCGGCATGCTCCTTCACATTGCGCAGTGCCTGCTGACTTGAATAGAGCGGGCGGTCACGAAGTCGGTCCCAGACTTGCTCGACCATCCAATTAAGTGGGGAATCCGATTTGGCCAGACGTTTAGCCAGGCGCATGCTGTCACCAAAGCCAGGTGTATCCCAAAGCGTTAATACGTCGCCTTCCGCGGAGCGAACCATCTCGTGGCTTTCAGCGACTTCCGTGACATGGGACTCATCGCGCACAATGCCCACCTCTTTGCCGAGCAAGGTTCGGGCGAGGGTCGTCTTACCGGCATTGGTGTGAGAGACGAGGCTTATTGATATTTCCATAGGGGTGGCGTTGGCGTTTGAGCAAGGCTACCGTGATTCAAGTTCTTCGGATACTGCCGCATCCACGCTTGCCGGCCCAGCTGATGGATGTGCGTCGCGCATCGCATCGAGGCTGGCTTCGATCTGTTCGGCTTCGAGTTGGACGAATACGCTTCGCTGTCCCAGTGATCGGAGTAGTTTGCGCCAGGCCGCCCGCCGTTGCTCGAGCCGATCCTGATTGCCGGGGAAACGCGCGCGAAAAGCAGCTTCATCAACAAGGGTCAATGTCTGCTCAGCACGCTCAAACTGGTCTCGCGCATTCAGAATGAATTGCCCGTGATTCTCACGTTCTGGTGTTGCACTGAGGGAAAAAACGATGACTAGCCGATTGGCTTGCCTATCTTGCGCAGTCGCCTCAAAGTCATCTTCATCGCCATACGCTGTCGTGGATCTGAGCGTGATCTCGGTCGCCGTGCCATAGAGCCGTTGCAGACTGGTCTTGAGACAATCCTGCGCTGGCTCAGTCAGCTTGCTCCCGTAGGGCAGCACCACCAACGAGGCGGCTTCACCACTAAGGATTCGGCAGAGGCCCTCGAAATAGGGCTCATCAAAATCAAACGGCAGGTTTGCTGAAAGGGCGCGGCTGCGAAACGCGGCAACCGCCGCCAGGACTAGGCGCGGCACGATCACAAACAAGCCCAGCGTAATCGCCCAAAGGTGTATCCACGGCGCTGCGTTCTCGCCCGGACCTGCTGAGAAAGCAAGCTCCGCTACGCCTTGGGCGTCTGGCAAAACAATGCCGCTTATGACGCTGGCCGGCGTTAACAGAAAGTGCAACACCGCATGGACCTGGTCTGGGATTAGGAAGGTGCTTTCCCATCCCGCGCGGTACTCAAACGCAAGACCGCGTAAATACATCGCGAACAGCACGCCACCGGCCAGGGCAGCTGCGCCCAAGTGCATCGCTCTGGCAATCTTATTGCTCAGCAAAGGGTGCCAAACCGGCAACCAATCATGGGCAAATCGCTGAGCCTGTGCCGAGAACTTGCCGGAGCCGTCTCGCCCGGACACAAAACGCTCAAGTAGAGCGCCCAATGGCCCTAGAAATGCGGGCGTTTGCCCCGCTGCGCCGCGTCGTTTCACCAGTCCACCAACCGCCAGTGCACCAAGCATCAGGAGGTTCCACAGGATCAGGCCAACGAGCGGTGGGGCGAGTAGGTTGATTTGTCGTGTCGGACCCAGTGCGTCGGACAGAATACCCACGAGCAGTCCGAGCACAACGACGGCTGGGGTAATCCAAGCCCGCCATCGCAAAGACCGGAAGGCATGCGCGGCGCTCGGGTCACGAGCCATCAGGTCTGCGGTTGCCAGCCGCGCGCGCTTGGCAATAAAGGCCATCGGTTCGTATGAGTTGCCAGCACCGGGTTGCTCCGCCTCGTGCAACTCGGTCAGCTGCTCTCGCGATGCTGGCCTGTCTTTGCTCAGTGCCTCGACCGCCAGGTCGGTGACCCGCGTGCGGTCTCTGGCTGGCCACAAGTCATCCGGCGCTCTTAGCTCAAACGCGCGCAACAACAGCGCATGACGCAAATCATCCGCTCGCATCGACTAAAAGCCCAAGCCAGGCCATCGGCTGCCGTTTATCAGAATCTGCCACACCGGCGCACCGCCCGTCGATTGAGGTGGGGGTTCTGTCCGACACGCTTTGGGAATCAGATGGGACGGGCTGAAAGTGGGTGCAGTCATCACCTTCCAATGATACCGATAGGGACGCGACCTTGATTAATATGGGATTTAACGGCGACACGCTGCTGCATAGGGAACGCACATTTGAGCTTGTGGACCAACCGCTCGAGCAATACTTCGAACTGATTGGCAGCCGCCCTGAGCTTGGCCCATGCAATCGCACCGAGCGCGCTTACACGGCTCGCTGGTTGATAGAGGACGGCTGGTTGTTTCTTAGCACCATGCAGGCGCGCTGGTCTTGTGAAACGCCCTTGAACATGCAGGACCTGTTCCCGTTTGCCGGCACCAAAGTGTTTGCGGCCTGGTACAACGGACCGGTCCGGGCCTATCGGCGAGATCGCGGCCTGCCCGATTTGTCAGTGCCGGAAAAGGTCAGGTATCCAGACGTCACGCTACAGGTGGAAAACGGTCGGATTGCCAACACAGTCCTCATGCACCGTCCCGCAACCCGTGTGGTGGATGATCGCCAGCCAAAGCACGAGCAGATGGCCGATGTGATCGAATTGGCTAAGTTCCGTCGTCCGGCGATCAATGCCGGTTTTGAAGAGATTATTCTTTAGTTCCTGTAATTAGGCGGGGCGATGCTCCGCCAGATCATTCCAAACGGTCTGGTCAATTAACTGGCCATGCCTGACCGTAAATCGGTCGACAAAGCGAATCCCTTGAAATGGCCGGCCATCCGGCCATTTCCCGTTTAGGGTCCCGTGACACCAGACTGTCGTGGTGTCCATTTGCCACGCTGATTCGAAGCGCTCGTAGGTCTTGATGATCTCGCTGTATCGGGGTCGCGACCACTCAAAGAGCTCTTCTAACTGTTGGAAGCGGACTGGTCCGGGGAACTCCATCGTGAAGTCCGGTGCGAGCCACTGTCTGGCGGCCGCCAGGTCGCGCGCGCCCATGGCATCCAGGAACGCTCTCACACAGGCCTGTGCATCCGGTACCGGCGCGCCGGGCTTGATCGCAGCGTCAGCCTGCTTGGGCTTGTTCTCGTCGCTCGCAGCCGCCGCAGCACTGCGCTGGCCGCGCATGTAGCTTGCTGGGGCGACCTCGTGGAGAAAAACGGTAATGCTCTCAGTGGGTGCGGCAATCGTGGCGCGGACTGCTCTGGTCAGTCGATCTGCCAAACTGATGCGTGTTTTTTCGTCATAGCCGGCGATAAGATTGACCTGAACGACTGGCATAGCGTTACCCCTTAGAATCCCTGTTCGATTGCTTGCTAGATTAGTTGATGGCCCCAGCCCCTGACAACAGCGCCGTAGCGGCACCCTCCGAGCTCGCTGCGCCTGACGGGGAGGCTGATCACGCCCGTCTGAAGCTTGTCGAGATCACCAAGGCCTATCCCGGCGTTGTGGCGAATGATCGCGTCAATCTGGAGGTCGCACCGGGTCAGATCCACGGTTTGATCGGCGAGAACGGCGCTGGCAAGAGTACCCTGATGAAAATCGCCTACGGTCTGGTTAAGCCGGATGCCGGTGAGATCATTTGGGAGGGGCAGCCCGTCAGCCTGTCCTCACCTGGCGATGCACGTTCGCTGGGCATCGGCATGGTGTTTCAGCACTTTTCGCTGTTCGAGTCGCTAACGGTAGCTGACAATGCGGCCTTGATGCTACGCGGACAGGCGAGTGATGCGGCCCTGACTGAGCGGATCGAGCAATTTGGTGAGCGCTACGGACTACCGATCGACCCAAATCGCTATGTTCATGACCTGTCCGTTGGCGAGCGCCAGCGTGTTGAAATTATTCGCTGCCTGTTGTTCGAACCGCGCCTGTTGATTCTGGATGAGCCCACCTCGGTGCTCACGCCGCAGGCAAGCGAGGCGCTGTTTGCAACCTTGCGCCAGTTAGCGCGTGAAGGCACATCGATTCTCTACATTAGCCATAAGCTGCATGAAGTTCAGGCTTTGTGTTCCGTTGCGACCGTCTTGCGCGGCGGCAAAGCCGTTGCTCGCTGCATACCAGCCGAAGAATCGGCCGCTTCTTTGTCGCGACTGATGCTCGGCCAGCCCGCCCCCCGCCTTGGGCGGCAGCCACTCACCGAGGCCGGCGAGCCAAGACTGCGTGTTGAGAACCTCCATGCCAAACCGCTCGATCCGTTCGGTTCGCCCGTGTCGATAGATCACTTCCAACTCAATGCCGGTGAAATTCTGGGCATTGCTGGCGTTTCAGGCAACGGACAGAACGAACTCATGGATCTTCTTTGCGGTGAGCGACTGCTTGCCGACGATAAAGATTCGGAACGCCCGGCGCCATTGAGGCTTGAATTGATGGGGCACGATGTGCGGCGCGCAGGCGTTGCGGCGCGCCAGCGTCTTGGCATGGCGTTTGTACCCGAAGAGCGCAATGGACGTGGGGCGGTGCCACCGATGGATTTATCGCGAAACACTTTGCTGACCCATCGCGGTGGCGGCCTGGTGCAGGCAGGCTTTGTGAGCGGCTCGCGTCTTCGGTCGCTCGCGCAGGAATTGATTAAGACCTTCGGTGTGAAGGCGCCAGGCCCTAAAGTGGCGGCGCAAAGTTTGTCTGGTGGAAACTTGCAAAAATTCATTGTTGGGCGCGAGATCATCAAAAAACCATTGGTGATGCTGGTAGCTCAACCGACCTGGGGGGTTGATGTCGGCGCGGCCGCGATGATTCGCCAGGCGCTGCTCGATTTGCGTTCTAGTGGCGCGGCGGTTCTGGTCGTTTCTGAAGACCTCGATGAGTTATTTGAAGTCTGTGATGTGTTGCAAGTGATCGCTCAGGGTAAATTGTCCGAGCGCATCCCGATTGAACAGGCGGATGTCAGTTTGCTCGGGCGTCTGATGGGCGGCCTCGGGCTTGCCGAATCAGGAGCGACTGCTTCATGAAGCTCGGCAATTGGGTCATTGAGAAGCGGCCGCATGGCAGTGCGGTCATGACGATTATCTCGCCTGCACTTGCATTATTCGTGACCGCGTTGTTTGCGTGCTTCTTGTTTGTCTGGATGGGCAAAGACCCCCTCGAAGGTTTGAGAGTGTTTTTTGTTGCGCCCATGCAAGACCTGCGTGGCTGGGGCGAAATCGGTCTGAAGATGACTCCACTGTTGTTAGCCGCTGTTGGCCTTGTGATGTGCTATCGCGCAAACGTGTGGAATATTGGTGCCGAGGGGCAGTTGGTGGTGGGCGCTATTTGTGGCGGCGCTGTTGCGTTGCTGGCCAAGCCTGACTCACTGCCGGGTTATTTCGTGCTGGTGATGCTCGGCGGTGCTGTTGGCGGCGCGCTGTGGGGGGCCATCATTGCGCTGCTCCGTGATCGCTTCAACGCGAACGAAATTCTGGTAAGCCTGATGCTGACTTATGTCGCGCAGCTTTTGCTCATGTACCTCGTTCACGGTCCGCTCAAAGACCCGAATGGCTACAACTTTCCCTACAGCGCCAACTTTGAATTTGCCGCGCTGATTCCTCGCATCCTGCCGCCAACGCGACTCAATCTGGGTTTCATCCTGGCCGTGCTTGCGGCGATTGGTGTCGCCATATTTCTAGCCCGCAGTTACGCTGGTTACCGATTGCTGGTCGCCGGGGCGGCGCCGCGCGCGGCAAGTTATGCCGGGTTCTCATCGCGGCAGGCACTTTGGGTGTCGCTTCTGGCCTGCGGTGCTTTATCGGGCCTTGCGGGCGCCATCGAAGTGGCCGGCCCTATCGAGCAGCTTACTCCCAGCATCTCGCCCGGATACGGTTTTGCAGCCATCATCGTGGCGTGGCTTGCACGCCTGTCGCCGATTGGCTGTATTTGGGCCGCATTCATCATGTCAGTTGTCTACATTGGGGGTGAACTGGCCCAATCGCGTCTTGGTCTGCCCAACGCGATCAGTGGTGTGTTGCAAGGTGTTCTGTTGCTCAGTTTGTTGGTTGCAGATTCGGTGATGAGTTTTCGTGTTCGTCGCAGCGGTCGGCTACCAGCAGCAACGGCCTCCGGAGCGGGCGGATGACACCTGACGCCATCGCCGCGCTAATTGCCGCCACGCTCGCTGCAGGCACGCCCTTGTTGCTCGCAGGGCTTGGTTTGCTGGTAAATGAACGAGCCGGCGTGCTGAATCTCGGTGCAGAAGGCATGATGCTGATGGCGGCCGTTGCTGGCTTTGCTGCTGGCTTCGAATCAAACAGTGTTTTCATTGGGTTTGTCGCGGGGGCTTTCGCAGGTGCTTTTTTTGCTGCTATTTTCGGCGCACTCGCGGTTGGTTTGGCGACCAACCAATATGCAACCGGTCTGGCGCTCACCCTGTTTGGTGGCGGACTCTCTGCTTTTGTCGGGCTACCTTATGTAGGCCAGGCAGCCAGCTTTGACGCCCCGCCAAAGTTGCCATTCCTGTCTGATCTGCCATGGTTTGGACAAGCCCTGTTTAGCCAGCACCCCATGGTCTACTTTGCCTGGGCGCTTACCGCAGTGATTGCTTATGTGTTGCTCAGGACTCGCGTTGGCTTGGTCGTTCGGGCTGTGGGTGAATCCCCGGAATCGGCTCACGCACTGGGCTACCCAGTGAAGCGCATCAGATTCGGTGCGGTCTTATTTGGTGGGGCGTGCTGTGGGTTGGCCGGTGCTTTCCTGTCGCTGGTTTACACACCGCTTTGGGTGGAGGGAATGGTTGCCGGGCGCGGTTGGATTGCGCTGGCCTTAACCACCTTTGCGACCTGGCGGCCGGCTCGCATAGTCCTCGGGGCTTACCTGTTTGGCAGCGTCACCATGATTCAGTTTTACTTGCAGGGGCAGGGCGTGGCGATTGCTTCACAATTACTCTCCATGCTGCCGT
The DNA here is from genome assembly GCA_045106815.1 of Burkholderiaceae bacterium. Classification (GTDB taxonomy): domain Bacteria; phylum Pseudomonadota; class Gammaproteobacteria; order Burkholderiales; family Burkholderiaceae_E; genus JAUIAI01. The sequence goes on along the minus strand of JBGCFG010000082.1, from coordinate 48,521 downwards.
ATCTGGCTACGATTGTTGTGTTGGTACTCATCTCAACCAATGTCAGTTTCATTCGGTTGAACATGCCTGCCAGTTTGGGTCGTCCATTTCAGCCATAAAAATTCGATGGCAACTGCCGTCAACCGAATGCTGCGCCGGTTTTTGCGTGGCCGTGTTTGAGGAAAAACCATCGTGAAAAACCTCGTATTTGCTGTGCATCGGTTTCGCCGCCTGGCCGTTTTGGTGTTGGGTGGATTGATCGCCTGCGTCGCGTTTGCCGCAGAGCCTCTCAAAGTAGGATTCGTTTACGTCAGCCCGGTTTCAGATGCAGGCTGGACGTATCAACATGACCAGGGTCGCAAACAAATGGTGGCTGAACTTGGAGAACGAGTTCAGACTCGGTTTGTAGATAAAGTTGCCGAAGGGCCAGAAGCCGAGCGTGTCATTCGAGATCTGGCGTCGCAGGGTTACCAGCTGATTTTCGCCACCTCGTTTGGTTTCATGGAACCAACGCTCAGGGTGGCGCGCGATTTTCCAGACGTGACCTTTGAGCATGCCAGTGGTTACAAGCTGGCCGGCAACATGGCGAATTACAACGCACGCTTTTATGAGGGGCGGTTTTTGGCCGGCATGGCGGCGGGCGCCATCAGCAAGACCAATCGGCTGGGCTATGTTGCGGCCTTGCCCATTCCCGAAGTCATTCAGGGAATCAACGCGTTTATGCTCGGGGCTCGGCAAACCAACCCCTCTGCCGAACTGAGCGTGCTCTGGACCAATAGCTGGTATGACCCGGGACGCGAGACCTCAGCGGCCACTGCGTTGATCGATCTCGGCGCGGACGTGTTGACTCATCACACAGACTCATCTGCCGTGCCGCGTGCAGCAGAGGCGGCCGGCAAATGGGTGGTTGGATATCACTCGGATATGCGCGCGGCTGCTCCTAAGCATCATCTTGTATCGGTGACGCATCACTGGGGGCAGTACTACACAGACAGGGTCAAGGCGAAGCTTGCCGGGCAATGGCAGTCGCAATCAGTCTGGGGTGGCATGCAAGATGGATTCGTGCGTATTGACGGCTTATCCAATCAGCTTGAGCCAGCTGTCGCGGCGCTTATTGAAGAAGCAGCCGAGCTGATTCGTAACGGCACCCGCCATCCCTTCGCTGGTCCGGTAACCGATAACACAGGCAAAGAGCGAATTGTGGCCGGAAAGCCCCCGTCAGATGAACTCATTAGCCGCATGGATTGGTTTGTTGCTGGCGTCAATGCTAGCCTGCCTGGGCGCTAGAAAAGTCATAATGTGAAATGTCTAGCCAGGGGGGAATGCGGGTTATTCACAACGGTATTGGGTGCCGTTTGCTCGGAATATTCACGGTCTCGTGGCAGTCGGTAATAATCAGTGTCCAAAGTCGGTTGGCAAATTCACCGACGCCGTATTCGGGGACCTCCTCTAGATGACTGTGGCAAGCAACGGGCGCGATTCTTTACCCTATGGCCAGGCCGGCATTGCCACGCGCATCGGAAGCGCAGACCTTTTGCGAGGGATGCAGGGTGCTGGTATTTCCGGGCTGTATCTTGATACGAACTGGCGCATTGGATATTTCACGCTGGGCACGCGCGAGTTTCTCGATATCAGCGAAGCGGAAACCGGCCTGGACTTTCGCACGATCTTTGACGGCCCAGCCAGTGACCCGATCTTTACCGATCTGGAGCAAGCCGGCCGAACACGGCAAGCGCATGAGCGCCAGCTAACCCTGCCCAACGGCCGGTGCTTCCTTCGGCGAGTGAGCCCCGATCTTGACGAGAACGGCGCTTTGCGCGGCTTCGTGCTTACCTGGGTGTTGATTAGTGGTCTCGCCGGCCGGCTGCAACGCTTAACTGACGAAGAGCACCATTGGAAGGACTTGGCCCGCAGTCTGCCCCAACTCATTTTCACAGCAGACGCCAGCGGTGAGGTGGATTTTCTGAGTGCTCAGTGGCAGCAGTTGGGCTCGGTTCAGGCTCAGGTCGATACTGCCCGGCTGGTCAGTTTTATCTATCCCGATGATCGTGCCTCTTTTCTGGTGGGTTGGGCGCAATCCTTGCGGACCGGTACGCCGTTTGAAACTGACTGTCGCCTGACTATTGGCGATGAGGGCAGCCGCTGGTTTCGCGTCAAAGCCCAGCGTCATGGTGAACAGCATGACGAGAGCGCGGGGTGGATCGGATCCTTCACCGATGTTCATTCACTCAAAGTGTCGGAGCAGGCGGTAACGTTCAGCCGAGAGCGTATCGAAGCGCTTTATGACTCTGCGCCGGTTTCGTTGCTGGTGGCGGACTGGCGAGCCGTGCCAGGCCTGGTCGATCGGCTTCGTTCGCAAGGCGTGACTGACTACGCAGGGCACTTCACAGAGTTTCCCAAAGCCGCCGAGAAATTACGCGCTGCAGTTCGATTGAATGACTGCAACGAATGGGCGGTCGAGATGTTTGGCTTTAGTGCCAAACAACATGTTTTGGAAAGCCTGAGTTCGCCTGACCATCGGGGAGCGTTTGAGACCGTACTCGATTGCGCCATATGTGCTTATGCGATGGGCGAATCAGTGTTTCGGTCCGAGATTGCACTGAAGCGTGCTGATGGCTCTGATGTTCACTGTGTCGTGACCTTTCGCTTCCCGGTATCTGCCAATGACAACGGGGTCGCACTGATTTCCCTGGTTGACATTGATGAGCGCAAGAAGGTCGAGGACAAACTCAAAGCCAGTGAGTTGCGGCAGCGCACGCTGATCGAAGCGATCACCGATAGTGGCCTTAATCTGCGAGTGGTTGATAACAACGGCGAGGTCCGCTACACCAATCGTCGTGCAGCGGGAGTCAGTGCAGACGCGCCGCCAGCAAGCGGTAGCGAGGTTATTGAGACTGATGATCCGGACGAGCTGCGGCGGGTTGCCCTGGAAGGGCGAACCGTACGCGGGCGGGTTGAGTCGCTCGATGGTCGGTCTTATGACGTCGTAGCTGTCCCTTACCGGGATGTTGACGGCAGTATTTGCCGGCTCGAGCTCATGCGTGATGACTCTGCCATGAGGCTGGCGGCGGAACAGCAACGCATTGCTGCGACTACTTTTGAGTCGCAGGATGCCATGATCGTCATGGATTCTCGTGGTCACATCCTGCGGGCCAACAGGGCTTTCAGCAAGCTGTTTGGGTTTGAGCCCGAGGAGATTGTCGGGAGTGATCTCGATTTTCTGTACGCCAATTCCCACGATGAAAGCTGGCAGCAAGAGATGCGCGTCGCATTGCGCGCCGATCAGCACTGGAGTGGTGAAGTATCGTGTGTGCGAAAATCAGGATCTGAATTCCCGTGCTGGCATCGCATCACGTCAGTGTCGGACGATACCGGTCGGGTCACACACTTCGTGGGTGCTTATGCCGACATCAGTGATCGCAAGGAAAGCGAAGAACGCATTCGCAAACTCGCTTTCTTCGACCCCCTGACGAATCTGCCCAACCGAAGACTGCTTCTCGACAGATTGGGTCATCGCTTGGCGGCAAGCAAGCGTCATGAATCCTACGGGGCATTACTGTTCCTTGATCTGGACCACTTCAAGCGTTTGAACGATAACTACGGACACGATGTCGGTGACAAACTACTGGTTGCTGTCGCCAGACGACTGCGACGTTGTTCTCGAGGTGTTGACACGATTGCCCGATTTGGCGGCGACGAGTTCCTGGTTATTGTGGATGACCTGAGTCAAGATAGCCGACAGGCTGCCGCTCAGGCAGAGAGCGTTGCCGACAAGATCAGAACCGAATTGAGCAAGCCGTACGACTTCATTGGCGCTGAGCATGACTTTGGCGTGAGCATCGGCATTTGCCTGTTCTTTGGCGATGAAACCTCAGTGGATACACTTTTGAAGCAAGCCGACATGGCCTTATATCAGTCGAAAGAGGTCGGCCGAAATTCAATCCGTTTCTACAATCCGGTGCTGCAGGGACAAATTGATGCGCGCGCGGAACTAGACTACATGCTGCGCCATGCGATTGGCCGCGGTGAGTTGTTGCTGTTTTACCAGCCGCAGTTGTCGCGCGGTGGACGCTTGATGGGTGCCGAAGCTTTGCTTAGGTGGCGCCATCCTGAGCGTGGCGTGATTCTGCCCGGCAACTTCATCGGTCATGCTGAAGAAACCGGTCTGATTTTGCCGATTGGTCGCTGGGTGCTTGAAACCGCGTGCCAGCAGTTAGCGTCATGGGCGCGGTTTGATTCAACGCGCCATTTAAAACTGTCGGTCAATATCAGCCCGCGACAGTTTCGGCAAAATGATTTTGTTGATCAGATCAGAATTATTCTCGCTGAGACGCGGGCCGACCCCACGTTGCTAAATCTTGAGCTCACGGAGAGCGTGCTTATCGACAATATGGATGATGCAATCAAACGGATGCGCGCTCTCAAGAATATGGGGGTGGGTTTTTCGATTGATGATTTCGGCACTGGTTATTCCTCACTGTCCTACCTCAAGCGGTTACCGGTAGACCAACTCAAGATTGACAAGAGCTTTGTGCGTGATATTGCCAATGATCCGGACGATGCCGCGATTGTGAAGGCCATTATTGGTATGGGGCGAAGTCTGGACCTCATGGTGTTTGCCGAAGGTGTTGAAACGGGCGCGCAGTACGATTTTCTCGAACGCAATGGCTGTGATGCGTTTCAAGGTTTTTTGTTTGGGCGGCCCGTTGCCGGCACCAACGAGCTCTTGGCAACTGTCTCAATGGCTTAAGTGGCATAAGGATTGAGCGGTTTTGTGAGTGTTCTCTTTCGGGCTGCTGCCCTTACCTTACTAAGCGCCACCTTGGTGCTTTCTACCCCTGCACCGTCCTACGGTCAGGACGATACCGCTGCCACCACGATTGAAGATGATGCCCTGGCACGGCGCGGTGAGGGTCGCTTTAGACCCTTATGGGAATTGGGGCTTGGCGGCGTCGGACTGTCGCAGCTCGCTTATCCAGGCTCGGCCGTCAGGGTCGATCGCATGATCGCGGTGCCGTACTTTATTTACCGTGGACCAGTCTTTCGAGTTGATGATGGCGATATTGCGCTAAGGGCTTTTCGCTCAAGTCGTACCGAACTTGACGTGGGCGTAGCCGCAGCCTTTGGCTCGCGCAACTCAGAAGTGCCACTTCGCGAAGGCCTGCCCGAACTGGGTAATCTTGTTGAGATTGGCCCGCGCATTAGCTACCGGTTTGGCGAAATTGTGCCGGGTCGGCGCAACAACCGTCATCCGCTCACGCTTGAGTTGCCTGCTCGTGGCGTTTTCAACCTGAGCGAGTCGTTTGCGTTTCGAGGCTGGACGTTTGAGCCAACTTTGCAATGGCGTCAGCGGCTGCCTAAAAAGTTTGACTTACGCATTGCAGCCGGTGTTCTATTCGGCACACGCCGCTATAACGATACTTTCTACGGTGTCGCGCCGGCTTTCGCAACGGCAACGCGTCCCGCGTTCGAAGCCAGCAGTGGTTTGGTGACATCAAGAGTCGGGGTGTTTCTCGGACGCCGCATCACGCCCAATTGGCGTCTCGTGGCATTTGCCCGGTTCAACTATATTGGGGGCGCCTCCAATGAAGACAGTCCCTTGGTTGAGCGAAATGGCGGCTGGACGGCGGGCATTGGCTTTTCCTGGAAAATCTTTGAGTCGGATAAGCCGGCAGCCCGCTAGTCGCTGCCGGTCAGAAACTACTGAGCGTATATGTCGATGAATGCCTGGGCAACTTCCCACAAGCCATCACTAAGATCTGCGGCGCCTGTTCCTTCGCCCATGGCAGCCAGATTGGCATACTCAGCCGCCTGATTTTGAATCTCGGCTGTGAACTGTCCGCCATTCGAGCCGCTGGAATCCATCATGTAGGCCAATTGGCGCGCGATGTTTCGTTCTTCCGGCGTGTTGGCGCCAGTCTCCTCAATGATTTTGTCCGCGAAGGCTTGCCCCTCACGGCTCGCCCACCTGATGGCATCTACAGCCACGAAGTTCCTACGCCCCTCGGTACCTTTTGCCTGGGCTAGGACCGTCGTCTCGGATGCGTTGGCAGAGGGCAGATTTGACAGATCGATTGCACTACCTGATCCGGTCATGGTGGCTTGGCTGGGCAGGGCATTTGGGTTGAGTTCCATCGACGTTTCTCCATAAGTAAGTGACCTCACTCTAGGCCGCTCGACTTTGCCAGCCATTTGCGCCGCTTTGCTCGGAAAGAGCATGCGCGACTGTATGATCGGACGTTAGCGTTACCATCGCGCTATCGTTCGGAGGAGGAATAGATGACTGTTTGCTCATCGCGATTGATCGAAACTGCCGGGCATTTGAAAGAGGCAAGCAATGCTAACGGGTGATATGTTGCGTCGGTCCGCGCAAAGGTTCCCAAACAAAACTGCAATTGCCTGTGAAGGATCTGATCTGAGCTATCGTCAGTTGCATTTGCGGGCCAATCAACTCGCTAACAAACTGCTCAGCTTGTCGTTACCTGCGCAAGCAACGGTTGCGATCCTTAGTCGCAACCTTGTGCCCTACGGCATTGCATTCTTTGGCGTTGCCCGTAGTGGCCGCGTTTTGACCAACGTGTCTGTTCTATATGCCGCCGCAGAATTGCAGTTTGTGCTGAGCAAAGCAGATGTGCAGGTGCTGATCTATGACCACGCGTTTGCTGAAAAGGTACAAGCAGTTCGTGCATCGTTGCCTGCAGTCACCAGCTTTGTTGAGATAGGCGGGGTAGGTGATCACCCGCAGGTTTCCAGATTTGACGACTGGATTGCTGATGCCAGTGAGGCTGCGCCGGACATCGCGCTTTCAGACACTGATCCGTTTTGCATGACCTACACGGGCGGCACGACGGGTCGGCCAAAGGGGGTGCTCTGTTCCCACCGTGCAAGGGCTATCACCGCGCACACAGTTATGGTCGAGGAGGCGATTGACGAGACAGACACCGTCGGGATCGTCACGCCCATGTTTCACGTCGCGGCGCTCAACATCATGTTCCAGCCGGCCGTCCTGGCAGGTGCGACGACGACACTCCTGCCCAAGTGGTCCCCTGAGGCCTTCATTGAGATGGTTGAGCGCACCGCCATGACCGCGTGTTTTATGGTGCCTACTCAGGCAGCGATGCTCTTGAACTCACCCGCATTTGATGCTCAGCGCCTGAGCACTTGGCAAAAACTCAGTTTTGCGGGCGCGCCCATGCCTGACTGGGTTCAACACGGGCTGCGAGAGCGACTGCCAAAACTTAAACTGACGCAGATTTACGGTCAATCGGAAATGGGCGTGATCGCCGTGCTGAGAGATTGGTATTTACCAGACAAACTAGGCGCAGTCGGGCGGCAGCCTTATAACGTTGACGTGCGAGTTGTGCGGCCCGATGGCACCGATGTTGACATCGGCGAGATTGGTGAGGTTGTATCCAAGGGCGAGAACCTCATGCTGCGATACTACGGCGAGCCCGAACAAACCGACGCATTCTTCAAGCTTGGCGATGGGTGGGGATGGTCAGGTGATGTTGCGACCATTGATGAAGAAGGCTTCATCACGCTTATTGACCGCTCTAAAGACATGATGATCTGCGGCGGCGAGAACGTGTATCCGAAAGAAATCGAGTCTGTCATTTACGAGTTGTCAGCGGTTGCGGAGTGCGCTGTCTTTGGGGTGCCCGATGATAAGTGGGGCGAGATACCGCTGGCCTATGTCTCGCTGCAGCCCGGCCAGGCACTCACCGAGGAGTCGGTCATAGGCCACTGCGTGCAACGTTTGGCTCGATTCAAGCGTCCCCGTCAGGTGAACTTTGTTAGCGATTTCCCGAAAACACCCATAGGTAAGATCCAGAAAACTGTTCTGCGCGACAGATACTGGCAGGAACAGGAGAAGAGAATATGAGCAAGTCATATGAGTCGTTTGCCAGTCTAAGCCTCGACGGTCCGACTGAAGCGGGCGTGATGACGGTTGTGATGAGTAGCCCCGGAAGACTCAATGCCGCCGACGCCAATATGCATCGGGAGCTTGCAGACATATGGCCGCTCTTAGATGCCGATCCCGACGTCAATTGCATTGTCATCAAGGGGGCAGGCAAAGCGTTCTCGGCTGGCGGGGATCTTGACCTTGTCTCGGAAATGGCTGAGGACTTTGACACGCGAGCGCGCGTTTGGCGTGAGGCGCGCGACCTTGTCTACAACCTGATCAATTGCTCAACGCCGGTTGTCTCGGCTATGCGTGGACCTGCCGTGGGTGCCGGTCTTGTGGCGGGGCTGCTAGCGGACGTATCCATTGCATCTAAAACCGCGCGCATTATTGATGGGCACACTCGTTTAGGTGTTGCAGCAGGGGATCATGCTGCTGTCGTTTGGCCGCTGCTGGTTGGGATGGCAAAGGCGAAGTATCACCTGATGCTGTGCGAACCTCTATCTGGCGAGGAGGCCGAGAGAATCGGCCTGGTGTCTTTGTGTGTCGAAGATGACGCACTCGATCAAAAAGCCGATGAGATCGCGGCTAGATTCTGCAGCTCATCTCACACCGCGGTGAGATGGACTAAGTACGCGCTCAACAACTGGCTGCGAATGGCTGGGCCAAGCTTTGATACCTCGCTCGCCCTTGAGTTCATGGGCTTTGCGGGCCCGGATGTGCGAGAAGGCGTATCGTCGATTCGTGAAAAGCGGGCCCCGCAGTTTAGCCAGAAGCCACCATTTGGCTAGACGGGATTTCCATTTCGACCTGCGCCTTTGCCTGCAACTGTGCTTGCGCCTGGGTCTGAGTGCCGCGGGTGAGCGAGATTACCGCGTCTTGAAAACTGACTGCTGTTGCATAGAGTTTTTCGTCTCCAGCCGGCATCTTTGATGACTTTGACCGCTTAATCAAGGCATTGTGCCTGCGCTGCAGGCGCTCATATTCCTTTAGGTAGTCGCGCCGGGCACGGCTCAGGTAAAGATCGTCATCAAGCGAAATCTGGATCTGAAGAATCGTCTGCTTGTGCGATTCAATTGCCTCCATCGCGTCGCGCATTCTCGATAAATCATCTCGCTGCTCTGTCCAGTGGAAGATCGCCTTCATAAACGCATTGAAGTCGGCCCGTGCCCTGCGACGCTGATCGGCGCGCGTTAAGAGTCTCGCGCTTACGGCGAGAATCAGGGCAATCAGGACCAGTGCAACAAAAATCGATAGCAGTAAGTTCATAGTATTTTCAGACGATGGGCTTGGGCACAAAAGCTGGCCCGTGAATCAAAGTGAGAGTATGGCGGGGCCGGGCGTCTCCTAGCGGTGATGTAATACGCTTGTGAGCGAGCTGATGCGCTCTTATCGATGAATGGTGCAAGGCCCGGCATCAACGGTTGATCCCTACGATGACCGTCCGTCCTGCTGCAGCGGCAGTCAGGCTGGCGGACCCTGTTGATCGGTCTGCTTTCGCGCAAACTTGTGACGGTCTATTTGCCTTCAAAGGACAGTTCGTGCTTTGCCGATCTAAACGTCGTCGTCTGATCAGTCAGTTGGTGGTTCTGCTGGGCGCCTCGCTGCTTTCGCCCGCGTCGCTTCCTGGCGGCGTAAGAGCTGCATCAGATGAGGTTTTGTCCGGGGGCGGACTTTACCGCGTGAGTGCGAGACCTGTTTCATCGAATCCACGTATTGGCCGCTTCCATCAATGGACGATTGCAATCTCCACGACGCGCGGCGCGCCCGTTTCACATGCGCGCGTGTCGATTGCCGGGGGCATGCCGGATCATGGACACGGGTTGCCAAGCCAGCCACAGGTGACTCGTGAGCTCCGGGCGGGTGTGTACCTTGTGGAAGGCATGCGCTTCAACATGCGCGGCGCATGGGAACTGAAGGTAGCGATTGCTTCGCCGACTGGTCGCGACGTTGCTACGCTGGCGGTCAGGGTCGATTTTTGAACATGTCAGAACCGCGCTGGCTCACTCATTACTTCATAAGCGGCATTCTGGTCGCTTCGATCGCTACCGCGCTGTTTGGTCAAACAGTTGTTGCGAACGATAAGCCTGCGACGGATTCTCAAGCGAGCCGTCATTGGTCAGACGAACAGCTCGGTGTCCTGAGGTCATTGACACTGGCGAGCCTTGGTCCTGTGCCTGCAAGCCCGTCGAATTCGGTCGCTGACAATCCGCTGGCCATCGCGCTTGGAAGACAGCTCTTTCATGATGCCCGGTTAAGTCGCTCCGGCCAGATGTCCTGCGCTAGCTGTCATGACCCTGAGCGCTACTTTACCGATGGCAGAGTGCAGTCGGGTGGTGATCAGTTCGATCGCGGGCGTAATACGCCGACAATTGTTGGGGCGGCATACCAGGATTGGTTCTATTGGGACGGCCGTCGCGACTCACTCTGGGCGCAGTCACTGATTCCGTTTGAGTCGCCCGATGAAATGAACTCAACTCGTGTGTCGGTTCTTCTCGCAGCGGTCGAAGATGAGACCAGCGCATCCCTTTATCAGCAATTGTTTGGGCGACCATTACTTGTTCCTGAATCGGTCAAGGCGCTCAGTGAAGGGGCTGGGCCATTGGCCAGCGAACCTGCTCGTTCCCATTGGTATCGTCTGCCGGTCAGTGTTCGCAAGCGACTCAATCGTCAATACGCCAATCTCGGGAAATCGCTGGGTGCCTATATGCGCACCTTGCTGCCTGAGCTGAGTCGGTTTGACCGATATGTTCAGGCACTACTCCTGGAAGATGGGGCGGGCGGGGCAACCGCAGCTTCAACACTCATTTCTGATCAAGAGCGTGCCGGCCTTGAACTGTTCATCGACGACAGTAAGACGCAATGCCTTCGCTGCCATAACGGTGGGCGCTTTACCAACGAGGGATTTCATAACGTTGGTAGTGGTCAGTTTAGTGGTGAGCAAATCGATCTCGGTCGAATCCTCGGCATTCAGTCTGTTTTGGCAGACGAATTCAACTGTCGCGGTCCCTATAGCGATGCCACGCTCGCGCAATGTAACGCGCTTCGGTTTATGAGTCGTGATCCACACGAACCCCTGAGCGGCGCCTTCAAGACCCCCACCTTGCGTAACGTGAGTGCGACAGCCCCATACTTCCATGATGGTCGCTTTGCGACGCTACGAGAAGTGATCAAACACTATGTCTCACCGCCGATAACCGGGCCTGAAAGTGTTCATGAGTTAACGCCGCTTGATCTTGACGGCGACCAGATTGACGCGCTAGTCGCATTTCTTGACATGTTGTCGGAGCCTGAACAGACTCGATAGGTGACAAGTTACCTGTTTTGAGGGTGGACGCATCGCTAGCATCGGCTGACCAAAAACAAAGCCGGTAATGGAATGCAAGCTCTCAGCAGGGGACAGCGCTCTTATGGTGCGCTGATATTCGGTGTAGGTCTGTGCCTGCTGGGCGTGCTTTGTCTGACACCGGCGGCGTACGCGGCAAACGTCACGACCCGGATCATCGTCAATCACAGCAATCAGTGTCTGACCGTCCGCGATGGGGCGATGGGCAACGGCGTGCCAGCCATCCAGGCATCCTGTACCGGTGCGCCTGAGCAACTGTTTGAGCTTGAACCCGTAACGGGATATGTGAATCTCTTTCGAGTCATTGCCCAGCACAGCCGTCGCTGCCTTCATGTACAAGCCGCGGGCACTGCAGACGGCACTGAAGTTGTCCAATCGAGTTGCGTTTCGGGTGATCCGCAACGCTTTCAGATCGACAAAACGGGTCCCGATGCTTATCGGATAACAGCCGCTCATTCTGCCAAAGTCCTGGAAACCGCTGATGCCAGCACGGCTTCTGGCGCGCAAATTGAGCAAGCTAACGATTCCCGGCAAGCGCACCAGCGCTGGCGATTCTCAAGTACCAATGTTCCCGTGGCCTTCGCGACCCACGAAGTTGGTCGATGGGGAGAGGTCATCGAATGGCCCGAAATCGCCATCTCCGCAGGCGCCATGCCCAACGGCAAAGTTCTCACGTGGTCTTCAACCGAAATCAATGCGTTTCCGTCCAATCGGGAGTTTACGCACGCTTCAGTCTTCGATCCGATGACAGGTCAGTTTGAGTCCATAGATAATCCGGCGCACGACATGTTCTGCGCCGGCGTGTCGATGCTGGAGGATGGCAATCTCATCGCAGCCGGTGGCAACCCGAGCGATAGACGCACAAGTGTCTATGACTGGAAGACAGGCGAGTGGCGTTCGCGCGCGCTGATGAACCGCAGTCGGTGGTATGGCTCACATTTAACTCTGCCGGGGGGGCATACCTGGATCTCCCATGCCAAGGATGCCGGGAACACGGCGGAGCGATACGACCCAGACAAAAATATCTGGACGCTGACGACTGGTACATCGATGCAGACGCTTGTCGACGAACAAAACGCCAACAATGCGCGACCCAGAGCAAACACAGGTCATAACGTGGAGTGGTGGGCGCACACCGCGGTTGCCCCCAGTGGCGAGGTGTTTCAGGCAGGTCCCATGCCCACCTGGCATCTGTTTAACGCGAACGGCGTAGGCTCAACCCAATCGCTTGGGCAACCGGCTGGTGATCGCGGTCGCATGTACGGCAACATCGCCACCTATGGCAAAGGAAAGGTGTTGCTGGTGGGTGGTTACGACCGAACTCAAGGCTCGGCAACCGACATCAACGACGTCTACCGCGTTGATCTGAACGGGGCGGCACCGGTCGTGACGCAAGGTCAGCCAACGACCATGCCCCGCTCCAACGCAGATGCAGTCACCTTGCCCACAGGCGAGGTTTTGATCATTGGGGGCAACGTACTGGGCCGGATCTTTACGGACGACGGTTCGGTCTACACCGGCGAAATCTGGAATCCGGATACCAATCAGTGGCGCATGACGGCGGGTATGAGCAAGCCGCGCAACTATCACTCCACCACATTGCTGTTGCAGGATGGTCGCGTACTGGCTGCTGGAGGCGGCGGTTGTGGTTCGTGCAACGCCAACCATCGCGATGGTCAGATTTTCTCACCGCCATACCTGTTCAAGACGGATGGCACGCTCGCTGATCGCCCTGTGATTACCAGTGCACCGCTGGAGACGGCGGCGGCCCAAACGATCAGCGTGCAGACCTCAGTGCCTGTTGAGCGTTTCAGTCTGGTCAGATTGTCCGCTGTGACGCATGCGATGAACACGGATCAGCGTCATCTCCGTGTTGAGATTGCAAGTGGCGGCAACGGAGATTACCAACTCAATATCGAGGCCAACCCCAACGTGTTGATCCCTGGCTACTATTGGTTGTTCGCCATTGACGCAAACGGACACCCATCAGTGGGGCACACCATCCAGGTTCGCCGGATCGATGCAGACGGCGATGGCGTAATCGATCTTGACGATGAATTTCCCAACGATCCGAATGAGTCAACCGATACCGACGGAGACGGGGTTGGGGACAATACCGATGCGTTTCCGACTGATGCAAATGAACAGCTTGATTCTGATGGCGATGGCCTGGGGGATAACTCAGACCCACAGCCCACAGACCCAGGTTTGCCGGCAGACATTTCATTTGAGTATTTTCATGGCACCTGGTCAGCGCTGCCCGATTTTGATGAGCTGACGCCTGTTAAGTCAGGGCGCCTTAACCAGTTTGGTCTGACGCCGCGAACGCGAAACGACCAGTTCGGTTTTCGATTTACGGGGCGCCTCAACATCGACATCGCGGGCGAATATACCTTCTTCACAGCTAGCGACGACGGTAGTCAGCTTTTCATCAATGGTGAATTGATTGTCGATAATGACGGCCTACATGGCGTTGTCACTGAGAGTGGCCGGGTAGAACTGGCGGCCGGCACGCATGACATCGTTGTGACCTATTTCGAGCGCGGCGGTGGGGAGCGGCTTACCGTGAGCTATGCCGGTCCGGTCGGGCCAAGGCAGTCCATTCCAATAAAGGCGCTGAACGATACCACGCTGCCTGATGCTGATGCTGATGGCGTGCCGGACAGAAATGACGCATTTCCCGATGATCCGGACGAGTCGTCAGACCGTGACGGCGATGGTGTTGGCGACAATGCTGATGTCTTTCCTGATGATGCGGATCGTTCTGCATTATCGGCACCGGCGCCCGTCTTGAACTCAACGTCAATTCTCGTGATGGGTCAGGGGAACACAGAGACAGTCTGGACCGTCAATCCAGATAACAACTCTGTTTCGATTATTGATTCAACAGGCTCGCTGGTCAGAGAGATTTCAGTGGGCGATCAACCGCAGTCTCTCGCGCAGCTTGATTCGAATCGTATCGTCGTAGTCAATAAGGCATCTGCGAGTCTCTCGGAAATTGACATTGCCGGTTTGTCAGTAGTGCGTGAGTTGTCGCTACCGCCCAATACAAGACCTCACGGCATTGTGGTGTCGTCCGCTGGAGGCGGTTTGTTCGTGGCGCTAGAGGCAACCCATGATGTCATCAAAGTAAGCCCGGCCAATGGGGCGATCCTGGGCGTTACGCGCTTGACCGGCACGCCTCGCCATCTCGCCATTAGTCCGGATGGGCAGATGCTATACGCACCGCTCTTCATCACGCCACATCAGACAGGCGAATCGACTAACACTATGCCGACGGCTGGTCAGCAGGCAAGGGTTGAGCGAGTCGAGACAACTGGTATGAACCTTCTTGATCCCATAGCGCTTGGGTACCAGTCTGTGGCTGCAGGAGAGCAAAGTGGCCCCGGCCTCCCTAACTACCTCCATGCGCCCGTCATTTCCACAGACGGCTTGCGTGCCTATCTGCCGTCCAAACAAGACAATATTGCCGGCGGTCTGGCTCGCACGGGACAGGCACTTAGTTTTGATCATCGCGTGCGCGCCGTGACCTCTCGGCTAGACCTACGCACCAACACAGAAAATCCGGCTATCCGGATTGATCACGATAATGCCAGTCTGGCCAGCGCTGCCGTTCTCACTGAGGACGGGCGAACCTTGTTCATCGCCTTGGAGACAAGTCGTGAAGTGGTGGTCTATGACCTGGTGCTGGGTTTCTCTGTGACGAGAATTCCCGTTGGTCGGGCGCCGCAGGGTCTGGCATTGTCTGCAAACGGTGCGATCCTGTTTGTTCAAAATTTTATGGATCGAACGGTGAGCCGGCTTGACATTACGGATGTGCTGACTGGCAACAGCATCGTTGCAACCCCCCTGGGCACGACGCAGACGATTGTCGCTGACTTGCTCCCCCCGCAGGTACTTCGCGGTAAGCAGCTTTTCTATGATGCGGCCGACAACCGTCTCGCGCGAGACAACTACGTGAGTTGTGCGTCGTGCCACAGCGATGGCGGTCATGATGGCCGCAGTTGGGATCTGTCCCAGATAGGCGAGGGTGTTCGAAACACCATTGATTTACGCGGCAAGGCCGGCACAGGCCATGGTCGTTTGCACTGGAGCGCGAACTTCGATGAAGTGCATGACTTCGAGCAGGATATTCGCGTTCTATTTGGCGGCACAGGCCTGATGTCCGATGTTGATTTTTCGCGAACGAGCGATGCGCTTGGGCAAAGCAAGGCGGGTCTTAGTGCTGACTTGGATGCGATGGCGACTTACGTGACGTCTCTCAGTTCCGTAGGGCGTAGCCCCTGGCGTGATGCCTCTGGCACGCTGACAGCAGCTGCGGCAGACGGGCGCGATGTTTTCCAGTCGCTTGGTTGTCAGACTTGTCATAGCGGACAAACCTTTACTGATAGTCCTCAGGGACGCCTTCACGACATTGGCACAGTCGATTCGGCAACAGGACAGCGCGCAGGCTTGGCGCTGTCAGGGCTGGATACGCCAACGCTGCGTGGGGTTTGGGCCACAGCCCCTTACTTGCACGACGGTTCAGCATCCACCCTGGATGAAGCAGTACTTGCACACCGGGCACCCGGTTTGCCATTTGACAGCAATGAGGTGAGTGCTCAGGACATGCGCCAACTAGTGAGTTACCTCAAGCAGATTGATGATGACGAGACGGCCGCTCCCGAGCTGGATAGTGACGGCGATGGTCTGCCTGATTCGACGGATCCGGACGATGATAACGATGGTGTCAATGATGGGAGCGATGCATTTCCGAATGATCCATTGGAGTCTGTGGACACGGATAACGATGGCATCGGTAACAATGCCGACCCGGATGATGACAACGATGGCGTGGCGGATGCTGTCGATGCTGATCCATTGGACCCGGCAATAGGAATGAGTGGTGGCGGCCTTTCGTGCAATCGTTTGCTCGATGGGAATTTCGAGTCAGGTCTTGGGCAATGGCAGAGCAACGCTTCGCCGGCATTGATTAATCAAGCGTACGCCGGCAATGCAGCCCTCCGATTTGAGGCGGGCTACCTGAGCCAGTTGATTGCAGCGACGCCGCAGGCGCAGTACCGTCTCTCAGGCTTTTATCGAAGCTTTGGCAATGCCGGATGGGCTGGCGTGGGCATCGACTTCATTGATACGAATGGACAGGAGATAGGTGAAACGGTCCGCACACTGGCGGCAGTGGATGCTTACACGGCCTTTGACATACCTGCCCAGGTACCTGCGAACACGTCATCGATGCGCATTTGGTTCTTTGCAGAGACGGGACGTTCGATCGAACTGGACGATCTTGACTTGCGACTGGTGGATTGCGTGGACGAAGGGGGCGCAAACGGCACCCCGATCATCCAGAATCCTGGCAATCAGTCTGGTCAGGTTGGCGACAGCGTCTCGCTGGCGATTACGGGCATTGATCCTGACGGCGATAACCTGAGCTACAGCGCTGTCAACCTGCCGGCGGGGCTCAGTATTGATCCCGCTTCCGGGTTGATATCAGGGCAATTTACTCAAGCTGGCAGTCGGGACGTGACCGTCACCGTTAACGATGGACGAAGCGCTGGTAGCGGCATGTTTACCTGGAGCGTACTGCGAGCAGACGCGGGAGCGTCCTGCAACTTACTCAGCAATGGTGACTTCGAGCTGGGTGCTCAGGGATGGGCCTCATCCGTTGTGCCTGTATTGGTTGCCAATGTGCTGGGAACAGACACCTCACTACAGTTCAGCGGTGGGTGGATAAGCTCGACGGTTCAAATCGAGCCGTTAGCTCAATACGTTCTGAGCGGCGACTATCTGAGTGCTACTGGCAACGGCTGGAGTGGCGTAGGGGTGGATTTTCTTGATGCCGATGGGATTGAACTAGGCGAGCAGGTCCGGTCGCTTGAACCGACACAATCCGCAGGCCGCCTGACGCTTAACCTGAACCCACCGGCGCAAACCGCGTCAGCACGAGTTTGGTTCTACACAGATACAGACCGGTTGCTCACTCTGGATGCGCTGGACTTTCGAAATGTGCAATGCCCAGGCGGCCCAACAGAGTCGCCAGAGTGTAACCTGGTGCTCAACAGCGGCTTCGAAACGGGGGATGCTGGCTGGTCAAGCAGTACGTCGCCAAGCCTGGTTGGCAATGCACCCGAGGGCCAGCAAGCCTATGCTGTGACCGATGGATGGGTAAGCTATGAACTTGCGGTTGAGCCTGGCCTTAACTATCTGTCCTCTGCTCAGGTAAGCTCAGTGGGTAACAGCGGTTGGAGCGGCGTCGGCATCAACTTCATTGATGCAAATGGGGCAAAGCTCTCTGATGAGATTCAAACGATTGAGCGCTTAGACGTTTACAGCCTAGTGACCGTTTCTGGCCTCGCGCCGATCGGGTCCGTGACTGCTCAGCTATGGTTTTATGCGGACGCTGGCAGAACATTACGGATTGATCAGGTCTCGATGGCGAAAGAAGGCTGCACTCCCTGAGAATTCAGTATCGAAAGGTGAAGGGCCTGCCTATTAAGTAGCCTATTGAATCGCACTCTCCAAATGCGCTTCAATAGCGGCACACACGTCCGCGCAGGCATCATCAAATCTCGTCAAGAGTGTCTGAGTGGCCTCAGCATTGTGTTGCTCTGCCGCTATTTCGAGTTGGGCGCAAACCTCTTCCAAAGCGAGCGCACCGACTGTCCTGGCTGATGACTTCAGGCGGTGGGCAATCTCTCGTATCTGCTTCTGGTCGCGAGCGGACTGCGCAGCAGTCATTTCATGTTTGGCGCTGGTGATTGAATGCCGAAATGCCTGCGTGACGGAGCTTGCCATCGCTTGGTCGCCATCTACCAGTCCCTTCAGGACGTCAGGATCCAGCGTGGGGGGGGCCTCAGTTTCGTCGTGCTCCCATCTGCTTGGCGTGTTTTCAGGATTCTTCTCGGGCTGGCGGGACGTGGCTTGCCCGGCAATCCATCTGCCAAGCGCTTCTTTAAGCACCTCAATTTGAATGGGCTTGGTCAAGTACTCGTCCACCCCCTCTGATTCTGCGCGCGCGCTTTCGCCATTGATTGCGTTGGCGGACAGCATGAGAATGGGTGTTCTTACCGTGGATGCTTGTGCTCGGCGAATCGCGCGCGTTAACTCATAACCGTCCATGTCTGGCATGTGCAAATCGGTGAGAACCAGCGTGTAGGTACTGGCATGGAAGGACTGGAGCGCATCAACGCCGTTATTGGCAACATCCACCTCGTAGCCAAGAATCTCCAGTTGTCGTGTAATGACTTGTTGGTTGATTGGTTCATCTTCAGCCACCAGTATTTTGGCTTTGAAGCTAGGATTGTCGTCAATCGGTATTTCCGCAGTTGTCTGAGGCTTGTCTAGCAGCTGGGCTGCTTGAACTTCATCTGGCGACTGCCTTAAGCCGGCGATACTCGCGGCCCACGCGATAAAGCTGCCTGGTAATAAGTCGAGCCGACTCAGACAGATGGCTGATCGGTCTTCTGGCACTGCGCTTTCAGACGTCAGCGTGGCACGTTGCAAACCAGCGCGCAGTATTAATACCTGGTCCAAACACTCGCCGCAATCGAGCCGCGATGAGAGATCTGTGTAATGGTCGGTCAAGTCCATCGGCGCACCAACGACAACAGTTGGGCAGCGACGCTGCTTCAGCAAAAGATCATTCAATTCAATTAGGGTTTGCGCCAGGTAAGTCTTGGCGCCAGCGGCTGTCAAATAGTGTTGCAGGTCAGCGACCGGACTGTTTTCGTTGTGAAGGAGTACGCAAACGACGCCCTCAAGGTCGGCGGGGACTGGGGTGCTTTGTGCTGTTTGGGCAAGCATCGGCAAGCGAATCGAAAATTCTGATCCGCAGTGCAATTCACTGTCCACTGCGATATGACCGTCAGCCATATTGATAAGGCGTTTGCAAATCGCAAGCCCCAGCCCTGATCCGCCAAAGCGACGGGTCGTTGAGACTTCAGCCTGCGTGAACGCATCGAACAGTGTTTCAATGGTTTCAGGTGCCATACCAATCCCGTTGTCGATTATCTCGATCTGGACGGTCTTGTTGCACTCGGCGTCAGGCAGAAAGCGTAGCGAAACATGCCCAGTTTTGTCGAGATTCTTTGAACTGAACTTAATCGCATTCCCAACCAGATTAAACAGAATCTGCTTGAGTCTTGTTGGATCACCCCATACCGAAGCGGGCAGACGCGGGTCGAGGAAAAGGCTCAGGCGAACCTGATTGTCCGCTGCAATAGTAAACAAGCTATGGCTTACCTCACGCACCAGGGTCTCCAGCTCGAATTCGATGCGCTCGATATCGAGCATGTCAGACTCGATCTTTGAAAAATCCAGGATGTCGTCAATGAGGTTGAGTAGCGACAGTCCGGATTGGCGCACCGTGCGGATATTTTCTTGCTGCCCGGGCGTCAACTTGCTTGAAGCGAGCACATCGATCATGCCAATCACGCCGTTCATTGGTGTGCGAATCTCATGGCTCATGGTCGCTAGAAACGCTGATTTGGCTAAGTTCGCTCGTTCCGCCTGTCGCTGGGTCCAGACCAGTTGTTCATTGAGTGAAATAAGCTGCCGCTCACGGCGTTGGCCAGCAATCTGAAACCAGGAAGTCAGAGCAAGTAGCAAGCTAAGGAGCAGGCCACCAATCTTGATGCTGATAGCTAACGGTCTGTGATCAAGCTCACTCTTTGCAGGGGCTGATTGGCTAACGGTCAGTGATCGTCCGGCAACGAAAACCTTGGCATGAAAGCGCTTGGTTTCGTCAGGTTCAAGCGTACCAGTGTGCTTTTCGAGCAGTGTGCCTGTGCCATCGCCAGGGCCGTCGTACAGATAGAGGTCTGCGATTTCGGCACCAAAGGTCTTGAGTGTGGTTTTGAAAATTCGCGCATCGTCTATGACTAGGTAAACAAACCCCAGTAAGCGAGATCGGCGGGCGGCTATCCAGTCAGGTGTTTCGCCGCCGCGATAGACGGGCGCATACATGACTAATCCAGATGGAGAGTTGACTCCCACGAGTGGGCGCAAATCTACTTTAGTCGATAAGCTGATTTGGGCAAAATCACGGGCTCGTATCATCGCTGAGCGTTGGCTCTCAATGCTGGCTAAATCATATCCAATGAGGTGCCGATTACTATTGGTTAGTGGCATGAGATATCGGCCAACCGAGTGCAAATCGCTGTTTTCAGAAGTGTTTTTCTGTGTTGAATAACCAACGGCTACGGCGCCAGGGAAAGCGGCTTCGAGACGAAGAGTCGAGGTAAATCGCCGCCACTGGTTTATCTCAATTTCATCGGAGGTGGCTAAAAAGGACTGCGCGCTCCTCAGGAGTTGCTGGAAAGCGATAAATTTTTTCTCGACTCGCAGGCCAAACATGTCTGCTTGACTCTGATGCGCTATCTCGGCCTGTTTGAGCGCCTGAATGTTGATAGCCTGATTCGTCACAAACGTAAGCGCCAGGCCAGCCGCCAGGATAAGTCCTGAAAACAGGTAGCTGCCTCGCGCGCGCGCTGACGATGGTGTTGGCTGCGCCGTCACAGATTGGCTCATTTACCGGTCACTGGCGCTGAGCAGGAGCGGCGCTCTCAGACGCCTTTTCACGAAGCCACGGAATCAGCAGATTCATTGGCAATGGGCGGCTGTAGTAGTACCCCTGAACCTCGTCGCAATCGAGTTGGCGCAGGTGCGCTTCCTGCTCAGCCGTTTCGACACCTTCTGCGACAACACTCAGGCGGAGTTTGTGAGCAAGTGTGATGGCCGCGTCAACGATGGCGGCATCATCGGAGTCAGTTTCAAGGTCGCGAATGAAACTCTGGTCGATTTTGAGCGAGTCAATTGGAAAGCGCTTGAGATAACTCAACGAAGAATAGCCAGTGCCAAAGTCATCGATCGACAATTTGATGCCCAGGGCTTTGAGCTGATCCAGCAGTTCAGTCGGTGCATTGACATCCTGCATCAGGATGCTCTCGGTCAGTTCCAACTCCAACGATCCCGGGGCCAGTCCCGACTTAGTGATTGCTTTGTGGACCATCTCGACCAGATTGGGTTGACGCATTTGCATTGCTGAGAGATTGACAGAGACGCCAATGTCATAGCCGATGGTCGATTGCAACTGTTTGGTTTCGGCGCAGGCTGTTTCAAGCACCCATTGTCCGAGCGGCACGATGAGCCCGCTATCTTCCGCAATCGGGATAAAGTCACCAGGGCTTATGAGACCGAGCTTGGGATGCCCCCAGCGAACGAGCGCTTCGAGTGAATCAATGCGCCCACTGTCGAGTGTGATCTTCGGTTGAAAGTGCAACAGAAACTCATCGTTACCCAAGGCCTCACGAATGCGAATCTCCATCGTGAGTCGCTCATATGCTCTGGCCTGAATTTCCGGGGTAAAGAAACGATAGCCGTCCCGGCCACGTTGCTTCGCGTCGTACATTGCGCCATCGGCCTGACGCAATAAAGTATGCGCGTCGGTGCCGTTGTCCGGGCTGATGCTGATCCCGATACTGCTGTTAAGGACGATACCTGTTTCATGAAGCTGCAATGGTTCTGCGAGTTCACGGTTGATGCGATCGGCAATCATGGCAGCGTCTTCGGGGCCTGTCAGGCCCGACGCAAGTACGACAAACTCATCGCCACCCATCCGGCCAATAAAGCCTTCCTTCGCTGAGTGGTCAATCAGGTCTGAATTCTGTATGCAATTGGTCAGACGCTGGGCAACGACTGTTAAGACATGGTCGCCAGTCTGATGGCCCCAGGTATCATTAATGCGCTTGAAGTGATCCAGGTCGATCAGGAGAATGCCAACCAGAGACTGATCACGCTGGCTCGCACTGACGAATTTTTGTAGCTGCTCTTGCAGCATCGTCCGGTTGGCCAGTTTGGTTGTCGGGTCGTAGTAAGCCAGGTTACGAATCTGGCTTTCTGCGCGCCGCTGTTCTGTGATGTCCTGAATCAAACCCTCTCGGATTGATCTGTGTTGCTGAGCAATAGATTGCTCGTACGCTTCCATGTTTAGGAACAAGTCCGCGCCCATCGGACTCATCCATCTGAATTCCAGCGTAGTGCTGTCTTCATTCTCCGCAAGCGAGTCGAGTTCGTTGGCAATCCGCACCTGGTCTTCGGGATGCACATAACGAATGAACTCTCTATGGTCAAGACTGGCACTTTGCAGGCCGAGCCGCTCAACCAGCACATCTGAGAGCGTGAAGCGGCCGTTTAATATTGAGCGAGTCCATCCGCCCAGGCCAGCAATGCGTTGAGAATCAAGCAGGTTTTGCTCGCGCTCGCGCAGTTGCTCGGCAGTGCGGGAGGTTCGCAGCATATAGCGCAGCCGGTGTACAAGTAGGCCGAGGTTTAGCGGCTTGGTTGCAAAGTCGGTGGCGCCAGCTTCAAATGCCTCTTCGACTGATTCAAGGCTTTCGGTGCCTGTCATGATGAGCACTGGCACATGACGGCCGGTTGCAGTGGCGCGCAGGTTTTCGCAAACCTGATAGCCATTCATTTCGGGCATCCGCACATCAACCAGGACGACACCAGCAGGGTCGCGTTCAAAAGACGCCAAGCCCTCTTTTCCGCTAGCTGCCGTTCGCACACAAAAGCCCGCCTTCGTGAGGTAGGCCTCAACAAGTGTTCGAATAACGGTATCGTCATCAATGACCAGGATGTCAGCCGTGGTCCGTACGGTGGCTTGAGACGTCAATGAGTTTCCCAGGGCGGTCGCGCCAGCCTTCGGCGCATGTGAGCTTAGATCGTGTGCCTGGGGAGTATCCCGCGCTTGGTCTGCCTCGAATGGGTCAAAAAGCGTGGGTGATGCGGGTTTGTTCGTCGGCGATCAATTGACCGACTACCCGCCCCAACTGCCATATTTGTCGTTGATTTTGCTCAGCAAGTCGCGGATGTCGTGCTCAATACGGCGCATCTCATCTGTCTTCGAAATCACCTGATGACTATTACGCAAGCCGGCCTTGCGCAGCATCGCAACCCGATGCTCGCTGAGGCGCAGGTAATCGTTGACCCGTTTGTCCTTGGTCAAAGACCGGCGTTTGTTGTCGACGTAATCTCCGTTTGCCTTTCGTTGCGGATCTGGCAAAAACAGCATACGCGGCGCGGGGTGTCCTGGAATGGGCAGGTAGACAGGCGGTTCTCCGGGTGGGGCCCAAATAGCGGTGAACTCCGCTTCAAGGTACAGGTTGGGGCGCTCCCAAATCGCCCATCCATTGACGGCATTGCCACCAGCCACTGAGACATGTGCGGCAACTAACTCAAAGGCGTCCTGTCCGACACGGGCGACATAGTCGCTTGGCGGTAAAGGATTAACGAAGAAGGGCTCGGGTGCTTGTGCAGCGTTCAGGATCTCGCGGGAAAACCGCTCAATGTAGGGTAGGAGACGAGTAGGTGCGAGCATGCGAGGTAATCCACAACAGCTTGAGCCATCAGAGACACATCAGTGACAAAAAAAGGGGTCCGGGTTATCCGGACCCCTTTTTCGGGAACTTGGCGCGGCTGGCAAGATTCGAACTCACGACCCCCTGGTTCGTAGCCAGGTACTCTATCCAACTGAGCTACAGCCGCACAGCGCGAGAGTATAGCGTAAAGCGGGCCCAGATTGCGGGCCATGCGGGTAGAAGAGACACCGAAGTGTGTATTTCGCATTAAGAGATAATATTTCTTATTTTGAAATTTTTCTTGCCTTGGCTGCACTGCATTCTTACAATGACTAGCAGCTAAATAGGAGAAGACAGATGTCAGCAGTGCCAAACCCAGTGCCCGCCGCCAATGATCCTGGTGATGTTGATCCCGCAGAAACCCATGAGTGGCTGGATGCGCTTGAAGCGGTCATTGACCGCGAAGGCCCGGACCGTGCGCACTATTTGCTGACTCAAATGATTGATCAGGCGCGTCGGTCCGGTGCGTACATTCCATTCTCCGCCAACACCGCTTACGTCAACACGATTCCCACGCATTTAGAAGCGCGTAGTCCAGGTAACGCAGAGTACGAGGAGCGCATTCGTTCCTATGTCAGATGGAATGCGATGGCGATGGTGACCCGCGCCAACAAACACAACCCGCCTGACGGCGGCGATCTGGGTGGTCACATTGCCTCGTTTGCCTCATTGGCTTCGATGATTGGCGCCGGTATGAATCACTTTTGGCATGCACCGCACGAGGGCCATGGTGGTGACCTGGTTTACTTTCAGGGTCACACAGCGCCGGGTATTTATGGTCGCGCCTATTTAGAGGGGCGTCTTTCTGACGAGCAGTTGAATCACTTTCGCCAGGAAGTAGACGGCAAAGGGCTGTCTTCGTATCCGCACCCTAAACTCATGCCTGAGTTCTGGCAGTTTCCGACCGTGTCCATGGGCCTCGGCCCGTTGATGGGTATTTATCAGGCGCGGTTTTTGAAGTACCTGCATGCGCGCGGTATTGCCGACACATCAAACCGCAAGGTATGGGTGTTTTGCGGTGACGGAGAAATGGATGAACCCGAGTCACTGGGCGCGATTTCGCTGGCCTCACGAGAAAAGCTCGACAACTTGATCTTTGTTGTGAACTGCAATTTGCAAAGGCTTGATGGTCCGGTGCGGGGTAACGGCAAAATCATTCAGGAGCTTGAGGGCGACTTTCGTGGCTCGGGCTGGAATGTCATCAAGCTGCTGTGGGGGTCTTATTGGGATCCACTTTTGGCGCGTGACAAAGACGGTTTGTTGCGTAAGCTAATGGAAGAAACCGTTGACGGCGAGTATCAGGCCTACAAAGCCAACGACGGCGGCTACGTCCGTAACAAGTTCTTTGGCAAGTATCCGCAGCTACTCGAGATGGTGTCGCGGATGACCGATGAAGACATCTGGCGGCTCAATCGCGGCGGCCATGACCCTCACAAAGTGTTTGCCGCGTTTGATGCGGCAACCAAGCACAAGGATCAGCCAACGGTGGTGCTCGCCAAGACCGTAAAGGGTTACGGCATGGGGCACGCAGGTCAGGCCAAGAATCCAACGCACCAGCTCAAAAAGCTCGATGCCGACTCGATTCGGGAATTCCGCGATCGTTTCAATATTCCCGTCACTGATGAGCAGCTTGCAGACGTGCCGCTTTATAAGCCCGCTGAAGATGCGCCCGAGATGCAGTACATGCATGAGCGGCGCAAAGCACTCGGCGGTTATTTGCCCCAGCGCCGAGTCAAGGCTGATGAGTCGTTTCAAGCGCCACCGCTGACCGATTTCAAAGCGGTGCTCGATCCCACCGCAGAGGGCCGGGAGATTTCCACGACCCAGGCATTTGTTCGAGTGCTTACCGCGCTCACGCGAAACAAAGAGCTGGGCCCGCGCGTGGTACCCATCGTGCCCGATGAGGCTCGCACTTTTGGTATGGAAGGTATGTTCCGGCAACTGGGTATTTATTCGCCCGAAGGCCAGAAGTACGAACCGGTCGATCGCGACCAAGTCATGTATTACCGAGAGGATGCATCCGGGCAAATTCTTGAAGAGGGAATTAACGAGGCAGGTGCATTCTCTTCATGGATTGCGGCGGCCACCTCATACTCGACTAACAACCGCATCATGATTCCGTTTTACATCTACTACTCGATGTTCGGATTCCAGCGAATCGGTGATCTTGCCTGGGCTGCAGGCGACATGCAGGCTCGCGGCTTCCTGCTTGGCGGTACGGCAGGTCGTACCACGCTCAATGGCGAGGGTTTGCAGCATGAGGACGGTCATAGCCACATTCTGTCTTCCACTATTCCCAACTGTGTGTCTTACGACCCGACCTACGCACATGAAGTGGCTGTCATCATCCGTCACGGCTTAAAGCGCATGGTGCAAGATCAGGAGAATGTCTACTTTTACCTGACCCTCATGAATGAGAACTACGCTCAGCCAGGTCTCAAAGATGGCCAGGAAGAGGGCATCATCAAAGGGATGTACAAGCTGCGTGAGTCAGCGATGTCCGCCAAGAGCAGTGCGCGTGTTCAACTCATGGGTTCAGGCACCATTCTTCGCGAAGTCGATGCCGCTGCCGACATGCTCGAAAAAGACTGGGGCATTGCCGCCGATGTTTGGAGCGTGACTAGTTTTACCGAACTGCGCCGCAACGGCATGGATGTCGAGCGCCATAACCTGCTGAACCCAACGGCCAAGCCTGCAAAAGCCTATGTCACTGAGGCGCTTGAGGGCAGTGAAGGGCCTATCATCGCAGCGACCGACTACATGAAGCTGTTTGCCGATCAGATTCGCCCGTTTGTGCCTAATGGTCGATCGCTCAAAGTACTCGGCACTGATGGCTTTGGTCGTTCAGACTTCCGGTCCAAACTGCGCGAGCATTTTGAGGTTGATCGCCGGTTCGTTGTGCTCGCAGCGCTACGCTCGCTGGCAGACCAGGGTGAAGTGCCTGTCGAGAAACTGGCGGAAGCAATTAAGAAATACGGTATTGATTCAGACAAGGCAAATCCCGCTTACGCCTGATGTGGCTCTGCCAGAGCGCACCGCTTGATGCGCTCTGGCAACTCATCTTCCAAACGACAAAGACAAAAGCGCACCGCAGCGGTCTGCGCCCAACGGCAAGGAATGCCTCATGAGTGTTATTGAAGTCAAAGTGCCCGATATTGGCGATTTCGACGAGGTCGAAGTCATTGAAGTGCTCGTCAGCGCGGGAGATACCGTGACAGTCGAGCAGAGCCTGATCACGGTTGAAAGCGATAAGGCCTCCATGGAAATCCCCTCAAGTGCTGCCGGCGTTGTGGAGTCGGTCGCTGTAAATGTTGGTGACAAGGTTTCGGAAGGGTCCATTGTGATTAAGCTTACGGCAGGGGAAGCTGCCGCGCCTGCGCCGGCTGCACCTGCACCTGCTGCGGCAGCGCCGGCACCGGCCGCCGCTGCGCCGGCTCCTGCTGCAGGCGGCGGTGGAGCCGTCACTGTCGTTGTGCCTGATATTGGCGACTTTGATGGTGTTGAAGTGATCGAATTGCTAGTGAACGTTGGTGATACGGTCACCGTAGAGCAAAGCCTCATTACGGTTGAGAGCGACAAAGCGTCGATGGAGATTCCCTCGTCAGACGCCGGTGTTGTCGAAGAAATCCTCGTTAAGATCGGCGACTCAGTCGCTAAAGACTCGCCGGTCGTTCGCCTTTCTGGAGCGGCCGGTAGCGCTGCAGCGCCAGCGGATCAAGCAGCTCCTGCCGCTGCTCCAACACCGGCAGCACCGGCACCGGCACCGAGTGCGCCGGCGCCTGCCGCTACAGCACCTGTAGCTGCCGATGCGGCCTCACGCTCGCATCCCGTGCCGCATGACCCAACCGACATCAGTCGGATTGTGAAACCGCACGCCTCACCATCGGTTCGCGGTTTTGCGCGCGAGCTTGGCGTTGATTTGCACAAGGTCAGTGGCTCGGGGCCTAAGCAACGTATCTTGCGTGATGACATCACGGCATTTGTTAAAGGTGTCATGAAGAGCGGCGGTCAGCCAGCGGCCGCCGCATCAGGTGGCGCCGACGGCGCTGCACTCGGGCTGATACCGTGGCCGAAAGTTGACTTTGAAAAGTTTGGCCCGGTTCAGCGCGAAAAGCAGTCTCGCATTAAGAAGATCTCGGCGGCCAACCTGCATCGCAATTGGGTGATGATTCCGCATGTCACTAACCATGATGATGCTGACATTACCGATCTCGAAGCTTTCCGCGTTCGCCTGAACAAAGAGAACGAAAAAGCCGGGATCAAAGTCACCATGCTCGCGTTTTTGGTGAAGGCCTGCGTGGCAGCACTCAAGAAGTTTCCCGAGTTCAATGCCTCACTCGATGGTGACGAGGTTGTGCTCAAGCAGTACTACCACATCGGAGTAGCAGCTGACACACCTAACGGGCTGGTGGTGCCGGTGATCAAAGACGCCGACAAAAAGGGCGTGATTGAAATCGCACAAGAGATGGGGGCACTGGCCAAGAAGGCTCGCGACGGCAAACTGAAGCCGGCTGAAATGCAGGGCGGTACGTTCTCCATCTCCAGCCTGGGCGGTATTGGCGGCGTCTATTTCACACCGATTATCAACGCCCCCGAGGTTGCCATCCTGGGGGTCTGCCGCGCGCAAAACAAACCAGTTTGGGACGGTCAGCAGTTCAAACCACAACTGACGCTTCCGTTGTCATTGTCCTGGGACCACCGAGTCATTGATGGGGCGGCTGCCGCACGATTCAATGCCTACCTCGGACAGATCCTGGCGGACTTCCGTCGCACGATGCTGTGAGTGCTGAGAACCTGATCGAGACAAGGACAAACCATGAGTAATGTAGAAATCAAAGTGCCGGACATTGGCGACTTTGCTGAAGTAGAAGTGATTGAGGTGCTCGTGCAGGTGGGTGACGAGATTACTGTTGAGCAAAGCCTGATCACGGTAGAGAGTGATAAAGCATCGATGGAGATTCCGGCCTCGGCGGCTGGCAAGGTTACCGCGCTGAATGTCGCGGTTGGCGACAAAGTGTCTGAGGGTTCCGTGGTGCTCACGGTTGAAGCAGGCGCCGGGGCGCCCGCAGCGAGTGCAGCGCCCGCACCTGCCGCGCCGGCTCCGGCAGCAGCGGCACCCACCCCGGCTTCAGCACCCGCGCCGCAAGCGGCCAGTCTGGGTGCTTCTGTAACGGTTGATCATGAGTGCGAGATGCTTGTGCTGGGTGCCGGCCCTGGCGGCTACTCAGCGGCGTTTCGCAGCGCTGATCTTGGCATGAACACGATACTCGTTGAGCGTTACGCAAACTTGGGTGGCGTTTGCTTGAACGTGGGTTGCATCCCGTCAAAGGCCTTACTGCACCTGGCAGCCGTTATGGATGAAGCCAAAGCCTTTGCCGCCCATGGCATTGAATTTGGCGAACCAAAAGTCAATCTGGACAAAGTGCGCGAGCATAAAGACAAGGTGGTTGGCAAGCTCACCGGTGGTCTGGCAGGCATGGCCAAGGCACGCAAAGTCAAAACCGTGCGCGGCGTGGGCAAGTTTCTGGACCCTAATCATCTTGAAGTTGAACTCACCGAAGGCGACGGGCAAGAACTCACTGGCACCAAGCAAGTCATTCGCTTCGAGAAAGCCATCATTGCGGCCGGCTCGCAATCAGTGAAGCTGCCGTTCTTACCGGAAGATGAGCGCATTGTTGATTCCACCGGGGCACTTAAGCTCAAGAGTCAGCCCAAGCGCATGCTGGTCATTGGTGGCGGCATCATCGGGCTGGAGATGGGCACGGTGTATTCAACGCTCGGCGCGCGCCTTGATGTGGTGGAGATGCTCGATGGTTTGATGCCGGGCGCTGATCGTGATCTTGTCAAAGTCTGGCAAAAGCACAATGCGCCACGCTTCGATAACTTGATGCTCAAAACCAAAACGGTGAAGGCCGAGGCAACACCGGAAGGTATCAAGGTCTGGTTTGAGGGCGAGAAAGCACCTGCTGAGCCGCAGTTGTATGACCTGGTGCTCTCAGCCGTTGGCCGTGCACCAAACGGCAACAAGATTGATGCCGACAAAGCCGGCGTCAGCGTAACCGACCGAGGCTTCATCCCGGTGGATAACCAGATGCGTACCAATCAGCCGCACATCTTCGCAATTGGCGACATCGTGGGTCAGCCCATGCTCGCCCACAAGGCCGTGCATGAGTCGCATGTGGCGGCTGAGGCTGCAAACGGCATGAAGCGCTTCTTTGATGCCAAGACCATTCCTTCCGTTGCCTATACCGACCCTGAAATTGCGTGGGTAGGGATGACCGAAGAGCAGGCCAAGGCCAACGGTCACAAGGTGGGCAAAGCGGTATTCCCCTGGGCAGCATCAGGCCGGGCGATTGCGAACGGTCGGGACGAAGGTTTCACCAAGCTCATCTTTGATGAAGAGACCCACCGCATTGTTGGTGGCGCCATCGTGGGTACCCACGCAGGCGACATGATTGGCGAAATCTGTCTTGGGGTGGAAATGGGCGCAGACCCAACCGACATTGGCCGAACCATTCACGCGCACCCGACCCTGGGTGAGTCAATTGGTATGGCTGCTGAGGTGTTTGAAGGGGTTTGTACCGATCTGCCGCCGGTACGCAAGAAGAAGTAAAGCCCATGACTGCCGATTTCGCCGCTGCTCGTACGACAGGAGCGGCCGAAATTCAGGTGATCAATATTGCCGCGCTCCTTGAGGGCGGCGATACCACCGAGATCGCATCGGCAATCCATGATGCGGCGACACGGGTGGGCTTTTTCTATCTCTCCGGTCACGGGATACCGCAACACCTGATGAACCAGGCGTTTGCCGTGACGGAGGATTTCTTTGCGTTGCCCAAAGTCGATAAAGCGAGCATTGCGGTCAACACAAATCAGCGCGGCTGGATGGCGCCCGGCATGTCGAAGATGCAGGGCGCGGCAACCCACGACCTCAAGGAAGTGTTCTTCTGGGGGACAGAGGTAGCGCCCGACCATCCCGATCTACTCGCTGACAAGCCATTGGTCGCCGAGAATCAATGGCCAGACGAGGCGTTTCCGCGGCTACGCGCTGACCTAACCCCTTACTACCTGGCCGTGTGCGATGTGGGCCGTAAAGTGCTGTCTGCGATTGCGGCCGGGTTTGGTGCATCGGAGAACTTCTTCGAGCCGCACTACGAATTTCCGCTGGCGCGCGGGCAGCTTGTTTATTACCCACCGTCAACCGTCGGTGATGAAGCCGAAAAACGCTTTGGCGTTGCGCCGCATACTGACTTCGGTGTGTTGACTTTGCTGTTGCAGGATACGAGCGGCGGGCTGCAAGTGCGAACCCGAGACGGGCAGTGGATCGAAGCACCGCCAATCCCGGGGACGCTTGTTTGCAACATTGGCGATCTGTTGCAACGCTGGAGCAATGATCGTTTTCGGTCAACGGTTCATCGGGTGATCAATCGATCAGGCAATGCGCGTTATTCGATCCCGATTTTTTTGGATCCTAATTCAGATGCTGTTGTTGATCCGCGTGATCTGGGGGCTGATACACCTCACCATCTACCGGTTGTGGCCGGCAAACACATTGCCGCGCGAAACAGGCGCAGCTTCAAACAGTACCAGTCGCCTTGATCGCGCTGGCGATAGTCTGCGCATCAGGCACGCCGCCTTCAAACGGATAAATTCGGCAACTGACGCTGTTCCCTTTAGGCTGCCCCGTGACATCTTCGCCGTTAAGCAAAATGGTGGGTGAACCCCAGCCGCGTAAGTCTTCCGGCGAGTCTGGCTTAAGGATGTCAATTTCTTCGAAGTCGCTTAGACCACACTGAATGAGCGCTTCGGCGAGATTTTTGCGGGCTGGCTCTGCCAGTGGGCAGCCACTGAAGTAGAGAAACTGAATGCGCTTTATCGTGCTCATGAACTTGGTATCGAGGCATTTCGTTTTTGCTTCTCAAACAGCGCGTAGATCGTCAGCCCGATAAAGAAAACCAACAGGGGCATCACAACATAACTGATCCCGCCTACGTAAGCAGACAGCCCAAGTGCCCCAAGCAAGACAACGAGAACCGGCGAGAAGCAACACAGGAGTGCCAGCGCCGTGCCTACCAAGCCGGTCGTGAGTCGCTTTCTATTCATAACAAACCTCATTTAGTGAGGCTCAGAGAATACTCTGAACCCGGTAGCCGGGCGGGTAGGCCAGCCGCACACAGGTAACTGCGCGATCGTCGTTGAAGGTCATCCGGTCAATGATGAGGAGCGGGGCGCCTTTGTCGACGGAGAGAAGGGCTGCTTCGCTAGCCGTGGCGCTTGAGGCGGACAAGGTGAATTCGCCGCGCGTAAACGGCGCTTGTTGTACCAGCCATTCGTTCACACTGACTTCGTTGAGGTCAGCTTTCTTGATGGCAGGCACTGCTGACGGGTTGACCCATCGGTCTTCATAAACAAATGGTTTGTGATCAGCAAAGTGCAGGCTCTTTATGTGCAAGGCCTGTGCGCGGTTGGGCAGCATCAGGCGATTGGCAATTTGCAACGGCGGGCGCAATAGCTTCTTTTCTATGACGCGGTGTGACCATTCAGCCCCTATGCGTTCCACCTCCAGCCGCGTAATCGGAATATCAAAACTCGCTTTGCGCGTTGGAGTCTCCACGACCCGTGTGCCGGCTTTACGCCGCCGCTCCACCTGCCCGGTATCAGCAAGCGCGCGCATGGCGCGATTAACTGTGGCGCGGGCGCAGCCAAACTCCTGAGCGAGTTCGACTTCTGTCGGAATGATGTCTCCGGGTGCCCAGTCCCGCGTGCTGATTCGGCGCTGCAATTCTGAGCGAATACTTTGCCAGGTCTGCTGCGAAGCTTGCTCGGAGGCATGGAGGGATTTTTTCATAGCAGCGCGCGCAATTTCCGGAGAGTGGCTCGATAACGAGCGGTAATCGCATCTGCGTTTACATGCCGGCCCTCTTGAACAACATGGCGCCCGGCCGACCAGACATCGGTGATGAGCGATTTTGACCCGGCAAACAGATAACTATCGAGCAGCGTGTCGCCGGTGAGGCCAGTGAGCGCGATGGCGTCAGCATCCAGCGCGACAAGATCGGCAAGATAGCCCGGCGCGATCCTGCCGGCATGACGGCCGGTGGCCTGGGCACCGCCGAGTGCCGATGCTTCATAGAGCAGGCGCCCCGTTGATTGCGTTTTGCTGGCGAGCACGGAGCGTGTGTGATCACGCAGACGTTGCGAGTACTCAAGCAGCCGCAGTTCTTCAGGCATTGAGATGCGGACATTTGAGTCAGAACCAATCCCAAAGCGCCCGCCTGCCTCTAAGTAGTTTAAGCCGTCGAAGATGCCATCACCTAAATTCGCTTCGGTAATCGGGCACAACCCGGCGACAGCCTGGGAGGCGGCCAGACGTTTCGTCTCTGCCGTTGTGGTCTGCGTCGCGTGAACCAGGCACCAACGCGCATCAACGCTGTGATGGTCAAGCAACCACTCAACCGGTCGTTGGCCGGTGTGCGCCAATACTTCGTCAACCTCGGCAGTTTGTTCGGCAATGTGCAGGTGAATGGGCGCATCGGGCGCAACCAACTGGACTTGCGT
This sequence comes from Burkholderiaceae bacterium, assembly GCA_045106815.1. Lineage (GTDB taxonomy): Bacteria > Pseudomonadota > Gammaproteobacteria > Burkholderiales > Burkholderiaceae_E > JAUIAI01. The sequence goes on along the minus strand of JBGCFG010000082.1, from coordinate 15,319 downwards.
TAATGAATCGGCCGCCACGGCGCGCAGTGAATGCGGCGCGACACCCGTGAGGCAATCTGATGAAACACCCGCCACTGCCTGTGAGGCTGACTCATGCAATCGCGCAAATTGCTCAAGATCATTGGCAAACCGCACTTGCGCGCCAGCCGGCGCCCGACCATCACAACCGCCTTGTTCATAGAGCACGGGCAAAAGTGTCAGACCAATGCCACTTTGCGCGGCGGCTGCCGCCACTCTGACTGACATTTCACCGATGTCGCCATAAGGCGTGCCATTCGGCTGATGATGCAGGTAGTGGAACTCGCCAATAGCCGCGCAGCCGGTGGCTAGCGTCTCCATGAACACATAGGCGGCAATCGACTCCACATCGTCCGGGCTCAGGTGTTCAAGGAAGCGGTACATATGCTCGCGCCACGTCCAGAATGAATCATGCGTCGCTGACTTACGGCTCTCGCTCAGGCCCGCCAATGCGCGCTGAAATGCGTGACTATGGACATTGGCGATGGCCGGCAGCAGCAGGGAGCATGTCGTCGCGCCGGCTGGCTGGTCAGTATTGGCTTCAACCGACTGAATTGAACCGTCGTCTGATATCTGCACGGTGACGCGATCGGCCCAGCCGTCTCTGGTTAGCGCGGTTTGGGCCCACAGAACCGTCGGCGGGGAAGGGGCGAGGTTGTCCGTTGACATGCTTGGTTGGGCAGGATTAAGATGCGATGGCATAAATATTATGTGCAGACATAATAGCATTAAGCCCGAGTTAATAAAGCGGTATAGCCGGTATTGCGGTAAAGCGGTATTGCATTGTTGAGCAGATGACACCACCCATGACAAGAATCCTTCACAACGCCAGGCTGGCCACGATGTCCGGCATCGGTGAGCCCTTCGGCTTGCTGGAAGATGGCGCCGTTGCCACCGCGAACGGCAGAATCGTTTGGGTGGGGCCGTTTAAAGCGCTGCCTGGCGAGCTGGCCGAGTGGCCGCATCATGATCTGGGTGGGCGTCTGCTGACCCCCGGCCTGGTTGATTGCCACACCCACTTAATCTTTGGCGGCAACCGCGCGCGTGAGTTTGACCTCAGGTTGCAGGGCGCGAGCTACGAAGAAATTGCGCGGGCCGGTGGCGGGATCAACGCAACCGTGACAGCCACGCGTGAAGCGAGCGATGAAGCGCTGCTCGCCAGCGCGCTGACGCGAGTCGATGCGCTCACCGCAGAAGGCGTCACAACGCTTGAAATCAAGTCTGGATACGGGCTGAACATCGAGACTGAGCTTCGCATGTTGCGTTTGGCCCGTCGCATTGAACAGGTTCGCCCCATCAGAGTGCTCACCTCCTATCTGGGGGCGCATGCGATTCCGCCGGATTATCACGACAGGTCTGATGCCTATCTGGACGAGGTGTGCCTGCCGGCTATGCGGCAGGGTCATGCAGAAGGCTTGATCGATGCGGTTGACGGATTTTGTGAGAGCTTTGCTTTCAGCCGGGAACAAATTGAGCGAGTGTTTGTAGAGGCAAAATCATTAGGTTTACCACTCAAGTTACATGCCGAACAGCTTTCAAACTCAAAGGGTGCCGAGCTGGCCGCGGCCTTTGGTGCGCTGTCAGCCGATCACCTTGAATATGCTGACGAACAAACGGTTGTCGCGCTGGCAAAAGCCGGCACGGTGGCTGTGCTGTTACCAGGCGCGTTCTACACCTTACGCGAGACCCAGTTACCGCCGGTAAGCGAGTTAAGAGCGCACCAGGTGCCCATCGCGATTGCAACCGACTGCAATCCCGGCTCGTCACCGATGGCATCCCTGTTGCTGGCCATGAATATGGCTTGCACCTTGTTTCGGCTCACACCCGAAGAAGCGCTGACCGGCGCCACCCGCCATGCGGCCAAAGCGCTCGGCATCAGTGACTGCGGGGTTCTGGTCGCCGGCCATCGAGCTGATTTGGCGGTGTGGAATGTTGAGCACCCCTCAGAGCTTGCGTACCGAATTGGCTTTAACCCCTTACATGAAAGAATTTTTGGGTCTGCGCTATGAAGTCGATTGTTCTCATCCCCGGCGAGGCGAGCTTGCACCAGTTGGCGCAGGTCTATGCACAACCGCATGCCGCTCGCTTGAGCCCGCAGGCCAAACCCGCAGTGGAAGCGGCAGCGGCCGTCATTGCGGCCGTCACCACCCGCGATGAACCGGTCTATGGCGTGAACACGGGTTTTGGCAAACTCGCGAGCGTCAAGATCGCCACTGAAGACACAGCAACACTACAGCGTAACCTGATCCTGTCGCACTGCTGCGGCGTGGGTGAACACACACCAGCGCCAGTGGTGCGCTTGATGATGACACTCAAGCTGCTTTCGCTCGGGCGCGGTGCCTCTGGCGTGAGATGGCAGGTCATTGAGAGCCTGCAGGCTTTGCTCGCAGCAGACCTCATGCCGGTCATCCCCGCGCAGGGTTCGGTCGGGGCGTCGGGCGATCTCGCGCCCCTCGCGCATATGGCAGCGCTCATGATCGGCCAGGGGCAGGCCGTCGTGAATGGTGAGGTCGTTGATGGCGGGAAGGCGCTAAAGCACGCTGGTATTGCACCGATTGTTCTCGGTGCCAAAGAAGGCTTGGCGCTTATCAACGGTACCCAGTTCTCAACCGCGTATGCACTGGCGGCGCTTTTTGATGCGCTCGACAATGCTCGGGCGGCTGTCGTCACCGGTTCGCTATCCACCGACGCCATCATGGGCTCGACCGCGCCATTGCAAGCAGGCATTCACGAGTTGCGCGGCCATCGCGGTCAGATTGACGTGGCCAATGCCAGCCGTTCGTTAATGTCAGGCTCGGCCATTCGCGATAGCCACCGCGAGGGCGACACCCGCGTGCAGGACCCGTATTGCATCCGCTGTCAGCCACAAGTGCTGGGTGCTTGCTTAGACCTGCTGCGCCAGGCCGGGTCAACCCTGCAAATAGAAGCCAACGCGGTCACGGATAATCCACTGGTGTTTGCCGATACCGAGCAGGTCCTGTCGGGTGGTAATTTCCATGCGGAGCCGGTGGCGTTTGCGGCAGATCAGATTGCGCTGGCCATTGCTGAGACAGGCGCCATTGCGCAGCGGCGCATCGCCCTCATGGTGGACCCAACCCTGTCTTTTGACTTACCGCCGTTTCTCACACCGGACCCAGGTCTTAACTCGGGCTTCATGATTGCAGAAGTCACCACCGCCGCCCTCATGAGTGAGAACAAGCACCTGGCCAACCCTTGCTCTACAGATTCAACGCCTACCAGTGCGAATCAGGAAGATCATGTCTCGATGGCGGCGCATGGTGCGCGGCGGCTTGAGCGCATGAATCAAAACCTCAGCCATATACTGGGGGTTGAACTGTTGTGCGCGGCGCGCGGTATCGAGTTTCGCGCACCCTTGGTCACAAGTGAGCCTTTGACCAAGGTCATTAAACGCCTTCGCCAGGAAGTGCCATCGCTGGAACAAGACCGCACACTCGCACCAGACATGGCCGTCGCCGCCAGGCTGGTCAGCAGCGGTGAAGTCACAACCGCAGCCCAATCAACAATGCTCAATACCCTAGGAGAACTGTGATGAATGCGCCTGATAGCAAATTCGATTTCGCAAGTGTGCAGGCCGCCCGGCGTGACCCTGCGCGAGTGATTAAGGCACCCACCGGTTCAAGCATCACCGCCAAGTCATGGCTCACCGAAGCGCCCATGCGCATGCTGATGAACAACCTGCACCCCGATGTGGCCGAGAACCCGCAAGAGCTGGTGGTGTACGGCGGCATTGGCCGTGCCGCCCGTAGCTGGGCAGACTATGACCAAATCATCGCTACACTCAAAACGCTGGAAGCCGATGAAACCCTCATGGTGCAATCCGGCAAACCAGTGGGCGTGTTCCGCACCCACGCCGAGGCGCCGCGCGTGCTCATTGCCAACTCCAACCTCGTGCCGCACTGGGCCAACTGGGATCACTTCAATGAACTGGACCGCAAGGGCCTGGCGATGTATGGCCAGATGACGGCCGGCTCATGGATCTATATTGGCTCGCAGGGCATCGTGCAAGGCACTTACGAAACCTTCGTCGAGGCCGGCCGGCAACACTACGGCGGCAACCTCAAAGGCAAATGGATTCTCACTGCAGGCCTGGGCGGCATGGGTGGCGCACAACCGTTGGCCGCCGTGATGGCTGGCGCGTGTTGCCTGGTCGTGGAGTGCGACCCCACCCGCATAGACTTTCGCCTACGCACAAAATACGTCGATGAAAAAACCGACTCACTAGATGAAGCCCTCGCGATGATTGAGCGCTGGACTCAAGCAGGCGAAGCCAAGTCAGTCGGCCTGCTCGGCAATGCGGCCGACGTCGTGCCCGAACTCGTACGCCGAGGTATTCGTCCAGACATGGTCACCGACCAAACCTCCGCGCATGACCCCATCAACGGCTACCTGCCGCAGGGCTGGACGGTGGCGCAATGGCAAGAGCAACGTAACTCAAACCCCAAAGCTGTCGAAGCCGCTGCGCGCGCCTCCATGAAAACACACGTGGCGGCTATGGTCGCCTTCCACGAGCAAGGTATCCCCACACTCGACTATGGCAACAACATTCGCCAGGTCGCAAAAGAAGAAGGGCTGACCAATGCGTTTGCTTTCCCGGGCTTCGTGCCAGCCTACATTCGTCCGCTGTTCTGCCGCGGGGTAGGGCCGTTCAGATGGGTTGCCTTGTCAGGTGACCCAGAAGACATCTACAGGACAGACGCTAAGGTCAAAGAAGTCATCGCCGATGACAAACACCTGCACAACTGGCTCGACATGGCTCGCGACCGTATTTCGTTTCAAGGGTTGCCCGCCCGTATTTGCTGGGTGGGTCTGGGCCAGCGTCACAAGCTCGGTCTCGCGTTTAATGACATGGTACGCACGGGCGAGTTGTCAGCGCCGGTGGTCATCGGCCGTGACCACCTAGACTCCGGCTCGGTCGCCTCGCCCAATCGCGAAACCGAATCCATGCGCGACGGCTCAGACGCCGTATCAGACTGGCCCCTCCTAAATGCACTACTCAATTGCGCGTCCGGCGCTACCTGGGTGTCGCTCCACCACGGCGGCGGCGTTGGCATGGGGTTCTCGCAGCACAGCGGCATGGTGATTTGCTGCGACGGCACTGATGATGCCGCGCGCCGCATCGAGCGCGTGCTCTGGAATGACCCCGCCAGTGGTGTCATGCGCCATGCCGATGCCGGCTATGAAGACGCGATACAGTGCGCCAAAGACAATCAGTTAAACCTGCCAGGTATTTTGGGGTAAGCAATGACCGTCAGAGAAGTATTAGAGATTGGCCACCCGGTGTTGGCGAGCCGAGCAAAAGAAGTAGACGTAGACGCTATCGGTTCGCCAGAAGTTCAGGGATGGATTACCGACCTAATCGACACCATGCGCGACCGTAACGGCGCGGGCATTGCGGCCAACCAAGTGGGTATCCCGTACCGGCTGTTTGTTGTCGAAGTTAACGAAAATCCGCGCTACCCCTACAAGCCCAAGATTCCGCTCACCATCCTCATCAACCCCGAGATTGAATTTACCTCCAACAAGACCTTCATCAACAATGAAGGCTGCCTTTCAGTGCCGAACCTGCGCGGTGATGTAGAGCGTCATCTGGAAGTAAAGATGACTGGCCTGGATGAAAACGGCAAGCGCCAGTCTTTCGACGTCAAAGGCTACTCAGCCGGCACCTTCCAGCACGAGTACGACCATCTCGACGGCCTCTTGTTCCCCCACCGCGTCACAGACCCCAAAACCTTCAGCAGTTGGGATGTCTTTGCTGAGTTCAAGCAGGAAGCTTTCTCCAAAACGGTAGAGCAATTGGTGGCGGAGTGGGGCAGTTAACTAGCAGCGCCCAATGAAGATGAAAGCGGCCGTCCACCACGCCTACGGCCCGCCCGAAGTGGTGCATGTTGTTGAGCTTGATAAGCCCACCCCCAAGCCCAACGAAGTTCTCATCAAAACCCACGCCACCACCGTCACCTCGGCAGACTGGCGGCTAAGAAGCCTCAACGTGCCGGCGGGCTTCGGCCTGGCCACCCGCCTCATGTTCGGCATCACCAAGCCTCGCCATCCCATCCTCGGCTCAGAAATCGCCGGCGTGATTGAAGCTGTTGGCGCAGAGGTTAAGCGCTTCAAGGTAGGTGACCCGGTCTTTGCGTTCAGCGAGACCACCATGGGCTGCCACGCGGAATACAAATGCATCGCCGAAGATGCCTCCATTGCGCACAAGTCCGCCAACCTGTCTTACCCGGAAGCGGCCGCCTTGTCGTTTGGTGGCACCACGGCATTGAGTTTCTTAAACAGAGGGAATCTGCAGCCAGGCGAAACCATCCTCATCAATGGCGCGTCAGGCTGCGTAGGCTCAGCTGCAGTACAGCTCGCAAAACACTTTGGCGCGCATGTCACCGGCGTGTGCAGCACAGCAAACATAAAGCTCGCGAAATCACTCGGCGCCGACGAAGTCACCGACTACACCCAACAAGATGTCTTAGCCTCTGGCAAAACCTATGAGCTCGTGATGGACACAGTAGGCAACATACCGTACTCGCAGAGCAGGGCCCTGCTAAAAGACGATGGACGCCTACTCATGGTGGTGGGCGGGCTACCCGATATGATGCAGATTCCCTGGATCAAGCTGACAAGTAAACAGAAGGTGATTGCCTCACCGGCCACCGGTACCGCAGAAGATTTGCGGTTGCTAGCAGACCTGGCCGAGGCAGGGCGCTTTAAACCGGTGATTGACCGAAGCTACCCGCTCGACCAAATAGTTGAATCCCACAGATACGTAGACACCGGCCGCAAAAAAGGCAACGTCGTCATCACGCTAGAGCAAAACAAATAAAACAAAGGAGCAGACCAACCCATGAATGACCTCAACATCCCAGACAACACCCCCGTATTGGTCGGCTGCGCCCAAATCACCCAGCGCGAACCAGACCCCGCAATCGCCCGCGGCCCAGGCGAACTCATTGCCGACGTAGCCAAGCAAGCCCTCAACGACGCCGGCCCGGCAAAGCAACTGACCGACGCGCTCGACACCATCGTCGTCATCCGATCTTTCTCGCATACCAGCTGGCGCTTTGCCAGCCCCTTCGGCGACGACGACAACGCCCCCAAGAGCCTCGCCACAAGATTAAATGCCCCCGCCGTCCGCCGCCACATCTACACAGAGCCTGGCGGCAATATGCCCCAGTGGTGCGTGAATCGTTTGAGCGAACAAATACGCGCAGGCGAAGTAGGCGCGGCCCTAATAGCTGGCGGCGAAGCCCTGGCCACCCAAAAAGCCGCCCGCCGCGCCAAACTCACCCTGGACTGGAAACAAACCCACACCACAAAACCAACCTCATGGGGCGTAGACAAACGCGGTTGGTCAGACCTGGAAGACCGCCACGGCATGCGCGGCGCCATCTATGCCTACCCGCTAATAGAAGCAGCCATCCGCCACCACAAAGGTCACACCATAGAGCAGCACCAGCAAGCCATAGGCGAACTACTCGCCGGCTTCGCCCAGGTAGCCGCCAACAACCCACTGGCCGACAGGCGCGACGGCTACACCGCCAGCCAGATTGCCACCGTAGGCCCAGACAACCCCATGATCGGCTTCCCGTATACCCGCCTCATGAACGCCAACGCCTACATCGACCAAAGCGCTGCGCTGGTCATGACCAGCGCAGGCAAAGCAAGAGCCATGGGCGTGCCGCGCGAGCAATGGGTCTTTCTACACGGCTATGCGGATGCGCATGATCATTGGTATCTGACAGAACGGGCTGAGTTGCATAAGTCGGAAGCCATGCCAGAAGTCTATGAAGCCGCATTTGAGATGGCCGGCGCGTCACTGCAAGACATGGCGATGTTCGATCTCTATAGCTGCTTCTCGTCAGCGGTGCAGGCAGCGTGCGATTCACTTGGATTGGCGCCGTATGACAAGCGAGGATTAACCGTTACTGGTGGCTTGCCGTACTTTGGGGGGCCGGGGAATAACTATGTGACGCATGCTATTGCAGAGACGGTGCAACGGCTACGTCAGGCTCCTGGTGACAAAGGGTTGGTGACGGCGAATGGGAATTACTTGACTAAGCACTCGGCTGGCATCTACAGCACCGAGCCAAATGGGAAGGCGCCAACCGAGGCGGCGGACCTGCAACCCGCGCTTGATGCACTGCCCAAAGTAGAGATAGCAGAGTTGGCTGAAGGCTCGGCCGAAATCGAAAGCTACACGGTGATGCATGATCGCGAAGGGCCGGCTAGCGCAATTGTGCTGGGGCGTTTGGACAATGGGCAACGTTTTATTGCGAACACGGACGATGACAAAGGTCTGTGGCATGACATGGAACGAAAAGAATGGATTGGACACAAAGGTCGAGTGACAAATGATGGTCAATGCAATCGACTCAGCGTTTGAGGGGTCATGGGAACCGCCATTTACCCTCAAAAGATTGACACTACCAACGCCTAGTAGTTCGCTAAGCCGAGTGTCTCTAAGCTGCATCCTCAGAATAGCCAATCTGGGGGATTGAATCGGCTAAGACCGAATGACAGACTGTTTTTGGGACGGGCAGCACCTGCGATACGGATGCTTCAGAGCGTCAATGTATGAAAGCAGATCAGAGGTGCTGTAATGAGTGCGTCGCTAATAAGTCCTAATCATCTGGAAGAGGAGCCAGCCGATGAATGCCATCACCAGATTCGCTCAGACGATACTTTTGAGCGCTGCGGTATTAATCGTCGCCGGCTGTGGTGGCGGCTCCGGAGGGTCAGGCACCCCGATTGCTTCAAACCCTGGTGCCGGCAGCAACCCCCCTCCAAATAGCGCGCCGCAAGATCCTGCCATTGACGCGGATGCGACCTCCTTCTATTTCTCCTATGATGAATCTGCCAGCACGGCAAGCCGCGACCTGTCTCTATTCGCGCTGGACTTAGGACGGAAACCCGAAAAGGTGCTGGGCCGCCCCTATGAGTTCCTGAATGCTGAGGTTTTCGATAGCTTCGACGCTCAGCCGGCCGGTGATTTTGCGGTTTCGATGACTTTGCGACGTGGCTCCGATGGAGACACGCCTTTCAACGCCCCCGACGGCGATCTTTACGTGCTCGGCGTCAACGTCGCCGGACCTACACTGCCACTGACTGAGCGGCGAAATCTTGTGTTGACCATCCTCGTTGATACATCGGGTTCAATGCAAACACCATACGCATCTGAGACGCGAAACGATGTCCGCTCACTGCTTGATGTGGTCAAGTATGGATTGACCCGGATTCGGCCTTCGTTGAAGGCTGGTGACATTTTGAATCTGGTCACTTTTTCAAGTGACGCCCAAGTGATTGCGGAGGGCCTTGATGCAACGACCGGCGCCTTCGAAGCTCGTGTCAATGAACTGGTGTCGAATGGAAGCACTGATATTGGCCGCGGCGTGGACCTCGCATATGAGGTTGCCAACCGCACATTTGATCCGGACAAGGCAAACCGGGTGTTGCTGCTGACCGATGCTTTCGTCAATACCGGTGAACTGGACCCGGACGTCATTGCCGCCGCTTCGGTACGGGGCGATCTCGAAGGGATTCGATTTTCGGGCATCGGGATTGGCGCCGGATTTAATGACGCCGTCCTCAACTCGATCAGTGACGCGGGCAAGGGAAGCTATAGCGCCATGATCATGCCGAACGATGCCGAGCGACTATTCACAGCCGACTTCTCTCGCTTCATTGAGGTGGCTGCTACTAAGGTTCGCTTTCGTCTCGACTATCCACAGGCGCTGGATCAACTGCGTTCATTTGGCGAAGAGATCTCAACAGACCCGGAAGAAGTGCAGCCGGTGAATTTCTCGTACGACAGTTCTCAGTTTTTCGTTGAATTGTTCAAGAGGTCGACACCAGTGTCTGGCACTGAGACCGTGACATTGTCGATTGAATACACCGACGCTTCGGGCGAGACACAGAATGTGTCGGTGGTACGCACCATTGATGAGCTACTCACAATAGGGACCGACGCTCTGGATGCGGCTGTTGCGGTGGTTTCTTTAGCTGAACTGATTGGTGAGCGGTTTAGCTGTGAGGAAGTTCAGGCCAGTCGACTCTATCAAGAGCAGGTGCAGAGTGCTACATATGCTCTGTATCGCCAGAACATAGATAGATTCTGTGGGCTGTAGTGGCGGTTTGATCTTGCCAATGATCCAGATGTCGCTCTTGTTCTGTCAGGCCAGCCAGTAGCAACCCGAACGTCGATCTCGTTGCCTTTGGCGATCACCCCCACCATTTGAACCAAACCTTCCGCATTGCTGACTAACAAGCAGGCAATGCCGGTCGGCTTCCTGTCCGACGGGCCCACTCGCGAGAGGTTCATATGTTTATCTACAAGAAGCAGCGAAATCTGATGTCAGTCGCCATGGCAATGCTGTTGGTCACAGCTTGTGGTGGTGGCGACGATTCCATGGACCGGCCCGCTGGTATTGGCTCGACTCATGGTGTTCAGGCGAACCCGGTAGAAAAAATGGAAACTGCGGGAGCAGCCCAAGCGCAAAGCCAGGCGGCAACTACCATCGGCACCGAAGCGCACCCATTCGCCTCGCCTGCTCACTTTAGGCCCAACATGGGCAGGCTAATGCCCGCCCCGAAAAAGCTCGGATCACTTCCATTGCGAAATCGTTTGCATGCACCTGGGCGAGATCACGACCACGACCCCTCAAAAACAGTGACGAGCAAGGTCAGAACTGCGCCCAAGCCGAGCTTCCGAGCCGCTGCGAATACGCTCATTGGCAATGCGCCGGTGACGCATAATTTCACTGAACAATGCGATGTGAACTTCAATGACCAATGGGCGCTTTCTAATGTGTACCGGCAGGCACGGGGAAACTTTGGCGAGCCCACGACCTTGTTGCCGGATTTCACCCTTGCAAAATGTGCTGATGTCGCCACAGAAGCTTGCTGGCTGTATCGCCAAAGGTGCGGCACGGGATTTTACGTTCACGTAGAAGAGCCGCCAGAAGATCCTCAGGAAGGGCACATCCACCTGTCATTCGAGAATTTTCTTAACCAGTCAGTCTGTTTTGCTGATCCTGGCGATGGTTTGGACGCAGGTTACGGCTACCCGCAGCCGGATGGCAGCTGCTTGGCTGCTGATTGGGAAAATGAGCCCCGCCTGGTCTACGGCCACACCGGTGCGCATCGAATCCGGGTCTGGTTGAAAGAGTGGTTCAGTGATGAGCCGCGACAGTTCAATGGCGTGTCAATAACGGTTCTCGGAAATCTGCCGGCCAATATATTGATCAAGCGTGCGGGCGAATGGTACGAGTGGGAGTCAGTCGAACCCGGCGAGGTTAACTTGTCGATGTGGGCCTGGGAGATCACCGATTTGTATCTGGCAAGCGCAGACAAGAGCAACGCTCCGGTCGGCTATGACGATCTGGTGATAACGCGCTGACTTTTAACGACCGCTGCGCACCGCCTGCGATGCTCACTTATTGACCGGAGACTCCGGGTCGAACAGGTACGCCATCACGTGACTGATCTGCTCCTGCGTGAGCAGGTTCTTGGCGCCGACGCGTGGCATGTTAGTACACGCAAAATAGGCATGCGGGTTGTAGATCATCTCGTACGCATACTTCAAGATTGCTTCGCTGGTGCCTCGCGTTTTGCCGTAACCCGTCAGTGAGGGGCCAATGGTGCCGCCGGTTCGGTCGGCGGCAAGCTGGTGGCAGTTGTAGCAGTTGCCACCGGGGCCTTCAGCTCGTTTGCTGTGCTTGTCGACTTTGTGGCCAATGCGAAAGCCATAGCCGGACCACGCGAGCTTGCGCCCAATTTTCCAGTCGCCGAGCTTAATGCCGCCTTCCGGGTATTTGATCGTTGCTTTAGCCAGATTAAGCACCTTCGTTGCCATCTCGCCTTCTGGTCGCTTGCCACGTAGCGATGTGCAGATCTTTTGAGTCTCATCCTGCACCAAGCGCTCTCTGGCCTTACCGCCTTCCTGAACTTCTTGGTCCAGTTTGAAACTCTTGGTCTTAAGGAGGAGGTGTTCGGCCAGTTCTTCGGCTGTCATTTTTGTGTAGTCGGCCGGGGTTTCCGCCTGAGCCTGCTGGGGGGCCAGGATGGCGCCAACGCAGAAAAGTAGGGCGGCGCCGAGTGTTGTTAAGTGTCGTTTCATCGTGTGTTCTCTAAAAACAGTTCTCGTCACGCCTTAACGCTTGAGGTCAGGCAAGATGGCCGGTTGGCCGCGGGCGGCATCGGTCCAGAACGAAATTAGCGCTACCGCTGCGTCAGAGCCGGCGTTTATGCCCGGGTGGCGCATTTGATACAGGCAGCCGCGAAGCCGGTGCTGCGTGCTGCGCACATTGAGTTGCCCCGCACGTTCAGCAGGCCAGGAAATAGACTTTGTCCATTCTTTCGGCTCATTAATGTTGGGTAGTACCGAGGCCCGGATGCGTTTGCCGGTTTGACCATGGCAGGTCTGGCAACTGAAGTCCATCGGCCCGGACCGGCGGTAGAACATGACCTCGCCTGCATCGCGCATGGCTTTTTCAAGCGGATGAGCAAGCGGCGGATTCCATGCGTATCCGTTTGATTTTTGCGCAATGTAAGTCTGAAGCTTCATCATGTCGGAGCCTGAACCATGACGCTTCTTGACCGCTTTGTCTTTTTTGGTGAAACCCTGCAGGGTGGTCATGCAGTGCACCAGGCGGGATTCCAGATCCATTACCTTGCCGGTGTCGGCGAAGAACCGGGGCATTTCGGCGTAAGCGCCGTCCAGTACGCCGGGCCCTTTGCCAAAGTCGCATTTCTCGAGCGATACCTTGTTTGGCCCGCGCGCTTCGCTGAACAGTTTTTCACCGTCTTCAGCGACAAAGAGCGCGGGGTTGTCGGGCATCATCATGCGATTCTGTGAGCTTTGGCTCAAATACTTGGAACCGGTTTGCTCAATCAGCGCATCCAGGATTTCTTCTGGCTCCATTGCCGGAAAATCGTTAGCGGAGTGAGCTGTGCCCACAACCGCTAGCACCGTCGCTAGCGACACTGACAAGGTACCAACCACCGTCAAGAGTTTGACCATTTATTGCCTCCACACCGAACAATTTTCTTTTAGATAGTCCGCAAAGTAGAGTAAAGGAGCGTCCATAGCAAATCGCAATGTCCGGATTTTGCATTTTTCATGGATTGATACGGTTCTCAGAATCGTATTGATTCTCATTTACTGTCAGAAAATTTCGCTTAGATTGCGCTTGTGTCCATCGAGCTTGCTCCCGTTGCTGAGCTAACTGGCGGTACCCTGAAGAGCATTAAGGCGCCAATGTTATAAAGCGAGATCAATCAAATGACACTGGACGAAAGCGAACTCAAACGTGTGGCGACTAGAATGCTTGCCGACTATGACGCCGGCACGCCGGGTCAGATCTTTGCCGAAGGCTTCCGTCTTGGGCTGACAGATGCCTGGCGGCTTCAAACCGCCGTGACGCGTCTGCGAGAAGCGCGCGGTGAAGTGGTTATCGGATACAAGGTTGGTGCGGTTGATCCCGGGAATCAACAGATGATGGGGCTGCCTCACCCGGTTTGGGGGCGGCTCTGGGATTCAGAGCTTCACGAGAGCGGGGCGATACTAACGAAGTCCGATTACGCCAACATTTCCATCGAAGCCGAGTTTGGCATCGTCTTAGCCCGCGACTTGACGCCCGGCATGTCGAGCCAGGCGATTGCAGAAGCGGTTCAGTCTGTATTCCCTGTGCTCGAATTGCACAACCAGGTCATGCGGAGTGAACGACCGCATGGTCAGGAGTTGATAGCCAACAATTGCATCAATTGTGGTGTTGTCCGTGGCGCGCCGGTTACTGCATTGGCCGAACCGAAAACAACCGACTTGAAGTTGATCTATGACGACAACATCGTTGACGAATGGGAAGCGCTGAGTTGGCCGACAGACATTCTGGCGGCAATGCCGTGGCTAATCTCATCGCTCGACCAACATGGCATTCGCCTCAGAACCGGCGACCTTGTTCTCACCAGTGCGTGGGGGCCGCCGATTCCGGTCGATAAGCATTCACGGGTAGACGTAGCATCGTCAGCTCTGGGCAGTGCGTCGGCGACGTTCACCTAATTGACGCGTGCGCGTGAATCAAATTATCAGGTCAATCTGCTCTGGTCGGCCGTAAGCACGATCTTGCCAATGACTCGCCGGCTCGCAATCTCATCGAGCGCTGCCACCCCGTTGCTGAGCGGCAGGACCTGCGGCGGTTCAATGGTTAGCGCGCCTGACGTCACAGCATCGAGGAGTAATTCAAAGCGCGCCCGCGATTCTGCTGGGTAGCGTGCACTGTGCTCGCCAAACACAACGCCAGTGACTGAAAAGTTTTTCACCAGAATCATGTTGGTGGCCACGCGCGGGATGTCGCCAGAAGCAAAACCAATAATGAGAAATCTGCCTTCCCACGCGATGCATCGCACGCTCTGTTCAAAGGCTGCGCCGCCCACTGGGTCAAACACCAGATCGCAGCCTTTGCCATCGGTCAGCGCGAGTACCCGATCGCGAAGCGCCTCGGTCTGATAATTGATAGTGTAGTCGGCACCCTGGGCGCTAGCTGCCTCGAGTTTGTCAGCACTGCTGGCCGCTGCGATGACGGTTGCGCCCAGATACTTACCAACCTTGATGGCTGCCAGGCCAACGCCGCCAGCGGCGCCAAGTACCAGCAATGTCTGACCGGCGCGAAGTTGACCGCGGTGCGTTAGCGCAAAATGTGCTGTGCCAAATGCAATCGGAAAGGCGGCGGCGCTGGCGTAGTCAATCGTGTCGGGTAATGGCGTCACAATGGCGCCGGGTAGAACAATCTGTTCAGCATGACCGCCACCGTGGCGGGCAAATGCGATGACACGGTCGCCCGGGCGCACATGCGAGACGTCTGGTCCGCATTCGATGACCTCGCCAGCGACTTCCAGGCCAGGCACAAACGGCAACGTCGGCTTGACCTGATATTTGCCCTCAACCATCAGGATGTCTGGAAAGTTCACACCGGACGCATGTACCCGGATGCGCACTTCATCGGAGCGATCGGGGTCTAGAGCCGGCGAAGCTATCTCGCCAAATTCGAGATTGTTGATGTCTCCGAGTTCACGACACAAAAGCGCACGCATTAGGTCTCCTCACAGTTGGAACGATAGTTTGAGCATCTCAATGCTAAGCGGTGTCTTCGGGCTTGTAGATCGTGACCATGTTCAAGCGGCACGTCTTGTGGGTGGGGAGGTTGGAAAGTACGAATCCCGCAGCGATCCCTAATCAGCTATGATCAGCGAAAAGGGAGACAGGAAGCTGTATGGCTGTACTGCAATCGAT
>JBGCFG010000081.1:0-23765 GCA_045106815.1 Burkholderiaceae bacterium | reverse complement strand
TGAAACGCATAGTCGGCCTGGACCAGTGCTTTCAGGTTGCGAGAGTTCACGGCTTCCCGGCCCTGACGAAGCAGCTTCTCACCCCGGTTGATATCAACTTTGCTGTGTTGCCTGGCCGCCGCAGCACCGGCTGCGCCGTCCAGGGCACTCCTGAGCCCGTACAGGTCCTCGATGAACTTGCGGTCCAGCGGCGCGACCAGCAAACCGCGTTTGTTGGGCGCGTCCACGATCAGCCCCTGGTCGCGCAGCAAGACGAGCGCCTGCAACACGGGCTGGCGGGAAACGCCCAGCTTGTCAGCCAGCTCTTCCTGGGTGAGCCGCTCGCCTGCAATGAATTCGCCCGAGGCAATCGCATCGATGATGGCTTGTTGTACCTGCGCGGTCAGATCTGGTTTTGCCGAAAGAGAGCGCATAGAAGTCGAGGGTTGGCTGTGGGTGGGTCGCGGTCAGTGTCTGGCAAATGGCCAGAGAGTGAAAAACCAGGCATCCGGAACCCGTTTGGATGGGCTCCGGTGCTGGTCAACGGGCAATGCTTGCCCGGCGTTGTCTCCTCTACCGATCCTGGTCGGTGGATTTCATTCTGAGCTCAAGTGGCAGCTCAATCCCGACGGACGGTCGAACGCTCACTTTGTATACAGTATACGGCAAAAGGCGCCACATTTCGGGGCTTGTCCAGTGTTGGTTTTGGTATCACTTGACTCTTTGTGATGTGGGCCGTGCTATGCGCATCTGCGATACTGAGCCTATCAATACTTTCACGTCTGGCCTTGCATCAGGTATTGCAATTACGAGGCTAGGCGGCCAGAGTTAAGGAATGAGTATGAGTAACGACGAGCGCGATGTTGTAGCCCGGCCAGAGGCTCCAAAGCCTGAGCGGCCTGATCCGTCGTCAGGGCCGACGCCGGCAGTCGAAAATGGCGTCTTGACCGATCGCGGACCTGCTGGCGAGCGGTATCTCGTCTCAACTGATCACGAATTCGCAGCGCCTCTCGATCTGCTCTGTGTCCGCTTTGCGCTTCGTACGGTTCTGGCACTTGGCCCTAAATTCAACCTGCGACGTGACATCAATAATATTGTCACATTGGCAGGGCGCTTTCTGGTCTGGCCTGAGCCTGTCTTTGCAAAGCTCAAAGAGTATTTGGTTCGTCGTTGTGTCGATGCACCTGCATGGACAGATGTCAGCAAACTATCGAACGACGAGTTGATGGCGCGTCATGGTGTCTGGAATGGCTTGTATGACGATGGCACGTTCTACTACTACATTGATGAGTGGGTGAAGCTGCACGCCAAAGACTTACTCGGTGTGTTCCAGTCCACCATAGCCACCTATGACGGTCGGCTCGCTAAAACCCGTATTCAGCTCGTCGAGAATATCGACATGCTCGCTAACGTGCTCGGGCTGAATCATGCCGAGCGCTCAGTCCTGCTGCATGCTTCGCTTTGTAAGTATCAGCGCGATTTGCGCCCCGTCCTGGTTGACTGCAAAGCGTCGAGCGCTCAAGAGGCCTACAGCATGTTTGCTCAGGTGCTGGGCCTGTCCGTGTCTGATGTGGCAACAGCGCTCAAGGCCGGCGGCCGGCTGGAGTCTCTTGGGCTAATTGAAACTCCAATTGCCGAGCATTCAATTACAGACCTTGGCGACCTCATGCGTGTTTCCGAGAAGCTGCTCACCGTTTTGACGGCCGAGTACCGCACTGAGTCATCCATGATGGCCGCATTCACCAGGCCGGCGGGTCACAGTGACCTTGCTATGGATGACTTCCCCCACGTTGAGGAAGACGGTCGTTACATGGCCGCGCTGCTGGAGACTGCTGGTCGCCAGCAGGAACGTGGCGTTAATGTGTTGATCTACGGACCGCCCGGCACCGGCAAAACCGAGTTTGCCAAACTAATTTCGCAACAGGCGGGCCTGGAGCTCTATGAGGTGGATTGCCTCGACAAGGAAAGTAATAGCTTGTCGGGAAAAGAGCGGTATCGGTCATTGCAGGTCTCACAGGCGTTTCTTAAGGGCCGCCCTCAGGCAGCCATCCTGTTTGATGAGGTTGAAGACGTGTTTCCACCCATGTCGGCAGATCCGGGCGGGCTGTTTAGCGCAGACGAGCCGCGCGGGCATTCTGTCAATGGCAAAGCTTGGGTCAACCAGACACTCGAACAAAACCCGGTGCCGGTCATCTGGATTTCTAATGCAATCGGCCAAATTGATCCCGCCTACCGCCGGCGCTTTCAGTTTCATCTGGAGTTGGCTAATCCGCCGCAGCGGGTGCGCGAGAACATTGCTCGTAAGTACCTGGCAGATCTGGGTGTCAGTGAAGAATTCGTGGCCAAGGTGGCAGCGCGTAAGAGCATGACGCCAGCGCAAATACAATCGGCCAGCCGGTTTGCCAGACTCACGCAGGGCGCGGTTGATGACCCGGTCGAAGCACTGATTGAAAAGCAACTGCAGCACGCCGACAAAGCGCTCGGCAACACAGACCAGCCTGACCTGCGTGTCAACGTTACCGAATACGATCTGACGCTGCTCAATGTCGAGACCCGCCACCCGGTGCCCAAGATTATCGAGGCGCTGGCCGAGCGTCCGCGTGCCACGCTTTGCTTTTTCGGGCTGCCCGGAACGGGCAAGACAGCGCTTGCGGAGCACATTGCCAAGTCCATTGATCGCCCGTTGATGATCAAGCGCGCATCAGACCTGATGAGCAAGTATGTCGGCGAGACCGAGCAGCAAATGGCCGAGATGTTCGACAGCGCCAAGCGCGAGGGCGCTGTGCTGCTACTCGATGAGGCCGATAGCTTCCTGCAAAACCGTCAGATGGCGGTACGCAACTACGAAGTGAGTGAAGTTAACGAAATGCTTCAGGGGATGGAGCGTTTTGACGGAATTTTCATTTGCACCACGAACTTGTTCGACCGCATTGATGAAGCCGCACTGCGTCGCTTCTCTTTCAAGCTGAAATTTCAGCCGCTAGATGACGTGCAGCGCCGGCGGATGTTTGTCAACGAGGTGCTTGACGGTGATGCCAATGCCCTCGATACGACTGTTGAGCGCCGCTTAGCCAAGCTGACCTTGCTGGCCCCGGGCGATTTTGCAGCCGTCAAGAAACAGTACGTGCTGATGAATGAAACGCCTGACGCCATGGCTTTTCTCGAGCAACTCGAGCAAGAGCATTCGGTTAAGCCAGACGTTAAATTCTCAAAGCCGTTAGGGTTTACTCATTAATTAGAGCTAGCTAGCGGCTATGGATTTTCCTGATGCTGCGCGCAAGTGGAACGAGCGCTACGCCCGCAGCGAAGGTCTGCTGTTTGGCGAGCAACCGAACACTTGGCTGCTGCACCAGGCTCACTGGCTTAAGGCGAACAGCCAGCTTTGCTGCCTGGCCGACGGAGAAGGGCGCAATAGCGTCTGGCTCGCGGCTCAAGGGCATGCCGTCAGTGCGTTTGACCTGTCCGAGGTGGCAGTTGAGCGCACTCAGAAGATTGCTGCCAGCAAGCAGGTCGATATTGACGTGAAAGTCGCTTCCCTTGAGCAATGGATCGAGGCGTGTGGCGATTCGCGTCATCATGCAACCCTTGATGCAGTTATCGCGGTCTACATTCAGTTTGCCGGGCCTGCATTGCGAGCGGCTTTGTTTACGGCGATTGACGATGTCTTGAAGCCCGGTGGCGTGCTTATCATTGAGGGCTATGGTCAGCGTCAACTGCAATTGCGTAGCGGTGGCCCGGGCGTTCTTGAGAATTTGTATTCGCCAACCTTGTTGCCGGCTAGTTTTGCCGGCTGGGTCACCCTTGCAAGCCGCGACGCTGAGGTGACACTGTCAGAGGGCAGCGCTCATGTTGGGCCCTCACACGTGATTTCGGCGGTGTTACGTAAACCAGTGCCCGCTGCTTGAGCCTTGGCTTCGTCCAAAGCTTGATCGATGAGCTTAAAGATGGCTGGGTGGCGGGCCAGATCGACATGCCCCAAGCCTCGCACGCTAAGCGTTTTGGCGCCTGGTAGCGTCTGCGAGCATTGTGGGGTCACGATGTTGTCATGCTCTGCAATGATCACCGTAAACAGACGATATCGCGCAAGCGGTTCCTGCTTGAACAGTGCCAGTAGCCAGGGATTGCTCGGGCTCAGTTGTCGCACAATCTCCGTGTGTCCGATTCTGGCCAGTTGCGTCCCGCGGTGCGGCGAGCCGAGCGTAATGACTTGCGCGATAGCCTCATCGCCATAATCTCTGAGGTAGGCGCGGGCGGCGATGCCGCCCATGCTGTGACCAATCAACGCAACCTGATCGCCCCCTGTGGCGCAGCGTGCTTTTTGAACCGCCTGATCGATGATGGGCGGATATTGATCAATCGAACCAAACACGGGTTCAAGGTTGACGGACTCCACAGCATGGCCGCGCGCGGCCAGATGCATGGCCAATTCGGTAAACAAAGCGCGGTTACAAAAGTAGCCATGAATTAGAACGACGGGCAAACGGCCCCGGTCGCTTGCGGCCGATTTGAGGGCGCTGTTGTCGGCGCTGCTAAGCGACCTATGCCCGGTCCAGGGCATTTGTAGGCAAAAGATGCGGATCGCGGTGGGCACTTCAGTCAGCCAGGCGCGGGTGCGGCTACCCAGGTCGAGCCGATAAGCGTCCGCAGGTAATGTGGCGTGGCGCCCCAGCCAGGCGGTCACTAGAAACTCAGACCCCAGCAGCGCTGCGTGGCCGAGAAGTGGGGTGATCAAGCCAACTGCCAGGGCTGGCAGCCAGGGCCAGTCGAAGGTGGTGGCCAGGATGCCGGCAATTGCAAGTGCCGCCACAACGGCCAGTCCAAGAATCACACGCAGGATGTTGGCAAGCATTTCGTCGGTAAGCGGTTTGAACGATACGGGGGCATTGGTGAGAACGGGCCGTCTGAAGTATACTTTCAGGTTCCTTGCCGCCTGGTGGTGTGACGCGCTGCTGGCGGCCTTTGTCCACAAGGAACGATTGATCTGGCCTGAGGTAGAGCTCGAATTCGACCAAAAGCCCAGCGAACACAAGCCCAGCGAACATAAGTCCAGAGACCATAAGCCCATGGCACTGAATTCTGGCTTACTGGTTCGCCACCTGAGGGATTCAACACCAACGGTGGCTGAGCTGATCGATCGGACCAATCAATGGAGAAACCATGCGTCATTACGAAATCGTATTTATCGTTCACCCGGATCAGTCAGAGCAAGTGCCCGCGATGATCGAGCGCTACAAGACGCTCGTTGAATCCCAGGAAGGCAAGATCCACCGGGTTGAAGACTGGGGCCGCCGCCAGCTGGCCTATCAAATCCAAAAAGTTGCCAAGGCGCACTACGTTCTGATGAATGTAGAGTGCTCGCCCGCAACCCTCGCGGAAATCGAGCACGCTTTCAAATTCAATGATGCGGTGCTTCGCCATCTCACCATCGTGATGAAAAAGGCTCACACCGGCCCGTCACCCATGTGGAAGCAGATTCAGAAAGAAGAAGCTCGCAAGGGCAGTACTGATTCAACCCCGGCGCCCGCTGCGGCACCGGCTGCTGACAGTGCGCCGGCGCCGGCGGCTAGCTAGAGCTGTTCCGTTACGTGACCTCCTAAGCTGTGGCTCAACAGGCTGGACTGAAAAAGCCAGCAACTGACCAAACGTCGCTGAACTGTTTGACCTTGAGTGCCACCCTCCTGCAACGAGATGCGTTGCGATACACACCGGCAGGGGTGCCGATCTGTCAGGCTCTGTTGGAGCACTCGTCAGAGCAGTCAGAGATGGGACAGCAGCGAACCGTACGTCTGGTGATTGCCGCAAGATTCAGCGGCCCACTGGCCGACAGGATTACCACGGAGTCATTGGATACAAGCTTGTCGGTAACAGGCTTTTTGTGCCCTAAGAAGCTGTTCCAGGACAACAAGCCCAGTGGCTCTTTGCAGCTTCACGTGACTGACTTTCAAGCTTCGAACGCAGACAATCATTCATAAATTTATACAGGACCATCATCATGGCAACTCGTAAATCCGGCAAAGATCGCCGCCCTCGTCGCCCAGCGCAAAGTGCGCTGTTCAAGCGCAAAAAGTTCTGCCGCTTCACCGCTGAAAAGATTGAGTGGATCGATCACAAAGACATCGATCTGCTGAAAGACTTTATCTCAGACACCGGTAAACTCATTCCGGCTCGCCTGACAGGCACCTCCGCCAAGTATCAGCGTCAACTGTCGACTGCCGTCAAACGCGCCCGCTTCCTGGCGCTGCTGCAGTTCACCGATAACCACTAAGGAGTCCATCATGCAAATTATTCTCCTGGAAAAGGTTGTCAACCTTGGTCAGCTTGGTGATGTCGTCAAGGTGCGTGATGGTTTTGCCCGTAATTACCTCATCCCGCAAGGTAAAGCGCGTCGCGCCACCAAGCAGGCGATGGCTGACTTTGAGTCGCGCCGTGCTGATCTTGAGAAAGCGCAGGCGGACCGCCTCGCCGCCGCTCAGGCCGTGGCAGACAAGATCTCAGGGACGACCGTTCAGATGACAGAAAAAGCCGGTGTCGATGGCCGTCTGTTTGGTTCGGTGACCAACTTCAATGTTGCCGATGCGCTTAAGGCTCAGGGTCATCCCGTAGAGCGGTCAATGATTCGGATGCCCGAGGGGCCGATGAAAACCGTTGGTGACTACAAGGTCGAGGTCGCATTGCACGGTGATATCAGCGTCGAGGTCAACGTTTCGGTATTGGGCGAGACCGACTAAGACTGTATGAGTGAGGAGCCGCCTTTTCCCGAAGATCGGGAGGTAGCGGCGCTGCGTGTGCCGCCTCATTCCATAGAGGCGGAGCAGGCAGTGCTAGGCGGGCTCCTGCTCGACAATCTTGTTTTTGAGCGCATCTCTGATGTGCTCTCAACCGATGATTTTTATCGCTTTGACCACCGCCTGATTTGGCACCAAATCAGCAGGCTCATTGATAAAAACCAACCGGCCGATGTCGTGACGGTGTTTGAGGCATTGCAATCGGATGGTCAGGGCGAAGACCTGCCGGGCGGCATGGAGTATCTGAACTCCCTGGCGCTCGAAACACCGTCTGCTGCTAATGCACGGCGCTATGCTGAAATCGTCCGTGACCGATCGATTCTGCGGCAATTGATCGCCACTGCTGATGACATCGCGGGGACTGCCTTCGAGCCCAAGGGTAGGGACACCGCCCAGCTACTCGATGAAGCTGAGGCCAAAATGCTGTCCATCGCTGAGCAGCGGAATCGGCGGCGAGATGGCTTTCAGGCGCTCAATACAGTGTTGGCTGCCGTCGTCGACCGCATTGACGAACTCTATAGCCGCGACAACCCGAGTGACATCACCGGGGTGGCAACCAGTTTTAGCGATCTGGACGAAAAAACCTCTGGACTGCAACCTGGTGACCTGATCATCGTTGCTGGCAGACCTTCGATGGGGAAGACAGCGTTTTCGCTAAACATTGCTGAGAATGTGGCCGTCGATCAGCAGTTGCCGGTAGCCGTGTTTTCCATGGAAATGGGAGCTTCTCAGCTCGCACAACGCTCTTTGTGTTCAATCGGCCGGCTCGATCAGCAGCGTTTGCGAACCGGTCGTCTGACCGACGATGACTGGGGCAGGCTGACGACAGCTATCCAGAAGATGCAGGATGCTCAGATGTTCATCGATGAGACGCCAGCGCTGAACCCAATGGAATTGCGTTCCCGAGCGCGGCGTCTAGCCAGAGAATGCGGCCAGCTTGGCCTAATTGTGATTGACTATATCCAATTGATGTCTGGCAGTGGCGGTTCCAGCGAAAACCGGGCCACCGAAATCTCGGAGATATCGCGGTCACTTAAGGGCCTTGCAAAAGAGTTGAAGTGTCCGGTGATTGCCTTGTCTCAGCTCAATCGGTCACTAGAACAGAGGCCGAACAAACGGCCCGTTATGTCTGACCTGCGAGAGTCCGGTGCCATCGAGCAAGATGCTGACGTCATTTTGTTTATTTATCGTGACGAGGTCTACAACCCGGACTCGCCTGACAAAGGCACTGCCGAGATCATTATCGGCAAGCAGCGAAATGGTCCGATCGGGTCCGTCAGACTGACCTTCATCGGGCAGTACACACGTTTCGAGAATTTCACCGCCCAGATGGACTGAGCAGCCAGAGACTGTTCAAAAGCCTGTTATGCACCCGGCAGGTACAGCTGGATGCGGGTGCCGATACCGGGCTGTGAGCAAAGTCGTAAACGGTGATCAGGTAGACGCTGAATCATAGACTCCACAATTGACAGCCCGAGGCCTGCACCAGGAACCTGGTTTGCTGAATGTGGCACTCGATAGTGTTCTTCGAAGACCTGTGAGTGGAGTGCCTCGTCGATGCCAACACCGTTGTCGACGATGTCGATTCGCACGGCATCACCAATGCTGACTACCCCAACCACCACAGCGCCCCTGCGGGTAGTGTCAATGGATGAATACTTGATCGCGTTTGAGATGAGATTGTTCAAAATCTCGAGCAAGGCTATCTCATTGGTTCTGACGGGATGGGGGGTATTGCACAAACTTGTGAATCGCAGATCAATGCCGTAACGCTCGGCCTGCGGTTCAAAGACATGGCGTAAGTCCTGAAACACACCTGTCAGCGTCGTGCGCGTCGTACTGAGATCCTGGTCATGCCCCAGTGACACGGGCGAGTCCAGCAACCGGGTTACAGTGCTTTCAACAGCACGCAAGCAGGCGCTGAGTTTTTCAACCTGATGTTGAATGACTCTATTCGCAGACTCCCGCGCCTCGCCACCCATCAGGCTCAGATAAATACTGCCACTCGATAGCGGTTGTCGAACATCATGACCGACGGCCTGCATTAAGCGGGTCTGTGCCTGGCTAATCACCGTTGCTCGATTAGCGTCTGATTCTGCTCGCTGAAGCGCTCGCCGGTCTCGGCTGGCCTGGAACCAGAGCAGACGCTCCCGTTTTTCGATCTGAATGGTGAGCGCCCAGACCGTAAAGTTTGCAATCACCAGGTCCAGCGCAAAAAATGGCAGGTGAGTCACATCCATTTGCTGCAGGCCAATCAAATTGAGCAAACTCGCGATTAGACTCATGGCCATCACTTGATATAGGGGTAATCGGCAGAAAGCCGAGATCAGCCAGATCGCAATAATCAGTGAGATCGTCGTTCGACCAAACGCAATCAGTGAAACGTCTTCAGGCCGAGGTACAAATAGCAGCAGACCCAAGCCTGTGAGCGCCACGAGCGACGGGACAAACACAGTGACGGCATGATGCCGCAGCGACCATTCGGGCGCTGTAATCAATGCCAGAAAGCTTGCCAGGCAAGTCGACCCAATTAACAGTCGGAGCATCTGCAGCGAGGCGGCGTTGGAGCCATCGATTGGCTGCAAGGCCGCAATTGTCATAAAGGCGAACGCCATAAGCGTTCCGACGAGCATGACCGCGGTTGCGAATCCGTAGCCGCCACGAATATAGTCGGCCCTAAACGAGCGCTCATCGCTCGGTGATCTAAAGGCTGCGGCTGGCGTCAAGAATCGACTGGCCGTCAGCAAATGCTGAAACTGCACGTTCTGTTTTCCTGGCTAGAAAGTTATGACAGAAGTATTGCAGCTACCCCCTATGTTGGGAGGTTCAAAAACAGTCTCGGCGTGAACTAGTACGAACGCCCGCGTGACATTGTTGGCACGCGGGCGTATCGGCGGCTAAGCTGCGGAATCTAGCTAATCGAAACTTCGCCGTTGGTGATGTTGATCAACAGCTCATAGTCGGTCGTTTGGCCCTCTGCATTAATCGAAATACGGATCGAAAGCTCTGAGCCGGTATTGCTCAGTACGGATACGGTTGCAGAACCGTCGGTGCCTAGTACCACGAGACTTGAGCCAGCCTGAGGAACACCATCAACCACGCGCCAGTTACTGTAGTCAATCTCTACGTACTCACCGTCAATCTGGTCAATGACTTGACCCTGCGAGATTGTGTAATTGTTGGCGTCGGTGTAGTTGGCATCAAAGTCCGTAAGGCGCACGCCATCGGCAATCACTTCAACCCGGCTGCCGTTAATGCTGATGATGTACTCCGATGATTCCGGACCAAAATTCTCGCCGTCAGATGAACCAGACAAACCAGTCGAGGTGTACTTGATTCGCCCTGACAGCGGATTTATCACAAAGCTTTCAAGGTAGTCGATACGAATCGTGCCGTTAATGCTGATGGCGCCATCAATGGTTGTGGTGTAGCGAAGATTGTTGAATGTCATGCTGACAAACGTGCCGGCAGCGATTGTGCCGGTGCTATCGACCGAGTCTTGACTGATGTTGGTGTCGTAGGTGACGCTACCCGAGCAATCCCTGATTTGTTCATTAGCCGGTTCGTCACTGCTACCTGCCACGATGTCGGCGCACGAAAGTTCAATTGTCTCTTTGCCAGCAATGCGAGCGGCTAGCATCGCACCGGTCTTAAGCGCCTGGCTAGTCGAGCCACTAGCACCGGTCGTCGCACCCGCCACCCGCGAAAAGCCATCGAGCCTTGATTGTTGTCTCGATGCATTCACGTTGTCACCAGACCCTTCAATCGTTCCAGTAGCCAGCGTTTGGGCTTCTTGCTCTGAGTTAGCGATAGATTTTGTAGGGCTCGACGGTACAGAAGAGTTGCCGCCGCCGCCAGTGTCACCAGAGTCGTCTCCACCGCCGCATGCAGCCAACATCAGCGCGAGGCTGCCCATGCCAACCATTCGTTGCCATTTTTTCATTGCTTTCTCCTATGCCGTCAAAATTAGAATCACGTGGCCAGCGCAGACGCCGGCATCATGAGTGCAGGAGAACACAGCATAAGGTTCAATGGCATCCCAGAAAACAGCTAACCCTTACTAGGGCGAACGGCCAAGACGTGCTTACAGCACGTCAGCGGCGTAGTCGGCAAGCCGCGATCTTTCACCCCTTTGCAGGGTGATATGGCCACCGTGTCCCCATCCTCGCATGCGGTCAACCACGTAGCTCAGGCCCGAAGACGCTTCGGTCAGGTAGGGCGTATCAATCTGCGCAATATTGCCCAGACACACTACCTTGGTACCGGGCCCGGCACGGGTGATCAGGGTTTTCATTTGCTTAGGCGTGAGGTTCTGAGCCTCGTCGATGATCAGGAATTTCTTGATAAACGTGCGCCCGCGCATGAAGGACAAGGACTTCACCCTGATACGGGCGCTCATGAGATCCATTGTGGCTGACCGACCCCAGTCTCCGCCGGACGGGTCAGGGTTGTTCAGGACCTCGAGGTTGTCTTCCAGGGCTCCCATCCAGGGCTGCATTTTCTCTTCTTCGGTGCCCGGCAGGTAGCCAATGTCGTCGCCAACTGGCACGGTCGCTCGCGTTACGATGATTTCGCTGTAGCGGTTCTGATCCATCACCTGGTTCAAGCCTGCCGCAAGCGCCAGGAGCGTTTTACCGGTGCCGGCCTGACCAAGCAGACTGACGAAATCAATGTCGGGGTCGCATAGCAGGTTAAGCGCGTAGTTTTGCTCGC
The DNA here is from genome assembly GCA_045106815.1 of Burkholderiaceae bacterium. Classification (GTDB taxonomy): domain Bacteria; phylum Pseudomonadota; class Gammaproteobacteria; order Burkholderiales; family Burkholderiaceae_E; genus JAUIAI01. Next base: position 12,288 of record JBGCFG010000081.1, on the reverse strand, counting down.
GGTTGCGCGCAACAATTCCCCAAACCGCATTCTTGTGATGCGAGTAATCACGTACGGTCTTGAGTACCACATGCCGGTCTGTGCACTCTATGACCTGCGCATTCAGCGGGAGTTCGCCCTCAAAGCTAACAAACTGATTCACGAACATTTGTCCGAGCAAGGGGCCGCTTAACCGGTAAAGCGTGCTGCCAGCGTCCTGCCATGACTCCATGCCTTTACCGTGCGTGTCCCAGAAGTCTTCTGGTAGCACCAGTAGGCCAGGCTCAAGCAGATCTGTGTCTTCGATGACAAGGTCATTGAAGTAGTCTTCTGCTGGCAGACCAAGCATATTGGCCTTGATCCGCATATTGATGTCTTTGGACACCAGCACAACGTCGCGATCGGGCTCGCGCCGGCGCAATGAGGAGACGACTTGCAAGATGCGGTTGTCGGGTTTGTCAGCTGCCAGTGCGCTGGGTAAGTCGTCGTCGAGGGAGCCGGTTTCGAAAAACAGCCGGCCGCGTGCTGCTTTGTCGCCGAGAGCATCCAACAAGATGCCTTGATCAAGGCCTTGTGGCGAGGTGTCAATCAGGCTGTCCAGGGTTCGGCTGATGGTACGCACATTTCGCGCGACCTCTGAAGCGCCTTTCTTGTGATTATCCAGTTCTTCGAGCGTCATGATGGGCAAAAACACATCATGTTCTGCAAAGCGGAACAAACTCGTGGGATCGTGCATCAGGACATTGGTGTCAAGCACAAACAGACGGGTTTGCTGTTCCTGGCCGCTTCTGCGGCGCTGGGCCCTGACACCTCGCGTTGACGTTTTTGTGATGCCATCGTTGCCGGGTAAGGGCGCTTGCTGGGGTGTCGGTGCCCGTGTTTCTATCTGAACCGGGTTTTTGTCAACGGTTGCGTCTGCAGGAGAGGTGGGCGTCGCCTCGGTCGCCACCTCGAGCGGCGAATCGCTGATCAACGCGAGTTGCCGCTTATCAACCTCTGGTGGTTCCGAGAGCAGGCGGGCCTGATTTTGCTCACGCCGAGCAGCGGGGCCGGCGGCTGCTTTTGGCTTGGGCGGCTTGCTGAGATCTGTGGCGAGTACCGCGGTACTCATGTCGACAAGTTGCGCCGGTTTGCTTGGCGCTTTAGGCAATGGCATAGAGTTCCAGTGGGTTAAGACGTCTGCTTTGGCGAGCGACTACATCAGGCGGCTTTGACTGCTTCCAGCACCGCATCGACATGCCCAGGCACCTTAACGCCTCGCCATTCCTCGAGCAACTTGCCGTCAGTTCCGATCAAAAACGTTGAGCGCTCGATGCCTCTGACTTGTTTGCCATACATGTTCTTCATTTTCATCACGCCAAACAGCTCGCAGACGGTTTCTTCCGGGTCTGCAATCAGTTCAAACGGGAAGTCATGCTTGGCCTTGAAATTCTGGTGTGACTTAATTTTGTCTCGAGAAACGCCGACAATGTCGCATTCAGCCTTAGCAAACTGCTTGAACTTTGCCGTGAAGTCCTGGCTTTCGGTGGTGCAACCTGGCGTATTGTCTTTTGGATAAAAGTAGATGACGAGCTTGCGCCCGCGATGTGCCTTTAAGGCGAACTCACCGCCAGTTGACTCTGCTTTGAAATCGGGAATCTTCTTGCCAACGGCAATGCTCATGCAGTTTCTCCGTAATCTGAAAAAAATGTATCACACCGAAAACGCGATGCACTAGGCAAGCGGCATTAGGGCGGCCAGCACCTGCCGGCCCTCGGCCATGAGGATGTTGTAGGTGCGACAGGCAGCCGGCGTGGACATGACTTCGAAGCCAGTCTGGCTGCGATATAGCTGACCAAGTGTCGAGGGCGGTGGGAAGACCTGCTTGTCGCCGGTGCCCAACAAAATGATCTCCGGAGCGTCTTTGAGCAACTCCGCGACGGCTTGCTCGTCAAATTCGGACATACCGTCTACGCGCCACGCCTGGACTTCGCCCTCGGGCTGGACTCTCAGCCCGCCAAAATGCTTTTGAGCGTTGATCTCGATGTAGCCGCTTCCGTACGCTGTGACGGTGTTCAGAGCGCCGGATTGGTCCTGATGAAGTTTCATGGTGGCAGGCTGGGAAAACAGGTTGATAGTGGTAAATTAGCACTTTTACGATCAGCACTTCGCAGTATCCGGAAAGCAGGATCCGGAAACTGTGTGTCCATTTAGCACAGGCCCTTCATTGTCGTGCTTTCCGTCCGAGTGGCACCACCGCTCAAAAGGGATGTTGGGCTGTTGGCCATGCCTGTTGCGTATTGTCAATTGTCTGGTCACTCAGCCCTCAACCAGCGTTTCACTGGTGATTTCGTCTGCAGTGATCCCATTCTTCAGTGATCTCAAAGCGAACTTCCATGACAGACCCGTCAACCGACCCTTCTGGTTCCGCCATCCCCTCAAAACAGCCAGTTGCGGAGTTTGCCCGGATCAAACGGTTGCCGCCCTATGTTTTCAACATAACCGGCGAATTGAAAATGGCTGCTCGTCGGGCAGGCGAAGACATCATTGATATGAGCATGGGGAATCCTGACGGACCCACCCCTACGCACATAGTTGAGAAGATGGTCGAGGTTGCTGGGCGCGACAATACCCATGGCTATTCTGTTTCGCGAGGCATTCCCCGACTCAGGAAGGCGATCGCAGACTGGTACGAGCGCCGCTATGACGTCAGCCTCGACCCCGACCGCGAGGCCATCGTGACGATCGGGTCGAAAGAAGGGCTCGCCCATCTGATGCTCGCCACGCTGGACCAGGGCGATACCGTTCTGGTGCCCAACCCAAGTTACCCGATTCATATTTACGGTGCTGTCATTGCGGGCGCTGATATTCGCTCGGTCCGGATGACACCCGATGTCGATTTCTTTGAGGAGCTTCAACGCGCCATTCGTGAGTCGATTCCGAAGCCGAAAATGATGATCCTCGCCTTTCCTGGTAATCCGACCGCGCAGTGCGTAGAGTTGCCGTTCTTTGAGCGGGTCGTGGCGCTCGCACGCCAGCATGATATTTTGGTTGTGCACGACCTCGCATATGCCGACATCGTTTTTGACGACTATGCAGCGCCATCCATTATGCAAGTGCCCGGCGCGCGCGATGTTGCGGTTGAGTTCTTTACGATGAGCAAGAGCTACAACATGGCTGGCTGGCGCATAGGCTTCATGGTGGGCAATGAACGTCTGGTCGCCGCGCTGGCTCGTATCAAGAGCTATCTTGACTATGGCATGTATACGCCGATTCAGGTGGCAGCCATTGCGGCCCTTGAGGGGCCTCAGGATTGCGTCGAAACAGTCAGACAAAACTATCAGGCGAGACGAGATGTCCTGGTGAAAGGGCTGCACGATGCTGGCTGGCCGGTGTCAAATCCGCGTGCCTCCATGTATATCTGGGCGCGAATCCCGGACGCCTATCTCGAGATGGGTTCACTTGAGTTCGCTAAGAAGCTCCTGCTCGAAGCAAAAGTCGCCGTATCGCCAGGCATTGGCTTCGGTGACTATGGCGATGACCATGTGCGCTTTGCGCTCATTGAGAATGAACAAAGAACCCGGCAGGCGGTACGCGGTATTCGCGACATGATCCGCCGCGACGGGCTTATCAAGCAGGCAAGTGCCTGAAGCCAAACTCTTGGAGAAATTAAGCGTGGAAAAATTTGGTCCGGTTCGTGTGGGCCTGCTCGGTGTCGGCACCGTCGGCCTTGGAGCACTTGAAGTCCTAACAGGCAATGCGGTCGAGATTTCCGGTAGGGCGGGGCGAAGCATTCAGGTAACCCATGCGTGCGCGCGCAACGAGGCGCGCGCCAAGGAGCGGCTTGCCGGACGTGCCACCTATGTTGCCGATCCGATGCAGATTGTGACGAATCCTGATATTGACATCGTGGTCGAACTGATCGGGGGCGAGCAACAGGCGCTAGACTTAGTCATGGCTGCGATAGAGCACGGCAAGCATGTGGTGACTGCTAACAAAGCTCTGCTTGCGTTGCACGGTAATGAGATCTTTGCGGCGGCTTCTGCCAAAGGCGTCATGGTTGCGTTTGAAGCCGCAGTCGCAGGTGGCATTCCGATTATCAAAGCCTTGCGAGAGGGCTTGAGCGCAAACCGCATCGAATCTATTGCCGGCATTATCAATGGCACGACCAATTACATCTTGTCCGAGATGCGCGAGCATGGTTCTTCGTTTGCCGATGTGCTTAAACGCGCACAGGAGCTTGGGTTTGCCGAGGCAGATCCAACCTTCGATATTGAGGGGGTCGATGCTGCGCATAAGCTTGCCCTGATTGCGGCGATTGCATTCGGTGTGCCGGTCCAGTTTGATCGCTGCCATACCGAGGGGATAAACGGCCTCGATGGGCAGGACATCGAGTTTGCCGAGAAGCTGGGCTACCGCATCAAACTAATTGCCATGGCTCGCAGCAGGGCGGCTACGGACGGCGGTTTGAAGCCTGGCATCGAGTTGCGGGTTCATCCGACACTTATTCCTACCCGCCGTCTGATCGCCAATGTTGAAGGGCCAATGAATGCGGTCTGGGTGCGGGGCGATGCAGTCGGCGAAACCCTGTACTACGGACAAGGAGCCGGTTCGTTTCCAACGGCTAGTGCGGTGGTTGCGGATCTGGTCGATGTGGCTCGCACGCTGGCGGCAGACCCGGATCACCGGGTGCCTCACCTGGCTTTCCAGCCTGATTCGCTCGGTGATGCGCCGATATTGCCAATGGCCGAAACCGAAACCGCCTACTACCTGCGCTTACGGGTGGCGGATGAACCTGGCGTGCTTGCCGACATCACTCGCTTCCTCGCCGATGCCGGCATATCGTTGGAGTCCGTTCTGCAGCCGGCACCAGACGCTGCCAATAAAACCACTTCTGTCATCCTACTGACCCATCGCACTGTTGAAAGACAAATGGATCAAGCAATAGATCGAATTCAGGCGCTTAGTTCAGTCATTGGAGAGATCGTTCGCATTCGCCTTGAGGATCTGACCTGACATGAAGTACGTTTCAACTCGCGGCGGTTCGCTTGGGGCCGACCAGTTCAGTGATGTGCTGCTTGGTGGCCTTGCGCCAGACGGCGGGCTTGTCATGCCCTCGACCTACCCGAGAATAGATGCTGACACCCTGGCCCAGTGGCGCACGCTTGATTACCCTTCACTTGCCTATCAGGTGATGGCGCCCTATGCGTCTGACGTGCCCGAGACTGCATTGAAAGGCATTTTGCAACGGGCCTACTCGGCCGAGAACTTTGGAGGTGATCCAGCGATTACACCGGTGTCGATGCTTGAACCAGGTTTGCATCTGGCGCATTTGTCCAACGGCCCTACGCTCGCGTTTAAAGATGTTGCGATGCAGTTCCTGGGCCAGATGTTTGAGTGGCTGCTTGAGCAACGTGGCCAGCAACTCAACATTCTCGGGGCTACCTCGGGCGATACGGGCAGCGCTGCCGAATACGCGATGCGAGGCCGGCGAGGTGTCAACGTTTTCATGCTGTCACCCCACGGACGCATGAGCGAATTTCAGCGGGCGCAGATGTTTTCGCTAAAAGACAGCAATATCTTCAATATTGCCGTCAGTGGCGTGTTTGATGACTGCCAGGATATGGTCAAGGCTGTTTCGGAGGACTTGGCCTTTAAGCAGTCGCATGCGATCGGCGCAGTCAATTCGATCAACTGGGGCAGGGTGATTGCTCAAGTCGTCTATTACTTCAAAGCCTATTTTGCGGTGACCGAGAACGAGCAGCAGGCGGTCTCTTTCTGCGTGCCCAGCGGCAATTTTGGCAATGTGCTGGCTGGTCATGTCGCGCGTATGATGGGGTTGCCAATCAAACACTTGGTGGTTGCTACGAATGAAAACAATGTCCTGGATGAGTTCTTCCGCACAGGTGTCTACCGAGTGCGTGGCAGAGAAGATACCCACAAAACCTCAAGTCCATCGATGGATATCAGCAAGGCTTCAAATTTCGAGCGCTTTGTATTCGACCTGCTTGAGCGCGATGCAAGCGAACTAAAGCGGCTGTGGCAACAGGTGGCAGACACGGGTGCCTTTGACCTTGCCGGGTCGGCTTCATTTGACCGTATCGCTTCGTTTGGATTCGTCTCGGGCTCCAGTACCCACCAAAACCGATTGGCGACGATCGCCAGTGTCTATAAGCGATTTGAGCGGGTTGTTGATACGCATACTGCCGACGGTTTGTTTGTGGCGGAGCAGTGGCGCGAGCCTGATGTGCCCATGATCTGCCTTGAAACCGCGTTACCCGTGAAATTTGCGGAGACGATTGTGGAAGCAATTGGCATTGAGCCGCCTGTCCCGCCGCAGGCAAGACACCTGGCCAACGCTGCGCAGCGGTATTGCTGGTTACCACGATCGGTGCCGGCACTGAAAGAGTACATCGTGGGCCGCGCGGTAGCGTCAGCATGAACAGCCGCGTTTTCGGATTTGCCGGCTATTCCGGTTCTGGTAAAACGACTCTGATCGAACAGCTGATTCCGAAACTAGTTGAGATGGGGCTTGCCGTCTCACTGATAAAACATGCCCACCACAGCTTTGACATCGATCAGCCCGGCAAAGATTCGTGGCGGCACCGGCAGGCGGGCGCGGGTGAGGTGTTGATTACGTCTGGTCAGCGCTGGGTGTTGATGCATGAGCTACGGGATGGGACGGAGCCGACGCTTCAGGAGCAACTTGAAAGGCTCGGCCCGTGTGATCTTGTTTTGATAGAGGGCTACAAGCGCTCGGCTGTGCCGAAGCTGGAAGTTTATCGACACAGTGTCGGCAAGCCACTGCTGTGGCCTCACGATGACAACATAGTGGCCATTGCGACAGATGAGCCACTCGAAACGCCGCTGCCACAATTAGACCTGAATGACCCAACAGCGGTTGCCCAGTTTGTCGTTAATTTTCTGGAACTATCCAATGAAAAATGAGCTCAGACCATTGGAGCCGGCCCTGCAGGAACTACTCGGCTTTATTGATCCTGTCGGCCAGACCGAGGTGATCGACACGATCGATGCGGCCGGCCGCATCCTGGCCCAGCCAGTTGTCTCCGACATTGATGTCCCGCCAATGGACAACACCCAGATGGATGGCTACGTCATGAACTCGGCCGATGTGGCTGACGGCGCAAAACTTGCCGTGTCACAGCGCATTCCGGCAGGGCATGTGGGTGAGCCTCTGGCCAAAGGCACGGCCGCCCGGATCTTCACCGGCGCGGGCATACCGCCGGGGGCCGATGCGGTGGTCATGCAAGAACAAGTCACGGTTGAAGGGGAGGCCATTGTGCTTGGCAAGGCGCCTGAGTCAGGTGCGTGGGTACGCAGGCGTGGTGAAGATATTGCGGCCGGTGGTGAGATTTTGCCCGCAGGCACCCGATTAAGCCCTCAAGCAGTCGGACTGGCCGCCTCTGTCGGCCTACCCACCGTGACGGTTCGGCGCAAGGTTCGAGTCGCGTGTTTTTTCACTGGCGACGAATTGACCATGCCTGGTGAGCCGTTGAAGCCGGGCGCTATTTACAACAGCAATCGCTACGTCTTGGTGAGTTTGTTGAGAGCGCTTGGTTGCGAGGTTCATGACCTGGGGATCGTGCCCGACTCGCTTGACGCTACCCGGGCAGCACTGCGTGAGGCTGCCGCATCCAGTGATTTGATCGTGACCTCAGGGGGTGTTTCAGTCGGCGAAGAAGATCATGTGAAGCCGGCAGTCGAGGCAGAAGGCGAGTTACGGCTTTGGAAACTGAACATCAAGCCAGGCAAGCCGTTTGCGTATGGTCAGGTGCGCCGTGACGATCAGCCCGCTGCTCATTTTGTCGGTCTGCCGGGTAACCCCGTCTCGAGTTTCGTCACTTTCTTGTTACTGGTGCGCCCCCTCATTCTTAAACTCGCAGGCGTCTCAGACACTGAGTCAAAAGCCGTGACCCTGACCGCCGACTTCACTTTACCCCGGCCTGATCGCCGTCGGGAGTTTTTGCGCGCTCGCATCAATGAGGCGGGTAAGCTTGAGTTGTATACCAACCAAAGCTCGGCCGTGCTGACCTCTACCGTCTGGGGGCACGGGCTAATTGATAATCCGCCGGGTGGCGCGATTGAACCGGGGCAGCCGGTCAGGTTTCTGTCCTTCGACGAGTTGTTAAATTGAAATGAACATCAAGATCCTTTATTTTGCGAGCCTTCGTGAGGCACTGCAGACCAGCGAAGAAGCACTTGAACTGCCTGCGGACGTCACCAATGTTGGTCAGCTCCGACAACTCCTTGTCGACCGCGGGTCATCCTGGGCAGATAGCCTGGCAGCCGAACGCGCTGTTCGCGTTGCGGTGAACCAGGCGGTGGCAGAGCCTGACACTGCCATCAGCGAGGGCGCTGAGGTGGCATTTTTTCCGCCCGTGACGGGAGGTTAGTGATGCCGGCTTCCGCTAGTGCCAACAACATTCATGTCCGAGTTCAGACGGAAGACTTCGATCTGAGCACGGAGCTAAAGGCAGTGCACGGCTCTGACAAGCAGGTTGGAGCAGTAGCCTCGTTTGTCGGAACAGTGCGCGACGTCAACGAAGGCACTGGCGTGCGCACAATGACGCTTGAGCACTATCCTGGCATGACTGAAAAAGCGCTTCAGCAAATCTGTGAACAAGCGTTTGAGCGGTTCGACTTGCGCGGTGCGCGTGTCGTTCACAGAGTTGGACCACTTGAACCGCTTGATCAAATTGTGCTGGTCATCGTGACCTCCAGGCATCGCGGCGAATCGTTCAAGGGGTGCGAGTTCATCATGGATTACCTCAAGACCGAAGCGCCATTTTGGAAGAAAGAGTCAACACCGGATGGCTCGCGATGGGTATCAGCCCGAGATTCTGACGACGCGGCGGCAAAGCGTTGGGCGTGATGTCGGGCTGGGCACTGTTCGCGGTGGGCCTAGGCGCCGCAATCGGTGCTTGGTGTCGCCTGGGTTTGGGGGTGTGGTTGAACCAGGCCCATCCAAGCGTACCGCTTGGCACCTTGGTCGCTAACGTGATTGGTGGGTTGCTCGTGGGTGTTTCGGTCGGTCTGATCGACAAAATGCCCACGCTCGATCCGGTCTGGCGCATGGCTATCGTCACGGGTTTTCTGGGTGGCCTGACCACTTTTTCCACTTTCTCGATTGAAGCCGTGAATCTGCTGAACCGTGGGCAGTTTGGCTGGCTCTTGGGGCATTCGGCATTGCATTTGCTCGGCGCCATTGGAGCCGCTGCTATTGGCCTGAGAATTGCCAGTGCTTGAAGGCGTGCCGTCCTGGCTATGGATCTTGTTTACTTTGTGGGCAGCGGGCTGTCAGACGGCTCGCAATGCCATGCAGCGAGGACTCACGAGCCAATTGGGGACGGTTGGCGCGACCCACGTTCGATTTTTATTCGGTTTGCCGTTTGCGTTGATATTCCTCAGTGTTGTCTGGCTCGCGGTCGACTGGCCAGTGCTGAATTTCAATGGGGCATTCTTTGCATGGTTGCTGTTTGGCGCGCTGGCGCAGATTATTGCAACCGCCTGGATGCTCAGCGCGATGCAGATGCGATCTTTTGTAGTCGCCACTGCGGCCATCAAAACCGAGCCCATTCAAGTGGCGGTTTTCGGTGCGGCCTTCCTGGGTGAGCGAATTGGCTTACTCGGCATTAGCGCGGTGATTATTGCGACAGCTGGCGTGGTACTCATGTCGTGGCCTTCCGCGGTAACCGGTGCGGCAGGTCAGCCTTCGACCTGGCGGGACCGTTGGTGGCCATTGCTGGTTGGAATCGGCGCTGGCGGCGTTTTCGCGTTGTCGGCGGTTGGGTTTCGCGGGGCCATTCTGAGTCTGGGCGATGCGCCCTTTTACGTCAGGGCCTCGACCGTGCTTGCCTGTGGCCTGGCGCTGCAGTCGGTATTGCTAAGTGCCTGGCTGCTCTGGCGGGATCGCGCGGCGTTCAGCGCTATCCTGAAAGCATGGCGGCCGTCGCTTCTCGCCGGGCTTCTCGGGGCTGCGGCGTCCCTGGGGTGGTTCCTGGCATTTTCGGTTGAGACGGTCTCGAGAGTACGAACGCTCGCGTTGGTCGAGGTACTGCTGGCCCAGGTTGTTTCGCGCAAGATCTTTTCTCAAAGAACATCACCGGCTGAAGCCCTTGGCATCAGTCTGATTGTCGCCGGCGTTGTCCTGTTGTTAAACAGCAGCTAGCGAGATTCGCAACTCATGGGCTCCGCAAAGGATAAAAACTCAGCAAGGGAGAAACAAGAAACATGAAAACACCGCTTGAAGGCTTAAGAGTGCTCGATTTTTCCCATGCGCTGGCTGGCCCACACTGCTCCACCATGCTCGCAGACTATGGTGCAGACGTTCTCAAACTTGAAACACCCGTGACAGGGGACATCGCGCGCGCATGGGGTGCACCTCTGGCTAGTGGTGATAACTCCTACTTCATTTCTCTGCACCGGAACAAACGCGGCCTATCAATCAACCTGAAGTCCGATGCCGGCCGGCAACTGTGCCTGTCTCTTATGAAGAACGTTGATGTCGTTCTTGAAAATTTCCGGGTTGGGGCTTTGCAAAAACTAGGGCTGGGCTATGAAGCAGCCAAGGAACAAAACCCGGGCATCGTGTATTGCTCAATTTCAGGGTTCGGGCAAGACGGGCCCTACCGGGATCGTGCGGCGCTTGATTTGGTCGTGCAGGCTGAAAGCGGCATGATCAGCGTTACGGGTGAGCCAGATACCGTTGGCGCGCGATGTGGTGTTTCGATCGCTGATCTCACTGCCGGTATGTATGCCGCGTTTGGCATCATGATGGGCCTACGAGTAAAAGAACAGACTGGCGAGGGTCAGTACATCGATGTTTCGATGCTTGAGGGCCAGCTCTCGCTACTCAGCATCATGATTAGCTCCTATGAAGCCGATGGCGAGGTGCCCGGCCCGATGGGCACAGCGTATAAGGCGCTGTTGCCTTATCAAGTCTTTCGCACGGCCACACAAGATCTCGCACTAGCGGTTGGCAGTGAAAAACTATGGAAGATCTTCTGCCCGCTGATTGGGCACCCGGAGCTGGTGGAAGACCCGCGGTTTACAAGCAACAAGCAAAGAAACGCTAATCGTGCGGCACTGGTCGAGACACTTCAAAACGCGCTTTTGAAGCACCCGTTCGTACACTGGGAAAAGACCTTCCTTGAGGCGGGAATTCCCATGGGGGCGATCAACACTGTCGATCAAGTGGTGCATCATCCGCAAGTGAAAGCGCGTGGCGCCATGGTTGAGATGACGCATCCGAGTGCGGGCGCCGTCAACATGGTCAATGTGCCGGTGAAACTGTCGGCGACACCCGGCAGTATTCGCCGGCCAGCGCCTGCGCTTGGGCAGCACTCCGGCGAAATTCTGCGCGAAGTTCTGAACCTGCCAGACTCAGAGATTGCGGCCCTTTTTGATGCCGGCGTCGTGGTCGGTCAGCGCTGACCGGTACTGGTTTCGCCGAACAAGCCGCGGGCTTCCCGCGGCTCGCTACGCCAATACTGCACGGGAGCATCGATGGCGGCGCCGAGTTCATGAGCCGCATGCCAGACCCAGCGCGGGTTGTAGAGCAGGGCACGTGCAAGCGCCACCATGTCAGCGTGTCCGTTGGCCACAATCTGCTCGGCCTGACTTGCTTCGGTGATGAGGCCGACTGCCATAACGGGAATGCTCACAGCTTGCTTAATCGCTTGTGCAAACGGCACCTGGTAGCCCGGACCCAACGCAATCTTCTGGGCCGTGGATACGCCACCACTGGAAACGTCAATCCAGTCCGCACCCGCCGCTTCGCAGGCTTTTGCAAACACGGTTGATTCGTTGATATCCCAACTGCTTTGCTCGTCCCAGTCGGTCGCGGAGATTCGAACCCCAAGCGGTTTGTCGTCTGGCCAAACGGCGCGCATTGCGCTGAAGACTTCAAGCGGCCAGCGCATCCGGTTCTCAAGTGAGCCGCCGTATTCATCGCTTCGTTGATTGGCAATTGGTGACAAAAACTGATGCATCAGATAGCCATGCGCCGCATGCATCTCGGCCGCATCAAAACCAATTCTGGCCGCGCGTTGCGTGCATTGAACAAACTTGTGTTTTAAGGCGTCCAGTCCGGCCTGATCAAGTGCCGTGGGCGCGAGTTCAGTACTCTGGTGCGCCAAGGCGCTGGGGGCGCAGGCGGTCCAGCCACCGTCCGCCAGGGGAATCTGCTGGCCACCGTCCCAAGGGGCGTGGCTTGAGGCTTTGCGTCCCGCATGGGCAATTTGTATTGCGAGCGGCAGGTGAACCCGTGGGTTGAGCGCTCGCAGGCGGGCCAGCATCTCGATCATGGCT
>JBGCFG010000080.1:0-18139 GCA_045106815.1 Burkholderiaceae bacterium | reverse complement strand
ACCTATGGACGAGTGAGTCGAACCGGTGTTGCATCGCTCTCATGGTCGCTTGATCATGTTGGGCCGCTCACGCGTACGGTTCGTGACGCTGCGATTTCTCTCAAATGGCTGGCCGGCTACGACCCGCGCGACCCGGGCAGCGCCAATGAACCGGTGGGTGATTATCTATCGGCGCTGGATGCAGGCGTGAAGGGATTGCGCATCGGCGTACCGAGCAACTTCTTTTTTGAAGATGTCGATCCGGATATCGAAGCGGCCACCCGAAAAGCCATTGAGCACTATGCATCGCTTGGGGCGACGCTAGTCGATGTCGAACTGCCCTATGCCGAACAGATTATGGGCGTTGAGTTTGGCCTGTGCTTACCCGAAGCCAGTGCTTACCATCAACACATGCTGCGCGAGCGTGCAGACCTATATGGCGAGGATGTCAGGTCTGTTCTTGAAGCGGGCGAACTGATTCCGGCTGTGGACTATATACAGGCGCTGCGCGTCAGACAAATGATGAAGCTCGCATGGTCTGAGATGTATTCCAAGATTGATGCCATGATCGCGCCGACAGTCGTTGGGCCTGCAACCAAGCGCGGCCAGGAGAATATTGATTGGGGCGGTGGTCAAGAAGAGCCGATTAAGTCGGCGTTCGTGCGTCTCTCGGCGCCGGCGAATGTCACTGGCTTGCCGTCTATTGCCGTGCCATGTGGCTTTACTGACAGCGGACTGCCGCTATCGTTTCAAGTGATAGGCCGCCCCTTCGACGAGGCTGGCATTTTGCGAATTGCCCAGGCCTATCAAACGTCACATGACTGGCACACTCGTGCGCCTGACATTTAGGGCGCCAGATACTGCAACAGCCGGGGGTCATCGCGCACCTGATCAGACGGACCAGCCAGCACGATTTGCCCCCGGTCCATCACATAGGCGGTATCCGCTACCCTTAGAGCCAGTTCGAGGTGCTGCTCTACGATGATGATGGACATGTCGTCGGCAAGTTTCACGAGTCGATCAGCAATTTCTTCGATAACACCAATCCAGACACCTTCAGTTGGCTCATCGAGCATAAGCAGCTTGGGCCGCCCCAGCAAGGCCCGGCTGATCGCCAGCATTTTGCGCTCGCCACCAGACAACGTACCCGCTTGCTGATCCAGACGCGCGGCAAGTTTGGGGAAAAAGTCGAGCACCATCTCAACGCCGCCTTTGTCAGCCTGAGACACGGCGCCGAGCGTGAGATTTTCCTGAACGGTTAAGGTGGTAAACACGGCATGTTCCTGCGGCACATACCCCATGCCGCGGCGAACGCGCTTCTCAGTGTCTTCCTGAGCGGTCGGCACGCCATCAAAACTGATGTCGCCCGACATAGGCGCAATTTCGCCAATCAGCGTTTTAAGCAAGGTGCTTTTGCCTGCGCCATTACGGCCAAGTACGGCAATCGCCCCATTTCTGGAGACTTGCAAGTCAACACCGAACAGCACCTGACTGCGACCATATCCAGAGGCAAGATCTTTGACCGACAAGATCGAGTTGGTCGGGTCAATTTGCGCGGTAGCGATAGCGTCAGACACGGGTGGTGTAAACCTCTTTCACTTTGGTGGAGTTCTCAATTTCGGCCACCGTGCCGTCGTCAAGCACTTGCCCTGAATCGAGCACGGTCAGGTTATCGCAAATGTCTTTAATGAAATCAAGATCATGTTCAACAATCACCAATGCGCATTCGCTCTTGATAGGCTCAAGTAAACGGCCCGTAGCACGGCGCTCTTCAGGGCTCATCCCACCGGTTGGCTCATCCAGCAATAAGAGCTTTGGTTTCCGCATGAGCGACATTGCGATCTCAAGCCACTGCTGTTCGCCGTGGCTAAGTTCTGCCGCTAAGACATCTGCCTGGTCCACCAACTTAAACCGCTCAAGGCATGCCATGATTTCATCGTGCAGCCGAGCTTTGCTCTTACTACGCAAGAGTTGCCAGACACTTTGATCAGCCTGCGCCGCGAGCAACAAATTGTCGTAAGGGGAGATCTCAGGCAAAACAGCCGTAATTTGGAATTTGAGATTCAGGCCAAGCCGCGCACGCTCGGCAGGCCGCATGGTCGTGATGTTAGTGCCATCAAATGTGATGGTGCCTTCATCAGCAAAATGGTCGCCCGCGATTGCCTTGAGCAGCGTGCTTTTGCCAGAGCCATTCGGCCCGATGAGTCCGTGAAAGGTCTTCTCCGCAACCGTGACATCAACACCATTGAGCGCGCGTAGCGCCCCAAAGGTTTTGCCGACCCCTCGAATCTCAAGCAGCGCCACGTTTATCTCCGCGCTTGCCTGAGCTTGAACGGTCAGCCGAGCCAAACGTACCAATACGTTCACGCTGGCTGACGAAAAAACCAATCAGACCCGTGGGCTTGTAGACCACAACAACCAACATGATCACACCAAGGATAATCGGCCAAAAGCCCTTCACCGCGTCTTGGTCCGACAAGAAAAAACTAATCGTCTCAATGGCAAACGCACCGATGATCGGGCCAATCAGTGACCCAACACCACCAAAAAGCCCGTACAGAACAGCAGTGGTCGACAGCGCAATGCCCATGCTTCCCGGCCCAACAAAGCCTTCATGGAAGGTATAGAGCGCACCCGCAAGCCCGGCAATGGCACCCGCAAACGAAAAAACCAGCGCTTTGAACACCTGAATGCGATAACCAAAGAACGCGATTCGCGCCTCGTTCTGACGCATGCCCGCCAACACTAAACCAAACTGAGAGCGAACCAGTGTGCGGCTTGTGAGATAAACCGCCACTAACAATGCGGCGCACAGATAGTAAAAAACCGGCCCCGGCTCAATTTCATAACTGCCCATGAGCATGAACTCATAGACAGACATACCGTTACCCGCGCCTACCCATGCCCAACCTGCCACCAAGCGCTCAGCGGCATAGGATGCCGTCAGCGTGCCGAGCGCAACAAAGATAATTTCAGGGCGGCGACGACCAAGCAACAAAAACCAGCCGATCAAAAACGACACGACAAACCCTACCAGCAAGCCTGCACCGAGGATGCCCCAGAGTTGCAGAAAACCGAGTTTGTTAGCCAGTAACGCAACCGCATACCCGGCCATGCCAAAGAACAGCGCCTGGCCGAACGTCATGATGCCCGAGTAACCCCAGCACAGATCAAAGCTGATCGCGAGCATCGCGAGAATGATCATGCGCGTGATGATGATAGTCTGGAAGTTGCTGACGAAATACGGCATCACCAGCAATAGAATCAGCAGCACGATTTCAATGATCGGCAGCACCCGGCGCTGCTTGCTTGCCGCGCCGGGACTAACCTGACTGGTAGCGTCTACACGCATTCGTCAGGATCAACCATGTCGGCAGAGGAAATGATCTCCCACTTGCCAGCTTTGGACTGCGCGATATACATATTCATCGCGACATGGCCCGTGCCCGGGACAACCTTAGCCGGCCCGCCAGGACCTTCCGTAATCTCAACAGTATCGAATGCTTCTGATACTGCATCGCGGCTCAACTCACCATTGGTCTTGATGACCGCCTGCTCATAAAGTTTGATGCCTCGATACATCCCTGTTGATGCACTGCCTGCTGTGAACAGGTATTTTGAGCCCGGGAACATTTCGTTATAGTCGGCAACGAGTTTCTGGGTTACCGGATCATCAATGGTGTGGAAGCTATCCAGGCAGCTGTAAATGCCCTCCAGCTCGCGTGAAGGCACATAGTTGACCGAATTTTCGTCAAAGTAGACGCATGACTGGGTGCCGCCGTTCTCCGTGAAACCGGCTTCATAGAGCTGCTTAGTGAAGCCCTGCAGACCCGGCGGAATCACCGTATTGAACACATGATCAACCTTCTCGCTCATGATCTTGGCGACCGTCGCTGAGTACTCAATTTGGTCGAGTGGGTAGTACTCTTCAAAAACGACTTCGCCGCCGTTTTCTTCGATGACCTTACGTGCCCACTTGTTCAGAAGCTGCGGCCAGCGATAATTGGCTGACGGCATCGCAAACCGCTTGTTGCCCTGCTTGATGAGGTAGGGCAATAAGTCGGCACATTGCTGCGCCGGGGTGGGACCGGTGCAGTACAGGTGCTCGGTGCACTCCTGACCTTCATAGAGTTGTGGGTACAGATAAAGCGTCTTGCCGCGCTTGGTAATGGGGTTCTTGATGGCCTCGCGCATAGCGGAGGTAATACCGCCCAACACGACATCGACCTCACTTTGCTGAATGAGGCGCCTGACATTACTCACGGCTTTACCGGGGTCTGATGCGGTGTCTTCAAGAAACAGTTCTACCGGCCGACCCAATATGCCGCCGGCATCATTGATTTGCTTAACGGCAAACTGGGCCACCTGCCAGTTTGAATTGCCACTTGGCGCGATGGCGCCCGTTATGTCAGTCGCGATTCCCATCTTGATTGGGCCTGCAGCGTGCGCCCAGCGAGGCTGCAGAACCCAGCCGCCGCCAACCGCTGCAGTCCAACCGGCTGCAGAAAGAGCCGTTGCACCTGTGAGAAATCGCCGGCGACTGACGCCTTGACCCGCCCCGCTATGACTCAATGCGGTCGCTTTTCTGCTGCCCTCTTCTTGTTCAGACATGTTATCTCCCTCGGCTAAATAGACCTTGCGGCCAGAGTTTCACTAACACCAGTGCGGTGACAAACACTAAAACTTCTGCAAAGACTGGCGTGATGTAGTCAACCACCCCGGGTATCTCTCGTAACCACTGAAAGCCCGGCACCATCGCGCCCAACAAAGCACTACCCAATACGGGCCCCTGGAAGGTGCCGATGCCCCCCAACATCACAGACAGAAATGCCTGCACCAGGAACCGAACACCCAGATCAGCAGATAAAGAAAACAGCGGCACCATCAAAGCGCCGGCAAGCCCGGCCAGTCCGGCGCCAAACGCAAAGGTGGCTGCATACAAGCGACTGGTCGACACACCAGAGGCGCGCGCAAGCGCGGGATTCTCAAGCGAGCCGCGAATTTGCAAACCGAAACTCGTGCGACTGAGAAAAAGATAGCAAGCCACCATGACGGCAACGGTTGTGATGATGATCACCGTTCGCCAGATGGAAAAATTCATGCCGGCAACCGTGAAAGCCCCTTGCAAGGGCTCATCAACGGCGTAGTACTGACCACCAATCAAGCCGCGTACGACCTCGCGAATGATCAGTCCGATTGCGTAGGTCGCGAGCATGGCGACGATTGGCGCGGTATAAAGTCGCCTGATCACGACTATTTCTATCAGTGCGCCGACAATAGCGACGACAAAAGGGGCGGCGAGCATACCGAGCCATATGGGCAGGCCCCAGGTGCCGAACAGGTAAACCGTATAAGCGCCCAGCAGTACGAACTCACCATGACCGAGATTGAAAATCCCCATCAGGCTAGCAATAACAGCCAATCCACCCACCACGAGCACCATAATTGACGCAAATGCGAGGATGTCAAAAATCAGCTTAACGACTGCTTCCATTAAGCCATCACGACAGGGTGATCACCACACCATGCCCGGAGTCGGTCAAATGACGCTTTGTAGCAGAACGATTTCAGTGCAACCTGCCAACGCATGGTGCACACTCCTCCCAGTTAGTTTTGTCATTGAGCCTGAAGCTCTTAGTGCAATACGAAGAAACACTTATCCGAGTCGTGATCAGCAATTTGCGTGCCAATTAGCACTGGCGCTGATTGCTCGGTTAGGCCTCTCATACGCTTTGGACCATCATGCAACTAGACCACGCCGTTGTAAACACTCAATATGCGCTCGACCGTGCGCAAACCGCTTTTGAAGCGCTTGGTTTTCATTTGACCGATCGTGGCTATCACTCGCTCGGATCAATCAATCATCTGATGATGTTTACAACTGACTACCTGGAGCTAATTGGATTACCAGATAAACCAGCCCAGGCTGGCGAGCCGCTGCCCACGAGAGCTGGAGTGTCTGACGCCCCGCTGGGAATCAATGGGCTGGTCTTTAAAACAGACAGTGCTGATGCAATGTTCGAGCATCTGCAAAGAATTGGCATGGCGGGCAATCCACCCAAGTCATTTTCCCGCCCTGTAGCGCTTGCCGGTGAGGCGCAAACTCGCGATGCCAGTTTCAGAACCGTTCACGTCAGGCCAGACTGCTTCCCGGCCGGGCGCGTTTACTTCTGTGAACACTACACACCTGATCTCGTCTGGCGCCCTGAATGGCAAAGCCATGCCAATGCCGCCAAATCAATCGCGGCAATTGTGCTGGTTGCCCAAGAGGCTCAACAGCAGGCCAATGCATTTGCCTCACTGCTGAGCACGACCGTGGAATCAGTCAACGATGACGAGTTTCAGATAAATTGCGATGGATTTGCGATCACCGTGATGTCACCGTCTGTTTATGAGCAGCAATACGGTTCAGTGGCGCAAGATACGGGGCGGGAAGGTTCGTTTTTTGGCGCGCTTAAGATTCGCACGACGGATCCATCAGCCGTACAGCACGCCGCTAACAAACTTGGCTACCCCGTGCATATCAGCGGCGCAAATCACACGCTCGTATTGCAGCCAGAATTTGATTCGGTACTTGAATTCGTGACGGTCTAGAAACCTATGATGTCTGTTTCCCTCGGCCCGCTGGCGTTTCCAGTCGGCCCACTGGTTATTTTGTGCGCTATCTGGACGGCCGTATGGTTGAGCCGTCGCCTGGCCACTGACGAACAAAAGGATCTGGCTGAGCGCACGGTCTGGCAAGCCGTGCTCCTTAGTTTGATTGCTGCGCGCGCGGCGCATATTGCGCTGAACTGGCAGGCATATCTTGAGCACCCCTGGTCAATCATTGACATTCGAGACGGCGGTTGGTCGGCGCCGGCTGCTCTTGCGGCAGGCCTGGGGTGGCTCGCCATTCAACTCCTGAGAAAGCCCTTGCCACGGCGGGCTGTTCTCACGGGTGCGCTGGTTGGCATCAGCCTTTGGGGCGTCGCCAAAGCCGGGCTCTGGTGGTCGGATAGTCAGGCAAATCGCCAATCGGTACCAGGGGTGCTGGTTAACAATCCTCGCACTAACGAGATGCGGCCACTCGATGAGATTACGCGTGGTAAACCCACCGTGATCAATCTGTGGGCGACCTGGTGCGGCCCGTGCCGGATTGAAATGCCGCTCCTGGCCAAGTCACAGGTCGAGAACCCGGATGTACAGTTTATCTTTCTGAATGAAGCGGAAACTGCCGAGCAGATTGATCGATTCGTTCGTAAGGAGCAACTCACGCTAGCCAATATCTGGATCGACGTACAACGTCAGTTTGGTCTGGCTGTTGGGTCGCAAGGCCTGCCCACCACGCTTTTTTATGACGCAACGGGTCAAAGGGTCGATGCACACTTCGGCATCATTAGCGCCGCGGCTTTGCGCATTCAGGTGGAACGACTACAACAAATCGCGCAATAGCCACGCTGCCTTCTACTGAGGCTTGGCTCCAGGCCGGCTATTGATCAGGTAAATCCCAATACTGATCAGTAAGAGTGCAACCACAATCGCCGCTGTCATTTGTTCGTTCAGAATCAGCCAGCCAGACAGGACGCCGAACGCAGGTACCAAGAACGTAAACGACGCCATGTCTGAAGTGGGATAAATAGACAGCACCCAAAACCAGGTTAAAAAACCCACCATCACAACGAACACCGACTGAAACACCAAAATGCCACCGAGCGACCAGGTCATGTCGCGAACCCACTCACCGAAGAACAATGAGGCTGGTAGCAGTACTACGCTGGAGACAACCAACTGATACAGCAGTTGCATCTCAGGTGATGATCGATTGAGCGCCGTCGTTCGCGCCAGCAAGGCAATACAGGCCCAGCAAATGCTGGCGAGCACACAAAAAATGTCGCCACGAAGTTGCCATTCACCGCCCACCGGCCCCTGGCTACTAATAGCAAGCGTCATCCCTGCAATTGCGACGGCCAGACCGAATATCCGCCGACCCGTCAATCTGTCGCCAGGCACGAGGAAGTGCGCGCCAATCGCAAGCCAGACCGGCATGCAATAGAAAATGACGGACGCACGAGTGACTGTGGTGTAGTCGAGCGCCAAAAACAGCAGCAAAAACTCCAGTGAAAAGAACAGGCCACAAATGAGCCCTGGCACCAGAGATCCGTCTTTGATAGACAAGCGCCGTTTCATGACAAACACAAACAGCAAGAGCGGAACGAGGGCAATGATCGAACGTAGTGACGCCTGGAAGACGGGCTGCAGGCCGGCATTCACCAGCTTCACCAACACCTGATTCAGCCCAAACAGCATTGAGATGCTCAACAGCACCAGTGCGCCAAGCGCATCGATTCGATCTTTTCTTTTCATTTGGCGCCTATTGTAGGCGCCTTATTCAAACCGGCTGCTTATTGCTCTTCCCAGTAAAGCTGAGCCCGCTGTCGGTCAATTGGCGGCAGGATCAACCGGTCAATCACCCGTGTTGCGAGTTCAGGAAACCTGGCAAGGTAGTTGGCCAGATCCGTGTCAAAACGATCGCGAACCGACACATCAAATGTGCCGTCTGCCAGCCCTGTAACGACTTGGTCAACTTTAGGAGTCGGTGGACCGGTCCTGAACTCACCATCAAGCCCGCGTCGGTTCACGCCGAGTACATTGCCTAGGTAGTAGTTCCCGCCAACTGGCACCGCAAAGTCAGCATGAATAGGCAGAAAGCCAAATCCCCTCACGGGGAATTTTCCCGCAGAGATATTTAGCCCCATGAATCGGTACTGACCAGGCTCAAACTGAAACCGAAGTAAATACGTTCGACCGGCATTGCGCCCTCCCGGTCCAACACGGTCGGACGGTAAGATACTGAATCGCAGCAGTTGTGGTCTGCTCGATTTCTCTGAATCAGATGCCGGTTGCGCCTGAACCCGAGCAAACAATGCTTCAGGCTGATAATCTGGCGCAAGCGCGTTCCTGATTGTCACCGTCATCAGGATGAGACCGCCCTTGTCATCTGTCGACGCCAATGCCTCTTGACTAAGTGGCATTGGCTGAGCTTCAACCGACGGCGATTCAACTGACGGCGAAGGTGTCGAGCAGGCAGTGATCAACCATACGGCAAAGGCCAAGAGGCCATTCCGTAGGCAACCAAGTAAAGAAAGAGAGCCGAGCCCTGGGCGCATGTCTTTGTGGTCGTTGCTGCAGTGCCTTGATTATTGATCAGTCAAAGGCTATCAGAGGCCATCCCGTGTAGTTCCTGCAACGACGCGATCAATTGTCTTTCTGATTACAGTCTTGTTTGATAATGGTCACGCGACGCGCCCATTCATCTTGAACATCTCCAGACAAAGGAATTGGCATACCTTCATCCTCTCGCGGCAATCGAGTCGAGAGATCGGCAGGACTGAATTTTGAATGACGACGCAACTGGCGTCTTACATATGCGGCATGCTGTAAACCAATCGGCTCCTCAAGGGTGGCATCGGCTGCGAAATCATTGCCAGCATGTCCAACTATTTCGGCACAAGCTCGTAGCCCTCTTAAATACCGACTCACTTCAATCAACCACTCAGTCTGGCGGGATCGCATTCGCCTGCCAGCCACAATACCGCCATCTAGTGGTGAAAACGAAAGGTTCAGCGCTAACGCTTTGTCATGTTCGAACAAGGCAGTCACCAGCGGCCGCATTAAATGTTCTGCCCCTCGATTGAAAATCATCCGCCAGGTACTTAAGTACTCACCTAATTGGCCATGCAGCGCGATCTGCTTGAACAGGCTTGCATCGCCCTTCGGCCCTCGTGACATGGCTTTCATGGCTTGATCACGGAGTGATCGAAACTGAATTAGCGCCCGCCCATGATCACGCCTTGCGTACAACCTGCTTGCTTGATCAAACGTGAGACTGAGTCGGGCATAGGTGCGCCAGTCAGTCCTCTGGACTGGTTGATCAGCCGCAGCCTGGCCAGGCTTGCAAGACGCTGTATCGGGCAGTGCGTCACGCCATGTCAGTACAACTGGCAAGTCCCGAAAATAGCGGGTCGGAACCAGATTGACTGAAGCTCGTGTTATGCGCTGGTTGCCATGAGCCAGCACTTTGCTACTGTTCAGATCAAAAACGCTTACGCACAACGAATCCTGGTCATCGAATGCCACATCCATCAAGATCGCCCAGTCAGCCTCGGGCAGACGCTGGGGATTCTGGTCAATGAGCGTTAAGTCTGGCCGACTCTTCATTAGCTGGGCTATCGCCACAGCGCTTGCACCAGAGGCGCCCAGATTCGGCGGTTGCAGTCCGACACTCCGCGCGGGCATGACCACGATAGCGCGGGGGGCAGCTTTGCCTTTCTGCGCCTCGATTGCCTGTCCAACGATCTTGGGCACCATGCGACGCACGGCGCTTTGAAGCGGGACGGCACCACTATCTGCCAACATTGGGCGTGGTGCTTGTGCCGCGGCCTGCTCACGCCGAGACGCCTCCAGCGCCTGAGCCAAAGCCGCCTTCTCAGCTTCTCGCGCAAGCCGCTGCTGTTCACTGGCACCGTGATCGCTAGTGGCACATCCAGCGAGCCACAAAAAGCAAACTAAAACGGTCAGTCGCGCGCAGGGAGCGGCGATAGGCCGAATGAACCACTTTGGCATTTCAAATACCGTCATTTTTAAGTACGAGATCATCGGGCTTGTCGCGGTCTTTGAGCTCAACCAGCCATCAACAAGGCAATTCCGCCACACATCAAGCCCGCACTCGCGAGTTTAGTCGAACAAAGCGCCAGCAAAGATTCTGCACGTAGCATCACCAACTGTGTGTGCACGCGAGCGGCGCTGGCCCCCAAAAGCTCCCAATGCCGGTGTTCACCGCCAATGCGCTACACGGAGCTGGGCAGGTGGATAGATGGTGACAACGCGGTTGTCGTGAGCGGTCACACGATTCTCAAGAAACCACTGATTAAGGAGAATCAATTCGTCACGGATCTTGGGTCTTTCATGACCAGCGACTTCATGGCCGTCATTCTCAAGAACGATCTCATACGATTCGCGATTTTCCGCAATGGCGAAGATCCGATTTTTACCGACATCAACGGTGGTATCGAGCAGCGCCTGTTTGACTTGCAATACGACCCGAGCAACAAGATTAAGAATCCGAAGCGACCGTGTCTGTGGCGACTGTGAAAACCCCTATAGCGGCGAGCCAGTCTAGCTAGGCAGTCTCTTTTGGCAGCAGGTAACCAACCCCTCTGACCGACTTAATGATGGAAGGCAGCCGGGGATTGTCACCGAGCTTTCGCCTGATTCGGGAAACACGCAAATCAATTGCGCGGTCCAGCCCGTCAAAGTCAAAGCCGCGCAGTTCGTTTTGAATAGCCGATCGGCTCACAACCCTGCCAGCGTTCACAGCAAGGAAGCGGAGCAAATCAAACTCCGCGTCAGTCAACCGAACCTCCTGACCCTTAACCTGCACAGCGCGCGCAGCGACGTCAATCCGTAAGGTGCGTAGTTCAATCACTTCGGGACCTGGCTGATTTTCCCCCAAAAGCGTCGAGCCTTCCCAATCCTGCACCGGAAACCTGCCGTCGCGCTCTGCCCGCCTAAGCAACGCGCGAAGGCGGGCCAGTAAAACTCTTGCCCTGACCGGTTTACTCAAATAGTCGTCGGCACCCATTTCCAACCCGGCAACCTCCTCAATAGGATCATTGAACTCTCCGAGTAAGATGACAACGCCGCTATAACCGCTGCGGGCCTGGCGGCAGAGGGATAAGCCATCAACGCCAACGGCACTCGCATTCAAAATCACGCAGTTGGGTTGATCGAGCAAGATGCGACTGAGTGCATAGTCGCTATGCGTCTCAACCTCCACCGTGAAGTTGTGCCGGGTCAAAAAGGCAGCCAGCTTGGCCGCATCAGAGAGATCACTGTCTATCAGTAAAACCGAGTTTGTCACCTAAGCCTATTCCCTGCGAGAGATTGCTATTGTCAGATCGCAACACCCGTCAGCCATTCATTGCTGCAGGTGAATGGCAACCGTATGCTAGAGAAGGGAGACACCACACCCGGATTTGGTATCAAGTTGTTGAGTCATTGGGCGCCATTTGACTGCCCGCGGTGGCTTTGCCCGAATCATGAGCTGCAATCATCAACACGCACTAACATCTTGCGCCAGACCGTAGTAGAAATCCGGTTTTACTTACTCTGTATCAGCCCTTGGCAGCTGAACCGACTGATACGTAAGGCTCAGCGCCCCGGGAATGGGTGACCAGGCACGCAAAATGTCCTCACGAACTTGCCAGCGCTCCAAATTGCTCTGGGACGATATCGCTGCGCCGATACGTTCCCGATACAAAACCACCACAATTAGCGCGTCAGTTTTGACTATCGTGCTCGGTGTCTTAGTCGAACTACGCGAGCTCTCTCTCATGTCTGCACCCTCCCCCCGTCTCAAGAAACTTGATGCAACGACCGTTGTTCTTCACTGGGCGTTAGTCATCACGCTGCTGTTTAGCCTCGCCACAGGCTTAAGAATATCGGCCGATGCCGAGGAGTCCGTTTGGGCCGCCGCCTTGAACTTCATCTTGCTGCAAGGCAACGTCATGCACTGGCACATCTGGGCTGCCTATTCACTTGCCATTGTCGCAGCCGCCTATGTCGCCTTTCTGGTGCGCGCGAAGCTTAAGGCCAGAGTGGCGATGACTCGCGCCCGAGTTGCCGGGCTAGCGGTTCCTAACAAAAAAACCCGTTGGCAAAGCATCAATGTCATTGTTTACTGGGTCGCGTTCGCACTTCTCTTTATTGCAGCGTTGACAGGCACGGCCCTGTATTTCTTTCCCGGACTGATCAGCCATGCGTGGATCATTCTGATTCATCGGGTCGTTGCCTGGTTGCTCATTGCGTACGTTGGTCTGCACGTACTGGCGCAATTTGCGATGGGTGGATACAGGCAACTGCTCAAAGTGGTTAACCCGCGCGCCGCCTACGGACCAGCGGCGGCCGTCGCAATGCTGCTCGCCGTTGTCGTTGGCTCGGCGGTCTATGCGTTAGATACCGTCGCTGTACGAGAACTTCGAGTGGTTGCTACCCAAACGCCGCCACAAATTGATGGCAACCCGGCCGATGCCACCTGGCTCGAGGCGCCGCAGCAGGTAATCACGACGACGCGAGGCGGTAATCAGCCGGGTGGAGGTGTCGATGTCGGCGTTCGCATGATGCATGATGGCGAGCGCTTGTACGCCTTATACGAGTGGCCCGATACAACCCGAAGTCAGAAACACCTGCCACTACAAAAAACAGCCAAT
Organism: Burkholderiaceae bacterium; assembly: GCA_045106815.1. Classification (GTDB taxonomy): domain Bacteria; phylum Pseudomonadota; class Gammaproteobacteria; order Burkholderiales; family Burkholderiaceae_E; genus JAUIAI01. The sequence goes on along the minus strand of JBGCFG010000080.1, from coordinate 4,913 downwards.
GGGTGGCGTGTTGTTCAAAAAGAATATGGCCGCCAGGATGAAGACGACTTTTACGAGGACAAGTTTGGTGTGATGTTGGCTACGACGCCCGAGATAGCAGGTGCCGGCACAAGCCACCTGGGGCCCAAACCCCTCAAAGACAAGCCCTCACCATCGGGTGGGCGTGGCCTGCACTACACAACTGATGGTTCGAATGTCGATGTCTGGCACTGGAAATCGGTACGCACTGGCGCCAGCGGGATGAATCAGATTGATGACAACTACTTTGGTCCACCAATGGAGCCCAAGTCTGATAAAAAGCGATATACGGGTGGCTACACCAAGGACCCCAAGACGGGCGGTGGGTTCAAGATGAACTGGGAAAAGTACACTGACGGCAAGGTGAAACCACTACGCCTGCCGAAGGATCCGGACGTGCTTAAACGTTTGGGCGAGCTAAACCTCGACCCCGCGGCCTCCGACGACGGTGAGTTTTGGTTGCCAATCGAGGACACGGTGGCCTATAGCGAATCGCTGGATACCTACCCCGTAGGAACCGTGATGCCATCGGTATTGATCGAAGGCCCGTTTGAAGGAGACCGTGGAGACGTCAAAGCCGTGTCTAGCTGGCAGGACGGATGGTGGCGAATGGAGGTGACACGCTTGCTGGATACCGGTTCAAAGTACGATACCCCAGTCCGCGCAGATAAGGACACGTATATGTGGGTGGCCGTGTTTGACCACTCTCAGACGCGGCACAGCTTGCACCTGCACCCACTCAGGTTAGTGCTGGAGAAACCCGAGAAGATTCAAACACAGGCAGCAGCAAACTAGCGAACCAAATCATAGGCACGCATGCCGGCGCCGTTCAGCGACTCGCATTTAGGAGCCGCCGAACGGCAGCCGCGAGAACCGAAGCCTTGCTCCTATCGAGTGGATGCCCGTGGTGAATCCGAGTTTTAGGTAGGCATACTGCAACGGCGATCGTCCCGTTGCCGGACCGAGTAGCCAATCGCAGCGCGCCATTCCGAGTCAGGATGCTTTTGCAGGGTGCGCAGCGCGAACTCGTAAACGGGCATATCCTGCTTCTCGCCAGCGCTTAGAGCGAGCTGGATAGGGCCGACAGCAGGCGGATCGATCCGAACCTATAAGTACCGACTTTCAAAGTCCAGGTTGGGCATCGTTGGTCGAATCGCTGGCCGATCATCAGAACCGTCACATCCTCGAAAGATGAAATTGCCGCCCAGGTTTGTCATGGTTAAATGGTTTGGTAGTTACTACGCAGGCTTAATCGACTGCTTGAGCGCACCTTATCAACAAGTGAGGTTTACTTCTCGACGTCATGACTCACCAGCATCGGAGCGCGGCCAAATTGGCCTGAACTCAAACTGTGGCTATAGCCTTCTGGAAGCTAAAACTCTTGCCGAAGCACTGATCATGCCAAGGAATGCCCGACTCTGGGACGCGGTAGGTCTGTCGAAGTCGCCGAGACGATTGCTGTGTAGTGATTACTCTGCCTTTAGTGTCAGCACGGATCGAACATAAAAACAGCTGACCGGTTCAGCGGCGTGTAAGCAGGCTTTACCTTTGTAGAAGGCTGAGACAGTTCACTCTCGTCGCTTTCGCAAGTACTCAATCGGAAAGCTCCCACGGCCGTGACTTGCAACATCGTTGCCCACATTAAACGCAGCGGTAACGGGAGATACTTCTTACAAGTTCAGAACCGAATGCTTCAATCAACTTCCTCTTTCAAGCGAGCACACTCGGCAGGAGGCAGGACAACCGACTGCCGTTGAAAAGAAAAAGGAATTGAGTCATGTTCAAACACGCATTTTTGACCGCGATAGTCACCGGCGCAGTCGTCATGAGTACTAACGCGAATGCCGCTCTCTGCAATCCAGCGGCAACGAGTGTTTCGCTACCACTCCCAGCAAATTTTCAGGGCTGGTGTAACCCTGGCCAGGGCATCATGACTGGCGCCTGGGCGAGCGCTTACAACGGGCAGGCGCGCCTTCGCTGGGGCGACCCAGGCAAGTTGTTTTCGGTCGACTTCAAAAACACACAAAGCACTTCCCGCACTGATCAGCAAGAATTTGATTTCTCGATGAAGCGCGATATTTGGCAGGGTGAGCGCCAGGGATACGGAACGGTTCGACTTCAGGATGCGCTTCTCCGAAACCTGACGCTGACCCAGACTGCTAGATGGGAAAAAGCGCCGCGAGGGAAGACTCATGTGAATGTCATCATTTGGCTCAACCGAAAATTCAGATCAGAAAGCAAGGCCAACGATGCTGCTATCGACGTCACCATTTCTGAGTGGTTTCATGCTGGCAAAGAGAACTTTCGTAACGGCAAACTCCCACAGGGCTGGAAAGCAATGGGCCGCCTTAACCATGCAGAATCAGCCTATGACGTCTACAAGCGTAAGGGTGATCTTCAGGAAAAGGCTTCCTATCTGGTCATTCGGCATCGAAACCGCACGACCGGCAGCGTGAATGCAGGCGTGTTTCTAAAGTGGCTACTCAGTAAGGAATCGCGCGGGGACCGCACCTTTAACGGTGATTGGTATATCAGCAGCATGGGTTGGGAAATCACAGGCCAATCAGCCGGTTTTGACAAAGCGATTGGCAACGGCAGCGGCAAATATACGTTCTCCTGTTACTCCATTCCCTCGCTCACAAGCGATCGGGCTGGGCCTGGATTTGCCACTTGCGCTGGTGATGGGCCTATCAATCCAGGCCGTAGTGGCTTTGTCTTCTCCCGTACTGATAAAACCGAGTTCCGGTGGATCACAAAAGACTCTACGGGGCAAAACGGTTCAATCTGGATTAGTCAGGCTTGCGCACGCAGCCTTGGCGGTGCCACGCAAAGAGGCGACTGGTTCAAGCTTATGGAAGTAGCACCGCGGTTTGATACCGTGGCGAATCCGTGCCGTTAGGATAAGTAGGACTATCGCAAAACCATGCTCAGCAAATGCTGGGCATGGTCTAGACCGACTGCTTCCTTTAAAGGCGCGTATGTCGCCTCACCGAGTTTGTGCGCCGCGCGATCAAACACAGCCACTGCATAACGGTCATTAACTACCCGTGAAACATAGAGCAGGCCATCGACCGCCGCGCTGTGCTCATGCAAAGCCGCTGCCCAGCGCTGGGGGACTGCAAAGGCGTCGGTTGAGATTGCGCCGTCCGCGCCCAGAACTGCCAGGGATGGACCCGTCAGATTCGCAAGCCTTAGCTGCTGGTCAGACCTGTTGAAATGCACCGCATAACGGGTCAGGACTTCCTCTCGGGGCACATAGAATTTGCCGCCCATTGGCACCTCATCATGCAGCACCGTTTCGGCCAACGCGGTGGTGAGATCCAGCCCGCAATAACAGGTGCCAAATTGCCTGGCAGGATCGTCAAACCGATTCGCCGCCTGTCGCCCAAAAAACGGCTCGCCGCTATTGTGTCGGGAGATGCGAACCAGGTCCTGAACCGCAACTGTGTGAATTTTTAGTGCTATGTCCCCAAGCTGTGGCGACGGCTCGCGAAGTGCCAAAACGGTTAGCGCTCGGCAAACGCATGGGCGGCCTTAAGCACCGGCTCAAGCTGCCCTTTGGCCAGCAGTTGCAAAGGTGATTCCTGATTGAGCGAGAGCTTGGGCGCGGTAAAAAAGAGCATCTTGCTTTCGCCTGGCAAGCCGCCGAGCGCGCGGCTGGTTGCCTGCACCTGAGCCGTGTCATATGTTGTTGAGACGAAGAACGTCGGATACAGGCGCTTGCTACCACGACTGACATAGAAAACGCGATGCTCATTTAGCGCTTTGCTTAATGCCTGACGGCTCCAGCTCATTGCATCGCGAAACACGGTTGCACTGACCAGGGCACCTTGTTGCACGAGCTTGTCGGGCCAGTCAGCATCTAACCACAACGAACTATCAGGGTAAGCACCTGTGATGGCCGGCGGCACAGTCGGTGCAGGCGGGTTGAAAGCGGCAGCCCGATTCGTGGCTTTACTCAGTGGGGAGTGAGCAGAAATGCCAGTATTGGCATCTCTCCAGAAGGAGGCAATCAGGGCGACGAGTTGAGAGGGCTCACGAGACTCAACTGCCCGCACGATTTCAGTCACTACAGGCTGGGGGATGTGGCCTTCACGCTCTGCTTGCTCAGCGAGTTCTTCGGCCAATTGCCACTTGGCTTTGGTTGTGGACGCATTCACGAAGAATCTCCTATCGATAAGGGTTCGATTCTATAAGAGTTTGTCCACCTTGTCCACTATGTCCACCCTAAGCCATACTAGAGATAAAAAAAGCGAGCCACCAGGCCCGCCTTTTGAGTGAAGCAATGGCAGCGATCGCGCTAAGCGCCCTGCACCGAGATCTTCACATCCACACCAGCCGGCAGGTCCAACTTAGTCAGTGCGTCAATCGTCTTGTCGGTCGGGTCCACGATGTCCATCAGGCGCTGATGGGTGCGGATCTCAAACTGGTCGCGGGCAGCTTTGTTAACGTGCGGTGACTTCAGCACATCAAAGCGCTCAATACGCGTGGGCAATGGCACAGGGCCACGCACTTCAGCGCCGGTACGCTTGGCGGTGTCAACAATTTCCTGGGCTGACTGATCGATCAATCGATAGTCAAATGCCTTCAGGCGGATACGGATCTTCTGGTTATTCATCACTACTCCAAAGAACGACGGGCTTGTTATGTTCGAAACGCCCGTATGCGGGGAATACTCGAATGGTTGGTTAGTACTGCGCTAATTGAATCCGGCGGTCAGCATTGCTGAGCCGCCGGGCACTACTTCTTCTTGATTACTCGATTACCTTAGCTACGACACCGGCACCAACAGTTCTGCCACCCTCACGAATCGCAAAGCGCAGGCCCTGCTCCATCGCGATCGGCGCGATCAACGTCACTTCCATCTTCACATTGTCGCCCGGCATCACCATCTC
>JBGCFG010000008.1:0-57411 GCA_045106815.1 Burkholderiaceae bacterium | reverse complement strand
CGGTCCGGCTTTGCCGGACTACCCGTTGGAGGGGGGTGTGATCGGGGGGCTGGCAGAACTCGCTTCGCTCAGACATGCTGCCAGCCTGATCCCCGATCACACCCCCTCCAACGGCTTGCCTTCATTCCCCCGACCCCAAGCCCCCGCCCTCGCCGAATCAGTGCGGCAGGGTTTGACTGCGTAAAAAAAAAGGCACTTCGAGAAAGGCACTTCGCCAGTGTGGAGCGCATTTTGCTGAATCGCAGAGCGACAGAGTGGCAAGGAGCCAGAGCGGCCGAAGTACACGCATTGCTGACAGGTGGCACTTCCAACAATTTCAACATTGCTTGGTTCTCGCCCGCATAAGCCAGCCATCACAGAATTCGGCGGTGGGTTGGGGCCTTGGTGTCGGGTGGTTTAAGGCAAGCCAAGTGAGCGAGGGAAATGGGGGATCAGGCTGGCAGCATGTCTGAGCGAAGCGAGTCCTGCCAGACCCCCCATTTCCCTCGCTCACTTGGGCAGTCCGGCAAAGCCGGACCGCCGCCTTTCACCCGACACCAAGGCCCCAACCCACCGCCGAATTCCAACCAAACCCTAAACAGTCTTCTTACTACGAGCACCAAACAGAGCCGTCCCGACTCGGACCAAGGTAGCTCCTTCGGCGATGGCAGATTCGAGGTCGCCGGTCATGCCCATTGATAGCGTGTCGAAGATTTCAGCATCGGCTGGCGGCAGGGCGTTTCGGCATTGATCAGCGAGTTCGCGGACGGCGGCGAATGAGGTGCGTTGCTTCGACGTGTCGTCGGTGGCCGTGGGGATTGCCATTAGGCCGCGTAGGTTCAGACGGGGTAGAGCGGCGAATGCCTGGGCAAGCGCGACTGCTTCGCTTGGCGTGCAGCCGCTTTTGGTTTCCTCATTGTCGATATTGACCTGCAGGCAGATCTGCAGCGCTGGCTGGTCTTCGGGGCGTTGGTCGTTCAGGCGTTGCGCGATTTTTAAGCGGTCTACCGTATGCACCCAGTCGAAGTGTTCGGCGATGGGTTTGGTCTTGTTCGATTGGATGGGGCCAATAAAGTGCCACTCAGGGCTGCCAGGCAACCGTTGATCGGCGAGCCAGCGCTGCTTTTCCAGAGCTTCCTGAAGATAGTTCTCGCCAAAGCTGCGTTGCCCGGACGGCATCATCGCCAGACAGTGACTCCCATCGAAGGTCTTACTGACAGCCAAGAGCGACACTGAGTCTGGGTTTCGGCCAGCGGCATTGCAGGCCGATTCAATGCGATTGAGCACTGCCAGGCGGCGCTCGCCTGCCGCTGCGACGGCCTGCTCATCTGGCAGCGCGGGGTGGTCATCACTCATGGCGGCCCTGCCGTTCATCGCTCGATACGCCTGTTTGTCGAATCCTTCTGCGCATTTATTCCTAACCCAAAGAAGATCAGTCCATTCAGATAGCCTACCAGCATAGGACCAAGCATGGATATTGCCGAACTGTTGACATTTGCAGTCAAGAACAAAGCCTCCGACCTTCACCTGTCATCAGGGCTACCGCCCATGATTCGCGTGCATGGCGATGTGCGTCGTATCAATCTCCCCGCGATGGAGCACCAGGATGTACACGGGATGATTTACGACATCATGAATGACTCCCAGCGCAAAGAGTACGAAGAGAACCTGGAGGTTGATTTCTCCTTCGCGATTCCGGGTCTGGCTCGCTTCCGTGTGAATGCATTTGTGCAAAACCGTGGCGCAGGCGCTGTGATGAGAACGATTCCTTCGACAATCTTGTCGCTTGAGGAATTGAATGCACCAAAGATTTTTCAGGAAATTGCAGACCAGCCGCGCGGTATGGTGCTCGTGACCGGTCCCACTGGCTCGGGTAAGTCCACGACGCTTGCTGCGATGATCAACTACATCAACGAGAACCACTACGGTCACATTCTGACCGTCGAGGATCCGATCGAGTTTGTGCACGAGTCCAAACGTTGCCTGATCAATCAGCGAGAAGTCGGACCCAATACCTTGTCATTTAGCAATGCGCTGAAATCAGCCTTGCGAGAAGATCCGGACATCATCCTCGTCGGTGAGATGAGAGATTTGGAAACGATCAGCCTGGCGCTGACCGCAGCAGAAACCGGGCACCTGGTCTTTGGCACATTGCACACTTCATCGGCCGCCAAAACTGTCGACCGGATCGTCGATGTGTTCCCAGCAGCCGAGAAAGACATGGTGCGCGCGATGTTGTCCGAGTCTCTCAAAGCTGTGATTTCGCAATCACTGCTTAAGACGAAAGACGGCGCGAGTCGGGTAGCTGCCCACGAAATCATGATCGGCACGCCAGCCATTCGGAATTTGATTCGGGAGGCAAAGGTGTCACAAATGAATGCAGCCATTCAGACCGGTGGCGCGCTTGGTATGCAGACACTAGATCAGTGCCTCACTGACCTGGTTCGCAAGAATGTGATTTCGATGGCTGATGCTCGCCATGCTGCCACCGTGAAAGAAAACTTCCCGGGTTAAGTAAGCGAGTGGCACAAGTTTGTCACGAACACTTCGTCTCTAGAAAGCCAGATACCGTTAAGACAGCATAAGGACCTAAAGCATCATGGAACGCGAACAGGCATCGAAATTTCTGCAGGATTTACTCGGGCTGATGATTAGCAAGAACGGCTCAGACCTTTTCCTGACCGCTGAGTTTCCGCCTGCCTTCAAGGTAGATGGCAAGCTGTTTCCAGTGTCGAATGTGCCGCTTTCGGCTGGTCACACCACCGAGTTGGCGCGTGCGCTAATGAACGACAAGCAGGCCGCTGAGTTTGAAGAACATCGCGAAGTTAACTTTGCGATTAGTCCAGTCGGTGTTGGTCGCTTCCGGGTTAATGCGTTCATGCAGATGGGACGGGTCGGTCTCGTACTCCGAACCATCAAGTCTGAAATTCCGAAGTTCGAGGATTTGAATCTGCCCAAAACGCTTGCTGACCTATCGCTGAACAAACGCGGTTTGATTATCGTTGTCGGGGCGACAGGCTCGGGTAAGTCCAACACCTTGGCGGCCATGATGGGTCACCGAAATGAGAACTCGTTTGGCCATATCGTGACCATTGAAGATCCGGTTGAATTCGTTCATCCGCACAAAAACTGCATCGTGACGCACCGAGAAGTGGGTGTTGATACCGATAGCTGGGAAGTTGCATTGAAAAACACACTGCGTCAGGCGCCTGATGTCATCATGATCGGTGAGATTCGGGATCGCGAGACGATGGAGCACGCAGTGACTTTTGCAGAAACAGGTCACCTGGCTGTCTCTACTCTGCACGCCAACAGTGCCAACCAGGCGCTTGATCGCATCATCAACTTCTTTCCGGAAGAGCGGCGTGCTCAACTGTTAATGGATTTGTCGCTGAACCTGCGAGCTATTATTTCGCAGCGACTGATTCCAGTGGCGCGAGGCAAAGGTCGAACGCCGGCTGTTGAAATCATGCTCAATTCACCACTGATTTCTGATCTGATTTTCAAAGGTGATGTCGGTGGTATCAAAGAGATCATGAAAAAGAGTCGCGAGCTGGGTATGCAGACCTTCGATCAGGCCTTGTTTGACTTATTTGAGTCGGACATGATTACCTACGAAGATGCGCTTCGAAATGCTGACTCGGTCAACGATCTGCGTCTGAACATCAAGCTCAACAGCAAGTCGGCCGAAACTGATTTGTCGCGCGGTACTGAGCATCTGGATATTGTCTGAGTTTGCTTGCCACCCCGTTCAAGACGGGGTTGCATCAAACGCTGATGTGGCAGTCAAGTCAGGCGAGTCAGCGTGACTTGAAATTGCCCGTCTGAGTACAAATACTGCCCTTTTCAACTGCCTGCCTACCGAATACATGGGAGGCCCGCCACTGGCAATCTGAAGGCAACTCCAACACAATGATCCCCACAAGAGTTCGCAATCATTGCGGGCATTCAGGGGAACAGGATGAAAGAACTACGAATTGGCGAGGCGATGCGCCCGTCATTGGTGATCGCGTCGGTCTCCGCGGTCCTATTTGTTGCGGGTTGTGGCGGTGGCGGTGGGTCAGTGGGATCTGACACCGCTCTCAAAAACTGTACACCGGGGCTGATCTCCGGTTTTGCCGGAAATTTTGATGACAAACCTATCATGGTCGAGGGTCAAGGTGGAGGACCTGGCGGTGGGGGTGACGGCGGAGGCGGAGGCGGAGCCCCAGGCATCGGTGCTGGTGGATCGCTCGGGCAGTTCACTAATGTCGATTTCTCGATTGAGTTCTCCAGTGGCGAAACCTACGGCCCGGTGAGAGTAGGTGAGCAAAAGGGCATGGTAACGATCGTCCCGTGTAATTTGCAGCCACCTGCTCTTGTGACGTTGTCGGGTGCAGTCGGTTCCGGCGCTCGCTACTACGACGAAGCGAGGGACGAGGAGCAGTCGTTTGAAGGACGGCAATTACGCGGCGTGATTACGTCATTTGAAAAGAACGCGGGGGTGACGACCTTTACTGAGGCGATGGTCAGACGCGCCGAGCGGATTGCCACGACGAAGTCCAACGTGTCACCAAAAGACGCGTGGAAAGATGCCAGCCGCATCAATGCAGCTCATGATGAAGTGCTTGAGGCGATTAATCGTCAGCTCCCTGGCGTCTATCGTCTCGACGATTTGCGTCGTTTGCCCGTTATCTTGAATGCGGAGCGCGCAGCCGCTGGCTCGGGCGCACTGACTGATGATCAAAACGGCAAGTATGGTGCGGCGCTGGCGGCGATTGTCGCTGTGGCGGCTGCAAATCTTGGCGAAGACGGTTCACCAGCGCTTGAAATTAACGATCAGCTTGCCGCGGATTTGGCTGATGGCTTACTTGACCTTGTAGATGAGGGCGTCTCAGTCGCCTCGACAAAGGGTGCCGCTTATACCTTTGAGTCGTTTTGGGAGCTACAAACGCTGTCCACAACCGAGGCGGCTCAAAAAGCGGGTACCGGAACGTTGGGCAGAGCGAGCATTCCTTTTGTTGAGTCGTTTATTGACCGAAAAGACTCCAACGGCACTGTCGTAGGAACAGTAGATGTTGGCCACAGTAGTAATGGTTTGCTGACCTATACAGAGCGTTTGATTGGCTGCGACGACATCGTTATCGCACAGCCTGATGTGCGACAACTGCGTTTGCTGACTGGGGTAAGCCGAGACGGAAAGTCGATTTATCAGGCGCAACCCGGTGCGTCGCGTTGCGAAATCGTCTTTGAGCATCCGTTCACCGTGCCCGGCAAGTCGATTGCTTCAATGGATAGCACTGGCAGTATTTTCCGAACCACTGATGGCAGCTTCTACCTCTTTGAATACAATGCCAATGGGGCTGATCCATGGTGGGAATTGGTAGCGGACGGGCCGCGCCCGATTTATGTGAGCCTGGCATTTGGTTTTATCTGGACGCTGACAGACAAAGGTGAGATCTATCAATACACCTACTCGCAGGAAGACGGACTGATTCGTGACCCGGCAACCCGCAGGGTTAGACCGCCTCGCGGCACTCGTGCGTTTGTCGATTTGCCCAACCCGGTCGTCCGAATCGCGAATAGTGCGGACAATCGCGAAACATTCGCCTTGACGACGACTGGAGAAGTGTTTTGGCTGGATGTTCGAGATAACAATGGCTTCAGGGACCCGAGCCTTGCTCCGTTGCCGATTTCCCTTGGTGGATCGGATATTTGCTGGATCTCTCAAGGCATCGTCGTCGTTTCTTGCGACGGTTCCTTCCACCAGATTGCCAGAGCCGTAACAGACCTCAGCCTGCCTCCGCTTGTAGACGATATTGATGCCAACGGCAATCGAATCTTCGTGCCCGGCACGGGTAGTGTCGTGGTTGAAGATGCGGTTGCGGCCCAAACGCCGATCTGGCGTACAACGGATCAGTTGCAGTTTGCGGATGGAGCGATCTTGCCACTTGTCCTGGCTACACCAGCAAGACTAATTGGCGTGGACGGTTCCCTGCGTACCTTGTCCGGTGACGTCTTAGTGCCGGCGGTTGAGTAGTTAGACTCTGCGTGAGTCACCAAAGGCGACACGCAACAAGCCCTGACTGTGCAATCAGTCAGGGCTTGTTTTTGAGAAAATTCTCGCTTGATGGCGAACAAGCATTCACCGAGCGGATCTAATTGGCGCTGCGCTTGCGCATCTCAAAGATAAACAAGCGCGCTTCAATCGGGCCATTGAACAACTCAATTCGGCGTGATGCCTTGAGTCCGAGCTTGCCGGGGAGTTTCAGGTCACCACTCAGAAGGCAGACTTTCCATCCGGCGTAGTGCTCTCGTAGATGCCGACCCAGCGACAGCAGCCCTTCATCTGCACGCCACACAGATGCACCCTTGCCAGCGAAGTCCATGCGCTCGCCATAGGGCGGATTACTGATCATCATGCCTGGGGCACAGTCGGGAGGTAATGCGGTCATGAAGTCCGCCTGTTCAATTGATGCAATCGCTTTTTCCGCGCCTGCTGTTTTAGTGTTGGCGCGCGCAATGCCGACCATCGCCGGGTCAAGGTCGCGAGCATAAATTTGTGGCGTTAAAGGCAAGGTGTTGTCAGCAGTTTCGGGGCTCGCCACAGCGGTCGTGTTTTGTGCCGCCTCTTCCCACACCGAACGTCGCGTAAAGTTCAGGCGCTCATAGCCAAACTCTCGCAGGTTGCCGGGTGGTACGCCCAGGCTTTGCTGCGCAGCTTCGATGACGATGGTGCCGGATCCACAAAACGGGTCTAGCAAAGGGATACCCGGAGACCATTGAGCCAGTGCCAATAGGCCCGCGGCTAGATTCTCCTTTAGCGGTGCTGCGCCTTTGTCTTCACGGCCACGCCACCCCCGCTTAAAGAGGTTGTCGCCGCTGGTGTCGAGGTAAAGCGTCGCGATTTTGTCGGTCAAAAACACGAATACCCGTACCTGCGGGTGGCGGGTGTCGATATCGGGGCGTTCACCAAACTGCTCACGCAGTCGGTCAACAATGGCGTCTTTAACGCGCAAGGTGGCGATATTGAGGTTGCCGATGCTGGCTCTCACCGCATTCGAATCAACCCGAAGCGTTTGGTGCGCATCGAACCAGTCTTCCCAGGCGGTTGCATGGGCAATCTTGTAGAGGTCTTTGTCTGTTCGGTAACGTCGGCTAGTGAGTTTAATCAGAATGCGACTGGCCAGTCGCGAGCCCTTATTGAGCGGCGCAATTAGCTCCTGTGTCGCATTAAACGTGACGCCGCCGCCAACAGTTGCAGTCTCTGAAGCGCCCAGGGACTCCAGTTCCGCTGCGAGTGGCTTTTCCAGGCCGCGCGGGCAGGGCGCAAAACACTCGAAACCGTGACTCGTATCGGTGGTCACGACAGGGCTTTACTCACGAATTCCAGTCTGTCCTGCCCCCAGAAATTGTGTTCTCCCACTCGGTACCACGGCGAGCCGAAAACGTGGGTATCGATTGCTTCCTGAGTGTTGCGATCCAGATCGGCTTGCACTGATGCCGACTGTTCAATGAGTTCTTTGCCTTCCATGCCTTGTTCGTCGGCCAGCGCAGTTAGGGTGGCCACGTCGGCAATGTTCTCTTGATTAGCCCAGCAGGCCTTCATGATTGCACCGGCCAAAGCGAAGGCTCTGTCTGCACCGTGGCTAATTTGGGCGGCGATAATTACGCGCAGCGCATCATCAGCGGCTACCGGAAAGAAAGCCGGTTCAATGACCATGGGCACGTTAAGCGCATCGCGCCAGCGCTTGAGTTCCTCCAGACGATATCTCTGACGTTGAGGTGCCCGCTTTGGTAGTGGCAGGCCGCCCGAAAGGGGAAACACTTTGCCCAGATCAAACGGCTTCATTTCGATGCTTGCCCCGTGTCGAGCAGCAATATCTTGCAATCGCGCGTGGCCAAGATAGGTCCACGGCGAACTCGGGATCATGAAGTATTCGATTGTTTTCATAGGGTTTCCTCGCCGCGCCGGCGAATTGACTTAGTCAGTAAAGGCGTGCTTAAAAGGGCTTGACGATGACCAGCACGACGGCAATGAATAGGCCGATGACAGGCGCTTCGTTAAACCAGCGAAACCAGACATGACCACGCTCACCCGGGCCAGCGGTGAATTTCTTGAGCAAGCGCCCGCACCAGACGTGATAGGCAATCAGGCCGACAACAACCAGGAATTTCACCGGCATCCATAGCGAGCCAAAGCCGACACCGTAGCCAAGCCAAAGAATCAAGCCGAGCACGACTGCGAGTGCCATCAGAGGCCCCATAAACCGATAGAGCTTGGTAGCCATCAGGATCAGCCGGTCGCGTTCACGCGGACTTGCGTCAGGGTCTGCATCAACCATCGCTAGGTTTACAAAGATGCGCGGCAAGTAGAACAAACCCGCAAACCAACTCGTGACCATCACCACATGGAACGCCTTGATCCAGAGATACAGGCTCATGACTGGCGCACCTCGCCCTGGCCAAACACAACGAACTTCACCGAGGTGAGTCCTTCCAAACCAACGGGTCCTCGCGCATGGAGCTTATCTGTGGAGATGCCAATTTCGGCGCCAAGGCCAAACTCAAAGCCATCTGCAAAGCGGGTGGAGGCATTGATCATCACAGAGGCGGAATCCACTTCCGTCAGGAAGCGCATTGCATAGGGGTGATGCTCGGTGACGATGGCATCCGTGTGTTGCGAGCCATACATGTTGATATGGTCAATGGCGGCATCAAGTGAGTCCACCACTGCAATGCTGATGATGGGCGCGAGGTATTCGGTGTGCCAGTCTTGCTCCGTCGCGGGGCTTGTAGCGAGCTTTGCGCCGTGCAGTACATCGGCGGCGCGCGAATCAACGCGCATTTCAACGCCCTTGTCCGCGTAAATGCGCCCGATCTCGGGTAGGAAGGTCTGGGCGACAGTGTCATGAACCAGTAGCGACTCCATGGTGTTACAGGGTGAATAGCGCTGGGTCTTGGCGTTGTCGCAGATGCGCACAGCCATCGGGAGATCTGCGCTTGCATCAACATAGGTATGACAGATGCCGTCAAGATGCTTGATCACCGGTACGCGCGCATCATTGGTGATGCGTTCGATCAGGGATTTACCGCCGCGCGGAACAATCACATCAACCGCTTTATCACTGCCAATCAACGCGCCCACTGCTGCCCGATCGGTCGTTTCGATAATCTGCACGGCATCAGCAGGCAAATCAGCCTCCAGAAGCCCCTGGCGAACCAGTTCAGCGAGTGCCTGATTACTGTGAATGGCTTCGGAGCCGCCACGCAGAATCGTGGCATTCCCCGACTTAATACAAAGACCCGCCGCATCAATCGTGACATTCGGGCGGGACTCGTAAATGATGCCAATACTGCCCAGGGGTACCCGCATGCGGCCGACTCTAATGCCGCTCGGTTGCTCGCGTAACTCGGTGATCTCACCAATCGGGTCGGGCAGGGCGGCGATGTCGCTTAAACCCTGCGCCATAGCGCTTACGGTTTTGGCCGTGATTTTGAGGCGATCGACGAAGGCCGGGTCATGTCCCGCTTCGGTTGCTGCAGTCACATCTTGAGCGTTGGCGTCGATCAGGCTTTGCGCCTGCGCTTGAATTCGCCCAGCTATCGCGCGGAGTGCTTTGTTCTTAGCTGCGGTGCGAGCTTTTGCCATCTGGCGGCTCGCAGCACGCGCCCGCTGGCCAATGTCGGCAACGTAAGCGGCAATATCGATGGGATCGTTTTGCATGGTTCTTGTCAAAGTTCACACGTTTCATGACGAAACGCGCTAATTGGGTGGATAGACAGAATCGGTAGATACGCAGATAAAGGGGTGTGCTTATCGCCGAATGTTCAGAGATCGCTAGGCAAGGGCGCAGGCAACGGATCGAAGCCCGCCAGCCGCAGCGTTATCCGATCAATCAGGTGCCAGCTATCACCGCGCCTGAACCCCTTGGCCATTGTATCGGCCTGAGCCGCATCGGTCAGGGCGAGCCTTGCCTGCTCGGTCCGAATGCGCCGCGCGCCTTGCTCGTACAACCTTTGACGCGGACCCCAAGCTCGAATCTGGCGGTACAGGTCCGGTCCTGGTGTTTGGCCGCGATCAAGGACTTCGCGTAGTCGAAGCAGGCCGCGGGCGCAATCGGCCAGTTGCCAGATCACCATTACGTCGGCCTGACCCGCTGATTTCATCCCTTCAACACAACGTTTGGCTCGGGCTGCATCGGCGCTAAGAATCGCATCAACTAGGTCGGTCGCTTCGAACCTGGCCACTTCCAGTACGGCAGCGGCAGCTTCATCGGCAGGTAGCTCCCCGGCAGGGAACAGCAATCCAAGCTTACGAATTTCCTGGCTTGCAGCTAGCAAGTTGCCCTCCACCCGCTCGGCAATCAGACGTAGTAACTCACGATCTGCCTGCTGGTCTTGAGCTCGCAGCCTGACCGCAATCCAGCCCGGCAGGTCGCGATAGGCAATGGGAAAGCTCTGCACCACCATGGCTTTTGATTCAATGGTTTTGAAGGGGGCCGACTTAAGCAGCGCAGGTTCCGGGCGACCGCTCGATATCAATACAAACACATCGGAGTTGTCCGCCTCGCCCAGCCAGTGGGCCAGCGATTCAATTAGATCGCGCTTGGGTTTTGCCGGGACGCGGATCTCGATGATCTTGCGTTCGGCGAACAAGGACAGCGCGCCCGCCTCCTGCTGCCATTGCTCAGGTTTGAAGTAACGGTCGGCATCCATCACGATGCGTTCAGTAAAGCCAGCCTCTCGGGCCGCAGCTCTGATCTGGTCAGTCGATTCCAGCACCAGCAGGGCTTCTTCGCCATGCACCCAGGCCGCAGGGGGTAATCCGCGCTGCAGCGCCTGGCTGATTTGTTCAGGTTTAATCAACATGCTGGTCGCATCGCACTACTCATAACGTGCGGTCAATGGCCGCCAGACGCCTGAGCATTTGCTGAACCATGTCGGTCTGCATTTCCCGATAAAGAAATTCTTCTTCGAGTTCTTCGGCAAGCAATTCAACGTCTGTGGTCGTGATGTACCGCCGCAGCGCAATCTCAGTTGGCTGCAATACCTCGACGCCAGCATTGTCGCGCACCCGAAACTTCACTTCGTAGCGAAGTTCATACTCCCGGGGGCGCCCCGAAGTCGAGAAGGACACGGCTTCTTTTTGACGGTCTTCTGAAATGAGTTCAACCGTTGCCTGAGCGTCTGATTGATTGGTGACGACGGTGGTTCCGCCGGCCACGCGAATCTGGCGATTGAATTCACTCGACAGCCCCGAATTGCCGCCCAGTCCGTTAAACAAGGTCGAATACGGCAACTCAGCACTTTTGCGTAGCTGAAAGCCGCACGCCTGCAAGCCTACCGCAGCGGCGCACACCGTCAGCAGCTGTCGCCTGTTCATGGGTCTACACCACCACGTTAACGAGCTTGCCCGGCACAACGATAATCTTGCGCGGGGCGCCGCCATTGGCATGGCGCTCAAACGCTTCAGAAGCTGTGGCGCTTGCCTCGATGTCGGGCTTGGATGCGCCTGCTGGCACGAGAATTTTGCCCCGAACCTTGCCGTTGATTTGCAGCACCAATTCAATTTCATCCTGCTCAAGCGCTCCGGCTTCAACTTGCGGCCACGGGGCGTCAAGAATAGGGCCGTGTTGCTTATCGAAGCCCAGGGCATTCCAGACGGTTTGTCCAATGTGGGGCACGACCGGGTAGAGCACACGGATGAGCAAAGACAGGCCTTCGCGCATCAAGGCAGTGGCTTGTCCAGATGCGGGTGCGCCCAGGCCGTCAAGCGTATTCAGCATTTTCATGCCGGCCGAAACAACCGTGTTGTATTGCAGACGCTCGTAGTCGTAGTTAGCCTGCTTGAGCACCAGATGTAGCTCCCTGCGGGCTGTTTTTTGATCGGCAGTGAGCGCAGCGGCGTCCAGTTCGGTTTGATCGCTCATGAGCATGTCGCGATGCTTAAACGCGAGCGCCCAAAGCCGGCGCAGAAATCGATAGCCGCCCTCAACCCCGGTATCTGACCATGCCGCGCTTTGGTCGGGTGGGCCTGCAAACATCGTGAACAGGCGCGCCGTATCGGCGCCGTACTGGTTGATGATGTCTCCGGGCAAAACGACGTTCATCTTACTCTTGGACATTTTCTCAATGCCACCCATTTCAACCGGTTTGCCATCTTCTTTTGCCACCGCGCCGATGGGTTTGCCTTTGTCGTCGAACGTGATGTCAATGTCGCCGGGATAGAACCAGCGAACGCGTCCGTCAGCTTCGCGTCTGAAGTAGCTGTCGTTGAGCAGCATTCCCTGCGTGAACAGGTTAGTGAAGGGTTCGTCAAAGCTCACAAGGCCCATGTCTCGCATGACCTTCGTCCAAAAGCGCGCATAGAGCAGGTGCAACACGGCATGCTCAATGCCACCGATGTATTGATCCATCGGCATCCAGTAGTCATTACGCTCATCGACCATGGCCTTGTCATTGCCAGGCGAGCAGTAACGCATGTAGTACCAGGCAGAATCGACGAAGGTGTCCATGGTGTCGGTTTCGCGTCGTGCCGGTTTGCCGCAACTGGGGCATTCGCACGCTAGAAAGGCTTCGCACTTGTTCAGCGGGTTGCCGCTGCCGTCAGGAAGTAAATCCTCTGGCAGGATCACCGGCAGGTCTGATTCCGGCACAGGCACAGCACCGCAGTCATCGCAAAGAACCATCGGAATCGGCGTGCCCCAGTAACGCTGGCGTGACACGCCCCAGTCGCGAAGGCGCCATTGCACTTTAGTCGTGCCTAGCCCCTTTTCACCCAGGTCGGCGGCAACCGCTTCAACCGCAGCCGGAAAGCTCAAGCCATCATAGGCACCCGAGTTGACGCAGCTACCGTCTTTGCTTGCGTACCAGTCCTGCCACTGATCTGTTGAAAACGTCTGACCTTCCATGGCCACAACTTGCGGAATGGCGATTCCGTATTTCTTAGCAAACGCGAAGTCGCGCTCGTCATGTGCCGGCACGCCCATCACGGCACCATCACCGTATGACATCAGCACATAGTTGCCCACCCACACAGGCACGAGTTCACCGGTGATTGGGTGAGTAACGTACTGACCAGTGGGGATGCCTTTTTTCTCCATCTCGGCCATGTCCGCCTCTTTGACGCTGCTCACGAGGCATTCATCAACAAAGGCTTTGACCTGTTCGTCCTGAGCCGCGGCTGCGATCGCCAGCGGGTGCTCAGGCGCAACCGCTACAAAGCTCACACCCATAATCGTGTCAGCCCGCGTCGTGAACACGTACATCAAACCATCTTGTATGACCTCTCCCTTAGCGTCTTTTTCGTCGTGAGGAAACGCAAAGCGAACGCCGGTTGAACGGCCGAGCCAGTTCTCTTGCATCAGCTTGACTCGTTCAGGCCAGCCAAGTTTTTCTATGTCGTCGAGCAGTTCCTGAGCGTAGTCGGTAATGGCGAGGTAGTAGCCGGGAATCTCGCGCTTTTCAACCAGGGCGCCGGTGCGCCAGCCACGTCCTTCAATCACCTGCTCATTGGCAAGCACCGTCTGATCAATCGGGTCCCAGTTCACGACCTGCGTCTTACGGTAGGCGATGCCTTTTTCAAGCATCTTCAGGAACATCCACTGGTTCCATTTGTAGTACTCCGGATCGCAGGCGGCGAGTTCGCGATCCCAGTCGAAGGCGAGGCCAAGCGGCTCCATCTGTGCTTTCATGTCAGCTATGTTTTTTCGCGTCCAGGTTGCAGGCGCCACCTGTTGCTCGATCGCAGCATTTTCAGCTGGCAAACCAAACGCATCCCATCCCATCGGCGAGAGCACGTTGTAACCATTCATGCGCATGTAGCGATACATCACATCATTGATGGTGTAGTTGCGTACATGGCCCATGTGCAGTTTGCCCGAGGGATAGGGCAGCATGGAGCACACATAAAACTTGCCTTTCGGAAAGCGCGGATCGTTTTCTACAGCTTTAAATGCTTGCGATTCACGCCAGATTTCCTGGGCGGCCGCCTCGACGGCGAGTGGCTCGTATTTTTCGTTCATGGATGCTTGGAGGGTCAGAGTGATCAAGTCAGCTCGCGAGTTTACCGCCCACGCGTATTTAGACCGACCGATACAGCCTCACAACACACATTCGGCGCGGGTGAGAGTTGGGGGTCGACACCCCAATTGGGCATAGGGGTTCATTTTCTGCATAATGGGGCACGCAGTGAACGAGGATCCACCTGATCGCCAAAGAGCGTTCGGGGGATGGAGGAGAAGGCATTGGACGAATCGACACGGATAGGCCTGTCTGACGGCGGGCTGGTTTCTGGGGCTCTCGAAGCCTACATGCCGCATGATGAAAATCAAGCGGAAACACAAGCGTTGGCTGGGGCGGATCGCACGCCCCCAAACGGATCGGCGGTCATGCGCGCGATCGAAATCCTGGAAGTCGTGATCCGGCATGGCGAGAGCCCTCAGCTAGCTGAGATCTGCCGGGCAGTGGGGCTTCCCAAAGCTACCGTGTACAGAATTCTGGGCACGCTTGAGCATGCTGGCTTTGTCGCCAAAGAGCCTGGCGCCAAACGATATCAATGTGGACACCGTCTGCATGAGATGTCTTTGCAGGTTTTGCGTCAGTCGCCGGCGCGGTCTGCGCGCCACGCGATTCTCGAAGAGTTGGTTGAGCAGATTGGCGAGACCTGTAATCTGACCGTCCCTGACCAGCACGCTGTTACTTACCTGGACCGGGTTGAATCTTCCTGGCCACTGCGGGTGTCGCTCAAAGTTGGCTCGACAGTGCCGCTGTACGCTTCAGCGAGTGGAAAGCTCTTCCTGAGTGGCATGAGTCGGCGCAGTCGTGACCGTTATCTCAAGTCGACTCCGTTTATCAACTACACGCCTAATACCCTGACGGACCCAACGGCTCTGAACCAGGAGCTTGAGCAGACCCGTCGGCGTGGCTACGCTCACGACAATGAGGAGTACCTGCAGGGGATCAGTTGCCTGGCAGTGCCGGTGAGAAACCCCGCTGGCGAGATGATTGCTGCGGTTGCTGCCCATGGGCCTGTTAGCAGACTGAACTCAGCGGCCGCCGAGTCCTTGCTGCCAAGCTTGCAGGAGGCGGCCCGCATGATTGGTAATACCTTCTACGATTAAGCACTTCTTTCCCACCGGCGTCCGATTCAGTCAAGCCGGTGGCGACGCCGCGTTAGCGTGGCTAGATGCTTCTTGACAAAATCACGGCCAGCGCGTGTTATCACGCTTTCGCGCCGGTCAACGGCGTCCCCACCCTAATTCACACTTTTACGGAGAGTCGCCATGGGCCACGCAGACCCGATTCTTGAGACCCAGCTTAGCCCCTATTGGATGCCGTTTACGGCCAACAAGGAGTTCAAGCAGGAACCGCGAATGGTTACGCGCGCCGAAGGTGTCTACTTCTATACACCTGGTGGCGACAAGATCATTGATGCTTCGTCCGGCCTGTTCTGTGTGGCCGCCGGTCACTGCCGTCCCGAAATCACTCAGGCCGTTGCAGAGCAATTGGGCACGCTTGATTTTACCGCCCCGTTTTTGCGGTCGCATCCCAAGGCATTTGAACTGGCAAGCCGCGTTGCTCAGCACACGCCGGAAGATCTGAATCGCGTTTTCTTCACCAACTCAGGTAGCGAGTCGATTGACACGGCCATGAAAATGGCCCTGATGTACCACCGGGTCAGGGGCGATGCACAGCGCCAAATCTTTATTTCGCGTGAGCGGGCTTATCACGGCGTCAATATGGGCGGCGTCGCGCTGTCGGGTATGGTCAACAACCGCCGGGCGTTTGGTGTTGGCCTGCCGGGCGTTTATCACATGCGTCATACCCAGCTTGAGGAAAACCGCTTCTCACGCGGTCAACCGGAGCACGGTGCAGAGCTTGCTGACGATTTACTGCGGTTCTGCCAAATGTTTGGCTCGGAAAATATCGCAGCAGTGTTTGTCGAGCCGACCGCTGGCTCTATTGGCTGCCTGCCGCCACCAAAAGGCTACCTGGACCGGCTCCGCAAGATCTGTGATGACAATGGCATTTTGCTCGTCTTTGATGAGGTTATTTGCGGATGGGGTCGCATGGGCGACTGGTTTGGCGCGCAAAAATTTGGTGTCACTCCCGACATCATGACCATGGCAAAGGCGCTGACCAACGGGGCGCAACCCATGGGTGCTGTTGCGGCACGCGAACACATCTACGATGAGATCACCAATGCTGGCCCGGAACAGGGCGTTGAATTCTTCCATGGCTACACCTACTCAGGGCACCCGGCTTCGTGTGCCGCAGGTCTGGCTACGATGGATATCTTTGCCAACGATGATCTGGTTGGAAAGGCAGCCGAGCTGAGTCCTTACTTCATTGAGCAGATGCACTCGTTTGAAGAGTTTGATTCCGTCATTGATGTCCGCACGATCGGCGTTATGGCTGGTATTGAATTGAAGGCTGATGGCGCGCCCGGGCAGCGTGGGCATGCTGTTCAGAAAGAGTTATTCGATACTGGTTTGCATCAGAAGAATACTGGTGACGTGCTCATCATTGCGCCTCCTCTCACGTCTACGAAAGAGCACGTTGATGAAATCGTCAGCAAGCTGCGGGGCGTTATCTCCAAGCTGTAGATCGTATGGGTCAGTGTTTTGAATAAAAAAAGCCGGTCTTCAGACCGGCTTTTTTATCGCTTAGTGAGTCAACTGAAAGACGCTCAGGCTTGTTTCTCCAACTCACCAACTGCTTCGCGTGGTTTCGACGATGGTGGCAGCGTTGCTCATCATGCGTTGCTTCTTGGAGTTGGCAAGTGCCTCATGTTGTCTGAGGGTCCAGTCTTCATGAATGCCCTGGCTAATGACATTGTCGAGCGTGAGCAAATCGGCAAGATTGTCTGCTCTTTGGGATTGGCCCCGAAAGGTGGGGGCTTGTTGTAGTGGTCCTGGAGCTCTGTCTCTCGATTCCAAGGAACTAATAGCCTGAAGGCCGGCTGGGCTTTCGCGAACCGTCACTGTGCGACTCCTGAATTTATAAACCGTCTGTTCTTGTCAGGAATATGCCGGTCGGGTCGGTGCCTGGCAACGATGCGGTGCAGCAAAATAAGGGCTTAGCCGCTCCACAAGTACGCACATCTCCAATCGGGTTTAGCCCAATTTTGATGACAAATTGGCCAAATCAAAGAATAAGAGGCCGAATAAGGGGCTGTGCGACCCGTTACAAATGCCGAGTAACTGCATGGTGCGATGCAGCATCTATTTTTTGCAACGCTTTCCAAGCCGAACGTTAACGCCCACAAGGCCGTGAGTCGTTAGCGAAAGACGACCGTTTTGTGTCCATTCAAAAGTATGCGCTGCTCGGCATGCCACTTGACGGCGCGCGCCAGCACAACGTTTTCGGTGTCCTGCCCAATGGCCGTCAGCGTGGCGGTATCCATCGCATGGTCGGCTCGCGCAACATCCTGCTCAATGATTGGCCCCTCGTCTAAATCGGGGGTGACATAGTGGGCTGTGGCTCCAATCAGTTTGACGCCGCGGTCGTGGGCTTGCTGATAGGGCTTTGCGCCTTTGAAGCTTGGCAAAAAGGAATGATGAATATTGATCGCCCGACCGGCCAGTTGCTGGCACAGGTCGTTGGACAGAACTTGCATGTACCGGGCGAGCACCAGGAGTTCAGCTTCTTCCTGATTGAATATTTCCAACAGCTTTTCTTCTGCCGCAGGTTTGGTCTCGCGACTGACCGGCACATGATGGAAAGGAATGTTATAGCTCGCCGCGAGCTGATAAAAGCTACGGTGGTTCGAGACGATTGCTTTGACCTCGATAGGCAGCAGGCCGGCGTTCACGCGAAACAAGAGGCTATTAAGGCAATGGCCAAGTTGTGACACCATCAGGATTGTCGGGATCGGCCGATCAGCGAGCGCAAACCGACAATTCATCTCAAACTCGTTTGCAATCGAGTCAAACGCTGTTTCGATTCTCTCTAGCAGTTCAGCACCGCCCGTGCTTGCCTGTCCTTCCGGTTTGCCCGAGTCGTCTGTTGGCAGTTCAAACTGAACCCGCATAAAAAACAATCCGGTGCTTTTGTCATCAAACTGAGCGGCCTGCAAAATGTTGGCGTCTTCACCCAGCAGGAAACCGGTGACGGCATAGACGATGCCTCTGCGATCGGGGCAAGATAGGGTCAGGTTGAACTTTTGTGTCATGAATTTGCTCTTGACGATTGGAGGTTGTGCTTATTTTTCGTTGCCTGGTGTCTTACACTCGAGTCACCTTGACGGGTCTTTGATGGGTGAGAGTCCAGGGTCGGCGGTATCTTAACTGCTTGCCTGAGTGGCTGCGCTCAGTGTCTTGATCGTTTCGGGTTGGGTTGCCTGTCATACTGGCAACCAGATCAGGCGTGCGGAGTGTATGCCAATTTCTGGGCGCCCCGGACCATGCATCGAAAAGGGCGTTTGAATAGCGGCGTTCAAAGATAGATGAGCAAGCAAAAACATTGGGTAATCCATCGCAAATGAGTGACAACGCATCACGCGAGCAACCATCGGCGGGCCATTCGCAGGCATCGGGTGTGTTGCGAAACCCAATTGGGTTTTTGCTGATGCCTCACTTTACGGTTTTGTCGCTGGCCTCAGCAATTGAACCTTTGCGTATCGCCAATCGCTACATCAGCAGACCTTATCAATGGCGGCTCTATTCGCCAGATGGGCAAATAGTCGAAGACGACAACGGGATCCAAATCACCCCAGACGGCGCGGCGCCGCAAGCTGGCTCACTGGGGACGTTGCTGATCTGCGCAGACCAACATCCTGAGCGCTCCGTTACGTCGGCGTTGGCACAGTGGTTGCGCCGCATTGCCCACCAGGGGACGCGAATTGTATCGATTGACTCGGCAGCATTTGTGCTTGCCAAAGTGGGTTTGCTAAAGGGGCATCCAGTGACGATGCACTGGGAAGTGACGAGTGCCTTTGCCGAACGCTATCCCGAAATCGAGGTGATCAACACGCTGTTTGAGATTGGTGAAGGCCCCATCAGTTGCGCGGGCGGCACTGCCGTGCTGGATCTCATGCTGACACTGATTGAAGCCGACCATGGCGAAGCTGTTTCCCAGAAAGTCGCGGAGCACTGCGTTCGGGAGAAACTGCGCCGTGGCGGTGAAAGCCAGCGCATGAAACCGCCACACGAAAGGCTTTCCATTGCAATGCAAGCGGGAGAGTCGGCCATTGACGGGCGGATCGAGGTGGCGGAAATAGCGCGGCTGGTGGGCGTGTCCGAGCGTCAATTGTTGCGACTGTATCGTCGCTACCTTGGACAGTCGCCCTCGCAGTTTCATCTGGCTCAGCGGCTCGATCGTGCGCGTGCTCTGCTGCGCTCAACGTCTATGACCGTCACAGAAGTAGGGACTGCGTGCGGGTTTTCTTCGCCTGCCCACTTTGCGCGGGCATTTCGTAAGGCTTACGGCCATGCGCCCAGCGGTGAACGCAAGCGACGCCCGCAGGGCTTGCTGGCAGATCGTCAGTCCCACGAGCAAGACGAAACCCAGACGCCTGGCGACAGCGTTGCAACCCTGGCAAGGCAAACGTCAAGAAAGCGCTATGGCTAAGCCATAGATCGGAAGCGCTGGGCAATGCAAAGCCAAGTAACGCAATTGGCACCTCGGTTTGGCTGATTGAGTCAATAAGGTGGAACCTTTAGGCAAGCGGCGCTGAACGCACGGCGGTATTTTCCCGCAAATGCATCGCGTGGGATCAGTGTGGCCCGGCATGATGGGGTTTAGCCCGACTTGATTACGCCTGCTTGATTACGGCCGCTATTGCCCTAGGCTTTACGCGCGGTCTTACGCTACTTTTTCCCAAGGATTCACACGTGTCTCAAGCGCTTCCAAATCATGCCAGCGTCGTCATTGTCGGCGGCGGTATTGTCGGTGTATCCATTGCCTACCACCTGACCGAACTGGGCCTAAAAGATGTTCTCCTGCTCGAGCGCCGTCAGCTAACCTGCGGCACCACCTGGCACGCCGCTGGGCTTGTGCCGCAGTTGCGCGCAACCGCTCCCATGACGGAGTTGGCTAAATACAGTGCCGAGTTGTTTCGTGAGATTGAGCAGCGCAGCGGGCAGGCGACCGGCTATAAGCAAAACGGATCAATTGCTGTCGCCCTGACTGACGCCAGAATGGAGGAGCTTAAACGTGGCGCTTCAATGGCGCGCGCATTCGGCCTGACGGCTGAAACACTCGGCCCAGCAGAGATCAAGGCGCACTACCCGCTCATTGAACACAAAGACATTATCGGTGGCCTGTGGTTGCCTGGCGATGGTCAGACAAATCCGGTTGATACCACGCAGGCGCTCGCCCGTTGTGCCCGCATGGGAGGTGCTCGAATTGTTGAGGGTGTGCAGGTTCATGAGTTGCTGGTAGAGCAGGGCAGGGCTGTGGGCGTTCGCGCGAGTACGGTGGGGCGCGAAGGCGAGTTTCTGCGTAACGGGACCCCCGAAGAAGTCACCATTAAGGCAGATACAGTTGTGCTGGCAGCCGGTATGTGGTCCGCAGAAATGGCCCGGCCGCTGGGCGTGCGCTTGCCGTTGCAGGCAGCTGAACACTTTTACATCGTGACTGAGGCTATTGCTGATCTGCCGCGAGACTTGCCGAGTCTGCGGGTGCCAGACGAGTGCGGCTACTACAAGGAAGACGCGGGCAAATTGTTGATCGGAGCCTTTGAACCGATCGCCAAACCCTGGGCGCTTGACGGCATACCGCCTGATTTCTGCTTTGATAGCCTGCCGGACGACTACGATCACTTTGAGCCTGTATTGACTCGCGCCATGGCTCGCGTGCCTGCGCTTGAGAATACCGGGATCGCCACCTGGTTTAACGGGCCGGAGAGTTTCACTCCGGACGACCAATACCTCCTTGGCGAGACTGCAGAAGTCTCTGACCTGTTTGTTGCGTGTGGCTTCAACTCAATCGGTATTCAGTCTGCCGGCGGCGCGGGCAAGATGCTGGCGAGCTGGATCGTCAACCGTCAGGTGCCTGGTGACATACCCGGGCTTGAGGTGCGGCGCATGCATCCTGTGCAGGGCACCCGCGAATACCTGGCCGATCGAACGGTTGAAAGTCTTGGCCTGCTTTATGACATGCACTGGCCCAACCGGCAGTTCGAGACAGCCCGCCAGGCCCGCCGCACGCCGTTTCATGATCGGCTGTTGGCTGCCGGCGCTGTGATGGGCGAACTCAGTGGTTGGGAGCGGCCCAACTGGTATGCCGGTCCGGCAGACAACCCGGTCTACGAGTACAGCTTCAGTCACCAGAACTGGTTTGAAGCCACGCAACGCGAAGCGCTTGGGGTACAGAACGGCGTAGGTCTGTTCGATCAGACTTCGATGGCCAAGTTTCTGGTGCAAGGCAAAGATGCCGGCAAGATTCTGAACCGAGTTAGTACCGCCAACATGATGGTTGAGCCGGGGCGCATTGTTTATACGCAGTGGCTGAATCCGGCCGGCGGTATCGAGGCAGACCTGACTGTTATTCGATTGAATGAGTTGTCATATCAGGTCATTACTTCTGTGGGGGCCCATCAGCGAGATCTGGCTTGGCTAAGAGCGGCGGTGGCGCCTGATGACCATTGCTTTGTGACTGATGTGACCAACGCTTACGCAATGCTCGGCATCATGGGGCCGAATGCGCGAGCTTTGCTGGCTGATGTTGCGCGCCTTGACCCTGCGCTACTGGGTAACGAGGTGTTTCCCTTCGGTCAGTCAAAGGAAATTGAGATTGGCTACGCCATCGTACGGGCCAGCCGAATCACTTATGTTGGCGAACTCGGTTGGGAAATTCTGATTCCGACCGATATGGCTTTGTACGTTTACGAGCGAATGCTGGAGGCTGGGCCGCGACATGGGATGGTTCACGCCGGCTTTCATGCGATGAATGCCTGTCGGACCGAGAAGGGGTATCGGCACTGGGGGCATGACATTGGGGTGCTTGACACACCGGTACACGCCGGGCTCTCGTTTACCTGCTTTTTTGACAAACCGGGTGGTTTTGTTGGGGATGAGGCGGTCAAGCGGCTCAAGGAGCAAGGGCCCCCGAAGCGGCGTCTGGTGCAATTGAAACTCAGTGAACCTGATCAGCTTTGTCATCATGAAGAACCGGTGTGGGTTGACGGTAAGATCGCTGGGACGGTGACCTCTGGCATGTACGGGCATCGTCTGGGTGCCTCGCTGGCGATGGGATACCTGACGCTTGATGAGCCTATCAACGCTGATCGGCTGGCATCTGCCAAAATCGAAGTTGAAGTTGCATGTGAGCGGGTCCCGGCAGCCGCACAGCTAGGGCCCTGGTACGACCCGAAGATGGCGCGCGTCAAAGCATAGTTGAGCGCGGTCAAAGCCTGAGGCGGGTTTCATCTATTGACGAGAAGCCCTTGAAATCAGATATCGAAATCGCTCAGGCCGCCACCCTCAAGCCCATCAGCCAAATCGCGCAGGACAGGCTCGGCATACCCGTCGAGTCGCTTGAGCCCTATGGTCATACCAAGGCCAAGGTTTCCATGGAGTATCTTGCCGGGCTGAAAAGCCAGCCTGACGGCAAACTGATTCTGGTCACGGCGATCAGCCCGACACCGGCCGGAGAGGGCAAAACAACCACCACGGTGGGCCTTGGCGATGGTCTCAACCATATCGGCAAAAAGGCGCTAATCGCTCTGCGTGAGCCGTCTTTGGGCCCAGTGTTTGGTGTCAAGGGCGGCGCTGCTGGTGGCGGTTTGGCGCAGGTCGTGCCGATGGAAGATATCAATCTTCACTTTACGGGTGACTTCAACGCGATAGGGCTGGCAAACAACCTGCTTGCTGCCATGATTGACAATCATGTTCATCACGGCAATGAGCTTGGTATCGATACTCGCCGCGTCAGTTGGAAGCGCGTGATGGATATGAATGATCGGGCGTTGCGGCAAATCAGCGTGGGCCTGGGCGGGCCGGCGAACGGTTATGCGCGCGAAGACGGCTTTGATATCGTCGTAGCGTCAGAGGTTATGGCGATCTTCTGCCTAGCTGAAGACATGGCTGATCTCAAGCGCCGCCTGGGCAATATCATCGTTGCGCGGCGTCGTGATGGTACGCCAGTGCGATGCTCTGACCTCAACGCACAAGGCGCCATGGCCGCGCTGCTCAAAGATGCCATTAAGCCCAACCTGGTCCAGACGCTGGAGAATAATCCGGCGATCATTCACGGCGGCCCGTTCGCCAATATTGCTCATGGCTGCAACACCGTCATCGCCACTCGGGCAGCGCTCAAGATGAGCGACTATGTCGTGACCGAGGCGGGTTTTGGTGCCGACCTTGGGGCTGAGAAGTTTCTGGATATCAAATGCCGCAAGTCTGGCCTGCGACCGAATGCTGTGGTGATCGTGGCCACGGTTAGAGCGCTTAAGTATCACGGTGGGGTCGCGCTGGCTGACCTGAGCACCGAAAACCTCGAGGCGCTTGAGGCTGGTTTGGCCAACTTGCAGCGCCATGTGGGCAATATTAAAGACAAGTTCGGCCTGCCGTGTGTTGTCTCTGTGAATCACTTTACGGCGGATACTGATGCTGAACACGCCCTGATAGCAGAGAAGATGTCAGCCTTGTCAGTGCCTGTTGTGACGGCAATGCACTGGGCGAAAGGCGGGGCTGGCGCGGCTGAACTGGCCGAGAAAATCGTTGAACTCTGTGACGCCCCAACGCCTGAAATCAACTTTACGTACGAAGACAGTGCGCCGCTTTGGGAAAAGATGCGAGCGATTGCGAAGAATATTTACGGCGCAAGTGATATTTCAGCAAATGCGAAAGTGCTCAAGCAAATTGATCAGCTACAAGATGAAGGCTATGGCCACTTGCCGGTGTGCGTTGCCAAGACTCAGTATTCATTCTCGACAGATGCGGCCGCGCGTGGCGCGCCGAGTGGGCACGTGGTGGATGTTCGTGAAGTTCGATTGTCAGCCGGTGCGGAGTTTGTGGTGATGATCTGTGGTGACGTCATGACCATGCCCGGGTTGCCAAAAGCGCCTTCCGCACTGAAGATCGACGTTGACGATAGTGGTCGCATAAGCGGGCTGTTTTGAGCTCAGAGATGGTGCGTTGTGTTAGTAGCTTTGGTGCTAGCACCTTTCCGAGTCATCAGTGTGGGCGCATTCTCCTGTCGAGATGCTCCCGCGCGGCAACTGTTTTTCTTTGGGACCATGGTCAAATTTTCCTGACCTCAAGAACTGCATAACCTGCCGGATCACATCCGTATCATTTGCGATAAACGGGTGTGAGACAGGCACGGTTATGAAGTCGCTCATCCCCGCCACCTTTGTGCTTTCGACAGACACTTTGCCGTCATCGGGGTTCGGTAACCAAAGCGACAAGATCAGGTTGATTGAGCGAGTGCCCGCAATAACGCCAACCGGATAAGTTACCGGGCCGAGTTGCCGTGGAATACCGTCGCTGTCGGTGCCTAGTTGCTGACCCGCGGGGCCGTTTAGCCAATAAAAGCCAGGCACTGTCCGCCAGGCATCAACAACTTCACTGCCCTGATTCGGAGGGGCGAGCATCACAACGCGGCCGAGTCTCGGTATAGGTCTGCTGGTCAGGAATTGCCGTACCAGAATGCCGCCCAAAGAGTGAGTAACAAAGTGAATGGCACCATCGCCGTCGCTGGCGCATTCGCCAAGGCCGCGAGACACCGCGGTCAGGGCTAGAGTCTGAATCGGCGCTTCTCGTGACTCATAGTCAATGTTGGCAACTCGATAGCCCGCCTGCACCAATGCGGACTCAATATCAGACATTGACCGATACGTCCGGGCCAGTCCATGCAGTAAGACAACGCAATCATTGAGTTTGGCAACCGTCTCGTATTTGTCGGACGCTTCAAGTGTGAATGGGCTGCCGAAGAGCATGGCCGCCAGGGCTGCTGCCAGGATTCGGTTCATGATGGGGTTAATTCGTTGCTGTGCAGGTTTGAGTGATCGTACGGCAGGTATTCAGAACAACGAGATCAATGAAGGGAGATTCAGCTTCGGAGCAAAAGTGTGCCATCCTGGTCCCTAAAAACAAACGGAGGAGGTAAGGATGCCAGCGTTGCTGAGCTGTAGTTCGATCAATGGATGGCTCCATCGCCACGTACGACGTCTTACAGTAGGAACGGTGCTTCTGTTCGCGGGCTCATCAAATGCGGTCAGTGGAGAATTCGTCAAGCTGAAACTCGTGCGCAATGCGGTTGTTGAGGCCTATGTGCACTTGGATGCTGAAGCGTTTGACGCCAATAAAGTTCTGCTCGCGCTGCCCCCGGGAGCGCAGAATCGAGGCAGCGTAAGCCTGGGTCTAGCCCCGTGGATAGACGAACTTGAAGCGACCGGATGGACTGTCATCAGTCCAGTGGCTCCGTCGGGACGGCGCTTCATGGGACGTAATTTGGGTTTGGTGCCTCATGTTCTGCGGGCGGTGAAGCGGGAGTACGACGTTCAATTTGAAAAAGTATCCCTGTTTGGCATTAGCAACGGCGGTATCGGTGCACTCGAATTGGCCGTACACTTTACTGAGTTGTTTAGATCAGTGACGGTTGCGCCCGGCATGCTGATTGTGAAGGACGGAATTGCCAGTTTAGGTTCATTGCCGCTCACGTTAGTCGTTGGTCAAAATGACGCGCTGTGGCTGAGCGAAGCGAAAAAACTGGATCAGCTTTTAACTGCGCGCGACCAGCCAGCGCGCCATGAGCTAGTCGTGATACCCAATGCCGGTCACGCGGCCTTTGAGAGCTTAACTCTGGAGTTTTTGGTTAAGCGTCTCTTGCGAGAATAGGGGCCTGGCAGGTGGGACTGATTGTTCGGGCCGTAAGTCGCCACTATTGCTCTGCTAGTAGTTTCCTCACGTTGTCTTCAATGAATGCTCGGTCGTCCGGCTGACTGACCGGATTACCGGCTCGGTGCCCCCACACCGAAGGAATTGGCTTAAGCTCTGCGTTGGCAAGGTGAGGTAACTCGGCCCGGTTGTCGTCCACTTGGAAATACAGGTCGTGATCGCCGGGCATCAAAAGGGTGCGGGCAGTAATCGCGCGCAGTGCGCTTGGTAGGTCGCCATTGAATTTTGCGTTGGCGCTGATGTCGCCGTGCTGCCATGTCCAGAATTGCGCGAGCAGATCGGCAGGGTCACGCCGGGCAAAATTGCCCTCCCATTGGGTGACCAGGAAGTCCTCAAGTGATGAGGCGCCCAGATCGCGCCACATTTCTTTTCGGTAAAACGTCTGCGACAACGCCCAACCCGCATAAATGCGTCCCATAGCACGGAAGCCTCGATCAGGTCGCGATGTGAATAAGCCATCATGGTAGGCCGGGTCAGCCATCAGGGCGTGGCGCACTCCATCAATAAACACCCGGTTATGAGGTGAGCAGCGCGCGGTGCCGCAGACCACCGCGATGCGCTCAACCGCATCGCCAAACAGCGCGGCCCAGTGATAAGCCTGCATGGCACCCATTGACCAGCCATAGACGAGCGCCACGCGCTCAATGCCCCACAGTTCTTGCAGCATGCGTCGCTGTACGTGCACGGCATCGAAGTAGCTGACGTCAGGGTATCGGTCTCCTGTATCCGGCCAGGGCGTGTTGGAGGGGGAACTGGACAAGCCATTACCGAACAGATTCGGGATGATGACAAAGTACTTTGATGAGTCGAGCGCTGCGCCATCGCCCACCATGAATTGCGTGTCGTAGTGCTGAGCACTATAAGACGTGGGGTAGACAATCACATTCGATTTATCGGCGTTAAGCGTGCCAAACGTTTTGTAGGCGAGCAACATGTTCCGAAAGGTGCGCCCTGACTGCAGCACAACATTGCCAGCTTCGAAGATCTGAAAGTCCTGATTCATTGTTGCCTTGGTTTAACGGCCAGCTTTTGCAGCGGAGGCGGCTGCTTCCTGCGACAGGACGTGCCGGACAACGGCGCGCGTTGATGCGGTATAACCCCGCTCTGTATTCCTCAGATGCGAGGCGAGCCTGACATTCAGTGCCGGCAACGCATGAAAAGGTACTGCCGGATACGCATGGTGCTCGGCGTGATACGGCATATTCCACGCGAAGAAGCGAATGAAGCCATTGCAATAAGTGGTACGGGTATTGGCCAGCATATCGCTGCTGTTTTCGCAGCCTGTATGTTCAGACAACAGGTAGGGCCGCAGAAAAAGGTAACCGATCGTCATCGGCAGCAACCAAAGCCAGAAAATGATGCCCAAACCGCCTGAGACTGCTGCTATTGCCACCAGCGAATAGCCAGCCAGATACCAGCGCGCTTCGCGCGCAATGGTGCTTGTTTGATCCGCTTTTACCCAGGGCTTAGCAACCTGGCTTTGCAGGCCGTGCGTCAGCAACATGCGCAGCCGACCTATCCACATCGGAATCCCGCTCCAAACCCACATCAGGCTCGCGAGG
Source organism: Burkholderiaceae bacterium (assembly GCA_045106815.1). Classification (GTDB taxonomy): domain Bacteria; phylum Pseudomonadota; class Gammaproteobacteria; order Burkholderiales; family Burkholderiaceae_E; genus JAUIAI01. Next base: position 30,041 of record JBGCFG010000008.1, on the reverse strand, counting down.
CTTGTCGGCGGGCTGATCGCCAACTCTGGATCTCGTTCAGGGTTCTGCGTATAGCGATGATGGTCCCAGTGAAATGCTCGGTAGTACTCGTAGGGCAACAGCAACAAGAAGCCTGCGAAGTGACCCAGCGCAGTGTTTAGTCCGCGTGTTCGAAAAGCGGTGCGGTGGGCAGTTTCATGCAAGATGCTGAAGAGAAACGCCTGCAGATAGCCCAGCAACACAATCGGCAAAACGGCCCATCCCGAAGGCAATGTCAGCCAGACCAGGCTCGCTAGCGCGACAATCGCGCCGAGATGCACCGCAGCGCGAAAAGTGCCGGCGGCATCTGTCTTGGCTGACAACGGTAACAACGCATCTGCCTTGAGGCGGAAGGATCGATGACCAGATGCGAGCTCAGGTGCCATTCGATGGTCCAGTCGCGTTGGTCAGCACGATCTCGCCCAAGTCTTTGATCGCGGTGCGGGCTCTTTGGTTTAAACCCTTGTCATCTGCGCTGCTAACCGGATGGTCAATGACCGCGAAGCGATAATCCGGCAGGCCGAGCACTCGGCTCATGAGTTCGGCTGCACTCACAAAGTCGTAGGTCATGACGGCAAGAGCAGGTGTTCCTTGGCGCTCAGAAGTTATCGCGTCATGCAAACTGCACGACGAACAACTCCCTCAATCGCCAATACCGGTAATGGCCAAGTCCCAGCCTCTGGCTTCTTCCATGATGGTCTGTTCGGCGGGTGCGCTGTAATTCGACTTTTGGCATAAACGAACCTCACTCACCCCGATTTCTTCACGAAGCATATGCTCAAGATGGGAGAAGAATCCCTTGGTGCCTTCTTTGCCGTTTGAAATGATGCCAACCGTCATACCCTTGAGCGTTGCAATGCGCGGTGCGGCGACGACTTCTGTCGCGGTCTCTTCGCTGGTTGGATTAAGTAGTCGATAGGTCATTGGATGCTTCCTCTTTTGTCGGTTCACAATCAATACACAGTCCGACTGCAGCGGTGGTGGCCCTGCTCTTTGAACCGAGCCACGGCGGAATCACTGCGCCAAATCCGCCTGCTGGTCCTCCAGCGGCGACGATGAGCAGGTCGTCAGGTGAAGGCAGCGCAGTGTATTCGGAATCCCCGCGGTCTCTGACGACTGATGCCTTGCCCACATCTGCCCAGTCGCGCCGGTATACCCTTGCGCGCTTAAAGATGAACTGTGCAACGTCCGCCTTACTCCAACCAGCTGCTTCCAGGTGCGACCGATGCTGCGGCGCGATGACGAGCGCATAGTTACCGGACCAGATAGAGTAGTGCAGCATATTGGCACGAATTTCAGCGGCGTAGGTTTCGAGAATATCTTCGGGGTTTGTTGTCCACTCGTTCATCACCTGCCTTGGTGATCCGGCCGCCATGACGGTCACGGCGGAAGCGCCGACCGGCATGTCGCGTTGTTGTGAAAGTGGCACCCAGGCTGATCCTTCTTCGTCTTCGGCCACGCAGAAACTGAGTTTGCCAGGGTGCCCTAAAGTTGAGCGATCAACTTCCCCTGGCCGCACATCAAGGATATTCATGAGCCCCAGGCGAATAGCCCGGCCAATGACCATGGTGGCTCTATCGCTCGCGCCAAGCGCGCTGAACCCACCAGACGCGCCTATTTCGCGGCGAACATCGCCATTGATCACCATAAAGACTGCGCACCCGCCCGTGCTGGAGCTTGCACCGTGAAGCAAGAATTCATCTTGCAGAAGTGCCGACCAAGCCGTCAGGACGAGTGGGAAATGCATTGGCAAGCAGCCGGCCATCACCGCATTGACTGCAATTTTCTCGGCGGTTACTGCTCGTCCTCTCACCGGCTCAATGCCGACGAGCTGATCCGGCGGCATGAAAGACCGCTCCAAGCAGGCTCTGACAGCCTCTTCAGTGGGCGGAACAACGGGCAATCCGTCGGTCCAGCCTCGGCTGTGAAACAGCTCCTGGGCATTGGCAATGTCTTCGACTTCCAAAACGCCGGATAAGAGTTGCACCGGATGTCTCCCTCGGTAAAGAGGGACTACTGTACCAAGCTCAGTAGGGAGTGGCTATTGTCAGGCCGGTGCCTGCGTCGATTCTTTTGGCTGCTCGGCCGGAATGAGTGTGTCGGCTTGCTCTTCAGCCGCCGCCTTGGCAATCGCCAGTGCGACGCCACCCACTCTCACTTGGTTACGTCCACCATGCTTGGCGGCATAAAGAGCAGCGTCAGCCTCGCGCAGCAACCGTTCGTCATCACCCTTGTCGCGAGCGACATCACAGAACAGGCCGAGGCTTGCGGTCATACGCAGGATTTCATCTTCATATTGAACTTCATAGTTCTGAATAGCTTCGCGCACCTTCTCGGCAAACGCCATAGCTTTAGCCTCGTTGGCGTTGACCAAAATGGCGACAAATTCTTCTCCACCATAGCGCGCCACCAATCCGTCCTCGGCTTCGGCGCAATGCATCGCCAGGCGAGCCGCTTCTTTCAGGCAAGCATCACCTGCCGCATGACCATGCTCATCATTAAGTTTTTTGAAGTGATCCAGATCGATCATTACAATGCCGATCGGCTCGTTGCTGCGCATGGAGCGTTCGATCTCATCTTTGAGCGAGTCGTCAAAATAGCGCCGATTGAAAGCGCCTGTCAGACCATCCACCCGGCTAACTTTTGCGAGCTGATCGTTCACGGCCTCTAGCTCGAAGGTCCGGGCCTTAACGGTCTCTTCAAGGCGTATCTGCACCGCCCTCTGAGATTCCACGAGGGTTGAGTTAGCGAGACTGGATAGTCTTTGATGAGAGGTTTGACGCTGGGTAGCACCCATGATCAGCATGCTGGCGCTCAGTATGGCGCCAAGCAGGGCGACCTGGGTCTCACCACCCCAGTGCGGCCACCATCCGGGCAGCGTGTCTTGCCTGACCATAACGATGGACAAAATCGTGAGCGCCAGCGATACAATGCCGAATAACAAAGTTGTGCCGTCTGGCTCACCTTGTACGCGCCTGACGATACAGGCTGTTATTGTGAGCATGAGAGCTGGAAAGAGCGCAATGCAAGCACCCGCGTACGAGACGCCAGCTGGCACCATCGAAACCGTGGCCGCAATCGCGAGGCTCAAGATCCAGGTGGCTTTTTGACTGACGTGAAGCACCTGGTGAGCAATCTTCTTTTGGCGATCATACGCATTCACACCGATCAGCGTTGTAAAGGTCGCTATTAGGGCTACCAGAATTGACTCGGCGTAGAGGTTATATCGGGGGTCACCTGGCCACAGCCACGAGAACGCCGAGCCGTGTGATTCAAATGCCCATGCGCCAGTTGTCAAAGCAAGTAAGCCAACAAAACCAACCAGAGCATCCTGCATTGAGAAGGTCAGGGCGCAGGCGATGAGGCCGAGTGCTAACAACGCACCTAGGCCCACAAGGAGTTGGTCGCGAGCGTCAGCTTGTGTTGCCTCAAATGTCGAAGGCGACTCGATGGCCGGAGTGAATGCGCCTGGTGACAGAGAGCTTAACTGAAAGTAAACCGTGTATTGCCCGCGATTAGGCGTTGTGAATGGTACGAGTTGTTTGTGATGAGGTGGCTTACGCTGATCCATTTCGAGATCAAGACCGGTAGCCTTGCTACTCAGTATTCGCCCGCGCTCATTAACGAACCAGATACGCGCGGTTTGGTATTTCCTGTCACCAAGTACCAACCATGCAGTCTGACCGCGTTGGGCGAGCTTGGGTAGTTGCCATCGATACCAGCGAACACTTGGCTCCATTGACCATACGTGAGCCGGGCCGGCGCCGGCCCGCCAGTCATCGCGGTTACGCATAACTTGTTTAATCGTCTGCTCACTCGCGCCGGGTTCAGAATCAAGCCACATCAACTCAGCGGCACCTGGCGTCACGGACGGGCTGCCACTGCCTTTCTGAGCGTGCGCGAGGGGCAGTATCGTGCTAACGAGCAGCAGCAACGCGGCAAAAAACCAGCGCGCATACGGGCTAAGGCTGATCGGAGAGCCGGGCGAAGTGGGTCGTTCAGTCAAGGTTTGCGGACCGGTCACGGGGAAAGCAGGGTAAAAATGCTGCGAATTTGCCGCCGACCATAGCGCCAACGCGCTATTCGCCACACCAATCGCGGATAGACGGTCGAAATTCCAGCGCTGCAAGCCGACATCGGCGACGAACGGTGACTGAGCGCGATGCGGCGGAAGGCGGCCGATGGTGGCATCATTGACCCTTGCCGTTCCTGCCCGACGCTCAGCCGAAAGTGCAGGCCATTCATTTCCAGACACCCCCCCAAAACATGATTACCCATTCCTCCGAAATAACGGTCAAATGGGGAGAGTCAGACCCCTTTGGTCTGGTCTATTTCCCACTCATGCTTGCTTGGTTTAACGACACTGAGCACGACTTGCTACGAGCCATCGGATTTCCGACGGAAAAACTGATCAAAGACAACCGCACAGCGTTTGTGATGGGTGATGTGCACTTTAGATTTCTCGGGCCTGCCGCCTATGGCGATAAAGTGCGCACGACCATTCAGCTGGTGAAACTAGGTGGGTCGACCCTGCACTGGGATTGCAAGGCTGTTCAAGTGGGTAGTGGCGAAGTTGTGACAGAGGGTCGCGCCATTCGTATTCATGCTCAGATTCAAGAAGACGGCTCATTGAAGTCACTTCGCATACCTGACGAAATTCGCAATGCTCTTACCCGGCCTGGTGGCTTGATCAGTTTTGGCGATACAGCGGGCGAGGGTTCTACTGGAGCAGATAGCAGTTCATGATGGACCCGGGCTTGGTGGCGCTGATCGGTGTCGACTGGGGAACATCTTCGCTACGGGTAAGCGCGATGGATGCTCATGGTGCTCTTCTTGCAGAAGAAAAATCAGCCCGCGGCATCCTGACGATCGAACCAGACGGCTTTGGTGTTGTTCTGGATTCCGTCTTGTCAGGCTGGTCGGTTGCACCTACTGTCCCCGTGGTGCTGTCAGGGATGATCACCAGTCGTAACGGCTGGCAAGAGACGCCCTACCTTGAAGCCCCGTGTGAACTACTGGCGCTTGCCAGCAGCATGTTGACTCATACCGATGGGTCTGGCCGAAGTCTGTATTTTGTACCAGGCGTGCAGCAACTTGAATCAGGCACAGCCGATGTCATGCGCGGTGAAGAGACGGAGTTGTTCGGGTGGCTCGCCCGCCAAAGGGCAACCAATGCCCAGAGCCTGTCAGGCGCCGAAAAGAGAACCTTCCTTTTGCCCGGCACACATAGCAAATGGGTGCAGACTGAAGGCACTGCGATTCAATCGTTTGTCACCTGCATGACCGGAGAACTATTTGCGCTGCTTAGTGAGCACTCTATCTTGAGCCGACTCATGACCTCCGATCGACCCGCTAATCCCGCAGCGTTTACCCAGGGAGCAAAACAAGGGCTTGCCGAACCAGCCAAATTACTCTCGAAGCTGTTTTCAGTGCGGGCGATGCCCTTGCTTGGTGCGTTGCCCACCGATGATGTTCAGGACTATCTGGCTGGCTTACTGATTGGCGCAGAGGTGGCGACGCAGGCTGCAACACAGGAGCGGCCTATCGTTGTCATTGGCAGGGGTGATCTGACTGAACGGTATGTGTCGGTTCTGGCGCTGGCTGGGCAGTCTGCCGAAAGAGCCGAGCCCGGTGCAGCGTATGCGGGTCAGTTTGAGCTGGCCTGTCGGGCCGACCTACTGTGAACAATCACCACAGGGAAAAAAAGATGAATCAGTCTGCTGAAAAGTTTCGTCAGGCTTTTGCCCGCATGCCATTGGTTGCGATATTGCGCGGTATTACGCCGGATGAAGCTGTCTATGTGGCGCACGCACTAATAGAGGCAGGCTTTACCATCATTGAAGTGCCATTGAACTCTCCGGAACCGCTGCGCAGTATTGAAGCGATCAGGCTTGCTGTCGGCGACCGGGTAACAGTAGGCGCTGGTACTGTCCTGACGCCGGAACAGGCTGAGCAAGTGCTGGCAACCGGGGCAGAACTCATTATTTCTCCCAATATGAACCTATCGGTCGCGCAGGTCGTCACCGACCGGCAGGGGTGCTGGTGCCCTGGTGTGTTTACAGCGACGGAAGCGTTTAGCGCGCTCGACTCAGGGGCTACTGCGCTTAAGCTGTTTCCCGCTGAATTAATGCCGCCGCCGGGAGTCAAAGCATTGCGAGCGGTTTTGCCGGCGTCAACCTTGTTACTACCAGTGGGTGGCATCACCCCTGAACGATTGGCGACCTACCATGGCGCCGGCGCGAATGGTTTTGGTCTGGGAAGTGCCTTGTACCGGCCGGGCGACTCAGCTGAATCAGTCGCTCGGTCAGCCCATCAATTCGTTGAGGCGATGCAGACATTGCTGCACGCCTGACGCACTCGTATTTAATTTTCGGAGAGTTTCATGTCGGTTTTTCAGTCCCCGGGTCGTTCGATTGTTTATTCGGCCAATGCGATGGCCGCTACTTCCCACCCGATGGCTTCACGGCTTGCGCTAGAGGTGCTAAAGCGTGGTGGTAATGCTGTTGACGCAGCCATTAGTGCCGCGGTGTTGCTGGGTGTTGGTGAACCGATGATGTGTGGGCTTGGCGGAGACGGCTTTGGCTTGATGCGTAAAGCAGGAAACGACAAGCTCATTGCTATCAATGGTTCGGGTAAGTCGCCCGCCAAACTCGATGCGGCCATGCTGCGTGAGCAGGGCATGAAAACCATCGATCTGGGCTCGCCACATTCTGTGTCAGTCCCCGGTGCAATCGATATGTTTGACCGGCTATTGGCCGATCACGGACGACTTGGCTGGGCTGAATGCCTTGCACCAGTGATTGAATCGTTTGAGCAAGGCGTGGTTGTCTCACCTAGAACCGCGTGCGACTGGCAGGCGTTTGAGCACCGATTACAAGGTGACGCCAGACGCTTCTTTCTCAACGGTGGGCGCGCCTACGCTGAGGGAGAGGCCTTCGGTGCTCAAGGTCAGGCCGAAGTTCTGCGCAAAATTGCGGCTCAAGGCAGGCGCGGGTTTTACGAGGGTGAGGTCGCGCAAGACATGGTCGATTCACTGAACGCGATGGGAGCTGTTCATAGCCTCGAAGACTTCGCGACCACTCGGGCAGACTATGTAGAGCCCATCATGACCAACTATCACGGTCACGAGTTGTTTGAGTTGCCGCCAAACGGCCAGGGTGCGACTGCATTGCTCATACTGAATATTCTTAAGCGTTTCGACCTGGCCAAGTTACCACCAGATGGCGCGATGCGTATGCACCTTGAGGCGGAGGCAACCAAACTGGCGTATGAGGCACGCGACCGTTTTGTGGCAGATCCGGATCACTCCACGCTAAGGCTCGATCATTTGTTGTCGGAAAAAACCGCTGACGCACTTGCCGCGCTTATTGATCCTGACAAAGCTATTGGGGATGTTTCGTTTGCGACGGAAGCTGTTCATAAAGACACGATTTATCTGACGGTTGTTGATGAGCAGCGAAACGCTATCTCACTGATCTATTCGATCTTTCATCCGTTCGGTTCGGGTCTGGCGTCTAACAAGTTTGGGATCTTGTTCCAGAACCGCGGGGCAGGCTTGAATCTCACGGAAGGCCATCCTAACGAGCTGCAGCCACGCAAACGGCCGCTCCATACCTTGATTCCCGGTTTGCTAACGAAGCCGGGCGAATACCTCATGCCGTTTGGAGTTATGGGTGGGGCCTACCAGGCTGCCGGACATGCTCGCTTTGTCACAAACCTGGTTGACTATGGCATGTCAATTCAGCAGGCCATGGATATGCCCCGTGGTTTTGCAGACCTGGCACTGGATCAATTAGGGTTAGAGTCTGGGTATACAGATTCTGTCGCTGATGAACTGCGCGCCAAGGGTCATAACGTGGTGCGCCCGGAGATCGGTATTGGCGGTTCGCAGGCGATCAGACTTGATTTGCAAAGCAACGTGCTGTCGGGCGCATCAGATCCCCGCAAAGACGGGTGTGCACTAGGGTATTAGGCGGCGCCATCAGAAAGTTGTCTCTTTCGCCCGTCTTTGATCAAAGGATGTGCTTTGCAGGGCTAGGAGCTGGTATTGCTTGCTGACCACTGAGGGTGGATGGTCTTGGTCGACGTGAGCCAAGGTCACCCGTTAGCCTGTGGCCTCCCGAATACAGCGACGAGGAACAATAATGACTGAGACAATCAAGGTGCCGCATTTAGGCGGATCAACGATCGGCTATAAGTTTGGCCAGGCGTACGACGCGTCAAAACCCACGCTCGTTCTCGTGAATTCATTTGGTACTTCAGTTGATTTGTACCGTCCGCAGTTTTCCGATGACAAGCTCGCGGCTGCGGTCAACCTGCTTGCGATTGAATTGTATGGTCATGGCGAAACCCGTGCGCCTGTTGAACAGTACACATACTGGGACACAGCCATAGCCAATCTTCAAGTATTGGAGGCTTTGAACATTCCAGCGGCTTATGTCTTGGGTACCTCCCAGGGTGGTTGGGTGGCAGCCCGTATGGCCATGCTGGAGCCTGCGCGCATCAAAGGCATTATCCCTCTTGGCACGTCGATGGACTACGAGAGTCAGAGTAGTCGTGACCGCGGTTGCTGGGATGGAATCGAATTCACCACGGGCGCAATCGACGCCCTTGCCGAGCCGGTTGACGCTGATTGGGTCGTGGCGGGCGAGTTTATAGATGGCGTTTTGGGGGCAGGGCTTGGCGAGAACGTCTCAGACTCTGAACGACAGTTTTGGCATACAAGCATGCAGAAAAACTATGCGGGCGATGAGGGACGGCGGCGGCTCCGACAGTGTTCGATCAATCTACGTGATCGCGATGGATTGCACGGCCGCCTGGATGGCGTAACGTGTCCTGTCCTTTGGATTCACGGCACGGATGACAGCGTCTATTCAGTTGCCAATGCAGAACACGAGATCAAGATGTTTGTGAACTCGCCGCAAGCTTCCCTCAAGATCGTGCAGGGTGGGCAGCATTTTCTGAGCGCGTCTGATCCGAAAGTTGTCAATGATGCTACTCGCGAATTCATAACTGCTACGAGTAAGTAAAGCATGGTCACCCCCAGCCCTTCTGCCAACTCAGAGGCAAATCCGTTTTGTGATGGAGCGGCTTGGGTAAGCCATGAGGATGGCGGCAAAATTGTGCCGATCGCGCAGGCCGCCATCCCGATGACTGATTGGGGATTCCTCAGAAGTGACGCTACCTATGATGTCGTCACTGTCTGGGATGGCGCATTTTTTCGCTTACAAGATCACCTGGCCCGATTCAGGCATAGCTGCGAGCGCTTTCGACTGAATCCAGGTCTGACTGATGAGCAGATTACAAGCATCTTGGCCGAATGCGTGCGCGCAAGCGGTTTGCGGTCCAGCTATGTCGAGATGATCTGCACGCGCGGTCAGCCGCCCTGGGGCTCGCGAGACCCACGCGAAGCGGTGAATAGATTTTGGGCGTTTGCGGTGCCGTTTGTTTGGCTTGCGGACGACAAGCGTCGAACCGAGGGCATGAACTTGCTGGTAAGTGATGTACAGCGCATTCCTCCTGCGTCGGTTGATCCGACTGCTAAGAACTATCACTGGAATGACCTGACAATGGGCTTGCTGGACGCGCTTGATCGAGGCGCTGATAGTGTCTTACTCACTGATGGCAATGGCAATGTCGTTGAGGGCCCAGGCTTTAATATCTTCGCGTGGAACGGCGAGTGTCTTGTCACACCGGCTGAAGGCGTGTTGCATGGCATCACGAGAAAGACCATTTTGGAGTTGGCGCACCGTAGGAAGATTCGCTGCGAGACGCGCGTATTGCCCGTGGCAGAGTTGCAGGCGGCGCGAGAGGTGTTTATTTCAACCTCTGGGGGAGGGCCCTTGCCGGTCGCCAGCGTGAATGGACAAACCATGGCTGAGCAATGCCCCGGCCCATTGACTCGCGCCCTGAGTCAGGGCTACTGGGCGTTGCATCAAGAGTCCGGATATTCGACGACGATCGATTATTCGTGAGGGGGGGCCGCAGTCATCGGCTCTCTAGAGAGCTTTCGCGGAACTGTCTGGGACTTAAACCGCGAACTCTTTTGAAGGCTGCCGAAAACGCAAATGGCGTTGCATAGCCAACTTTTTCGGCAACTGTGCCCACCGTCTCCTGGGGCTGACAAAGCAGATCGGCCGCCAGCGCCATGCGCCAGTTTTTTAGAAAAGTCATGGGTGGCTCACCAACCAGATCTTGAAACCGTCGCAAGAGCGACGCGCGCGATGTACCGACTTCCCTGGCCAGAGCATCAATGGTCCACGGGCGAGCTGGGTCTTCATGCATCATTCGGAGCGTCCGCTCAACGATGCGATCTCCCTGAAATCTCCACCACTCGGGTCGGCTGGCGTCTTGGCGAGCAAACCATGCCTTGAGTACGGCTGTGACGAGCAGGTCCAGCAGGCGGTCGAGCACCGCCGCTTGCCCGGGTTCGTCGCGCCTCATTTCATCGCATAGTACGGATACGAGTGGCGACTCCCATTCTGCTTGAGACATGACCAATACCGGCGGCAACGCGCGCAGGAGCCTGTCGCTAATATCACTCAGGTGTTCGTACGCGCCCACCAGAAACATCGTGCTGCCTTTTGGGTCGTTTCCCCAGGTTCGGACGCCGTGGGTCATGTCTTCCAGGACGGAATGGCCGTCTTTGTCGCGACAGTCCTGACCTGGTCGAATAAAGACCGATGGAGGGGTTTCGGGCGAGTCAGCCACCGTGTAGTGGTCTGGTGCACGAGTCACGGCAACATCGCCAGGGCCCACACGTAGCGGCTCGGCGCAATCGCTCATGATCCATACCTCACCTGTCATACCGGCGATAAGGGTTAATGGCGACTCGGCCTCGATTCTGAGAGACCAGGGTGGTGCCATTACGTTCCGCAGCGCGAATGCGCCCCGGGCCCGAGGTGCGCTGAGCAATCCGCCTAAATCATCCATTTGGAGAGTCTACTAAATTACTAATCTGAGCAACACTGACTTTGAGGCAGTTGCATATGTATTTGAGTCGGTCACACATGGTGCTTGGTACGTAGCCGACCGAGACTACAGGGGCGCTGCAGTCAATCGTTCGATTGGCCGCGAGTCTAAATCTCAAACAGGAGCCCGTGATGCAAACAGATTCGATTCAAACCTCAGACACTCAGACCCTTATTCTTGGCGGTACAGGTAAAACTGGTCGGCGCGTTGCGGCGAGTCTTCGGGAACGCGGCATGAACGTTCGCACCGTTTCTAGATCTTCAACGCCATCATTCGACTGGCATGACCAGAGCACCTGGCGTCACCACCTGTCAGGAATTACGCAGGCCTACATTAGTTATGCCCCTGACCTAGCGGTTCCCGGCGCTGCTGATCATATTCAAGCATTTGTGAAGATGGCTGTTGAGTGTGGGGTAGAACGACTTGTGCTGTTATCAGGTCGGGGTGAGGAAGAGGCGCAGATCTGCGAGGCAATTGTGCAGAATGCGGGGGTCGAATGGACGATTGTCCGATCAAGTTGGTTCATGCAGAACTTCTCCGAAGGCGAGTTCCTGGGCATGGTGCTTGGCGGAACTATCACCCTGCCAGCGGCAGATGTCGGTGAACCGTTTGTCGATGTGGACGATATTGCGGATGTCGTGGTCGCTGCGCTGACCGAGCGCACTCACCATGGTCAAGTGTATGAGCTTACCGGTCCACGTTTACTGACCATGACCGAGCTTGCCCGGGAGATTGCCAATGCAAGCGGGCGGCAGGTGCAATTTGTACGCGTGCCGAATGAAGCGTTTGCGAAGGCCATCGTTGAATCGGGTGCGCCGGCGGAGGTGGCGTGGCTCTTGAACTACCTCTTCGGCACCGTCCTTGACGGTCGAAACGCTTACTTGTGCGATGGCGTGCAACGTGCGCTTGGCCGTGAGCCGCGCGATTTCGCCGAGTTTGCGCGTGACGTTGCGGCTCGTGGCATTTGGCACGCCAAAATCGAGGGGAAGGCGGCATGACTACGGCGATAATCGTTTCGGTGCTGGTGGCGGCACTGGGGTCTGCGCTTGTGGGCGGCATCTTTTATGCTTTCTCCAGTTTTGTAATGAAAGCTTTGTCTCATATCCCTGCTGCGCACGGAATTTCCGCCATGCAGTCGATTAACATCGTCGTCCTGAATCGTTCGTTCCTGGGGCTATTCCTGGGGACGGCCGTGATGTCAGTGCTGATCTCAGTCTACGCACTCAGCCACTGGCAAATGGCGTCGGCCCCGTATTGGCTGGCAGGGGCTGCGGCCTATTTGCTTGGTACTTTTGCCGTGACGGCCATCGGGAACGTACCGCTCAACGATCGATTAGCAATCGCTGAACCGGCAAGCGACGAGGCGGCACGCTTATGGCGGGAGTATTTGACCCGATGGACATGGCTGAATACAGTCCGAACAGCTGCTGCTATTAGCGCAACCGTCATGTACGTCCTCGGGTTCGTTCGACTTGGCGCTAGCCTATCGCCTAACCCACTTGCTGGTTGAGGCAACTTCCTGCACATCACCACCCGATTTTTTCCAGCCATTGAACCCTGCCTCCAGGTGCGCAACATTGGTGTAACCCATGTCTTTGAGCGCTAGGGTCGCATAGACCGAGCGGCCACCGCCGGCGCAGAAGGTCACGATCCGTTTGTCTTCCGAGAAGTAGTCTCGGTAGTATGGGCTTGCTGGATCGGCCCAAAACTCCAACATGCCTCGCGCAACATTCTTTGCCCCCGGAATGGTGCCGAGGTCGACTACTTCCTGAATCTCGCGAATATCAACGAGCAGCAGGTCCGGGTTCGCGCTGAGTTCATCTCGCAAGGCGTCCACTGACAAATTCTCAATGTTCGCTTTGAGTTCATCGGTATGCTTGAAGACGTTTCTAATGGCCATGCGGTTTCTCCAATTTGTTTTGAGCTACGTGGCGTTCGCGCTTGAAGAGTTGCTTGCGGAAGGGGATATGACCTCAGTGGACATACCTCGCCACGCGAGCAAACCGATTAAGGTGACTGTGCCCACGAGAAGCAGGATGCTAGACCACGCCAGAAGCGAGCCTGCCGAATACGCTAGAAAGACAGTTGTTGCGGTGGCACTAAAAAGCTGACCATAGGCGCCGAAAAACGCCGCGGCAAAACCGGCGCGTTGGCCGTGATGCTCCAGCGTCAGGCTTGCGGCGTTTGAGTACACCGGCAGATAGCCAACCGCAAACATGACGATGAGGATGGCCAGGCCCCAGGCGCTGAGCCAGTCGAACCAGGTCAGCAGCACAATCAGGCTGAAGGCTGCGACAAGTGTTATAGCCCCGTATATAGAGGCGCCCAGCGTGCCAATACGTCCAATGAGCCAGTGATTTGCCCATTGTCCAATAATGATGCCTAAGCCGTGCACCGCGAACATCACAGCGAACAGCGATCCGGTCACGCCGAAGGCATTCTCCATGACCAGTGGCATGCCGGAAATAATCATGACGATGCAAATCATCGTCCAGCCTGATAGCAGCAGGAAGTAGCGGGACTGGCGCTGGCTAAACAGCGCTGTCACGTTACTCGCGATGGCCCTCGGCTTGAGGGCATCAGGATTGGGTTGGGCGAGCGTCTCTGGGATTTTGCTCAGAGCAGCCAGGAGCATGGCTGCCATCAGGATCATCGCCCCAAAGACCGCGCGCCAATCAGCGCCCAGTTCAATCATGCCAGCGCCAATTAACGGCGCCAGGATCGGTCCAATCGAAAAAATGCCCGATGCCAGCGCCATGTTTTGGGCCATGCGGTCACCGGTGAAGCGGTCACGGATAATGGCGCGTGCAACGACCGGCGCGGCGCCGCCGCCAAAGCCTTGTAACGCCCGCCCCAGCAATAGCGCGGTCATGCTAGAGGCAGTAAAGGCAACGACAGCCCCGATCAGGTAAATTGATAGCCCAATCTTGGCGGCACGCTTGCGCCCAAATCGATCCGATATCGAACCGAAAAAGAGTTGTCCAATCCCCAGACAAAAAATGTTGACCGTGATGGTCGCGAACACGGTCTGATCGCTGGCCTGCATGGCCTCACGAATCTGACTGAAAAACGGCAACGTGATGTCAATGGAAAACGCAGTCACTGCCATCAGCAGACCGCAGTAAATCGTGATGACGCGGTCGCTGAGAGGTTTTGACATCAAATGGGGCGCTTACTCAGGCTTGGCTTAGCCCTTAGAGGCAGCAATAACGGTGATTTCAACAGTGAAGTCAGGCCGTGCCAGCTTCGCTTCACCGCAGGCTCGCGCAGGCGCATGGCCTTCTGGTACCCAGGCATCCCACACGGCATTCATTTCGGCAAAGTCAGACATGTCGGCGAGCCAGATGATGGCTTGCAGAACATGCTCCCGGCTGGAGCCAGCCTCAGTCAGCAGACCATCAATCTTTTGCAAAATCGTCTCGGTTTGTTTGGTCACCGATTCACCTGCCGTGCCCACCTGGCCGGCGAGATAAACGGTACCGTTGTGTTTGACGATCTGGCTCATGCGTTGATTGGTATGGTGTCTTTCAATACTCATGTTGGATCCTTGTCATCAGTTGGGAAGTTGTCAGGCAGCCATCTCGACAGCGCCGCTGGTGCGGGCGCTCGCTTTGCCAAGCATCGCTGCCCGAAGCTCATCGCGTCCGGCCAGTGTGGTTTCAGCCTGGGCTTGTCGAACATGACCATAGCCTCGAACCGTCTCCGGCCAGGCAGCGAGTGCCATCGCAGCCGGGATGTTGTCTTGCTTCAAATGCTCGCGAATCAGTGCCAGATCTTCCTGGTATTTCGCAAGTAGTTGCGCAGCAAGCTGGCGTTCTTCGCTGTTGCGGTAAACGTCAAACACTGATCCTCGCATGAAGCGCATTTTGGCAAGCCACCTAAATGCTGTCATTAACCAGGGGCCGACTTCGCGCTTGACCAGATTGCCACTGGTCTCGTCCCGCTTGCCAAACGGACCACCAGCAACGTGGAACGTGAGGCTAAAGTCGCCTTCGAAGTTTTTGCGTAATTCCTGCTGGAAGGCAGGGTCTGTGTAGAGCCGCGCCACTTCAAATTCATCTTTGTGCGCCATCAGCTTGGCGAGATTGCGGGCAATGGTCATGCTGAGTTCGTTGGTGTCAGCTGCCATTGGTTCTGCCACTGCCTGAACCTCATCAAGCTGACGGGCATAGGTCTTGGCATAGCGCTTGCTCTGGTAGCGAGTAAGCCAGTCAATTCGGTGGGCACGCACATCAGCAAAGCTGGTCAGGCGTGGCCTGCTAAGAGAGATGACATTTGACTGAGCCTGCTCGTCGCTCGTCTCGGCACCGGCGTTACTATTTTGCGTAGCAGCGCGTTCAACCGCATCCAGATCAACCGCGGCTTGTCTGCCCCAGTGAAAGGCTGCTTTGTTCATCGTCACCGCTACGCCATTCAACTCAATCGCGCGATGAATCGCCTCAAGACTGAGTGGCACCTTGCCCATTTGCCAAACAGCCCCCAGCAGCATCATGTTGGCGCCTAGCGAGTCACCCAATAACTCGCGCGACAGGCGCAGGGCGTCGAACTTGTTCAGGTCACCTGCCAGCGCATCGCTGACACGTTCGGTGAGTGCCGGCACGTTGGCAGACCAGTCTGGGTCGCGCGAGAATGCCGAGGTAGGCACCATATCGGTACACACGGCGCCGGCGGTTTTGCCACTGGCCAGTCGGACAATCGTGTCATCGCTCGCACTCACGATCAAATCGCAACCGACGAGTGCGTCAGCTTCGCCATCGGCGATGCGGGTGGCGTGCAGCATTGAAGGCTTGGACGCGAGTTTCACATGCGAGTGCACTGCGCCGTACTTCTGCGAAAGCCCCGTTACGTCTAGATTTGAGCTGTAGAGGCCTTCAAGGTGAGCCGCCACGGCCAGGGTCTGGCCGATTGTCACAACACCAGTGCCGCCGATACCGGCGACAAGAATGCTCCAGGAACGGTCAGGCAGTGCATAGGCAGGGGTCGGCAGTTGACTGACTGCATCTTCAACGGGTGAAGGAGCCACCGTTGCAGCTACTTTCTCCCCAGCCTTTTTCTTGCCGCGTAGCTGTGCACCTTTAACAGTCACAAAGCTTGGGCAGAATCCCTCCACACACGTAAAGTCTTTGTTGCAAGATGACTGGTTAATGCGCCGCTTGCGGCCCATTTCAGTTTCGAGCGGCTCGACTGACAAGCAGTTGGAGGCCTGACCACAGTCGCCGCATCCCTCGCAAACTGCTGAGTTAATGAATGTGTGCTGGTTGGGGTCTTCCCATTTTCCGCGCTTGCGCAGCCGTCTTCTTTCGGTCGCGCATGGCTGGTCGTACACAATGACGGATACTTCCGGATACTCGCGGAAAGCGATTTGCACGGCTTCCAGTTCGCTACGGTGATGAACCGGTACGCCGGCTGGCAACTTAACGCCTTCGTACTTCAGTGGCTCATCAGTCACTACCGCCATCTTCTTGACACCTTCAGCCGCAAACTGCTCAAGGATGCTGGGCACGGTAGCTTCACCATCAATGGCCTGGCCACCGGTCATGGACACAAAGCCATTGAACAGGACCTTATAGGTCATCGGCACTTTTGCCGCCACTGCCTGGCGAACAGCGAGGAACCCGGAGTGGAAGAGGGTGCCGTCACCGATGTTGGCAAACACATGGGGCTCTTCGGTAAATGGCTGCTGGCCAACCCACAGCACGCCTTCACCGCCCATGTGCGACCAGGTTGTGGTTTTAACCGGGTCTTGCAAGATAGCGGTTGAATGACATCCGATGCCGGCCAGGGCCCGCGAGCCTTCCGGCACTTTGGTTGATCGGGCATGGGGGCAACCTGAACAAAATGTTGGCGCCCGCACAGGTACGATCGAATGAGCACCCGGACGGTGCAGTTGAATTGTCTGAGTCGCCGCGTCCTCCCCTTCGATCGGGGCGGCCGGCTCGGGGGCGGACTCTGCCGGTGTGAATCCCGCAACGGGCGCAAGCGTTAACTGGTGGCGCTGCGCCAGATCAGTCTGCGCATGCCGGCGAAGCACTTCATTGGTTACCGAGGCGATCAGTCCTGGTGAGATTTCTCCGGCGTTCGGGAACAGGCGAGCGCGCTGGGTGGCATCAAATACTGAACCCTGGTCATGCTTGCCGTACAGTGCCGGCGCATTCGCAGTGCCATACAACACGGCGCGAATCTGGTCTTCGAGTAGTGGCCGTTTTTCTTCGATAACGACAATCGCATCAAGCCCGGCAGCAAAGCTGCGAATAATCTCTGGGTCGAGCGGCCACACCATGCCCACTTTCAGAATTCGCAAGCCATGCTCAGCGGCTGTCTTTTGGTTAAGACCTAGTACGCCAAGTGCTTGCTGCAGATCCTGCCAGGCCTTACCAGCGGCGACGAGGCCTACTTTGGCGTGGACGGAGTCGACCGTCACGCGGTTAATGCCGTTGGCACGTGCGTAGGCCAGTACCGCTTGATGCTTATGGTGATACAGGCGCTCCTCCTGCGGCAATGGCATGTCGATTGGCCGACTGTTCAAGCCACCATCTGCCATCGAGGGGATTGGCGGTAGAACGATCTTGGGCGAGTCAGGAGCGACATAAACAGAGCCGCCGCCTTCCACAACATCGGTGACGACCTTCATACCTGTCCAGCAACCGGAGTAGCGACTCATCGCAATACCGTGCAAGCCAAGGTCAAGCAACTCTTGTGCATTGGCAGGGTAGAGCACCGGTATACCCGCCGCCACAAAATTCAAGTCTGAGTAGTTCGCAACCGTGGATGACTTGGCGCCATGATCATCGCCGGCAATCGCAACTACCCCGCCGAGTTTACCCGCCCCGGCCTGGTTGGCATGCCGCAACGGGTCGCCCGAGCGGTCGACACCGGGGCCTTTGCCATACCAAATACCAAACACGCCATCCACCTTTGCACCGGGAAAGACGCCTACATATTGGGAACCCCAAAGTGCGGTAGCAGCAAGGTCCTCGTTAACGGCAGACCGGAAAACGACGTTGTGGGCTTTGAGGTGATCTTCAGCCGCCCAAAGCTCAATGTCATACCGCCCCATTGGTGAGCCGCGGTAACCTGAGATATATCCGCCTGTATTGAGCCCTGCGGCCGCATCGCGCATCCGTTGTTGCAACGGCAGCCGGACCAGGGCCTGCATCCCCGTCATGTAAAGCCAACCCGTTTCCGCCGTGTAGCGGTCAGTAAGGGTCATTTCCATACGGTTGTTTGCGATTGGGGCGTTCATACTGTCTCCGGCGGGCAATCTTTGATAAGAGAGTTTACCCGCCGCGCGCCCAGACGGCGCCGGCGAGCAAGGACACTTGAATGCTTGACAGTGTCGCTGTGGGCACGCCGGACTTGGCGCTTATATGGCCTTGGCGCTAGTTGCGGCGCTGCGGCGGCACGCCGTCATCACTGACCAAATGGCAGGCGATCATGTGGTCACCATTGACCGCCCTAAGAGGCGGGGTTTCTGCGGCGCATTGAGAGACTGCAAACGGGCAGCGCGACGCAAAGCGGCAACCCGGTGGTGGGTTGATCGGGCTGGGTGGATCGCCCGCGAGCCGAATCCGCTCAATCTTTGATTTGACGCTTCGGTCAGCTGTGGGCACCGCTGACAATAGTGCCCACGTATAGGGATGCAAGGGGTCACGGAAAAGACTCATCCGATCGGCCCGTTCGACAATCTGACCCAGGTACATCACGGCAATTTCGTCGCACATATATTGAACAACACCGAGGTCATGCGAGATGAACAAATAGGTTAGCCCGAAATCGTCTTGCAAACGCCGGAGCAGGTTCAGAATCTGCGCCTGGATCGCCACGTCCAGTGCTGACACTGGCTCGTCACAAACGATAAGCTCGGGCTGGGTCGCGAGTGCGCGCGCAACGCCGATTCTCTGGCGCTGCCCACCGGAAAACTGATGGGGAAACAGAGCCTGCTGCTCAGGGCGTAGACCAACCAGTTTGAACAACTCTTCTACGCGGGCTGCGCGGTGCGATTCATCGCCAACTTCTAGCTGATCAAGCGGTGAGCGAACAATTGCGCCGGCTCTAACGCGCGGGTTAAGAGAAGAATACGGATCCTGAAAGATGATTTGCATCTGGCGTCGCGCCTCTCGGAGCGACTCACCTTGTAGCTGGCCAATTTCCTGTCCGTTTAGGCGAATATCTCCCGCAGTGATTGGGGCGAGGCGCATGACGGCCAGCGCGGTCGTTGTCTTTCCCGACCCGGATTCGCCAACCAGTCCAAATGACGAGCCGCGACGAATGTTCAAAGAGACGCCATCGACCGCGTGAACTTTGGTGGGCTGCGCCAATAGGTGCCGCTTGCCCGCGGCAAAGTGGACTTTGAGCTCGTCGATCTCAAGCAGATTGTTTTCGTCGTTGCTCATTGACTCACCCCAACGCTCGCTTCATTGGGGGCGACATTGAGCCAGCATGCGGCTTGATGCCCGACGGCAATGCTTGTCGCTGGCGGCATCGCTTCCCGACACTTGGGCATGGCCTGTGCGCAGCGTGGCGCGAAGGGGCAACCACCAGCACCAAGCTCTTTAACCGATGGGACCATGCCCGGAATCTCGGGCAGCGGGGGGCGTTCAACCGGCGGTTCAGCTTGCAAATGAGGCACGCAGGTGATCAGGCCCTGCGTGTAGGGATGGCGCGGTTGTGACAAGATTTCATCAACACTGGCTTCTTCAACCTTGCGACCGGCATACATGACGACCACCCGCTGCGTCATTTCTGCGATCGCACCCATGTCATGCGTGATCATGATGATGGCGGTGCCAGTCTCTTCCTGTAGCTGTTTCAGCAGATCAAAAATCTGCGCCTGGACTGTGACGTCGAGCGCGGTAGTTGGTTCATCGGCAATCAGAACTTTGGGTTCACAGGCCAGTGCCATGGCGATCATGACGCGCTGACGCATGCCGCCCGACAACTGATGCGGATATTCATCAACGCGCTTGTCCGGCGCGGGCATGCTCACAGCCTTAAGCATTTCAACTGCCTTATGCCGAGCATCGCTGCGCGACAATCCCTGATGCAGCCGAACGGTCTCTGCGATCTGATCGCCGACGGTGTACACCGGGTTGAGCGATGTCATCGGCTCCTGGAAAATCATCGAAATGTCGTTGCCACGCACTTCGCGCATCCGCTCTTCCGACGCCGTGAGCAGTTGCTCACCAGCCAGACTAATCTGGCCGCCCGCGATTCTGCCCGGCGGCATCGGGACCAGGCGCATGATCGCCAAGGCTGTCATGCTTTTGCCACAGCCTGACTCGCCCACGATACCTAAGGTTTCGCCCGGCCGAAGATCAAATGACAAATCGTTAATGACGCGCGAGCTCGTTTTGTCTTTTAGATCAAACTCGACAGACAATCCCTGCACAGATAGCAAGGGGTCATGGTGCTTGCTCATCGCTGCCTCAACTTGGGGTTGAGTGCGTCATTGAGTCCATCACCAACCAAGACGACCGCCAGAACCGTAATGAAGATGGCAATGCCCGGAAACGTGACCGGCCACCATGCCTCCAGAATGTAAGGTCGATTAATGCCGATCAGATATCCCCAGCTCATGACATTGGGGTCTGCCAATCCCAGAAAGCTCAGACCAGCTTCAAACAAGATGGCAGTACCAACCGATAGCGCAGCACTCACGATGAGCGGCGGCCCGGCATTGGGGAGCATAACCTGCCAAATGATTCGTCTGTCGCGAGAGCCGATCGCGCGTTCTGCTTTGACATACTCAAGTTCGCGAATACGCAGAAACTCGGCGCGCGCCAATCGAGCCGTACCGGTCCATGACACGATGCCAATGGCAACCGCGATGGTCACAAGCGATGGTTTGAAAAGCATGATCATGACCATCGCTAGCAATAGCGGCGGTAAAACCTGAAAAAATTCGGTGATACGCATCAGGGCTTCCTCAACCCAGCCGCGGTAGTAACCTGCCAGAGCCCCAACCAGTACGCCAATGACGATCGTTATTAGCGCAGCCGCACCACCGACAGCTAGGGTGGCACGGCTACCGTAAATCAGTCCAGCCAGTAAATCTCGTCCCAGTGTGTCCGTGCCGAGCACGAAGCCTTCTTCGCCTGGCGGTGACAAGGGTGCCCAGACCAACTCAAAAGGGTCTACCGGGTACAGAATGGGGCCCACAATGCTAGTCAGCACTATAAGCACCAACAAGATGAGGCCGAGCATGGCAGCCCAGTTGCGCGCAAACATCCGCGCTGTTTCGAGCAGGGGGTGTTCGACCTTGATGGGTTGCGCAGATTCAGCCGCTGGCGGTATCACCGTACTCATAGCGCTGCCGCCGTCTTGATTCGCGGATCAACAATGCGGTAGGCAAGATCAGTCAGCAGATTGACGACCACGACAATGAGCGCTGCGAAGAACAGGATTCCCAGCAGGGTTGGCGTGTCACGCCGCAGGATTGAATCGTAGGCGAGGGTGCCTAATCCAGGCCAGCTAAATACGGTTTCTACGAGGACGGCCCCCGAAAACAGCGAGCTAAATTGCAGTCCGGCAAAGGTGACTACAGGCAGCACTGCATTGCGCAATGCATGTTTGTAGATCACAACCGACTCAGCCAGGCCCTTCGCGCGAGCGGTCCGCACGTAATCAGCACCCAAGACGTCCAACATGCTGGCCCTGGAAAGTCGACTGTAAAAGGCTAGATAGATCGTTGATAAGCTCAGCACAGGCAATGCAAGATGATGCAACACGTCGAGTACGTACGAAAAACCCGAAGCGTCTTTCATGACGTTGTGCATTCCTGAGACCGGAAACAATGGAAAGACCGATGCCAGCAGGATCACAAGCATGATGCCCGTCCAGAAAACGGGTAGTGCGTAGCCAATCAGGGCCACAACTGTGACGGCATGGCTCAACAAGCCATTGGGCTTGCGGGCTGCCATGACGCCAAGCAGAGTGCCCACCAGGATCGCCAGAAAAAGCGAACTGGCTACCAGCAGTATCGTTGGACCAAGACGGTCAAGAATGAGGCCCGAGACAGGTTCGTTAAAGTAGTAGGAGTAACCCAGGTCACCCTGGGCGACCTTACCGATGTAAGAACCTAGTTGCACGATCAGCGGACGATCAAGGCCATAGTCGGCCCTGATCTGCGCCATCATTTCTTCAGTAGCACCGCCCATTTCACCGGCAATTACATCGGCCGGATCTCCAGGGGCTAGATGCAGAAGGAGAAACCCGAACACCAACACGGCCAGTAACAAGGTTAGGCCATAGCTGATGCGCTTGACTAGCATGATCAAAAACGACATGGCCTTGTTCCTGGAAGTGCTGGTCAGCCTGCTTACTTAGGCTGCTCTTTCCAATACATTTCATCCCACGGTGCAATCGTTCCCCAAACGCTCATGGGCGGATTGGCGAGCTTCTCGTTGTACGAGGTGTGATATGGCACTGTGTTCAGCCAGTAAACGGGCAACTCATCAGCCAGGATTTTGGTTGCCGCAAAATACTGCTGCTTTCTTTCCTCGGCATCCATGTTTTCACCGGCTGCTACCAACAATTTATCGACTTCCTCGTTGCAGTATTGCTGGGTGTTTGACCAGATCACGCCTTTCTTGGCGTTGTCGCATAGATAGGTCCGATGCACACCGATAACCGGGTCACCCCAATTGAAGGGTAGGTCCATTGTCATGTCGAATTCCCAGTTTGAGACCCGCTTGGCCCAGGTCGGGAAATCAGGCGATGTGCGCACTTCAACTTCAATGCCAACTTTTTTAAGCTGCGGGCGCAGGTACTCCGCTACTCGTTGCTGAACATCGGGAACGGCTGGGAGGTAATCCACAGCGAGTTTCATGCGCATTCCGTCAGCGCCTGGCTTAAATCCGGCTTCGTCCAGCAAAGCCATCGATTTTTTCAAGTCAACGTCGTAGGTGGCGACATCATCGGTATAAAAAGGAGAACCAGGGACGATCGGACCAGTAGATGGTTTCGATGCGCCGCGATGGAGGGCTTTTGTGATGAAGTTACGGTCAATCGCGTAGGCAATGGCCTGACGAACTCTGACATCATCAAGCGGTGCTTTCTTGGTGTTGAAGGCCAGCCAGTTGTTGGGGCCAATGCCTTCGTAACCATCATCAGTCGTTACCAGACCACTGGCTTTCTTCAGGCGTGTGATGTCAGATACCGATGAGATGAAGGGGTAAATGTGGGCATCACCTTTTTCCATTGCAATTACACGGCTTGAACCATCCCGAATGATATTGATAATGATCTTGTCGAGGTAAGGCCGATTCTCAATGAAGTAGTTTGGATTTTTTTCGAGCACCATGTACTCGCCCTTCTTGTACTCCTTGAGCACAAACGGGCCTGAACCGACGACATCGTTGGTGTTGCGGGGGTGAGATTTAATTTCCTGCCCGTCGTTATAAATGTGCTCCGGAATGATCGGCAGAATCGAGGTAGACATTGCGATCAGCAAAGCCGGGTGCGGATTCTTGAGTTTCACAACTGCCGTGTGCTCATCTGGGGTTTCAACACTATCGATCGCGCCGAGCGACGTCTTGAACGGATGGTTGGCTTTTTGCATCTCGATTGAGAATGCAACGTCTTTTGACGTGATGGGTTTGCCGTCGTGGAAGGTGGCGCCCTTACGCAGATTGAAGGTCACTGAAAGATTGTCTTCAGCAACGGTCCAGCTCTCTGCAAGGTAGGGTTTAATGTTCCATTCATCGTCCGCACGCGCGAGGAATGCAAAGATCTGGGCGGCCGGCAACATGGTGGCAATGCCAGACTGGACAGCGGCATTGAAGTGCCTTGGTACCTGGCTGGACACCATGACAACGGTACCGCCTGGTTTACCTTCCTCAGCCGCCACTGCCGGTACGGAACCCAGCATCAGGCTCGCGGCGATTCCGGTGAGCAAAACCTTCATTTTTCTCATCTAAGTCTCCCTGATAGATAGATGCCACTCGTCGCGGTGGCGATTTCAGAGGCAGAGGGTAGCGCAAAATCAATCAATGCAATAATCGCTGGGACCAGTCAACAGCCGATTCAGCGCTAATCCTGAGTCAATAAACAGCCACCCGCACCGAATAGCGGCGTACACCGGGGAGCACTACTAATGTCCAGCATTACGGTTTATACCGCCCGCAAGATTCGAACGATGAATCCATCCTTGCCGCTCGCTACCGCGGTTGCGGTCCGCGACGATCTCATCATTGAAGTGGGCACGCTTGAAACGATGGCACCCTGGCTGGCGGCACACCCGCACCAGATTGATGAGCGCTTCAAAGATCACGTCCTGATGCCGGGCTTTATCGATCCACACCTGCACCCTTCGTTAGCAGCGATGCTGCTGCCATTGCACTTCATTACTGCCATGGAGTGGCAGTTGCCGGATCGCACCGCTAAGGCGGTTAAAGGGCATGATGCCTACCTGGATGCGCTCAGGCAGATTGACGCCGATTTGGCTGATCCTTCTGAGCCCATCATCACCTGGGGCTATCACAAGATCTGGCACGGCGAGGTCGATAGAACCGTCTTGAATCAATTGGCGGGCTCACGGCCCATCATTGTTTGGCAGCGCTCATTCCATGAAGTGATTGCCAATGATGCGGCGATTGACTGGATGGGGCTTGAGCGTGAGGCGCTCGAACAGCACCCTCAGGTGAACTTGCAGACCGGCGCGTTTTTTGAGTCTGGGCTATCGGTTGCTATGGCCGGCATGAACAAGTACTTGCTTGAACCAACAAGGTTTCGACACGGCCTGGCGCTGACCAAGCAAAGTGTCATGCGCGGTGGCCACACCACGATTGCTGATCTGGCCATGCCACTTGCAGACATGGACAGGGAGTGGCCCGTATTGCTGGAGGTGCTGGATACCGACGATACGCCGTTTCGAGTGCAGTACGTGCCGCGTGGTGCGCCTCGCGGGCTTGCTCCGGACGCAGATCAAGACGAGCTGGCCCGTGTAAAGTCCATGAAGCAGTTCAATACGCATCGACTCGCTTTTCAAAACGGGGTCAAGCTGTTTGCTGACGGTGGCTTCTTCGCCGAGTTGATGCAATTGCAGGCGCCTGGTTTTATCGATGGTCACGAAGGCGAATGGATGGTGCCACCCGAGACCTTCAAGAAGCTGGCGCGTTTGTATTGGCATGAGGGCTATCGCATTCACGCACATTGCACAGGCGACCTTGGGCTGGAGCTTGCGCTCGATACACTTGAAGAGCTTCAGTTTGAGCGACCAAGAGTGAACCACCGCTTCACTATCGAACACTTCGGCGTTTCAACACCGGAGCAGGTGCGCCGCATTGCTGATTTGGGGGCCATTGTGTCGGCCAATGTTTACTATCTGCACGAACTGGGCGACGCTTACTGGCAGCACAGCATTGGCTATGAGCGAGCGTCCCAAATGGCGCGGCTTGGCACACTCGCACGGCACAACGTCACCTTCGCGTTGCACACCGATTTCACCATGGCACCAGCGCTGCCTCTTAACTCGGCGTGGGTTGCGGTCAACCGCATCAGTGAATCCGGTCAGATTTTGGCGCCCGAAGAGTGCATTAGCATTGAGCAGGCTATGCGTGCGATCACAATTGATGCAGCCTATGTGCTCGGCATGGAGCACAGCATTGGCAGTATTCGGTCAGGCAAGAAGGCAGATTTCACAGTGCTCGAAGCTGATCCGTTTGAGACCAAACCGGAAGATCTGAAAGACATTCCGATTTGGGGCACGGTATTCGAAGGGCGACCCTTTCCCTTGGATACTGCTTGAGCGTCCGCAGCCGACCGCGAGCAATGCCTAACCCTAAGCCTGTTCCCGTCACGGTCATTGGGGGCTATCTGGGCGCAGGCAAAACCACGCTGATCAACGAGCTCTTATCGGGAAATCACGGTCGGCGGATCACGATTGTTGTGAATGATTTTGGTGCGATCAATGTTGATGCGTCACTCATTGTTGCGCGTGATGGCAATACCATTAGTCTGGCAAATGGGTGCATCTGTTGCTCAATTGCCGGGGATCTCACCACCGAGTTACGTCGACTGGCGAGCAGTGAGCCTGTTCCTGAACAAATCATCGTGGAAGCAAGCGGTGTTGCGGACCCTGCAAAAGTGAGCAATGCGGTTCGCGGCTGGTCGAGTATGCATTTGCTCCGTACCGTGACACTGTTCGACCCGCAGTCGCTGGCCCGGTTGAGTGAAGACAAGTTTGCCGGATCGACGGTTAAGCGCCAGCTTCGAAATGCCCAAACCTTGTTTCCAAGCAAGCTCGACATACTGGACAGTGACACACTCAGTCAGGCGCTGCAGCTACTTCACAGAATCGTGCCTGGTTCGGCAGTCTTGGTTGGACCGTTCAGTCGAGGCGAACAAATCACGCAACTGCTCGACTTGGAGACGGAACAGACTGAGCCCACGCGTTTGAATAATGAGTCCACTACTTTGCAATCGGTCTTGCCACAAGGCGTTTCTCATGCGTCGATGCAGTTTGCGAACTTTGCTTGGTATCCAGACGGACCAGTTAATGAGATTTGTCTGCGCGCTGCGTTTCAGACGCTGGGTAGTCGCTTACAAAGATGCAAAGGATGGGTGCAGTTGGCGACGCAACCCATCACGTGCGCCTTGGTTCAACATGGCCCATCAGATACCGAAATCGCAGCGATCGATTCATTGCCGCACGAGCAGGCGCAGCTGCTGTTGATCTATGCGCGGGATCAGTGCGATGAGTCTGCGTTGCGGGCTTTGCTGCAAGGCTGTTTGAGTCGTCCTGATCACTAACGGTATTCAGGTGCTGGTCCTAACGTGCATCTGCGTTGCCGGGGATAACATGCCCCAGACGCTACGAGGTGGTTCAACGACACGCCGATTGATGCCATAGTTGAAAGGCAGCTCACACAAAAAAGCAACGGGGCAGTCCTCGGTGATGACAGATTGAAGCTCTGCGTAGATGCTTTTGCGTGCTTTGTCGTTCGCGGTGGATGCGCCCGCCTTGAGCAGTTCGTCGACTTTCGGGCTGGCATATTGCTGCGTGTTTGACCAGATCACGCCCTTGCGAATGTTCTTGCTGTCCCATGTGCGGTGAACCCCGACAACAGGATCGCCCCAGTTCCAGACAGAGTCGACGGTGACCTCAAAGTCATGGTTGGCAATGCGGCGCGCCCAGGTTTCGAACTCCCGAGAGCTTCGCAGCGATGCCTCAATACCGACCTTTGCCAGAGAAGGAATCAGATATTCCTGAATTAGCTTTACATCGGGGTTGCCCGGCAAGGCGTCGATCTGCAGCGAGAGACGCACACCGTTGTCGTCAGCGCTCAGACCCGCGCTTTCCAGTAGTGCCATCGCTTTGTCGAGGTCTTGCGGGTAGTGATTTACCTGGGCACTGTAGAACGGGCTGGCACTCGCGATTGGGCCGGTTGATCTCTTGGGTAGGCCTCCCAGCACGGTGTTAACAATGAACTCCTTGTCGAGCGCATAGTTAATCGCCTGACGAACCCGTTTGTCGCTAAGTTTGGGGTGACGGGTATTAAAAGCGACCCAGACGAGCGGACCGAGTGCTGGCGCGGCATCTTTCAGGACACGCAAATCGTCGTTCTTCTCTGCGCGCGTCATTTCGACAGTGCTATTCAACTGCAGATGCAGGTCTATCTCCCCTTTGGCAAGTGCTGCTAATAGCGCGGCCGGGGAAGCGTAACGTCTGTAGAGTATTCGGCGCAGTTTGGGGGCCGCCGGCTCAAAGAATTCGCTAAACCGTTCGAGCACGATCTGCTCGCCCGGCGCGAAGTCAACTAGCTTGAATGGGCCGCTGCCAACTGGCGCGAGATTGCCAGGGTGGGTATTGATGTTTTGACCATCGCCAAACACATGCTTAGGCAAGATGGGCATAAAGGGTGTCGACAGGACGGAGACCAGCGCCGGGTGCGGATGCGCCAGGCGAATCACGGCCGATTGTCGATCTTCGATCGTGACCGCCTTCACTGGGGCGAGCAGGCTCTTGAATGGATGATGGCGTTGCACTGTTTCGATGGAGAACAGCAGATCGGCCGTGGTCACCGGTGTGCCGTCATGAAACTGCGCTGTTTTACTAAGCTTCAGGTGGAGATTGAGTTGGTCTTCAGATACGCGCCAGGCTTGCGCGAGGTATGGTTGAGGACGCCACTGCTCATCCATTCTGAGAGGCGAGGCGAATAGCTGGGCTGCCGGCAGCATGGTGGCTAAGCCAGGCTGGATGGCGGAGTTCAAGTGCTCTGGCGCCGTCGTGGAACCGACGACAACGGTGCCGTTGTTTGCGGCTTCGGCCAGCGCGGCCAGTGGCAGTCCACTCATCGCGCCGAGAGAGCCTGCTGCTGTGCCAAGGAGCCATGTCCTGCGAGGTTTGATCATTGTGATTGTTGCTGAAGCGACTGATACGGTTGCAATCCAAACGCAGCGAGTGCATGAGAGAGCTGAGCGACTGGCGTGGATTTGTGAACGATAACGACGAGCTGGTTTGCGGCTGTAGTGGCTTGGTGCCAGGGCTGGATATCACAGCGGGCACCTACGATCTGAACCAGGCAGCTTTTGCCTGCCAGGTTTTGCAGAAACCCCTTGGCACGAATAAGCCCTTGTGCGTTTGATGCCACCCAGGACTTAAACTCGTCCAGATTAACATTCGATTGACTGACAAACCGGTAACTCAAATAGTCGGGTGAAGGGGTAGGGGCAATGAAACTGCCGGTTAAGGGTTTATCTACCTGCGCAAAATCCAGCAATGAGGCGATTGGCAGTTCGTTATCACTAACCAGTTGCGGCGCATTGGGCGCCAACTCGGTCAAGCGCCGCGTGAACGTGTCAGCGATTGCCGAATCGGCAAGCGAGTGTTTGTTTAAGATCAGGACATCGGCCGCCGCCACCTGTCGTTCAATCGTATCGCCAATATAGGTATCCGCGAGCCAGGCGGGTCCATTCAGCAAATCCACCACGACAATGACGGCGTGCCTTCTCACACCAGATGCCAGTGACACGGTTGCTCCTACCACGCCGGGCATTGCTACCCCACTGGTTTCAAGCAGTACGTGATCCATTTCGCCCAGTCGGGCCTGCAATTCAGTCAGCGTCGTGATTAAGTCGCTGCCGATACTGCAACACACACATCCGCCTGCGAGATTAAGCACTTGATCATCTGCCGATTCGATCAGATCTGCATCAATCGCAATGTCACCGAAGTCGTTCACAAGAACCGCAAGCCTGGTTCCGTTCGCTTGTCTAAGCATTCGGTTGACGAGTGTGGTCTTACCCGCGCCAAGATAGCCACCGATCACGGTAACTGGCAATTCTGGGGGCCCCGGGTTGCCTCGTATGGTTGGCGCCGCTGAACCCATTTGCTTTAGCTGGTGCCACCTGCTGGGAAAATCCTGCCCCCTTGCACTGTGCCCCAGATACGGACATCTTTGAGTTGCTCGGGCGCGATCGTGCTCGGATCGTCTTCCAGCACGGCAAAGTCTGCCTGTTTACCGCCTTCAATCGAACCAACTTCCTGGTCGAGCTTCAGGGTGTACGCCGCGCCAAGCGTAATCGCATAAAGCGCGTCCTGTACTGAAATCTTTTGTGCCTCGCCAAGCGTCTTGCCGCTGGCTGTCAGACGGTTTACTGCACACCATGCAGTAAACAAAGGGCCAAGCGGTGTAATCGGCGCATCGGAATGAATGGCAAACGGCACGCCATGTTGAAGAGCGCTCGCGCACGCATTCATGCGTTCTGCTCGCTCAGGCCCGACCGTCTGAGCATAGTGCTCGTCGCCCCAATAGTAGGTGTGATTAGCAAACAAATTGACGCACATGCCCAGTGCTTTGATGCGTCGGAATTGCGCCTCATCAGCCATCTGGCAGTGTTGCAACGTAAAGCGGTGATCAGCGGTAGAGTGGGTTCGAGACAGGTCGGTCATGATGTCCAGCGCAAGCTGGGTGGCTTCGTCGCCGTTGGTGTGCATGTGAATCAGCACATCGTTTTCAAGGGCCAGCGCTAAGGCTTGCTTAATCTGCTCTGGCGCTGTGTACCAAAGCCCGTTGGGCGCACCGTTGTAGTAGCCCGGCCAACGCACCCGG
>JBGCFG010000079.1:0-82504 GCA_045106815.1 Burkholderiaceae bacterium | reverse complement strand
CTGATTCGCTGGCTGTTTTTTATGAAGGGGTGGTAGGCGGTGCAGGGTTCGAACCTGCGACTGACGGATTAAAAGTCCGGTGCCCTACCAGCTGAGCTAACGACCCCCCGTGTTCCAACAGCGCTGCCTGGCAAGAACGTGGTTTTCTGCAGGCAAGCCCGAGATTCTAGCGATGCTGCGCGCCCGGGTCAAACCATGCGTTCGACACGCCAGATTTGATAGTAAAGACCGGCGACGGCGCCTGCACAGATAAAGACAAAAGCAATCAGTGATCCGGTAGCAAGCGTAGATAAACCCGTTAATCCCTGGCCGACGGTGCAGCCCAGCGCCGTCACACCGCCTATGCCCATTAGTGTCCCGCCTACCAAGTGGTTGGCCGTATCTTCCGGGCCGCGAAACCCTTCAAACCTGAAGCTGCGCGTGGCGATCGCATAGACGAATGAACCAGCAATCATGCCTAGTACAGCGGCAATGCCAACGCTGACGAATCGGCTGGCATCAGTCCAAAAAAGCAATAGCTCCAGCGTGAAAGCAACCGGGGCGACAAAGGTAAATGATTCGGGGCGTCCCGCCGTCGTCGCGACAAAAGCTTCTTCGAGGGTCTCAGGATGTTCGGCAACAAACGAGAGCGAACCTGAAACCCACCAAAGGGCTGTGATGCCTAGGCCAATACCGATACCCGCCAACATAGGGTCAAGGCGGCGGAATTCACGGTCCGCAAATGCCAGCGCAATCAGACCACCACCGATGACTGCCGCAATCAGCAATCGCAAGCCCGCACTGATTTCAGCGCCACCAATAAGTCGCGGTAAGTCTTGCCCGATGGCGAACTCAGCGCGCCAAATCTGGTCAAGCACATTGACTCTTATTGGGGCGAAAACACCGCGCAAGGTCATGTATGCCGCCAGGCCGAGCATCACAAACACGACCAGTGATTTGAGCGAGCCGCCGCCGAGGCGAATCAGCGTCTTGCTGCCGCAACCGGAGGCTAGCACCATGCCAATGCCAAATAAAAAACCACCCACGGCGAATGACAGAACCGGCAATTGAGTGCCGGTATAAAGCGACCGAGAAAGATCAATTACGCCGAGCGCGGCAAGGCCTTGGGTCGAGATGATCGCGACGCCGATAGCGCATAGCCACATGCGCATTCTCAGCCAGTCGCCCATGTTGACGATATCGGCCACCGCACCCATGGTGCAAAAGTTGGTGCGGCTCATGATCGCGCCAAGGACAAACGCTATGGCAAACGTGCTCCAGACAACGGTTTGAGAGAGTGCCTCAACGGCTGCCTCATCAGGCATCATTACAAGCCGCTGATACGCTGGGCGGCACTCTGGGCGGCGGTTGTGCCTGGGTAGCGTTGCTGAACAAGTTCAAAGCTGCGCTTGGCCGCTTCTTTGTTGCCGAGCTCAATCTCAGCGAAGCCTTTGTTTAGCAATGCGTCAGCGGCGCGAGGATTATCCGTGTAGGTATCAACCAGTTGCCCCTGAGTCTTCGCTGCTTCTTTGTACTTGCGCAAAGCATACTGGCTGGACCCCAGCCAAAACATCGACTCGACCGTGTAGGGGCTATCCGGAAAGAGCACGTCGAACTGTTCAAACGACCGTTCTGCGACCTCAAAATTGCCAGCGCGGAACTGGTTTAATGCCGAATCAAATGCTGCTTGCTCTTTGCGATCAACCAGCACCGCCTGACCATTGATGGTGACCTCGACTGGCTCAACCGTCTTGATTCGAGAGTCAACTTTGGCGAACTGATCCCGTTGTTCGCGTCTGGTCTTTGCCAGATCATTCCCTTGCTCTTCGACCTGACCTCTCAAGCGCGCCAGTTCACCGCGCAGCACTTCGATTTCCTGTTGCAGGGTGAGTTGTCCCCCGGCAGTTGCTTGCAGCGAGTTGATTCGACCCTCCAGCGAACGGAGCTGATTGGAAATGTCAGACTCCAGGACGTCCACTCGTTTGCGCAAATCGAGAATGGCACGGCGAGCCTCATTGTCATCAAACAATGCATAGGCCGTGGACGGCACGATCAGCAACGCCATGGGCGCGATGAGGAGCGCAATGACAGCGGCCCGCAGTTGCTGGGTAAAGGTGATGACGGGCAGGGTATTAATCACAGGGCTTGATCCGGGTTAAGAGCGACGTAGCCCCATAACAGCGAGCTGGCCGCAGCAGCTTGCTTACTGATAAACCATGTCAGCGCGACGATTCTCGGCATACGCGTCTTCTGTTTGTGAAACAGAGCGCGGACGCTCCTCACCGAAGCTGATGGCTTCAACCTGAGCTTCGTTAACACCTAGTACGGCCATCGCGCGGCGCACGGCTTCTGCGCGCTTTTGTCCGAGGGCCAGGTTGTACTCACGGCTGCCGCGTTCATCCGTGTTGCCTTGAAGGACAACTGTGCGGCCCGGGTTCTCAACTAAATAACGCGCATGCGCCTCAACGATTGGGCGATACTGGTCGTCGATGCTGAAGCTGTCATAGTCAAAGAAAATGCTGCGCTGAGCGAGCAGGCTATCTGGGTCGTCGAGTGGGTCAACCACTGGTTGCTCTTCGGCAACGATGGGCGCCACCTGGCGATCCTGGGCTGTTGAGTCAACGCTGCGAGTGTCAACTCCACTGCTATCCGCGCCGCCCTGTCCAGCCGCACCAGCACCGCCCGTTCGGTTCTCGATCGCCGCGCCCGAGTCGTCTAGTTTGACGTTTGGGGTACAGGCGGCGACAGCGACAGCAAGCAACATGGCCAGAAGCGGGTGCATTTTCATGTGTTTATCCCTTTGTTAGCAACATAAGTGCAGTTTTGTTCAGGACCCGTCAAACGGCCCCCAGGTGGGTTCTCGAATATCGCCAGTGTCGGCCGTGAGTCGTTGTTTGATGCGGCCATCTACAGAGGCCGCCATCAGCAGATCTCGTCCGGCTTCGCGTGTGGCGTACATCAACCAACGACCATTGGGCGCAAAACTCGGCGTCTCTTCACTGCCATTGTCTGACAAGATGCTCTCCTGGCTAGTTTCGAGATCTTTCAGAGCGATATAAAACTTACCTTCACGCCGTGTCACAAACGCCAGCAGTCTGCCATCGGGGCTGAGCTTGGGGCTGACGTTGTAGGCCGATCCGAAAGTGATGCGCTCGGCGGAGCCGCCGTTGACGCTGATACGATAAATCTGGGGTGACCCGCCCCGGTCTGAGCTGAAATAAAGGCTGGCGCCGTCCGGCGAGAATTCGGGCTCGGTATCAATGCCACTGGAGGTTACGAGTCGCCGGGGTTTGGTGGAGCCATCAGCGCTCACGAGATAAATCTGCGAGCTGCCATCGCGGGTCAAAGAGACGGCGAGGGTTTTGCTGTCGGGCGACCAGGCGGGCGCGCTATTGCTGCCTCTGAAGTTGGCTATCGCCAGACGCTTGCCGGTGGCCAGGGTATGGACATAGACCACGGGCTTGCGCGTTTCAAACGAAACATAAGCCATCTTGGCACCATCAGGCGACCAGGCGGGCGACATAATGGGTTCGGTTGAACTTAGAGATGCCTGCGCATTCTGGCCATCCCAGTCAGAGATATTGAGCTTGTGACGCTTGCCCTGTCGGGTCACAAACGCGATTCGGGTCGTAAAGACACCTTTTTCGCCCGTGAGCTTCTCGTAAATAAAGTCGCTGATGCGATGGCCGGCATAGCGCAGGTTCTGTGCGCTGGAGATGATTGACTCGCCACCCAGACTCAGCTGGCGAACGGCATCGGTGAGACGATAACGAATTTCGAAGCGGCCATCGGGCAACTGTGTGATAGAGCCGCCCACAACCGCATCAGCGCCACGGGTGCGCAGGCTGTTGTAGTCGATTTGAGCGGTGTCCGACAGGTTGGTGCCCAGATCGATCATTCGGAACACGCCACTGCGCGACAGATTGGTTCGCACCAAACCCGGGACATCCATTGGCGGGGCCGCCGTGCTGTCAAAGTTGGCAACCGCAATGGGATACTGATTCGCGCCGACTCCGACAACATCAATCGTCATTTGCGCTTTTGCCGTCTCGGGTGCAATCAGACCAACCACCAGGGTCAGTGCAAGGGCGGCAGTGGCGGCAGCCCTGAGCTTCAGGGTTTTGAGCCGGTTATTCATTGTGTGGCGTTTCCAGATCAGTATAGTGCGCAAGTATATCGGAGCGTGAAAGGGTGACATCGGCCATAGCCGGGTTGTTCAGCGTTGATCGGTTGGTTTCAGGTTGATAATCATTTCGGCAGGGCAGCTACCGCCGGCTGGGCAGGGCAGCTTGCCTGCGCGACGAACGCCTCGCTCTGCGGCCTCGTCCCATGTGCTCAGCCCGCTCGGCTTGGCAAGCTGTACCGACTGAATCTGGCCATCAGGTGCTAGCCGGACTCTAAAGGAAGCCTGTGGATTGCCCGACATGCCCGGCGGCGGACGAAACACGGTTTTGGCTCGAATGATCGCGCTGACCTTGGCGGCATAGCCCGCGTCACCGCGTCCGCTTCCTCCAACCGTGCCACGAGAGCCGCTCGATCCTCCCACAGCTGCTCGTCCGCTGGTTGCACCATTTGCTGATCCGGCCTGCGCGAGCAAGTTCTTCAGGACTTCTGCCTGGCGCGCCTCGGCTCGCGCACGCTCAGCTTCGGCGCGCTTTTTTTGCTCCGCTTCGCGTTTGGCGGCGGCGCGTTTTTCCGCCGCTCTTTTTTCAGCGGCACGCTTTTCAGCGGCTCTTTTTTCAGCCGCTTGTTTTTCCGCCTGGGCTTTCTCTGCAGCCGCCTTCTCTGCGGCCGCTTTTTCTGCTGCGGCCTTTTGGGCGGCTGCTTCTTGGCGAGCCTGCTCAGCAGCCCTTTCTTCTGCCGCTCGTTTCTCCTGTTCGGCGCGTTCGGCCGCTAAGCGCTCCTGCGCCGCACGATCGCGCTCAGCTTGCTCGCGGGCGAGTGCCTCGCGCTCCGCCTGTTCCTGAGCAAGCCGTTCCTGCTCGGCTCGTTCGCGCTCCTCGGCAAGGCGTCGCTCTTCAGCAAGACGACGTTCCTCGTCAAGTCGGGCCCGTTCGGCAGCCTCTGCCCGTGCTTGCTCTTGTGCCGCCAGCCGGGCCTGCTCAAGCGCAAGACGCTCCTGTTCTAGTCTCAGCCGCTCCTGCTCAAGGCGCTCTGCCTCTAAACGCCTTTGCTCGGCTGCTTCGGCTTCCAGGCGAGCCTGCTCCTCAGCTTCCCGACGGGCTTGCTGCTCGGCCTCCCGCCGAGCTTGTTCTTCAGCCTCGAGGCGCGCTTGCTCCTCGGCGGCCAATCTTTCTTGCTCGCGTTGACGCTCAAGGGCTTCTTGTTCAGCCAGACGCTGGGCTTCCAGGCGGGCGCGCTCTTCTTCTTCACGCTTCTCGCGGGCGATTTCGGCATCTCGCTCGGCTTGCAAGCGGCGCTCTTCCTGGGCCTGTTCGCGCGTGCGGGCCTCGAGCTCAGCCCGTTTGCGGGCTTCCTCGGCACGCTGCGCAGCATCTGCCTGCGCCAGTCGCAGGGGATCAGGCCGAGCCTGATTGATCTCTGGCTGATTGGGGTTAGGTTGCTCAGGGGTTTCCGGTTCGGCTGATTCGGCCTCGACCAGATCTTCCGGCGTCCAAAGTTCAGCAATCACGGGCGCCGGCTCTTCGATATTCCATTGCACGCCGACAAACAGCATCACGCCGAGCAGCGAGTGCACCAGCAGGGATAGCCCCAGTGAGCGCAATTCGCCCACTGCTGCCATTAACTTGCTGATGAATTCACCTTTCACTCAAGCGACTCGCAAAAAAATCACTAACGTTTAAACCCCAACTTTGGTTTAGTTGGGCTTCTTGACTAAGAGACCAACCTTTTGTGCGCCCATTTTCTTTAACTGGTTCATCACGGACATAACGTTTTCGTAAATCACGGCTTTGTCAGCGCTTATGACAATCGGCACGAGTGGATCGTTGCCGGTGAGGTCACGCACCGTGGGCACAAGTGTGTCTGCCGAAACCGCAATTTCGGTCTTGGTGCCATCCTCATTCTTGGTCTGGACGAGCATGTCGCCCAGACTGGGTATTTGCACCTCAACGAAGCGATCCTTTTTGACGCTGCTGCTGCCGACCGTTGGCAGGTCTATGACCCCGGGCGAAAGCAAAGGCGCCGTCACCATGAAGATCACGAGCAACACCAGCATTACATCGATGTACGGGACAACGTTGATTTCGTTGACCATGCGACGATTGCTGCCGCCGCGTCTGCTTACCGAAGCCATTGAAATCTCCTAGCGGGACTGGCGCTGCAGGATGTTTGAAAACTCTTCCATAAAGCCTTCAAAGCGTACCGAGAGCCGATCGATGCTGCTGGCAAACCGGTTGTATGCGATAACGGCCGGAATGGCGGCAAACAAGCCGATGGCGGTGGCGACGAGAGCCTCTGCAATGCCGGGCGCAACGGATGCCAGCGTGGCCTGCTCAACATTGGCCAGGCCACGAAACGCATTCATGATTCCCCAGACAGTGCCAAATAGGCCGATATAGGGACTAACCGACCCGGTGGTGGCTAGAAATCCAAGGCCCGACTCCATGGTGTCGAGTTCCCGCTGGTAGGCGGCTTTCATGGCTCGCCTTGAGCCATCGACCATGATGCCGTGATCAAGCCGCTCCTTTTGCTGGCGAGACTTGAGATATTCGCCCATGCCTGACTCAAAGATGCGCGCCATAGACCCGTTTTCGCGGGGCGCGCCTCTGACTTGCTGATACAGCGAGCCGAGGTCGCGATCTTTCCAGAAATCAGCTTCAAATGTCTCGGTTGCGCCGCGAGCGGCCCGCAGCGCAAAGAACTTGCGAAAAATAATGGTCCACGAGGCAATCGACATGAAGACCAGCAGCAGCATGACGGCTTGAACGATCAGGCTGGCTTCGGCAATCAGGGATAGTATGGAGAGATCAGTGTTCATCTGTTGACTCGGTCGAGGATCCATTGAGGCAGCCCGATTGGGCGGCCAGTGACATGATTAATGGCGGCAATGCGAACCTTTGCACTGACGAGGGTTTCGGACTGGCCTTCCAGGCTGGCTGTCTGATTGAGTACCAGTGAAGCGCGGCGCGCTGCGAGTAAATCCATTTTCAGGTGCAGCATGTCGTCAAGTCGTGCCGGCGCCAGGTATTGCAGGTCGATACTGCGCACAACGAATTGCAGTCCTTCTGAATCAAACAACGCTTGCTGAGATACTCCCAGAGAGCGCAGCCATTCGGTCCGGGCGCGTTCAAAAAACCGCAAATAGTTTGCGTAATAGACGATACCGCCTGTATCGGTGTCTTCGTAATACACACGCACCGACCATGAGAAAACGGGCTTCGTCCCGGCAGCCTCAGCCTGCGCCGTTGTCTGCTCAGGGTGCTTGCCTGTTTTTTGGGCATTGAAATCTGTTTTCACCGCGCGATTCTAACAATCGCAGCTTGCATAAAGGTGAACTGGGGCAATCCGGTGACAGATTGTTGGAACGGGATCAAATCGGGCTTGCTGTTGCCAGCGTCCACATGACCGATGCCGCTACCGAAGCCAGCCCGATAGCCGTGGCGCCCCTGGTGAGCGCTCGTCGCCTGAAGGCCTCCCAGTCAAACCTCTCCACCATGACCCAGGCCATCAGGAATCCGGCCACTAAGCCGCCAATGTGCGCTGAGTTATCGACGACATCGGTTGTGAAGCCCATGAACAGGGAATAGCCGACAAAAAGTAGCATCGACTGACTCATGCTGGTCACTAGCGGTGGCGGCAGTTTGCTGCGGGCTGTAAAGACGGCCGCAATAATCGCCCCGGCGACGCCAAATACTGCCCCTGAGGCGCCAACCGACACCGCCTCGGACGCAGAGAAGAATAGACTCGCTAATGAGCCGAACAGGCCCGCAGTCAGATATATCAGCAGAAACTGGGTGTTACCGTAGAAACGTTCGGCAATGCTCCCCATCTGGTAGAGCGCAAACATATTGAAGCCCACATGCAGCAAGCCGGCATGAAGAATCGTGGCTGACATGAGCCGCCAGGGCTGGTCCTGAGTGTAGGGTCGAAAGTTGCCGCCAATTTCGAGCAACTGCATAGCGGTGGGCTCCAGCGGATTGATACCCACCAGTGCCATCGCCGCAAACACGACGAGATTCAGCACAACCAGCGTCTGGGTGACCCATACTTTGGGAGTTGCCTGATGTAGTCGCTGCAAAAAATCCTGCATTCAGCGGCTACCGTCAGCAGTGCCGAACAGGTTGTCCTGGCCCGCGAGCGCACTTGGCGGCGCCAAATTGAAGTGTTGATACGCCGAGACGCTGGCAATGCGGCCGCGTGGCGTGCGCTGGATATAGCCTTGCTGGATCAAGTAGGGCTCGATAACGTCTTCTATCGTGTCCTTTTCTTCACCGATGGCGGCGGCCAGGTTGTCCAGGCCCACAGGTCCGCCGTCAAACCGATCAATGATGGCTTCAAGCAATTTCCGGTCCATTAGGTCCAGGCCAGCCGGATCAACATCAAGCATCTGAAGCGCAGCTGAGGTGCTCGCCAGATCGATCTGGTTGTTGTTTTTGACCTGCGCATAGTCGCGCACCCGGCGCAGCAACCGATTAGCGATCCGCGGCGTGCCGCGAGAGCGTCGGGCAATCTCTTGAGCCCCGGCATCATCAATGCTCGCACTAAGTAAACCAGCTGAACGCAGGACAATTCGGGTGAGATCAGCCGCGCTGTAGAACTCCAGCCGCGAGACGATGCCAAACCGATCCCGCAAGGGGCTACTGAGCATCCCGGCGCGAGTCGTTGCACCTACCAGCGTAAAGGGTTGCAAATCAAGCTTGATTGATCGGGCCGCCGGCCCTTCGCCAATCAGAATATCGATCTGATAATCCTCAAGCGCCGGGTAGAGAATCTCTTCGACGACTGGCGACAAGCGGTGAATCTCGTCAATGAACAGCACATCATTGCGCTCAAGGTTGGTGAGCATGGCTGCCAGGTCACCCGCTTTTTCAAGGACTGGGCCTGAGGTTTGCTTCAGATTGACGCCCATTTCGGCGGCCACAATATGTGCCAGGGTCGTCTTGCCCAGGCCGGGTGGACCAAACAGCAACAAGTGATCCAGCGCTTCCTGGCGCCCGCGCGCCGCCGCGATGAAGATATCAAGTTGCTCGCGAATTTTGGGTTGCCCAACGTATTCGGCCAATGCCCTCGGTCGCAAGGCTCGCTCTTGCTGTTCTTCGTTGGGCGTTGCGGAAAGGCCGGAAACGAGTCGATCCTGTTCCAGCGGGGAGGGCTCAAGCGGGTCGTGTTCGATCATCGGGCGAGCTGTTTAAGTGCCAGCCTGATGCCATCGGAAACCGTAGCATCTGGGGCGAGCTGCTTGGTGGCGGCTTTTGCCTCGCGTTCAGAGTAGCCAAGCGCAAGCAAAGCGTTGAGAACGTCTGCCGTAGTGTCTGACGCACTGGCCGCGGCGCCTGTGCTGGCGGCTGATTCGAATTTGCCCTTGAGTTCGAGCAGGAGTCGGTCGGCCGTTTTTTTCCCGATGCCCGGCACGCGCGTCAGGCGCGCACTGTCCTGCTCGGCAATGGCAACTGACAGTTCAGACACTGACAGGCCGGACAAAATGGCAAGCGCCATACGAGCACCCACACCGGAAATTTTGATCAGTTGTCTGAACGCTGCGCGCTCGCCTTCGGTGAGAAACCCAAACAGCAACTGGGCATCTTCCCGAACGACGAGGTGCGTCAACAGCGTGACGTCAGATTTGAGCGCGGGCAGATCATAAAAAGTGCTCATGGGGACGTCGACTTCGTAGCCCACGCCGGCGACATCCAGCATGACCGAAGGTGGGCGTTTGTCGATCAGACTGCCTCTTAATCGGCCGATCATCAGTGGGGTGCTCTGTCGAAAAAAACATCACTCATGGCCGCAGAGCTTACACCAGCCGACCCGCCTTCAAGCGCACTGCCTGCTGACCCTGACTGAGCCGTCTGGTGAGGTCGCGATGGTTCAGGTGGCACAGCGCACAGGCTAACGCATCGGCCGCATCTTCAGATGGATCGGCAGGCAGGGCCAGAAGCCGCCGCACCATGGCCTGGATCTGGGTTTTATCTGCATGCCCATGGCCTGTGACGGCTTTTTTGAGTTGCAGCGCGGTGTACTCACTCACGCCAAGACCCCCGAGCACCAGCGCGGTAATGGCGGCACCGCGCGCCTGGCCGAGCAATAAGGTCGATTGTGGATTGACGTTCACAAACACCTTCTCGATCGCGGATTCGGTCGGCCGGTACTGCGTGACCAGTTCTGCGACGCCTCTGTGGATGGTGGCCAGGCGATCCGGGAGCTCGGCATCGCCCGTTTTGATGACCCCGCTTCCAGCATAGTGCGGTTTGCCCGCCCGCAGCTCGATCACGCCGAACCCGGTCCTTCGCAGGCCGGGGTCGATGCCCAGGATGATGTCAGTGCCGGAAATGCCTAACCCCCGTGGTCACCATGGCAATGCCTCGCTCATTAGCTGCGGCGATGACTTCATCATCTCGCATTGAGCCGCCAGGCTGAATGACCGCGATGGCGCCGGCATCGACCACCACATCAAGACCATCCCGAAACGGGAAAAAAGCGTCAGACGCGACAACTGAGCCCGTTAAGCTAAGGCCGGCAGCATCAGCTTTGATGGCCGCAATGCGGGCGGAGTCCAGTCGGCTCATCTGCCCGGCGCCAACGCCAACGGTCGCACTGTTCGCACAAAACACAATCGCATTGCTTTTAACGAACTTGGCGACGCGCCAGGCAAACATGAGGTCTTGCATCTGCTGGTCAGTTGGTGCCTTCTCGGTAACGACTTTCAGGTCGTCGGGCGTCAGTTGGTGATTGTCGGCGTCTTGCACGAGCAGGCCAGAGCCAATTCGCTTGATGTCGATGGCATTGAGGCCTCGCGCTGCCGCGGTGTGTCCACTGGCCTGAATGTCGTTCAGTGAGATTTCCAGCAAGCGAACATTAGGTTTGGCAGCAAACACTGCGAGCGCAGCATCGCTGAACCCGGGCGCCATCAAGACTTCGACAAACTGGGCTGAGATCGCTTTGGCAGCGGCTTCATCGAGCGGGCGGTTAAACGCAATGATGCCGCCAAAGGCTGATGTCGGGTCACAGGCAAACGCCGCCTGATAGGCAGCCAAAGGCGTATCGCCGAGTGCGACGCCGCATGGATTGGCATGCTTGACGATGACGCAAGCGCTGGTATCGAATGACTTAACGCATTCCCAGGCGGCATCGGCATCGGCAATATTGTTATAAGACAGCGCTTTGCCCTGCACCGGCCTGGCGGTCACAATGCTGCCTGGTGCCGGATTGAGTTCTCGGTAGTAAGCCGCTTGCTGGTGCGGATTCTCCCCGTAGCGCAGGTCGAACAGTTTTTCATATCGACCAAAGCGACGATTGGAAAAATCTTGATGGCCACCGTCGGGCAGGCCTGTAGCATCTAGTTGCAGGCCGCTCAAATATTCGCCAATCGCGACGTCATAGTCAGCGATTCGGCCAAAGGCTGTGGTTGCCAGCGACAGGCGGATCGCATCATCGAGACCTGCCTGGCTTTGCAATTGGTCGATCACGGCGCGGTACTGGCCAGCCTCCGTCAGAACGGCGACAGAACGCCAATTCTTGGCCGCTGACCGCACCATCGCTGGGCCACCAATATCGATGTTTTCGATCGCGTCTTCGAGTGTGCATCCATCGCGGGCAACGGTTTGCTCAAATGGATACAGGTTCACGACCAGCAGATCGATGGGGGCAATGCCGTGCGTCTCGAGCGCGCCCATATGGGTGGCATCTTCGCGTCTGGCCAACAAGCCGCCGTGAATGGTCGGATGAAGCGTTTTGACCCGACCATCCAGCATTTCCGGAAAGCCAGTGTGCTCGGCCACTTCTTTGACCATCAGCCCGGCGTCGCGCAGGAGCTTGGCTGTGCCACCGGTAGAAAGGAGTTCTATGTTGAGCGCATCAAGTGCCTGGGCAAGTTCGACAATGCCGGTCTTGTCAGAAACGCTGAGTAATGCACGCCTGACGGGCATGACAGCGTTAGCGGCAGGGGTGGTCATAGTGGGTTCCCTTAAGACCTGAGCGTGCGGTCAATGCCATGCGAGTGCAATTTTTTTCGCAGCGTATTGCGGTTGATGCCGAGCATTTCACTCGCCTTGACCTGATTGTTTTCAGCATGACGCATCACAACCTCGAGCATTGGCCTTTCAACTGCGCTGATCACCATGTCATAGATTGGCTGTGGATCCATGCCATCGAGGTCTTTAAAGTAACGCTCCAGGC
Source organism: Burkholderiaceae bacterium (assembly GCA_045106815.1). Taxonomy (GTDB): domain Bacteria; phylum Pseudomonadota; class Gammaproteobacteria; order Burkholderiales; family Burkholderiaceae_E; genus JAUIAI01. The sequence continues at coordinate 70,228 of JBGCFG010000079.1, read as the reverse complement.
TTTTGGTCACCACATCATCAATTGAAGATGGCTTGCTCATGCGGCCAGGCTCCTTTGTTTTTTATGTTCATCGTTAGCGGCCACGCGCGTGATCATGCCGGCAACACAGTCAAGCTGAGCTTCGGCAGATTCAAGCGTATAAAAGTGGCTAAGACCATTCTTCAGACCCGGCAGGCCCGACAAATACCAACCGACATGCTTTCGGGCGGTACGCACACCAGAAAATTCACCATGAAACCGGTAGTGATCCAGCAGATGCTCACGCAAGGTTGCCAGCATTTCAGTGGTTGACGGCAGCGCGACCGCGCTGCCGGTAGCCAGGTAGCTCGCCACCTGACTAAAGATCCAGGGGTTGCCTTGAGCGGCACGACCAATCATCACCGCATCGGCACCCGTTGCATCCAAAACGGATTTGGCTTTTTCGGGGGAGTCGATGTCTCCGTTAGCGACAACAGGAATGCCAACGGCTGATTTCACGGCCGCAATCGTGTCGTATTCCGCCTCACCGGTGAAGCCGCAGGCGCGGCTGCGTCCGTGCACCGTCACCATTTGAATGCCGGCATCTTGCGCTGCGAGGGCCAGCGAAACTGCATTGCTGTGATCGCGGGTCGGACCCGTTCTCATCTTGAGTGTCACGGGCACCGAGACAGCCTGTACAACCGCCTCAATGATTGCGAGTGCTTTTGCCGGTTCACTCATAAGCGCTGAGCCGGCTGCCGCTTTACAGACTTTCTTGGCGGGGCAACCCATATTGATATCAATAATTTGCGCGCCACGTTCAACATTGTAGGCGGCTGCCTGAGCCATCATCTCTGGGTCTGCACCGGCGATTTGAACACTAATCGGCTCTATTTCACCGGTGTGATCAAGTCTGCGAGACGTTTTAACTGAATGCCACAGAGCCGGGTTGGATGCTGCCATCTCAGACACCGCATAGCCTGCTCCCAGCCGCTTGCACAGTTGCCGGAACGGGCGATCGGTCACCCCGGCCATTGGCGCGGCAAAGACGTTGTTGGGCAGCAGATGTTTCCCGATTCTCATGGTTGACGGCTGTTGAGCATGTTTTATTTGACTGGCTGCTTGACACAACTGAGTTGCGTTTACTGGCACCCAATGCAATGTTTAAATTTTCATAAATCTGTCCAGGGGAACAGACTTTGTCGCTAGCTGACGTAGAGCGTCTCTAATTTATCTTCCCCATGATGGCGCTATATGTTCGCGGCGCGGGTTTGTTCGCGGGTTTGTGTAGCGTCATGCATCGGAGGTCGGTTTGTCATCAGCATTATCCGTCTTTGTCACGCTCAAAAAAAATTCGGGCGATTCATCAATGCAGCTTCCGCAACCAAGCGCAGCCTAGGTGAAACGAAATGACGACCCAGGTGAAATTCGGAGAAAATTTTCGGCTTAGTTTTTTTGCGAGGGGAGTCGATTCTAATCGCAATGGCACTGCAAATAAAAGAGGCAATCGAAATTTCTTTTCAGGAAATTTTTTCAGGCGCTCTAATTCGGTTTTCTCTGACCGAATACGAATCTTTTTGTGAGTGCGCGACGGGCTGGGCCGATGACATCTAGCAAACCGATAGTCATAGACTGTGTTGCGCCGTTGTTTAGTCCACTTAACTTTGGCTTGTCTGCAAGACGCGCTAGTTGATCGGTCAATGCAATCGTTTGCTGGCGATCCTTGTGCCTTTGAGTTGTTACGCGTTTGTAGATTGCGTCTGCATCGGCGTTTTCTTTTAGGCCCGTCGCTAGAATTGCAGCAGTTTCAAACGCATCGCGCAGACCCAGATTCATTCCCTGTCCCGCAACAGGATGCAATGTCTGGGCAGCGTTTCCTAGTCGCAACGAAGTTGTTTCTTTTTCTGTTGATGTCCCTAGTTTTTGGGTTGAGCGCGTAAGCGGAGTGAGGTAACGAGGCGCACTTAAAGTCATGTGTGAGAAACGTGACCCAAGCTCAATGGATAATGCGCGCTCAAATTCTGGTTGTGATGCGTCAAGCAACTCTCCTGCACGTTCCGACGATAAACACCACACCAGCGCAAGGCGCCGCGGTTCAGGCAAAGGCAGCAGCGCAAGCGGGCCGTCAGGCTTGAACCTTTCGTAGGCGATGCCGGGTGCCGGCATACTACTATCAGAGGGTACGAGCAACTCAGTTGTTAGTGCGGCCTGATGAAAGTCGAGCAGGCTGGCGTTTTGATCGGGCTTGCCGTCGGCGATGATGTGCAGTACATCATCATCTTGCCAGTCGGGTTCTGCGAACCAGTAATGGCAACTTTGCTGACTTTGTTCGAGCGCTTGTTGAAGTGCGCTCCACAAGTTACCGTAACGGACTACACGTCCGAGCACTTTGAGCCCAATGTCGCCTGGTCGCAATCGAGAGTGAAGGCCGTGCTTAAGCACACCAATGTCCACCTGTTCAATGGCGGCGCCGGTGGGCATTTGAACCAATCGGTTCAACAATTGAACTGAACCTTCTGACAACGCCAGCGGTCGGGAGGCCACTGCATCAGGGACGGCGGCCTGGCTTGCCTCTACTGAAATGCGAGTAGGCGCAACACCCTGACGGCGCAAAAACAGCACCAGCGCGATCGCGATCGGACCGCGTCCATAGATATTGACCCGCATGATGTCTCGAGATCCTGGGAAATGTCGTTAGCGAGTTTTCATCAGGGTTTCGATTTCGTCGGGATCTTTTGGTACGCTGCTGGTAATGAGTTCGCATCCCTGTTCTGTAACGACAGCATCATCTTCAATGCGAATGCCAACGTCATGATATTTCTCTGGAATATCGTCGGCTGCGCGAACGTAAATACCGGGTTCAACGGTGAGCACCATACCGGGTTTGAGGTTGCGCCAGGGGGGCTCACCGTCCGCGCCGGCGTTGCTGGTTGCTGTGCGCTCCCGATAGTCACCGCAATCGTGCACATCCATGCCCAGCCAGTGCCCGGTTCGGTGCATGTAAAAGCGCCGGTAGCTGCCGCTTTCAATTACTTCGCTAACGCTGCCTTGCAGCAAGCCTGTGTCGATCATGCCTTGAGCCAGCACTTTAACGGCGGCTTCGTGCGGTTCATTAAACGTAGAGCCGGGGCGGGTCAGCTCAATGGCCGCCTGCTGCGAAGCCAGCACGATCTCGTAGAGTTCCCGCTGACCAGAAGTGAACTTGCCATTAACCGGAAAGGTCCTGGTGATATCAGACGCGTAGCCATCCAGTTCGCAACCGGCATCAATCAGCAGGAGGTCGTCCTCCCGCATCGCGGCATCATTGGCGCGATAGTGCAGGACGCAGGCATTGGCGCCCGAGGCAACAATTGACCCGTAAGCCGGGAACTGCGAGCCGTTGCGGCGGAATTCGTGCAAGAGCTCGGCTTCAATCTCGTACTCATGAAGGCCAGGTTGCGAAATCTTCATCGCGCGGATATGGGCATTGGCTGAAATTTCGGCCGCGCGCCGCATCAGGCCAAGCTCGTGGTCATCCTTGACCAGGCGCATTTCATCCAGCATCTGGTGAATATCAATGGCCTGCGCCGGTGCGGTTGTGCCAGCGCGGGCCTTCTGACGAACCTGATTGAGCCAGCCCCGGACGCGTTCGTCGGTCTGCTCATCCTGACCCAGCGGGTAGTGAATGGCGGACTGATTAGTCAGCTCGTTGGTGATTGTTGTGTCGAGATCAGCGACGGTAAAGGCTTGATCGAAGCCGAAAATGTCGGCTGCGGCTTCCGGACCATAGCGAAACCCATCCCAGATTTCTCGCTCTTCGTTTTTCTCTCTGCAAAAAAGAAGCGTGCGGGGCTCACCAGCATCGGTTGCCACCACCACAATCGCCGCCTCAGGCTCAGGAAAGCCCGTGAGGTAGTAGAAATAGCTGTCCCAGCGATAAGGGTAGTCAGCATCTCGGTTACGCATCACTTCGGCGCCAGAGAACAAGACGGCCACGCCGGCGCCGGCTTTTGCCATAGCGCTTGCGAGTCGGCGGCGGCGATCAGCGTAAACAGGATTAATGCTTTTCATTGCTAACTCTACTGTCGAGGTTGAATTCAAGAGGCGTTCAGGTCTGCGAGTCTTTGGGGTGTTCCCACATCTGACCACACCCCCATGTGAGTAACGCCGCCCAGGCAGTTGTTCTGCGCTGCTGCCCGCAAAAGCGGCGCGAGTGGTGCACGTTCCCCGGCCGTGAGGGAAGAGAACATGGCAGGGGCGAACGCCGCGATGCCAGCATAGGTCAACATAGGTTGACCCTGATTGCGGACCAAATTTGCTTGGAGGGCAAAGTCACCCTTTGGATTGTGCGCCGGATTCGGAACCAGCGTACAGATGCCCACCAGCTGACTTTGCTGGATTTTTTGCTGCCAGATGGGCGCAAGCGAAAAGTCAAAATCAGTCCAGATATCCGCATTAACAACCAAAAAGGGCTCGTCGCCGAGAAAAGGCAACGCCTGGACAATACCGCCGGCTGTCTCAAGCGCTGTTTGCTCTGGTGAATACTGTACGGATGCACCAAATTGGCTCCCATCGCCAATGGCGGACTCAATCTGTTCGCCCAGCCACGCATGATTGATGACAAGATCCTGGATGCCAGCCTGAACGAGTTGGCGAATCAGATGCACCAGCAGGGGCCTGCCATTGACGTTTAGCAAGGGTTTGGGGCATGCGTCGGTGAGCGGGCGCATTCGCTCGCCTCTGCCAGCAGCCAGTAGCATTGCCCGCATCAGAAGGTCAGCGCAGATTGCTCGGTCACGCCGTCAAGCCGCTGCAGGAGCGACAGCAGCGGGGCGAATTCGCGGTAGCGCCGGCTGGTCGACAGAACATACGACAAAACTCTGGGCATATCGGCCAGATAGCCCGATTTACCATCGCGAATCGCCAACCTCGCGAAAATCCCCAGCACTTTGAGTTGGCGCTGCAGACCCATCCACTCAAAGTCACGATAAAAGTCTCCGAAGTCAGCCTGCACCGGAACGCCAGCCGCTCGGGCAGCATCCCAGTAGCGGGCCGCCCAGTCAATTTGCTGGTCTTCCGGCCAGTCAATATAGGCGTCACGTAGCAGCGAGACAAGGTCATAGGTGACTGGGCCGTAAAGCGCATCCTGAAAGTCAATGACTGCCAACGAGTTGCCACTGTTCTTTTCTGCGAGAGGAGAGTCTGCGGGCAGCACCATAAGGTTGCGACTGTGCCAGTCGCGATGCACAAAGACCATAGGTTGCGCGAGCGTGTTGGCAATAATGGCTGAATAGACGTCACGCAGTTGCTGTTGCTCGGTCTCCGTCAGGCTGGCTGTCAAGTGTTGCTGCAAATACCACTGATCAAATAGCCGCAACTCGGTCATTTGCGTGGCCTCGTCATAGTCTGCAAAGACGCCTGGCCGGCTTGGCTGTTGTAGCGTGATGAGCTGAGCGCAGGCGGCACGATAAAGCGGATCGGCCTGTTCCGGCTGGGTATTGATTCGGGCGAGCATGGTGGTGTCGCCCAGATCGGATAACAGAAGAAATCCCCGCTCGAGGTCTTGAAACAAGACGGCTGGCACAGTGACACCCGCAGCATCAAGGACTTGCGCGGCATGAATAAAGGGCCGGCAATCTTCCTGAGGAGGCGGTGCATCCATCACAATCAAAGTGCGCAAACCGGCATTCACGCGAAAATACCGTCTGAAACTGGCATCGCTAGAGGCCGAGCGAAGGCTTGCAAGCTCACATGGCTCGGCCAGTGGCAGCCCGGCAAGCCATTGCTTCATGGTCTCAAGTCGGTTGTCTGATTCGGTCATTTGTACTCCTGTCCATATAATAGAGGTTTGCCAAATAAGACTGTGGCCGGCCCAAGTGTTCCCCCGCGCGTGACCCTTACTCCAATGCCTCCGCAGATGGCGGTTTTGCTGATCATCCCAAAGCCTCATACGGCCGATTCAGGGTGCGCATGCGCACGGCACTAGCTTGAAAACGATGCGCCGATCTGGCCGGGCCGTGTGGCACGCAGTTCTGACGGGGCTGACACTGTCAGCTGCGCCTTTAGCGGCTCAGACTGAGGGAACTCAAACTCAGGAGGCATCCCCGCCAACAGCGCAAACTCAGGCTGCGCCGGTCTCGCCCGGTTTCAAACTCAGACTGGAGCGAACGATCGGCCCGGGCTCGGGGGGCGACGATGAGCGGCGCCCCATCTTTGCTTCTGGCGACTCGGTCAGTGGCACGCCAGAGGGCGACACGATCATTACAGGATCGGCGCAAATCAGGCGCGGCGGATTAAAGGTCAATAGCAACCAAATTCGCTACAACGCCGAGACCGAACAGCTTGAAGCGTCCGGCGATGTGCGAATTAGCCGTCAGGGGAGTGTTTTTAGCGGTCCGGAGCTAAAGCTCAATCTCGCGAGCGACATCGGCATTTTTGAGCAGCCCACTTACGAGCTTGTCACCAATGGTGCTCGTGGATCAGCGTCGAGCGTGGAGTTTGATGGCACGGACCAGATCAAACTGACTGATGCCACCTACACCACCTGCAACTGCAATGAAGAAGGCTGGTATCTGCAAGCCGACAGCCTGGTGCTGGACAACGTGGCCAAAGAAGGGCAGGGCAAAGGGGCTGATCTTTACTTCAAGGGATTGCGAGTGGCGCGGCTGCCGCTGTTCTGGTTTCCGATCAGTGATGCCCGGCGCAGCGGCTTTCTGGCGCCTAGCCTGGCGTTGACCTCAAGTACGGGTTTTGAAGTCGCCACTCCCTACTACTGGAATCTCGCGCCCAATCGCGATGTCCTTTGGACCCCCCGGCTGATGTCAAAGCGGGGATTACAGATTGGTGCGCATTTGCGATACCTGGAGCCGGCTTTTTCCGGAGAACTCCGGGGTGAGTACACGCCCAATGACCGGCTGACCGGCACCAAGCGTTTTCAATGGTCGTGGCGCCACAATATTGAACGCTTATTCGGCTGGCGCGGCGGGATCTACCTGAACGGCATTTCAGACGATAACTACTTCGTCGACTACGGCCGGTCAATTATTGACACTTCTGAGCGCAACTTACCGCGAGACGCTTTTCTGACGCGCGGTTTCGGTAACTGGGACGTGCTCATTCGGGCCACTCAGTACCGAAGTATCTTGGACGCACGGGACGCACCGCCGTATCAGCGTCTGCCGCAGATCAGGGTTCGCAATACCACTCGGGATCTCAACGGCTTCGATCTCAGTACGGTGTTCGATGCTACCTACTTCACCCGCCGCCTTGATGGCGCTGATGAGGGTGTCCGGGCTGTCGCAAATCCAAAAGTCAGCTACCCGATCCTACAGCCTGGGAGCTTCGTGATTCCGCAAATCGGATTGCATGCCAGTACCTATCGCATTGATTCGCAGCCCAACCAGGACTCCCGCTCACTCAACCGCGTCCTGCCGACATTTTCGGTCGACGCGGGATTGATTTTTGAACGCGACGCGGCACTGGGTAGCCAGCCGATTGTTCAGACGCTTGAGCCGCGTCTTTTTTACTCATTTACGCCTTATCGGGATCAGTCAGATTTTCCGGTGTTCGATACCGGGCCTACCGAATTTGGCTTTGCGCAACTTTTTTCACCCAATCAGTTCGTCGGTGATGATCGCATCGCCGATGTCAATCAACTGACGGCCGCGCTGGTGTCCAGGATCATCATGCCAGACACCGGCGCTGAGCGATTACGCCTGGCAGTGGCTCAGCGTCTTAACTTTGGCAGTCAGCGAGTGACTATTCCGGGCTTTCAGCGACGCACTGACCGGCGCTCCGATATCCTGCTTGCGGCTGCAGGTGAGCTTGGTGGCGGTCATAGCTTTGACTCGGGCGTTCAGTTATCACTGGCTGATTCACGGGTGCCTAGGTTCGGATTTTCCTGGCGCTATCGACCCGCTGAGGCGCGGGTTTTCAATTTCGGCGTACGGTTTCAGCGGGATGAGCTTGGCCAACTCGATACCTCGTTTCAGTGGCCGCTTTCCGATAGCTGGACGGCACTGGGTCGTTTGAACTACTCCTGGATTGATCAGGTGATCAATGAAGCCGGCGCGCTGGAAAGTGCCCGGCCTGGCATTATCGAGAGTGTTCTTGGCTTGCAGTATTCAACCGATTGCTGGGCCACGCGTTTTGTAGTGCAACGGTTTACAACATCGCAAGATGAACGGACCACCGCTTTTTTCGTTCAGCTTGAACTCACCGGGTTTGCCAGCATCGGTACCGATCCATTTGCTATTCTCAGGCGGAATATTCCTGGCTATCGAATGCCGGCCGAACAAACCCAGAATCCTGATCCTTTCAATTTTTACCAATGACCCAAGCCATGCTACGAATCGTCAATTCAGTGGGTGTGCTTTCACCAGGCGACCTTATCGTCAGATCTATCAGCGCATCGATGCTATTCGTGTTGTTAAGCCTGGGTTCGCTCGGACTGAGCATGCTCACACCCGTGCCGGCCATGGCGCAGGCGCGTGTCACGATTGAACCTGTTGACCGGGTGATTGCGGTTGTGAACACCGAAGTCATCACAGAGCGTGAACTAGCCGCGCAGATTGCGCAGGTAAGCAAGCGTGCTCAGGACCAGGGTTCAAGGCTGCCGCCACCCGATGAATTGCAAGAGCGTGTACTTGAACGCATCGTTTTGGACAAAGCTGTGCTGCAGGCGGCCAAGGAACGCGGCATCACCATCAATGAAGCTCAGGTTGATCGCGCAATTGAGACCATTGCATCTGACAATAAACTCAGCGTTCGCGGCTTGCGCGACCGACTGCTGACCGAAGGCATGACTTTTGACGCGTTTCGCGAGGAAATCCGAGCGCAGATTGTTGAGGCGCGTCTACGGGAACAAGAAGTCGATGCGCGCATGAAGGTGAGCGATGCGGACGTTGATGCCTGGCTGGCTGAGCAGGCTGGCAAGGAGCAACAAAGCGCTCGCCTCGAGGTAGCTCAAATTCTGCTGCGTATGCCAGAGAACCCCACGGAAGACGAGATGGCCGAGGCAAAGGCATCTGCAGAAAAGATTCAGTTGCAGGCTAAGTCCGGCATGCCGTTTGAGCAATTGGCGCAGCAGTACTCCGACGCGCCCACCGCGGCCAGCGATGGCGGATCAATGGGCATGCGGACGGTTGAGCAGTTGCCGCGCGTTTTTGTCGACGCTGTAATGCCCCTGTCGGTTGGCGAGGTGGCGCCCATCGTTCGCAGCGGCGCTGGACTGCATGTGCTCAAGCTGATGGATCGCGAGGGTGGGGACGACAGTGCCAGCAAACCGATTCAACAAACAAAAGTCCGCCACATCCTGATTCGGCCAGGCCCGGCGATCGGAGAGGCTGAAATTGTTCAGCGCTTAACCTCAATCCGTGGGCGTTTGATTGGCGGTCAGGTTGAGTTTGCCGCCATGGCTCGCCAGTACTCTGCAGATGGCAGCGCTGCCGCCGGAGGCGACCTTGGCTGGGTTTACGCTGGTGACACCGTGCCGGAGTTTGAGCGCAGCATGGATGCCTTACAGCCTGGTGAACTAAGCGAACCCGTGCGAACCCAGTTCGGCTATCACCTGATCGAAGTGATCGACCGGCGGCAAGACTCAGCGTCCCCTGAGCGCGCTCGTAAGGTCGCAAGGCAGGCGCTGATGCGTGAGCGATCGGAACTCGCCTGGCAGGACTGGCTGGCCGAACTAAGATCGCGCACTTACGTCGACCTGCGCTTCGAGCAATAGCTTGGCGGCTCGCCAAAACGCAACGCAAGGCCTGGGAGGTTCTAAGGACTCTAAGGGTTCTAATCGTCATGGCGGGCATCAGGCACGCAAGCGCTTTGGCCAGAACTTTCTGGTTGATGAACACATCATTGATCAGATAGTTCAATGCATTGCGCCTGCCGAACAAGACCATCTTATTGAGATTGGCCCAGGGCTTGGGGCGCTAACCAATGCTCTGCTGGCTAGGTTGCCTCGGCTCACCGCGATTGAGCTAGATCGGGACCTCGTCAGTCACCTTAGAAAGGCTTATTCACCAGAGCGGCTCACGCTAATTGAGGCCGATGTTCTAAAAGCTGATTGGGCATCAATACTGGCAACGCAGGCGCAGCGCTTTCGGGTCGTGGGGAATCTTCCCTACAACATTTCGTCGCCATTGCTGGTCATGCTGATTGCTTACCGTGGGCAGATTGCTGATCAGCACTTTATGCTGCAGCGTGAAGTTGTTGACCGCATTGTCGCGGGGCCAGGGGCGAGCAGTGGTCGGCTCGGTTTGTTGCTGCAGGCGTTTTATCGCTGCGAAAAAGTGCTTGATGTTCCGCCCGAGGCTTTTAAGCCAGCCCCTAAAGTGCAGTCAGCGATTGTCAGGATGCTGACACGCGACCAGCCGGCGGTTGCGGACGCAAAAGGCTTGAGCGAGTTGCTTCATGTGGGTTTTTCTCAGCGTCGCAAAATGATCCGGCGTACCGTGCTGCCCTGGCTGTCGGTGCGGGGTGTGATGGCGACAGAGATCGATCCGACGCTCCGTCCGGAGCAGGTGCCAGCCGAGGTTTGGTATAGCTGGGCAAATCAGCTGGCGACCCACTAGAGCGCCAGATGCTCCGGGGTTTCGCTTAGTCGCTGCTTGGCGCGCTCGTATTCGGGCAAGATACTTTTTACCGTTCGCCAAAAGGCAGGGCTGTGGTTCAACTCTGTGAGGTGCGCGACCTCATGGGCTACAACGTAGTCAATCAGATCTGGCGAAAGATGAATCAGCCGCCAGTTCAGCCTGATCAGACCGTCATGTGTGCAAGTGCCCCAGAGCGTCTTCGCTGACGACAGTCGCCAGGCTGATGGTGCTTGTCCCAACCGGCTCGAGAAAAACTCAAGGCGCTCGGCAAGTAAATCTTGTGCACGTCGCTTGAGCCAATGGTCAACTGCCCGGCGCACGGCGTCTTGCTCTGCTGCCTGGTGCAGGGGCAAAAACAACTGCCATGGCATGCACGTCATGTCCAGGTGTGGCGTGGCGCTACCGGGACTCAGTTGAATGACGAGTGTATGGCCAAGGTAGCGAAGTCTGCCGCCATGAACCCAATCGGTTTTCAGTTCTGCGAGCCGAGCTTCAAAGCTTTGCCATTCGGCAAGTTTGGCAAGGATCCAGCTTTCCTTTTCCTGGATGGCGGATTCAACGGCTGCCAGCGTCACCCAGCGCGGCGCGCTTACCACTAGTCCCCGGCGGTCAATCGTGAAGCCAATGCTCTTTCGGGGACGCCAGCGAAAAATGTAGCTAACGGGTCGATTACCCAGGCGGGTTTGGCGCAGCCGCTCACCTTCTGCCAAAGTAGCCTTGGCTGAGCCGTCTGCCGGATCATCCTGGGTGACCGCGGGCCTGGCGATCTCCTGCTCTCGCGGCGCTCCGAACAGCGGCAGAACGAGTTGCAATGCTGCAGACACGCCCTTACCCATCCGGCTTTTGTCAGGCGGTTTCGGCGGCATAGATGTGCGGGCTGATAATACGCATTTCGGACTCAATCCATTGCTGGACTTCGTTGTTAACTTCTTCGGAGTCGCGGCCTTCAGTCGGAATGGCCGGACCGATTGAGACGGTCACCAAGCCAGGTTTTTTAATGAATGCGTTCCTCGGCCAGCACTCCCCTGCATTATGCGCGATTGGGATGATCGGCGCACCTGTTCTGACGGCCAGCCTCGCACCGCCCGACTTGTACTTGCCAGCCTGACCGACAGGAATGCGAGTGCCTTCCGGAAACATGATGATCAACCGACCCTCGGCAAGCTTCTCTTTGCCCTGCGCGACGACTTCCTCAAATGCCCCGCTGCCTTTTTTGCGGTCGATGTGGATCATTTTCAACAGGCCAATGCCCCAGCCGAAAAACGGTAGCATCAGCAACTCCCGTTTGAAGACATAGCAAAGCTCACGCGGCAGAAAAAAGCCTGGATAAAAGAGTGTCTCCCAGGTGGACTGGTGTTTGGACAACAGAATCGCTGGCCCAGTCGGCATATTCTCCGTGCCTTTGACCTGGTATTTGATGCCAAGTAATTTGTCTGCAAGCCAGATGCAAAAGCGGGTCCAGACCATGGTCACGCGATAACGTTGTTCAAGGGGCAGCACCGCCGCGAGCAGGCAAATAATTGACCATGGCGCAACGGTGACCAGTTGCAGCACTGCATAGAGAGACGAACGAAAGGCCATCATCCCAGCATCTCGTTGGCGACTGCGGCCAGGTCTACCCGAATGGAAACGTCTGGGGGGAGATCTGGGTGATCCATCGTCTTTTGACCATTGCCGGTGAGCACCAGAATTTTTTTAACACCGACAGCATGGCCTGCCTGCATATCGCGTAATGAGTCCCCCACCATCAAAGCCTCGGAAGCGGCAAAGCCGGTGCGTTCAAGAATGTCCCGTAGCAAGCCGGGCTTAGGCTTTCTGCAATCACAGTTTGCTGAATCTGGATGCGGACAGAAAAACACGGCATCTATCCGACCGCCGACACTCTGGACAGCCGCATGCATTTTGGCGTGGATATCGCCAAGCGTTTCCAGATCAAACAGACCACGGCCCACACCTGACTGATTCGTGGCAACGACTACTTGAAACCCTGCGTTCGAAAACCGGGCAATCGCTTCGAGGCTGCCTTCAATCGGCAGCCATTCATCAGGCGACTTGATGTAGGTCGGGCTGTCGTGATTGATCACGCCATCACGATCAAGGATGAGTAGTTTCACGCGTTCGCCAACCTGGAAATGTCTGCGACCTGATTCATCATGGTGTGCAGCCGGTTTAACAGCAGAAGTCGGTTTTGACGCACGGCAGGATCTTCGGCCATCACCATGACTTCATCGAAGAAGGTGTCTACCGGCTCTTTTGCCTGCGCCAGCAGCGTCATTGCCTCAGTGTATTGGCCAGCGTTCACGGCCGTGTCTACCTGAGTGCTCATGAGGCCGATGGTGTGCGCAAGCGTTTTCTCAGCCGGGTCACTGAACTTCGATTCGTCAGGCTCGCCACTCAGATCCGTCTGTGCCTTTCTCAGAATATTGCCAATGCGTTTGTTGGCCGCTGACAGCGCTTGTGCTTGCGGCATGGCTGCAAATTCGCTTACAGCCTGCAGGCGTTGCGGCACATTGGCGAGCAGCGGCGGCTTGAGTTCGACCACGGCGGCAATCTCGCCCGACGGATGTCCCAGATCACGCAGATACCCAACCAGTCTTTCGTAAAAGAAATTGTTGATCAGCTCAACGGTCTCAGCCGACAGGTCGAACACTTTTTCGCAGGCATTCAACAGATCGGGCAGCGGCAGGGACAGCGGTTTTTCAATCAACATTCGAATAATGCCGAGCGTATGCCTGCGAAGTGCAAACGGATCTTTGTCCCCGGTGGGGATCTGGCCAATGCTAAACAGCCCGGCAACGGTCTCGAGTTTGTCAGCCAGTGCGACCACCGTACCCACTGGCGTGGTGGCCAGCGCGTCGCCGGCAAACCGCGGCCGATACTGCTCGAGTATCGCTTGAGCAACCGGTTCTGGTTCACCATCATGGCGGGCGTAGTAGGCGCCCATAATGCCTTGCAGCTCAGGGAACTCGCCAACCATGTCAGTCAGCAAGTCGGCCTTGGCCAACTCAGCCGCGCGCTGGGTGTGGGCCAGCTCGTTTGAGTCCATCCCGAGTTGCTGCGCGATAAGCCCCGCCAGCTCTTTCACGCGCGACATCCGCTCGGCCTGAGAACCCAGTTTGGCGTGATAAACCACCGAGCTGAGTTTGGGTAGTCGGCTGCTTAGTGAGGTTTTCCGGTCTTGTGCAAAAAAGAACTCCGCATCGGCCAATCGTGGTTTGACGACTCGTTCATTGCCTTCAATGATGCGTGAAGGGTCAGCTATAGCCATGTTCGAGACGATTAGAAATCGGTTGCTAAGTTGCCCGTCTTGACTGAACAGCGGAAAGTAGCGCTGGTTGGTCTGCATCGTCAGAATCAGGCATTCAGCAGGCACTTCTAGATAGCGTTCTTCAAAACTCCCAACATACACAGCCGGCCACTCGACAATTGACGTTACTTCATCGCGCAGCGCTTCAACTTCTGGCGTCGTGCCCAGGTGCAGGGATTGAGCCTGCGCTGCTGCTTCAAGTGCCTGGTCAATGCGTTGACGGCGCTGGGCAAACGAGGCGACCACATGAGCAGACTCAAGGGTTTTCGAGTAGCTCGCTGCACTATCCACCGTAACTGCCCCTGCCGACAAAAACCGGTGTCCCTCGGTGATGCGATCAGCGTGCAGGCCGAGCGCCGTCGCTGGTACCACCTCGTTACCATGCAAAACGAGCAGGCGATGCACAGGACGGGCGAAACTGACCGTTGTTTCACCATCAGCTAGTTGGTAGCGCATCAGTCGTGGTGCTGGGAGTGCCGTGATAGCTTTGTCGAGAATGTCATTGATGGTGTTCGACAACACTTGGCCCGGGACTGTTTTGTCGGCGGCAAAGTGCTCTTGTTTGCCTTCGCCCTGACGCCGCAGTTCAGCAATCTCTACCCCTTGTTTTTCTGCCCATTTGGTCAACGCCATACTGGGCTTACCCGAGTCGTCCAGACCGACCTTCACTGATGGGCCTTTCAGCGTGACTTCTTTGGCTTCACCGCTGGCGCGGACATCGTTAACCAGCACACCCAGGTGGCGCGGCGCGGCGAAAACCTCGGGGCTGGCGCTTTTGTCTGCAAGTCCGAGTGCGATCAGTTGATTGGTAACGCTTTGTCCAAACGCCTCGCTCATTCGGCGCAGGGCCTGAGGGGGGAGTTCTTCAGTAAAGAGTTCGAGTAGAAGCGGCGCCTTGCTCATGCCTGCGATTCCTCAGTGGCCGGAGTACGCTGCTGCGGCACCATCGGAAAGCCAAGGCGCTCGCGCGAGTCATAGTAGGCCTGCGCGACGCCACGCGCCATCGCGCGCACACGGGCAATGTAGGCTGCGCGCTCCGTTACCGAGATGGCCCCGCGGGCATCTAACAGGTTGAAGTTATGGGAGCACTTCATCACCATTTCATAAGCGGGCAGCGCCAGATCGGCTTCGATGAGCTTATTGAATTCATGCTCATATTCATCAAAGTGACGAAACAACATGGCGACGTCTGCGAGTTCAAAATTGTAGGCAGACTGTTCGGCTTCGTCTTGATGAATGACGTCGCGCATCGTAATGCCGGGCGCCCATTGCAGATCAAATACGTTGCGTACATCCTGCAAGTCCATTGCAATGCGATCCAATCCGTAGGTGATTTCGCCGGTGGTGGGTTGGCAGCGCAGCGACCCCACTTCTTGGAAATAGGTGAACTGCGTGACCTCCATGCCGTTTAGCCATACTTCCCAGCCAAGCCCCCAGGCACCCAGAGTGGGTGATTCCCAGTTATCCTCAACGAGGCGAATGTCGTTGCTCTGGACATCAATGCCAATTGCTTCGAGCGAACCAAGATAAAGATCAATGATGTCGGGTGGGGAGGGTTTTAGCACCACCTGAAACTGGTTATGTTTGGCCAGCCGGTTGGGGTTCTCACCATAGCGACTGTCCTTGGGTCGGCGAGAGGGTTGTACATAGGCCGCACGCCACGGCTCAGGGCCGATTGCGCGCAGAAAAGTCGCCGTATGGAAGGTGCCGGCACCCACTTCCATGTCGTAGGGCTGCAGCAGAGCGCACCCTTGCCGATTCCAGTATTCCTGGAGTTTTAGGATGATCTCCTGATATGTCTGCATGGGCTGTCGCTGCGAAAAAAGGGCTAAGCGCGGATTCTATCAACCCGCGAGATCAACAAGCCAAACAGCAGGGTGAGGGCGATTGCTGCCAGTGGGGCTGAAATGCCAAACCGGGCAAAAGGAGTCATGCCTGTGGTGGGCTGAACCATAGTGTCCAGTGCGCCTTGCGAGTAGGTGGGCAATTGATCGACGACCTGACCCTTATGGTCGATCGAAGCCGTCGCCCCAGTATTGGTGGCACGCAGCATGGGGCGGCCCAATTCGATGGCCCGCATGCGAGAGATGTTCAAGTGCTGGGGCAGGGCATGGGAATCTCCAAACCAGGCAATGTTGCTGACATTGATCAAGACGTTGGCGCCGGTTCTGACCTGGTGGCTTAGCTCCTCACCAAACAAGTCTTCATAACAAATATTGAACGCGATCTGACGGCCTTCGATGGGCAGATGAGGCTGGTCGGGTGCACCTCGTCCAAATTCACCGAGCGGGATTTCCATCATGTTGACGAACCACGCGAACCCGAATGGCACATATTCCCCAAACGGGACCAGATGCTGTTTGTCGTATCGGTGGACAATCTCGCCGGCAGGGCTTAGCGTGGCCATACTGTTGGTCAGTTGCACGCGCGGGTTACCCGCCGCCTGGGCATCGGTGCTGCGTAGTGGCATCCCAATGGCGATGTGTGTGCCGGTCTCCTGCATGAGCATCATCAGGCGCGTGCGCACGAGCGCCGGCTGAGAGCTCAACGGCCTGGTAAAGGCGGTTTCCGGGAGCACGGTGAGCGCCGCATTAGTGCCTTCAATCATCTGCAGGTAGTCTTGCACTGCTTTGCTGGCTCGATCACGATCAAACTTCATGCTTTGCGGCACGTTGCCCTGTAGCAGGCGCACTTTGATCGGGTCACCCTCTGGCTGGCTCCACGGCATGATGCCAAAGCCGCTTGCCAACGCACCAAAACCCAACGCACAGGCCCCGTGCGCCATGCGGGTGGATGGCAGATAACTGGATGGCCTGAGCAGCTCCACGACCCAAACGGCCAGCAGTGCCACCACAACGCCAAGGCCATAAACGCCAACGATCGGTGCGAGCCCGCTCATTGGCGAGTCGATATGCGCATAACCTATCGAGAGCCACGGGAAACCGGTCAGGGCATAACCGCGTGCAATCTCGCCGAGCCCCCAGCAGCCCGCTACTAAAGCGGCAGTAGCCAGTGCGCCAGGACGCATGCCGCCCGCCGTTCCGTTAGCGGGAATATTCGACAGCGCAGCGATTGCCCGAGAAGCGGCCCCGAGGGCAAGCGCACCAAACAGGGCGAGATATGAACCAAGCAGTACGACTGCCAGCGCAGCCATAGGCGCCGGCATGCCGCCGTAGCGATTCATGCTGATAAACAGCCAAGCAAGTCCGACGACAAAGTGAGCAATGCCGAACAACATCGTGAGCCAAGTCACACGAGCCGGTGGGTGCAGACCCACCAGCCACCACAGCGCGGCAAACAAAATGAATTGGGCAGGGATTGCGGCAAGCTGCCAGCCGAGAGGCAAGGCAAACAATGCGCCGTGTAATGCGCCAAACAACAGAACCAACCAGGCTGATCTGCGGTTGGTGCCGTTACCTGTGGGACGACTCACCAATCCGGCCTGCTCGCTCAGGCGGACTCCTGAGTGGGTTGATTGCGGGCCGTGCTTGAGGTTTCAACCAGAAGCAATTGGACTTGTCGCGGATCGGCGCGAAGCACTTCAAAGCGTAAGCCATCCTGAACGACTGACTCGCCGCGCCGCGGCACCCGACCGAAGTGATCGGTAATCAGGCCGCCAATGGTGTCAAAGTCATCGTCTGCGAATTCCGTACCGAACTCGCCGTTAAACTGGGAAATCTCGGTGATGGCTTGAACACGGTAGCGCTTGTGTTGCGGTGTATCTTCAATGACGACGATATGGTCGCGCTCCTCGTCAAAGTCAAATTCATCTTCAATGTCACCAACAATTTGCTCAAGCACGTCTTCAATCGTAACCAGGCCTGCCACGCCACCGTATTCATCAACCACAACCGCGAGGTGATTGCGATTGCCACGGAAGTCCTTGAGCAAAACGTTCAGCCGTTTGGACTCGGGCACAAATACGGCCGGGCGTAAAAGATCTCGGACGTCAGCATCTTCGTCATAGCTGAGCTTGAGGAGTTCTTTTGCATGCAGGATGCCCAGAATGTTGTCCCGATCGCCTTCAATGACTGGGAACCGCGAGTGAGCCGTGTCGATCACGTGAGGCATGAAGGATTCAGGCGGCTGGCTGATGTCGATGACATCCATCTGTGAGCGAGGAACCATGATGTCGCGCACGGCTAATTGGGACACTTGCAGCACCCCCTCGATCATGGACATCGCGTCCGCATCGATGAGTTGCTTTTCCTGGGCTTTGCGCAGCAGTTCGAGCAGTTGCTCGCGGTCTTCGGGTTCAGCCGCAAACATGGCGCCGATGCGCTCCATCAGCGATTTGCGGGCATCCGTCCCAGCAGGGGGAGGTTCAGACATGAGGTATGGCGGGCTGTTGGTCAGCGGGTCGCTTTTTAGGGATAGAGAGCATAACGCAAGTCACGAATGCTATCCAGCCAGCCGGGCGGAATCGCCCAGGATATACGGGTCCCCAATTTTGAACTTAGCCAGGATGGTCTTTTCAAGCCGCTCCATCCGGGCTGCGTTGGTTGGGCGCTCATGGGTATAGCCAAGCGCATGCAACACGCCATGGACAACCATATGGGAGAGGTGGTCAGCATAGCGTTTCTGTTGCGTATTGGCCTGTTCGCGCACAACCGGCGGGCAAATGACGATATCTGCCGCCGACATGTCCGGGTAGGCAAAGGTCAGCACATTGGGGGCATAGTCACTGGCCCGGTAGGCTGTATTCAGTTGTCGGGCCTCTTCGCGTATGACAAATCTTAGTGTCAGCATATTGAGACGCTGTTTGCATTTGTCTGCCCGAGTCGCCATATCAAGGGTTGTGCTGACTATTTTGCGCAAGCGCGCCGGTCGCAGCGGCGCAATGCTGATGCGCCCTGACAGTTGCAGATCGATCTCCAGAGCGCCAGTCGCAATACCTGCCGCGCCGCTGGCGGCGGACTCAACTTTTCTTCTTGGCATTCTCGCGGGCATAGGCCTCGACAATTCGCGCGACCAGGGGGTGTCTCACCACATCGCTTGCTTCAAATTCAATTTGCGCAATACCGCGGACCTTTTGCAGAATTCTGCTCGCCTGAACAAGTCCTGAGGGTTGACCTTTGGGTAAATCAATCTGCGTTACGTCACCGGTTATCACCGCGCGTGACCCATACCCAAGCCGAGTGAGGAACATCTTCATCTGCTCTGGTGTGGTGTTTTGCGCCTCGTCAAGAATGATGAAAGCATGGTTAAGCGTGCGGCCGCGCATGTACGCCAAGGGCGCAATTTCGATGACTTGTCGCTCGAACATACGGGTTGTCTTTTCTACACCGAGCAAATCGTAGAGGGCGTCATAGAGTGGGCGCAGATAAGGATCAACTTTTTGATTCAGGTCGCCTGGCAGGAAACCCAGACGCTCGCCAGCCTCGACAGCCGGCCGCGTCAGCACTAGCCGCTTAACGGTTTCGCGTTCAAGCGCATCAACCGCGCATGCCACAGCAAGATAGGTTTTGCCAGTGCCCGCAGGTCCAAGCCCGAAGGTGATGTCATGCTTGAGAATCTTGCGCAAGTATTCCCGTTGGCGCGGCGTTCTGCCCTGTAGGTCCTGTCGCCGTGTTTGCAGCACGGGGGATTCATCATCGCTGCCCAGAGCGGCGTGCCGTTGTTTCAGGTCGATGATGGCCAGTTGCAGATCTTCTGCGGCAATCGGTTGGCTCGCACGGCGATAGAACTGCTCGAGCGCTGCAGCTGCCTGGCCTGCAGGCTCTGGCTTTCCATCCACTTGGAATCCGGCCGCTCGCCGTTTGATGCTCACATCAAAAGCGTCGGCAATCTGGGAAATGTTGGCGTCGAGCGGGCCGCACAGATTGGCGAGTCGCTCGTTATCGAGGGGCTGAGGGGAAAACTCGACACTACTTGCGCGCGGCGAAGCGATAGTAAGACTCCGTGAAAATTGGACTGAGCAAAGGTGGCCTCTTGCGGCGGCCACTTGAAGCCTTCATTGGCAGTCACATTTGCAACCGCGCGGCTATGGGCGTCCGAAGACTGCGACCCCGTCAATTGTAGTCGAGCCGCTTTCACTGACCACCGAATACCCCAGCCCAAGCCTTTCTCCGCTGGGACCGAGCAATCCGCCGTTTACACGCACGGCGCAGCCGGCTGATCCGCAAAACCAGGGTGCGCCTGGGCTGCCGGCGCTGGTGAGGGTGCCGTTAAAGCCTGCCTGCTCGTTGGTAGAGAGCTGGCTTTCGCCGGGATTCACCAAGCCACCTGCGGTTGCGAACGTAAACTGTTGATTGGCAATGTCTATCTGGCCCTCCAGGCCAACCCGGGCAGCCACACCTGGCGCAAATTGCACTGCTGCGGCACCGGTAAACTGACCCGGGGCCCAGCCTAGATCGGAAGTCGGGGCAGTTGCGGCGATGAGTGGATAGCTAAACGTGCCTTGCGTGGGCAGGCTGACCGCGGGAACGCCCACCAGATAATGCAAGCCTTCGTCTGCGGCGAGCGCAATGGCCGAATCGAGCCCGAGGATGCGCAGCTTGAGCGAGCCGTCGGTCCACCGGCCCCATGCCGCGTATTGATCATTGCCTGCTTCGGCCACGCTGGCCGTGCCTCGACTAAGGCAAAAGACATTCGGGCACAGACCCATTGCGCTCAAGGTCACTTCATCATCAAAGGCCAGGATGGCCTGATTCGTGAGTACCAGGCCAACTCGAGAAACGACCGGCACTGCGCGTAAGTCGATGCGCCACTGATCAGCCTGCGCCACGCCGGCTGCAGGCGCAGGCACTGCGCCAGGCGGATTGATCCCACCACCGCTGCTACCGCCGCTACTACCGCCGCTACTACCGCCACTACTACCGCCACTACTACCGCCGCTACTGCCGCCACTACTGCCGCCACTACTGCCGCCACTACTACCGCCACCAGTACTGCTGCCATTGCCGGCGTTTGCCTGCTGGTTATCGGAGTTACTGCCGTCGCTGCTCGCATTGCCGCCAGACCCTGACCCGCCTTCTATGTTGGCCTGCCCGCCCGACGCCTGTCGCTCTGGCGAGGGGAACAACTCGCTGGTATCGAAGCCCCCGTCCGGCGTGCGCGGCACATTGATTTGCTCGGCTGGTGCCGGCAGGCTCGCGATATCGGGGTAGTCGCTGTCCGCTGCAAACCAGTCATTCGCAATCGGAGAGCCAGACTCGATCGCAGTGCCACTGCTATACCCGCTGTCGACATTGCTTTGATCCTGATTGTCATCTGCCCACCCGGGCGAGTCAGTGTTGAGGCTTGGTTCCGGTAGGGTCCATTTGGCCTGATCGCTTTGATCGTCCCACGCTGGCTCCGGTGTCGGCCCGTTCACCTCGCCGATCTGACCGATTTCGCCGATCTCACCGGGCGACTTGTCTGTTTGGTCGCGCTGCTCTGCGGTTTGTTTGGCAAGGCCTTCTTCGAGAGCGACTCGTTCGGGCGAGTCTGAGCGTGTCTTGGGCGATTCCTGGCGAGAACCTGTATCGCTTGCGTTGTTCGGGAGCTTGAGTGCGGGCGGCGTTGGCGTAGATCGGGTAGAGGGACCAGCAAGAGAACGCGGTTTTTCGAGTGCGAGCTGAATCGGTTCAGGATTGATGTTTTCAGGTGTCGGGGGTTGGTCCGTCCGGTAGGGGCGGGGAGCCAAAACAGGTGCTTGCGCAGTCTTCACAGGTTGCGAGTCTGGGCCCGCCACGCGAGCGGATTGTCCAGCGGACAAATCAATTGCGCCCGCATCATTGCTGACGACGATAGCCCCTTCGCTCACTGACACGTGCAGACCTGCCTGCTCGTTCGCTGCGCACGACGGCTCACAAACGATTTCTTCGGCAACAAAATGAGTACCGCGAATGCCGATAGTTGCCGACGGCGTCGTGAGCCGGTAATTGTCGGGGTTTTCTTTACTAGCTAATCCGGTCGCGCTGCGTAGTGCGCCACGCAGCAAGCTTAGAAAACTGCGCTGTGGCGCTGCAGGATAGCGATACTCATCAACCCTAAAATCCGTATTGGGCCGCAACGAAACAATCGCACCATCAACAAATCTGATTTGCAGGTGACCTGCTGCGCCTGTCGTGACTGTGTCGCCGTTGTTGATTTCGGTACCGCGAGCGATCAGTTGCTGGCTTCCCGAGGCGTCTTCCAATGTGTTTTGACCAGCTGTAACCAGCACAGTGCCTACCGCCGCCCATGCGTTGCCCGCAAGCACAGTGAGCCACAGCGCCAGCAAGACGGTCAAAAGGTTTCGTTGCGATGCACGCAAACGTCGTTGGTGACGCACGAAGTGCGTAGAACCCACGGACACGGTCATTGCTTCCCTGCGGCTCTAATTCAGCCGGTATCTCGCAACTAACTGTGCCTGGGTACGGCTAAAGTCGCTTGGCGCAAGCGTTGATCGGTTTCGCGTTAGGACAAGCTGCGGTTCCAGCGTCCAATGCTCTGCGATCTCGCGTTGCAGGCCCAGCCTGACTTCCGTTTGGTGATCATCGCGTCTGACGCCAAACAATGGCTCGTCACCGTCAAAACGCCGAATCTCATAGTTCAGTCCAAACGAGCCGCTTAATTCTGCCGAAATTGGTGCAATCAACATGACGCGGATACCCGTGAAGTCGTAGCTAAGGTTCGCAAGGCCCGTCTTCGAGTATTCACGTCCGGTTTGTACTGTGCCAAGCAAGATCGCATCTTTAACAACCGGTAGCAGGCGCGCATAGGAAACGCCTAGCGACTGCCTTGCTGCGTCTAGTTGATCCTGATCGGGAAAGCGCAGTTCAAATCTTTGTGCAAATCCGCCAAGCTGCTGCTGCGCGTTCAGGTCACATTGCCACTGTCCGACCAGACCCGCCGCGTTGCGAAAGGCATCCTGGTCAACACTGAGCAATTGCGCCTGGCCGAGCATCTTCACTTGATGACATTTGTTTCGATAAACGAACCCGGTCGATACATCGACCTGTTCCTGATCAAGTGTATGGGCGGAAGGATGGTTGCGGAGCATACCGTTGATACCGGTGATCCATTGCAGGCGACCGTTAATCGGAACGGTCGCTTTTATGCCGCCGGAAAGGCTCGCAAATGCTGTTTTCTGCGGCTGGCTTGGCGGCAATGGTGTCACGGCAGTGCCGTCGGCGAGGAGCCATGTTTCAGCAGAACTGCCGATGTTCACATTGTTGTCATAGCCGATGCCAATACTGACAGTCGCGCTGATAACAGGGTCAGGTTGGTTTTTCACACGCGACAGCGCATCAAGGTATCGCGCGATGACTTCCCGGGCCTCGGCCGGAATTTGCTGAGCGGCAACCGATTCAAATTCTCTTCTTGCGTTGTCTCGCTCTTGCAGGGCCAGATACGCGCGTGCCAGTTCTGCGCGCGCACGCAGACGATTTGGCTGGTTGATCAGAACGCGCTCCAGGGCAAGCACTGCCTCACCCGGCCGGCCCGACTCCAAAGCTGCAATGCCGAGCAAATAGTCGAACTCGGTATCGCCTGCGTATAGGTCGGTCTCAGGTGACAATAATCGGTAAGCCGGGCGGAATTGTCGGGCCCGGATCATTCGATTTGCCTCGCCAATGAGTCTTGCCAAAGGGCTAAAGGACTCAATGCCTTCGACTTTGCCAGCCGCATAAAGTGGCAAACCTATCCCACGCTCTAGTTTGTGCCCGATATCAGGCACTCGCTCAAGGGAGGCAAGATCAGAGTCGTTGGCTTGAACCATTGACGGCATGATCGCCAGCAGGCAGGCCACTACGCAGACACGCACCGCGCCAGCTATCCGCTGGAGGGGTTGGGCGACAGCAGTCACGGCTTTTGTCATCAGTGACTGAGAACGGTCGCACGCAGCGAGTGAGGCAGCGCCTCAGTAATTCGGACTTCGACCATCGCACCGATCAGATGCGCGGGTGCGGCAAAGTTAACAACACGATTATTGCCGGTTCGTCCGCTTAACTCGGCTGGGTCTTTCTTGGAAGGCCCTTCGACCAAAATGCGCTGCTTGGAGCCAACCATGCTTGCGCTGATACTCGCGGCATTCTGTTCGATCGTTTTTTGGAGCCGCTTAAGACGGCTTAACTTAACCTCATGGGGCGTGTCGTCGCTCAGCGCTGCGGCAGGTGTGCCCGGCCGCGGGCTATATATAAAGCTAAACGAATGATCAAAACCGACCCACTCAACCAGCGACATGGTCTGTTCAAAGTCAGCGTCTGATTCGCCGGGGAAGCCGACGATGAAATCTGAGCCAATGCTCAAATCAGGATCTTGTTTTCGCAGGCGTCGGACAATCGACTTGAACTCAAGGGCGGTATAGCCACGCTTCATGGCTGACAGGATTCGGTCAGAGCCTGATTGAACGGGCAAATGCACATGGCGGGCGAGGGCGGTGATGCTCGCATGCGCATCAATCAGACGTTGACTGAACTCGCGCGGATGAGAGGTCGTGTAGCGAATTCGCTCAATGCCGGGAATCTCGGCGACGTATTCGAGCAAGGTTGCAAAGTCGGCTTCTTCAAGTGCGGCGGCGTTGGCCGCGGATGCCTCTGACGTCTCTTCAGGTTTTTCAATCGGGCCAAGGTAGGCATTGACGTTTTGTCCAAGCAGTGTCACTTCTTTGACGCCCTGAGCCGCTAACTCAGCGACTTCTGTCAGGATGTCAGTCATGGGCCGGGAGACTTCCTCGCCACGCGTGTAGGGCACAACGCAAAAACTGCAGTATTTGCTGCAGCCTTCCATGATCGAGACAAAGGCAGATGGACCTTCCACGCGCGCGGGCGGCAGGTGGTCGAATTTTTCGATTTCCGGGAAGCTAATGTCGACTTGCGATCGCCCGGATTGCCTACGGGCCTGGATCATGCCGGGCAGTCTGTGCAGGGTCTGGGGGCCAAACACGAGATCGACATGCGGGGCACGCTTGACGATTGCCTCACCCTCCTGGCTCGCGACGCACCCGCCAACGCCAATGATGAGATCAGGCTTTTGCTTCTTCAGTGCCTTGAGTCGGCCTAGTTCCGAGAAAACCTTTTCCTGGGCTTTTTCTCTGACTGAGCAGGTATTAAACAGAACCACGTCGGCATCTTCCGGCTGCGCGGTTCTTTCCATCTGCTCGCCGTCGGCCAGCACGTCAACCATCTTGTCAGAGTCATATTCATTCATCTGACAACCATAAGTTTTTACATAGACTCTGCGGGCCATGACACTAACTACTTAATTTGGGGAGCAAACCGGAAAACCAGCGGCGGACAGTCACTTTCAACATGGGCGCAGGATACCGTAATTGCTCGATTTGACCGGTGGAACACCCGTTGGCATAGCTTGATCAAGCGGAAATATGGACTGACCATGCCAGCAAAATTCTGGGCGAGCATGTGACTTGAGCCAGAAATTCGATGGTTCGGTGTTGGATGCAAGCAGATTTAACCTTTAAATGCCGGAAATTGGTAGTGATTCACAGTTTAAAAAGTGCCGATTCTCTTAACATCTGCTTACTCCCCCTGAATCGAGCCGTCGAAATCAAATAAACGGCCGGTGCTTGTCAGCTTTCAGCAAGGACCCGACTGTGACGCAACGCCATTTCTCAAAACCCTCCGAAGCACCTTTTCATATCGATAGCAATCGCGAACCTGAGGCCCTGCTGGATTCAGTAGCCTCTGATCAGGCAGCCACCGTGCAGCGCCTGAAAGGATCGATGGCCGCGCGTCGGTGGCCGCGCGCAGCATTGTTATCAATAGGACTTGCGGCTGCCTTGGTGGCCTGCGGTGGTGGTGGTGGAGATGAGCCGCCAGCGGGCGGTCCTCCGCCTGCCGGTGGGCCGCCACCGAGTGGCAATGTGATTCCAGCTGATTGCGCTGAGACGGGTACGGGATCTGGCTCAGCCACATCTGGAGGCGAAGCCCCCAGCATGATCGGGTCAACAATAGATGCCTATGCCAACTGCAACACGGTTTACGCAGGTCAGCGCATCACCTTTCATCTATCAGACCATGCTGGCTCAGCAAGCACTCGTAATGCCGCAGTAACAATTTTCCGTATTGGCGAAACCGATGAGGTCGTTCTGAACTCAACGGCATCAATGACCAAGCAGACGGTTCCGAATGATGCCTGGGTCAATTGTTGCAACTGGCCGGTTGGTTTGACGCTGGAGGTACCGCTTGATTGGGAAAGCGGCTACTACCGTGCTCGCTTCACTTCTCCTTCGGGTGGTGAGCCCGCCTGGTTGGCGTTCGTCGTAAAAACTCGAACACCGGCGGCTGATACGAACATGGTGTTTCAGATTCCATTTGATACTGCCCAGGCCTACAACCCGTGGGGTGGCAAGAGCGCCTACGAATTTAATTCTTCCAATGGTGTCAGGGCACAAGCGTTGTCGATGTTCCGACCATCTATGGATGCTACGGGCGAGGAGTACATCATCGGGGTGGTGTCCTACATTCGCTGGGCAGAATCGCGCGGCATTAAGATGGACTACATCACCAGCGATGATTTGCATGAAGATCCGCAGGCCTTAGACCCCTACAAAGTGTTCCTGACGGTTGGGCATGACGAGTACTGGACCCAGACCATGCGAGATGAGCTTGATGCGCACATTGATGGCGGCGATCACGCGATCATCATGTCGGGCAACACCATGTGGTGGCGCATTAGACGCGTAACGGATGACTATGGTCGCGCGCTGGGCAAAACCCTGATTGAGCGACAGAGCGGTACTGCCGGTGCCAACTGGTTTGAATTCGACCGTGAAGGCCGCACGATTGGCGCCAGCTTTTTCAAAGGCGGCTTTATCAATAGTGGCACCGCACCTGCTGCCCAACTAGAGCGCGACTATACGGTTTACGATTCCACCCATTGGGCGTTTGCCGGGACGGGACTCACCAATGGCTCAGAGTTTGGCGGCCAGTATCAGATTCATAGCTATGAATCTGATGGCGTGGATTACACGTTTGTCGGAGCCAAGCCTGTTCCGACTGGTGGCGATGGTGTGCCCACAGACACCAAAATCCTCGCGCTAACCAGTCTGCCGGCTGCTGAATGGGACTCTCCCTCGGAGAACCCGGCAAGTGCGCCCCAAATCAATTTAACGGGAGTACCGGGGCCAAATGCCGCGATGACCGAATTCACGCGTCCCAGTGGCGGCATTGTGTTTAATTTCGGTACAACTGACTATGACCGTGTGTTGCCCACGTGTACGGGTGCCTTCGCGACGCAGACACCAGAGTGCCGAATTGCAAGCAATGTCATTAACTACTTGCGAAACAACTAGTCGGTTCTTGAACGACTGGCTGTCAGTCAAATGAAAAGAAGTAGAGCAGATCGACGGCATTATCGCTGCCGGTCTGCGCTCTGACAGCGAGTCGTTTGCTGACGTCGTACTGAATACGCAGCAGGTTCTGCACCCCGCGCAGACCTTGCTCGTAACTGATCCGTACTTTGGATGACAATTGCCGGCCGACCGTCACCACCTCCTCGGCTGTGACGCTACCCGAGTTGCTGGAACTACCCGGAAGACCCTTTGGTCCACCGCTGTCAGTGACACCTTGCTGCGGGCCGGTATCAGATGCGTAGCCCAGACCAAGACTGTCAAAACCGAGGCGTTCAGCAATGCCGCCTTGCTCATCACTGTTGTCCGCACCGACCAGGCTCTTGGCCGCCTGCTGCAGAGCAAGCGATTGAGCCGCCCCCGGGGCAGAGTCAAGTCCCGCGCCCAGCACAAGCCAGGACAGTTTCTCTGCATTTGGCAGCTCTGGTGTGGAGACCAGTTCGATCGTGGGCACAGCTGCAGTCCCGTTCACACTCACACCGACTTCTACCGGAAGTGCCGGGCGTATGGCCAGGATGTCAAGGTTCGGATTGTCAGCCGGTCCATTGAATCGAACGATGCCGCGCTTAATGTCAAGTGCCTGGCCGTAAGCCCGATATGAACCGTCACTAACGTCCACGCGGCCGGTGAGGCGAGGCGACGCAGGCAAGACGCCGCCCAGTTTCAGTTTGCCCACGAGGCGTGCACGAATGCCACTACCCACTACTCGTAGGTTTTGACCCGTATCGATGTTCAGATTGGCTTTGATCTCAGGTGAATTACCGTCGTCGCCTTTCGTATCTGCCGCATCTGCCGCTTGTTCCGCTTCTGGCTGCTCATCAACAAAGACAAGGTCTGACGGTGCAGACGGGGCGCCCGAACCCTGCACTTCAATCACGCCTTCATCGACAAGGATGTCGCCTGACAAATCAATGCCCGAGTGCGCACCCTGAAGAATCGTCTTGCCTGAAACGGCAATTCTCTGACCTGGCCCAATGGGCACAACGAAACGGTTGGGTTCAATCACAAATCGACCGTTAAAGAGCGTCTGCCGGCGGGAACGACTGGATTGGCTTCGTGGGCCACTTGGGATCCTGGCTGAGCCGCTGATCGCCAGCGACCCATCGCCAGAGGCGATCTTGAGTTCGGTCAGTTCAATTTGCTTTGGTGTGATCGTGGCATTCAGGACACCGCGATCAAGCCGCCAGCCAACCGATCGTTGGAGCACAGCAAGATCAGCGCCTTTGATCTTCGCGATCCAGGTTGGCTTATTGGTCGTGCCGCCAATATCGCCTCGCAGACTGATTGCGCCGTCAACCTGGAGATCATCTCCGGTATAGGCATGGCTAAACTCAAGTGACGGCAATTCGAGTGCCAAGCGCCCAGTGAGTTTGCCGCTGCTTGCCGCAAGATCCAAAACCCGCCCGGGTTGGATGCCTAGCTTGGTCTTGGCCACGGTAGCCGCTGGCGGATCACGCGGTTGATGCTTTTCATCCAGATCCAGCGAGACGCGTCCCGACAAATCCTCCGCACCGCTTCCAGCAAGTTCTATGTTTGCCTGCGCGCGTAAGCGGCTTAGCTCTGCGGGCACTTCGATGCTTGAGACAGCGGACAAGATGTCTGACACGATTAAATTGCGGGCGCTAGCGCTGACAGACAGATCAGGCGTCTCGCCAAGCTGCACGCGCGCCTGATCTACCGTCACTCGCCCCGCGCCAGACACCAGTTGCAGCGCTTGCAGATTGATTTCTTCGGCACTGACAGCCAGCTTCGCCTGGCTGCGCAGTCGTGCTTTCAGTTTGCCCGCCACATCAAAACTGCGGATGGTTGTTGCCCACGACGGGTTGTTGTCGAGCAGCGCTTTGCCGCGGCCCTTGATCCGACCCGCCCACGGCCCGCTGCTCACCGATGCATCGTAGGTATGCTGCTTTGGCGTTCCCTCAACCGTTAACTGCGCACGGCGAATCTCGGTGTCGCCACTCTTGAAACGATTTGCCGTCACTTTGAATGACAGCACTTCATCGGGGCCAGGGTCAGTTTTAATCGGTAGATCGGCAGTCAGTTCCAGTCCCTGCAAACTCAGCGCCGAGTCTGACTGGGCGACCTTTAGCTTTGACCCGCGCGCATTCAAGCGGGCCCGCAGCGCATCAAACGCGCCTGTCAGGTTGGCATCAAGGTTTAAGTCTCCGGCCAGTCGGTTATCAAACGCACTCAACGCACCTAGTTGTCCTGTGAGTGCGAGAACGTCATTTGATTCTCCGAGCGCTCCGGTCGCCTTAAGCTGGTTTTTACCGAGCGAAAGACTTGCATTAACGGCGGAGACTCTGGCCAACCCGCCGGCCTGTTCGGTTGTCAGCATGGCGTCCAGATTCGTAATCAGAGGCTTGCCTCCCAATAGGCTGTCAAAGACTCTGAGTTTGACGTTCGTTTGGGCGGGCGCGAGCGTTGGTCCGTTAACAGAAAAATCAGCATTCAACTCACCCGAGGCCAACGGGGAGGCAGCTTGTTGCTCGGCAGTAAGCCAGTTTTCGAGTTTTAGGTTCTCAAGCGCTCCGTCGATTGACACCTCATAAGGAGGGCTCAGCGCGGCCTGACCTTTCACATCGACCAAGGTGTCGTTGAAAGAAGCTTGCACCTCATCTATGCGCAACTGATCCGCTTTAGCGCTTACCTGCACTTGAATGCTGGGTGGCGCACTTGGGGCTTCTATCGGCAAACTGAGGCCGGCGGGGGGCTCAAATGGGATCTCCTCCGATTGGTTCAATTGCAGCTCCAGTTGGTGCCGAGAAAGCGCGAGCGAACCGACCAGCGCCGTCGGTGGAATCGTATCTATCCATTGGTTGGCATCAATATTGTTGAAGCTGAGGGTGCCGGTGATAGCGGGCAGGGTTTGGTTGGCAATCTGAATCGGGTCTGATAAATCGACCTTAATGTCACCGGTAATTCGCGACTGGTTCACCGCTGACTGGGCCGACAAACCAAGGTCGAGGTCGGCGATTGTGATCATGCCCTGTGCAGGATCGTCTCTGTATGCTGCGACAACAGTCATGGCAGCCCCGCGGATGGGCAGCCGTGCTGCCGAGAACAGACCTGGGGCCCGATTGACCATGGTGAGGCTTGCTTGCAATCGATCGCGCATCTTGCGCTTCTCAGGATTTATGTCGGGAGAAGACGCCTCAAGGTTTGCTAGTTTGAGTTGCGCATCGACACTAGTGCGCGGCGCCTGTGGATCAAACGCCTGCAGATCAAAACTTTCAAGTCGCACATCAAGCGTCTTCCATGGCACTGGGTTGAGCGGCTGTGCTTGAGCGCTTACTCTGGCTGAGCCAGCGCCCGAGCCTGCTATCGCTGTCGCGGTCAAGGCAAAATCCTCAAGACTGCCGCTGCCGGTTAAATCAACATTCAGCGTCTGCTCGGCTACCGGACCTTGCCACTGACCCTGAACGTCGAGTGCGAATGGCGCTGCATCGCCCATCGAGATTGCCAGGTCCTGGAGTTGTCCCCATGGCGTGGTTGCAGTCACATCTGTCAATGCAAACTGGTGAGGCTTGTTGGCGCGCTCATACCCAATGGCAAACCCCAGGTTGGCAAACACGAGGGGGTCAGCTGCGCCAGCGGTCTTGACACTAAGCTCGCTCAACGAAAACCGCTTCAGTTCAAAGTCAATTGGCAAGGCAAGTGAGTTGGGCACGCCGGCGTTGGGCTCGTTTGGCGGCGTATCGTTTGTTTGCTTTAGTTCAAGCGTCACCGGGCCCACATCGAGCGCTGTCAGCAGCAGTTTTCGTGAAAGAAGTTCACTCACAGACCACTGCAAGCGCAGGCGGCTCACGGCAAGCTCAATCCCAGGGTTGCGGTACACGAGTTGTTCAATCTCGATAGTGCTCAGTAATGAGCCGGAGGCCGCGGTAATGATCAGCTCCCGCTCAGGTGTTTTGAGTTGTTTGGCGGCAAAGCTGACCAGAAATTCGCGAGCATGGGCCGTGTTAAGCCACGCCACACCCGCAATCAACACCACGCATACAATCACCAATAGAGTGGCAAATGTGATTGCTACCGCGCGCATGAATTGTTTGCTCAAGCTGGTGCGAGGCGAGCCGGCATACTTAGCCATAGCGGTCTTTGCCATCAGAACGAATACCCAACTGAAAAGTGTAGTTGCCAGTCTTTCTCAGCCTCGCCATAGCCGATGTCCAAGTTAATGGGGCCGATGGGTGTTCGGGCGCGCACGCCAATGCCGTAGCCGGCGACGGGCTCAAAGTCTTCGGTGGTGTCGGCTGCATTGCCGTAGTCAAAGAAGGCTGCAAGCGAGTACATGTCATTCAGTCGGTATTGATACTCGGCGCTCACAACGGCCAGGTATCTACCGCCAGTCACGCCGCCAGCTTCAGGAACACCCAGTGACAGGTACCGGTAGCCGCGAATTGACTGCCCGCCACCCGTTCTGAACAGGTTCTCAGTGGGGATGCCTTGCCGAGTATCAGCCGCCACATAACCAACTTCACCAGAGAACAAGAGCAGGCTGTTCTCGAGCGCTGACCGCTTGGCAAAACTGACATAGCGCAATGCTTTCACGTAGGTTCGAACAAAGCTTGTGTTTGATGCCAATGCTTCGTGGGCACCGGACAGTTGCGCACTTAGGGTGTAGCCACGGCGCGGGTCGACGAGCGAGTCAAGTCGTCTTCTGCTCCAGGTGTAACCGAGAACCAGTGCTCGGCGCGTGTCTGCACTGCCTGGCAGCTCAGATGTTCCGTCGATGCGCAGTTTCTCGTTCTGATCCTGTAGCGATAAGAACGACTCTGTATCGCCCACTCGCCTGCCGCGCCCGAAGTAAACATTGCTTCGCACGGCTGTTTGGCCCTCAATGTCTTCTCGCTCTAGCCGGCCGCCAAATCCCCAGAAATAGTTGCGATCGTTGTACGGCGTTCTGACATTGGCAAAGGTGCGCTGTCGCCGTGCAGACATCACCAATGCTGATTCGAGTTGCCAATTGCGATTGAAAAGATCCCGATGTTCGAAACCAAGCTGACCTCTGATGCCCTCATCAGTGCTGTAGCCGATACCAAACCCTGCCCGTTTAGATTGCCGCTCCAGCACCGTGACTTGCAGGTCGACGCGATCACTTTTCGGGTTCTCAGAGAGTTTGATGAGGTCTGGCAAAACGCCTGCTTCTTCAAAGAATCCCGAACTACGCAGTCGCGACTGAAACTCAAGTAGCGTGGCTTGATTAAAACGGTCTCCTGGGGCGAAGGTGCGCAGGTTTTCCACAATTGACGCGTCGTAGCGGGACAGGCCGTCGATACTCAGTTCGCCAAAGTTAATCGGGGAGCCGCTCTGCGCCTTGACTGTCATTCTGGCCTGACGCTTCTGGCGATTGATTCGAAGTGCGCTCGACTGGATTTCAGCGCGCAGGTAGCCAGCTTGTTTAAGTGCGATCAGTAGCTTGCGCTTGTTGCTCTCCCACCCACTGGCTGTGTAGGGATCTCCTTCTCTCAGCGACCAGTCTTCGGAAAGCTGTTTGACCAGGGCGGTGTCGGCTGACACCGCCCCGTCGATGTCTATCTCAACACCGCTTACCCGCGTCTGCGGTCCCGTTTTAACCGAGACGCTTACCGAACGATCACTTGCGCTCACGTTTACTGTAGGACTGAAGTAGCCGTCTGCCTGCAGCAGCGCCTCGACTTCATCATGGAGCCGGGCGACCAGGCCGTCAAATTGCACCGGGTCGTAGTCCTCACGGTCTTGCCAGCGACCAACAAAGGTCTGTCGCCTGATCGCTTGGGCAAACGGTTCGGGTGCGTCGATGGTGAATTGATAGTTCTGCGTCTTGGCAGAAGAAAGCGAATCCTGGACCTTTTCGATGACGCCGCGTTCCTTCTGCTCAGGGGCTGGCGGTGGTGCGGAGTCGCTTTGCGCCACGGCCGCAGCGGACAGCAGCGAGCAGACCAGCCATGCCAGACAGTCACGGCGATATCGAGCGATCAGACGTCGGGCTGTCAGCTGGCTGGGTGTGTGAGTCAGGCGCACGCTTGGCGTTCTTGGCGGGGGAGGGCCATGAGGACGGCCCTGATGTTTGGCGTTCGTCAAGCATGCCACGAGTCACTCACAAAACTCTGGGTTCTTAGGCTATTTAGCTGAACGAGCCGCCAGCCGGCGCAGACGCCTGCTCGGCTGGTAGTGGCAAATGCGAGCGCTGCCGCGCTGAGGTGGGCTAAACCTTGATGGCAGGCCGTCTTTTGATCGGTGGTGGCGGATCAGGGACTCGAACCCCGGACCTGCGGATTATGATTCCGTCGCTCTAACCAACTGAGCTAATCCGCCACAGGGGCGTGATATTAGCGATCCGCGGCAGGCGTGTCAAAGCAGGTGGGCGATGAAAGCCGTGCTCTACAGCTGCTCGGGATGGAAGCTCAGGACGAATTTCGCGCCGCGACTCTGGTTGGTTGGGGCGGGGCTTAAGGCGTTGTCGGCGCCGTCAACTCGGTGAAGGCCGTCTCTGATCATGATCTGAATATCATGAAGCCTGGCAATTTCGCGCACAATCGCGAGGCCAAGCCCGCTGCCGCGGGCCTCCGCCTCATTGGAGGCAACACGATCCCGCACCCTGTAAAAGCGCTCGAAAACAGCATCACGTTCGGCCGCAGGAATACCCGGCCCATCGTCTTCGATTTCAAGGCTCGCCGTCTCGGACCCCGAGCGTAAACGGATATTGATCACGCCGCCTGAAGGCGTGTAGTGAATCGCATTGCTGACCAGGTTTTGAATCATTTCACCGAGTAGCACCCGGTTACCGCGGATAGCAACTGGCTGGCCCGGGTCATCCAGACCAAGATCAAGATTGGCCGACAGCGCCATGGGCGCCAGTTCGGTGACAATCTCGCGTAGCAAGGCATTGAGCTCAAGGGGCGAGAAGCCGGTTTTTTCCCCAAGGCTCTCGGCCCGGGCGAGCGCAAGCAGTTGGGTAATCAAGTGCGACGCTCGCTCGGAGCTTCGCGACAACTGAGTCAGGCTTCGCTCGCGATCTGCCGGTTCCTGCTCTCGCAACGCTAATTCGGCCTGCATCCTGATGCCGGCAAGTGGTGTCTTCATCTGGTGCGCGGCATCAGCGATGAACCGCTTCTGAGTCTCAAGTGAGGTTTCAAGCTGGGTGAGCAATTCGTTAAATGATTCCACTAGGGGCACGATCTCTTGCGGCGCGCTGGTTGGGTCGATCGGTGACAGGTCATCTGGCTGGCGCCGACGAATTCGGTCGCGCAACCCACGAAGGGGTCGCAGGCCCCGCGACAGACCGAACCAGACCAGCGCAGACGCGATCGGCAGAATGACAAACTGAGGAAAGATCACACCCTTAATGATTCGGTTCGCCAACGCCTGGCGCTCGGTCAGGGGCTCGGCCATCTGAACGAGTACGGGTCGGTTCAGATCCTCTGCGCCGCGAACCGGCACGTAGGTATAGGCCACCCGTAGTTCCTGCTCGCGGTGGTTAACGTTACGAAAGTTCACCTGGCCAATTTCAGGATAGTCATAGAGCGAGGGGCGCGGCAGGCTCGGGTCGCCAAACACTGTCTGATCATTTGGCGCCACCACCTGATAGTTGCGATTGTCGTTCTCGCGCTTGAACAGTTCGCGCGTGCCATCGGCAACCGAGGTAACGGCGCCCACGTTAGTGAACTCAAACTGCACCTGCTGACTTAAAAACTGGGTACGGTCACTGAGCGAGGTGTCATAGGGGGCGTCGGCCAGGGAGCGGGCAATCACCAGCGTGACCACGATGGTCAGTGGCCAGAGCAATAGAAGTGGGGCGAGCATAAAGTCCAGAATCTCGCCAAATAGCGAGCGAGATTCATGTGGGTCTCTAACATCCGCCGATCGCACCGCGCGAGGCCTGGGCGTTGAAGCGGGCTGCTCGCCGTGTTGCCCGGGTTGCGTTTCATGCGTGGCCATCAAGTCGGCCAACATGTCGCGAAATGATTGCGGAGCGGCCTCAGGCAGCTTTAGTTGAGCGCTATTCATGCAACGAGAGTAATCGATTCGCGCCAGTGGGCTTGAATTTAGGCTGCTTCGGCCGGGCGCTCAAGGCAATAGCCCAGACCGCGCACAGTCGCAATGCGCACTTCGCCGCCGTCGAGCTTCTTGCGCAAACGATGCATATAGACCTCCACCGCATTGGCGCTGATTTCCTCGCCCCATTCGCACAAGTGGTCAACGATTTGGTCTTTGCTGACGAGCCGACCCATTCGCTGAAGGAGTATCTCTAGCAGTCCGAGTTCTCGGGCTGATAGCTCAATTGGCTGATCACCCAGGAACGCTGATCGTCCAACCTGGTCATAGGTAAGCTGGCCACACTTGATTTGAGAACTGCTATTGCCCATGCTGCGCCGGACTAGGGCTCTTACCCTGGCTTCCAGTTCTGATAGCGCAAATGGCTTGGCGAGGTAGTCGTCTGCGCCCAGGTCCAGCCCAAGAACACGCTGCTCTACCGAATCGGCGGCGGTGAGGATCATTACCGGCACCTTGTTGTCGCGGGCTCGAAGACGGCGCAGGACGTCCTGGCCGTTTACGTGCGGCAGCCCCAAGTCCAGAATCAACAAGTCAAAGGTTTGCGTCGTCAGCGCAAGGTCGGCATCTCGGCCGGAATTAACTGAATCAACCGCATAGCCAGCCGCGCGCAGCGAACGAGACAATCCATCGGCTAATACGGCATCGTCTTCAGCTAGCAAAATTCTCATCGGGGTGCTGTCCCTCTTCGGGGATCTGTGTCTGTATTCGTGTCTCTATTCGGCTGCGCGCTTTGGTGCAGGACACTGCTTTCTTCGTCGCTCTTGCATTCTCCACTGACACCGTAACACGATAAGCCTAACTCTGGTGCGCAAATCGGCTGCGCGCACGTTCTATCGCATCACAGGTCGCCTGAGCCGCCATTCCGGCCGATTGCGCAAAATCGGCCCCCGAGCCGGCGTAGATGATGGCCCTTGAGGAGTTGATCAGCATTCCAAATCCATTGGCATCCACGCCAGCGGCCACCGTTGCGTCGATATCGCCACCCTGGGCGCCAATCCCTGGCA
This sequence comes from Burkholderiaceae bacterium, assembly GCA_045106815.1. Classification (GTDB taxonomy): domain Bacteria; phylum Pseudomonadota; class Gammaproteobacteria; order Burkholderiales; family Burkholderiaceae_E; genus JAUIAI01. Next base: position 34,072 of record JBGCFG010000079.1, on the reverse strand, counting down.
CCAGTAAGGGCATAGCTGGGGCGAGCTGGCGAACTCGGGCCAGTTCTTCCGGGTAGGTGGCGCCAACCACAAGCCCAACCTGGTCTTGATCGTTCCAAGATGCATTGGCCATCGAAGCGACTTTCTCGTAGAGCTTGATTTTGTCCGACGCCGGTTGTCCTACCGGCAAGGACTGAAAGTCATCGCCCCCAGCATTTGAGGTGCGGCACAGCACAAACACTGCCTTTTCGGTCCATTCAAGATACGGCGTGATTGAGTCGGTCCCCATATAGGGGTTAACGGTGACAGCGTCCGCGCCGTAGCGGTCGAACGCTTCGCGAGCGTACTGTTTGGCTGTTGAGCCAATGTCTCCCCGCTTAGCGTCTAGCACCACCGGAATGTCTGGGTAGTTGTCTCGCAAATAGGCGATGACTGCTTCAAGTTGTGCCTCGGCGCTGGCGGCTGCAAAGTAGGCGATCTGGGGTTTGAATGCGCATGCAAAGTCTGCGGTGGCATCAATAATCTCGCGACAAAACTGCTCAATCCCGTCTGGCCGGGCGTTCAGGTTTGCTGGCAAACGTGTGAGATCAGGGTCGAGCCCTACGCATAGAAGGGATCGACTCGATCGCCAGCGGGCATTGAGTTTTTCAATGAATCGCAGTCGCGCTTCCAATCCGTGCCTCCAAATCGGTCAAAAACCCGCAGAGAGTACCTTTTTTGGGCTAAACGCGGATAAGCACACGTTTGATCGGGTTTGTTCCAACAATACTGGTCATGACCTGGTGCGAATCTCTGCTGGAAATGGGAATCTTGATATCCTCCGGGCAACGCCGTTCAAGCCACAAGCCTGGGCCGGCGTGCCGCCAAAACCCGGCGATTCGAAGACACAATCTTTGATTGGAGAGTTGCAATGAATGCTCCGCTAACACCAGCGGTATCTGATGCGCTGCGTCGCGCGCTTAAAGAAGTCTCGCTCGACGACAAATACTCACTGCCCTCAGGCCGGGCATTCATGTCCGGTACTCAAGCGCTGGTCCGCCTGCCGATGTTGCAGCGTGAGCGGGACCGGGCTGCAGGTTTAAACACCGCAGGTTTTGTCTCGGGCTACCGCGGGTCGCCGTTGGGCGGCGTTGATCAGGCGCTTTGGCGCGCCAAAGACCATCTCGAGCGGCATCAGATTGTGTTTCAACCAGGGCTGAATGAGGACCTGGCAGCGACGGCCGTTTGGGGTTCGCAGCAAGTCAATTTGTCGCCCAAAGCAAACGTCGATGGGGTGTTTGCGCTTTGGTATGGGAAAGGCCCCGGTGTTGATCGCAGCGGTGACGTGTTCAAGCATGCCAATGCCGCTGGTAGTTCACGTTATGGCGGGGCGCTAATCCTGGCCGGGGATGATCATGGTGCCAAGAGTTCCACACTGCCCCATCAGTCCGACCATATTTTCAAGGCCTGTGGACTGCCGGTTTTCTACCCCTCGTCAGTGCAGGAGTATCTAGATCTGGGCGTTCACGCCTGGGCGATGTCTCGGTATTCCGGACTGTGGATGGCGATGAAAACCGTCACCGAAGTCGTCGAGGCGAGTGCATCAGTTGATGTCAGCCCAGACCGCGTCAACATCGTGATCCCGCAAGACTTTGAACTGCCAGCTGATGGACTCAACATTCGCTGGCCTGATTCGCCGCTCGAGCAGGAAGCGCGCCTGCTGGACTATAAGTTCTATGCTGCGCTGGCGTACGTACGGGCGAACAAGCTCAATCGCACCGTTATTGATTCAAGCAACGCGTGGTTTGGCATCGTGACAGGCGGTAAAGCTTATCTGGATACACGCCAGGCGTTGGAAGATCTCGGGTTGGATGAAGCCGCCTGCGAGCGCATTGGTGTGCGCTTGTTCAAATGCGATGTCGTCTGGCCCCTGGAAGCGCAAACCATTAGTGACTTTGCCAGAGGGCTCGGTGAAGTGCTTGTGGTGGAAGAAAAGCGCCAGATCATGGAATACGCACTTAAGGAAGAGTTGTATAACTGGCCTGATGCTGAGCGACCGAACGTGTACGGCAAGTTTGACGAGAAAGATGGTCGCGGTGGTGAGTGGGCAATGCCAATGGGTAAATGGTTGCTGCCTGCGCACGCCGAATTATCTCCCGCGTTAATCGCCAAAGCGATAGCAGCCCGGCTGCTTGATCCGGGCAAATACGGTTCGCGCTTTGAGTTGGATGCGCAGACCCGTTCAAACATCGAGTCGCGGCTTGCGATTATCGAAAACAAAGAGCGGGCACTGGCTCAGCCGAAGGCGGCGGCCCAGCGGGTTCCCACGTTTTGTTCGGGCTGCCCGCATAACACATCAACTCATGTCCCAGAAGGGTCCAGGGCGCTAGCCGGCATTGGTTGTCATTACATGGCTACTTGGATGCCGGAGCGCCGCACCGAGACGTTCACGCAGATGGGTGGCGAAGGCGTGCCATGGATTGGCCAGTCTCCCTTCACTGACGAAAAACACATCTTCACAAACCTCGGTGACGGCACTTACTTTCACTCGGGATTACTCGCAATTCGCGCCAGCATTGCTGCCGGCACCAACATCACTTACAAAATTCTCTACAACGACGCAGTCGCCATGACAGGCGGTCAGCCTATTGATGGCACGCTGACGGTGCCGCAAATCGTTACCCAACTTCAGGCTGAGGGCGCAAAGCTTGTGTTGATCGTTACCGATGAGCCGGAGAGATATCAAAACTCAACCGCCTTGGGCTTGCCCGCTGGAATTCGTGTGCATCATCGCGACGAGTTAGACGCAATACAGCGCGAATTGCGCGCAATAGCAGGCTGCACGATTCTCATTTACGACCAGACCTGTGCCTCTGAAAAACGGCGTCGTCGCAAGCGCATCGTTGACGGGAAGCCGGGGTTCCCTGATCCGGCCAAGCGTGTCGTGATTAACGAACTCGTTTGCGAGGGCTGCGGCGATTGCAGCGTACAGAGTTCGTGCGTATCGGTCGAACCGGTCGAGACCGAGTTTGGCCGTAAGCGCAAAATCAACCAGTCATCATGCAATAAAGATTTCTCCTGCCTGAAGGGGTTTTGTCCGAGTTTCGTGACAGTGGAAGGGGGTGGTCTGAAAAAGTCAGCTGCGAAACAGCAAGAATCAGCAGCAGAGTCGGGCGGCGACTGGCCGGCCTTGCCCGAACCCAAACAGCTCACAATCGAAACATCAGGCAACCGGACCTACGGCATCATGGTCACTGGCGTGGGCGGCACAGGGGTTGTCACCGTCGGCCAGATCCTCGGTATGGCCGCACACCTGGAGGGTAAGGGGGTGTCCGTGCTCGACATGGCGGGCCTTGCGCAAAAAGGTGGCGCTGTGTTCTCGCATGTGCAAATTGCGCACCACCATGATGAACTGCATTCCACCCGCATCGCCACGGGCGAAGCTGACTTGCTGCTTGGGGGAGATCTGGTCGTCAGCTCGGGCAATGAAGCGTTATCCAAGATGCGTCCGAATGTGACCCGGGCTGTCGTGAATACCGAGGTCTCACCGACGTCTGACTTCCTACGCGACCCTGACTGGTCACTACCAGCCGATGAGTTGAAGCAAAACATCATGGATGCAGCGGGCGATCGGGAGATCGAATTCATGGACCTGTCTGGCCTGGCGACGCACCTCCTCGGAGACGGTCTGTTTGCTAACCCCATGCTGATTGGTTATGCCTGGCAAAAGGGCTGGGTTCCTCTCAACCGCATCGCGATAGAGCGGGCGTTTGAGCTAAACGGTGTAGCGGTTAAGAAAAACCAACAGGCGTTTCTCTGGGGGCGCCGCTTGGCACATGATTCGGCCCGCGTGCAAAAGCTGGCAGAGCCGGCTCAGGTGATTGAATTCAGGCGGCCGGCTGGCAAGGTGCGAAACGACGCTGATCTACAGGCTTTGATTGACCATCGAGCGGCGTTCTTGGTTGGTTATCAGGGTAAGCGTTATGCCAAGCGGTATCGCGCGTTGGTGGAGAAGGTCAGGAAGGTTGAGGCTGAACGCATTGGCATTCAGGACAGTCGCCTGCGGCTAAGCGCGGCAGTGGCTAAGTCTTTATTTAAGCTCATGGCCTACAAGGACGAGTACGAAGTGGCGCGCCTTCACACTGATCCATCGTTCAAGGCGCGGATTGCCGCGCAGTTTGAAGGCGACTACACACTGAAGTTTCACTTGGCGCCACCCATGATCTCCAAAGAAGATCCCAACTCAGGGCGTCCCGCCAAGCGTGTTTTCGGTCAATGGATGCTCAGCGCGATGGGCTTGCTTCGCAAAGGTAAGTTCCTGCGTGGTACCGTTTTCGATCCGTTTGGGAGAACCGAGGAGCGCCGGCAGGAGCGAGCCTCGATCACTGAATTTGAAGCAACGATAGACGAAATGATCCAGCATCTAAAACTCGATAATTTTGACGCGGCCATTGAACTTGCTGAAGTGCCCATGAGTATTCGAGGATACGGCCCCGTCAAAGAAAAGAATGTGATTCAGGCGCGTCTGAAACACGCAGAGTGTCTCGCCCGGCTCAAAGGGCATGACCTCAAACCGATCGCCATGATCCGTCCAGCGTCATGAGTGCTGTAATTGACAGGCCATCTTTTGACAGGCCATCTTTACACAAGCACCGCTGGCCCGATGGCGAATCCGCGCTCGCTTTCGAAGGCGGGGTCTACATCTTTCATGGCTTAGGTGAGCATGGCGCCCGCTATGCCCATGTTGCCCAGTGGTTTGTGGACAAGGGCTACCGGGTCGGTTCGCATGACCATCCCGCTCACGGGCGTTCACCGGGTGAGCGCGGCATCTTGCAAGATGATGCAATTGAGAACAATGCGGTTGAGCAGTTTGAGGCCTTCCAGCGGACTTGCGACGGTCCTGTGCTGTTACTGGGGCATAGCCTTGGCGGGGCGTTAGCGGCAAATCTCGTACTGCGCGGCGTAGTTCAACCGGACGCGCTGATTCTTTCTGCGCCAGCATTTGAACCCAATCTAAGTGCCTTTCAACGGGCTCAATTGTCACTGATGTTCTTCCTGGCGAAAGATCTGACCGTTACGGCACCTTTGTCCGGGCCGCTTCTAACGCACGATGAGCAGATAAGAAAGGCCTGGCTTGCTGACCCCTTGATCAATCGAATCGTCTCAGCGCGTCTCATAAAGTGGCTGGTTGATACTGGCGAACAGGCGCTTGAAATGGCGCCTCGTTTAAGCATCCCGACGCTCTTATTGGTGCCATTGGCTGACGTTATTGTTAAGCCTGCCGGGAGCGACGAGTTTGCGCGGCGCGCACCCACTGACAAGGTGATGTTGCATACCTATGAAGGGCTGTACCACGAGTTGTTGAATGAAACGCCTCAAGACAGGCAGCGTGTGTTCGCGCATATCGATCAATGGCTGGAGGAGCTGGTCGTTCAGCAGTCGGTTCACTCAGCGCCCTAGCCTGATACAAGAGCGGCTTAAAGGCTTGTGAGGCTAGGTACTTCGTCTTACTGCTTCAATTCGTGCGTTGATCGACTGCGATCCCAGCCAGAGAAATAGTCGTGTGAAGTGGTTGAGTTTGTTTCGTGGGTTTGGTGCTAACCGATAGAACTGATCGATATCGTCGAAGACACCGTGATCTCTTAAGATGTAATCGTCGATGCTCCCATCGTCTACGCACTGGATAAACGAGTTGGAGTGACCATCCCAGTCACTGGTGCCGCCCAGGTGGACGCCAAAGCCGGCTCGTTTCGTTGAATTGGATAGCCGCCGTCGCGCAGCGTCAGCGAGTGGCCGGTCAACGACGTAACTATCGACGCCAAGCCAACGCTTATTCAGACGGACTTCCGTAATGCTGTGATCGACATATGGCGTCGCCGGGTCGATTAGCCCATCAAGGACGATCGCGGATAAATCGAACACGCGTATTCGGGCTGGAATGCCAGCTGCTCGCAAGAGCGAGACAAACAGTGTTGCCTTGGTATTGCAGTAACCAGCTCTGGCGGCAAGGACTTCACTTGCTGTCATTTGGTAGAACGCTGGCATGAAGCCAAACTGAATTTCATCCCGGACCCAGTCGTGAATGCTGGTAGCTATTGCCACGTCATCTGCCTGAGAGTGGGCGATCTGTTCAAGTAGTGAGCGTATGGCAGGAGCGTCGGGTGTGATGAGCGTGGCTGCATCACTCGCCATTGCATCAGCGCTCATTAGAACAGGGACAGAGCGATGGAGGAGCAATGACCCAAAAAGGCCGCTGCAGAAGTGTCGTCGCTTTGCTTTAATGCCCATGATTGATTCATTCATAACAGTGTTATAAGCAATAATAACAACGTTATGATGACGTTTACTTCAAAACCAGAGTGGTTGCTCTGGGTTTTTCAGTCTGCTTAGGTTTAGCCGTGAATCCACCCCTTGAGGACCGTGAGCGTCTGCTTTCATCAGCTCGTGCCATCTTTGTCGCAGAGGGGGTGGAGGGCTTGTCTGTTCGGCGGGTTGCGCAAGATGCTGGTTGCACGACGATGGCCGTGTATTCAAGGTACGGTGGCAAGTCAGGTCTGATAGCTGCACTGTACGACGAAGGGTTCGAGCAGCTGGCCGAGGCGCAGCAAGCCATAGACAAGACGCTTACCGGCGCCGATCGGGTCATGGCGTTATGTATGGCCTACAGACAGTGCGCCCACCAGTTTCCAAAGCACTATGCGTTGATGCTGGGTCATTCGAATGTTGCATTCAAGCCTTCTGAAGCTGGTCTGAAAAAGGCCGGTGCAACACTGGAGGTCCTCACCGAGGCGGTCCTGCCATTGGTTACCAGTGGTCGAGGAAGCCGCAACCGTGCGCGAGCAATGTCAAAGCGATTGTTTGCGCTTTGTCATGGGTGGGTCTCACTCGAATTGCAGGGCATGTCTTCAACCCAGTTGGGAGCCGATGAGGCGTACCGGTTGGCGGTGAAGCAATTGCTGGGCGACTCGCAATCGCGCGCCGCCAGTGGCTAGCGGCTAGGCCAACGCCATGGGGGTTGCTCCAGGGGTTGCTGACCCATAACGGTGGTTTCGCCGAGCGAGCGCTCAAGATGATGTGTCAGGCAGCTTGCTTCGTCGTCGAGTGCTGCGATCAGGCGCGTGGCATGACTCACGACCCAAACTTGACTGTCTTGGGTTGCGCGGTGAATCAACTGCGCGAGCGCCCGGAACAGGTCGGGGTGCAAGCTTGCCTCTGGTTCGTTTAAGACAAGCAAAGGGGCTGGGCGGGGTGAGAGCAGAGCGGCCGCTAGCATTAAGAATCGCAGCGTGCCGTCTGAGAGTTCGGCAGCCGTCAGGGGCCTGAGCAGACCTGGCATCGCAAGTTTCACGGTGAAGCGCGTATCGGCAGAGACGTCAATACTCAGTTCAGCGCCTTCAAATGCGGTTCGGATGGCCTCGCGCAATGCCTGTTCATCACCGATTTCAATGATCGTTTGCAATGCTGCGGCCAGATTGTGACCGTCCCCTGCCAAACACGGGGTGCGGGTGCCTATCGCGACTTGTCGCGCGGGCGCCTGGGAGTCGCTCCTGAGTTCATCGTAAAAGCGCCAACTAGCAATGTACTGACGCAGCTGCACGGCTTCCGGCATTAATTGCTGGTCAGACGTGTATGTCAGCACGCTGTCCCAGGGCTGCAGATGTTGGTGCACAACTTGCCAGCTCTCGGCCTGGCGCGATCTTGCCATCGCAGCTTTGCGATCGAGTAGCAAAGAAGCCGGCCGGCAAATCTCGCCCGCCCAGATGCATTCGCGTTTGATCTGGGGATCCAAGGCAAAACGCGACCGTCCTTCGCCAGATGGCAAACCCAGAGCGATGGCGTAACCAATCTCGTCGAGATTGAATCCCAGTTGCAATCGCTTGGAACGATTCGAAGGCCCACCCTGAACGGGTTCTTCGCCGTGCTTCATCGCGCGACTGAACTGCTCAGGCCCGGCCCAAAAACTTGAAGAAAGCCCGCCCTGTACTGCCAGGGCGCTCACAATATCGCCTGCTGCTACGCTGCCGAGTAATTTGAGGGATCGATATAAATTGGATTTGCCTGACCCGTTAGCCCCTGTGATGAGAGTCAGCGCAGCCATTGGCAAAGTCAGATGGCGAATCGAGCGATAGTTTTCAATGGCCAGAGTTTTTATCATGAGTCGTTGAAGGCCTGCCGCTTATAGGCCAGCCGCCCGTAGGCACATGAACAGTGAGCCAATGTGCATGCCCTGTGAAAACTCGCCCTTTGCGATTAACGCTATTGCCTCGTCTACTGTGACCGAACTCACGGCAATTTGCTCGCTGCTATCAAGTGATTGCTCACCGGGTAAAGACAGCTCTCGCGCCAGATATATATGAACACGATTAGTCTGGCGTGCGGGGTTTGCGAAGTAGGTTCCTACGGGTTGCCAGTCAGAGGCCGTATGGCCGGTTTCTTCGAGGAGTTCACGTTTGGCGGCGACAAGCGGTGTCTCGCCGTCGTCTATGACACCGCCCGGTAGCTCAGTACAGAATGTGGCGACCGCGTAGCGATACTGGCGAACCAGAATGATCTGCTGGTCGTGCGTGAGTGCAAGCACGTGCACCCAGTCACGTTCTTCAATGACGTAGTAAGGAGACAGCCTCGGCCCGTCAGGCACTTCACAGACATCAGCTCGTAGTCGCATCCATTGATCATCAAGCAGTGCCTCACTGCTGATCGTTTTCCATGGCTTCATGATGGCTTCAAGATGGCTGATAGCGCGTGGGGTCTGCCGCATAGTCGGCGCGCCAATCACCATGGGTGTCAAAGAGTCTGTGTTCGGCGGGCAGCACCACCCATGGCAGTTTTTGTTGAACCCAGATGTGTGCCGACAGGGTGAGTTCAGAATCTTCATCCAATGTGCCGGCAAATATGGTCTTAATGCGGGGCCTGGCCGAGTTTTGTGCAAAAAGCGCAGAGCCACATTGCCCACAGAATGAGGTGGTCAACTCATTTCCTGATTCGGCTATTCGAGTTCGTTGCTTTGGCGCGCCGAGGGTAATCGCCAGAGACTCAGCAGGCACCTGAGCGCAGAGCGTAAATGCAGACGAGGTGAGACGCCGGCAGGCTTTGCAGTGACAGGTGTACGTGACATACGGCTGAGCTGCTAGCTCATAGCCCACCTTGCCACATTGGCATTGGCCGGCTAGGGGTAAAGACATCATTGGCGTACCCGATAGGCATTGTCAGGGAGTCGCCAATATACTCGAATGAGGCGAGTTTAATCGTTTGGAGCCGATCAAACTACCCTGAGAACTCAGGCAAAGGGAGTCGTCCGCGGACTTGCTCAAATGCCGCGCCGATTCGCAGCGCCAGCGGATCTGCAAACCGCCTCACCACAATTTGCAATGAGGTTGGCAAGCCAGTCTTGCTGAGCCCGATCGGAACCGACAGCGCAGCCAGGGCCAGGTAGTTTGCAAAGCGCGTATGACTACTCATGCTCATGTTGCTCTCATCAACCTCCGCAATTGGCATCGCGGTTGCTGGTGTGGACGGCAGGATAATTGCATCGAAGTCACCGATAACGTGCTCAAAATCGGTAATCGCTTGCTGCCTCGTCCGCCATATCTTGACCAGTTCACTCGCTGGCACTGTGCCGCCCAGCCGCATTCTTTCGCGGTTAGGGGTAGCCATTGCTGAATCTGGATCATCAACCAGGTGACCGTAAGTCGAATAACCCTCCACCGCAGAGATAACGCCGCCTTGGCGTTGATACTCGGCTAACGACATCGGCAGTGAACAGTCGGCCAGGGTCACGCCGGAATCCAGCAGCAGGCGTTTGGCCAGCTCAAATGACTCTCGCATTTCACCAGACAAATCCGGCATTGCCTCATACGGCAGTACCCCCAGACGTAACCCCTGATTGCCGCGGTTCAGTGAGGAGATCGGGTCGACTTTTTGAACGTCACGGGTCGATGGGTCGAGTGGATCGCTGCCTTGCATTGCGGCGAGCATGGCCGCAGAGGTCGCCACTGATTGTGTCAGTGGCCCGACGGTATCCAGGGTCTCAGACAATGGCGTCACACCGGCGCGGCTCACCAGTCCAATAGAAGTTTTCAGGCCAACACAGCCACAGAATGCTGCCGGAATCCTGACCGAACCACCTGTGTCTGTGCCAAGGCCAGCTAACAGTAAGCCCGAGCCGACCAGTACCCCGGTGCCGCTTGAAGAGCCGCCCGGCACGCGCGGGGTATTCATATCCCATGGGTTATGGGGCGTGCCGACCGTTTGGTTTGTGCCCCAGCCGCCAAGCGCAAATTCAACGGTATTGGTCTTGACGACTGGCACTGCGCCGGCGGCTCTAAGTTTGGCAACGACCGTTGCATCAGTCGTCGCGGGGGGATGGTCGCTACGGGTCAGCGAGCCCGATCGAGTCGGTACGCCTGCCACATCGATGATGTCTTTGACGGCAAATTGAAGTCCATGCAGCGAACCGGCATGACTGCCGGCTTGCGTCAAAGCATCGCATCTGCTCGCGTCTGCACGCGCGATGTCATCGATGCGCTGCGCGACTGAATGCAGCTGGTTCTCGTGAGCGCTAATCTTTTCGATTGTGGCTAAGACTGATGCTTCGACAGACGAAGCCAAGGTGTTGGCGTTGGGCACGGCGCCCTCCATCAATAGCTTGCAAACATGCGGGCGATTTCGGCGGGGTCTTCACTCACTGTCAGTGCACAGGCTAGCAAGATGCGAGCCTTTTGGGGGCTGAGGTTATCTGCGCTGATAAAACCTGCCTCGCGCCCTTTGTGCAACATGAAGACCCGGCCGCTGCCAGCGCGGGTTGATTGCACAACCGGAACACCGCTGGCGACGGCATCAGCCAGCGCTTGCACTTCATGAGGCGTGTTGTAGCCCGGGGCTAGCGCAGCGCTCACCAGGCCCTTGGCACCGGCTGCCAGAAAAGCTTTGATCGCGGTTGCATCAGCGCCGGCGTAAGAAGTCACGATATCTACCCTTGGCCAGGATTGAATCGCGGCAATTTTGAATTCGGTTTGAATCGTGTGTTTTCGGATTGGCTGGCGGTAGTAGTGAACCGAATCCGCATCGGCATGGCCAAGCACGCCAAAGTCAGGGGATCTGAAGGTTTGTAATCGATAGGTAGAGGTCTTGGTCACTTCACGAGCAGCCTGAATCTCATCATTGATGACCACCAGAACGCCCATGCCGCGAGACGCGGGGTCAGCCGCGACACGAATAGCATTGGTCAGGTTCATACCAGCATCACTGGATAGGCCACTGGCCGGCCGTTGCGCCCCGACCAATACAACTGGCTTGTCCACTTTTACGAGCAGATTCAGCGCATAAGCAGTTTCTTCAAGTGTGGCGGTGCCGTGAAGGATCACAAATCCCGCCAGGCTATCGTCGGCGCCTGCGGCCTGTTCAATTGTATCGACCAGGACCTGCCAATCTGACGGGCCGACTTCGGGGCTTGGAACAGCCTTGTACCGCAGGGGGATGACCTCTGCCTGCGCGGCCGCTTCCGGAAACTTGGCCAGCATCTCATCGGGATGCATTCTTTGCCCGGTTACGGTGTAGTCCTGCATATCCAGGCTGTGCCGACCAACCGATGTGATGGTGCCACCCGTGCCAATCAATGCAATTTTCGGTTTGTCGCTCATAAGGCCTATGCAGTTGTTTCAATCAGTGGGTGAAAGCAGACAGTTTCGTGTAGAGGCGAAATCTGGCTCGTTGCTGGCAGTTTCTCACGGCAGGCACTGCCTGCTCTCGAACAGCGCGGCGCAAACGCGCAACCAGGCGGCAGCGACGCAAGGTCAGGCGGTGATCCGCTGATTGCCTTTAGCCGTTGCCCGCGGTTCGTTCGTTTGACCGTGGAAGCCATCAGTCCATGAGTATAAGGATGGGCGGTTCTAGCCAATACTTCTCTTACTGGGCCAGTTTCCACAAAACGGCCTGCATACATAATTGCGATCTTATCGGCAATCTCAACGGCAACGCCGATATCGTGCGTAACGAAGATAATCGACATACCCAGTTCATCGCGTAAGCGCCTGAGCAGCAGCAATATCTGAATCTGCACCGTAGCGTCGAGGGCCGTTGTGGGCTCATCCGCCAGTAACAGCTGGGGGCGACAGGCCAGAGCGAGCGCAATCATCGCTCGTTGCCTCATGCCGCCCGACATTTCAAACGGATAGTTATCAAGGCGACTCTTTGCAGACGGTATCTGCACCAGTTCAAGTAGTTCCAGAGCCCGTGCGCGTGCTGCAGAGCGTGAAACAGCTTCATGGCGAATGATGGTTTCGACGATTTGGTCACCCACCGTAAAGACCGGGTCAAATGCCGTCATAGGCTCTTGAAAGATCATCGACACAACCGGGCCGCGCAAATCAGTGATGTCACTCTCTGACATTTTGACGATATCGCGCCTGGCGACTTCAATTTCGCCGCCAATGGTCGTCCGTTCTTTGGGTAGCAGCCGCATAAGGGCCCGCATGGTGACTGATTTGCCGGAGCCGGATTCCCCCAGAATACACATGACCTCACCCGGATCGAGGGTGAAGTTGACGCCATTGACCGCGTCTACTTCAGCGTCTTGCGATTTGAACCGGACAGTCAAGCCTCGGACGGATACCACAGGTTCAATGGCGTCATTCATGCAGGCACACTCGAGCGGTCAATGGCTATGGGAATCGATGGTGCAGCCGAGTGGCCAGACCCGGGCATCATCGCATGGCAGGCGACCAGATGTTTTGATTGCGGGTTGAGCACCTGCAATACCGGTTCTTGCTGGGCGCATAGTGGTTCAGCCATCGGGCAGCGAGTGTGAAAACGACAACCCGATGGCGGATTGATCGGATTGGGAGGATCTCCGGCAATGGGTGCTTCGGTTGCGCGGCGATCAGGGTCCATGGATGGCATGGCTGAGAGCAGGGCGCGGGTATAAGGATGCGCGGTCGCGTCATAAATGTCTTCGACTGTTCCCGTTTCGACGACTTGCCCTAGGTACATCACCAGGACGCGATCACTCATGTAGTGCACAACGTGCAGATCATGGCTGATAAAAATGTAAGTCAGGCCAAGGTCTCGCTTGAGGTCGGTGAGCAGGTTCAATACCTGTGCCTCGACCGACTTGTCCAGAGCTGATACCGCTTCATCAAGAATGACGATTTTTGGATTCAGAGCCAAAGCCCGGGCAATGTTGACTCTTTGACGTTGTCCACCCGAAAGCTCATGCGGATAGCGTCGGATAAAAAGGTTTGGGTCGAGGCCCACTTTTGCGAGCAGGTCTCGGGCTCGTGCGTTAGCTTCGTCGATCGATACGCCGTGCACCTGGGGGCCAAATGCAATCGTTTCCTCAATTGTTAGTCGCGGGTTTAGCGAGGCATAAGAATCCTGAAAAACCATCTGCATGAGAAAGCGCATTTCGCGAACGCTCATGCCAGCAGCACTGCCCACTTGTTTGCCTTCGATGATGATCTGGCCCTTATCGGGTGGCATCAATTGCATCAAGACTCGCGCGGTCGTTGACTTGCCACAGCCGGATTCGCCAACGATACCGAGCGTCTCGCCCTTGGCCAGTTCAAAGCTAACACCGTCAACTGCCTGGACTTTTGCCTTTTTTTGAAACGGGGCCGCCTTGACCTGGAAGTGCTTCACCAGATCGTTGACCATAAGCAGGGGAGTTTCATTCATAGACGGATATCCATTGCGCTTCTCAACCCGTCACTCAGCAAATTGAAACTAAGGGAGGTGATGAAGATGGCGACACCCGGAAGTGCCGCAAGGAGCGGATTGACATAAATGGCTTGCCGTAAAGTGTTCAGCATCAGACCCCACTCTGGCTCTGGTGGACGCACACCAAGGCCCAGGAAAGACAAGCCTGAGGCGAGAATGATTGAGACGCTAATCAGGCTAGTCGCGTAAATAAAGATCGGCCCAAGGACGTTGGACAGAACATGTACGCGGATGATTCGCAGGGTCGAGGCGCCCGAGGCTCGAGCCGCCTCAACATAGTCAAGACTGCGCACCTGGGTCGTTACGCTTTCTGCAATTCGGGCGATTGGGGGAATAAAGACGATCGTCAGGGAAAGAATTGCATTACCAACGCCAGCCCCGAGGGCGCCGGAAATCGCAATGGCAAGCAGCACGGACGGAAAGGCATAGAACACATCCATTGTGCGCATGATCAGCATGCTGATCTTGCCGCCAACAAAGCCGGCAAAGATGCCCAGCGAGCCACCGATGATCAGCGCGTATAAAACCGGCGTAACGCCCATGAATAGAGATAGTCGACCGCCGTACAGCAGCCGGCTGAGCATGTCTCGCCCGGTTTCATCTGTCCCGAGCAAATGGCCGGGCGTACCGATCTCTTTCAGGCGCATCATCATGCTCGCCTTGGCGGGGTCATGCGGGGCAATGTAGGGGGCGAAGATGGCGAGACAGACAATGAGAAGCAGTACGCACCCAAAAAACAAGGTCACCGGGTCACGCTTGATGCGTCCGGCAACCGTGCTCCAGTAGCCACGGGATGCGATCGCCACCTGCGCCAAGTCAACTGCGGGTGGCGCTTTTTCTACTGTAGTGGAATTCATGCGAGCTTTTCTCTGTTATGTCCTGCGCATTCTGGGGTCCATCAATGTTTGCAGTACATCAACGACCAGGTTGAGCAACACAAAGAACATCGCCAGCACCAGAATCGTGCCTTGCAGCATCGGGATATCGCGCCTAAAGATCGCGTCGTTCAATAGAAAACCGGTGCCAGGCCAATTGAATACGGTTTCAACCAGTATTGAGCCGCCAAGCAGATAGCCCAATTGCAGACCCATCACAGCCATGACGGTTGGCGCTGCGTTTTTGATCACATGCATCATGATCCGGCCATGGCGCAATCCCTTGGCTGTGAGCGCCTGAACAAATTCCTGACTCAGGACCTCGGCAACAGCGGCGCGCACTGTGCGCGTGATGATGCCGCAGGGAATCACCGACAATGTGACCGCGGGCAGAATGATGTGACGCAAGTGAGCCCAGTCGAATTGCCAACCGTCTGAGCCGCCCGGGCCTATGCCTGTAGCTGGCAGCACATTAAGCTCAACCGCAAAAATAATGACAAGCACGATGCCGAGCCAGTAGTGAGGGATTGACACACCCGCTACGCCGAAGCCGGTCGCAAACTTATCGACCCAAGAACCCTGGAAGTAACCTGCCAACCCGCCCAGCAGGCTCCCCAGAATGAATCCAATCAGGGTAGCCGTGACCGCCAGCATCAGTGTATTGGGAACGGCAGTTGCCAATGCTGCGGTCACGGGCTGGTTGTTAATCACCGACAGACCCAAATCACCCGTTAGTGCTCTGCCCAACCAGAGCGCGTACTGCACGGGTAATGGTTTATCGAACCCATAGTCTGCCTTTAGCTTTTCAACAACTTCGGCTGGTGCATCAGCACCAACGACAGCGTTGAGGGGATCGCCCGGTGCAATATGCACCAGGGCGAAGACCAATGCTGTTACCCCAAGTGAGATGGGAATGAAGTAAAGCAGCCGCCGGAAGATATAGGTAAGCAAGGCGGTTTAGTCCGAAATGAAGGTGGTTGAAAGACTCTGGAACCAATTACGAGCTGGCTTGAATCCTTTGACCCTGGCACTCAGTGCTCTCGGCGCAACATCATGGACGACCCAAAGAAACAGCGCTTCATCTACTTCTTTGGTGTGAACCTTTGCCAGGATTTGATCGCGCTTTGCCGGGTCGAACTCTAACTGCGCCTGCTTGAGCAGTTCGTCCATTTCAGGGTCGGAATAAAACCCATAGTTCACACCGTTAGGCGCGTGCAGGTCACTTCGCATGAAGCGCGTAAAGGCGCTGTATGGGTCCTGGGTCGTGTAGGACACATTGATACCTTGTGCGCCTTTTGCTTGCGGCGACTTCGCACCAGCGCGCCAGATGTCGAGTAGCGCCTGCCATTCGACCACATCAAACTCAACCTTGATCCCGACCTCGGCCAAATTCTGTTGGAGGTACTCGTTCATCTGCAGCGGTAGCATTTGTCCGGAACCTGATGCCGAGATTGCCATTTTCACGGTGACTGGATTCTCAGGGCTGTAACCCGACTCAGCCATGAGTTTCTTGGCTGCTTCAACATCCCGTTTTAGCTCAAATGAGGGCGAGCCATACCAGACGTCTCCCTTAACAACATGCCCGGTAGCCGGGACCGCATAGCCCCCAAGTAACTGCACGATCCCTTCTCGGTCAACAGCGAGATTCGCGGCTTTCCGGATGTTGATGTCTCGCCATGGCGAGTCTTCAAGAAAACTGAAATGCCACGGCCAAACATGGTTGTAGACGCCTGAGACAATTTGGAGCCCTTGGCTCTTGATACGAGGAATTGCGTCTGGGGCGGGCGCCTCAATCCAGTCAACCTGCCCCGACAACAGTGCAGCGGTGCGGGCGCTTGGGTCGGGCAAAGGCATCAGCACAACTTTGTCGAGTTTGGGGACGCGGCTTTTATCCCAATGCTCGTTAAAAGGCACCAGCTCCAGACGCTCTCGCGCAGTCGCTGTCTCGAACTTGAACGGTCCCGTGCCGGAGGGTGCTTTTGCAAACTCATTCCAGTCTTTGGTTTTCTCCCATTGGGCGGGGGAGGTCATCAGGAAGTAGCAAATCTGAAACGGAAAAAAGCTATCGGGTTCGGTTGTCGTGAACACAACCGTGTAGTCGTCAATCTTCTCTACCGACTTGTAGGCGGGCATCCGAAAATTGACCAGGGAAGCCTGGCGGGCGCTGTATTGCGGAGCGCTTTCATCGAACTGCTTGTCCATATTGAAAATCACAGCATCCGCGTTAAACGGTGAGCCGTCGTGGAACGTCACGCCCTGGCGTAGCTTGAACGTCCATTTGGTCTTGTCGTTCTCATCAACCGACCAGCTTTCTGCAAGGCCTGGAATAAGACCTGAGGGTCCGTCGGTGGCCGTGAGATCAAAATTGATCAGGGCGTCATACAACTGCAAGCCTACGAACCTAAACCCTTCGAATCCATTGTCTGGCTGACCCCAGGTGAGTGGAATATCGTTGGCCGTCATGCCGATTCGTAAAGTGCCCTGAGCATTGGCAGGACTGGTTGCAAATGCGGAGACGAGCGTTGCTGCAGCCAGTACCGACGCAACTGAACTCAGTAGGCGACGTCGGCGACCAGGTGTTTGTGTTTTTGATTGAACTGAAAATAACCATCTTGCAGGCATGGTGTGGCTCTCCTTGTACGAGTCGTTGTTCGCATTGAATCGGAGAACGCGGAATGCAAGCTTTGTGCCATCTTCGAATGGCTGCTAAATGCTGAGAAATATACGTGGCGGCTGCTACTGTGTTGTGCGATTTTCGCAATCAGTGCACCCTCTAGTGGCAGATTTGGTGTGTTCACTGAAATTGTGCATTCGAAACTCGTCGAATGCTGGGAGTCAAAAAATTGCCCACGGGTTGCAATGTCCTATTCGCCGGGCTACTGGGAGTGGGCAGCTTTTTGTACTTCGTCTTGGCGCAATCCTTGCTGATGCAACGCTGACAGATTTTTTTTTCGCAACTTAGGAGACCTCTTCATGATGAAACATCTAAGACTGCTAGCTGGTGCCACTGCGTTCGTCAGTGCTCTGCTTCCGGTGAATGCCGCCGCGACCGAGACTGTTAACTACGGCGTGCAACCCGCTACTCAACCGATTTATATTGCACGTGCGCTGGGACTCCTGGATGAAATTGAGAAGAAGCACGACATTAAGATTGAATTCAGAGTCTTTTCCTACGGGGCTCCTGAAAACCAGGCAATGGCGGCAGGAGAGTTGCAGATGGCTTCCGCGGGTATGGGGCCGGCAATTGTTGCAAGCGCGCGTCTGCCGGCAAAGCTGGTCGCCATCTCCATCCTTGAACAAACAGCCATACTGGTGCCAAAAGCCGCCGGCATCGAATCACTCCAGGATTTAAAGGGAAAGCGAGTGGCCTTTCCGGGCGAAGGTTCTCAGCAGTATCCTCTTTTGTTGAAGGCTCTCGCCGATGCCGGCATGGAAGTCTCCGACATCAATCTATTCAAAACCAAAGGCTCTGATATTCCCACCTTGCTCCAGCAGGGATCTGTGGACGCAGGTATTACCTGGGATCCTCATGTTTCAAACGCACTAGCTGCAGGTCATTCGAAGGTCTTGTTGAAAGCCGAGAAAATCATGCCAATCAAGGAGCAGCACTATATCGGCAATGGTGAATATGCGCGCGAAGATTTTTTAGAAGCACGCCCTGAAGTCGTACAAGACCTGATCTTGGCCAATGTGAAAGCCATTGACTACATTCTCAAAGATCCAAAAGGAGCGGCCAAACTCTGGAGCGAGCAAATCGGTTTTCCCGTGGATGTCATCAACTTCTCTCTGAATCAGGGGATATCGGTTTACAGCCGAAACATCGTGCCCGCAAAAGAAACGGTTGAGGCTTACACGTCATTTCTTAAAGAGGCCGGAATTCTAAAAGCCGATGACACACCGAAGTTTGATCCTTCGTTTGCACAAAATGCATTGGATCAAAAGTGATCTTGTTTTACCAACGGTGTTTTGACATTGGTGGCGCCCTCTGATGAGCGCCACCACCTCAAACGCGCAATCAATTGCGCCCCGCTGGATTGCACGAGGCTTACCCTATCTCTATGCTGCTATCGCGATAGGTGTGGTCTGGCAAATTGTCATTTGGGTAAGCCAGCCACATCCTTCAATATTGCCACCTCCCTGGGATGTTGCGGTTGGCTTCGCTTCTTTGGTTGCCAGCGGCGAGATATTTCTACATGCGGGTGTGAGTCTGGCCCGGGTCACTGTGGCCTGGCTCTTGTCGGCGGCCATCGCGATACCGCTTGGCCTGGCCATGGGGCGGTCAAAGTCGCTTGAGCGGCTGGTTGATCCGGTCATCGAGTTACTCAGGCCGATTTCTCCATTGGCATGGATTCCACTTGCGATTCTCTGGTTCGGTATTAGCGAGTCTGGCAAAGTTTTCATTGTGTTCGTCGGGACCTTTTTTCCAATTTTGTTGGCGACAGTCTCCGGCGTGAAGGGCATTGATCCGGTGTTCATTCAAGCAGGCCAGGTCATGGGCACCGGCTCTGGCTTCAAACTGTTTCGCAAGGTTGTTCTGCCTGCCGCGCTACCCAGTATTGCCGTGGGCTTACGCATCTCGTTCGGCACTGGCTGGGCGGCGATTATTGCGGCAGAGCTGGTGGCGGCGAGATCCGGACTTGGCTACCTGATCGCCAATGGCATGGAAATATTGCGGGCTGATCAGGTGTTGGTTGGCATGATCGTCATTGGCGTGCTGGGCGTTTGTTTCGACGCGTTTTTCAGAAGCTTGAACAAGAGGTTCGAATGGCAATCGTAGCGACCGGGCAAACGCCGCCAGTTGAGGGTAAGGCGCTGGTTATCGATGAGGTTTGTAAGACTTATCAAAGTCATTCGGGCGACTCGGTTGAGGCCTTGCACCCTCTCAGTCTTGAGATCTCGCCAGGTGAGTTTCTTGTGATCGTTGGCCCGTCCGGTTGTGGCAAGAGTACCTTGCTCAAAATGCTGGCGGGGTTCGAAACCCCCTCGGGTGGCCAACTCTTTGTTGATGGTCAGATTATTGCGGCTCCAGATCCGGACCGCGGCATGGTGTTTCAAAGCTATGCCTTGTTTCCGTGGCTGTCAGTTGAAGACAATGTCGCGTTCGGTTTGGAGTGTCAGGGTAGGTCCCGGCGTGATCGTGAGCCCATTGTTGCTGAGTACCTTAAGCTTGTCGGTCTATCCGAATTCGCCCAAAAACGTGTGTCCGAGTTATCGGGTGGTATGAAGCAGCGAGTTGCCATCGCGAGGACCTTTGCAGTGCAACCCTCGGTCGTGTTTATGGACGAGCCTTTTGGCGCGCTTGATGCGCTGACTCGGCGCTTTTTGCAGGGCGAGTTGTTGCGCATCTGGCGCGAACACAAGAAGACGATTGTGTTTATTACGCACTCGGTGCCAGAAGCCGTAACTCTGGCCGACAGAATTCTGGTCATGACGGCGCGCCCCGGGCGATTGAAGCAAATCGTGTCAGTTGATCTGCCGCACCCCCGTGACTCCACTTCGAATGAGTTTCGGTCTCTTGAGCGTCGGATCTATCAAGAACTCGATGAAGAGTTGGCCCGATCTTTTGCGGCCGAGGGAGCTGGCAGTAATTGACGGAGCGATACGCGTAGACTATTCGGCAAGTTAACCTTGGATAGAGACAGTCGATTGGGTTTACGCGGTGTGCGAATCAAACAAGTCATCCTGATAAGAAAAGATCTTAAGATGCGTCGGGGCAAGGAAATTGCTCAGGGCTCGCATGCGTCGATGGAGTTTCTGGTCGGCAGACTGCGCGGGGCTGGGACGACGAGCACCGAGATCGCGCTTGATCCGTCAGCTGCCGCCTGGGTGGAGAAGGGAATGGCCAAAGTTTGCCTGCGGGTCAATTCTGAGCAGGAATTGAAAGACCTTCATGAACGAGCGCTGGCCCTAGGCTTGAAGAGCCACTTGATCAGAGACAGCGGGCGAACAGAGTTTGCCGGCGTACCCACCCTGACTGCGTGTGCGATTGGCCCCGACCCGGCTGAGAAAATCGACGAGGTAACGGGGGGGCTTGTGCCTTATTAGCCTGTTCGACGTCGCCTCCCTTGTTTGTCGGTCGTCTCAGTGGTCAAATGCTGTCTGGCTAGTCTAGCCAGTTGGCCGTTAGTCTTTTTTTGAAGAAATTCCGATGCTTGTGACCAGATTGTTTATTGCTGTCATTTTGATGTCCCTAACGACAGTCTTAACCGCCGCGCCCTCAAAGACGCCGCGAAACCTCATGAGCCGTCCATTGACGGTGTTTGACTGGGGCATGATCGAAATCAGGCGCAAGCTCGACACGTTTAAATCGTTGACCTTGTTTGATATTCCATACCTGGGCGGCAGCGCTGAATACCTGTGGAACGACAACCTGATCGTGTTGCTTGGAAAGTTCCAGGGTGAAGGAACTGACCGGGAGTGCGCCAACAACCTGAAGTTAATGAAGGGTGGTTTTGCGGACTTTGAATGGGATACGCAGAAGCAGGCGGATGCGGCAGCATTGGTGTTGAGCCAGGTGTTTAATCATCCGGCCGGCTACGCGTCAAACGGTAAGCCCATCGAAATAGGGCGAAACCTGGTCACGATCCTGAGGGTTGAGGCAACCGTCTACGTTGAAACCGATGGCGTGCTAAAGGTGGGCGCACGATGCCGTAGCGACTATGGCGATGGCAAAATTGAAGTCATTAAATAGCGGTTGAGCATGCTGCAACGAGTCCAAAAGAGATTCGCCTGCCTGATCGTTGGCGTGTTGATGGCCGGATGCGCTACGCAACCAGCTGGTCCTGATGCGCGCAGGGCAAGTGGAGCACTTCAGCCAGCCGAGACCAAGGTGACAGATTCGGCGCGCTTGGACAGCATCTATTGTCTGAATGTTGCCGGCTCGGCGGCCCAACACTACATCACAGGTTCGAATCATGTGCCGCTGTTTTTCAAAGTGGAAGTGTCGGATCAGGTAAAGGCGCTCGTTGAAAAGAGCGATGTGCTGCTACTGGAGGCGACACTGCCTCCAATCAGGGAGGAGTTGATCGATAACAGGCGCTTGCACCGGTCAATCGGTCAGCTTGTCCCGCCTTTGACTGCCAAAGTGGCAGAGCAAATAGATGCGCAGTTTCGCAAAGATCCCCGTCTGCAGCGCGAGAAGTGGCAGCGATTAAGCCCAATCGTGGTGTTTCAGGTGCTTGAAGGCCTGGTTGGTTTTCCGCCGCCCCAGGGGGTGAGTCTTGATGCTCAATTTGTTCGAGCAGCCAGGCGCGGCAAAACTCAGATTGATGGAATCGAACTGATCAGGGAACAGATTCTGGTGTTCAATCAAGTCGCCACACACGATTGGGAAAAGACGTTTCAAAGCTTGATGACCTACATTGGGAACGAGACGCAACGCAGCCAGTTTCTGGATGCGTTGCGTTTGCAGTATGCGGCGTTTGGTAGCGCAAACTGGGACGATTTCGATGCTAGGGTGCGAGCTCATGGCAACTACATGTCGATGTCTGTTCCCTTGATGGCTGATGGACGTAACCCAAGAATTGCAGACCGGATAGTGAGCCGGCTCAAGGCAGATCAGCGATCGCACTTCATCGCCCTTGGGGCAGCGCACATGGGCGGACCGAAAGGGGTGCTGAATCTGCTGCAAGCCCGTGGCGCTTCACTACAGAAGAATTGCGAGGCGGCCGGCCTTTCAAACTAAAACGCGGGAGTGAGCATGTTGATTCGTGAAGCCACAGCCCTTGATGCAAAAGCCATCATGCCGCTGATTCAACAGTACTGGGCTTTTGAAGATTTGCCTGGATTTAGCGAGTCAGCCATTGAAGCACCTTTGTCCAATTTGCTTTCCGATAAACGTCTGGGTCAGGGCTGGGTTGCTCTTGAGCAGGACGAGGCGGTGGCCTATCTTTTGGTTGTTTATGTTTTCAGTCTCGAGCATCAGGGTCTCACTGCCGAGATCGATGAGTTTTTTATCGCTGAACCATACCGGAGTGCCGGCCTGGGTCATGCGATGCTAAACGAAGCGGAGGCGGCCGCGACAATAGCTGGCTGCTCGAACTTATCGCTGCAGGTGTCAGATCAAAACCAACCCGCAATCCGCTTTTATCGCCACACTGGGTTTGAAGACCGTGCGGGTTATCGCTTGCTTGAGAAGTCAGTCGGGTCGGCTCATCCAACATCATCAGCAACCGCAGGTTGATTATCTGGCTTGTAGCGCATAGCTGCGATAATGCAAGGTTTCCAACCTCGCAGGACTGAATCCCTCATGAGTGAGAATACCGAATACACCCCGCCCAAGGTCTGGCAGTGGGACGCCGAAAGCGGTGGCCGTTGGTCGAAGATTAACCGACCGATTGCTGGCGCGACTCATGATCAGGACTTACCTGTCGGTAAGCACCCTTTGCAGTTGTACTCGCTGGCGACACCCAATGGCGTCAAGGTCACTGTGATGCTCGAAGAGTTGCTCGCGCTCGGTCATACTGGCGCTGAGTACGACGCCCATCTCATCATGATCGGCGAAGGACAGCAGTTTGGCAGCGGGTTTGTCGAGGTCAATCCGAACTCCAAGATTCCGGCCCTTGCTGACCACTCGACCGCTAAGCCCACTCGGGTCTTCGAGTCTGGCTCCATCTTGCTTTATCTCGCTGAGAAGCACGGCGCATTGATCCCGAGTGATCCAGCGGGTAGAACTGAGTGCCTGAATTGGTTGTTCTGGCAAATGGGCAGTGCCCCTTATCTGGGTGGCGGATTCGGGCATTTTTATCGCTATGCGCCGTTCCACATTGAGTACTGTATCGATCGTTTTACGATGGAAACCAAGCGTCAGCTCGATGTCCTTGACCGTCAGTTGGCTGAGAATCGTTTCATTTGTGGTGATGACTACACCATTGCCGACATTGCTATCTGGCCTTGGTACGGTCGACTGGTTCTCAATGTTGTGTATGAAGCTGCCGAGTTTCTGGAGGCAGAGTCCTACAAGCACGTGATGCGCTGGGCAAAAGAGATTGATGAGCGCCCGGCGGTCAAGCGCGGCGTGATGGTTAATAAAGCCATGGGGCCACTTGAAGGCCAGTTGCGTGAACGTCACGACGCCAGTGATTTTGAGCTACGCACGCAAGACAAGCTAGAGGGCTAGCAATCTT
The DNA here is from genome assembly GCA_045106815.1 of Burkholderiaceae bacterium. GTDB lineage: Bacteria > Pseudomonadota > Gammaproteobacteria > Burkholderiales > Burkholderiaceae_E > JAUIAI01. The sequence goes on along the minus strand of JBGCFG010000079.1, from coordinate 10,401 downwards.
GCAAGCCGCCGATGAAGAGTCGCGCACTGACTGGGAGATCCGACCCTTTCGCGAGGCCGATCGTGAAGCGGTGATTCAGCTTTGGTGTGATTGTGACCTTGTCCGGCCCTGGAATGATCCTGGGCTGGATATTGATCGTAAGCTCACCATTCAGCCTGAGTTCTTTCTGGTTGGCGTGAGCGCTGATGTCATCTGCGCAAGCGTCATGGCCGGTTTTGATGGTCATAGAGGCTGGGTGAATTACCTGGCGGTCTTGCCTTCGCGGCAGGGTCGGGGGTATGGTCGAGGGATGATGGCGGCGGTTGAGGCCTCACTAATTGCTGCCGGCTGCCCGAAGCTCAACTTGCAGGTGCGGGCAGGGAATCAAGCAACACTTGCATTTTATGAAGCACTTGGCTTTTCACGAGATCCGGTAACTTCTCTGGGCAAACGTCTCATCGTCGACGATCAAAAGTGAAGGTTAACGTGTGCAACTGACATTGGTGCTCGCGGCGATGCTGGCAGTTGTGGTTGGCGCGGTGCATTCGGCCCTGGGCGAAAAGCTCATCTTTTCCAAGCTGCGGCAAGGCGGTGTTGTACCCAGCAAAATAGCCGGGCCCTTGCATGAGTCGCATGTCAGAATTCTGTGGGCGAGTTGGCATTCACTGACCGTATTCGGACTCGTCATTGCTGCCATTTTGCTGCGGCTCGCATGGCCGGCAGAGGCGGTTCAGATGAGAGACTTTTTCTTGAATGCGGTGGCTTTCGGTATGAGTGGATCTTCTTTGTTGGTTCTGGTCGGAACAAAGGCCAAGCATCCCGGCTGGATTGGCCTATTGCTGGTCGCACTACTTTGCTGGTTTGCCCAATGAATCTCGTTATCAGACCGGCCCTTGAAGCAGAGGCGCCCATATTGAGCGATCTGGCTCTTCGCTCAAAAGCCTACTGGGGTTATGACGAAGCGTTTATGGCGGCTTGTCGCGAGGAACTCAGCGTAGCCCCGGCTGACATTGCCCAGGCCCCTTGGCCCTATATGGTGGGCACCGGCGAACCAGCAGATTTGGACAAGCTGCTCGGTTTTTATGCCCTGGGCCGGTTGGGCCCGCAGCAAGCTGAGTTGGAAGCTCTCTTTGTCGACCCCAGCCTCATCGGGCAGGGCGTTGGTCGCCAGTTGATATCGCATGCGATGAATGTGCTGAGGCTAAGTGGGATCAAGTCTCTCAAAATTCAGTCTGACCCCAGCGCGAGGCCTTTTTATGAACGAATGGGAGCCATTCGCATTGGCGAGAGCCCGTCGGGAAGCATCAAGGGTCGCTTGCTACCCGTTTTGGGGATAGAACTGGCAGCACCCATCTGAAGTTGCCAGAGCCGCGCTTGGGGCATTGATCTGAGTATAGCTTTAAACAAAGTTTGGCTGAAATTAATTAAAAAAAACAATAAGCCAAAATGCGTATGCCTGCGCTATTTGTAACAAGGTATTCGGTGATTGCACAAAACTTGCCCGTATTGTTCGGGTTCCAAAAAAAGCACGAGCGGTCTTCTCCTGTGAGTCCGAATGTTTGATATTCGATCCGTCTTTTTGGTCGCCGCCCTCACGTCTATCGTGTGCGCGATCATGCTCTGGTCGATGCGCGATGTTCACAAGCCTTCCCGAACCGGCATGCTGATGGCGGCGTTCGGTGAGTTTTTTCTGGGCTTGACCATGCTGCTCATTTCATTGCGCGGAGCGATACCGGATTTCCTGTCAATTCCAGTTGCCAATGCTGCTAACGTGGCGGGGGCGCTGATCTTCTACGCCGCTGTCCGGCAGCTAGTGGATCGCACGACGCACCTTGTGCCAATTTTGCTGATCGCTGGCGTGATTGTCGCGATCCAACTCTATTGGGGCACGTCTATTGAGCATCATGACCACCGGATCATGATGACGTCAGTCGTACAAGGCGGCATCGGGCTGGCGCTTGTGCCGCTGCTGGTTTCCCGATTAGGCACAGACACCCGAGTGCCGCTTCTATGGGGCATTGTGTTTTGCCTGATGTTCGCCGGGCTGCAGGGTTTTCGATTCGTTGAAACGCTGACGGTCGGAGTCGAGGTCAAACAGGCGGGCATGGTTGGCGGCAGCTTCCTGTTTGAATTCATGGTGGCAATCGCAGCCATAACGCCCATGGTGTTTGCGATGGTGCTGATTGGCGTGGTGAATGGGCGTATCAGCGCGGAGTATGTCAAGCTTGCCAATATTGACTCACTGACCGGATTGTTCTCGCGCCGTAACTTCTTTGAGTCAGCTCAGCGTGAGCTGATCACGGTGGCGCGCGGTCGGCGCAAGTCGGACCGGGAATCAGTGCTCATGATGTTAGACCTTGATCACTTTAAGCACATCAATGACTCGCTTGGGCACGTGACAGGCGACAAGGTCTTGAGCCAGTTTGGTCAGTTATTGCAGGAATCAACACCGCCCGATGCCATTATTGGACGCTATGGTGGCGAGGAGTTTTGTCTGTTGCTTCCCCTGAGTACGGCCGAAGAGGCGCGCGCAGTAGCGGCCGAGATATGCGCCGCGACGAGAGCTCTACGTATTAATGAAACCGACGATTCACCGTCGTTAAGCGTATCCATCGGCATTGCTAGCACACTCGTTGATGGTAAACGTATGAATGACCTAATCGCAGCGGCTGATCGACGCGTTTACATTGCAAAAGCGGCAGGGCGGGACCAATACATTGATGCGCAGTCGTCCAAGGGGTTCGACCTGAGTTCTGAAGGCGGGCCTGATACTCAGGAGCGGCGCAGGCGCGCGGCAGGCAACTCTGGCGGAATCGCGACCGTTCAGGACTAGCGCCGGGGAATACGTTTGATTATCGCCGTGCTCGCATAAAACAGACCGAGGGTTATTCAGTGGCAGACAAGAAGAAAATACTCATTACCGGCGCCGGATCAGGATTTGGGCTCGGTGCAGCCATCAAGTTGCAGTCAATGGGCCATCAGGTTGTCGGCGGTGTAGTCGATGCAGCGCAAGCTGACGCGCTCCATGAGCATGGCATCAGGTCTTTGCAACTAGACGTGACTGACCCGGTTGATATCGCAGCGGTTGATGCGCTTGAGTTGGATGTTCTCGTCAACAACGCCGGGCGCGGGCAACTCGGGGCACTGGCCGATATTGATATGGCAAACGTTCGCAAGGTATTTGAAGTTAATGTCTTTGGCACCTTGCAGGTAACTCAGGCAGCAATACCAGCGATGAAGCGTAAAAAGTCCGGTCGTATCATCATCGTGTCATCAATTGCCGGTGTGTTCTCTGGTCAGTTAACAGGGCCGTATGCGATGACTAAACATGCGCTTGAAGCGATGTCCAAGTCCCTGCGTGCAGAACTTGAGCCTTATGGCATCAGCGTGGCGAAGTTGAACCCCGGCCCTTACGCCACGGGTTTCAACGATCAGATGGTCGAGGCGGTTGAAGCTGTTGTGGCGCCCGGATCAAATGAGGCCGAGATGGCCAGTGGCACCCGCAAGCGCATGCTGGGTAATCAACTTGATCCGCAAGAAGTGGTTGATGCCATGGTGTCACTCTGTGTTGAGCCTGCCGTTGAGTTCGAGACCTTCAAACCAGACAACATCCTTGAGCGCTACGGTGCAAGGATTGTCAGGCCAGCCTGAGATCGGCGTCAATCATGAGCCTTGGGGAGCAGGGTGACCACCGATGAGCCATCAAGTTCACCGTTACCCTGGCCGACCAGCATCCTGAACAGGTTGAGTGCCTGACTGCTCATCGGCATTGATAGTTTCTGATCTGATGATGCGCTATGCAGCATTTCCAAGTCTTTCAGAATTTGTCGCGCATACCCGGTCGGCGTGAAGTCTTCCGCAATCATGCGTTCAAAAAGAACAGGCAAGAGGTTGGAGCCTGCATGGCCGGTTTCGAGTGCGTGAGGCACCTTGCTCGCGTCGATGCCATAGGCCTGAGCAAGCCGCAATGCCTCCGCAATGACGCAGTAGGCGGGCAGAACGAGTGCCTGGTTGACGAGTTTGGTGGCCTGTCCGGCACCGACCGCGCCCATATGGGTGAAGCGGCCCAGCGTTTCCATTAATGGCCGGGCTGATTCAATGGCGGTCTGCGCGCCGCCAGCCATGATCGATAGCGTGCCGTCCAGCGCGGCGCCAGGCCCGCCAGATACTGGGGCATCAATGAATTGAACGCGTCCTTTCTGAGCAGCCTGGCGCGCGAGTTGCCGGGTCACCTCGATATCGCTGGTTGAGTGATCGATGAGGATGCGATCGGGTTGACGGTCTGCTGCTAACACGCCTTGCGCTCCGGTAATGACCTCTGTCAGGGCTGCTGTATGGGTGACGCACACGAGGATGAGAGGGCACTGGCTCGCGACATCCTGACAAGACTCGGCACTCGTAAATTTTGTGGGATTGGCTTGCTTGAGCGCATCGATTTTCTCTGCCTGAACGTCGAAGCCAGTCACCGCGTGACCCTGATTGATCAGGCGCTGCACCATCGCTTGTCCGAGCAGGCCAAGCCCGATAAATCCAATAGAAGTTGTCATGCTGATTCTGCTCCCGACGAGGGTTATGGCTGATGAGGGATACGGTAGGTTTGGAGCGCGTTCTCTACAAACAGCAGGTGTTTTTGATGATCACTGAGATGCTCAGTGACTGACTCGAAGCCACGATAAATCTCTTCAAAGCTTGCCACGACACTGTCGACCGGAAAGTTAGACGCAAACATTGAGCGCTCAACCCCAAAAATACTCAACGCATCGCGGATAACTGGCCCGTTGCTTTCAACCGTCCATGCCTGACCGGGTTGGCCAAGACCTGAAATCTTGAGCTTCACATTGGGCTGCTTTGCCAGGGTTTCCATCGCTGCCTGCCATTGCGCCAGACCATCGGGTGTCCGGTCTGATGGCAAACCGGTATGGTTAAGAATAATGGTGGTATCCGGGAAGTCGCGAGCAAGGTCTGCAGCGGCATCAAAGTGCCACCACGGAGTTTGTAAATCGAAGTGCAGGCCATGACTGCCGAGCGCTGCAAAGCCAGCGCGCCAACGCTTGTCATCCATTGATCCGCTTGCCCCGCGCCGGGCGAGGCCCGGGTCTGGGCTCGCCGCCGGTTTATGTCGGACGCTGCGAACACGTTCAAAACCTGCCTGCTGCGCAATGACTTGCGCCGCGTCTTCGTGATCGAGCCAGGCTTGCGCCACGATCGCGCCCGGCAGTCCATGGGTTTCAGCGACTGTATGGATCCATCGGGTTTCCCCAATTGGGTCCTGAGGATTCCATTCGGCTTCAACGTAAACTGAACTGACAAGCTCGAACGATGCACTATCGGTGCGGTAATCAGGCGGCAGGTAGTTTCGCCTGATCTGACTGTAGTCGCCGTAGCGGAAAGGGATCATGGGTTCATCACACAGCCAGGGGTGATAGTTGGCTGTGATGTCCCAGAAGTGATGGTGGGCGTCAACAATCTGGCGCTTGGTCAAGGTGGGCTCCGGCTTGTACAGGGTTGAGTTTCTCTGACAGGCACTACAATACCTGTCAGAAGAAAACAGAGACTCAAACGGAGACTTAGCCGATGAACTCGACGCATGTGACCGAAGCCTTGGCCGTTCAGGCCGGCACTCAGGTAACGCCCTCGTCGCTACCACCGGCCGTTACCAGCCCAGCAGCCTGGGTCGGGGCGGATATTGCAAAGGGTGAGCAATGGGTGGCGGTACTAGCCGATGCCGAAATAGCAGAGGTTGAGCAAGCGATCAACAGTGTGCTGAGTTCAGGCACTGACCTGCGAACTTTGAATCCCGAGCGTTTTCCATTGCCGCAACTAGCCAAGCGACTTGAAAACCTGCGTCATGACTTGTTGCACGGGCTTGGGTTTGCGGTGCTTCGTGGTTTGCCGGTTCAACGCTGGAACGCAGAACAGTCGGCTGCAGCGTGTCTTGGCCTGGGCGCTCATATCGGTCTGGTCCGGTCCCAGAACGGCAAAGGGCACTTGCTTGGTCATGTGCAAGACCTTGGCCGTGATGCTGTGAATGATCCAACCGCTCGCATCTATCAAACCACCGAACGCCAGACCTTTCACACTGACTCATGCGACGTCGTCTCGCTGCTCTGCCTTAAGACTGCTAAGCGCGGAGGGGAGTCTGCGCTGGTGAGTTCCATGACGGTTTACAACGAAATGCTCGCAAGACGCCCGGACTTGCTGGCCGAGTTGTTCCAACCTATGCACACCGACCGCCGCGGAGAGATTCCGGCGGGCGAAAAGCCCTGGCACGAGATTCCGGTGTTTAGCTGGTACGAAGGCGCACTATCGGCGCTGTACGCGCGGCGCTATATTGACTCGGCGAGGCGCTTTGACGAAGTGCCGGCGTTTACGCCTGCCCAGAAAGAAGCGCTCGATATGTTCGACTCGCTTGCCGAAGATCTGGATCTTGGTTTGCGTTTGTCATTTGAGCCTGGCGATATGCAATGGGTGCATAACCACACCATGCTGCATGACCGCACTGCATTTGAAGACTGGGAGGATCCGGCGGACAAGCGCCATCTGCTCAGACTGTGGCTGGCCGTGCCAGGTGCTCGACCTTTGCCAGCGGTGTACGCTCAGCGATTTGGCAGTACAACAATTGGCGATAGAGGTGGCATTGAGTTGCCCGGTGTCGAGCACCAGATTCCCTTTGCTGCTGTCTGAAAGGATTGATCTATGAATCAAACGACTGAAAAGACAAAAATTGATTCGACACAAGGTGGCGACGCAACATTCGACTGGCCGGCGCTGGCTGCCCAGCTAGAACAATTGTTGAAGCTGCGTAGCTTTCCGATTGGGATGAAGCTCTTTCGGACCGCTGCAGAGATGGAAGCCGTCCCGAAGATCAGGAGACCCGGACGGATTCACACGACCGATCAAGTCGTTGCGCAGGCATCCCGTCTGGGCCGAACGGTCGGGATTACAGGTGAAGATCTTGTCGGTGCTCAGTGCCGGGCGGTCGTGGGTCTTGGTGAGCAGGACCCCGTTTGGAAGTCCGGTCAGCACATGGTGGGGGTCTGGTATGCCACTGTAGAAGATGCCACCAGGCATCAGGCAGCCATGCATGTTGTGCCTCACGGACAATATGAAGCGCTTGCCGTTTCACCCATTAGCAATGGCCGCTTGAGCCCCCCCGATATTGTGATGTTCTACGCGACACCGGGCGCCATGATGTACTTTATCAACGGCATGCAATGGTCAGGCTACAAGCGCTTTGATTGGAGTGTTGTTGGCGAGTCGTCCTGTGCTGACTCCTGGGGGCGCGCACTATCCAAGCGCGAACCGAGCCTTTCAATTCCTTGTTTTGCAGAGCGACGTTATGGTGGCGTGCTCGATGATGAAATGCTCATGGCATTGCCGCCTGAGTATCTTGCGCAGGCCATTACCGGTATGAAAGCGCTGGCGGGCAATGGCTTTCGTTACCCGTTCCCCCAATACGGCATTGGTCAGGATGTGCGCGATGGCATGGCTGCGAGTTACCCGGACCGAGTTGCCTGATTCGATCATGCTGGCATGAATTCACAATGGAGAGCCTCACATGGCAGATGAAGTCCTAACCGAAGTGCGCGGTCAAACGCTGCTCATTACCTTAAACCGCCCCGACGCAATGAATGCCGTCAACAAGGCTTTGTCTGAGCAGTTGGCTGCCGCGATGGATCGACTGGACAGTGACCCGGCGCTATCGGTTGGTGTGCTCACCGGCAACGGCCGCGGGTTTTCTGCCGGCATGGACCTCAAAGAGTTTGTGACCGATGGTATTACGGTGCTGCCAGGCCGCGGCTTTGGTGGCATTACGGAGCGTAGTTGCGATAAACCGCTTCTCGCTGCGATCGAGGGGTTTGCGCTGGCCGGTGGCCTTGAACTCGCGATGTCCTGCGACATCCTGATCGCTGCGAATAATGCCAAGTTTGGTATTCCTGAAGCTGGTGTTGGATTGTTTGCGGCTGCCGGGGCGCTCATGCGCCTGCCGCGGGCGTTGCCATATGGCCTTGCAATGAAAATGGCGCTCACGGCTAGGCCGATCAGCGCGGAAGTCGCTCATCAATATGGTTTGGTTACCGATCTGACAGAACCCGGCGAGGCGGTGTCGGCTGCGCTGGCACTGGCCGAACAGATTGCCAAAAACTCTCCGTTGGGTGTCAAGGCGTCCAAGGCTCTGATTCGAGAGTCACAGGGCCGGACAGAAGCAGAGTACTGGCAATACCAGACCGATGAACACATGCCTGTATTCAAGTCAGCAGATGCGATAGAAGGCCCCACCGCGTTTGCAGAGAAGCGACCGCCAAAGTGGCAGGGGAAGTAGCGCCTCAAACTTCCTTCTCAGGTGTTAGCCCCGATCTCTTCAATCGTGACCTGGTCCGCGTAAAAAGCGACATAGCCCTCAATGGCTTTGGCAAAGTCGAGTGTCTTTTGATACGACCATGCAATCGGTTCGCCACCGGCGAGGGCAAAGTAAGACGCGTCGCCTTTTAGCGGGCAGTGGCTTGTCTTGTCAGGCACCGGAGCAAGTTGATCTGAGATGCTGTTGGCCGGCACATAGACGACCGCATCATAAACGTCGCGGGCGATTTCGAGCATCCGCATGGCCGCTTTTGATCGGGCGAGTTCGAGGTCACCTGCCTTGATGACAACTTCTGCCTTAATGGGCCTGAATCGCATGTAATGCCGCGGCTCGGCCGGATTGTGGATGGTCTCGGTGGCAAGGGTAATCTCTGGGTGTGGCATATGCCTCTCCTATTCGTCAGAGCATCAATCTTTCGCAGGGTGTACTAGTTTGAAGCAATCAGTCGTGGTATCCACTGAAAATGCCGAGCACTATCGCTGGGGTGAGCAATGCGATGGCTGGCATCTTGCCAAATCCGCCAGTCTGAGTGTGATTCAGGAGCATGTGCCGCCGGGCGCCCGCGAGGTGCGGCACCACCATGAGCGATCTGAACAGTTCTTCTTTGTGTTGTCAGGCGTGGCGACGCTTGAGGTCGAAGGCACGCGGTACGCCTTAAGCGCACAGCAAGGATTTGCGGTTGCCCCTGGACAGGCGCACTGCCTGTCCAATGAGACAGACCAGAGTCTTAGCTTTATCGTGATCTCGACGCCGCCGAGTCATGGCGACCGGGTACCAGCATAACCAGGCACGGTGTCAGGTGAGCTTGAAGGCCGCCCCGTAGTACTGCTCTAGGCTGTGCTCAGGGTCGAATGCAACTTCGCATTGCTTTTCCGGGTTTTCCCATCGGTCGAGCAGCTTGTAGCCCAGGGCGGTCAGGCCCTCAAAGAATACGGCCTCTTGTTGAATACGATACGGGCAGAAGGCCGTTTCAATATTTTGCACCGTCCAGTAGGCCCGGCTTTTGTGCAAAGGCAAGAGGTTAACGAGCAGCCAGCGCGGCTTGCTGGGCAGACCGTCGAGCTTTTCAGCAAGCGTTTGCTCAAGGTATTGCAAGCATCCGGATGTGAACAAAACGTCTGCCTGTTCGGCACCAGCAAAATGCTCTGTAAAGGAAATTCCCGCTCGTTTGTCGAGCATGGAAGATAGTTCCGCGCCAAGCGTGTTAACTGCTGGCACATCATTGACTTGCCAGGTGAGCGCCTCGGGAAAACGCAGATAGCGTTGGTACGCGTAATAACTCACGCCGACATGCCCGCCAAGGTCGAAGATTCGGGTGGCGCCACCACCCAACGCCCGCCCGAGCCAGTAAATCATCGGGTAATCGCCCGGAAAGACGCGCTTAAGCCTGTCGCGATACATGGACGCCGGACCATCGTGGTCGTAGCCAAGCGGCAGGCTTGCGGGCGCGGCCGCCGCCGCTTCTGACTGACTAGAGAACACGCCTCGGCAAATGCCAGCATGCTGACCCGCCTCAAACTGTTGATCAAACAGGGCGCGTGATTCGGGGGTGTCACCGATGGGATTCGGCGAATGAGAATGGGTTAGAAATCTTGGCGATGGCATAGCATGTTGGGCCGCCGGCCCGATCAAATGGGGTCAGAATGCAGGGCAGAATTTCGGGTTTGGCGGCTTCAATTTGGTCTAATGAGGATGGGCAGGGTATCGTATTTCAGACCTTGGATGCCAAGTGCCTCATAGTCCTCAAACCCTGCATAAATTCAAACCTTTCGGAGTTGATCAAAGATGAAACAAAGCTCAGCACATTTACCGTCGGGCAGCCCGAACAGCGAGAAGCCCCACAATAGACGGTCCGGCTTTTGGCTGACGGCATTGGCCACCGCGATGAGCTTCGTTGGTGCGCCCGCAATAGCGGCATCTCACCCGCTTGATGGCTTGTCGCCGGCCGAAATCACCCGCACGAGCGAAATTCTGCGGGAGGCTGGATTGGCTAGCGAAGCCTCGCGCTATGCGCTAATCGAATTGCTAGAACCCGACAAAGCCACCGTTCTGAATTGGGC
>JBGCFG010000078.1:0-5378 GCA_045106815.1 Burkholderiaceae bacterium | reverse complement strand
AACGGTATTTGGCATTATCAACGTCGAAGACCCATGGAGTACATTGATATCGATCCTCGATCGCTGATCAGGTTTTCGCTGCGAACAAGAGACTTCTCGGAAGCCAAACTGAAAGCCGCACAAATTTCGCTGGATCTTGAGAGTGAATGGATCGACGCTAAATCGCGCGGTGTGTCCCTCAAGAGCCGCGACTTGGCCGAGCGGTATGGCGCTGCGGCGAGTGTGCAGACCTTTTTTGGTTTCGCACCAAAACCTGCGGCGATGATTCCAGATGAAGAATTGCTGGATCGCCTGCGTGCTCTTCTCCAACACGAACCGCCTGCTGCTGAACGAAAGGCGTTGCTCGGTTTGGTCGTGCAGCCCGGCCTGTCGATGGCAGATGCGTTCGAGCGTTTCTAGGAGCATATTCAGGACGAGTGGATGCGCCTGAGCCATGACCAGCAACGGGTTAAGAAAAACATCTATCTGAAGTCCATGCGGAATTTTGAAACCGCTGTGGGCAAAGTTGACCTCTATGATGTCGAGCGCCGCCATGCGCTCAAATTCCGGGCCTGGTGGATGGAGCGGGTGAAGGCCGAGCAACTGAAGCCGTACACCGGCAATCGCGAGATCAATTCATTGCGCCGCATGATCTCGGTCAACTTCGATATTGATGCGACCGAAAGGCCAAACCCGTTTGCACGGGTCCGGCTGAAAGACCAGGTTGAAGTCTCGCGCGTGCCGCTGGAGACTTCTCGCATTGATGCCATCATCGCCCCTGGCGCGATGGTCGGCTTACACGAAGACTTTCAATTGCTCGTCCGCTTGCTTGTGAACACTGGAATGCGGCCCGTGGAGGCAATCGGCCTTCTGCCGAATGACATCGTGCTCGACCATGATGTACCGCATGTTCATGTACGCAAGAACGCTGTTCGCGGTCTGAAGACAGATCATTCTGAGCGCCTCGTGCCTCTCTTGGGTGTATCTCTGGCGGCCGCTCGCAGCCTGGCCGAGCGCGGCGGCTGGGGAAAACGGTTCGGCAAGAACATGCATGCGACCAGCGTGATCAATCGCTGCTTCCGGAGTACCGGGCTGGTGACCGACAAGCGTCAAAGTTTGTATTCGCTACGCCACTGGTTTCAGGACCAGCTGACCAAACGCGATGTGCTGGACCGGGCGCAGGCGCAGTTGATGGGACATAAGTTTCAGCGGCCCAAATACGGTTACGGCAAAGACCTGGCTGAACTGCAGGCGATCATTGAGCCGTTTGCTTTGTGAGCGCAGTCAACCGATCCCGGCTGGCCCGCAAGCCGTGCTGTGCGGCGTATATCCGTTGCAGGCGGTCGTGCAGTGTCAGAATGCCCGCTTCTTCGGCGGGCGTGGCGTCAGATAGCAGCCGGGCTAGCAGGCGTTCCATCGCTTCGAATTCGTCGTCGGTGATCAGCGTCATGCCGACAAGTTGGCGTTGCCAGGCCATTGATGGCAGGGACGGAGTGCCGTCCTAACACTGATTGACCCATTCCCAGCCCATTTCGCGGGCGAGTTCGTCAGCCATTCGGATGGCCGATTTCAACTGGGGATAATGGTGTTCGTGGATCAGTAATTCCTGGTGCAATTGCACGGCAAGAGAGTATGCGGCTTGCCTGTCGGGCATGATGTTTGGAGTTAGTCATCCCCGATCCTACCCTTGCTTTTTCGAAAAGCGAAACTGTTAAGGCCCTGTTTCTTCATGTAAACTTCATGCTGGCAAGTGGCACCTCCTGTTGCGGTGCGGTCTGCAACCCTTTCTGACACCGATACCAAATTCACAAAATACCCTCGCTTTTCGAAGAAGCGCCGCCTGCGCCCGGCCAGCCGTGGAACAAGGGTCGGGCGGTGGGGCCACGCACGCACCTGACGGCCTCCGAGGCCTGCGCCATCGAAGAATATTTGAGCAGCCGGGAGGCCCTGCGCGATCTGGCGCTGTTCCTGACCGCCGTAGACAGTATGTTGCGCTGCTCCGATTTGCTGGCGTTGCGGGTGCGGGATGTCCAAGCGCCGGGCGGCGGCGTTCGGGATCGTTTGCAGATAGGTCAGCAGAAAACGCGCTCGACCGTGCATCCGGCACTGACCCAGCGCACCCGGAAAGCACTGGACGCATGGCTGAAACACAGTGGCAAATGCCCAGGCGATTTTCTGTTCACCTCCCTGAACGCTCCACACGGCCCGGCGCTGAGCCACGCCTATTATCGCGAGCGCATCAAGGCGTGGGTCGAGGCGATTGGGTTGGATCGCACCAACTACTCCAGCCACTCGCTGCGCCGCACCAAGCCGGTGTGGATGTGGCGGCACGGCGACCGGCGGGTGGTGACTATCACCGTGCTGCAACTGCTGCTGGGCCACAAATCGCCGGAAAGCACCATCCGTTACCTCGGCCTGGACGTGCTGGAGGTGCAGGACATTGCGCTCAGCCACGACCTGTTTGCCAGCGGTTCACCGTCACCCCGACGCCGCCACATGAAGAAGTGATGAAGGAATAACATCATGATAAATTTGACAAAAACACGGTCCTTGCTACATAATGGGGATGACTTAATCCCCCTAAAAATGGCTTTGGGAAAAATCGGTTCCAGCGTGGCGGGTCTGGCGGCGCTTGGCGCGGCCCTGGCGGCTCCTGAAAAAGCAGACGCGCAAGACGTGGTTTTGGCAGCGGCTGAAAACCCGGAGATCGCGGCGATCATGGCAGACTTTCGTACCTGTGTTGATGGTGCGATAGCCGCCACCGATCCTCAGTTAGTACCAGACGTGGACGACGCTACGCGCAAGTTGGTGTTCGATACGATGGTTGATTTGTGTGACAGCAGCCGCAGCGCACAAATGCGAACACATGCAGCAAATCAGCGAATAACCGATGCTGACGAACGTGCCGAGGAAATCACACGTTCAATCATCGAAGGCGCGAAAGCTGAGGTTGGCATCAAGTCTTAACCTCGCTTTTTTGAATGAACCAAACCCACCCCGGTGCTGCGCCTGATCGATCAGAAGACGTTGCCGGTAGTGGCGTTGAACGGGCCGACACACCCGAAACTGACGTGCAGGCGAAGGGCGAAGCCCAGGCCGCCGCGGTAGCAGCGGCACGTGAAGCGGGCGACATCGCCGAAGGCGATTTGCAGGCCATGACCGAGCACGTCATGGATAAGGCTGATCTGGAAGCAGGCACCTGTTTTGGCGTGCCGGTGCCAGAGGACATGCTACCGGTCGAGGTCGCCCGTTTGTTGTGCCAGCTCAAGGCTGCGAAAGGTTTGCCGTTGGAGAACTTACCGGACGCCATGGTTGGCCCCTTGCTATTAGCCAAGATCGATAACAGTGGAGACTTGGAACAGGCGGACAACACCGAAGCTATTGCAAAGGGAAGAGTTGAAACGACTGACAACTATGCCGATTGGCGAGCACAGTTTTCGACGAATGCAGAAGCCGTGTTGGCCGTGGACACGCTGGAGACCGGCGGCAATCCCAAACTGGAAGCTGTGAAACAGCGCTTGCTAGGCTTCCGACGAATTCTGACGGTGGTTCAACAGGTCGGCAATGAGGCAGACACGGCTATCGTGACCGCCCGTCTGGCCCAGGTAGACCTGACCAACCCACCGGAGCCCATCAGCTTTGCACGGGCGTTCCTTTTCGACAGCCCCAACAGCGATGAAGGCAGTGGTTTGTCAGATGCTGCACAGGCCGCCATTGCAGCGGAGCTGGGCATCACCCTGCCACCGAGCGAACCCAAAACCGGTGGCGACGCTAACGACATTTACGAGCGCGGTGCAATTGAGACCTACATAGACCCAGACACTGGTGATCAGCGCGAACGTCGTGTACCGCTACCCAAGGATCAGCGCGTCCCGTTTGCTGAAGAAGCCGAGCTGGGCTTTGATAGCGTTGGGAACCGCACAGCTTTCGTGCAAACCAAGGTGGGCCCCTACCAAACCGAATTGCCCAAAAACGCGACCGACCGCGATATCGGCGACATTCTGCGCACGGTGCAACTGCGCGCCAAGCTGCACGAACTCAACATCGCCCATATGTTTTTCCCGGACGTGACCCTGGCCGAACGGGGCGGCGGCGAAATGGTCGTTCACCCCTGGCACCGCGACATCACCGAACAGTTTCTGGGCACGGTGGTGGGCAACCGGGCTCTCGCAGGCAACCATCTGCTCAGCCAGTCGGATTTGGACAAGATTCCTTATCTGATGCAGTTTCACGATCGAAAAGGCGACTACGGCATCGCCGACGTAAACCCCGAGCAGACGGTTGAGGATTATCGCACTCAGGAGATTGTCGACAAGAGCGGTGTTCTGAACTGGGACCGGTTCACGGCGCTGGTCATGGCCAACCGTGCAAATCTTTACACCGAAGCCAACTTCGCTACGCAAGCGCTGGATGAGCCGGCATAAGAGGACGCGAGAACTTTCAGTGCAATCGGTTTGGCGAACAACGGGGCAACGAGCATAATACGCTCGAACCCAAAATCTTCATGACCAATCTCGGAAAGAGAATTCCGCCAGACGAGTTAATGGCAGCTGCCGAAAAGCCATTCATGCGTTTGATGATCGAACTTTCCCGCCCCCCTGGCGCGGGCTTCATTGACCCCAAACGATCCGAACAGGTGATGTTGTGGATCAGGTCCCACCACAAGGATGACCCTGGCTTTCATGACCAACATGCCATGCAAGCGGATTTGCGGCATCCTGGCTTCTTTGATGATGAAGGACAGCTCGTTGATGACGTCGTGTCCGCCGGGCGCTTGTTTTTGGATGAGCACTGGCAGGCCGACGCAAACTATCCGCGCCTGTGGCGTCACCTCAATGCGCAGTTGGGTCGAGTTTCGCCGGAACGGCCAAAGGCTGATTACGCGACCTATACCAACCGCATCGCGAAGTTGCTGGACAAGAAAGCCGACAACTTGGCAATCGGCGAAGCCATCGTGGCGATGGACAAGGATGGGCTGGACGTACTCACGACGGCGTTATGTCAGGCAGACCGTCTCGGCCTGATGCGACAGATGTTTCCCAAAATCGCTCACGCAAATCTGAACCAGGCCATCAATGAGCGAGTGATGGAATGGCTTCCACTAAATGCCATGGCGCATACCATGCGGTCGTTGTTGAAAGACGATCATTACGGCCTCGGTGAACAGGAGTTTGAAGCTTGGCTACAAGACCAGGGACGACCAGGGATTGCTCGCCAATTGTCTGCCCTATTTGGACATCGGGACAAACGCAGCACCCTGCAAGACCTGGGCTTGCTGGACGCCGATGGCCGGTGGTCTGAAGTAGGCTTTCAACGGCAACTATCAGCCGTTGAAGTCTTCTCAAAAACCGGAGCTAAGCCCAGCCTCGAAAACCTTCGGTGGGCCCTTCATCGAACAC
>JBGCFG010000077.1:0-52510 GCA_045106815.1 Burkholderiaceae bacterium | reverse complement strand
GTGGCTTCGTCGCCGTTGGTGTGCATGTGAATCAGCACATCGTTTTCAAGGGCCAGCGCTAAGGCTTGCTTAATCTGCTCTGGCGCTGTGTACCAAAGCCCGTTGGGCGCACCGTTGTAGTAGCCCGGCCAACGCACCCGGGCAGAAAACCCTTGAATCGAACCGTCAAGTACCAGTTTGATTCGTCCAAGCCGCAGCCGGTCGGTGCTTTGCGGTTTGACCGCTATCGCGCGCTCGATGGTTTGCGGTACCGGATCGGCCAGCAAGCGAAGCAGCGGCACGATGCGCGTCGGGTAGTCTGGCTCACCTGTGGTGTCCAGCAATGTTTTGAGCACATCGTCTGTCAGTGGACTGGCCAGATCGGTGGCGGTCGTGACGCCGCGCCTGACGCAAAGCCGTCCGAACCGGTGCAGGCCATCAACGTCCGCGCCCAGGAATCCCCGATCGAGTGGCGTCTTGCCGAGAATCGGCGTCATGGCCTCAGGCCCTTTCAATTCTCCCGTTGGCAGTCCATCGTCACCTAGCGGAATGCCTGGATGCTCAACGCCCTCGCGCAACCAATTAACCGCCTTTAGCCCAGCGCTGTTGGTATTAATGATGTGTCCGCTGGCATGCATCACGGCAATGATGCGCGTGGTAGAGACTTTGTCGAGGTCTTCCCGTGTGCAGCGCCGGTCACGAAAGTAGATCGGATCAAAGCCCCAACCCACTAGGGGTTCGTTGGCGTCGGACATTGCCTTCTCGGCTGCTGCCAGTTGAGCAACAACGGCATCCAGATCGGGGGCGCCAGGCCAGGTTTTACCATCAGGGTCCATCCGATCATGGAAACCTGTGTAGACAAAGCGCCAAAGAGCGCCCTCCATGATGTGACAGTGCCCCTCCACCAGACCGGGCATCAGCACCTTGTCAGCAAACTGGTCATCAATTCGCGCCGGCCCCCAAGATTGCAATTCCTCAAGACTGCCCGCAGCGAGAATCCGGTCGCCACGCACGGCCACATGACTAACCTCCGGACGGTTGGGGTTCATCGTCAACACGCGCTTGGCTGAATAAATGATCGTCTCTTGCATGGGGCTCCCTTGTTGCCTCTTGTGTTTTGGCTGGCCGGACCTGTGACCCGGCTCGATTGGCCTGCCGATGCGTGATGTTGCCAGATTCGCTGGCCAGTCAGATTGGTAGGGCAGTCGTGTGTTTGATTTCCTTGAGGACGAGGTTAGTGCGAACTCGGGATACGCCGGGTAGGCCGAACAAAAATTCATCTAAAAAGGTGTTGTAAGCACTGGCATCTTTAGCCAGCACGCGCAGGTGAAAATCTGCGTCGCCGGTAGTTGAAAAGCATTCAATGACCTCAGGCCGATCACCAACTTTTGCAACGAAGGCCTCGACATCGCTTCGCTTATGGCGCGATAGCGATACATGCACGATCGCATGGAACGCCAGTCCCAGCTTTGCCGGGTCCAGTAGTGCCACCTGATCTTTGATCACGCCCTCGGATTCAAGCGCTTTAACCCTGCGATAGCACGCGCTCGCAGAAACGCCGATCTGCTCAGCCAATTCTGCGTTGGATTGACGCGTATCTGCTTGCAAGCGTCGAAGCAGAGCCAGGTCTTTGGTTTCTAGCGTAGGTAAATTCTCTGGCATAAGTAGTGAGCGTTTGCGTTCCATAGTGAAGACTTTTAAAGCGAATGAACGATCATAAAGACAAAAATTGCAAATTTGGGATTGAAATCGGAAAATTTGTTCTAAATCGGCGGTTGCGCACTGTGATTTAGGTCATTTTGTTCAAGCATTCCTTCCTATACTGGAGGCCATAAAACGCCATCCCCGCTAGAGGTCGACATGACAGCGAATCTGAGACCGGCCTTGTCCGACTATGCGCTCAGCGATCGATACACCGCGTCTCATGGTCGCGTGTTTTTGACCGGTACCCAGGCTCTGGTCCGTGTGCTGCTTGATCAGGCTCGCCGAGACAAGGCAGCCGGACGCAACACCGCGGGATTTGTATCTGGTTACCGAGGTTCGCCACTGGGCTCCCTTGATCTGGAAATGTGGCGAGCCAGGCAGTTGACGGCTGACCATCGCATTGAATTTTTGCCTGCGGTGAACGAAGACCTTGGCGCGACGGCCGTTCTCGGCTCTCAGCAGGTTGAAACCAATCCGGATCGAGAAGTCGAGGGTGTTTTTTCACTCTGGTATGGCAAGGGGCCCGGGGTTGATCGCTCCGGTGATGCGTTGAAGCACGGCAACGCCTACGGTTCTTCACCCACGGGCGGCGTGCTGGTAGTGGCGGGCGATGACCACGGTTGCGTGTCGTCTTCGATGCCTCACCAGTCAGACGTGGCGTTTATGAGCTGGTTTATGCCGACGCTTAATCCTGCCAACGTGGCTGAATACTTGAGCTTTGGTCAGTACGGGTACGAATTGAGTCGCTTTAGCGGTATGTGGGTTGGCTTTAAGGCGATTTCCGAGACGGTTGAATCGGCTGCGTCGGTTGAGTTGCCGACTGATCGAGTCTTTCAGACGCCCGATTTTCAAATGCCGCCCGATGGGCTTCACTACCGGTGGCCGGATTTGCCTGGCCCACAAATTGAAGAGCGCCTGCTACTCAAGAAAGATGCAGTTTATGCGTTTGCTGATGTTAACCATATTGATTATTCGCTTTACGGTTTGAGTGATGCGAGCTATGGCATCGTCACAACGGGTAAAGGGCACCTCGACTTGATGGAGGCCTTACGCTTATTGGGTCTCAGCCAGCAAGAGTGCGTGCGGCTCGGCATCGATGTTTACAAAGTTGGTATGGTCTGGCCGCTTGCCCGGCGTGATGCCTTGAACTTTGTGCGCGGTAAACGAGAAATCCTCGTTGTTGAAGAAAAGCGCGGCATCATCGAAAGCCAGTTCAAAGAGTATTTCTACGACTATCCGGGAGACAAGCCACAACGCATGGTCGGCAAGCAGGATGAGAACGGCCGAGACCTTGTGCCTTGGACCGGCGAGCTGTCGCCCTTGTCACTCGCATCGATTGTGGCCGGGCGTTTGGATCAGCTCTTTCCGGGTCACGACTTTGCTGCGCGTGCGAGGCAACTCAAAGAACGCGCTCAAACACCGATCCAGGTAGCGGGCGCCGCACGAACACCATATTTTTGCTCCGGCTGTCCGCACAACACCTCTACCAAAGTGCCAGAGGGTTCTAAAGCACTCGCAGGCATTGGTTGCCACTTCATGGCCAGTTGGATGGATCGGGAAACAACCTCACTCATACAGATGGGGGGCGAGGGCGTTAACTGGGCGGCGTCATCGCGATTCACGGGTAACGGTCATGTGTTTCAGAACCTTGGCGAAGGCACCTACTATCACTCCGGGTCTATGGCGATTCGCCAGGCGGTCGCGGCAGGGGCCAACATCACCTACAAAATTCTGTTTAATGATGCAGTTGCGATGACAGGCGGCCAGCCGGTTGATGGACCAGTGAGCGTGCAGGCTATTGCCGCAAGCGTTCGCGCTGAAGGGGTCGAAAAAATTGCACTGGTGTCAGATGACCCAGGCAAATTTGTGGCGAGTCAGTTTCCATCCGGTACGACCATCAGCCATCGGCGAGAGCTGGATAGCATCCAGCGGCGCCTGCGTGAGGTTAAGGGCGTGTCAGTGCTGATTTATGAGCAGGCCTGCGCAACCGAGAAGCGGCGTCGCCGTAAGCGGGGTCAACTCAAGGACCCAGACCGTTTTGTGGTCATCAACGATCTCGTGTGTGAAGGCTGCGGTGACTGTTCTGTTGAATCGAACTGTCTGAGCGTCGAGCCACGCGAAACGCCGCTTGGGCGCAAGCGGCAGATTAACCAGTCAACCTGCAACAAAGACTATTCCTGCCTGAACGGGTTTTGCCCCAGCTTTGTGACGGTGCAAGGGGGTTCCCGCCGCAAACCGAAAGGCTCTGGTTTTGATCCGCGTGAGCACGCCGGTAGATTGCCTGTGCCAGAGCATTCAACGCTGGACGATCCGTTCAATTTGCTGGTAACCGGGGTTGGCGGCACAGGCGTTATCACGGTGGGTCAACTTGTTGCGGTGGCCGCGCATCTGGAAGGCAAGGGCGCCAGCGTGTTGGACTTCACCGGGTTTGCGCAAAAGTTTGGTCCGGTTCTGAGCTACCTTCGGCTCGCGGTCAAGCCCGAGCAGTTACAACAAGTTCGCATCGACACTGCCTCGGCCGATGCACTAATCGGTTGCGATATCGTCACCAGTTCTTCGCCCAAGGCCTCTGCCGCTTATCGAACTGGCATGAGAGCCGTGATTAACACGGCTGAGATGCCAACCGGCGATATTGTTCGCATTCGCGATGCCAGTCTGGCCACTGATCGGCGGCTTTCAAGTATTGAGTCAGTCATGGGGCGCGGTAACGTCGCGTCTTTTGATGCCAACCATGCCGCACAAAAGCTGCTCGGCGATGCAGTCTATGCAAACGTCATGTTGCTAGGTTACGCCTGGCAGCTTGGGCTGGTGCCAGTTGGCTTTGAGGCGCTACAGCGCGCAATCGAATTGAATGCGGTAGCGATCGAACCGAATCAGCGCGCGTTCGCTTGGGGGCGCCTGGCTTGCCTGCGGCCAGAATTAGTTGATCAACACTTAGCGCCCGCGGCGAGTCCGAACGAATCGCTTGACGAAATCATTGAAAGACGCGCGCAGTACCTGACCGACTATCAAGACAGTGCGTATGCAGACAGTTTCCTGCGACACATTGAATCGGTCAAGCAAGCTGAGTTTGCAGTGATAGGTGAGCATGCACCGCTTGCGATGACTGAGGCTGTGGCCAAGGCATTATTCAAACTCATGGCGATCAAAGATGAGTATGAAGTCGCGCGTTTGCAATTGGCACCTTCGTTTGCTGCAGAGTTAGCTTCGCAGTTTGAAGGCCCGTTCGAGGTGCGCTATCACATGGCTCCGCCGCTGCTGACCTTCAAGCGCGATGCCAGAGGGCGCCCTCTCAAGCATGAGTTCGGTCCATGGCTAAAACATCCACTTAAATGGCTCGCCCAAATGAAGCGTTTGCGCGGCAGTCGACTGGATGTGTTTGCCTACACGCAAGAGCGCCGTGACGAGTTTGCCTTGATACCATGGTTTGAAGCTGTGCTTGAACGACTATTGGATGGTCTGTCCGTTGACAATCATGGGGCGCGAATCAAGACGGTTGCCCGAGTGATGGAAATCCGAGGTTACGGGCCTGTGCGATCGGTAGCGATGCGCGAGGTTATGGCGGCTGTCGAAGCAGATATGGATGCGCAGGTAGTCGATCAAGACCCCGCTTCGGGTCGCCTTGCCGGAGGAAGGCACAATCAAGAGGTGTCTACGACCTTTTGAGGCTGCGCGTTTGGCTGTCACCCTTGCGATTCACGAACCACCAGAGCTAACCGCCGAATTGCCGGTGTTGGTCTTTATCCATGGCATGCTGGCCAGCCGTCATCAGTGGACTGGCCACTTCGAAGCCCTGCATCCCCACGCTCAACCCGTTTGCGTTGAGCTATGGGGACATGGTGATTCACCGGCGCCTGAAGAGCCCGATCAATACGCGATCCAGACCATCATCGGTCAGATTGAACAGTGGCGTCAGTCCCGGCGAATTAGTCGACTGATCATCTGCGGGCATTCGTTTGGTGCAGGTCTCGCTATGCGTTATGTGCTGACCTATCCCGACAAGGTATCGGGATTGATTTTCATGAATTCACTGTCAGCGTTGTCAGAGCCAACGCTGTTCACCGATAACCCCACCCGAAAAGCGCGCATGGAGGCGTTGCTGACCGGTGGCGTAGAGGCCTTGCGCCGACTACCGTTTCATCCGCGTCATGCGCTCCGGCTCGATGCCGATCTTCGTGCGCGTTTGGTGCGCGAAGCAGATCGTGTGGATCCGATCGCAGTTGTAAAACTCAACCTGCTGACTGGCCCGTCGTTGTCGGCCCTTTCTGAATTGGACCAGATTGAGTGTCCGACACTGCTTGTCAATGGGCGCTTCGAGAAGCGCTTCCAGCCGATGCGCGAACGTGCGCTCGCCGAGATCAGGCACTGTGAGGTCGTCGATCTGGATGCTGGCCATGCGGTTAACCTGGAGCAACCCGTCGCGTTCAATCATGCGGTGACACAATTCGTGCAGAATCTGGACATGACCAAAGGAGATACAAATTGAATAAGACCAATCTTCCGATGCAGGACAAAGTGGTGTGGGTGACTGGTGCCGGCTCTGGCATCGGTGCGGCAGTGGCGAAGCATTTCGCATCACTTGGCGCCATCGTCGTGCTCACTGGACGTCGTGTGCCATTGCTCAAGGCGGTTGCTGCGACCATCACCGATGAAGGTGGTATTGCATGGGTCAAGTCTGGTGACTTGTCAAAGGCTGCCACGAGCAAGAAGATAGTCGAGGCAATCGACAAACGTTACGGGCGTCTGGATATCCTGGTGAACAATGCCGGTGTCAACATTCTGGAAAGAAGCTGGCAGCAGTTGGCGGCCAACGGGGTTGATACCGTCATGAATGCCAATGTGTCTGGTGCGTTTTATTGCTCGATTGCCGTTTTGCCGGTGATGCGCCGTCAGGGAGGTGGTTTGCTCATCCATACAGCCTCATGGGCTGGCAGGTTTGTCAGTGCCCTTTCAGGGCCGGCCTACACCGCGAGTAAGCATGCGGTGGTCGCGATGAGTCATAGCATCAACCTGGAGGAGTTCGCGCACGGCATTCGCTCAACCGTGATTAATCCCGGCGAGGTCAGAACCGAAATTCTCGACAAGCGCCCAGTGCCTGTGCCCGAGGTTGAGCGTGCGCGCATGCTGCAACCGGAAGATCTTGCCTCTACCATTGCGCATGTGGCGATGGCCCCTGCGCACGTTTGCATGAACGAGATTCTCATCAGTCCAACCTGGAATCGGCTGGCTGCTGCAGGTAGTGGCAAAAAACCGCCGAAAAAGGCGGCTAACAAATCTAAAGCCAAGTCCAGGAAGCGCTGATCGATCTCCATCGCAGTCCCGATTGCCGGTCGTAAAAGAACCCGATTCCACCGGTTGTATGGCCGTGATCTAGTTCACGCTTCCAAGATATTGCAGCCTCTTTTTGCTTTCTCATAACACCTGTCGGTGGTTTTTGGGCGCTTGAGCGTGGGAGAATCTTCCTCAAATAACGACAGATAGCATTTCCGGGCTGACTGGACAGAGACGCCAGGGCCCGGTGATCTGCATACCGAGGAAGGACTCATGGCAATCGCAGTAAAGATCACCTCACCGCAAGGGACTGAAGAGGTTATTCCGCTCGCCAATAGCGAACTTAGCGTTGACGCCGTTGCGGGCGCCCGCTATCGGCTTGTCGATACTGAGTCACCAGATCTCAGCTTTGAGGCGATCATCCGTCGGCTCGGTGACGATCTGCTCATTGACGTGCTCGGAACGGACGCTGATGTACGACTGGTCGATTACTTCTTCGTCTGTGAACTCGATTATCGCGGCTGCTCTATTGAACTCGAATCGATGGGCGGCCCGTTGGGAGAGTTGCTGACCCCCGACAACGAAAGTACTACTGAGCTATCTGATGGCTCAGTGTTGCTATGGGCATCTCCGCCAGCTGGCACCGCAGTTGCGAGCGCTGACCAAGCTCAGGAGAGCGCACCGCTCCAACGGCAAAGCGAAGCTATTGAGTTGTCTGAAGGGTCCGCGCTGCCGTGGGCGAAGATCGGCCTTGCCGGCGGCGGTGTGTTGGCACTTGCAGCGCTTGCAGGTGGCGGCGGTGGTGGTGGCGGCAGTGACACTGCTGTTGGTGCAGATCGCGCCGGTCGCGGGACCCTCGCGAATCGGTCGATCAGCCTTGCACGGATAGAAAGCGATGCACCCGCGCCGGTCGATGACGATGGCAATTCAACGACCGGGGCAGGGATTGAGATCTCTCCCGGGCCAATCGCTGCGGGCGGCCAAACCAACGACAGCACGCCGACCCTGAGCGGCTCGCTGGACGCTGAACTGACGGCGGGTCAGCGTGTGGCGGTTTACCGCGACGGACAGGAAGTCGGCCAGGCAGAAGTGCAGGGCCTGCAGTGGCGTTTTACTGATTCTGATGTGCCCGCTGGTGAGCGTGCTTATGCTGCGCGGATCGCAGACAACGATGGCAATCAGTCGCCACTGACAGATGATTTCGTCTTGACGATTGATGGCAGTGCGCCTGACGCGCCGGTCGTGCAAGCCGTGACGGGTGACAACGTCGTCAGCGCTGAAGAGGCAGCAGCCGGTGTTGCCGTGGTCGGTTCGGCCGAAGCAGGGTCGACAGTCGTTGCCCAATGGGGGCAGAGTTCGGTTAGCGGTCAGGGAGACGGTAGCGGCCAGTTCGTATTGCAGTTCACGCCTGAAAACCTGCCTGCCGCTGGTGTGCAGAGTTTGTCCGTCACAGCAACAGATGCATTCGGTAACGTGAGTGAGGCAGCCTCAAGCAGCGTTAGGCTCAGCGCGGACAATGGTATCGCCGTGACGGGTGTTGTTGATGATGTTCCCGAGAACACGGGGCGCTTCGATAGCGGCGCAACCATCAATGATTCAACGCCAACATTGGTCGGTGTGCTGGATCGCACGCTCCAGTCGGGGCAGAGCGTACAGATCATTCGAAACGGTGTGTTTGTTGGTAACGCGGAAGTGGAGGGGCTTAACTGGTCCTTCACAGACGGTCGGTTGGCAAACGGTTCTTACCGACACACCGTTCGAGTCATCAATGGTGATGGCAGTGTGGCTGCCACCACAGAAGAGAGTTTCGTTTTTGACATGGATGTTTCTGCACC
Organism: Burkholderiaceae bacterium; assembly: GCA_045106815.1. Lineage (GTDB taxonomy): Bacteria > Pseudomonadota > Gammaproteobacteria > Burkholderiales > Burkholderiaceae_E > JAUIAI01. The sequence continues at coordinate 43,721 of JBGCFG010000077.1, read as the reverse complement.
GTCCAGGCCCTCGATTCAGGCAGTCGATACATCGAACAATCGTGTCACAGACGCGTCTGCCGCCGATGGTGTTCAGGTCAGGGGAGAGGCGGAGGCTGGCACCACCGTTACTGTGAGCTGGGGCAATGCAAATCAGTCAAGCCGGGTCGATGCAGACGGTGACTGGCAGCTGACATTTGAAACCGTCCCGGTCGGGAACGGGACGTCGATTATTCGTGCCGTATCAGAAGATGACGCTGGTAACCAGAGCATTCAGCGTGCGGAGTTCGTTCGGACTAACGTCGATGATGATCTGCGCTCAGATCCTGACAGCGATGACGATGACGACGATGATGATGCTGATGGCAACTCGCTCGTGATTAGTGCGGCCGACTTGCTTGAATCGTCGAGTGCTGCGAGTCTGCCCGGCGGTAACGGTGATGCTGGCAGCGCTGACGGTGATGTTCAACAGGCAGCTAGCCCGCAGATATACGCTGAAGACGCTACACTCAGCGCTTCGGGTTCACCCGTTATTGCTGACACCTTTGCCAACCGTATCGAATCAGGTTTCTAAGCCCTTAGGCGCATCGTCGCAGCCTGCCTAATGCTGCGACGATACTTGCTATGCTGATTTTGCTTAACAAGCCGTTCGGCGTGTTGTCTCAGTTCAGCGGGGATGACCCAACTCGCACGCTCGCGCCGTTGATCACACAAAGCGGCGTGTATGCAGCCGGGCGCCTCGACAAAGACAGTGAAGGTTTGCTTGTCCTGACCGATGACGGCGCACTGCAGCACCGAATTGCAGAGCCCAAGAAAAAGCTTCCCAAGCGTTATTGCGTGCAGGTCGAAGGCATGCCAACCGTTGAGGCGTTGCAGGCGCTACGCGAGGGGGTCATGCTTAAAGATGGACTTACCAAGCCCGCAGTGGTTAAACCGTTGGCACAGGAGCCAGGCGGTTTGTGGCCGCGTCAGCCGCCGGTCCGGTTTCGGTTGTCTGTGCCAACAAGCTGGCTCGAAATCTCGATTACAGAAGGGCGCAATCGTCAGGTTCGCAGAATGACGGCAGCGGTCGGATTCCCCACGCTCAGGCTGATTCGGATGGCAGTGGGGCCGCTACAGTTGGGTGGCCTGCTGCCTGGTGAAAGTCAGGTCGTCAGCGTGCCCGCATCGTTGGCAGCGCCGAATCGCCGGGCGCGTCGCTAACGGACGCTTCGGTCACGGGTGCTTCGATCACGGGTGCATCGCCCAGCCGTTTTTAAGCGACTGCACAAAAGCTTAGTGTAAGGACGGTTTCTTGAGGTAGTCGTTTCGGTCAGCCGAGAGAATCTTAATTTTGCTGATCTCGTTGTTCTGCGCCACGGTCAGTGGGATTTCTGTGCCTGCCGGCCCCTGTTGCCAGACTTCGCGGAAGAACCACGCAAGCGACTCCACTTTCTGTTCTCCGACGGCCAGGATTAAATCTCCCTGAGACAGACCGGCACGCGCCGCGGGCCCGTCGTTGGCAACGCCGCCAACCACCAGATGCCGCTCTGCTTCAATTGGGTAGAGGCCAAGCCATGGTCGCGGCGCGCGGGCGGCCTGACCAGTTGTGACCAGATCGTCGAGAATGGGTTCGAGTAATTCGATCGGCACGATCATATTGGCCTGGGCGGCTTCATCATCATCGTCGTCGGCATCGCCCTCCTGTACGAGGAGTGAACCAATGCCAATCAACTGGCCTTGCTCATTCAGTACGGCAGCGCCGCCCCACTGCGGGTGTGCGGGCGACGTGAATAAGGCTTCGTCCAGCAAATATTCCCAGTAGCCGGCAAACTCATGCTTGTCGGTGATTTGAGACTTCAGTGCATGCGCAATGCCGCCCTGGCCAATGACATAAACAGTGTCCCCAGCTTGCACGTCCTGCGAAGTTGACCGGGGGAGCGGAGGGGCGCTCAACGGGCCAAGCGCTTTGATCAGGCCGAAGCCCGTCACCTGGTCGTAGGCAATTGGATATCCGGCTACAACCGAGCCGTCATTGCAGGTTAGCCAAACGCTCTGAGCCTCAGTGACGAGGTAGCCAATCGTGAGCACCAGACCGTCTTCGGAGATGCACACACCATTGCCGACTCGCTCGGTGCCGAGTGTTTCGGCCGTGAAGCCGTCTTCGGGAATCTCCGACCTCACCAGCACCACGGCATCGAGCGCCGCTGAGAGATCAAATTCGACCTCAGATTTATCGGGTTGCATGGCCTTGGGGAAGGCCCATTTTTGCTGTTCAGACATGCCTTTGAGTGTACGCGATTGACCCATCCGACTCGAATTGTCCGACCTATCAAAGGGATCATCAAACAAACCGGCGTTATGGGCCATGTGGGCGGTCAGTCAGCATGAACCGATGCTTCCCAGCAGTGCACTGACGGGGGTAGGCTGCTCTGGCATCAGATTGCAGCAGGTGATTCTCATGACAACCGTGAGAGGTGTGTATGTTTCCGGCTCTCGAAGGACTCAGGGCGTTTGGCGCCCTCAGTGTTGCAACCGCCCATAGCTGGCCCAGTCTGGTTCGTGACCTGGCATGGTTTAACGGCTCATTTGCCGTTGTTGAAATGTTCTTTGTGATGTCGGGGTTCCTGGTCACGCGAGCGTACGCGCATCGGGTGCATGGCCTGCAAGATGTCGCAGGGTTCGCCACCAAACGGCTTGGCAGGCTCTATCCATTGCACCTGGCTGTTCTGCTCGCCTGGGTAGCCATCTTCTATGCCAAGCAGGGGCTTAATCTGGGTCTCACCATGGCAGGTATAGACCTGGGTATGACGCCGGTGGCGGATCAGGCGCCATTTGAGGGCGTCGTCTTCCTGTTGCATCTCACTATGCTGCAAGGCCTTGGCTTTACCGACAGCCTGGCTTTCAATTTTCCGGCCTGGTCGATCTCAGCAGAGTTTGCGGCATTTCTGCTGGTGATGGCGGTGTTCGCATTGACTAGCAGCGGGGCCAGCCGCATAAAAGTCGCGTTGCTGGGCCTGGGCTTATGCACGGCTCATTATGTCTGGGCGTGGTTATTCACTGACTCCGCACCGGCCATCAATGAACCCCTGATTGCCCGGGGTATTACCCGTTCCGGGGCGGCTTACTTTATTGGTGTGCTCGGGTTTGAATGGCAGAGACGATATCGTCTAAGCGCCAGCGCATGGCAACAGGGTGTTATCCAGGCGCTATGCCTGACCTGCCTGTTGGTTTTGATTCCCAACCAGGCTTCGATTGCCTTGGCCCAGTTGTGGGCGTCCGGATTATGGGCGGTGCTGATCGTCTCACTCTGCAGCGGCGAGGGTTGGCTTGTGCGCCTGTTCTCGCGGCCGTCCATCGTCTGGCTCGGCCAGCGCAGTTATGCTCTTTATCTGACGCATGCGCTATTGCTGTTACTTGTTCAAAGGCGGGTTGCGAGGCTGGATGATGATGTTTTATTGAACATTGCCTACGTCGCTTACCTGGTGGCATGCGTCGGTCTGGCTGCGCTGGCACATCGATATATTGAAAGGCCAGGCTATGAGCCTTTCCGTCGATGGGCGGCGCGCATGGCTGGCAACAGGCCGTCTTCGCATGCGACTGGCCAGCCTGCCGGCCAAAGTCATGCCAGGCTCAGCCGAGAGACAGCGCCGCTTCGTTAACAGCGGCCATTGCTGCCGAGTAGAGCCGCTCGGGGTGTCGCACAATCCAGAAGCGCCGGGTCAGCGCCCGACTGAGCCGTTTGGGCACGGCGATTTCTCGCAGGCCGTCGCGGCCTGCGTCGGGCGATAAGATGCGCCGGCTCATGCAGCCAAGCCAGTCACTGTCCCTGACAATCCTTTTTTGCGTTTCGGCATCGTTCACTTGCAGCGCGACTTGCGGTTGCTCAGGAAGCACCTGACTGATGGCGCGCAGAAAAATCTCACGGGTTCCCGACCCGGGTTCACGGAGCACCCACTCCCACTGAGTCAGTTGCCGCAATGACTGGCGCTTTTGTGAGAACAGGGGATGGTCTTCGCGAGCAAATAAGCAGAGCTCGTCGCTGAGCCAGGCCTGTTTGATCAAAAACGGGTCGAGCACGTCGCCCTCGACGAACGCATAGTCGAGGCCAAAGTCCGCGATTTGTCTCAGCAGGTCTTCACTATTGGCAATCGTGATAGTCGCCTGCAAGCCACTGATACGCTCGCGACAAGTTCGAATGAGATCTGGCATCAGAGATGGGCCAATCGTTCGAGAGGCGCCCAGGGCAATACGGGTTGTTCGCGCCTCGTCCGGATCAACCAGGCGGTGAATGTCGCGCGCCCGTTCGACGATTTCGATCGCGCGCGGCAGTAGCCGCTCGGCCACCTCGGTCCGCACCAGGCGGCGGCCCCGTCGCTCGAACAGCGCAACACCCAGTGTGCTTTCGAGTTCGGCCAGGGTCATGCTGACGGCCGACTGGGTGCGCGACAACCTGACTGCTGCGGCCGAGATGCTGCCCCGCAGGGCAATCTCGGCAAACGACTCCAGCTGCCGAAGGGTGAATCGCTGCCCGCTCACGGCTGCCGTGGGCCCGAGCACTGAGTCTTGATGTTTCATCCGTCAAGTTTATATCAGGAAAACTGATATGCAATGACAATATTACTCAGTTTTCTGGATGTTAGCTTTGCCCTACACTGGCGCGCATGACGACACCTACCGTTCCAGCCAAATCACAGCCGATCACCTTCGACAACCGCGCTGTACAGCGCACTGAGCACACCACTTGTTATATGTGTGCGTGTCGATGCGGCATCAAAGTCACCATCGAAGATGAGCGGGTGCGCTTTATACAGGGCACTGCCGAGCATCCGGTTAACCAGGGTGTGCTCTGCGCCAAAGGTAGCGCGGGCATCATGAAGCAATACTCGCCGGGCAAACTGCAGCAGCCGATGCGGCGTAAAAAGGGAGCCGGCAGGGGGGCCGGGGAGTTTGAGCCGATCTCCTGGGAGGATGCGCTGACCGAACTCGCCGCGCGCCTGAAGAAAATTCGCGAAACTGATCCCAAGAGGCTCGCGTTCTTTACCGGCCGCGATCAGATGCAGGCTTTGACGGGTCTGTGGGCTCAGCAGTTCGGCACGCCGAACTGGGCGGCGCACGGTGGCTTTTGCTCTGTGAACATGGCGGCTGCCGGCCTGTACTCGATTGGTTACTCATTTTGGGAGTTTGGCGCGCCTGACTACGACCGCGCCAAGTACTTCATGATGTGGGGTGTCGCTGAAGACCACTCGAGTAACCCGATCAAGATTGGTCTTGAAAAACTCAAGCGTCGCGGCGCCAAGTTCGTTTCAATTAATCCGGTGCGAACTGGGTATTCCTCGATTGCTGATGAGTGGGTCCCCATTCGTCCAGGTACCGATGGCTTGCTTGCGCTCGCGATGGTGCATGTGCTGCTTAGCCGCGAGTTGTTTGATTGGGAATTCCTCGTCCGTACCACCAATGCCGCTTGGTTGGTTATTGATGCGCCTGGCACCTCTCAAGACGGTTTGTTTCTGCGTAATGAAGAAGGTCAGCCGTTGGTGTTTGATCAGGCAACCGGGATTCCCGGGCCGCTTGCCAAAGGCGTACAGCCAGCGTTATTTGGTTCGTTTGAATTGGTTGGTCGGCATGAAGGCACCAAGGTCAATACGGCCATGAGCCTGATGGCAGGCCGATATCTCGCTGACGAGTATTCGCCTGCACAGGTGGCAGACCGGTGTGGCGTGCCGGCAGAACAAATCGAGCGGCTGGCGCTTGAGATGGCGCAGATTGCATTTGAAGAGCCGATTGAACTGCCCATCCCCTGGACCGATGTCTGGGGCAATCATCACGAGAAAACCATTGGCCGCCCGGTGGCGATGTTTGCTATGCGCGGTATCTCGGCACATTCCAACGGGTTCCAGACCTGCCGTGCGCTGCACCTGATTCAGATGTTGCTGGGTGCGCTGGATGGTCCGGGTAACTTCCGCTCGAAAGCGCCGTATCCGAAACCCGTACCGCCGCCGCTGCTGCCCGAGAATGATCAGGGTGTCATTGATGAGCCGTCCCGTCCGCTAGGTAAGCCGCCGTTGGGTTTCCCTACCCGCCCGGAAGAGCTTGCGATCGATGCCGAAGGCCGGCCGCTCAGGCTGGACAAGGCGTATTCCTGGGAAACGCCGATTGCCTCGCACGGCATGATGCATATGGTGATTCACAATGCGGCTAAGGGTGATCCGTATGAGATCGACACGCTGATGCTGTTCATGGCCAACATGGCCTGGAACTCGTCCATGAATACGTCTGGCACGCAAGAGATGCTGACCGCTAAGAAAGACGATGGCAGCTACCGTATCCCTTACATCGTCGTGTCAGATGCGTTCGATTCAGAAACCGTGCGCTTTGCAGATCTCGTGCTACCTGACACCACGTACCTGGAGCGCTACGACGCGATCTCAATCCTGGATCGGCCAATCTCAGAGCCAGATACGGTGGCTGATTCGATTCGTCATCCTGTGATTCAGCCGGACCGCGATGTACGTCCGTGGCAGGAGGTTTTGGTAGATCTGGCCGCCCGGCTTGATTTCCCCGCGTTTGTGAATGAAGACGGCAAGCCGAAGTTTGATGGCTATACCGATTTCATCGTGCGCTTTGAGAAATCACCCGGCATCGGCTTTTTAGGCGGCTTCCGAGGTAAAGACGGAGACAAGCCGCTCAAGGGCGAACCGAATCCGAATCAATGGCAAGCCTACATCGATAACAAAGCATTCTTCACATGGGAATGGCCAGAAGACATGCAGTTCAATCGCGGCCTGAATCAGAAGTATCTTGAGAAGGCGGCTGATAGCGGATTTATCGGATCGGCTGACCCGGTCATCATGCAGATGTACTCTGAACCGCTGCAAAAGTTTCGCTTGGCTGGTCAAGGCCTTTATGACGGTCCGTTACCGCCAGACACTGTTGATCGTGAGCGCTTGGCTCAGTATTTCGATCCGCTTCCGCTTTGGTATGGGCCGCTTGAAACACTCGCTCTTGATGCCCAAGCGCCAAATGATGACACTGGCTTTGATTTCCATGCGATTACGCAGCGCCCGATGGTGATGTATCACTCATGGGACTCCCAAAACGCTTGGTTGCGTCAGATTCTGGGACAGAATTTTTTGTACATGAATCCAGCCTCTGCTGAGCGTCTCGGCCTGAGTGACGATGACTGGGTTTGGGTTGAGTCTCACAAAGGCAAAATCCGTTGTCAGATGCGAACCATGAATGGTGTTGAGCCCAATACCGTCTGGACCTGGAACGCGATTGGCAAAATGTCAGGCGCGTGGGGTTTGAGCAAAAAGGCTAGTGAGGCGACGCATGGTTTCTTGTTGAACCACTTGATCAGCGAAACGCTGCCCAAGACCGGTGGCGATCGAACGATCACGAATTCAGACCCCATTACCGGGCAGGCAGCCTGGTATGACCTGAAAGTCAAAATTACCAAAGCGGCTGCCGGTGAAACCGGCACCTGGCCACAGTTTGGTTCTGCGGAGGACAAGTCTTGAAACTCGGCCTGTTAATTGATCTTGATACCTGCGTTGGGTGTCACGCCTGCGCGGTGGCGTGTAAAGAATGGAACGGCGAATCAGCCATGGCTGGTGGGTCACCTGACTATGATCCACACGGTCAGGCGCCGTCCGGTGTGTGGTTCAACCGGATTCGCCAGTACGAAGTCAAAGATGAACGCATTGATGCGCCAGCCGCGCCCAACACGGCAGCGATGCAGCACGAGCCAGAGCAGGGTGGTCATTGGAACTTGTCCAAAACCATCAATGTGCCGATGTCTTGCATGCATTGCGAAGAAGCCGACTGCGTCACGGTCTGTCCTACGGGCGCAAGCTACAAGCGCGCCGAAGACGGCATCGTGTTGGTTGATCCTGAAAAGTGCATGGGTTGCAATTATTGTGCGTGGGCGTGCCCTTACGGCGCACGCGAGTTGGACGAGAACGAAGGTGTCATGCGTAAGTGCACGCTGTGTGTCGACCGAATCTACGACGAAGCGCTACCCGAAGCTGAGCGCCAGCCTGCGTGTGTGCTGGCCTGTCCGGCTCATGCCCGCTTTTTTGGTGACTATGACGACCCCAACTCAGTTGTCTCGCAGCGGTCGGCAGAGCGCGAACGTGTGGGCATGCTCGATGATCTGGGCTATCAACCGTTGAATCATTATCTTGCGCCGCGCCAGAAACCGGTTGTTAATACTGAAGCGACCGAAACGCGTTCGGGTTCGCTCGGTTCGCGTCTCGAGGCGCTTGTGAACAAGGTGGTGTCACTATGAAGCCGGCGTTCTCAGTCATCTTTTTCACGGTGTCGTCCGGCGCGGGCCTGGGCTTGATGTTTTGGTTGGCGTTTGCGCGCCTGGCGCATGAAGGGGCGCCAAGTCAGGCCTGGTGGATCGCCGCCGCGGTTGCGGTGGTTTTGCTGACCATTGGCCTGATCTCTTCAACACAACACCTGGCCAACCCCAAGAATGCCTGGCGCGCGTTTAGCCGCTTCAAAACCTCCTGGCTGTCTCGAGAAGGTGTATTCGCGGTTGCGCTTTACGTTGTTGGTGGTGCCTATCTCCTGGCCATGTTGTATGGCGGCGGTGTTATCCAAAGCCTGCTTGGTCTGGCAGTTATGGCGCTTTGCCTGATCGTGCTTTATTGCACGGGGATGATCTACGCTTGTCTTAAAACCATCCCGCGCTGGCATAACTGGCAGACCACTGTGGCCTATCCGCTGTTTGGTTTACTGTCGGGTGCGATTTTACTGACCGCTTTGATTCCGTCCGGCGCGCAACTGGTTGTCCGGTGGATTGCGCTTGCATTGTTGGTAGGCGCGGCCGTGGTGAAGTTTTTGTACTTTCAGCGCTTTTCAGAACCGGGCGGTCCACGCATTAGCGATGCCTTGAAACAAAGCCGCGGCGCACCCCGTTTGCTTGATGTTGGTCATACCCATAAAAACTTTCTCATGCGTGAGTTCGGGTTTGAGGTGCCGGCCCCGCAAGCGGCTCAGTTGCGGCTGGCGCTCATCGTCCTGACGTTCGTTGTGCCTGCGATTATCTTGCTCGCATGGCCGGCAGGTGCACTGATTGCCGCTATCTCCTGTTTGCTGGGTTTGCTCGCTGAGCGTTGGCTATTTTTTGCTGAGGCCAAGCATGTCGTTCGGCTTTATCACGGTGAGTCGCGGGTTTGAGCGCTGGCTCTCCTGACAAGTCTGATGAGGTCGACCCCGACCCCCACGCCAGGCCGATAGAAGCCGATATACCCATCAGCGAGCTACCGGACGACAACCCGAGTGGCCGGCTGCCGATGTCTGTCTGGCTGCGCGAACTTCGCCAGCCCGGCACTTTTCGCACCGATATCCTCGCGGGTCTGACAGGAGCCGTCGTGGTGCTACCCCAGGGCGTTGCATTTGCAACGCTCGCGGGTATGCCACCCCAGTATGGTCTGTACACGGCAATGGTCCCGTGCATCCTGGCCGCTTTGTTTGGCTCAAGCCGGCAAATGGTGACTGGTCCCGCTAACGCAATCTCCCTGACGGTGTTGGCATTAGTCGGTCCATTGGCCGCAGCCGGCTCACCCGACTATGTGCAGTTGGTCATCACGCTCACCTTCATGGTGGCTTGCTGGCAATTGCTGATCGGTTTGTCTGGTCTGGGCAAACTGGTCAACCGAATTCCGCACAGCGTCATCATTGGCTTTACATCAGGCGCCGCAATCCTGATTGCTAACAGTCAGATCAGGCATCTGTTCGGGTTTGCTTGGGAGCGCGGGATGAGTGTGTTTGAGACCGTCGCGTCGTTCATCCCAGCATTGCCCACTATGCTCGCCGCGCCAACCATTGTGAGTTTTTCGACGATTGCCGCTTGTGTGCTTTGGCGCCAGTTTGGCAGTAAGTTGATTCCATACATGCTGGTGGGCGTGGTGGCTGGCTCGCTGGTTGCGCAGAGCTTGATTTGGTTGGGTGGTGAGTCCTGGGCTTTGCAAACAGTTGAGAAACTGCCTGGCGCATTGCCGCCTTTGTCTATGCCGGACTTCTCCATTCCGGTCATGACGTCACTGCTCATCCCGAGTCTGATCATGACGTTGCTGGCGCTCGCAGAGGCCATGTCAATCGCAAGTGCAGTCGCTGTTCGAAATAAGCGTCGCATCAGTGGAACTCAGGAAATTCTCGCGCAAGGTCTAGCCAATCTGGGCGGCAGCTTTTTTTCGGCCTATCCCAGTTCGGGCTCGTTCAACCGCTCTGGTGTCAATGTGGAGGCGGGTGCAAGAACCCCGTTTGCGGCGGTGAGTGCTGGCCTGCTGCTGATTGTGCTGCTGGCCTTTGTGTCGCCATTGTTTGCTTATTTGCCGTTTGCGGTGGTGGCGGGCATCCTCGTTATGGTCGCCTGGACGCTGATCGATTTTGGTTATCTCAAGCGTGCGCTGACTGACAGGCGAATGGCTGATGCCATTGCGTGGACTGTAACCTTCTGCCTGACGCTTTCAGTCTCCCTTGAAGTTGCGGTAGTCTCTGGGTTGGTAGCGCACTTTATTGCGGCTAGGGTGTTCAAGCCAGCGGATCAGACTGGCGAGCAATGACCGGCATGATCTAGCGGGCAATCTCCGCCGATCGGTGCGAACCAAAGATTCACCTAGTTCGCCCGAATTGCACGAATTGCCTGAACTGCCCGATTGTTGGAGACTGCCATGAAACCACCTGCTGCTGCTGACCTTGTTCGCTCGATCACGGAACAAGAAATTCAGACCTTTGAAAATGACGGCATTGTGGTGCTCCGGCAGTTATTCAACCCGCAGTGGGTTGAGTGTTTGCGCCAGTGGGCTGATGAAGACATGGCAGATCCCGGGCGTCTGCATCAGGAACTCACCAAGCCGGGCAGCACCGGACGATTCTTTTTCGACACTTTCATGTGGACCTATCACGACGGGTTCAAGTCATTTGTGCATCAGTCACCCGCCGCTCAGATTGCCGCGCAGATGATGCGTGCCGAGAAGGTCAATATTTTCTTTGACCAACTCCTCATCAAAGAACCGGGAACCGAGGAAAGAACTCCCTGGCACCAGGACATGCCGTACTGGCCCGTTCGCGGCAATGACATCTGCACTGTCTGGTTGGCGCTTGACACCGTGGACGCTGCCAGCGGGGCGGTTGAATACATAAAGGGCTCACACCGATGGGGTGCCTCTTACAAACCGCCGGCATTTGCTGGCGATGAAAAATATAAACTAGATCTGCCTGCCGTGCCCGACATTGATAGTGAACGAGACAAGCACGAGTTTGCCCAGTTCGATCTGGAGCCAGGCGATTGCACCGTTCATCACGGGCTACTCGTACATGGGGCGCCAGGCAATAGCCAGAGTGATCGCCGCCGCCGTGCTGTCGTCTCGCGCTGGACGGGTAATGACGCGCGCTACACGCCTGCCCCAAACATTCAGGAAATGATGTGGGACCCTGAAATTGAAGCCGGAGGGCCGCTGGATAGCGATCTATGGCCGGTCATCTGGCAGCGCGAGAGCGCAAGCGCCTGAGCAGACTCCATGAAAGCCGAAAAGGCCCAGTGGCTCGCTAAAACGGTAGAGACGGCAATCGATCCGTCGCAGCCGATTGTCGATGCGCATCATCATCTCTGGGATCGCAGCGGCAGCAAGTACTTGTTTGATGATTTGCAGGCTGATGCGGCAGCCGGGCATCGTGTGGTGGCGACGGTATTTGTTGAATGCCTTTCTCGCTATGACGAGCAGCAGCCGGCCCATCTCAAACCCGTTGGCGAAACTGCGTTTGTGGCGGAGCAGGCCGCGGCTTCGCGGCAAACCGGCGGTGCAGTAGTCATGGCGATTGTCCCGTTTGCTGACCTAACGCTTGGGGCGGCACTAGAGGAGGTCCTGGACGCTCATGAGGCAGCCGGGCAGGGCTTGTTTCGCGGTGTTCGACACCCAACCTCTAACGATCAAGAGCTGGGGGACGGGCATATTCCGACACCGCCGGGCCTCATGAATACCGCTGAGTTCAGGCAGGGCGTAGCAGCTCTTGGCAGGCGCGGTCTGAGTTTGGACGCCTGGATGTTTCATCATCAGCTTGATGAGCTTGTAGCACTTGCGCGAGATCATCCCGATGTGACGATCGTGTTGAATCATATCGGCGGGCCCTTGGGAGTGCGGCGTTTTGCGAACCGCCGCACTGAAGTTCGTGCTGCCTGGCAAGAACCGATGAAACTCATTGCACGTTGCCCAAACGTGGTACTGAAGGTTGGCGGTATCGGGATGAACCGATACTACGGGGGAGGGTGGCCAGAGCTGCCTGCGGCGCCTGGATCTGCTGAGCTGTTTGCGTACTGGGGCGACGACTTAAAATGGTGTATCGATTTGTTTGGACCGAATCGATGCCTGTTTGAATCGAACTTTCCGGTTGATCGTGAGTCGTGTTCGTACACCGTGCTGTGGAATGTCTATCAGCGAGTGGCCCAAAACTACTCGCCAGATGAGCGCGACCAGTTGTTCTATGAAACAGCGGTTCGCATCTACAAACTTGATTTACCTGCTAGCGCCCACGCGTTGCGTTCATGAACTGGCCGACATATCTCGCGTTTGACTTACCAGCACGATTCGCGAGACGGTTTGCGCAGCAACTCGTCAGGCACTGCCTTATCCCGCTTGCCGTTTTGTGTCAGACCTCGACGGCTAATGCTACTCTTGATTTAGCGCCGGTGGACCCAGACGACTGGTCTCACAAACATGCTGCACACCTGGCCTCACGCGCCGGTTTTGGTGGAACCCAAACTCACATTCAATGGCTGACAGGCTTGACGCCGTCGCAAGCGGTCAACCATTACCTGCAACGTGGTGAGTGGGTCAGGGCAGCGGGGCAAACCAGGGTGCCCGACAAGCCGTTTGAGCACTCTGGGATTTTCGAATCCGGCCTTGACCCGTTTCCACCGAGCCGGCCGGCGGCAACCCGGCTTGCGGCCGAGCAGGGGCACGCGCTTGGCGTCCAGGTTAAACCTGGTGGGAATCGTCCGCTCCAACCGGTGGTAGACAAATTTTTTTACTGGCTACGGGCCAGCCGTTTAGAAACAGACCGGATTGCTTACTGGTGGGCTAACCGGATGCTCAGTGACGCGCATCCGCTGCGCGAGAAGATGGCACTGTTCTGGCATGGCCACTTCGCCACGAATGAAGACAAGGTTCGCGACTATCGAAAGATGCTGCGCCAGCTTCAGTTATTTCAGCGCGATGGTTTGGGGCCTTTTCGAAAACTCTTGATCGGAGTGGCGCAAGACCCAGCAATGCTCATGTTTCTGGATGCCGGGGTTAACACCAAGGACTCGCCCAACGAGAATTTTGCGCGCGAGATCCTTGAGCTCTTCACCATGGGGGTCGGCCACTACACTGAAAAGGATGTTCAGGAGGCGGCGAGAGCATTCACCGGCTGGAATTATCAGGGCCTTGCGTTTCAAATTGTCCCTAAAGATCAAGATACTGAGCCGAAGACTTTCCTGGGGCAGCAGGGTGCGTTTAATGGCGTTGACATTATCGACATCATTCTTAAGCAACCAGCCACAGCGCAGTTTGTTGCGGGCAAGTTGTATCGATATTTCGTGAATGAGTCTTTGTCGTCTGCAGATGCGGAGCAGTTAGGTCGTTTGCTATTTGAGCTGGAGTTCGACACCAGCCGCTTTCTTGGTGTTTTGTTCGAATCTAAGCACTTTTACGAACCCCGTAACGTGGGCTCACGCATAAAGAGCCCGATTGAGTTGATTGTTTCAACCTACCGTTCTCTCGGAGTGCTCGAAGTACCGGGCGTACCTGATTTAAACCGGGTTAGCCAGGCACTGGGTCAACGACTTATGCATCCGCCTACGGTTGCTGGCTGGTCTCATGGGCGCAGTTGGATTACGCCAAGCCTCTTGTTTGAACGCAGCAATTTTGTTTTGGATGTTTTATCACCCAACGTTGGCTTCGTCCCGCCTGACCGCTATCCGAGCTTTCCGAGTGACGAGATTGTCAGAGTCCAATCTCGCCTCAGGCAAGGCTTGACGGTGTCTGAAGCTACTCGTCCGACGGGTGTTGGCGGAGAGATGTCGGCCTCTAACTTGCTGGCTGATCGGGATGAGGCTTTTAACACCCGTTTGGGCACGCTGCGCGGTTGGCAAATGGCGATTGAAAAGGTTATCCCGATACCGCGCACTATCGCCAGACTGAATTTGACTGAAAAAGTGCTTGCCAGCGGCGCGGCCAACCCCGGTCAGGCAGTGGCGTTTCTGGCGCAAACCTTCTTTAGCGTGATGCCATCACAAGACGAGATTGATCGACTCGCTGCGGCCTTGCAACGGGTGATTGGCACGAGTGATCTGGCGGCATCAGCCTCTTTTCTTGAGGAGCCACTGCGTCAGATCTTGCATGAGTTGCTTGCATTACCGGAATACCAACTCGGGTAGGGGCATGGATAGAAGACACTTTTTGCAGTCATCGCTCGGGTCGGTTCTGGCTGCCAGCGCGATTGATGCACACGGCAAGAAACCGGACCGGCCACCGATCCTGGTTGCAGTTGAATTGTCTGGGGGTAATGATGGCCTTAATACCGTCGTTCCATATGGAGACGATGCGTATTATCGACAGCGGCCAAGCCTGGGAATAGCGGCATCAGACTTATTTCGCCTGGACGATCATTTCGGGTTGAACCCGGGGCTGCTCGGGCTGCACCGGCTCTGGCAGAAAGGGCAGCTCGCCATCGTGCATGGGTGTGGCTACGACAATCCGTCTTACTCCCACTTCACGTCAATGGCGTATTGGCATACGGGGGCGCCCAACCGGGGCGATGCGCTTGGTTGGATGGGTAGATTGGCCGATGAAATGGCGCCACAGCGACAAGACAATATGCTCATCAACATTGGCTCCAGTCAATCGTTGGCGGTACGCAGTGCCGTGCATACGCCGCTGGTGTTTAATGATCCCGCGCGGTTTCAACGCAGCCGCTGGCTACCAGACCAGGCTGCGCCAACCGATGCATTCGGCTACAAAGCCGCCACTAAAGTGCCCAGCGGGGCTATGCCGAACCCAGCGCGATCGTTTTTGCATGATGTTCACAGCAGCGCGCAGTCTTCGGCCCGGGAGATTCGCGGCGCCTGGCAGTCGTTTAAGACACCGGTTGACTATGGCATTGCGCCGATGGATTTGCCTAAAGTCACCGCTTGTATTCAAGCGGGTCTGCCCACCCAACTTTATTACGTTGCGTTTCAGAACAACGCGTTCGACACTCACGTCAATCAGCCAGCCTTACACACACGGTTGCTCAGCTATGCCTCTGACGGCATTTATGGGTTTATCAAAGACCTTGAGCGCATTGGTCAAGCCGACAGAGTGCTGGTTATGGTGTTCTCGGAGTTTGGTCGCCGCGTTGCTGAAAATGCGAATCTGGGGACCGATCACGGCACGGCCAATGTCATGTTTCTGGCCGGCGCCGGTGTTCAGGGCGGTCACTATGGCCGGCCGCCGTCGCTGACTGAGCTCGTAGACGGTGGCAACCTGCGTCATACGGTTGATTTTCGACAGGTGTATGCCACGGCGATGCAGTCGTGGATGGGCATTGAAGCCACCGGTATTCTCAGGCAATCGTTCACGCCGTTGCCAGTGTTGTGAAACGCCTAGCGTGAATAGCTGACGTACACTGTGAGCATGAACCGATAGCGGCTTACCCGAGGAGATGGCTATGAGCACTTCATTCGCTGAAACGAGACATGTTCAAGCCATGGCACAGATATTGGATCTTTCCATTGCACCGGAATGGGAGGCATCCGTTGTGACTAACCTCGCCCTAGTAGAGGCAGCCGCTGAACAAGTCATGACCTTTGCATTGCCCGATGACATTGAGCCCGCGGTGACGTTCTCGGCGCTATGAGCGCGGATTTACCTGTGTTTTCTTCTGTTGCAACGCTCACTGACGAATTGCGGGCTGGCCGCATTAGTGCGGTTGACTTGCTCGAACAATCGCTGGCGACCGTTGAGCGATTCGATCCGGGCATCAACGCATTCACAGACATCACCGCGCAGCGTGCAAGGCGTGAAGCTCAGATGGTTGATGAACAGGACCTGGCGAACACGCGCGGCTATCCGCTGGCGGGTATTCCCTATGGCGTCAAAAACCTGTTTGACCTGTCGGGCGTGACGACCCGCGCGGGTGCTCGTATCAATCGTGATCACCCGCCAGCCATTCACGATGCGTTTGCGGTTGCGTCACTGTCCCGCGCAGGCGGCGTGTGCGTCGGTGCTTTGAATATGGGCGAATACGCCTATGACTTCACCGGCGAGAATGCGCACGATGGGAATTGTCGCAACCCGCATGATGTAGCGCATATGGCCGGCGGTTCATCGTCAGGACCGGCTGCTGCCGTGGCGGCCGGTATGGTGCCGTTTGCGCTGGGGACTGATACCAATGGCTCGATTCGAGTGCCGTCGTCTTACTGCGGACTGTTTGGTCTTAAGCCCACCTTTGGCAGACTGTCACGGTCTGGTGTGTTTCCGTTCGTTTCGAGCCTCGACCACATTGGTCCAATTGCCCGAACGGCTGAGGACATTGCGACTGTCTATGATGCTTTGCAGGGGCGAGATTGGCGCGATCCAGCTCAAATTGATCGAGCGCTGGAGCCGGTTTGGATTTCACACAATGAGGGAATCGGTGGGGCCAGAGTGGCTGTGGCGGGCGGATACTTTCAGAAACGGTCTAGTGATTTTGCCAATGAGGCGGTTGCCGCTGTTGCAGGGGCGCTTAGTGCGTCTGATGAAGTCATACTGCCAGAGGCAGAGCGCGCACGGGCCGCCGCGTTTCTGATTACAGCAGCCGAGTCAGCGGGTCTACACTTGCCACGCTTACGCACGCGTGCTGCCGACTTTGATCCCATGATGCGTGATCGCCTGCTCGCTGGCACGATGATTCCCGGGCCGTGGGTGACGCACGCGCAGCGGTTTCGTCGCTGGTACCAACGCGAGTGCGCTGCCTTGTTCGAAAGTGTTGACCTGATCATCACGCCGGCAACGCCCACTGTCGCGCCTGCGTTTGGCCAACCGGTGGTCACGCTTGACGGCGTCGATGTGCCGGTGCGGCAGGCCATCGGGCTTTACACCCAACCCATATCGTTTGCCGGGCTGCCAGCCATAACTGTGCCCTATTGGGGTGCAGGCAACCGATTACCCATCGGTGTGCAACTGATTGCAGCGCCATGGCGCGAGGCGTTGTTGGTTCGCGCGGCTTGCTTGCTGGAGCGTGCTGGTGTTTGCGTGGCCAGGCAGCCGGACATCACAAACCTATTACCTAAGGAGTAAGGATGCCTGAAATCA
This sequence comes from Burkholderiaceae bacterium, assembly GCA_045106815.1. Lineage (GTDB taxonomy): Bacteria > Pseudomonadota > Gammaproteobacteria > Burkholderiales > Burkholderiaceae_E > JAUIAI01. The sequence goes on along the minus strand of JBGCFG010000077.1, from coordinate 26,436 downwards.
ACCTGCCTGAAGTCGTGGCCGAAGTGACCACCGCTTTTGAACGCTATGAAGCGGCGCTTGTGAGCAATGATGTCGCCGTATTGGATGAACTCTTCTGGAACAGTGACCATACGATGCGCTACGGCATCGCTGAGAATTTGCACAGTTACCAGGAGATTTCAGCGTATCGCTCTGGCCGGCCGCCGATACCACTCACCCGCGATCTCATAAACACCCGCATCACAACCTATGGCCGCGATTTTGCGACGGCCAATACGATGTTTGAGCGTGAAATCAGCCCGGGCAAAATGGGACGCCAGAGCCAGACCTGGATGCGCACTAACCAAGGGTGGCGGGTGGTGTCCGCGCATGTGAGCTTGATTGACAAGTAAGCCGGGCGGCTCACTCAGGTGAGATTTAGGTGAGACTCAGGGGAGATTCAGGTCAGATGAGACGCAGCGTCGGATCGCTCTCTGAGAAGGGCGGCTTCCTTGCCGGCGAATTTGGCGAGCCTTTCGGCGCCAAAGCCTAGCTGGTGTAAACCAGGGGCGGCATCCGCTATCTCGCGGTAGTGTGCAATTAGGCCACTTTCCAGGGTGCAAATGGCCACGCCCTGAAACACAACCCGCTGACCCTTGAATTCATCCAGTGCTGATGTAAAGCTAAAGACATAGCGCGCATAGCCGGTTTGCCCATCATCCACGGGCTCGTGTATGTCCCATCGGAAGTCCCTACCGTCACGGTGAATGCGCTTGTTGACCAGCGTTGCAATGTCGGCGCCCACGAACCGACCGTAGAAAACATCGTCGTAACAGCCCGATTCAGTGAAACAGGCGCATGCCGCCGAGCCGTCATTGCTAACGATTGCAGCGGTCAGCTTGCGGATCAGGGTTGCAAATGACGACATGGCGAATGTGATCCTGCCCTTCAATAGAACATAGCTTGCACCGCAATGTAACCCAGGTTCAAAATTTGGCGCGTATCTGGGCCTGCGCTTGACAATCTGAGCGGTGAGACCCAATCTTGTGACCCGTTTCGCCAGCTTTGGCGAAACTGGAATCGCTTACTCGGGAGGAGACATGGCGTTTCTGGCGACCTTATTTGGGCTGATTATTGCAATCGTAGTGATTGCAGTGATCGTGGTTTTCCTAAATCGCTTTTATCGTAAATCGTCACGTGATGTGGCGCTGATCCGCACGGGTTATGGCGGGCAGGGCATCTTCCTAACAGGTGGCTGCCTTGCGTTGCCGTTCCTGCACAAGGTTGATGAAGTCAATATGCGCACCATCCGTGTTGACGTGAAGCGCACCGGCGATCGGTCATCGATTACTGAAGACCGGATGCGAATCGACATGGAGATGGAATTTTATGTGAGGGTGCAACCGACCATTGACGGTGTTGAGACTGCCGCGCAGGCGTTGGGTTCCAAGACACTCAATGCCGACGGTATTCGCAATTTGCTAGAAGGGCGGTTTGTCGACGCAATTCAGTCGGTGGCTGCCACCCAGACGATGGATACCTTGCACGAGCATCGTGCGGAGTTTGTGCAAAAGGTCAGTGGGCTACTAAAAGACAACCTTGCCGAGAATGGCCTGCTGCTCGACTCGGTATCGCTCACCCGGATGGATCAGACCTCGTTTGGTGCGCTCGACGAAAACAATGCCTTTAATGCCGTGGGAATGCGTCGACTTGCGGAGATCATCGCGGTTAACAAGAAAAAACGCGCTGAAATCGAGGCTGATGCGGACGTCTCGGTTCGTAACACCGAACTCGCGGCTACCAAGCAGCGCCTGGAACTGACGCGGGAGCAGGAGCAGGCCCAAATTACGCAAAGCCTCGAAATTGAGAAATTCAAATCCAGTAGTAGCGCTGAAGAAGCCCGCTCTCGAGAACTCGCGATGATCGCAAGTGAGAATGCCCGCATCGAGCGCGAGCAGGAGACCAAGTCAGCCGAAGTGGCAAAACAGCGCGCACTGCGAGAAGTGGAAATTGAAGCGCAACTGGATTCTGAGGTCCGAAAGGTGGATAGCGCGATCAAGCTCGCGTCTAAGCAAGCCGAAGAGGCCCAAGCGCTCGCAAAAGCAGAGCTGGCCCGAACCGAAATTGTGCTCGCCAAAGAGAAGGTGCAAACCGACCGTGAACGCGCCGTCGCCGATCGCTCCCGTGAGATGGCCATGAAGCGAGTGGAGGAAGCTGGCGAGGTGGCTGAGGCCAATGCCGCGACTGAAACCAATGTCTTGCTGCAGCGAGCCAAGGCTGAGTCTGAGTCGGTGAGAACACTTGCCGAGGCCGAGCGGCAAAAGATGCTCGCAGAATCTGAAGGGCATCGTGCCAAGATTGAGGCCGAGAATGGGCGGAGCGATGCGCTCATGGCGCTCAAGCTCGAGCAGCACCGGCTAAACAGTCTGCCAGCCATTCTCGAGCAAATGATGAAGCCAGCCGAGAAGATCGACAGCATCAAGATCAATCAGGTCAATGGTTTTGGCGCTTCATCAGGCAACGGCGCTGGCGGCAGCGGTAGTGCGGGTGGGGCGTCTTCAAATGGGGCGCCGCCGGTTAACCAGGTAATGGACAGTATTCTGGGCATGGCGTTGCAGTTGCCTGCACTTAAGAACATTGGCGATTCGATTGGCTATGACTTCTCGTCGGCCATCGACAGCATTCAGCCCTTGGATAAGCGGGCTGCCAGGTTGGGCCAGAACCCTGATGTGTCGGGCGGCAAGGCCAGTAGTGAGTCTGCCAAACCACCGACGGGTTCGTCGGACAATAGCGGCGACGCTTAAATAAACACAGTTTTTGCCGGCGGAGCCGGCGACAATAATGGAGAGAGGAATGACAATTTCACGCCGCAAACTCATTATGGCAACCGGCGCGGGTGCCGCATCAGCAGCTTTTCCGTGGACGGGGGCGCTCGCTGCAGACACCATCAAACTAGGCAGTGTGCTCGACAACTCAGGCAACCTGGATATCTATGGCAAGCCAATGGTGCTCGCGACCAGCCTGGCTGTTGATGAAATCAATGCCGCCGGTGGTTTGCTTGGCAAGCAGGTTGAGGCGATCCAGTACGACACCCAGTCAGACATTGCGCTCTATACCAAGTTTGCCCAGCAACTCGCTCGACGCGACAAAGTGGATGTTGTTCACGGCGGCATTACGTCTGCCTCAAGAGAGGCTATTCGTCAGACGTTCCGACGCGCCAAGACGCTTTACTTCTACAACGTGCTGTACGAAGGTGGCGTCTGCGACCGCAACGTTGTGTGCACCGGCAGCACGCCTGCGCAGGCGAACGAGCCGCTCGTTGAAGAGGCGATGAAGCGTTGGGGTAAAAAGGTCTATGTGCTCGCGGCCGACTACAACTACGGCCAGATCACGGCGAAATGGCTTAAGTACTACGTTGAGCAACGGGGCGGCAGCATTGCGTCAACCAACTTTTTCCCACTCGATGTAGCCGACTTCGGCTCCACGATTGCCAAGATTCAACAAGAGAGCCCCGACTGGGTTGTCTCCGCTCTCGTAGGTGGCGCGCATATGTCTTTCTACAGGCAATGGGCAGCATCCGGCATGAACAAGAAAATCCCCTTGGCCTCAACCACGTTTGGCGCGGGTAATGAACAGCGTGCGTTGTCAGCGGAAGAGGGCGACGGCATCATGGTTGCGCATAACTACAGTCAGCAACTCGATACGGCAGCCAACAAGGCCTTCCTTGAAGCCTGGACAGCTAAGAACGGCGACATCAAGGTCATTAACGAGCTGGCAGTTGGGCAGTATCAGGGTATTAAGCTTTGGGCTGAAGCAGTGAAAAAAGCGGGCTCGCTTGATCGCGACAAGATGCTTGAAGCATTGGAGTCCGGCATCTCTATTGCAGGGCCTACCGGTCAGGTGTCACTTGATCCACAAACCCACCATGCTGCACTTGATATTCAGTTGATGGAAGTCAAAGATCAGAAACTGAATATCATCAGCACAGCCAAGCAGCGTCCGCCGGCAGATACCGCGCGTTACTGCGACCTGCAGAAAGATCCCGACTCCAACAAGCAGTATGAAGTTGACGTTTAAGACGGTCGGCATTGAATGAAGTAGATCTTTAGTGCCTCTGCCCTCAGGTTTGCCCTGAGGGCAACGCCGCTTCTGTCCGACATTGAAGGTGGTCATGGACTACGCAGCAGTTGTTTTTCTCGAAATCCTCTACATGATCTCGTTCCTTGTGCTGGTAAGCATCGGGCTCGCGGTTGTGTTTGGCATGATGCGCGTGATCAATCTGGCTCACGGTGAGTTTGTGATGCTGGGCGGGTACACCACGCTGGCCTGCTACAACGCGGGCATCAACATCTTTTTTGCGATGTTGATCATTGCGCCCATTGTGGTGGGGATTGTCGGGCTGATCGTTGAGCGGCTTGTGGTGCGATGGTTGTATGGACGCATGATTGACACCATGCTCGCCACTTGGGGTTTGAGCCTGCTGTTCGTGGGCCTGGTGACGTTGATCTTTGGTAGTTCGGCAGTGGGTGTTCCTACTCCCATTCCGGGCTACCAGATGGGCAGCTACCAGATGGGCGGATACAACTTGTTCATCATTGCGATCGCGATTTTGCTCGTGCTGCTGATGTGGCTGGTGCTGCGATATACCCGAATCGGTCTGGTTGCGAGAGGGGCAATGCAAAACCCTGAAGTCGCGTCATCGCTTGGCTATAACCCGGGCACCATTTACATGATGACGTTTGCCGCTGGCGCCGCGTTGTCAGGTCTGGCCGGTGGGGTGTTGGCACCGCTCACGGGGCTTCTGCCTTCCTCGGGTGGTGCCTTTATTGCGAAAGCCTTTATTACTGTGATTACAGGCGGCGCTGCGATTATTTCGGGCGTGCTGTCGAGTAGTGTCATGTTTGGCACGATCAATCAAATCGTTTCGTTTGGCGCCAATCCGGTGCTCGGCGAAATCGCGATGCTTGCCCTCGCCATTGTGCTGCTGCGCTTGATGCCGCAGGGCATAACGGGCCGGTTCTTCCGGAATTCAACATGACAGGGGGTGAAATGAGTTCGGCCGGCAGCGTGCGCTGGGGATGGTTTATTGCCTGGGCCGCTGTGATGCTGTTGCTGCCGCTGGTGCTTGAAGACACGCATACGCTCACGGTACTTGTGATCTGGTCGTTGCTCGCGCTTTCGCTGGGCCTGATGTGGGGCTATGCCGGTATTTTGAGTTTTGGCCATGCAGCCTACTTTGGATTGGGTGCCTATGCGTATGCCATTTCAGCGATCAATCTCGGGGAAAGTACCGGCGCGCTGTTCCTAGCGATTCTTGTGCCATCTATCTTGGCCGCCGCAATTGGCGCGATGATGTTTTATGGCCGCATCAGTGATGTTTATATGGGCGTCATCACGCTGGTGGTCAGCCTGATTTTGTTCAAATTCATGAATGCAACGGCCGGTGATGTCTACAAGATTGGCGAGGCGCGCCTGGGTGGATTCAATGGCATCCCGGGTTTCCCGATACTTAACGTGCCCGGCGACCCTGATGCACAAATTTGGGGAACGCCCTTTTATTACGTGGTGGCTGTTGCGCTCTTGCTCGCTTACCTACTGTCTCGCTGGATTCTGCACAGCACTTTTGGACGTGTGCTGATTGGCATTCGTGAAAACGAGCAACGTGCCGAATTGCTTGGCTATAACGTGCCGCTGTTTAAAACAGCGATCTTCACCATCAGCGCAGCGATGGCGGGTTTGTCTGGGGCTTTCTTTGCAATGTGGTCTGAGATTGTGACGCCAGGCTTATTTGCGCTCGGCCAATCGGCGGAGGCGATTATCTATGTGATTGTGGGCGGTCTGGGCACATTGGTTGGCCCGATGGCCGGTGCTGCTGTTCTGGGCTTTTTGAAACTATCGCTCGGCGAGCAAACCCTGATTGATAACTCGCTGGTGATGGGGGCAATTCTGGTGCTGGCGGTTCTGCTAATCCCGCGCGGCATCGCGCCACAGATTGGCGCCTGGTTCACACGACGCTCGCGCGGCATGCTTGCCAGGCAACAGTCTTCCGGCCGGCGCCGACGCGGATCAGTGGGCGGAGACCGGTCTTGAGAGAACCCATTGTCGAGACCCGCGAACTCACGATGCGCTTCGGTGGGGTGACAGCCGTCAACAATGTGGACTTCACGCTTCGAGAGCGTGAGCTACGTTGTCTGATTGGGCCAAACGGTGCAGGTAAAAGCACATTCTTTAAGTGTTTGACGGGGCAATACACCCTTAAGCACGACAACGGCCGGGTCTACATTCGCGGCCAGGACGTAACCGGCTGGCGGCCGTATGAAATCGTGCGCCTTGGCGTTGGCATCAAGACTCAGGTGCCGTCCGTGATGAACGGTTTGTCTGTTTACGAGAACATCTGGTTGTCAGCGCGCAAGGTCAATGATCGGCCAGCGGCCGGTGTTGAAACCAAGCGTGTGATTGAAGAGTTGGAACTGGGTGCATTGAGTCGACGCCTGGTCGGCGAGATGGCCCACGGCGAGCGTCAGATTGTTGAGCTCGGTATCGTGATGGCACAGCGGCCGGAGTTGGTGTTGCTGGATGAGCCGGCCGCGGGCATTACCGGTGCCGAGTCAGAAAAACTCGTGCAGCTCATCCACCGCCTAAATGAGACGGCCGCCCTCATCGTGGTTGACCACGACATGCAGTTTGTGCGCATGCTTGGCGCCGAGATTACGGTGTTTCACCAAGGCTCGGTGCTTATCGAAGGTCCGGCCGATACTGTGCTGTCGGACAAGAAAGTTCGTGAAGTCTATGTTGGGAATCGCGCCGCATGAACAAGACTGAGAAGGTTCGAGCTGAGCATGGCGAGCGCCGTGATGTTGTGCTTGAAGTTGCCGAAGTCCGAGCGGGTTACGGTGAGTTACCGGTCCTGCACGGCGCTTCGCTGGAGCTGCATGAAGGTGAAGCAGTCGGCATTGTTGGGCACAACGGGTCAGGCAAAACGACTTTCCTGAAAACCATTGTCGGTCACCTGCCAGTCAAAGGCGGCCGTATTCATATTGACGGGACTGACGTTACCCGCACCCCAGCCCACCAGCGCGCTCGCCTGGGCATTGGCTATGTGCCGCAGGGCAGAGGAATTTTGCCGGGCTTGTCCGCACTGGAAAATTTGCGCATTGCATGGTCGGCGACCACCGGTGAAACCGAGCAGCAGTCACTAGACCGCATTCTGACGAGTTTCCCGAGGCTGACCTCTATTCTCGATCGCAAGGGCGGTAGCTTGTCAGGCGGTGAGCAGCAGATTCTTGCGCTCGGTCGCGCCATGATGCCCGACCCCTGGCTGCTGCTGCTGGATGAACCGTCGGAAGGGATTCAGCCTTCTATCGTCGAAGAAATCGGGCAGGTCTTGCTGAGCCTGCATAAAGAGCACAGCCTGTCGCTGATCATCGTTGAGCAAAACCTGGACCTCGTACTGGATGTGGCTGATCGCGTGCTGGTGTTTGAACGCGGCAAGGTAGAACAACAATTCAGCGCGGGTGAATTGCAGGCCGGTGCAATTGCCGACTTACTTGGCATGGGCTCGGGCCGGATGACCCGAGTCGATGCACCGCAGGTGCGACCGGGTAATGGGTCTGCTGTTGCTGCTTCCCATCAGGCGGTTCAGACGGTCCAGGCGTCTAGCCCGACAAAACCTGCTTCAAGGTCCTCGGCGAGTCCTGCGCCAGCAGTAAGCGCTGTTTTTCATGCTGATCGGCAAGCATCGACACCGGTCAACCCGTATGGCGATCACCGTGCCAAGCCGACGGCCATGTCGGCTTCGGTTGCGACGCCACCCCCACCACCTGCCAAGCCCCTCAATCAACAGGCCGCTGGAGAATCCATGTCTACCGTCAAGCGACCCACCCTCGAGCAACTCAAAGAGATCGTCGAATCCCTCCACATGAGCATGTCGGAGCGCGAGGTTGCGGAATATCTTGAAGTGCTGGAAGGGACGTTTCAATCGTATGACCGGGTTGCTGAGTTGCCCGACAATTTGCCCGAGGTTCGGTACCCAAGAACACCCGGATACCGGCCTGGCGCCGACGAGAACACGCTCGGTGCCTGGGCTGTTAAGTCTGTTGTTAAGGGCGCGGCGCACGGGCCTTTGAGCGGCAAAGAGATTGTGCTCAAAGACAATGTCTGCCTGGCAGGTGTGCCGATGATGAATGGCGCGCGCACGCTTGAGGGTTACACCCCAGACCTTGATGCCACCATTGTCACGCGCATGCTTGATGCCGGCGCGACCATCGTCGGTAAAGCTCACTGCGAATCATTCTGTTTGTCTGGCGGTAGTCACACCACGCAAATGGGGCCGGTTCATAACCCCTATCGTTACGGCTACTCGGCGGGTGGCTCGTCGTGTGGCTCAGGTGCATTGGTGGGCAGTGGCGAAGTACCGATTGCGATTGGCGGCGACCAGGGCGGTTCAATTCGTATGCCCTCCGGCTGGTGCGGTGTGTACGGCATGAAAGCCACGCACGGCCTCGTGCCCTATACCGGTGTCATGCCTATTGAAGCGACCATCGATCACACCGGTCCGATGACCACCACGGTCGCAGACAATGCGCTGGTGCTTGAAGTGATTGCCGGTGCTGATGGCCTTGATCCGCGCCAGTATGACGTACGGGTTGATAAATACACAGCCGCGCTGGGTCGGGGCGTGGCCGGCATGCGCATTGGTGTTGTTACTGAAGGTTTTGGGTGGGACAACAGCGAACCGGATGTTGACGCCAGTGTACGGGCAGCAGCCGACCGGTTTCGGCAAATGGGCGCAACCGTAGACGAGGTGTCGATTCCGATGCACCGTGACGGCTCTGCGATCTGGACACCGATTGCGCTTGAAGGTTTGCAGGCGCAGATGATGCATGGCAATGGCATGGGCTTTAACTGGGAAGGGCTCTACACCACGAGCCTGCTGGACGCACACTCAAACTGGCGCGCGCGGGCAGATGAGTTGTCACGCACGCTCAAAATTTCCATGTTCGCCGGTGAGTACTTCATGAAGCATCACCGTGGGCACTTCTACGCCAAGGCGCAGAACCTGGGCCGTCTGCTTCGCCAGACCTACGATCAGGCGCTCGCGCGTTACGACCTGCTGCTCATGCCCACCTTGCCGATGAAGGCAACGCCAATTCCCGCTCAGGATGCGCCGCTCGCTCTGTACTGTCAGCGCGCTTTTGAAATGCTCGCCAATACCTCGCCGTTTGATGTCACCGGACACCCGGCAATGAATGTGCCGTGCGGCCTCAGCCAGGGATTGCCCGTCGGCATGATGCTCATTGGCGGCCGCTATGAAGAGTCCACGATTTACCGAGCTGCCCACGCATTCGAACAGCTCGGTGACTGGCGCGACATGTGAGATGTCGCGCAACCCATTCGCATCCAGCCATTTTGAGCATGAAGCTGCGGACGTGCTGCGGCCGCAGCGTGGCATGTCTTATGTCAGTGGACCGCGACATGAGCCGCTAGCGTTCACCACAGTCTCCGCGCTGCTGGACGAAGCGTGCGCATCCAATGGTGCCGGCGATGCCGCTGTGTTCGTTGAACAGGGCATCACGCTTAGCTGGTACGACTTAAGAGCGAAGGCTGATCAACTCGCGGCCGGGCTACTCGCGCTCGGTATCAGACGGGGAAACCGGGTTGCCATCTGGGCGCCTAACCGGGCGGAGTGGCTTATTGCTCAGTTTGGAACAGCCCGAATTGGTGCTGTTCTGGTGAACATCAATCCGGCCTACCAAAAAGCAGAGTTGGCATTCGCGCTCAAAAAAGTTCGCGCGCGTGTGCTAATTACCGCCCGGTCTCATAAGCGTAGTGATTACCTCGGCATGTTGTGCGAACTGGCACCCGAGATCAAACGGGCTCTTGCGGGCGCCTCAACGCTCTACGCCCAGGCGCTCCCAGCGCTCAAACATGTGATTGTGCTGGGTGAGGGTGAGAACCCTCTTGCGTGCATGAGTTGGCGTGACTTGATGAACTCAGCGGGACCGGCACATGCAGCCCGATTGCCTGCGCTGGGCGCACAGCTTGATCCTGACGACCCAATCAATATTCAGTTCACCAGTGGCACGACCGGCTCACCCAAAGGCGCCGTCCTCTCACACTTCAATATTGTGAACAATGCGCGTTCGACGGCGCGTGCCATGCAGCTTGGTGCCGATGATCGTTTGTGTCTGCCAGTGCCTCTGTATCACTGCTTTGGGATGGTGCTTGGTGTATTGGCTTGCGCGAGTGTTGGTGCAACGCTGGTGTTTCCCGGTGAGTCTTTTGAGGCAGGGCAAACGCTGGCTGCTGCTGCAGAGCATCGCTGTACGGCGCTGCACGGTGTACCGACGATGTTCGTCGCCATGCTCGAACACGAACAGTTTCGCCAGTTTGATTTATCCAGGCTGCGGACCGGCATCATGGCGGGTGCGTCGTGTCCGGTTGATGTGATGCAACGTGTCATTGCCGACATGAACATGGCACAAGTCACCATTGCGTACGGCATGACCGAAACTGCACCCGTGTCTTTCCAGTCGGGCATTGATGACCCCCTTGATAAGCGGGTCGCAACGGTAGGCCGCATTCAGCCTCACGTGGAAGTGAAAATCATCAATGAAGCCGGCCGCATCGTGCCAGTTGGTGAACAGGGGGAACTCTGTACACGCGGCTATTGCGTCATGCTTGGTTACTACGATGAGCCTGCGCTTACGGCTGAGGCGATTGATCCGGCCGGCTGGATGCATACTGGCGATCTGGCGGTCATTGATGAGCAGGGTTACTGCCAGATTGTGGGCCGTCTGAAAGACATGGTGATTCGCGGCGGTGAAAACATCTACCCACTCGAGGTAGAAGAATTTTTGCGCGGTCACCCCGGCATTCTGGACGTACAGGTGTTTGGCCTGCCGCATGAGCGGCTAGGCGAACAATTGTGTGCGTGGGTGATAGCCAAACCTGGTCAAACAGTCGATGACGCGCAAATCAAGGCCTGGTGCGCGGGCTCGATCGCGCACTTCAAAGTGCCCGAGCAGTTTCGGTTTGTGAGTGAGTTTCCGATGACAGTCACAGGAAAGCCGCAGAAATTCGTGATGCGTGACCAAATGCTCGCCAAGACCTCAGCATGATGGCCGACCTTGCCCGGCTTGACCTGACTGCGGTTGGCCAATTGATTCAGCGTCGGCAGGTCTCGCCTGTTGAGTTAACCCGACACATGCTCGACAGGATCGCCCGGCTGGACCCGGACCTGCATGCGTTCGCATGCATCACGCCGGAACTGGCGATGGCGCAAGCGCAGGCTGCGCAGGGCAGACTGGATCAGCATCAATATCTTGGCCCGTTGCACGGGGTGCCAATCGCGCTCAAAGATCTCTGTTATACCGCCGGTGTGCCAACGGCGGCAGGCATGCCGATTAATCGTGAATTCATCCCCTCGTATGACGGCACCGCAACCCGGCGACTACGCGAGGCCGGCGCGATATTGCTCGGTAAGCTTCAACTGACCGAGGGAGCATTCACCGAGCATCACCCGGACATCACTGTCCCGGTCAATCCGTGGGGACGAGACACCTGGTCCGGAGCCTCTTCAACCGGCTCGGGTGTTGCACTCGCAGCGGGCCTTTGCTTTGGAGCAACCGGCTCAGATACTGGCGGCTCGATTCGGTTTCCGTGCGCAGCGAATGGCGTCACCGGCATCAAGCCCACTTGGGGGCGAGTGTCCGTTTACGGCGCATTTGAGTTGGCGGCGTCGCTGGATCATTTGGGACCGATGGCGCGTAGTGCGGCCGATTGTGCTGTCCTGCTGCAGGAGATGGCTGGGGCTGATGAGCATGATCCCAGGGCATCGCATCAGCCGGTACCCAACTATATGGCGGGTGATGATCAGCAGCTACGTGATATGACAATCGGCATTGACGAGCGCTTCAACAGCGACGATGTTGATGACGAGATGCGCCAGACCGTGCGCGAAGCGCACGAGGCGCTGCAGTCACTGGGCGCAAAATTCGTACCGGTGGTGTTCCCCGACTATACCCATGCGATTGCTGACTGGGGGCCTATCTGCGCGATTGAAGCGGCTTATGCCCATCGCGAGACTTTTCCGAGTCGGCGCGACGAATACGGCCCGACGCTCTCTGGTTTTCTGGATCTTGCGAGCGACTTGAGTGCAGCCGACTATCAAGCAATGTTGCTGCGGCGTCGGGATTTTTCCGGACGACTGGAACGCGTACTAAACAGCGTCGATGCGATGCTGATTCCGGCACAAACCGCCGCCTCCCCAACGATCATGCAGATGGCTGCGCTGGGCGAAGATCCGGCAGCCCTGGATGCTTTGATTCGTTTCACCGCACCAATTGATATGTCCGGTCATCCGGCACTCACTCTGCCGTCAGGCTTCACGGCGCGGCAAACACCGGTGGCTGTCCAATTAGTGGGCCGGTACTTTGGCGAGGCGCCTTTGCTACGAGCGGGGCGCGCGTTTCAAAACATAACTGACTGGCATACTCGCGACCCAATGCGATAAGGTTAGAGTTCCAACATACGGAGAGCGCAATGTCATTTTTGCAAGACAAACGGGTGCTAATCACAGGTGGTTCCAATGGCATCGGCGAGGCGACAGCGCATCGGTTTGCCCGGCAAGGCGCACGCGTCCTGATTGCCGGTAGCCGTCAGGCATCGGTTGATGAAGCGCTCGCGAGGGCCGATGGCAAACTGGCAGGTGGTGTAGCTTGTGATTTGTCGAGCATGGCGGGCATCGACACCTTGGTTGAGGCGGCCAAAGCCCAACTCGGCCAGGTTGACATTTATTTCGCTAATGCCGGTATTGCGCACTTCCTACCTCTCGCAGAGATGACCGAGGATTTGTTTGACGACATCATGGCCGTCAATGTCAAAAGCTTGTACTTCTCCATCCAAAAACTCGTGCCATTGATGCCCCAGGGGAGCGTTATTGTCGCCACCGGGTCGATTGCGCCGCGCAAGGGGCAGACCGGGGTGGCCGCCTATGGCGGTTCCAAAGGCGCTGTTCGCGGCATGGTCCGCAACCTCGCGGCAGAATTGCTCGAGATGGGCATTCGCATCAACTGCCTGGCCCCGGGGCCAGTCAAAACCAATATCTTCACCCGCATGACCGGTGGTGATGAAGCAGCCGCGCAGGCGGTGCTCGACCGTATCAGCGCGAGCGTGCCACTGGGCCGCGTCGGCACGCCTGAGGAAATTGCTGAGGCGGTCGAATTCATGTGCGGGCCCGGTTCGGCCTACATGGTCGGGGCCGAAATCACCCTGGATGGGGGCAAGGCGGAGCTCTAAATACTGTGTAAAATTACAGCATGAGCACTGCACCGGCCAACAATCTCCTTGCCAATCTCAATGAAGAGCAACTGGCAGCGGTCACGCTGCCGCCCCAGCATGCGCTGATTCTTGCCGGGGCGGGTAGTGGCAAGACACGGGTCCTGACCACTCGCATTGCCTGGCTGATTTCAACCGGCCAGGTCAGCCCGCAAGGCGTGCTCGCCGTGACCTTCACCAACAAGGCGGCGCGCGAGATGGGCACCCGCATCTCTGCGATGTTGCCCATCAACATCCGCGGCATGTGGATTGGCACGTTTCATGGTCTGTGTAACCGCCTGCTACGGGCTCACAGTAAAGACGCGGCTTTGCCGCAGACCTTTCAGATACTTGATACCCAAGATCAACTCTCGGCCATTAAGCGCATGCTTAAGGCCGCTAATGTTGATACCGAGCGCTATCCGCCGAAGAATTTGCAGTACTTCATCAATGGCGCGAAAGAAGAGGGCATGCGCGCCGGTGATATCGAGATCGTTGACGATTACAACCGTCGATTTGTCGAGTTGTACGAGATGTATGACGCGCAGTGCCAGCGCGAAGGGGTGGTTGACTTTCCTGAGTTGCTCCTGCGTTCTTATGAACTACTCTCGCGCAGTGAGGTGCTTAGAGAGCATTACCAGCGGCGCTTCAGCCATCTGCTGGTTGATGAGTTTCAAGATACCAACAATTTGCAATACCGCTGGCTGAAGTTGCTGGCCGGGTCTTCAACCTCAGTGTTTGCGGTGGGTGATGATGACCAAAGCATTTACGCTTTTCGCGGTGCGAATGTAGGCAATATGTCGGCGTTTGAGCGCGAGTTCAATGTCCGTAACCTCATTAAGCTTGAGCAAAACTATCGCTCTTGCGGGCATATTCTGCGTAGTGCCAATACGCTGATTGCCAACAACGCCAAGCGTTTGGGTAAAGACCTCTGGACAGATGCCGGCGACGGCGAACAGGTCCGTGTCTATGAAGCCGAAACCGACGGACAAGAAGCGCAGTGGTTACTCGAAGAAATTCGTAACCTGATCAATGACGGCGTGAGCCGCAGTGATATTGCTATTTTATATCGATCCAATGCGCAGTCGCGCGTGATTGAGCATGCCTTGTTCTCTGCTCGCATTCCGTACCGAGTTTACGGTGGTCTGCGCTTTTTTGAGCGCCAGGAGGTCAAACACGCTCTCGCTTATATGCGGTTAATTGCGAACCCACACGATGACACATCGTTTGTTCGGGTCGTTAACTTTCCGGCCCGCGGTATTGGCGCGCGGACAGTGGAGATGTTGTCTGATGCTGCTGCGCATGCGCAGACCAGTCTGTTCGGTGCCAGTGGTCAACTCACTGGTGCACCGGCGACAAAAATCGGCGCATTTGTGCGGCTCGTCGAAGCGCTCGCCTCTGAAACCGCGCGAATGAATCTAGCCGATCTTGTCGAGCATGTTATTGAGCGAAGTGGCTTGATCGCGCACTACCAGGCAGATAAAGACGGCCAGGACCGTATTGAGAACTTGCGTGAGTTGGTCAACGCCGCCGCCGCCTACCTAGCCGATGCTGGTGTGGATGCCACAACGCCAGCCAACCTGGGTCTCAGCCAGGCTGAGGCTGCACCCGCATCGACACTCACGCCGACAGAGCTTCCCGCGGCAGATGCAGTGCTAGAGCCGGCCGATCCAGCAAGCACACTGGGCATGACCCCTCTTGCTGGTTTCCTGAGTCATGCCTCGCTTGAGGCGGGCGATAATCAGGCCTCCAACGGCACCGATGCATTGCAACTCATGACAGTACATGCGGCAAAAGGTTTGGAGTTTGATGCTGTGTTTATCAGTGGGCTTGAGGAGGGTTTGTTCCCGCACGAAAACTCTGTCACTGAAATCGACGGGCTCGAAGAAGAGCGGCGCCTGATGTACGTCGCCATCACTCGCGCACGACAGCGCCTCTATATGTCTCTGTCCCAGACCCGCATGTTGCACGGGCAAACTCGTTATTCCATGCGCTCCCGGTTTTTTGAAGAGCTCCCGCCTGGTTCGCTCAAATGGCTTACAGCCAAGCAACGTGCAGGCGCGTGGAAGGAAGGTTATGGTGGGGCCTGGGAAGGCGCCGGCAGCGGGCGGTTTGCTGGCGCAGCGAAGTCTGGCGCTATTGCAATGGACAACGGCACAGGCTTTCGGGCCGGCGAAAACGTGCGACACCGAAAATTTGGCGATGGCACGATTATCGACATTGAAGGCCAGGGCGACGACGCTCGCGCGCAGATAAACTTTGGTCCGGCAGGCGTGAAGTGGCTTGCGCTCGGTATCGCCAAGTTGGACAGGGTCTGAATTTTCAGCTCAGCCTTACAAAGAAATCCAAGAACGCGACTAAAAACGAAACAACAAAAGAGCGTTCGCTCTCACCGAACTGACACCGGTTGAGCTCCACCCGTATGCGGGACAAGATTGTGATCTAACAGCAACCCTGGTGACATCTATTGCGGGTTCGTAACTGAAATGATTACGTCTCCTAGGTGGATGTGTCGCTGGGCATCAACGTTAGGGTCGGGTCAGTCATCGCGCTGATAGGTCACCGGTCTTAGTGGCAACAGGGCATGTCCTTTTCTCATAACTCAACCTGCTGTGTTCGGACTCTTTTGAGTCACACCGGTGTCAGCACGAACCGGTGGTCGCAGCAAAACACCTTCAAGCATTTGTTAGGGCATCCAACATCGCGCGCGGCGCGGTCAATCCAACTAAGTAGTTCAGCAGGACCAGGAGAGGACATGAAAACGACTCAATCAAAAGACACAGACCAGGCGCAGCAATCCCGCTGGCAGATCGCCATGCCTAGCGCGCTTGTCGGTGTGCTGGCCATGGCACTGCCTTTTTCGGCAATGGCCGACGACCCCAAGTTCGAAATAAGCGGGCAGGTCAATGCGGCCTTGCTGTTTGGCGGTGATATTGCCGACCCTGAAGTTGTTGACAACACCGCATCTGGTTCACGCCTGCGCATTCGAGCCAGTCGCGACGTGCTGGGCGGGCAGCGCGGGTTTCTTCGCTATGAGTTTCAGGCGCAGGAGAACAATTCCTTTGGCGCCGTAGACGGTGGCGAATCGTTCGACACCCGCTTTGCCGAAGTTGGCATCATCACGGGCTGGGGCGCAGTAAGTCTTGGTAAAGGTGAGGGCGCCTCGGATGGCACAGCCGAAATCTCCTACCAAACCAGTGGCAACCTGTTCGGTGGCGGCCACCTGCCACTCTTTACCGTTGTCGGTGCGCTCAACCGTGACAACGCTGACCGAGGCGTTCGCGTGGGCTATACCTACTATGACGGATTCGGTCGTGTATCCCGTCTTCGTTACGACTCGCCCAAGTTCGCTGGCTTTAGAGCGTCAGCCAGTTTGAATTCGGGTGATCGTCAGGAATTTGCGCTGCGTTACCGTAATGCTGTCGGACCGGGTCGTTTGCTTGGTAACGTGGGTGTGGCTAATAGTGCTGATGGTGATAATGATCGGCTCATGCTGGGTGTTGGCTACAAGCTAAATTCAGGCTTTAGTGTGTCCTTTGGTCACAACGAGCGCACTCAGGGTGCACTGAATGGCGTGGAGCGGGGTGACCTGGAGTCACAGTTGCTGAGCTTGAACTATGAGTTGGGCAAGTGGATTTTCTCATTCGACATTGGTGAGCAGGGCGGTGACGTCGGCGGAGACAATGAAGTTCAGCAAATCGGATTTCAATACAACGAATCCAAGCCTCTGAAAATGTACGCAGCTTACTCGAAGTATGACAACGCGGACGGCTCAAGTCTCGACGCATTCTTTGTCGGTGCCCGCTATACGTTTGGATACAGTCCCGACCTGTCTTCCAAGTAGTCGCGTCACAAAGACGTCTTCTGTCTAGTGACAACCTGCGCGTTTGTGCAGGCACGGGTTGCTTCGCAACGGGCAACCCGTTATTTCCTTTAGCGTTAGTGTGACATCAGAACCGGGACGGTCATGGTGTCAAGCAGCATTCTGGTGGCGCCGCCCATGATCCATTCGCGGACTCTGGAGTGGCCGTATGCCCCCATAACGATCAAGTCACTGCCAGTGTCCGCCGCATGCGAAAGCATGGTGTTACCAACATCAATGCCTGAGGCAATGTTGTTGACTTGCGCATTAACGCCATGCCGTGCGAGATAAAGTGCAATGTCGGCCCCGGGAATTGCCCCATGACCCGCCGGATTGTTCGAGCCTTCGTTTATCACGACGACCTCAACAAGCTTGGCTTTGGCAAGCAAGGGCATGGCATCGTCAGCCGCCCGTGCTGCCTCACGACTGCCATCCCACGCAAGCAGGCACCGGGTGCCGATCGTCTCAAACTCGCCGGCGTAGGGCACCACAATAACGGGCTTGCCTGCGCCCAGAAGCACCTGCTCGGTGAACCCCCGAGTCGTTGCTGTTGCATCTTTGCCCGTTTCATCCTGACCAATAATGACCAGATCGCTGTATCGCGCATGCAGTAGAACGGTCTCGAGCGGTGTGTTACCCACAACACGCGGCTCCACAGATGCCACGCCCTGCGCCTGGCAGATTGACTCAAATGCGGCCGTCGCTTGCGAGGCCACTGAGTCGAGTTCGCTTTGCATCTTGCTGATTAAGTCACCCATCTGAGCAAAGAAGACATCGCCGGGTAAAGACGCTACGCCAGCGGCCGCCAGGCCGATCAAGTGGGCATCAAACTCATTGGCCAGGGTGCAGGCAACGCGCGCGCGGTTGTTGGTGCCGGGGGTGTCATTCAGATAGGTCAGAATCGTTTTGTAGCTCATGGCGTTCTCATCGTTATTAGGCATGTCCGGGGTTACGGCAGGCAATCGCTGCTACCCATATGAATGACTGTGCCGTGCAATCGGCCAGGTCGTCTTGACCTAGAGCAAATGGTTGGGGTGAAGGTGTAGGAATTCCCCTACGGCTAGTCAGGCGCGCCTGACAGTCGAAATCAGGCATGCCCTGCGACAGTATCGTCCCTGCCTGATGGTGGTCACCAGTGCTCGTCCCAATAATTGAAAGGTGACGGGTAATGACGGGGAAAGACCACCATGGTGCTGCCGCCAGGGCAAGTGAACAGGTCGGCTGACGATTCTTTATCGTTGGGCGTCTCGGACAGTGGCATTGAGCTGCTAGAGCGGCTTGTCTCTAGCGAACAGGCCGGACGGGCCGGCAGCTATCAGTTAGAGCGATTGACGGCGAAGGCAGGCTCTCGTGTTGTCGAGGCGGGCCGGGCCTTTCATGAGCTGATGTTGGTCAGTCACGGTCATCTCAAGACGGTGTTTTCTGACGAGAACGGCAATGAGCAGGTAGTTGGCTTCCCGGTTCGTGGTGATCTGTTGGGCACGGACGGCATCAGTGATAATTGTTACATCAACGATGTCGTAACGCTCACGGATGTTGAACTCTTACTGATACCGTTTACTGACCTACACTCACTTCAATTGGTCCATCCGGGAATTGTTGATAGTCTGTTTCGAATAATCAGCCAGCAACTCGTTCAGGAGCAACTTGCCTTGACCGCGATTGGTGCATTGTCGGCCGAATCCAGAGTTGCGCGGTTTTTGCTGAAGCTGCAATCACAGCGCGAGATGCAAGGCGAAGAGAGCGGGACTCTCTACTTGCGGATGACGCGACAGGATATCGGCAACTATCTCGGTATGAAGATCGAAACCGTGAGTCGCACGCTCAGTTTGCTTGCTTCACAGGGGCTGCTTGATGTCAGTCAGCGGCGCATTGAAATCCTCACAAGAGGCGGGTTGGAGGCGGTGGCGTTCGACGGGCCGTTACGAACCATACAGGTGCCGAGAAAAACAGTCAGGCCATCAAAGGCCAAAAGCGCTTCGGCGGGAAGAACCAGCAGTCCGGCAACTCCCTGGTCAGGTTTACTGGACTTGAACTGAGTACTCGGGGCTGTAACAGGTCCTAGATGTAGGCGGTCAGATTGCGAACGTTATGACGGAGCGCGAGGCTTAGACTCATGGCGTCCTGGTCGCCCTGAGTCAGGAGTCGGGCTGCCATTGGCAACACAATGGTTTCTTCAAACTGCGTGTGGGTCCGATAGAACTGCACCAAGGCGTAGCAATGATCGGCCGAGAGCTCAACATCTGAGCCGTTTGACAGTTTTGCGAGTACAGGTCGAATTTTCCCCCAGACATGCTCGATTTCCCGATGCTCTCTGGTCAGTCGCTCAATATAGCTTTCAACGATTGCGCGTTCTTGTTGACCATTCGCGCGTTTAAGCATTTGCGGGAACAACAATTGCTCTTCGTCTTGATGGTGTTGACTAACCAGTGGCCATAACGCCCGAATCGTATCGTCGGCGATCTTTTGACGCAGCTCAAGCGACAGACGTGGTGTCACCTGGACGAGCAGTTGCAGTTTTTCAAGTGCCTGCATCGTGTCGGCATGGGCGCCCAGGAACTGAGCACTCGGACCTGCCTGACGGCTCGCCTTGGCGGCCATTGGTGTCTCCGCTGAAGTTTTCTCTCAGCCACTCTAATGAGTCTGTCAGCGCTTGGTTTGATCTGAATCAATGTTGGCTCGTCACCCGAAACTCGCCGAACCTGAATTCTTTCAGTGCGTCATGAGGACAGGAGATTTGATGTCAGATAGTACTGACCTAGTTGTACCGCCAAGAATGCGCTCTCTAAGGCGTGAATGCCCGTATCCGCCCATCACCAGTACACCAGGTTGGGTCTTTTCAACGTAGTCAAGCAGGGTGGCTGCCACCGTGTCTTCGCGTTCCAGCGGAACCAGCTGGGCGCTAATTCCGTGCCTTGCCAGGTAAAGGCATACCTCCGTGCCCGCCACGAGTTCGGTCGCACCTTCTATCCCCGATGTATGAACAAACGCGACAAATACCTTACCAGCTGACGCCAGCAGGGGCATGGCGTTACCAATCGCTGCGGCCGCTGCCTGACTGCCGTCCCAGGCAACGATTGCGGTTTCCAGATGAGCTTCCTCGGTGGCGTTTGCTGCTGAGGGAATGATCAAAACCGGCCGGGACGAACGGATCAACACTTCTTCGGTGATCGAACGATTGCCACTCGCACTCGAATCGTTGTTGTCGACGCCACCCATCACAATCAAATCTGAGAACCTGGCGTGCCACAGCATGGCTTCAAGCGGCGTGTTCGCCACTCTGCGCGACTCAAACGAGTCAATGCCTAGCGCCGAGCACTCTTGCTCAAACCGAAGCAGATTCTGCTGGACGAGTTGATCTTGCTCGTGCTGCTTTTTTGCTTCACTGGCATCTTGGGAGCCTGTCAGGCTGGTAGGGGCCAGGCCCACGATATGAGCACCCTGTTGCCTCGCGATCAGGCATGACATCTCGCTCCTCATGATTGAGCCTGGGCTCGAATCAATGTGTGTGAGGATCACTCTGTACGGCATGTTCTACTCCGTCGAAGGACTGCTGCTCTTATGGGGAATGAAGCATTCGACCAACGTACCTTTACCACCAGACGATTCGATATTCAAGTGCCCCTGGAGACTAGTCACGCGTTCTTGCATGCCAATTAGACCCAGTGCATCCGGGCGGGGTTCTGCCTGGTCAATGCCTTTGCCGTTGTCCCGGATAGCCAGATGCACGCCCGCCTCGCTGTCTTGCACCGTGACAGTAATCAGGCTGGCTCGTGCATGCTTCACAATGTTGTGGGTTGCCTCCTGAACCAGACGGAAGATTTCTGTCGATATCTTTTCGGTCAATTCAAGACCGTCTGAAAAGACAAGTTTATAAGCGATGCCATGACGCTTTTTGAGATCAGCCAAGTAGATCTCGAGCGCTGGAACCAGTCCGAGTTCATCGAGTACTTTTGGTCGTAACTGTGTCGCAAGTACGCGAACGGTGCTGATGATGTCGCTTGTTTGCCGGCCAATCGCAAGCAATTTCTCTGCCGCCTTGTCAGAGTCTTTTTTGAGCTCGGATTCGTAGGTGTATATGTCGAGCTTGAGCGCGGCAAGTCTTTGGCCGACATCATCGTGCAATTCGCGGCTGATTCTCTTTTGCTCGTCTTCGCGGACCGACCTGAGTCGCGCCGCATAGCGTTGAACCTGCTGGCGAGCCTTCTCGAGAGCCTGATCAGTTTTGACGCGTTCAGAGACATCGCGCAAGATGGCTGTGTAGTGATCACTACCACCAAGAAGGTAGCGGGAAATGGAGGCATCGACCGGGAAGCGAGATCCGTCGGCTCGCTGGCCTTCTACGAGTAGGTGACCAGCCATTTTTCTTCGGGTTTGTCCGTCGCGACCAAACTGTATGACATGGCTGCGGTGTATTGCCTGGGAATCAGCAGGTATCAGTTGATCGATAGGCGAGCCGATAAGGCTGCTAAGTTTTCGCTGAAACATTGTTTCGGCAGCAGGGTTTGCAAAAATAACGAATTGCTGAGCATCGATTGTGATGATCGCATCCGGTGTTGTCTGCGCTATTACTTCAAGTCGTGAGTCAGCCCGCTCGGCTTGCTCGTGAGCGTCTACCAGTCTGGCTCGAGTGCTTGTTAAAACATCTAGAAGTGTTTCCTGGTGGCCCAGGTGAAACACGGCAATATCGATCAAGTCCACCTTGTCCGCGGGGTCAGCTTCGTTTGCTGCAGCGTCTGGCCTAGCGCTTGCAGGTGATAAGTGCAGCAGGCTGGGGAATGTGCCGCCGGCGCGTGTCACCAGGTGAACATGAAGCGATGCGGGCTGTCCTTGTGTGCCGGGAGACCTCTCAACAGACTCAATCGCATGCCTAAACGAGTCACGATCATCTGGCGAAATCAATTCTTCGGCGCTTTCCTGAGCAATATCGCTTCGGTTTGAATAGCCCATCCAGGCCAGCGCAGTAGTGTTAATTCTTTCGATGCCTAGCTGCCTGTTAATGGTGATGTAGCCACAGGCCGCGTTCTCATAGAGGTATTTCAAGTCCTCAAGGTGCTTGTTGAGTGCATTGTGGCGGCTGTCATCAGTCATCAGCTTGAGGGCTCGTCAATAGAGCGGATCAGTCTATACAATGAGATTATGACGCGCATTTTGATTGCCGACGACCACAGCCTGATACGCGAGGGCTTGCGAAGCGTTTTCTCCGCCGAACCTGACTTGCAGGTCTGTGGGGAGGCGACCTGCGCTGACGATTTGTTGCAACTGATCGCCTCGTCGCAACCCGATATTGTGACCTTGGACTTCTCAATGCCGGGCACTAATGGCTTTGATCTTATCAAGCGTGTCCGCAAGACTTGGCCGGAGTTGCCTATCCTGGTGCTGACCATGCATGATGAAGAAGTCTATGGGCTGCGCGCGATGCGGGCCGGTGCGACCGGCTACATCACCAAGGGTGGTGAGACGCGTGAGTTGCTGGCTGCCGTTAGAAAAGTCGTCAGCGGGCGGCCCTATGTGAGTGCTTATCTGGCCGAGCAATTAGTCATTAACGCGATGCCCGGCGGCCGGAAGTTGAGTCATGACGAACTCTCCAACCGCGAAATGCAGGTGCTTCAGCTATTGGTGTCCGGGCGCACGGTGACTGAAATTGCGAACGAACTCAACGTCAGCTCCAAGACGATCAGCACCCACAAGGCTCGAATCCTCTCCAGGCTAAATTTACAGTCAGTGGCCGACCTAGTGCGCTATGCCATTGACCACCATTTGAACTAAGCTGAGATTGACCGATATCAATTCGCCTCAGCCTGCCGCGACCATAATGACAAGACGACTATGTCTTTCTCGTCATGGGGGTAAGAAAATGGCTGACAAAAACGGAGCGTTGCAGGCCGCTCATCGGGTCGAAGTTGCTGCCGCTTCACTTCATCGGTTAAGGGAGCGACTGCGCGGTGAAATTGCTGCCAAGAGAACCGAGGTCAAGTCTTTGTCTGGCGATTTAAGCGCTGGCGATGATTTTGAAATCATGGCTCAGTCGGACAGCATTGCAGAAGTCGATACAGCAGAAATTCTGCGCGATGCACAGGAGCTGCGTGAGGTGGAACAAGCGCTAGAGCGTCTTGAGTCTGGCCGATACGGACTCTGTGAACGCTGCGATAAAGACATACCGGTAGAGCGTTTGGCAATTCAACCGGCCGCTGCCTATTGTGTGCCGTGCCAAGAAGCGATTGAAGCGGGTTGCGCTGTTTGACCAGCGTTAGCTGTCACTTACTGAGAATCGTCGGGTTCGCCCTGTTGATTCTCAGTTACTCCGGCGGCGCGCAAGCGACTGCGATTGTCGATGATCGAGGCACTCAGCTCGAGTTCGAAGCGCCTCACAAGCGCGTCGTGTCTTTGCTGCCATCTTTAACCGAAACAGTATGCGCCCTCGGTGCGTGTGACCGTCTGGTTGGCGTTGATCGATTTTCAAACTGGCCTGAGTCGGTGCGGTCACTGCCAAAACTGGGTGGGCTGGAAGATACGCGCATCGAGAGTATCGTGCGGCTAAATCCTGATCTTGTCTTGGTTTCGCCCGCTGCCCGTGTCATTGACCGCCTGGAAGGTCTGGGTCTAAGCGTTGTCGCACTTGATGCCCAAACCATCTCAGAGAGTAGGCGCGTCACTGAGGTGGTGGCAAGCTTGCTTGGCCGTGAAGTAGCCGCAAAAAAGCACCATCACGAGACGACTATCCAGCTGCGACAGCTCGTAGCTCAGCGGCCTGACCAGTGGGATGGGGCGCGCGTTTACTTTGAGATCTCAGATGCACCGTTCGCTGCCGGGGCGAGCTCGTTCATTGGCGAACTGCTGCGCGAACTTCATCTTGTGAATGTTGTTCCGCTTGAACTGGGGCCCTTTCCCAAACTTAATCCGGAATTTGTCGTGCGAGCCCGGCCCGACCTGGTGATGGGGGCTGGCCGACAGATCAGTTTGATGACTCAACGACCAGGGTGGTCGGCTATCCCAGCGCTGAAGGCAGGTCAGACTTGCGGATTCGATTCCGAGCAATTTGACGTATTGAGTCGTCCTGGTCCGCGCTTGGTTGAGGCAATGTCGGCTCTCGTCACGTGCCTTGAACAGTTGCCGACTAGATCGGCGCGACCTTGATCGAATCACCGATGGTTTCGTCGCCTAAATCAGCGGTCGCACAATGAAGTGATGTCCATCATCGCGCTCAAGTTTCTCGATGGTCATTGCTTGTTCGAAGACATCTGAGAGTGCTGCATGTAATGCCGGGTCTGCGGGCACGGTATCAATGACAAGGCTGCCCTGATCCATGAGCCAGACTCGGTCTGCCATGAGTGCGAGCGTGAGATCGTGCAGGGCCGCAATAACAGCAGTGCCTGACTCGGTCCGAGCCTTGATGCTGCGAACTACGAGTCGTTGGTGTGGTACATCAAGGTGGGTGGTTGGCTCATCAAGGAGTAGCAAGGGCGTTTGCGCCGCCAGGGCCCGGGCCAACAGCACGCGTTGTTGTTCGCCGCCTGACAGCTGGTTCAGGGGTCGTGCGGCCAGACTCAGGCACTGGGTTTCTTGCATCGCATTTTTAACGGCAAGCTCGTCGTTTCTACTGGGTGAACCAAGCAGACCATGGTGTGGCAGGCGACCAAGTCGCACCACATCGATGGCAGCAATTTCCCCATCGGCAGAGCCTTGTTGAGCGAGCCAGGTCATTTGTCTTGCGCGTTGATTTACCGGTATCGCGGTGAGCGGTTCGCCCGAGAGCATTACGACACCTTGTGCAGGCATTCGCAATCCAGCCAGCATCGAGATTAGGCTGCTTTTGCCTGCACCATTCGGTCCCACAATGGCGACCCACTGGCCAGGTTGTAATGCAGCCGAAAACTGGCGCACGACCTGCCGTTTGCCCAGCATCAGGCTTAGACCTTGCGCCGTGAGCGCGGGCTCAGCCATGGGTCTGTACGGCTTGGCGTCTTAGCAGCACCATCAGGTAGATGCCGCCAGTGACTGCGGTAAGCACGCCAACAGGTAGCTCTAGCGGCGACACAAGTGTGCGTGCTGCGACGTCTGCCGCCAATAACAGCAAACCGCCCGCCAGCGCAGCGAGCGCCAGCAGTGGCGCATGTGTCACCGTGACCATGCGCCTGACAAGGTGCGGCGCGACGAGTCCGACAAACGCAATGAGACCTGCCTGCGCAACCGCGGCACCGGTACAAAGCGCCATAATGGCAACCAGAACCAGGCGCAGTCTGGTCAGATTCAGGCCGAGGCTGAGCGCACTATATTCGCCAAGTACCAGCGCATCAAGCACCCGTGCCAGTCGCGTTGCGATTGGCAACATCAAAGCGAGTGCCACAACAAGAATGGCACAAGCCTGCCAACCCAGAAATCCGGTCGTGCCCAACAAAAATGCCTGTCTGCCGCGCAATGCCTCAGGGCTCAACAACATGAGCAAATCCGAAGCCGCCGCTAGCAAGACGCCCACGACGACCCCGCCAAGCAGCAAAACCAGCGGTCTTCCCGTACCACCGGCAAGTAGCAAGGTTAGCCCCACACCAACCAGCGCGCCGATGAATGCGGCTGAAACCAGACTCATTTGCTGCCAGACAAGGACGTTACCCAAGCCAAGGCTAACGCCAGCTAGGCTCCCAGCAGAAATAACAAGCACCACACCCAAGCCAGCACCAGCAGCACTGCCCAACAAGTAGGGGTCGGCCAGTGGGTTACGGAACAAGCCCTGGGCAATGGCACCGGCCAGACCGAGTAGTGCGCCCGCCATGAATGCGCCCAGCGTGCGGGGTGCCCGAATGGCGGTGATCAGATCCCAATCGGCCTGCCAGTCGAATGAGACTCCCTCGCTGCCCGCTGCAAGGCCAAGGCAGACTAGCAGAAGGCTCGCAATGCCCAGTCCGGCGGCAGTAAGCGTCGCCGCTGCATTTGCCCGACTAGTAACGAGCATCGTGTTGTCTAAATCAGTTTGCGCTGCCACTTCAAACCGGTGTCATGCCGCAGCGACGCTTTGCGGCATCGGTCTGCGGGCTTGCCAGATACCTCAGGAAAGAAATGGCCTGTGTTTTCATCTTAGATGTCTGGCACACACCGGCCGAAAAAACCGTGTCTATTTCCAGTCCCGGCGGCATCGGGCCGAGGACTTTGATGCCGCTGAGGCTGATGAGTTCACTTAACTGCTGAAAGCCAATATCGACTTTGCCGTCCGCCAGCAGACGGCCAACGGGTATGCCAGGTTCGGCTTGTACCAATCGCGGTTTTAGACTGTCAGCGGTAATGCCCCAGGTTTCAAACAGGCG
>JBGCFG010000076.1:0-20738 GCA_045106815.1 Burkholderiaceae bacterium | reverse complement strand
GCCGGCTCTTGTTTGACAACTCAACGCGGGCTCTGCGTGTTCGCGTCACTGGGTCAACCTGTGGCAACAAGGCTTGGACTTTGCCGGCAAATGTTTCACCGGGCAGCGCAGGCGTTTGTGCCGTCACAGGACTGCCTGGTCGGAGCAGGCTAGCCTGACTCTCAGGCACTTCTGCCTCCGCCCAAACCGTGGACAGACGATTGATTTTGGCCAGCAACATACCGGGCATGACCGTGCTACCTTCGCGCGCCATGAGTTCGGTCACAACACCACTGGTCGGTGACACGATTGTCGTGCGCGCCTGAACGGCCTGCTGCTCTTCAACGCGCTCGATTTGGGCCTCGGTCATGCCCGCCTGGCGCATCCGCTGCCGTGCGGCCGCAATGAGTCCTTCAAGACCGCGACCTTGCATGCGTTGCAAAGATAAATAGTCTTCCTGCGCGGCGACCCACGCAGGCACGTAGATATCAAACAGCGGCTGCCCGCGTCTGACCCTGTCGAGGGTGGCACGTACGTATAACTTCACAATGAATCCGGTCGCGCGAGCCTGTACGGTGAACTTACCGCGCTCGTTCCAGGCGATTGCGCCAACTGCCGAGATGTTTTGCGACAGTTCGCGCTCGACCACTGCGCCGGTCCGCACGCCAAGGTTTTGCTGAATGCGCGAACTCACTGAAATGGTGCCAGCATCCGCACCGCCAGCGCCAGCGTACTCAGGCACGAGCATCATATCCATAAACGGAGATTTCGAAGGCGCATCGAAATTTTTGCCCGGCACCATCGGGTCGTGATAGTAGAGAATTTCAAGTCCGGTTTCCGGGTCAACATCACCAGCTTTGAGCCCGGTGGCCATATGGCGCCTCGTAGCGTCCTCGCCTTCAGGAATCCCCCATCCGGCCGGGTCTACCGTCCCCTTGGCCATCGGCGTGGCTGAGTCTGATTCAGCATTGGCGGGCGGAGCACCAGCAGCCGGCATCTGAGTGTCTGAGTGAGTCATGTGCCCTGCCATCGAATGCCCCGCCATTGAGTGCCCGGAGTGACTCATACCCTGCTTCATCCCCAACTGGTAAAGCCACCAGCCACCACCGGCAATAGCGCCAAGAAGGACGATGACCAATACGATGCCAACGGCGCCAATACCTGATTGATATGCCTTTCTCATTTCATACTCTCCTGCTCGGGCGATGACGCTTTACCCGGACTTTCTAAATAGGTCAGTTCTGCCCAAACACTTGCTGCACGGCGCTCTAGCGCAATCTCTTCCAACTGAAGATCGACTTGCGCACGACGCGCCATCAAAACGGAGCCCAGCGAGCCACTGCCACCGCCATAGGCGGCCAGCGCAGCCTCTGCGCGCTGCTGCGCTATTGGCAGCATTCGAAACTGATAGCGTGCAATCCGCTTGTTCAAAAACTGGAGTGACGCCGTAAGCGCATCAATGCGCTTGGCTTCATTGCGACGTAACTCCTCGCGCATCAACTCACTTGCATTCACGCGCTCCCGGCTAGCGATCCACTGTTCGGTCTGAACAGATTGCCGATTCAGTTGCCACGGAATGGAGACACGCACGGAAATCGCATCACCAAAGATCGCGCCACGCCGCCCGTAAGACATGCCCACCGTCCAGTCCGCGCGCTGGGCAGTCTCGGCCACTCGTGCCTTAGCCTGGTTAAGATCGATACGCGCTTGAGCCAATGCCAGTTCCGGGTGAGCAAGTTCAGCGCCGGTCTCGGGCGCCTGCCAGATAAACGCGGGTAACTGGTCCGGCTCATGCTCGGCAGCCGCACCTATCCAGCGCTTGAGGCTGACGGTGGCAATAGCAAGTTCGCGATCAACTTCATCGAGTCGATCGCGCGTCCGCTCAATAGCCAGCCGTGCATCAAACACACTGGTCTGAGCATCACGGCCACTTCGAAAAGCTGCCTCGGCACTGGCAAGCAAGCGCTGATTCTCTTCAAGCCGGGCAATCGTTAGTTCGCGCAACTTGCGTGTAATGGCTCGATCGAGCCATGCGACCGCAGTCTTTCTGGACAACTGAGCCAGGGCCAGTGCGGACTCAGCATCGGCCAGTGCAGCCTGCGACTCGAATTGCTGTGATCTGGCGTCGAGCTTGTCGCGTCGCGTCAGTTTTCGTGAAACACCGACAGCGACAGCCGTCGGTAATTGCTCATCGAGTTTGAAGCGCGCTGCGCCGCTGATTGGCCAGTTGTTCACACCAACCGACAAGACCGGGTCGGGCAAGGCGTTCGCAGACCGGGCCAACGATTGTGCGGCGGTGCTCTGCGCCGCTAAAGACTGCACCAGGGCTGAGCGACTACGGGCAATATCAACCGCCTGCTCTAAAGACAATACCTGTTTTTGAGCGGACTCGGGCTCACTTGGCGTGACTGTCGCAGGGATGTCTGCTGAATCCTGTTCAGCAACAACAATCGACGCGCCCGAGAAAAGACTCGCAAACACAAGGCCGCGCGCCACATATTGAACAAACATGAAAACTCTTCCGTTGCTTGGCTAAGACGAGTCCGATTGGGGGAATCGGACGCAGCACGTTTAAACGCGTAGGCAATGCAATCAGCGTTTGCCTGGCAGAAACATCAAACGGAAGAAGTCAAACGCGCAATCGCGCGCTCAGCAGATAGACCGGATCTGGTGCGGCTTGTTCAATCAGATCAGGTACCGGTGGTACAGCGTATGAAACAGTACGCCATTCAAGCGCTGGCACCGCAAACAGCGTCATCAAACCAAACTCAGCCGGCGGTAAAGCGCCGGTGGTGCTGGCCTGCACGTTTTCAGAATCACAGTGGGTTTTGCAAAGCAAGTCACTGACCCGCATCGAACCATGTCCGGTTTCGGCACCACCTAAGGCATGCTCGCTGACCGAATGCTCAGTATGGGGTGATGCGGTACTGGGCAAACAGGCACTGAAAGCGACGGTCACTTGAAAGAATCCAATGCAAAACAGCAGCGCCAGGCCGATCCAGCGGCGCCGGTTTCTGATGGATGAATTCAAACGTGTGAGCATGATGTAAGACTTGGCTGTCGTGACAGGTAAGGCTTCGAATCGGGATCATCGCATCTATTGGCCTGAGTGACCAATGACTTAGCCATTCGAGGGTCATTTCCCAAATTCGTCTACTCAGTCGTCCGATTCCGGAGATCCTGACACCGGCGCAAATTTTCGCTGCCGCTCCATAAGCGCGCTCCAATCCCAGTGTTCGCCTCCCATTGCCTCGACGTCCGCCAGAAACTGGCCAACGAGACCTGTGACCGGCAAAGAGACGTTCATCGCGCGGGCCTCTTCAAGCACCAGCCCCAGATCTTTGCGCATGAGGGCGGTGGAAAAACCATGGTCGTACTCGCCGGCCAACATGCGGTCGGCACGGTTCTCCATCATCCACGAGGTGGAGGAACCCTGCTGCATCACCTGCACCATCCGAGCGGTGTCCAACCCGGCGCGGGACGCAAAATCCAAGCCTTCGGCGAGCGCCTGTGCAAGCCCGATCACACAGATTTGATTGGTCATTTTGGCAACCTGACCCGAGCCGGCCGGACCCATATGCGTCACGCGAGCGGCATATTGTTCAAGCACGGGCTCAATGCGATTGAGCACCTGAGCATCACCACCAACCATCACCGTCAGGTTGCCACGGCAGGCGCCATCAACGCCACCAGAGACCGGGGCATCCAGAAAATGCGCATTGCGTTCGGCAAGGCGCTCGGCAACCTGCCGTGCAGCCTGTGCGGAAGTGGTCGAATGATCAATCCAAGTTGCTCCGGCCTTGATTGCTGGCTCCAGAACTTCCAAAACTGCGAGTAACTGCGCATCCGCCGGCAGCGACGAAATGATTAGGTCGGCCCCTTCAACCGCTTCAGTGATAGACGACGCAAGCCTCCCCCCGGTGTTATCAGCGAGCCAGGACTGGGCGGTTTGTTCGTTGATATCAAACACGGTGGGGCGTGGAGACAGGTGCGCCGCCATTGGCCAGCCCATCCGTCCGAGGCCAATGAACGCGGTAGTCAAAGTCATACCGGCACTCCAGGCGTACCGCGATCGTTGATGGTGAAGCCACCTGCCAGGCGAGCATGCGGACGCGGCCCGGTGGCCATCGCCAATATCAGGACCATTTCGTTCTCGCGCGGCGCATCGCTTACCCCCACTTCAATCGCGTCATAGTGGCTCCCCACATATGACCACGCCAAGTGCGTTAGCGGTACATCAAGCCGCGCACCCATGCCAGCCACTTTCTTGGTGGAGGGCACGATGGCCTCGCCGCGGCCGATGGCGGCGCGCATGCCCCCGCCGCCGGGTATGTGCCACATCGCGCCGTGCTCGATCTCGCCGGCCGCTCCCACGATCGCACCCTTACCGTAGCTCTCGATAGCATCGCGATCACCGCCTAGGTGCTCGATGAGTTGCAAACCGAGACGCTCACCAAGCACACGTAACGGATCAACTGCCGGAGATAGATCTTCTACATAGCGACCGGCATAAGGGTTAGTCACGACAGCGGCAATCGCCCCCTTGTGCAGCGGCTTATCTGCTGGCTCGCCAAGGTCGTGGTGACACTGTTCGATCTGAATCACGATTTTGCGAATGTCAAACATCAAGTTGGGTCCTCTTTTAGGTTTGCTCAGGCTTCCCACGTCGGCCATGGGGACCGGCTACACATATCCATCATCGTCTGCGTCAGTTGCCAGACCAGGGCTTGTTTGGTGTCGCGTGTACTGGCTTCGTCCCACAGGTTAAAGGTTTCAAGCGGGTCGGCTTGTAAGTCATAGAGTTCACCCCAGTCCTGGCCGAGGTAAGCCGTCATGCGATAGCGGTCGGTTTGCAGCGTCCGAGCCCGGTACTGCCCTTCGATACTGAGTTTATCTACGTGATAACTGTCATCTTCGATGAGCAAAGCGTCGCGTGCGATTGATTCTCCGCTAAGACAGCCGGTGAGATCTTGTCCCTGAATATCGCCGTAGGGCTGAATACCAGCCATGTTCAAAATGGTCGGCGCAAAATCGATCGTTGAGGCGAGTTGAGTGACCTGGCTCACCTGCTGCTTGCGCGGGTCATTGATAATCATCGGCACCCGAATCAAGCTCTGAAAATGCGGGCCGCCTTTCAACACCAGTCCGTGGTCACCCATGAAGTCACCATGATCACTGGTAAAGACCAACACGGTGTTGTCAGCTTGTCCGGTTTGTACCAGCGCATCCAGAATCTCGCCGACAGCATCATCGACCATCGCCATCATGCCGCAAGTCAGTGCCATGGCTTCACGTAGTTCTTTCTCACTCAGACTCATTGCACCGGTCACAAAGCTCGACGGCAGCAATGAATCGGGCCCCATCACGACCTCCTGCTCGTGCACCCAGGCAAGGTTGGGCGGTGGGTTTGCGTGGGCACCAATATTCCCCGGTAGAACCATGTCTTCGGGGCGATACATGTCCCAATACTTGCCAGGCGGTGTAAAAGGGTGATGAGGGTCCGGGAACGACACAAATGCAAAAAACGGCGAGTCTTGTCGAGCCGTGTCGTGCAAGTAATCAAGTGTTCGCTGTTTGATGTAGCTGGTCGAATACAACTCCTCGGGCAGCGCCGTGCGCATCGCTTGCGGGCAGGTGTAGTCGTGAGGTAGCTGGTTTTGCAAACCACGCACGGCGTCGAGATCAGGCAGTTGAGAACGCAGCCAAAGCTCATGTGCGCCGCCCGTCATATCGCCGTGAAACGACACGATATCCGCATGATTGAAACCATAGTAAGGCAGCCGGACGATGCCGGCGCCGTGCTCTTTCCAACCAGGAATCGACTCAGACTGATAGAGGGCGGCATCGCCAATATCAACCGCATTGGCAAGCCGGCCCTGGCCTGCTGGGTTAGCGCCAATGGGCGCCGGAATCTGCGTAAAAGTTTGCAGATGGGATTTACCAATTAGTGCGGTGTCGTAGCCATCTTTGCTGAGCAACTCGGTAAAAGTCGTCATCGAATGGGGTAAGGGGTTCCCATTCTGGCGCACCCCGTTTACCGACGTCATGCGTCCCGTCATGAGCGCAGCCCGGTTAGGCATACAAACTGGATTGGCCACATAGGCCCGCTCGAAGATTGACCCGCCGTGCGCAATGCGATCAATATGCGGCGTCCTGAGCACGGGATGGCCCGTGCAACTCAGGTAGTCAGCGCGTTGCTGATCGGTGATGATGAACAGGAAGTTGGGAGATTTTGTCATGCGTGGTGTAGTGGCGATTGATCGAACGGTTGATACCTAGCAGCTTAATACAAAGCCGAGCTGATCGCGTCTGGCGCTCGCTCGGCCAGTCTTGTCAATCGCCAGGTGAGCGCTGAGCCGTCATCCTTAAACTCGAGCGATTTCAACTCTCGATGCGCGCTCATCGCTCCCCGCCAAAGTTCTGCCCAACACGTAAGCAGCAACTCTCTCTCGGGTGAAGTCAGACCCCGCACCACTCGCAGACCCTGCTGTGTCAGATGCACGGCATCGTCAGTTCTTTCAGTGGTTACTGTATCGCCCATGCCTTCAAACATGCGCTGAAGGTATGCTGCGGCATCACTCAGATCACCATCTCTTGCCCCAACCCTTTGGGCGGTCGCAGCAAATGTCTGCAGGCCGATCAACCTTGCTGCTTGCTGGCCCAGCGAATTCGCTTGCTCTGTCCCGATGACGGCACCGAGTTCCACCAGACCATTGCGCACATACTCAAGCGCATAGTTCCGGCTTGCTTTTTCCAGCCGCAGGGCATCCCATTGCGCCGCAGGCGCCTTAGGCTGATCTGTCGGGTCAAATGGCGGAGGCATTTCGTCACGAGCAAACTGCAAACGCTGGTCTTCCGCTAGATCATGGTCATATTCATAGAAGTAACCACACAAACCAAACTCGCCCGTCATGTCCTCTGAAATGCAAACAAATCCGAGCCGTGGGTTACCCAGGGAAACGCCATTGTGGGCATACCAGCCTTTCAAAAAACCGCGACTGACTTCAATCGGAATACCGCAAATGGCTGGTCCATCCACCATCCAACGCGGGTACCTAAAGCGCACCCAGGCTTTGCGATTGTTTTCTTCAAAGTACTCAACACCGACGCCACCGATATTGTTGGACAACACGTGATAGCGAGCGCACGCAACCGCATGGGGCAAGTCAGACAAACCTAGCTTATCGAAGCTGGACAAAAACTTCTCAAGATGCTGCCGACGGAATAGCCGAAACATCCAGTCGCCCATTACCTGCGGGCCAAGCCGCGTCGAGACCATGAGTTGCAGCCCAAGCAAGTACGCATGATGAAGGTGAGCCTGCGCTTTGATGGCGTCTATTGCCTGGGGAGCTGACATACGGGCCTTCGCAGATATTGCTTAGAAGACCTTGCAGTGTAAGACATCTGCCTGACAGCGAATCAGCTCAGGGCAACGGTATCAAGGGCAGACCACTAAGCGCCTGGCCGAATGTAAAAGCAACCAAGCCAACGAACGCCAGGCTCAACCCCCAGACCGCGCGAGTTGCCGCCTGGCGGCTAAGCAGCCAGGTAGCTAACAAACCCAGTAAGGGCACAAAGTGCATAGCGTGCGTCGCCAGAAAATGAGCAATTCTCAAGTCGCCCACTTCGCGTGACCAGCCCATGATGGGCATAGTCGCCCCCGTAACGGGCACACCAACAAAGTGAGAGGTGGAAGATGACAAAGTGCTCGCAACCGGCACCGTTAACAAGAACGTCAGGCACAGCCCCAGTGCAATGGACAAGCGCAGCGCCGGGTTAAGTTCACTTTGACGATAACGCCAGATTGCAATGCCATACACGAGCGTGGCGGATGTTAGCGTCACAGCAAACACTCCCATCAACGGGTACAGAAACGCCATGAGTGGCGAACTCTGATTGAAGTGCGACGCGACTCCAAACATTGCCGCCCCTCCAATCCACAGCATCTCACCGACGATCGTGAACACAACAACCGTCGCATAAATGCGATAGGACAAACGCCCGGTCATGCCAGGTGGTAGATAGCGCGCAAAAAATGCCAATGTGAGCAAGTAGACGGTTAACGCCACTTGAAACTTGATGGGCTTGATCCAGATGTTCTCGCCCTGAAATAAGCGCGCATCCAAACCCATTGCTGCCACCGTGACCAGCAAAGAGAGCGCCAGCAGGTACCCAGAAGCAGCGAACAGAGGTTCGGCCGCAAACAGTGATGTGTTCAATGCGCGGCGAGATGGAATGCGAAGAGAGCCAGCGTTAACTGAGGCGGTTGTCATCTCAAGCAGCCTTTAGTGGATATCCGCCGAGCCTGCGAGCAAAGCGAATGGAGAGAAACAGGACAAACCCAATCGGTCCGAACAAGAAGGTCAAAACCAGGCATGGCATAACCAGTAGATGTGGGACGCCTTCTGCGCGAGCAGTTCGCGCTATCCATGCGCCGACGAACAGATCGAACGCCAAATAGTGCAACCACCCAGCCAGCGCAACAGCCGGTACATCGAACAAAAGCATCACATTGCCAAGCGAATCGAAACCGCCCGGTGCATCCGCCCAGTTTGCGAGGATGAGTGCGGCGTAGGCGACTGACAGTATGGTGGGCACGATTAGCCCGGCGACCCACTGAGCCAGGCGCGGCAATAGCGGCGAGACCAACAAGGCCAGCCAGCCAATAACGGCCAGCGGCCCGGAAAGATCGAAAAGCTGATTGAAAAGCTCGTCAGGATTCATCGTTTTCATCATCTTGACAGTGACAAGTTCAGATAATGACTAGACATCTTTCCAGTGTCAAGTTAATTTTGGCGCTGTCAAGAAATGAACAGGAGCCATACCTATGTCGGCGAAGCCGACCAAGCGAGACCGCTATCACCATGGCGATTTGCGAGCCGCCCTGCTCGAGGCCGGCGAGGCCGTGCTTGCCGAGACTGGCGTGGCCGGATTCTCTTTGCGGCAGGTCGCCCGAAAAGTGGGCGTCAGCCACGCGGCCCCGGCCCACCACTTTGGCGATACAAACGGATTGCTGCTCGCACTGGCAGCCGAAGGCTTTCGACGCTTTTTAGCTGCCATGCAGCACCGGCGTGAGCAGGCGCCTCATGACAAGCGCGAGCAGATTTTTGCCTCGGCCCTTGGCTATCTCGACTTTGCGCAGGCATCGCCCGCGCTGTTTCGCCTGATGTTCAATGCCGAAATCTGCGAGACAAACACACCAGAACTCGAAGAAGCCAGTCAGGCTGCGTTCATGCATCTGGCCAATGACGTGTCCGCGCTGCGGCAACGCTCAGCGCTTGAAGATACTGCGGTGATGGCCGCTGTGCTGGCGAGTTGGAGCACCGTACACGGTTACGCTGATCTCTTGATTTCAGGGCGCATGGCAACGGTACAAGCTATGCCACCAACCCAACGCGAGAACTTCTTCCGGGACGTGTTTATGCGGGTCGTCGTCTAGGCGCGTTCATCGTGTCGGCTTGCGGTAGTCTTGCCCTTAACGCTAACTCAATAAAAAACCAGCCATAGAGACCGCCATGCCCAGCGAAGCCCAAGCGTCATACCAGCATCCAAACGCCATCATCACAACAGCATGGCTTGAAGATCATCTCAGCGATGACACCGTGCGCATCTTTGACTGCACTACTTACCTCTTAGCGCCTGATGAACAATCCGCCTATACGGTGAAGAGCGGTCATGAGGATTATTTGGGCGGTCACATTCCAGGCGCCGCGTATCTTGACTTACAGGGCGAATTGTCTTTGAAAGACAGCCCTTTCCGCTTCACGATG
The DNA here is from genome assembly GCA_045106815.1 of Burkholderiaceae bacterium. Classification (GTDB taxonomy): domain Bacteria; phylum Pseudomonadota; class Gammaproteobacteria; order Burkholderiales; family Burkholderiaceae_E; genus JAUIAI01. The sequence continues at coordinate 10,989 of JBGCFG010000076.1, read as the reverse complement.
CCACCTTTGGATGACTTGGCCGCGCGTTTTGCCCAACAGGGAATCGACCAGTCTTCACAAGTCGTGCTCTACAGCCGAGGCAACGCGCAATGGGCCACCCGCATCTGGTGGATGTTGCGTGCAGTGGGCTTTGACAATGCAGGCGTCCTGGATGGTGGCTGGGAGGCCTGGGAAGCTGAAAAGCGCCCAATCGAGAAAGGTAATCAAACCTATCCAGCTGGCCAGTTGCAGGCACAGCCCAGAAATACTCTGTTCACAGATAAGCAAGGCGTTCTTAGCGCCACCGAATCTGCCAATGCGTGCGTGATTAACGCGCTCAGTGCCAGCCTGCACGCGGGTCACAGCAAACGCTACGGTAGACCAGGACGCATACCTGGCAGCGTAAACATCCCTGCAGCAAGTCTGCGCGATGCCTCTTCAGGCAGATTGATTTCGGCTGCCGATGCATCCGCTCTGTTTGCGAATGCTGGCGCTACGCCAGACAAAAAAACCGTGATCTACTGCGGCGGCGGGATCGCCGCGACACTGGATGCGTTCATCTTGCATCAACTCGGCTACAGCGACATTTCAGTCTACGACCATTCACTAAGCGAGTGGGCGAACGATACGAGCGTCGAGATGGAGCAGGATTGATCGCCTCGCTTGAGCGCCTCGTCTATTGAAGCAACAGGCGCGGGAGGGTGGTGGCGAGGCTGGGCCAGATAACCAGCAGCGCCAACACCAACAACTCAAGCAAGATGTACGGCATTGCCGCCCGGTAAATATCAACCAGCCGTGTGCCAGCCGGCGCGATGCCCTTCATGACGTAGAGCAAGAGCCCGAACGGTGGGGTCAGCAGACTGACTTCCATCGCAATGAGGACGAGCACGAGCAGCCACAGGATATCGATGCCTTGCGCCATCGCCATCGGCAAGAAGAATGGCAGGGTCAGCAACAACATACTGACCTGATCCATAAAGGCGCCCAGTATCAGCAAAATCACCATCATCAAGATGACGGTGCCAAGCGTTGATAAGCCAAAGCCGCTAATCCATTCAAGCAGGCCACTGGTGGCGCCTGACACCTGCAGAATCTGCGAAAACGTGAGCGACCCTGCGATAATGAACAAGATGGTCGTTGAAACGCGTGCGGTTTCAAGCAGTGCCTTCTGCAAATTAGTAAATGTCAGTGCCCGGTAAACCACACACAGGAACACCGACGCGAGGCAACCAAGTGCCGCAGACTCCGTTGGAGACGCCAACTTAAAAAAGATGCTGCCCACCACCACCACGAATACGAGCAACAACGGCAGCACATCTCGAATAAAGGGCCTTATTCGCTCAGACCACGGTAAGCCTTCGCCGACTGGTGCCACCTCTGAATCGATAGGCGCCAACGATGGCGTCAACCAAGCCCTGACAATGACGTACGCCAGAAAGAGCAATGCCATTAACACGCCTGGCACGATGCCCGCCATCAGCACTTCTTTGATCGAGTATTCGGCCAGGCTCGCGAGCAACACCGCCAATGCCGACGGAGGAATGAGCATCGCAATGCCACCCACCGCCATAATCGGGCCCATCGCAAAGCGTGGGTCGTAACCGCGCTTAACCATGTCTGGCAACAACACGCTACCCAGAATCGCGGTGTTCGCAATCGTCGAACCGGACAACGAAGAAAACACAGTACCGCCCGCAATCGACACCACCGCCATGCGCCCTGGCACGCGGCTGATCAGTTTATCGATCGCGTTAATTGCCCGGTATGCCACGCCGGTGTGCAGCAGAATCTCGCCCATTAAGACAAACAAGATGATGGGCACAAGCGAGAACTTGCCAATCGCAAACACGTACTCCATGGGCATGACTGACAGTCCAGCCATACCCCCCATGAACAGCCACGTACCGACGACATTGGCGAGGAAGAATGCGAGCGCCACTGGCAGCCCGGCAAACAAGGGGAGACAAACGAGCGCCATCATGAGCGCAAGCGCAAATGGCCAACTCATATTGGCCAGCTCATATTAGGCGTCGGTCTCGACTAGGTGTTTGGGGTGTGGCTGTACCGGGTCGCCCAGAATGCGAATCAGAAACTCGACGCACATCAGCACCATCGCCAGCACAAAGACGGCCAGTAGCCACCACTCCGGCACGACCAGCGTGCGGCGAATCATTGCGCCAAACTCATGCGCATCCATCGCTCCCGAGGTCGCGATAAAGACAAAGCTCGCGCAGATGATGAAGCCAATCACACACAGAGCCCGCTCGAGTGAGCGGGCAGCTTTTGGCGGCAGGGCCGATGCGAGCAAATCGACCTTGACATGGCCGTTATCGGCCAGCACCCAGGGGGCTGCCAGGAACACGCCGGTGAAGATGGTGTATTCGACCACCTCACTGAGCCAGGGAAATGACCCCAATCCAGCGGCCCGCAAGAACATATCTAACGGGATCAACACCGCTATCGCGCCAAAGCACAAACCGACGACCACTCCAATCGTGTGGAGCAACCGCCGGTAAGCTTTCATCACAGTGATTTTTCCTTACTTGGCTGACAACAACTCACGCAGCTTTTCCCCGTGCTTGGGGCTGGCCTCGATGATGCTTGCCCAGGCGGCATCGCGCGCCTGCTTGGCCCACTTGGCTTCATCTTCAGCGCCGAACTTAATGGGCTTGATGCCCTGTTCATTCTGGGCAGTCATGGCTTTCTTAGAGTCGGCCTGGCCGGCTTCGTAGCCTTTATTCTCCCAGGCGGTGACGATCTTGGTCATCGTCGCCTTTTGCTCATCAGTCAGCTTTGCCCATGAACGGCCGTTGAACAGGACATTGATATCGGCTTGATAGAAACCCGGGTCTACCCGGTAAGAAGTGACTTTGTGCCAGTCGGGCAGCAAGCCCGTGACCGGCCAACCGTAACCAGCCACGGTGCCGTTTTCCATGTAGGTGTAGATCTGCGCGAGGTTGGAGCGCTGAGTCGTGGCACCCAGAGACTCGAAGAATGCGCGGTAGATGGGCGCAGTACGTAAGTTCAGACCGGTGAGATCTGGTTTGTCGATCGCTTTGCCCTCGGCCAAGTAAAGGTGAAACGCCTCCGCGCTATGAATGCGCCCCAGGTACTCAAGGTTTTTCTCACGATGCAGATCAGCCACATAGTCGAATGCGCCATTCTTTCTGGCATCAGCCGGCGACATTTCAAACATCTTCAGCGCATCAGCCTCGGGTAGCACGTTGCCATAGTAAGCGCCTGTGCAATTGACCAGATCAAATGCGCCGCGCGACATCTTTTGAACCAGGGTGAACGGGCTACCGATAGCCGGGGCGCCGCCAACATAGGTGATATCAAGCCCGGCGGCCTGCAGGTCTGCAATGACCGATTCAAATCGCCGCGAGAAAAATGAACCCTCGGGGAAGCAACTGGCGGCGCGAATAGAAGCGGCCTGAGCATCTGCTACGCCGGGCACGGCGGTCATGCCTGCGGAAAGTCCGAACGCCAAAACAGCGGAAAGAACGAATTTCATGACTTGAGTCTCCTTAAGTTGTTGTGAGAGATTACCGCAATCGCAAACCAAACGGCTTTGTCACTTGGTCACTGAGCGCGACGTTCGGGTCTTGTCGACGCAATTGACTGTCAAAGCCCGTCATTCCACCGCCCCCTTTCTGAGAGACAACCATGGCTGCATTCATTCCCTACGGCGCGTACTGGTCTACGCCCTTTGTTCGCTGGCAGGGCGCGTTCGCCCATCTGCACGCCATGAAGTTTGCCGCCCACGTCACCGGGCAGGCACTCAAAGATCGCAAGATAGATCCGCAGTCATTTGACTACGGCGCCTACGGCCTCACCGTCCCGCAAAAGTCATCGTTCTATGGATTTCCCTGGTTTGCAGCAATGGTTGGCGCCCCCCAGATATCCGGCCCGACCATCAATCAGGCCTGCGCCACCGGCACCCGCCTGCTCGCCACAGCAGCAGCTGAAATCTCGATGGGCGCTGCGAGCTGCGCACTCGTTGTCTCCGGTGACCGGTGCTCCAATGGGCCACACCTCGTGTACCCAGCGCCCACCGCGCCCGGTGGCACAGCCGACGCCGAAAACTGGGTACTCGACAACTTCTCGGCCGACCCGTGGGCGAAGTGCGCGATGATCGACACGGCCGAGAATGTCGCCAGGCGCGACAAAATTGAAACAGCCGAGCAACATGAGTTGGTGGTTTGCCGCTACCAGCAGTATGAGCAGGCGCTGGCAGATAACTCGGCGTTCTTGAAGCGCTTTATGACACTGCCGTTTGACGTACCAGACGCTCGCTTTCGCAAGACAGTCACGAGCCTTGAGGGTGATGCTGGCGTCACCCAAAGCACACCAGAGGGACTCGCAAAGCTCAAACCGGTCAAACCGGATGGGACAGTCACTTTCGGGGGACAAACGCATCCGGCAGACGGCGTGACTGGCGCAGTCGTGGTTGACAGCGCCGAGCGCGCCGCCGAGATCGGCACGGACGCTAAAGTGCGTGTGGAGATTGTTAGCTATGCACAGGGCCGGGAAGAAGCCGGCTACATGCCGGCGGCCCCGATCAAGGCCGCCAAACTCGCGTTGGAGCGGGCCGGCAAGTCAATAGGCGACATGAATGCGGTTAAGTCTCACAACCCGTTTGCTGTGAATGACATTGCGTTTGCACGGGCAATGGATATCGACTGGGCCACCATGAATGACTTTGGCAGCTCACTCATCTGGGGCCACCCGCAAGGGCCGACCGCTTTGCGCTCTGTGATTGAACTAATCGAGCAACTGGCCATACGCGGTGGCGGCTATGGGCTGTTTGAAGGCTGCGCTGCCGGTGACAGCGCAATGGCTCTGGTCGTTAAAGTGTCGGACCAAGGGGCTTAATGCACGCCTTTCAAGCGCCTAAGGACATTTCTCGAGCAGTGCATCGAGCTCGCGATGGAAGTGCACCACAGCTTTTTCAAAGCGCCCAAACGTGAAGTGCGTATTACCCTCGCCGCGCAGCGATTGCTGTGACGACATCGCCGCGGCGCGATCTTCTTCCAGGCCTGTGTCTTTAACGAAGGTGGCGTCACGCTTTGCCTCAGCCAGCGCTTCCTCAGAGCCACCCCAACCTGGCAATGTCAGCCGGTAGATATGCCACCGCGTTAAAGCTGGCGCGAGCGGCTCAAGAATCACCATCTGGCAATGGCGCGACAACATCGACAAACGCGTACTCGGAAACACCTGAGTGACGTGAGTGCCCTTGCCTGCCATTGACCACTCTTCCTTGGGCTTGTCGCGCAGCTTTTCCATGCGCCTGAACGGGAACATGATGCGCGAGTTCGGCCCGAAGGTTTCAACAATGTTCAGGTTGTCATAGCCATACGGATAGAACGACTCATGATGCAGCGACTTGATGTGATACCCCTCCATTGAAAACTCCTTCAGGAGCTTCCAATTGCCTTCATCGACCCAGGTGCTGTAGTCAAAGACCACCTGATCAGAGCTGACCACTTCCGGCAAGGAAGCTAGCGCGCCCTCATCCACCGGGGCCAGCGGCGTCACGAAAATGAGCCCGCCGGCTTCCACCGTAGCGACCGGCTTCAGGCCATGCTCGCTTTTGTCGAGCCCTGGGAAACCATCCATGCCGCCGCCAACGCGCTTGAGATCACCCTCAAGGCCATAAGCCCACGCGTGGTAACGACAAACAAACCCGCCGCGTACTTGCCCCTGCCCTTCGGCGAGCATCATGCCGCGGTGCCGGCATGCATTGTGAAAGGTACGCACCACGCCATCATCACCACGCACCGCGAGTAAAGGCATGCCAGCGACACTGCGTGCCACATAGCTGCCAGGCTCGGGCAACGCGGCCGCCGGGCAATACACAGTGGGAATGCGCGCAAACAGGGCCATCTCGCGATCAAACCGCTCCTGAGTGCGATAGTTGTCTACCGGCTCGCGCCAGACGGTGTCGCCCAGGTCAGTGGTCTTGGCGTCAACATGGTCAAAGACGCGTTGAATGACTTCCGTATCACTTAACAGCTGGGGTGCGGGGACTTCGGGTGAATTCATAGCGGTATTCCTGCTCTCTATAGGGGCATATTGGCGGCGCTGTCTCACGGCACCGAGCCCTGCCCTAAAATCATAACGCTAATGTCCCCACCCACGACAGAACGTGTTTTGCCTCATGAGCGTCGGCCGAGCCAAGCGCAAACTCATTGATTCAAGCCAACCGACCGTAAAGCCGGAAGCGAACCCTGTTTGCCCTCTCTGCGATCGACCGATACCGCGCGCGCAACAGGATGCTCACCATTTGGTCCCAAAGTCACGCGGCGGCAGACAGACCCATCTGCTACACCGTATCTGTCACCGTCAAATTCACGCGCTGCTCACCGAGACTGAGCTTGCCCGCGAGTACTACACCCCCGAAGCCTTGCGCGCGCATCCGGGCATGCAATCGTTTATTCAGTGGGTGCGGTCAAAGCCAAACGACTTTTATCAGCGCACGTCGAAAAGTGCGCGACTTAAGAGCCGACGCTAGTCGGAGGAGATCGCCACTAACCAGCGCGCGTACTCATCAATTCAAGCCATGAAACGCAATCAGAATAACGATGCTTACCCTCAAACTGTGTCCATGGCCAATCGCTTCCCCAAAGTAACTGTTCAGGGCCGACAGCCGCCAACAAAGCATCAACCAGCGGTAGGCATGCGAGCATCGCATCGGCTGATGGCAAATCCTTAAAGACGCGGTAGGGTGCTGATAGCTTCACGAACACTTGACCAGCTGGCATGCGCGCGACCGCCTGCAAGCCTTCGCATTTGAGCGGCGCAGCCGGATTCGGCAACCCAAAATGGTCCACCACAATCCGCGGGCATTTGTCACTTAGCGCATCCAGTAGGCCAGCCAGCCTGGGACCTTCGCAGTGCAGTTCGACATGCCAGTTATGAGCTTGCGCAAACCGCAAAACAGGCGCCCACCTTGCCAAATCAAGAGGCTTGTCCTGACCAATAAGATTCAGCCGCAGCCCGATCACCCCGGCGCTAGCAAAAGCGTTGAGTTCTTCTTCAGCGATTTCAGCCTCAACCACCACTACACAGCCGAATCGCAAATCAGTCTGACTGTTGCCTTGCCGGATCGCATCAAGCAGGTATCGATTGTCAGAGCCAAGAAAACTGGGTTGAACCAGAATCGCACCAGATAAGCCGGCTTGATTCAGATGCCCAACGTAGTCGTCCATGAACGCGCTCGCATCTGGCGTATACCGACGGTTCGGGGCCATTAATAGCGACGCGTCAAACACATGGGCATGACCGTCAAACACGCCGGGCCGGTCTCCCATCAGCCGGTTGGCACCAGTGAATTTCACCATAATTGAATCAACAAGCTATACTCCTCTATAGAAGTATAGCGGCATCCACTCGATACCGCTCCAGTCAATAATGAGACGATTGCTCGCCATGCTTGAATCAGGTCTGACAGAAGATACCCGCCTACCCAGGTATCAGCGTGTGGCGGAACGCCTTCGCCGCAAGATAATCGAGCGCAATTTACTGCCCGGCGACCAGGTTCAGTCAGAGAACGCGCTCGCTGCAGAATTCGGTATCGCGCCCGGAACGGCAAGACAAGCCATAGCAGAACTCGTTTCCGAAGGGCTCTTAGAGCGCATTCATGGCAAAGGCACATTCGTGCGCCGCCCAAGTTTCGAGCGCTCTTTATTTCGCTTTTTCCGGTTTGTTGGCCCGGACGGTGCCCGTGTGCTGCCGGACAGTCAAATACTGTCTATCAAGACTAAGCAGGCACCGACTGCCATTGCCAAACAACTACAACTAGCGCCAAAAGCAGAAGTAATCGTCATTCACCGCTTACGGCTTATCGCCCAGCAACCTGTTTTGGTTGAAGAGATCTTTCTGCCGGCCGAGCGCTTTGCGCCACTTCTCAAGTTGTCTGCCAACGCATTCGGCCCCCTTCTCTATCCGATTTACGAAGCCTTGTGCGGTGCCACGGTTGCCAAAGCCAGTGAGCAGTTGGCCATTGAATTGGCAAAGCCCAAAACGGCTAAAGCACTCAATATAGATTCAGAGACGCCGGTCGTAGTCATTGACCGCCTGGCGCGAGGTTTTGATGGCGCACCGCTTGAGTGGCGCCGAAGCCGAGGACGTGCAGACCAGTTTCAATACAGTATCGAGTTGTCATAGTTTCATCACACCCAAAACGAATATCAACTGAGGAGACATCCATTGAACAAGACCACACTCATCAGCCTCTTCGCGCTGTCTTCCACGCTTGTGGCAGCACCGGCGTGGGCCGAGCCACGAGAAGTCCGTATTGCCAGTCACGTCTCAACCTTCTCACCGTTACACGCGCAATCTGAACTCTTTGCCGCAGAGATTGATAAGCGACTACCGGGCGAATTCACGTTCAAGCTGTTCCCTGCCGGTCAACTAGGCAAAGAAAAAGCGCTCATGAGCAATGTTCAGGCAGGCTCAATTGAAATGATCAACGTCGCCTCAGGCGTGATGAAGCTCGATAAGAAGCTTGGTGTTTTCGATCTACCCTGGCTCTTTGATGACCGCGAGCACGTCAAGCGCGCGATGTCGGCCGGCCTGGAAGACGCGATTCGTAGCCGAATCGAAGAAGTGGGCAACGTGAAAGTTATTGGAGTCTATGAAAACGGCTTTCGCCATGTCATTAACAGCAAGCGCGCAGTCAAGACACCCGACGACCTCGACGGGATGAAGATTCGCATTTCTGGTGGCAAGTTTCGCCAAGGCGTCTTTCAGCAAATGGGCGCAACCCCGCAAAAAGTCTCCTGGGGTGAAACCTTTACCGCGTTGCAGTCAGGAGTTGTTGATGGCGCAGAAGCAGCCACCTATGGCTTCTACGAGCAAAAGCACTTTGAAGCAGCGGGCTACCTGTCACTGACCAGCCATGTCTACACTCCGTCATTTTTGCTGTCATCCACGCAGTTCTTTAAGAGCCTCACACCTGCGCAACAAAAAGTCTTTGCTGAAGTTGGGCGCACCATCACCGAAGCGGCTTACGCAAAATCGGCTGAGTTAGAGGTCAAGTACTTCGCTGACATGAAAGGCAAGCTGGAAATCAACGACGTTGACCTGCCCGCATTCCAGGCAGCCACGAGCGCCAGCTATGACAAGTACAAGTCAAGCCAGGGCGAAGACTTCCTCAAGTTTGTCAGTTCAACCCGTAAGTGAAAACACTCAGACTGCTGGATCGAGTTGTTGAGGCGGCGGCTGTTCTTTCGTTCGCCGTCTCGGCATTGCTCATTGCGATTAACGTCGTTAACCGATACCTGGTCTCAGGGGCGTTACGACAACTATCGAAGCAGTTTGAATCTCTAAAACCAACTTACCTGTTCTTTCGAGAATGGTTCGGGTCCATCAGTGTCATGGCGGACGAGGTGCCTGGCTATCTATTGGTCTGGGTGGCTTTTTTGGGCGCCTACCTGGCTATGCGCGAAGGAGGCCATATCGCGTTTGACCTCCTTTGCACCAAGCTGGGAAGCTCGGCGCAGAAGACTCTCGCCACAGTCAATACGGCACTCATCCTGCTCTTTCTCGGGATGCTAACGTGGCAATCTGTCCGGATGATCAGTGTCTCTGGTCAAACCGAAATAGAGACGGCTGAAATTGCACAAGGTTGGTTTATGGCGATCTTGCCGATAGCAGGCGTGTTGCTGGCTATCGCGAGCATCGTCAGACTAAAAGCGCAGTTTCACGACCTTTCCGATAAGCAGCTAACCAAGCAGGGCCACTGAAATGGCTATTGGCATCCTGTTTTTGCTTTTGGCATTGATCGCCATTGGCATGCCAATTGGCTTTGCGCTCATGATTGCCGCCGTCATCGCCATGGCGTTTGCTGGCATTGATTTGATCATGGCGCCCATCCAGATGTTCTCTGGCGTCAACAAAGTTGTCTTGCTTGCGATCCCATTGTTCATCTTCATGGGTGAACTGATGGGGGCAACCTCAATCTCTGATCGCATCATCAACCTTGCCCGCGCACTGGTGGGCTGGATGAAAGGCGGTCTGGCGCACGTCAATGTGGTGACCTCCATGTTCATGGCTGAGATGTCGGGCTCCGCCGTCGCCGATGCCGCCGTCATGAGCAAAGTGTTCGTGCCGTCCATGGAGAAGCAAGGCTATCCAAAGTCTTTTGCCGGCGCCGTCACAGCAACCAGCGCAACACTGGGCATCATTATTCCGCCGTCCATTCCGATGGTCTTGTATGGCGTCACCACAAACACCTCAATTAAAGATCTCTTTATCGCGGGGATCGTGCCGGGCATTTTGCTGGGCGGCGCGTTCATGCTGACCAGCTACATTTTTGCCCGTAAAGAGAACCATCCGGTTGATGAGCAGTTCCAGGCTGCGCGGCTGGGAGAGGCACTCAAAGGAGCGTTTGTCCCGCTGCTCATTCCGGTCCTGGTGGTCGGCGGCCTCATAGGCGGATTTGTGACACCAACCGAAGCCGCTGCGCTCGGCGTAGCAGCCGCCCTGGCATTTGGCTGGCTCGTCCAGCGCGACTTGAATCTCAAGCTCATCTACAAGCTTGCCGTCAACACCGTGAGACAAACTTCGGTGGTCATGATGATCATTGCTGGCTCAGCAGTGCTAGGTCAGTTTCTGGCGAACGAGCAAATACCACAATTGATTGCGGCTGGCTTGGGTGAAGTCACAGACAGCTTCGTGTTGCGCATGCTGCTGATCAATGTGTTTTTGCTGTTTCTCGGCATGTTCCTGCATGCTTCAGCGGCCATCATCGTCGTTGTGCCGATGCTGCTACCACTGGCGGCGCAGATGGGTATTGACCCGGTACATCTGGGTGTCATCGTGTGCCTGAATCTGGGCATCGGCCAACAGACGCCGCCAGTTGCATCGGTGCTGCTCACCGTGTGCTCTGCAACTGGACTCAAGATCGAAGAAGTGATGCGCTATTGCAAGTGGTTCATTTTGGCGATGTTCGTCACGCTCATGATCGTCAGCTTCACCCCGGCCACAGCTCTCTGGTTCCGCTAG
>JBGCFG010000075.1:0-24735 GCA_045106815.1 Burkholderiaceae bacterium | reverse complement strand
AAACTCCTCCGCGATGCCGCGCCCTGCGTCGCGAACAGAAACCAGCACGCGCTCCTGTTCTTGAACAACCCGAACCGACACCTCTGTACCCTCGGCCGAGAACTTGATTGCATTTGACAGCAGGTTGCTCAACACCTGGCCTAACCTAACCCGGTCAGCAAAGGCGAATAAGTCAGTTGGAGCAATCTCCAGGTTTAGCGAGATGCCACTGCGCTCAGCAATGGTGAGACTGTCGTTGACACAGCCGTGAATGACTTCAACCACGTCAATATTCTGATATTGAAAAGACAAGGTTCCGTTTTCTATCTTACTGATATCGAGCAGATTCTCGATGAGGGTCTCAAGCCGCGCACAGTTTCGCTGACCCATCTCGATCAGCATTGCCTCGGTTTCCGGCGTGCGGCAATTTGGATCCAATTGGAAGGCATCCAGCGCGCCCGCGATCACCGTTAAAGGCGTACGCAACTCATGACTGACCATCGACACAAACTCCGATTGCATCTGATCTGCCACTTTTCGATCTGTAATGTCAAAACCAAGTCCTGCATATTTCTCAAACTCACCGTCTTCGTCATGCAGTGGCACCCAGTTCAACAATACCCAGTATGGTCGACCAGTCTTGCTTCGTAACAGGGTTTCGGTCTTGAAGCTCTCATGCCGCTCCATTGCCTGATGTTCAGTCGGCGTGTTTGTCTGTCGGAATATCGCCTGCATAGACCCCATTTCTTCTAGCTCAGGCAGCGAGTAACCTGTGAGAACTTCGAACCGCTTGTTGCACCACTCGACGCTGCGGTTTTGATTGACCACAAAAACGAACGATTCAGACTCGTCAATTATCTGAGATTGCTGCTTCAAAGTCTTCTGAGCGTTCTTGACCTCAGACAGGTCCCTGATTGTCAACAACGATAACTTGCCGCGTTTGGCGGTCGATACCACCCGAATTGCCAGTTCAACGGGAATACTCTGACCCTTGGACGTGAGCATTCTGGCTTCCGCCGGATCGACGAACTCACCACGTCGGGCCATGACATCACCCAGCAACTGTTCACTTTGCAAACCCGTCAGATCGAGATCGCCATAGCCACTGATCTTTCGTGCCATGTGATTCATGGATAAGACCGTGCCATGCTCGTCGAGCGTTATCAGACCGTCAAACATTGAATCGACGACCAACTGCAGATGAGCCCTCGTTTCGATCAATTCTTCTGGCTCGCGCAGATCACTAAGCTCAGACCCGATTGCTTCATCAGGCTGTGCGCCAGACAGACCGTTTGCCTTGGTTCGCCTGATGACATTTCTTGCCAACACCACCATTCCAAACAGGGCAAACGCGACCCCCATACCGACAAAGAAAGATATCAATCTATTTCCCGTTTCAAAGCGTCTGTGGCTAAACCCAGACTAGTCTAAATACCTGCCGTGATCTCTTAGTGAAGATCTGAACACCAATGCTCTGCAACAGGAATCTCAGCAAGTGACGAATGTCGGCTGAGTCTTCAACGATCAGTACGCGTCTCAGGGCCGGAGTCGCTTTCGGGGCGCGCTGTTGCACGAACGGTTCTTCGAGAACTTCTGTCACGTCTTTCTCCAACTATCGGTCACTCAGTTTGTTTTTTTGGTGAAGCCTTGGTCGCGATGACCTGGCCCTCTCCCTCTCTGCTTCGCATCCTAAGCCGGATCGCCAATCAACTTGTAGCCACCCAGTTGCCCACCGAGACCGTCCATCCGAAATCGGCCAGAAATGAACAGACAAAGGCACTTTTTCTTCCCGAAAGACAAGACTTTTGCTAAGGCGCGTGGGTCGCAAATCGTTCCAACACGCGAGCAAGTCAAACCGGCGTCTCGGCGCTATTGGGCTGCATGCATCGCCAACTACGCTCCAAGCGTTGTGCTTTTGTCAGCATCATGCAATTTCTCGACCGCCTTGAGCAACTCGTTCTGGCCCAAGCAAAGGACCAGCGGGGGCAGTTGCAATCACTCGAGGCAAAGTTGCTACAAGGGAATCAACGAGACTTGAATGATATGGGTGAGGCCATCCTGGCGACCGGTTGCTTCATCAAGCGGCTTGGTGTTACCGGATAAGCAAGTGACGACAACGATGATGCGCCCTAGCCCGCAAACGGAACCAGACCTTCGCCAGTTAAGGAGCCTGTTTCTGTCAGACGAGCGTCAGGATTTGTTGGAACTGAACGCCGCTGTCCGGTCTCTGGCAGCCCGCATCGGCGCGGATGAAGCCTTGCAGGCAAGTGTTCGGCGCGTGTTCGCCCAAACCCTGGATCAAGTGGGCAAGGTAGAGTCTGTTGTTATCTCGCGCGCACTTGCGCCAATCGTCATGAACGGTATGCGCCAACGAATCAAGAACTCGGCCGACGACGACGTAGAGATCATGTATCCGTTAACTGGCAGAATGATTTCTGCGTCAGTCAAGAGTGTCATAGCTTCTTTATCAGACCGAATCAATAGCGAGATTGAACCCCGATTTCCGCTACGTACTCTGCTGCTAAAGCTTCGTTCCCGGCTCGCCGGTAGCCTCAATATCGAACAAGTCAGACCTCAAGCACTTGTCAGATGCCGAGTTGGCAGCCCCCTCTGCCGACTGCCCGTTGATTCACCGCTGCAGCGCCAAAACTGGAGATGGCGTGCTGAATGCCATTCAGGCTCTCGTGAGTCAACTCAGCCGACAGGCCAGCGTGCAATCAGCGTAGGAAGTCTTGTGGCGGAGAGCGAGGGATTCGAACCCCCGGACGGTTTGACCCGTCAACGGTTTTCAAGACCGCCGCATTCGACCACTCTGCCAGCTCTCCGGAGGGGTAATGCTAACCCGAATTGGCACACTATTGCTGCGGTGCAGTGCCATTTGTTGCCTTAGCCCTGACGTTCGCCCATTCAGGCACTGATTTGATGGCTGGCATCAGCTCGGGTTCGTAACTCGGGCTTGAGGGAGACACCGAGCCCGGGCCCCTCGGGCAATGATATTTCCCCCATCCGCACTGCCGGTAACTGATCGACCAACTCCCGATACCAGCCCGTGTAGAACGCTCGCACGCTTTCCTGGATCAGGGCATTGGGGGCGTTCATCGACAGGTGACAGGATGCCGTCCAGACCACCGGGCCTGTGCAATCATGTGGCGCAATGGGCAGATGGTTGGCTTCGGCGATGCCAGCTACCGCCTTGGCCTCTGTGATCCCGCCGCACCAGCCCAAGTCCAGCATCACAATGTCTGTGCCAGCCGACTGGATCAGGTCGGCAAACTGCTCTCGTGTGGCGATCGTCTCGGAGGCCGTCACCTTGATATCGATTTGACGGCGCAACTGTGCCAGCGCTGCGAAGCCGTTGGCTTTGATCGGATCTTCAATCCAGTAAAGGTTAAACGGTTTCATTGCGTGGGCGATGTCACGAGCGGCCGAAGCTGACCACAAGGAATGACACTCCAACATGATCTGCATTTGCTCACCAACCGCAGCGCGTATTTGTCGAAAGGGTTCACTGCCCTCGTCCAATTGTGCTGCACTAATGTGGTATCCCTGGCTTTGTTCAGCATAACGATCAAACGGCCAAATTTTCATGGCGGTGATACCCTGGCTGAGCAGGCTCTCAGCCACAGCACCAGCGTCGGTGAGAAAACCTTGCAGGTCCTCATATGGGCCGGCCGCTGCTTCACCAGGCAAGCCCCAGTTGGTAGAGTGCTGCCCAGCCGTGGCCCTCACATATTGATAGCCGGCACAGGTGTTATAGGTACGAATTGAATCGCGAACTCGTCCGCCGAGCAGGTCACAGATCGGCAGACCTGTTTGCTGGCCAAGTAAATCCCAAAGTGCAATGTCAATGGCCGAGCGACCGCGTATCTCGGCGCCTGGTGACTGATGCCCGACATACGGCCGCAGTTTCAGACGGATCGCTTCAATCGCGCGGCTTGGCATACCAAGTAATTGCGGTGCCGCCGTCTCATGCACCCAGGTTTGCACCTCGGCCGCACCAAAGAATGTCTCGCCCAGGCCGCGACGGCCTTGATCATCTTCGATAACCACCCAGATGAGATTGGGGAACTCGGCCAGGCGCAGGGTTTCAACAGCAGCAATTTTCATAAGGGTTATCCTCTCGGGCATGACGCTTGAAGCATTTATCAACCGCACGAACCGCCTGTTTGTCATCACAGGAGCCGGCATTAGCACCGGCTCGGGCATTCCTGACTACCGCGACCAGCAAGGCCAGTGGAAGCGCCCACAGCCGATGACCTTGCAGAATTTTACCGGTAGCGTGCAAGCGCGGCGTCGTTACTGGGCACGCAGCCTGATAGGCTGGCCAATCGTGTCAACGGCTAAACCCAACCAGGCGCACTATGCGGTAGCAAGACTCCAATCTCACGGACCAGCCCACTTTCTGGTCACCCAGAATGTCGACAGCCTTCATCAAAAAGCTGGTTCACCGCAAGTGCTCGACTTACACGGTCGGCTAGACCGCGTGATTTGCCTAGACTGCGGCAAACAGGTTAATCGCCGACTCTATCAGCAGACCATGGAGAGCTTAAACCCCTCTTGGGCGCAAAGACGAGCAGCGGTGGCGCCAGACGGGGACGCGCAGCTAGACGAGACTGACTTCTCGGATTTTGAAATCCCAGACTGCAGCCACTGCGGCGGTGTCATGAAGCCCGACGTTGTGTACTTTGGCGAGACCGTTCCCGCAGGCCGAATCTCGGAAACGCTCAACGCCCTAGAACGCTCTGACGCGGTCTTGGTCGTGGGGAGTAGCCTAATGGTGTATTCCGGCTTTCGCTTTGTGCGGCAAGCGGCACGTATGGGCTTACCGATCGCTTCAGTCACGCTTGGGCAGGGTCGCGCTGACGACCTGCTGTCACTAAAAGTTGATCTTCCTTGCGACGAAGCGCTGAAATTCTTAATAAATCGCGAGCCGATTGGCTGACTCTACCCTACGATCAGAAGACAATCCACTGCGCAAGGGGCTGTGGCTGCCGGTATCGGGAAAACGAAATCTACTCGTCCAACTAACAGGCAGACCCAGACACGGCGAATGCGTCACTCACGCAATCGCTTCATTCGTGCGCGACTAACAAACTGGGCTCGCTTTGCAGGTAATGTCGGAACTCTACTCGTTCGACGGGAATCCGGACAACAAAAGTTGCCCCTTCGTTGACGGTAGAAGCGACTCTGATTGAACCACCATGACCATTGACCACCGTGTCATAGGCCACAGCAAGGCCTTGACCACTCCCGCCGCCAACTTCTCTGGTGGTGAAGAACGGATCAAAAACCTTCTGCCGAACCTCTTCCGGCATTCCAGTCCCGTTGTCCGCAATAGTCACCACAATGTCGTTACCAATGTACCTGGAAACAATGTCGACCCGGCCGCGGTCTCCTTCCCCATATCGGTCTGCAACAGCCTGTACCGCGTTGACGACAATACTCAAAAATACTTGGGTCACATCCGAGATATGGCAATTTGTGAGCGGTAAGCCAGCCTGCAAATCACTGCTGACTTGAGCACAGTATCTATGCTGGTGACGAGTGACAACAATCGTTTGCTCAATAGCCTGGTTGATACAGGCTAGCTCGCGCTTAGTACTACGCCCAGTACCAAATGCCTTCATGGCCGAAACGATTTCAGTCACCCGTTCCACGCCCTTTAGCGCCCGATCAATCGCATCCGGCGCATTTTCCGTCAGGTACTCGATGTCGAGCTCGTCTTCTATCGATTCTAATCGCTCAACGATGGCATGAGAATCTCGGGCATCACAGTTCTGCAGCGCCATCTCTCTCAGTTCCGAGCTGTATCTGCGAAGATCCTGAACTGCATCACGAACGAAAAACATGCTATCCCCGATGAATTGCACCGGCGTATTGATCTCATGAGCAACTCCGGCCGCCAAATGCCCAACCGCCTCCAGTTTTTGAGCTTGCCGCATTTCAGCCTCAGCTTTTTGGCGCTCTGCGCTCTCCTTCTCAAGATCGGCCTTTGCCTTCCCGAGGGAATCCAAGCTATCCTGAAGCTGTCTTGTTCGCTGCCTAACCTTAAGTTCAAGTGTTTCGTTGAGAGACTCAAGCTCACGCTCATATTGCTCACGTTCCCGACGAGATTCTTTGAGTCGATCGATCATGCAATTGAATGCTGTTGCCACTTCACCGACCTCGTCTAAGCTTTTTATCGGAATTGCGACATCGAGCGTATCTTGCTCGACGCTTCGCGCGGCGCGCCGAAGCACAGCTAGCTGGCTCGTCAGATAGGTTCCCAATATAAAAGAGAAGAGCGCGACCAATCCCAATTCAAGTGCTGCAATGGAATAACTCCACCGAGTCAGGTCATTGAGAGTCGATGTAATTCGAGTAGTATCGATTCCAATCTGAACCGAACCATAGCGAGCTCCGCCTTCTTCGATAACAGCGGAGGCGTCGTAGACACCATCGATAACTGAATCGATGCTTTGATCAGCCACGAAGTCATTGACATCGCCTGTTGCAATACCTGCAGAAGCCAATACGTCTCCGCCGGCTGAGAGAACGCGCGCGTAGCGTAGATCAGGATTTTTCATGACTTCATTCACGAAAGACTCTAGTGACGCCAAGTCATACGCCAGAGTCGCATCCTTACTCGTCGTCGCAAACAGGGTAGCTACCGTCGCAGCCCGCTTAACCAATCCCTCGTTATTCGACGCCCTCATCTGGCTCATCGCAAGCGATACAAGCAGCAGGAGTAAGACCGCCTCAATGCCGGCCACACCCAGTATCGTCTTCCATCGTAAGGACAAGCGGCGCATGATAGTTTTATCGCGGTCTGAAAGGGTATGCGAAAGCTGCTCGCACTAGTCGTTGATCAATTCGTCCAGCAGATCTATACCAAGACCCCGAACGTCGTCCCAGTCTTGATTTGACGCAGTCTGCATACCTTTAAAGGAGATTGTGGCGAGTAAGGCCTGCCCTTCCGGGTCATCGTTCATTGAGACCAATGCTCGAGCAACGTCAGCCACTACCTCATCGCCAATATCAGGGTGCGATGCGAACGCATGAGGTGTATATGATTGTGTGGTCCACAATACGCGCAGCTTCGCTCGAACTTCCGGATCGGTATTGTTAAACGTACGCATTACACCGCCGCCCGCAGCAAAGAAGCCCTTGGAGACCGCCAGGTAGACTGAATCATGAGACCGTACATAAGTCGGACTGATTGAAATGCCCTCTGTTCTGAACTTTGCACGTGGCAGGACGCTCGCTGCAAACGCCGCTGGAGCCGGGAAAGCGAGCTGGAGATCTTCAAGCTGATCGATCGACGTAATCGGGCTGTCTTTTGGTACAACGACAATGCCCTTAATCTTCTTGTTCCTCTGACGGCCAAATGCTTTATAGCCAGGAGAACGATTAAAAACGGTGAAGTGATAGGGATTCATATAGGCGAAATCGTACCTGCCGTTGGCTAACCGCTTCTCAAACTCAGGAATACTCTTTGCGGTTGAGAACACCAAACGGTGCCCGGACTTCTTGGATAGGTAGTTAAAGACTGGCGACCATTTGGCAGCCAACTTCTGTGCAGACTGTTGCGGCACTACACCGAATACGAACGTTCTCGCTAAGACTTCCTGGCTGGAACTGAATGTCAGGATCCCAACGATCGCCATAGAAATGAGTAGTTTCAAAATAGTTCTCCTAGTCAATTACAAGTGTCGCAATGGCTCGAGCCAATCATGCCTCTACCGGTTTGGTAATGTGTACCTTGAATCGTGCTTTCTCCAGTGCGTCACGAAAGTTCGCCAACCGTTCCATGAAGCCCTCAGTGATCTCGTAGCCCTGTACGGCGAGTAGAACGCCGTTAGTCAGAACGATGTCTTCCTCTAGCCGCATACCAACTTGAAGCTCTTCTAGAGAAGCCTCTGTAGTCGCATCTGCTTGCTCCCGATACGTCTCTAGCACCTCCGAGGCCAGTGCCAGTACGTCAGGATCGTATTGACCCTGTGCATCTCGCATTTTTTTTAGCGCTTCGTTTACCGACGCACCACCCGCCGACAACCCGTCGTAAGCTGTCACGACACGCAGTATCTGAGCCTTACCAGCCGTTCTCGAAGAATCGCCACTCAGATCTTCACGGCTCAAGTCAGACCACGCGATCTCCGCGCCCTTGATGATTTCAGCCACATCGTCCAGCTGCGGAATTCGTCGGACCAACTGTTCACTCAATGCATTGGCACGACCAACGGATTCAGACTCGCTACCACTCAATCCACCACCTAAACTAAGTTTTTCAGCGAGTTCCGCGGTGAGCGTGACCCAACCCATTCGAGCCATCAGACTCGCCACTTCAAGTTTCCACAAGTCGTCGATTGATGACTTTCGAGCGATGCTTTGACACAGGCGTCGGATTCTCGTTGCCTGACCGAAAACCACTGGATTCGTTATCGAGAGCATATCCATCATCGCTCTGACGCTACCGAGCAAGGTCTGTTCAAGCAGGATCTTTCGAGCAAACTGCAGTTCATACTGAGACACCGCATCGCGAATCGCATGTATCAGGTCCAGGGGTCCACAAGGCTTCGTTAGGAAGCGAAAGATCTGCCCGTCGTTGACAACTGCTATCGTGTCCTCAATATCCGAGTACCCGGTTAACAGCATACGGACTGAATCTGGGGACAGCTGCCGCACCTGAGTCAAAAACTCCGCGCCGCTCATACCGGGCATTCGCATGTCCGAAATCACCACTGCTGGCGTTTCCGACTCTTCTATGATCTTGAGTCCCTCTAGCCCGCTCGTCGCGGTCAGCAATCGAAACTTGCGACGAACATTGAGCTGCATTCCCTGAAGTATCTGTGGCTCATCGTCTACGCACAAAACCAAAGGTTTTTTTTCATCAGTCATATCAGGCCTCCACTAGCGCTGTGTCGCGTCTAGACCAGTCATCGCGCAGCGTTTGAATGACTCTTGAGGTCGATTCTGCGAGTGGCTCATTAGCACTGCTGTCGCAGTCGGCTAGCCGGTCAGCCAGCTGAATTGCCTTGGTCATGCTCAGCAGCCTTTCCTGCCCTTTCAGGGCTGACGACAAGGTCGGTTCGGTCTCATGATGGTGTAGGGCTACCTGAGCTATCTCAGGTTTCAAACCCCATGAGTCAAGGAGAAAACCACCGGTTTGACCGTGGTGAAAACCAAGCGCGTTGGTTTCTACTTCGCATGGGTCTGAGGCGTCACTAGCAATCGCGTTCCCGATCTCGACATAGACCTCAGGCTCAATCAGACTATGAACTACTTCGCCGATGTTATGCAGTAGCCCAGCAGAGAAGCCGGCAGCTTTTTGATCAGGCTCGAAAATCAATTCTTCGGCGATCCTGGCGCACCGTAACGAGTGCTTAATCCAACGAGCGTGACCGAATTTCTCAAAGGCATTGCACTGTATAAGGTCGGCAACCATAGACGCCGCCAGCGAGATCCCATGCACTCGCTCAAATCCCAGCGCATCAAGGACTTTTGTGTTCGACTGCACGCCCAAATCCAGCTCCGGAAAGGCCTGACATGCGAGCTCGACCACGCGGGCTTCTAGGTCGCTCTCTTTGGCTAACAGTATGGCGAGTGCTTCATGGATGCTTGAGCCTCCAGCAGTGAATTGCATCATTTCCTGCTGCAGCGCACCCACAGATGTGAGCGCATCCAGGCGGCCCACCATCTCGTGCACGCCACGGTTTGAAAATTGCTCACGTGCACGCGCAATACCAGCTAAGGCGTCGCGTAAGGCCTGCCCGTTGCAAGGCTTACTCAGGTACTGATGAGCCACCGCGCTGGCACGAAGCAATTGGTCACGCTCCGAATGCCCTGATAGGACTATTCGCGTCATGTGTGGATGCAGCTGACGGACTGCCTCCAATAGCTCGCCACCGTCCATCTGGGGCATTCGCATATCAGAAACAATGATGTCAGCACTGTTCTGACTCAGAAAGTTCAGTGCCTGAGAACCACTCTCGAAAAACGTCATTTCCCAGGATCTACGCTGCCTCCTAAGCGCATCCATTAAGCCCTTCAAAACGTTGGGCTCGTCATCGACGAAAACAATTCTAATCACAGAAGCTCATCCAACTGTGCGTTGCTGATTGGTAGATGAATCGTGAACTCGGTCCCCGTCCCTTCCTCGGAGGTGACATTGATTCGACCTCCATGACGATCTTCAACTGTCGTTCGCGCCAATGCCAGTCCTTGGCCGGACCCGTGACCAACAGGCTTGGTCGTGAAGAACGCGTCAAAGACGCGCTCACGAATGTGTAGCGGTATTCCGTTGCCTGTGTCAGAAATCGATATGCGGACCTCCCCGTCGACTCGACAAGTCTTGATCAGAATCTGTCCCAGTTCCTTCGACTCGGCGTTCTTCTCAGCAATCGAATGAGCGGCATTCACGACAAGATTCAAGACCACCTGAGCGATTTCGTCTCCGTGACATTCGATCAATGGCAAGTCTGCAAGTTCGGTGACCACTTCAGCCACGTACTTGTACTCATTACGCGAAAACTCAAGTGTTTCAAGTATCCGATGATTTAGGTTCTCGGCTGACTTTCCACCCGAATGAGAATGCGAAAAATCCTTTATTGACCTACAAATTCTCGAGATTCTTTTCAAACCGTCAATCGCCCGATCAAGCGCGTTAGGTGAGTGCTCAAGGAGATACTCAAGATCCAACTCATCTTCAAGTTGCAAGAGTTTGTGAAAGTCTTCGAGTTCATCCGTCAGATTCCGGCCTAGCGCTTCGCGGTAGCCCGCAATCAACAAACCGTAGTCAGTCAACGCGTCACGGAGAAACTCCAAGCTATCATTGACGTACTGAGCCGGTGTATTGATCTCGTGGGCAATCCCGGCGGTAAGTCGGCCGAGACTTTCAAGTTTCTGAGTCTGGCGCAGATCCGCTTCGCGCTGGTGTTGCTGACGCAGATCTACTATCGTGCAGGCTGTTAACTTTGATTGCTCGGCGTCGGCTGCACCCACCGGTACCGCACTCACTAATGTGGCAACCTCTTCGCCGGCACGAGTCAAGCAAGTTGCCTCGATACGAAGCGGTTCGTTTGTCAAACCCCTAGGAACCAACATCGACCCACCGATAATGGCAGGCAACTCGCCAGCAACAAAGCAACGCTCGATTGGCATACCTTTCATGCTTTTCGAGCTAAACCCGAACAGCTGTTCCACCTGTCGATTGGCGTGGACAATGATGCCGTCAAGGTCGTAAACAAGCACGGCGACGGGCATTGCTGCGGCGATATTGCGGAGAAACGACTCAGCCTTCTGAGACTCTTGCAGAGCCATGTAGAGCTCTCGGGTCTTATCCTCCACCATGGACTCAAGAACAAGCACCTTGTGTTCGGCCCGATTCAATCGCCTCCGCAAGACCTCCTCAGTCATATTGCCTCCAGCGATAGCGCAGGATTCATGACATCGAATCGACACGAATCCGCTCCATCTCGGACACATTGAGTTTCAGAAATACTCAGTGGGACATTGAAGTAAACGCCAACGCCAATCAGTAATCCGCGCATCAGTCTGCACAAGCTTCGATTCGACTGATAATCGACAATCAATACGCCTGATGCCGCCCCATCGGTACATTTGATACTCGGCAAGTTGGTGTCGCGCATCAACTTACGAACCTCTACATGAATCACCTCGTCCACTGTCTTGAGAAACGTCAGGGGATCATGGTGTTCACTTATGAATTGGGGATACTTGTTGACTAGACGAGAGAATAAGAATTCACCAAACAATTCAACTGCATGGTCAGGCTCTAAGCCCAAGCGCCTACACGTAGTATCGATGATGCTATTGAGGTCCGTATCAGGATAAGTGCCGGGCCCAACGTAACCTTGATGTGACTTCAGTGGGCATAACGCGAAGATCTCTTCGTATGTTCGCTCATCAGAATGTGCAATGATGAATTCTTCAAGTACATTGAAAACCACACCCTTCATCAAGATCTCCGAAAGCGTCAAACCGCAGGGACTCCGCCCCTATGGCAGCACTTCGGAATAATTGCCCCGACCTTAAATCCTTTCGGTATGAATGGCGGCTCGGCTGGCATGGACGGTCGGCTTTATGAAAACCATGCATTGCGAAAACGCCCGCCAAATTGCCAGCTAGCATCAAACACTCGAAGTTGACGAGAAACCTAGACTGATTGGCGCAAGGGGTGGTCCTGATTCTCGTCAACCATTCGCCGACTCCACAGGCAAACCACCTTGACAATGAATCGCTGAGGTTTACCCTAGCTCAGGCATCATCTGATCGAAAAAGTCACTGACATTGCACGAGTCAACCGAGTAATTGAGCGACAACTAGCTCAATTAGACGCGCTCAAAGGTAGGCCACTCCCAGCGACCAGCAAAGAGATTGTCAAGCCAGTGAGTCGCGATCTGAGTTTTCACATCAGTCAGCCGTCCGGCGCGCAATTCGTCTACCAACCAACCGACAGTGACAAAGTCGATCTCAACAAACTCGCTTGCATCAAGCGACTGACGACGCTCGTGCATATCCCGACACAAAAAGATATCGATCCTCTCATCTGCGAAGCCAATGGCTGGATGAATTGACGTGAGCGGCGCCCATTCAGCAGCAGCATAGCCGGTTTCTTCAATAAGCTCTCGCTGCGCTGTCTGTAGTGGGGTTTCACCCGTGTCGATCTTGCCTGCCGGTATTTCGGTAAAGACCCGCTTGAGCGGGTAGCGAAACTGCCGCTCTATCAAAATTCGCTCATCGGGAAAAATGGGCACCATGGCGGAGGCACCTGGGTGCAGGACAAACTCCCGCCCCGCTTCGCCGCCATCAGGCATTCGCGCCCGATCGCGCTGAATTTTGAGAAACAGGCCTTCGTAGACAATCGAGCCGTCGATTGGCTCCTCTCTAAGCTTGTCGTCAGACATTGCTCATTACGACCCAAGCGCCTGACGGACCGCTTCAATACATGCATTCATCAGTGGGTTGGGCATGATACCCAGCAGTAACACCGCCGCCCCGTTCACTGCGAGCACAGTCTGGGCGTCGAAGCGAGTGTTGATCGGTGCATTATCTTCGGCTGAGTCAAAGTACATGACTTTGACTATTCGAAGGTAGTAGAACGCACCGACCAGAGACGTCAGGACGGCAACGACCGCGAGCCAGACGTGGCCCGCATTGATCGCAGCCTGTAACACCGATAACTTGGCGAAGAATCCAACCGTTGGCGGAATTCCTGCCAATGAAAACATGAGTATCAGCATCACCAGCGCCAATAAGGGGCTTCTTTTCGCGAGCCCTTTGAAGTCGTTGATCTCCTGACACTCAAAACCCTTACGCGCCATCATCATGACAATGCCAAGCGTGCCCAGCGTCGTCAGAACATAGGTAATGATGTAAAACATCGATGCGCCGTACGCTTGGCCCGCAGTAGATGCACTGCCGTCAACAACGCCGGACATCAGGCCAAGCATCACGAAGCCGATCTGCGCAATCGTTGAATAGGCGATCATGCGCTTGAAGTTGGTCTGCGCGATGGCCACGATATTGCCAATGATCAACGAGCCGACCGCCAGCACTATCAGCATGGGTTGCCACTGAACCGCAATCGGAATCAAACCCTCACCGAGTAAGCGGAAAGCTATCGCAAATGCTGCCAGCTTGGGCGCGCCGGCAATGAGCAGCGTAATGGAGTTGGGTGTGCCCTGGTAGACATCGGGCACCCACATATGAAACGGGACAGCGCCGAATTTGAACGCCAGACCCGCAACGATAAACACGGCCCCCAACATCAACACCGTTCGGTTCGTCTCCACACTGCCGAAGGCCGCCGCAATCCCCGACAGTGACAGGTCACCCGTGCCGCCGTAGAGCATAGACATGCCATACAGCAGAAATCCGGACGCCAACGCACCGAGGATGAAGTATTTAATCGCGGCTTCGGTCGATGACGCCTCGTCTCGGCGCAACGCTGCAAGCGCATATAGAGACAGCGACATCAACTCCAGGCCCATGTAGACCACCAGCAGGTTCCCGGCTGAGATCATGACCATCTGCCCGAGCATCGCAAACAGGGTCAGGGTGTAGAACTCACCACGGTGAAGCCCGCGGTCACGGCCGTAGTCGCGCGCATAGATAACCGTCGCGGCAATCGCAACATAGACAAAAAGCTTGAGCAAATGCGAAAACGCATCAGCCACATACATGCCATTAAACGCGGCTTCAGGCGCATCGCCAAGCTGAAACAGCGTGGCAACGGCAGGGACTGCAATCACGAGCAACGCAAACTTGTCCAATGCCAGTTGACGGGTCTTGCCCAGAATGGCCTCGACCAACACAAACACGCAAATCGCTATGAGAAGTAAAACCTCAGGCAATGCGGCCGACAGGTTGATTTGTTCAAGCATGGTCATTGGATCTTAGAGATGGCGACATGCTTGAGCAGCTTGTCGACAGAAGCATTGGTGGCGTCTGTGAACGGCTTTGGATACAGGCCCATGGCAAGCACCAGAACCGCCATGACCAAAAGCATCGAGAATTCACGCGTATTGAGATCTTTCAGCGCGGCAACCCTGTCGTTCGCAACAGCGCCAAAGATCACTCGCTTGTACATCCAGAGCGAATAAGCTGCGCCGAGTATGAGCGTCAGTGCTGCCAGGAAAGCCACCCAGAAGTTGTATTCGACAGCACCCAGGATGACCAGGAATTCACCAACAAAGCCGGAGGTTGCCGGCAATCCGGCATTGGCCATCGTGAACAGCATGAATAAGGCGGCAAACTTGGGCATGGTGTTGACCACACCCCCATAGTCGGCAATTTCTCGTGAATGCACCCGGTCGTAGAGCACCCCGATACAGAGGAACATTGCACCCGACACAAAACCGTGCGAGATCATCTGAATAATGCCGCCCTGCACGCCCAGTTGATTAAACATGAAGAAACCGAGCGTGACGAAGCCCATATGAGCAATCGACGAATACGCGACCAGCTTTTTCATATCGGTTTGCACGAGCGCCACGAAGCCGATATACACCACGGCCACTAGCGACAACACGATGACGAAACCTGCCAACTCAGCACTCGCGTCTGGCGCAATCGGCATGGAGAAACGCAGAAAGCCGTAAGCCCCGAGCTTCAGCATGATGGCTGCCAACACCACTGAACCGCCGGTGGGCGCCTCAACGTGTGCATCGGGCAACCAGGTATGCACGGGCCACATAGGCACCTTGACCGCGAACGCGAGCATGAACGCGATAAAGATGAAAACTTGCTCCTTCATCGACAATGGCAACTGATGCCAATCCAAAATGGCAAAACTACCCGACTGAACGTACAGGTAAATCAATGCCACCAGCGTCAAGAGTGACCCGAGCAAGGTGTATAGAAAAAACTTGAACGCCGCATAGACGCGGCGCGGCCCACCCCAGATGCCGATAATCAGATACATCGGGATCAGCGTGGCTTCAAAGAACACGTAGAACAACAGACCATCAAGGGCGCTGAATACACCGACCATCAAGCCCGAAAGAATAAGGAACGCAGCAAAGTACTGCGCAGGCCGGTCAGTGATGACTTCCCAGGCTGCCACTACGACAAAAATGGTAATGAGAGCCGTGAGCGGCACAAACCAAACCGACAGACCATCAACCCCAAGGTGGTAGTTGATGCCCATCGCAGGCACCCAGGCTGAAAGCTCTTCAAACTGAATGTCGCTTGAGCCTGACTCAAACCCAATGATGAGTGCCACCGTCGGCAGGAATGAGAGCACTGCTCCGGCCAGCGCAACCTTGCGAACCAGCGGCGCATTTCCATCGCGACCGAGAACCAGCAAGGCTACCCCAAACAGAATAGGCAGCCAGATCGCAGCACTCAGTAAAATAGATGAAGACATCGGTTAGTGTTTTTGTGAGATAAGTTAAGTGGCAATCAGCAAGCTACGCCAACCAGAAAAAGCCTGAACAAAGCATAATCAGCCCGACAGTAGCGGCCAAATCGCAAATAGCAACAGCCCGGCCACCCCGACGATCATCGTGATGGCGTAATTGTTTATTCGTCCGGTTTGAATGAGCTGCATCACGCCGGAGAACCAACCCACCAGGCGCGCACTGCCGTTGACCAGCAAACCGTCAATCAGCGTTTGATCACCGCGCTTCCAGAGACCGCGCCCGAGCAGCAGTGAACCGCCCGAGAAAACAATCTCATTGAAGCGATCCATGTAGTACTTGTTATCAAGCAGCGTGTGAATAGCGCTGAGCTTGTCTTTAAAGAACGCCGGCACCTTGGGATTGATCAGGTAGCAATACCACGCCGAAGCAGCCCCAGCCACCATGAGCCAGAATGGCACTGTCACGAAGCCATGCATGCCCATCGCCCAGAAGCCATGAAACTTGGCGATGATTTCCGCCATCGCAGGATGGCTCGCAGCATCGACAGTTATCACACCCGCAAAAAAGTCGCCGGCAACAAGATCGCCAATCGCAATACATCCAACCACCACTGAGGGAATTGCCAGCAGCATGAGTGGACCCGTGACGACCAGGGGACTTTCATGCGGCTTGTCACCTGCCTTCAAACCGTGATGGTGATGCTCATCATGTAATTCGGGCGTGTGACTGGCGTCATCTTGTTCTTCGTGAGACTCGTGCTGGCCCCACCGTGGTTTCCCATGAAATACCAGGAAGTACATTCGGAACGAGTAGAACGCAGTGACAAAGACACCGGCCAGCACCGCGTAGTAAGCAAACTGCGCGCCCGGCACAGTCGCAAAGTGAGCCGCCTCAATAATGGTCTCTTTGGAGTAAAAACCTGAGAAGAACGGCGTACCCACAAGTGCCAGCGTACCCAGCAACGAGGTTATCCACGTAATTGGCATGAACTTGGCAAGCCCGCCCATATTGCGGATGTCCTGGTCATGGTGCATCCCGATAATGACGGAACCCGCACCGAGAAACAGCAGCGCTTTGAAAAACGCATGCGTCATCAGGTGGAAGATGGCCACGCTGTAAGCAGACGCCCCTAACGCAACCGTCATATAGCCCAGCTGCGAAAGCGTTGAGTAAGCCACCACGCGCTTGATGTCGTTTTGAACAATACCCAGAAATCCCATGAACAGCGCAGTGATGCCACCAACGACCATGATGAAACCCAGCGCCGTGTCTGACATCTCAAACAAGGGCGACATACGAGCGACCATGAAGATGCCCGCCGTCACCATGGTGGCCGCGTGAATCAGTGCCGAAATTGGTGTGGGGCCTTCCATTGAGTCTGGCAGCCAGACATGCAGCGGGAACTGTGCCGATTTACCCATCGCCCCAATGAACAGGCAAATACAGGTGACCGTCAAAAGCGACCACTCAGCTGCGCCCATGAGGTTGATGGTCTGCTGGGCGAGCGCTGGAGCTGCAGCAAACACCTCGGCATAGTCCAGACTGCCAAAGTAAGCGAGCACCAGGCCAATCCCCAGCACAAAGCCAAAGTCACCAACTCGATTAACCAGAAACGCCTTCATGTTGGCGTAGATGGCCGACTCACGGTTGTGATAGAAACCGATGAGCAGGTAAGACACCAGACCAACGGCCTCCCAGCCAAAGAACAACTGCAGGAAGTTGTTGGACATGACCAACATCATCATCGCAAAAGTAAACAGCGAGATATACGAGAAGAAACGCTCATAGCCGTCATCGTCAGCCATATAGCCAATGGTGTAGATGTGCACCATCAACGATACAAATGTCACAACACACATCATCGTGACGGTCAGCGTGTCGATCAGGAAGCCAACCTCAAGCCGTATGTCTCCGATCACTGCCCAGGTATAGAGCGAACCGTTAAACGTGTTGCCCTGCATCACATCCAGGAAAGTCCAGAACGAGGCAAACATCGCGATCACTACGCCGGCAATCGCCACTCGATGCGAGTTGGTTCGGCCCAGTTTGTGACCGAACAGGCCCGCGGCGAGCGCCCCGACGAGCGGGGCAAATGCGGCAATGAGATAGAAGGTTTTCATGTGGCTCGTAGCGCTTTTTGGGCTTGGTAGTGCTCTTTCGGCTTGTCGTCAGCCCTTCAGGCTGTCGAGTTCCTCGGCGTTGACTGTTTCAAGGTTACGGAACAGGATCACGATAATGGCCAGACCAATCGCAGACTCAGCCGCGGCCACCGTCAGAATAAAAAATACAAATAACTGCCCCGCCGCATCTCCCAAAAAGTGAGAGAACGCGATGAAATTCGTGTTCACTGCCAGCAGCATCAGTTCGATTGACATCAACACGACGATCACGTTTCGGCGGTTCAGAAAGATACCGACCACGCTAATGGCAAACAGCGCCGCACCGAGAATCAGATAGTGGTGGAGTTCAATGCTCATGCTTTGGCCCCCTCACCAGATGCACTGTCTTCAGACGGTGGCTCATCCGACGGTCGCGGACGAGCAACGGTGGGCATTTTCACAATCCGCAGGCGATCAGCCGCGCGTGTTCTGACGGCAGCGGTTGGATCATTGGTCTTGGTATCTTTGCGCTCACGCAAGGTGAGCGCAATCGCTGCAATGATGGCAACCAGCAGTATTACTGCCGCAATCTCAAACGGGTAGACATACTCGGTATACAGCAATGCGCCCAGCGCTTCGGTGTTGCTGTAGTCCGCGGGCAGCGGCGGCACTGACTCGGGTGAAACGCCCCCCAGGCTGTAAGCAAGTACGAATGAGAGTTCAAGAATGATTGCAACCGCCACAAAGAGCGCGACAGGCAAATTACGCCAGAAGCCCTCTCTCATTTGGTCGAGGTTTAGGTCCAGCATCATGACGACAAAAAGGAATAGCACCATCACCGCACCCACGTAAACGAGCACAAGCGTGATCGCCAAAAATTCAGCCTGCAGCAACATCCAGATGCATGCCGACGTGACGAACGTCAACACCAGGAACAGGGCCGAGTGAACCGGGTTACGGGCGGTGACCACGCGAATAGCGGCAAACACCGTAATCGCGGCGAACACTACGAAAAGAAACGACTGCGCATCCATTGCTAAAGCGTTTTCCCCCTGGCCCATCCACATTGGATGACCAATCTGATAGTCAGCAACACACCGGCCTTAAGTGAATCAACGGTAAGCCGCATCTGCCGTGCGGCGCTCGGCGACTTCATCTTCGTAACGATCTCCAACGGCCAACAACATTTCTTTGGTGAATAACAGGTCGCCCCGTTGTTCGCCGTGATATTCATGAATATGGGTTTCGACGATCGAATCGACCGGGCAGGACTCTTCGCAAAAGCCGCAAAAAATACACTTGGTCAGGTCGATGTCGTAGCGAGTCGTGCGACGACTGCCATCTTCCCTTACTTCGGACTCGATATTGATCGCAAGCGCTGGGCAAACTGCCTCGCACAGCTTGCACGCGATGCAGCGTTCTTCACCATTGGGGTAGCGGCGCAGCGCATGCAGACCCCGGAAACGGGGGGATGCCGGCGTCTTTTCTTCTGGATACTGAATCGTGATCTTGCGCGCGAAGAAATAGCGACCGGTCAGCTTGAGGCCCTTGAGCATCTCGAGCAGCATGAAGCTGGAAACAAAGTCTTTGACTGCTTGCATGAGATTAATCCCAGATATTCCATGGCGTCTGGATCCAGATCGCCACGACGACCAGCCACACCAGTGTGACCGGGATAAAGATCTTCCAACCCAGACGCATAATCTGGTCATAGCGGTAACGCGGGAAAGACGCCCGGAACCAAATGAACATAGACACCACGCAGAAGGTCTTCAGGCCAAGCCAGATCCAACCAGGAATCGCATTGAGGATGGGCGAATCAATGGGCGGATACCAGCCGCCAAGGAACATGATGGCCGCCAGCGCTGACAGCAAAATCATGTTGGCGTATTCAGCGAGAAAGAACACAGCGAAGCCCATGCCGGAGTATTCAACCATGTGACCAGCCACAATCTCTGACTCGCCCTCAACCACGTCAAACGGATGGCGGTTAGTTTCAGCAACGGCAGAAATGACATACACAACAAAGATCGGCAGCAGAGGTAGCCAGTTCCAGGACAAGAAACTCAGGCCCTGATCAGCAAAGTAGCCCCTGCCCTGGCCGTAGACGATCTCGCTCATGTTTAGACTGCCGGAGACCATCAGAACAACCACAAGCGAAAATCCGATCGCCAGCTCGTAGGAGACCATCTGTGCGGAGGCGCGCATCGCCCCCAAAAACGCGTACTTTGAATTGGACGCCCAACCCGCGATGATGACGCCATACACTTCCAAAGAAGTGATCGCCATTAGCAGGAGCAAGCCAGCATTGATGTTGGCCAGTGCCTGTTCCGGTCCAAACGGAATCACCGCCCAGGCGGCCATCGCCGGCATGATGGTCATAATCGGGCCGAGGATGTAAAGCGCGGGCGACGCCTGCGTCGGCATGATCACTTCTTTGAAGATGAGCTTCAAGCCATCAGCGATGGGCTGCAGCCAGCCCTTACCAACCCGGTTCGGCCCCAGGCGCAAGTGCATGAAGCCAATCATCTTGCGTTCCCACAACGTGAGGTAGGCAACGCAGAGCATTAGGGGCGCGACAACGCCAATGATTTTGGCAAGGTTCCATATCACTGGCCATGCACCGCCAAACATGCCAGAGCCAAAAGTGGTGACTGAGCTGATCACACCGTCCATCAGGCGCGCCTCACAGAGACTGAACCGAACATTGATGCCAGATTCGCTGTGGATGGATGCGCTGCGGCCAGTCGCACAACGCCAGGAGCGACTGAAACGTCAGCAATCACCTGAACGCTCGCCTCGCCACCTTCTTGACTGACAACAATTTGATCACCGGAGGAAATCGAGAGTTCCTCAAGGGTTTGAGGATTGATATTGGCCTGCGGCGCTTGCGCGTCCCGGGTCTCCTGCAAACAAGGGCTACGCCGCGCAAGCGCATCTGAGAAATAGACGGGTACATCAGCCATTCGCTCAACCGAGGCACTACCCGGCGATGGCTTGGCAGACACAGCGCCGCCAACTTCATTAGACAGGTGAGCACCAAAGCCTTCGGCCGCCTGCCCGATTGCCTCGTCGCGAACCTCTGCAACTGAATCGAACTCGAACCCCTTGAGGTCCAGACGGTTGGCAAGCACGCGCAAGATCTTCCAGGCGGGACGGGAATCCCCGGCTGCGCGAACCACTCCGTTGAACGTCTGGAGCCGGCCATCGGCGTTAATGAAGCTGCCTCCTGTTTCGGTAAACGGACCCGCCGGCAGTAAAACGTGGGCCGTAGACTTCAGGTCTTCAGACTCGAAGGGCGTAATGGCGACGACCGCTTCTGCTGCTTCGAGGGCTTTCATTGCGGCTGACCCTGCCGCCAAATCGAGCGCCGGCTCCAAATTCAGCAATAGAAACGCGCGAATGTCGGCATTGAGTTGCTTTGCTGCATTCATGCCCGAGATGCCGATGGCTTTTGCTCTTACAGCGCCAACGCCATTTGGCGTTGCGCCGGCTAGATAACCACCAACACTGCTGGCGGAATCACCGATCACACCAAATGTCGCACCACTAGCGGCGGCAATTGCCTGGCCCACCCGCATCAGATCTGCGGCGCTTGGCATTTGCATAGCAGCATTGCCTAGCAACACTGCACTGCGCTCGCCGGAGACTAGCGCGTCGGCAATACCGCGGCTATTGCTGTCAGCATTATCGGCATCAACGCCGTTTAGTGCCTCTACCAGGTCACTCGGGACAGGCAGATCTTTGGCTTTCAAAACACATGCCAACACCTGCAACAATTGGTGAAGCCACTGGCTCGGCGCGCAAATTGCCTTGTTGGCGATCGGCATGAGCAAGTCATCGTCCACGCCATGAATAACAGACAGGCTCATGCCGCGACTGACCGCCTGACGAATGCGTGCCGACAGTACTGGCTGATCTTTGCGAATAAATGATCCGACCAAAAGCAAAGCTGCGAGGCTGCTGACGTCAGCTAATGGCAAGCCCAGCCAGGGCGCGCCCTTACCCGCCGTGTCGATTGAAAAATCAGACTGGCGTAGTCGAAAATCGACATTGTCGCTACCGACCCCACGCATCAGTTTTTGAAGCAAGTACAACTCTTCAACGGTTGACGTCGGCGCGCCTAGTGCGGCGACCTTCTCGGCGCCGTGGTTGGCGCGAGCAGTCGCGAAGATCGCAGCGGCTTGATTGAGAGCAGTTGCCCAATCAGTCGCCACCCATTGCCCGTCTTGCTTGATCATGGGCTCTGTAAGGCGCTCGCTTGAATTCAAGGCCTCATAAGAAAAGCGATCGCGGTCGGAAATCCAGCATTCGTTAACTGCCTCGTTCTCGAGCGGCACAACCCGCATGACCTGCTGCCCTTTAATCTGAACCGTCAGGTTGGCGCCAATGCTGTCATGGGGAGAAACAGACTTACGACGAGACAGTTCCCAGGTCCGAGCCGAATAACGAAACGGCTTGGATGTCAGCGCGCCTACCGGACAGATATCAATCATGTTGCCCGACAATTCTGAATCAATCGAGCGGCCAACAAAGGTCATGATCTCGGCGTGTTCACCCCGGTTCGCCATGCCCAACTCCATAACACCGGCCACTTCCTGACCAAAGCGTACACAGCGCGTGCAATGAATGCAGCGCGACATCTCTTCAGCAGAAATGAGGGGCCCCATCGGCTTATGAAAGACAACGCGTTTTTCTTCGGAGTATTTGGTCTCTGAACCACCATAGCCAACTGCAAGGTCTTGCAACTGGCACTCGCCCCCCTGGTCGCAGATGGGGCAATCAAGCGGATGATTGATGAGCAAGAACTCCATCACGGCTTTTTGAGCCGAGATCGCCTTTTCAGAGCGCGTGTGGATTTTCATGCCATCAGAAACCGGTGTCGCACACGCAGGTAGTGGCTTGGGCGCCTTCTCCACTTCGACCAGACACATGCGACAGTTCGCCGCGATTGACAACTTCTTGTGATAGCAAAAGTGTGGAACGTAGACACCGAGTTTGTTGGCGGCATGCATGACCATGCTGCCCTCCTGGATCTCTACCTTCCTGCCATCGATTTCTACTTCAACCATGAGTCAATCGCTTCTTTATTCAGACGTAATGCGGCACGAGGCAGCGTTTATTTTCGATGTGATACTCAAACTCTTCGCGGTAGTGATTCAGGAACGCGCGTACCGGCATTGCCGCGGCATCGCCAAGCGCACAAATGGTGCGCCCCTGAATGTTGTCGGCTACGCGGTTGAGTTCATCAAGGTCTTCTGGTCGACCCTCGCCGTGCTCAATTCGATTGACCATCCGGTATAACCAGCCGGTGCCTTCACGGCAAGGTGTGCACTGGCCACAACTCTCTTCAAAATAGAAGTACGACAGACGCAGCAGAGACTTCACCGCACAGCGGGTTTCATCCATCACTATGACTGCACCCGAACCAAGCATTGAGCCAGCTTTGGCGATCGAGTCGTAGTCCATGTCGGTTGCCATCATGATCTCGGCGGGTAACACCGGCATTGAAGAGCCGCCCGGAATGACCATCTTGAGGTTTCGGCCGCCGCGCATACCGCCGGCCAACTCAAGCAACTTGGAAAACGGCGTACCTAACGGAATTTCGTAGTTACCTGGCTTTTCAACATCGCCTGAAATCGAGAAGACTTTAGTACCACCGTTGTTAGGCTTGCCGGTTTCCAGATAGGCCTCGCCACCGTTGCGAATGATCCACGGCACCGCCGCAAAGGTTTCCGTATTGTTGATCGTGGTGGGTTTACCGTATAGGCCGTAACTGGCTGGAAACGGCGGCTTAAACCGAGGCTGTCCTTTTTTGCCTTCGAGTGACTCAAGTAACGCGGTTTCTTCACCGCAGATATAGGCACCGAAGCCATGAAATGCGTGCAGTTGAAATGAGAAGTCTGAGCCCAGGATGTTGTCGCCCAAATACCCGGCCTCCCTCGCTTGCTCCAGCGCCTCTTCAAAGCGGTCATACACAGACCAGACTTCACCGTGAATGTAGTTATAGCCGACCGTAATGCCCATGGCATAAGCGGCAATGGCCATCCCTTCAATCACGATGTGAGGGTTGTAACGCAGGATGTCGCGGTCTTTAAATGTGCCGGGCTCGCCTTCGTCCGAATTGCAGACAAGATACTTTTGACCCGGAAAGCCACGCGGCATAAAACTCCACTTCAGCCCGGTCGGGAAACCGGCACCGCCACGACCGCGAAGGGCCGACGCTTTCACCGTCGCGATAACGTCTTCCGGGGAGATCTTCTCCGTCAGAATTTTTCGAAGCGCCGCGTAGCCCTCTCGCGCTTCGTATTTGTCGATACCCCAGTCGTCAGCTGAGCTTAAGCCCGCCAAAATCTGCGGTGAAATGTGACGTCCGTGAAAGCAGGTTTCCACGTGTGGAATATCTGCCATTTCAAGATTGAAATCGTGTGCGCCCATTAATTTGCCTGCTCATTCATTTGCGACTATCCGCGGCATTTGCAGCGGTTTGTACCCCGAAAACGATCCTGGCTCTTGACCTGGATCAACCTGGTATCGCTCATGACCGAGCGCCGCCAGGGCTTGTCATTCTGTTTTATCTGCCTTGCTCTTCAGTTCTTCAATGAGCGCATCCATTTTCTCAGTGCTCATGAAACTGCACATATGTTTGTTGTTCACCAACATGACCGGCGAATCTCCACAAGACCCCAGGCATTCACTCTCAACCAGCGTGATCAAACCGTCAGCCGTAGTCTCGTTGTAATCAATACCAAGCTTTGACTTCAGATACTCGCCAGCTTTTGTCCCGTCGCGCA
>JBGCFG010000074.1:0-38729 GCA_045106815.1 Burkholderiaceae bacterium | reverse complement strand
AACGACGAGCGTTTCGCACTGGCCGCTTAAGGCCTAAGCCGCTGCACCTACTTGCCGATGGGTGGGGTGGGGTTAAACCCACTGCAGCGTCATTTACATCGGATCGTGTCCCGCTGGGTTACTTAGTGAAGGCACTAAATCCAAGGTAACTGGTTGGGTGTCAGCCTGTCTGTCGGCTAAGCATTCAATGAGATCTAAATTGTCAGACTAAGCATGTAGAACTGGTCGTAGAGGACTTGCGGACGGGGGTTCGATTCCCCCCGGCTCCACCATCAATACCCCCAGCAACATCTAACGCCGTCCTAGTGACGGCGTTTTCTTTGAGAATTCCCGTATTTCAGGTCCATCAAGCACTTGCGAGATCCAGTAACTTCCAAGCACCATCGGGGTATCACTGGAGGCTCAACGGGAAATCGAACTGTAATCCCCCCATTTTCCATCGAGCCATCGGGTAGAACGGTTTAGGCTGCCTGCGCTAGCAAGTACCTCGGTGGTACGCCTCCTATTGCCATGTTTGGTCGCTCATTGTTGTATGCCCAGAGCCAACTAGTGGCTAGCCTCTGGGCATGGTCAACACGCTCGAATTCATGCAGATCAAGCCATTCGTGTCGCGCGGTCCGATTGAATCTTTCCACGTACGCATTTTGCGTTGGTTTGCCGGGCTGGATATACATCAAAGTGATTCGTTTATTCTCTGCCCAGCCCTGCATCGCTTGCGATAAGTATTCGGGGCGTTGTCGCAACGAATAGCAGACGGCTCGCCCCGCCACTCGATGATTTGATCCAAGCAGCGAGTCACTCGTTCACCAGGCAATGACAGATCGACTTCGATGCCTAACCCTTCACGGTTGTAGTCATCCATCACATTCAAGGTTCTAAGCGTGCGCCCATCGCGCAGTGAATCGCTCATGAAGTTCATCGACCAGATCTGATCGATCGCGGTTGCTGTACCAAGCGCCAGTGGTTTATCTCGCCCTAACCGTCGCCGGGGTTTGATTCGCAGATTCAGATCCAACTCTCGATAGATCAGGTAAATGCGTTTGTGATTCCAACCGTAGCCTTTGACGTTGCGCAGAAACAGATAGCAAAAGCCGAACCCCCAACGCTTATTCGCCGTCGTCAGCCGCAGCAGCCAATCAGCAATCCGGCCATTCTCTTGACTCAGCCTAGCCCGGTAACGGTAGCAGCTCTCGCTGATGCCAAACGCCTGACAGGCCAGACGAACATTCACGCCACGTTCGGTCACCACCTTTTCTGCCATCTCGCGACGGCGAGATGGCTTCACAACTTTCCCTCGAGGGCTTCCTGGCGTAACTCGGCTTTCAGCCGCTCTTCAGCATACATCTTCTGGAGTCGCTTATTCTCGGCCTCAAGCTCTTTAAGCCGCTTCATCATCGACACGTTCATGCCGCCGAACTTGGCTCGCCATTTATAGAACTGCGCCGAACTCATACCGTGCTCCCGGCAAAAATCCGGGACCGATACGCCTTGCTCATTTTGCTTCAGGATCGCCAGAATCTGGCTGTCGCTATATCGTGACTTTCGCATAGAAAACTCCTCAATTCGGGTAATGGAATTTTCCACCGATCGGCCCCGCGGATTTTCGGGGGGATTACACAGCCTGCCGTAAGTCACGGGCGATTCGGGGTGACCCGTACCGGCCTTTACGTTTGTCAAACAGTGAAGCGATTGCCTGGTCTCGCGCACGAGCACGTTGCTTGTTCACTGAGATTTTGTCACGCCCGCGCCGCCACAGGTAATAGCCGCTGCGCGAGACACTCAAGGTTTGGCACATCATCTGGATCTTGAACTGGGTTTGGTGATCGTCAACAAAGGCATACTTCACTTCTGGTTTCGCGCGAAATATGCCGATGCCTTTTTTAAGATCGCCATCTCCTCTTGCTGGTCGGCCAGTTGACGTTTGGGTTTGGCGGTTTCCTCCAGCAAGCGCTTGTGACTCTCGCTCTCGGTTTCGTCCTGGCGAGTCTTGCCGCGCCATCCATAGATCTGTGAGCCGTGAAGGCCCAGTTCACGCGCTGCCGCGCTCACACCAATACGCTCGGCCAGCTTTAAGGCCTCGGCTCGATACTCGTCCGTATACTGGTTGTGCGGCTGCTTGGCCTGCTTTGTCTTTCTTGCCATGGTTCACCTCTGTTGCGAGAGTTTATTCGCTTAACAGGGTGTCCAGGTTTGCTGGGGAAGATCAAGACATCTGCTCGCAAAAAAGTGTATGCTCAAATTAACAGGCGTCGCCAATCGAAGATGCAGACAAGAAGAAGTAGAAAAAGGAAGTTGACAAGCGCAAGATCTCAGACATATCGCCAACTGTCGGTAACGGGTGAGCACTACTATCTTAACCACCACAAGAATTGATATTGAACGCGAACCAGCCGCTTCGCAACTTCGGCTTGAAGCAGTTCGCCTGATCTTTTACCGACTGACTGCCACCATCATCAGCGCAGTGGTATCAACTGTCTTCCTGATTTCATGGATTACCTGCACCGCATTTTCCTGGTCTGCTGTCGCGTGGATGTATGGATTGCTGGTCGCGATCATTCCTCTGATCATCGCGAAGTACCGACTCAATCCCAACGACGACAATGCTGTCATTCTGTTCGGTCGCATTTTCGTCGCATCGCGATTGGTGTCAGGGCTGCTTTGGGCCTATGGCGTGATCGCAATCACCAGCATTGGGGATCCAACGCTGCTATGGTTATTCGTCGCTGTAGTGGCGAGCCTGGGTGGCAACGCGGCAACGACACAGGGCGACCTGCCCTGGGCAGTGATCAGTTTCGTAGCGCCACCGTACTTCATGCTGATTGGCTACTTTCTAGGCATCGGCGGCCACTTCGAACCTCCGGCTTTGCTTGGACTGGCACTGATAGGATTTGCAATGGCCAAAACAACGAGGTCCTCCTACCGGCAAACAAGCGATGCCATCAAGGCACAACTGGCAGAACGACAGCTCACCGCCACGCTTGCGCAGCAGGCGTCAGAACTCAACAAACTGATGAAGATGAAAGATCTGTTCCTGGCGACTGTCTCTCACGATCTTCGCCAGCCAGCACAGACGATATTGCTGCTTGTGGAAAGCCTTAGCAATCAAAGCGAGCCGCTCCCCAATACCGCCAGGCTTGGCCCCCTCGGGCAGGCAAGCGATCAGATAAACCGAGTCATCACCCGCCTATTGGATGTTGCCAGACTGGATCTTGAAAAAGGTGAACCCAATGCAAATTGGTTCGACCTGAATGCCCTGCTCGAGAACATCAGATCCATGATGGCGATTCATGCCGAACGACACGGCATCGACGCCAGGATTGAAATAGCGGAACGAATTGCCGTCTACGCGGACGAGCACTATGTTGAACGCATTATTCAGAATCTCCTGGCCAATGCAATTGAACACTCAGGCGGCAGCAGAGTCACAATCGGCACTGAAGTTGATGACGATCGCGATCTTCACATCGTCATTACAGACGACGGCAAAGGCGTTAGCGCAGAAATATTGCAGTCATTTTCCACATCAGCGCCGGGTTACCCGTATCAGGCATCACCGCCCGGCACGCGAGGGCTGGGTCTGTCGATCGCACAACGTCTGGCCAGTGCGGGCGGCTACCCTCTACACGCAAAACTGACGCCAGCCGGGGGGAGTCGCTTCGATCTCGTGCTCAGCGAGTTTCGCAGCCCGAGACCGGCCGAGGCGGCGAGCGCTGTCGAGTCGAAAGCAAGTAACAGCCAGCCAGCAGACCGCTCAGACGGGACAGACCCACAGCGCAAGGAAGCAATTCTGATCATTGAAGATGATGCCCTGGTCCGACTTGGCTTGTTTGCAATGTTCGAGCAATCAAACTACGAGGCCCATGTCAGCGAAGACCTCGAATCTGCCAAAGCGGTCATTCAAAGCCTTGGCCGCGACCCGGCCGTGATCCTGATCGACTGGCATCTCAGAGATGGTGAAAATGCCGAAACAGTCTTGCCGGAACTGTTCGACCAACTCACCCGGAATGTGCCCGTACTTGTCTTGTCCGGACACACCGCACTTGCCGACCGCGTTGATGCGGTGAGCACCAAGCTCGGCGGCACACGGGTCGGCTTTCTGCAGAAACCAGCCACTAGTGTCGCCTTACTAAACGCTATTGAAGCCTTGCAGCAGTCAGTGCCGGTTCATCAGCAGCCATCTAAAACAAGCCACTGATTCTGCCATTGTCATCGATATCAATTTTCAACGTAGTCGGCGCCTTGGGCAGACCAGGCATCGTCATCACATCGCCACAGATCATTACAACGAACTCGGCACCGGCCGACAGCCTCACCTTGTGGACATCAACAGCATGGTCACTTGGCGCGCCGCGAGCAGCAGCATCCGTAGTGAAGGAATATTGCGTTTTGGCGACACAGACCTGCAAGTCACCGTAACCTTCTTCCTGTAATTGATCGATTTGTTTCAGCACCTTGGCGCTGGCAGAGATGTCGCTTGCGCCATAGATTTTCTGG
The DNA here is from genome assembly GCA_045106815.1 of Burkholderiaceae bacterium. Classification (GTDB taxonomy): domain Bacteria; phylum Pseudomonadota; class Gammaproteobacteria; order Burkholderiales; family Burkholderiaceae_E; genus JAUIAI01. Next base: position 34,235 of record JBGCFG010000074.1, on the reverse strand, counting down.
GCAATAGCACGCATTTTTCCCACAACGGCATTTTGTCTTCGTAAGTAAATTTCAACTCAGGCGTTGGCGCATCGCACAGCGCGACAACTTTTTCGGCTAATTCGGCAGCGCCCGCGCCGCCATTGGCTCAATGCCGGGCGGTCACGACCGGCACTGACTGCGCTGACATCTTCTCTGCAATCAAGGCAAGCTCGGCATCGGTATCAGCCGTGAAATAGTTCACTGAAACCACGCACGGCAGGCTGAACCTGTCTTTGATGTTGCTGACATGGCGCTGCAGATTGGCCAGACCGGTTTCAAGGGCAGGCAGGTTTTCAGTACTAAGGTCTGCCAGCGCCACTCCGCCGTGGTACTTGAATGCCCTGATAGTCGCCACGGCGGATAGAAATTTCAAACGCTATTCGCCAAGTATCAGACAGCACCGGCAGCAGTCACCCTCCACTGAAAACCCTCAACAACGTCAGTTCCAGTTGGCCACATGCGGCCCATCGCGCACCGCGTCGTGATCAATCGTCCCCGATCCAGCCCATCCTGCCCCGAGTGCCCACTTGAGGCGCAGCATCGCACGCCACCGCAGTGTTCTGCGGTGTCATCCTCTCCTGCGTCGCAACGCCGGCCTTCGCTCATCACTGCTGATCGGTTTTCCGCTGGCCTGGCGCCGCCCGGGGCGGCGGTTGCGGATCCAGCCCCAGGTGCGCGAGGATGACTGCAATCACCGCCCGCTCGACAATCGGTGCGACCATCTTCAGTTCTCGTGTGCCGCAGTTCGGGCAGTCGCGCATGTCGATATCGAACACCCGTTTGAGCAGGCGCGCACGCAGTTTGGCGTTCGGTGCCAGTACGCCATGGAATCGGATCAAGTGCAGCCGCGGTCGCGGCACCAGTGCTGCCAGGCGCCACATGAATTGCAGCGGGCTCATCACCAGATGTGTGGTCCCGTCACGCCAGGGCGTCTTCAGTCGCAGCCGTACCTGCCCGGTCTCATCCAGCTTAATGCGCTCGTCTGAAATCGCTGGGCGCGTGATATATCGGCACAGTTTCTCAAGCCGCCCCCGCTCGTGCGCGCGCACCCACACCGCCGCGTGCAGGCTGAAACCGTCTGTCTCGGCACACAGCCGCGCCCGTGGTGTGCGCTCTGGCGCTGGCGCGCCGCGCAGGGTCAGCACCTTTTGTCCGGCGCGCTGGCCGAACGCTATGCGGTAACTCACCGCTGCGCTCTGTAGTGCCCACAAGGGCTGCGATGCTTCGTCGTCATCATCGAGCTCGGCCGGCCAGCACTGCGCATCCTCCTGCTCCAGTGCGCCCCGGCGGACGAACAGCTTCATCAGCCGCTTGATCAGCGTTTGCAGCAGCGCGGACAGTTCGTCCTCCGTGGGCGCGTCCGCGGCAACGAAGTGCGCCTGTCCATCGGCACCACACCGGTACACGCCGTCCAGCACCAGGCAATGCAGGTGGATGTTCAGATTCGCAGCCGACCCGAAACGCTGGATCAATGTCACCGCACCGCCCTGTCCCTGCCCGCTCTGCAAGCCGGCGCCTTTGAGCAAGTGCCCCTGCAGCACCCGGTGCACCACCTGCGTGAGTAGTTCGGGCCGCGCGGCCAGCAACAATCGCAGCCCGTTCGGCAGGGCCAGCACCCACTGGCGTATCGGCACCGGCGGGATCACCTGGTCCACCAGATGGGCCGCGCTCTGCGATATCCACCTTGCCCCGCATGAGGGGCAGACCCCGCGTCGTTTGCCGCTGAACGCCACCAGCTTGTCGTGATGGCAATCGGCGCAGCGTAACCTCAGGAATCCCTGCGCCAGCATGCCGCACTGCAGGTATGCCTCAAACTCATCCTTGATGAACGGCGGCAATGTCGAACCAGTGCTCGCCTCAGTGTGCGCGATGAAACCGGCTGCATGCTCGCTCACCGGCCGATACAACGTGGTGTGCTCAGGACGGCTGCGGGCTCGGGATCTTCGTAAGGCAGATCCTCCACCTGTTTCGTTCCATTCAAGTATCTGGCACCAATGACAAAAGGTGAAGGCCGCTGAACAGCGCTGCCCTCAATCCAGAGAAACGCCGAAGCACCAACAGTAATTTTTTGGCCGTGAGTGGTTGCGCAAACAAACTGATGCGCGTCGTTAATTTGAAATGGCGGGGTCTTGGGCGAACTCAGGCACTGTTTTACTGTTGATCCGTGTGGGCCAATATTGCCTGACGGCGTGCCGGTGCCCAAATCCCAGGTGCCAAACGGCAGAGTCCGCCGGTGACAACGCGTTGAGTGGCCGGTTTGGCCGCCAGGGGAAGGGGGAACCAATCGCGTACGCCAAGCCTGAGCGCCACAGTATTCCCTCATTGCCCAGCGGAGCGGCAGTTAAAATGACTGAAGCTGCCCAGCCCTGGTATTCCCACACTATGACCACTCACGCCGACCCGATCCCCGCAATCAACGAAGTCGACGCAACCGGTGAGCAAGCCACACTGTTTGAGGATATCCGCCAGTCGCTTGGCGTGCCTGTGGTCAATCTGATCTTTCGGCATCTCGCAACTTTCCCCAACGTCCTGCCCTGGTGCTGGCAATCTCTGAAACCAATCTACCTGGACGGCACGATCGGTGTTCAGGCGCACGCGTTGCGCAATGCTTTGTCTTTGCCATCGGTGGCAGCCATCAGCGAAGCCACCCTGGGTGATACCGGGATTGCCCGTGCAGACCTCAATTCAATCCGGATGATCCTGCGCAGTTACGAGCGCAGCAATGCGATGAACATGATTGCTTTCGGCGCACTGCGTGCAAGGCTTTGTGGGGACGGGCATCAATCATTGCCACTGGTTAGACCCGATGGAGAACAACAAGCCGCTTTGACCGGCACAATGCCAAAGCCGCTGGCCGTTGCTGAGATGAATGAACACACCCGTGCGCTGGTACTTCAGCTTGCCACGATTGGTGGGGACCATCCAATCATGCCAACGATGTATCGCCATTTAGCGCATTGGCCGCAATACCTGGGGTTGCTCAGCGACCGGCTTGCGCCATTGAATGAATCACGGGCATTGGCACTGGCTATTGACAGTGTGATGGTTGATACGCAGAGCCTTGGGTTGCAAATCATCGGTGGCTTGGGGCAGCCAGCGATGGCGTTGGATGCATCGGCAAAGGCCATACTGATTCAGACAATCGATACTTTCCAGCGATGTGTCATTGGGAAGATGATCGTTATTGTTGGTGTGATTAAGCAGGCGATGCCGGTAGAAAACTGACTGGTGGGTGAGCCTTAGTTCACCGGTTTATCACTGACTTGACTGAACCGGCCGCGCTGAATGACCAGTCGATCGGCGCGTTTTCCAGCAGATAGATAATGCAGTTCGAGGGATTGAACTCAATGGACCCAATCCGGTCTCCAATGTCTGCATACAATGCCTCTTTTTTGCGTGTCGGTCCGGCCTGACGAGAGCGAAATTCCAACCACGACGGTCGCCTCTGGGTCTCTCGCATCGAAGCAATGTATTTGAGAAAAGCGAGGCGATTGGCGAGAGAGCGAAGACGGATTGAACGAGTTGCCTCCAGTGATGCGAACAAGTTCACTCCAGTTTTAGTATCCAGTGTCACAACGCATCATCAAATTTAGAACCGCCAACACAACTTTCCGTTCGACTAATTCAGGGCGATCCGAGAACATCGGGGGTACAAAAGGGGTACTTTCGAAATAGAACCGCCCTCAATTCAGAATATTTGCTTATGCTTGGGTCTTTTCGGACAATTCTGTTCGATTCCCCCCGGCGAGGCAGCTCACAGAATGGACTGCCCCTCTAAACAATTGTGGGCCACTTGTACTTCATCGTCGACAAAAAAGGAGGCGCCCTTTCCGTTCAAAAATAGCGCGCAACCTGCCGACACCATGGCCCGCGCATCTACCCCGCGCCAGCTTCCGCCGCCAGCCTGACGCCATTAACAAGCGTTTCCCCCTTCGCATTGTCAACAGTAACGTATGTGTCATACCAGGTCAGCGTCGGCCGGACACCAATGCGCTCTGTTAACGACGCAAGTCGATCTTCAGTAAACCACGCCTGGGCCGATTGCCGGTCTTGCCAAAGATAGATGCCGCCGGTACCCGAGTCACCATTCAGATAGTCTTTCCGAATCAGACCTTTGGCGCAGAGCGCCCGGTAAGTTGGAGCGGAGGCAACAGCCCCCTTAATCGCCTGGCTTTCCTCGCGTCGGGGGAGATCAAACTGAACAACAACGATGCAGTGGCTCATGGTCTTCTCCAAGTATTGATTCAAACTTGTTTGGCAGGGTCAGTCAGTTGAAGAGCGGCTCCAGGCCCGAGCCGGCAATCAGATTGCCAAACGCGTCTCGATCTTGAGCACTCAGTTGCGCGAAGGCTTCGCGTAGCCATCGCACACACTTGGCCTGATACGGGAACGGCCGCTGCGTCCACGGTTTGCCGTCAACGGTCGTTCGGACCTGCTCGGCACCACTGTTCACCACTTGCTCGTTTGCGAGCATAACGGGGGTGTAGACACGTCCCATTTCAGCGAGCAATGCGTGCAGGCTGGCGGGTATGGCGTCACGTTGCAGCCAGCCAGATGAGTCGGGCTCTAGTCCGGAAAGATCTTCAAGACTGCTTACCCACGCGTAGACGCGCCCGCCTGCCTCGAGCGCAATCGACATGGGCGTCGGGTCGAACTGAACTAGCTGGGTGAGTTGGCCGCTAACCGCGAAATCAGCCGCACTAGGGCGACTACCCAACAAAAATGGATAGCTGGTGAGGTGGATATCGAAAGCCGTCAGAAAGCGACGGTAGCTTTGCTCAATGACCTCAGCAGTCGTGTCATTGGAGCCCACGACACCAAGCCTGGCAATCTGCCGGCTTGAAAACTCATCACCGCGTTGCCTGATGTGTTCGTCAGAGCTCGTCCCATAGCGCCAGTGCGGCAAGACTTCGGCCGCCCGCCGGATATCCTCGGGAAAACGCCATCGAAAGTGAAACATCGGTTTGGTCAGCCATTCGTCTGCATAGTCCTCAAGCAGCCTATCAATCAGCGCGACCACAGGGTCAGGCGGCACCACCTGCCGTTCGGGGCTGATTGGCTCAAGGCGCCGGATGATTGGACTGGAATCGGTGACTGCCTGACGCGCACCCCCTTCATCAGCGAAATAGAAGGTGGGCAACAGCGGCACTTTGGCGGTTGGCAAGTTCATCTGCGCCGCTGCCGAGGTCTGAATAAAGCGATACGGAATACGTCTGTAGCGAAGCAGCGCGAGCATCTTACGCGTGTATGGCGAGCCAGGCGAGCCGGACAGTGTGATGGGTGAGTTTGTCTCCATGCCCACAGTTTCGCACACCCGATTGCATGCGCATTTTGTCACGATGATTCGACGTTTTGAAGCCTGCCGCCCGATCGAGGTAACCTGATGGTGCTGTCTCAGCACTTGTCATTCAGCCAAGCGCACGGCGTGACGTCTTGCACTATGCGCTTGCCGATTCTTCCTTTCCAGCGAGCCAGACACTGTGGAACTATCAAACAAAGTCATTGTGATTACGGGCGCAGCCAGCGGCATTGGCGAAGCGCTTGCGATTCGATTTGCCAAGGACAAGCCGGCTGCCCTGGTGCTCACAGATCTGCCAGCACAGCAGGCCGCGCTCGATGCCGTTGCAACTAAACTTGGGGATGCCGGCAACGACGGACCGACCGTCATGGTTCATGCGGCCGATGTCGGTCAGGAGAGCCAGGTGCAGGCATTGACGGCGGCCGCGCTTGAGCGGTTCGGGCAAATCGACCTGTTTTGTTCAAACGCCGGCATTATCCGCGACGGATCAGAACATGCGCCTGATGCCGAATGGGATCTGAACTTTCAGATTCACGTCATGGCCCATGTTTACGCCGCTCGTGCAGTGGTCCCGGCGATGGTGGCTGCGGGCGGCGGCTACCTGCTCAACACAGCCTCGGCTGCCGGGCTGATTACGTCGCTGCCATCTGCCACTTATGCCGTGAGTAAACATGCAGCGATCGCGTTTGCCGAGTATTTGTCGATCCGCCATGGCGACAGCGGCGTTCGTGTCTCTGTCTTATGTCCACAGGCAGTTGCCACACCGATGATCGAAGGGCGCCAGGGCGCGATGGCCGCTGCCAATGACGGCGTCATGACACCCGCAGACCTGGCTGACTGCGTTGTGGCCGGGCTGGCAACAGAGCAGTTTCTAATCCTGCCCCATGCCGATGTGCTGACGTATTTTCAACGCAAGGCGCAAGATTATGATCGCTGGCTGGGCGGGATGCGACGCTTTGCAAAACGGTTGGGGATTACCGGCGGCTAGGGATGGCTTTCTATTTCGGCTACAGCTTGTGGCTATAGACAATGAACCCGGCGTGCTCAGCCACTTTGTCATACAACAACCGACCGGCCTTGTTTGACTCTTGCGTGTGCCAATAGACTCTGCCAATACCGTCAGCTTCTGCGCGCGTATAGATCGCCTGGATGAGCGCGCGGCCAATCCCCTGGCCACGCGCTTTGGGCAACGTAAACAAGTCTTGCAGGTAGCAAGTCAACTCAAGGCCCGTTGTATTGCGGTGATAGAGAAAGTGGGCGATGCCGACAATCTTTGCGTCAATCGTGGCGACCAGAGCAAATACAGGTTCTTCTGCATTCAAAAAGCGATGCCAGGTCGTTTGCGTGATCTCATCCGGTAGAGCGGTTGGCCCCTCACGTCCATAGAACGCGTTATAGCCATCCCAAAGTGGCTTCCATGCCTTGTGATCGGCGGCTTCAATTTCTCGTACAACGACCAAACGACTCTCTCCTCTGCATCTCTCTACTCGCGCTCAATGCCGACCCGGACAGTGTATATCGTGCCATTCGACTCGGCCATCACCACCATCAATCGCTGCGCAGCGCCTTCAAACGGTGAGTGAGTGTCGGACAAAAAAAACGCTCGGTAAACCGAGCGTTGCTGTAGCCGACCTGGGTCGGAAACGGAGGAGACAGTTGAATCATCTGCCAACTGACCTCCGGTGACAATCCTCAAGATTGATGGACCCAAAAGGACTAGAACCGTTGAACATCAGTAGAGCACGCCCGGCAAGAACAAAGCCAGCCCTGGCCATATGAGCAGCGCCACTATCAATGCCGCATGAGCAAACAGAAACGGCACGATCCCGCGATAAATCGTCATGAGGTCGATCTGCAGCAACTGCGATTTCACGACAAAGATGTTCAACCCCACCGGCGGTGTGATCATGCCGACCTCCACGGCAACCAGAATGAGGATACCGAACCAGATCGGGTCATAACCGACGCTCTCGGCCAGCGGCAAAAACACCGGCACGGTAATCAGCAGCATGCTGATCGCATCAAGAAAGAAGCCGAGAATCAGGTAGAACACAATGATCAACCCGATGACAGCAATCGGCGCGAGCTGAAGGCCTTGAACCCACTCCGATAACGCAACGGTCAGTTGCGTGAGTGCGATGAAGTACGCAAACAGGAATGCGCCGACGATGATGATGAAGAGCTGGCCAGTCGTCCAGATCGTTTCGAGAAAGGCTTCTGACAGTGCTCGCCAGCTTAGTGTACGCGTGACCAGCCCGATCACAATTGCGACCAATGCAGCAACAGCGGCAGACTCGGTTGGGCTCATAAGGCCCGAGTAGATACCACCCACAGCAATCGCAAACAGCAGCGCCATTTTCCACAAGCCGACCAGTGCACCCAGTCGCTCTGCGGCGGTCATCTTGTCGGTGGTGGGGACTCTTTCTGGCTGCCACCGCGCGACTCCAGCAACGACAAGCAGATGCAACAGTGCGCCAAGTAAACCCGGTAACAACGCAGCAGCAAATAGCTGTGGCACGCCCTGCTCGGCAATAATCGCGTACACCACCAGCACCACGGACGGGGGAATCAACACCCCCAGGATGCCGGCAGAAGCGACGACACCGGTGGCGAGAGCATCGTCGTAACCGTGGCGTCGCATCTGAGGCACGGCGACTGGGGTCATTGTCGCCGCTGTTGCCAACGATGAGCCGCAGATTGCGCCAAAGCCCGCGCAGGCGCCAACGGTCCCCATCGCCAATGCACCACGCATGCCACTGAAGATGGCATTGGTGGCGCGATATAGTTCTTGCGACATGCCTGCCCGCGTGGCGACAACCCCCATCAGAATGAAAAGGGGCACAACGCTCAGCGCATATTTTTCGGTTAAGTCATAAGGGGTGGAGGCGGCGGCCAGGAGTGCAAACTCCCAGCCGTCGAGTGCGGCATAGCCAACCAGGCCACAAACACCCATGGCAATAGCAACCGGTACGCGCAACATGATTAGTGCGAACAGCGCCCCCATGGCCAACACACCAATCCATTCTGGTGTCATGGCGCGCGACCTGTCACTGGCGCGGACGGACTAAGGCTAGCCATAGACTCGCCGCCAGGGCGAACACAAAACCAAGCAAAATAGGGACCCAGTGGATGTAGCGAGGAATGCTTAGCGTCATCGTGACTTCAGCGCTGTAGAGTTTTTCCAGTGCGGCCGGCAGCATCGGGTAGAGACTGGCGCCGATAAACCCGGCTGCGACTAGCCACGCAAACAAACGCAAGCCTCTAACAAAACGCTCAGGCAAAACCCGATCAACGATATCCACCGTGATGTGATCATCGCGAAAGAACACCGCCGCAATAGCAAAAAACACGCAAACAACCAGCGCGAGTTCCATTACATCGACCACGCCCAGAATGGGCCGATCAAAAAACTCCCGCAGCATGACGGCACCGGTCGTAAACAACATCATGAACCCGAGCGCAAGCGCGGCGACGACCCCTAAACCAACGGCAATTCGATGCCGCCAGCGTGCCTCTTGTGCGCCGGCATTTTCGCTCACCGCGCTGCCCCTATTTTCCAGTCCAGAAGTTGCGTGAGTTTGCATTGGCGTCTTTTGCAAGCTCACGCATCATGTCCAGCACAGCCTGGGCGGGCAGGCCTTTGTCGGTGAGTTGTTTGACGCGATCCTTGGCAACTTGTTCACCCGCCTGCCTGAAGGCCTGATCTTGTTCGGCTTCCAGGCGCACGGGTTCCATGCCGGCTTTGACCATGAGATCTTTACCTATCGCATCGAGCTTGTCCCATTCATGACCGATGGCCTGCTCGACCCCGACCACTGAATCATCAATGAGTTTCTTGAGATGATCGGGCAGTTTGTCGTAGCGACGCTGATTCATACACACGCAAAAACTCGTCACGTAGGAGTACATCTCAGTGGTGTAGGTCGTCACCGGGCCTAACTTGAAGGCAATACCGGCGCCGCCATAATCGATGAACGCACCATCAATCGTGCCCTTTTGCATGCTGTCGGCAATCTGGGTGGGGGGTAATCCAACCGGGGTGGCGCCCAATGCCGCCATAAAGTCTTTTATGGTGGACGAGGCGAAGCGAACCCGTTTGCCTTTCAAGTCAGCGAGCGTGCGAATGGGTTCCCGCGCCATGTTGATGTTGCCCGGCTGGTGGGTCATCAGAATAAGCGGTTTAAGACCCTTATGCTCGGGATCGAGATACTGCTTGCGTAGCGTTGGGTTGTTGATGACCTTGGTTCCCGCCTCGGCGCTGGCGACCAGATAAGGCAGGTTAGACAACTCAGTCAGGGGGAACAGGCCAGGAGTGAAACCGTGAGCGAGCCAGGCAATATCGATCTGGCCTTTCTTGACCATACCGTGGTACTTGGGTGGCGGCCCCAATTGAGAGCCTGGGAAGATCTTGAAAGACAACTCGCCATCGGAGGCTGCTTCCAGGCCTTTGGCCCATTGTTCGATCCACTGCGACACGGCATGCCTTGGCGGTACAAAATGCGCAATTTTCAGGTCTACGGCGTTTGCCGCACCTGTGCCGATGAGTGATAGCGCAACACCGCAAAGCGTGCGCCGGAAAACGCGTCTTGTCATGCTGATCATCTTTATCTCCATGGCAGTGCTTATTTTGACTTTGCTTCGTTGCCGGCCTGCTGACAACTCTTGTTCGTGCCGCTAGTCGCGACTCTGGGCCACACTCACAACCAATTGCCCAAGCCCGTCTACCGTCGCCTCAAGCAGGTCGCCCGGCTCAATCGGCCCAACCCCTGCGGGCGTGCCGGTCATGATGACATCACCCGGCATCAAGGTATACATCGCGGATGCGTATTCAATCAATCGTTCAACATTCAAGATCAGATGCTGCGTATTGGATTGCTGGCGCATCTCGCCGTTGACGGACAGTGCGAGATCCAGCGCATTAGGGTTGGCGATCTCATCTGCGGTTGTCACCCATGGCCCAATCACAGCGAAAGTGTCAGGCGATTTACGAAACCCAGGAAACTCTTTGCCACGAACGGTTATATCCAACGCCACGCAATAGCCAAAGACATGTTGCATCGCCTCATCACGCGTTACCCGCCGCGCCGGCTGCCCGATGATAACGCCGAGTTCGACTTCATGATCGGTTCGTCGATCAGGAAATGGCAGTTCAATCTCACCATCGGGTCCGATCAAAGCTGTGTTCGCCTTTAGAAACAGGCCATGGTCTTCCAGCGTGCCGATCGCCCGGCTATAACTAATTTGTTCATCGGCATTGGCCTCATCAATATGAGCCCGGTAGTTCACCGGTGCGCCGATAATCTTGCCGGGGTTGGCAACTGGGGCCTGTAGCGTCAGGTCTGCTAGCTTGATACGGGGGAAGCGACTGCCAGGCGCGTTATGCAGTTCTGCCAGCGTCGCTGCAAGACGAGCGTGCTCAGTCAACATCGACGCAATCAACCAGTCTTGCGGCGGATAAGGCCAGGACGGTCGCGGGATGTCAGTCAGTAGCTCGGTGATGTCATAGACGTGATCATCGATCACGACACCAACATGCTTGTCGTTAAAGCGGCAGAGCCTCATGGTGAGAACGTAGCAGCGCGCAAATCAACTCACTCAAAACGCTCAAAGTAACCGAGTGCTCTCTGCATAGGCGCATCATCGATTTGAATCAGAAACGCCGGCTCCGTTGCAGATGCGTTTTGATGCGTGATGGCGCTGTGTCCCGGAAACGCCAGCACATCGTTTTGCTCCCAGGTAAGCGTCTTGCCATCGGCCTCAGTCTGCCCTTCTCCCTCGACGATCAGGTAGCCCGCACTTGCAGATGTACGACCCATCACAACGCGTTCGCCCGGGCGCAACATCAAAGCGCTAAAGCCGAGAATTGGCAGACACGGGGCACCACTCTCGGGATTCACATACGCAAGCTGCACGGGCTCGCCAACTGGCATGGCCTTCGCAAGATCGTGCAACGCGGCCTGCACCTCCACCCACGGGTATCTAAATTGCGGATACTGCGCAGCCGGTCGCTCAAGGCGCCGCGCCGGCACAAGGCCGGCACGCCGGTAGTGAGTCTGAGAAGGATCAGGCTGCTTGGGCGCGTCTTGCAGGGGGGCCTCAACAGCATAAGCGCTGTCCATCGCGACCGCGAGCGGCAGATCCAACGCGTCGAGCCAGATCATCGGCCCATCGCCGTCATGTCCGTGCTCATGCCAACAGTGCGCCGGCGTCAGAATGAGATCGCCCATTTCCATTGGGCAACGCTGCCCCTCGACAGTAGTCCAGGCGCCCGACCCCTCCATCACCATGCGCACGGCGCTCACACTGTGCCGGTGGTTAGGTGCTTGTTCGCCCGGCAGAATCATCTGCAGGCCAAAGAAGATGCTTGCCGTGGCGAAAGGTGTGCCATTCAGCCCCGGGTTCGCCAGCATGAGCACACGCCTCTCGGCTTGCTCGATCGGCGTTAACTCGCCTGCCTGATGTAGAAGCGGCTTAATCTCGCTGTATTGCCACCGGTGCGCGACGCTGCGCGGCGATGGCCGGCCATGGGGCATAACGCTACGGAGCTGCGGCCAGAGCGGCGTGGTGTGCTGGCCGGTCAGTTCCTGCACATAGCTGTCTGGCAGATCTTCAATCCGGCCAAGTGCCGCCGATTCGTCCTTCGCATTCATTCTCAACTCCGCAGGTACTTTGAGAGATCAACCAGCATACCCGATCGTCGCGATTATCGAATCGACGGATCAGGCAAACCCATGCCGGCGCGACCAATCATCAATCGCTGCCAGACAGGTTTGCATTTGTGCCGGCTGATTTTGGTAGTAGTGAGTTGCGCCTTCAATTTCCACATACTCGGCATCAGGGCTGGCGAGCGCCGAGCGTATCGCTGGATTGTGCGTTGCCGGGACGGCATCGTCCGCGCCGTTGACAATTTGAATTACCGGCGTTCGCTTGATCCTGGCGGCATTCGGCGGACCTTTCGCGTTGGATAGATCGAAACTCCACTGACTCAGCCAGGAGCGCAGCGTTGAATATCGCGCGAGCCCAGCCGGTCCGCCATTGACGGCACGCGGATCACCCAGGTAACACCAATCTTCGCGGCGCCCGTTTGGGTCCAGACTGCTGTCAATCCAGCGGGGGTCGCACATAGTGCGATGCACGACAAACGCGCGCTCACGTTCAGCCCCCGCGCGCTGCTTTAAGTCTTCAAGCAGGTTTTGGCACCAGTGCGTAATGCGTCGATTGCGATCAAGTTGCAACTCACGAAAACGCGCAACAAACGCCTCAGAGAATGGCGGCTGGCGGGGACATTCAGGCGAATAGATGTCGAATTCAAGATCGCGATTATCCGGATTGCTTTCGTCGATCACCGAGGGGTCGAGCCATTCCGTCAGCGTCTCTGCTCGCGACAGATGGGCCGCGATAAAGATGAGGCCGTCAGCCGGCCTCAGCGAGGCCCGCACCAAGTCCACTGGATCACCCGCTGGCGTGTGCGAGACAGTGGGCTCCTCCGCCTGCGCCTGATAGAACAGGGACAATGAGCCGCCACCAGACCAACCAACCAACACAACTTGCTGATAGCCGGCGACATCGTGCGCCCAGCGTACCCAGGCACCCATATCGCACACCACCTTTTCCATAATCAGGGCGCTGTCATTCTTTGGGTAGCGGCTTGCTGCACACAGGACATGCCTGCCAGACTGAGCCAGTGCCACCGGCATGGGTAGCAAATGTAAAGTTGAACTGGGGTGCATGAACAAATAGACTGTATCGCGCGGCGAGCTATTGAGGCTGTCAACCGATGTCATGAGCTGACCCTCAAGCGTGACCTGCCCGGAAGTCCCTGAAAAACCATACGTCTCAGTAAACGCGCCAGGCGCTTTTTGTTCGTCGTAGCGCAACACAATTGGCTGACGGCTGAGTGCCTCCTCGGAACCCGCAGGCAAATCGCTTGCTTGTGCCATGACGCGACTCTCCGGTAAATTGGCAAGCACTTCAATCTCAACACCCGGGTGAGATCACCGTGATCGTACAGAAACTGCACCACTTCGCCTACCGCTGTAAAGATGCAGAACAAACGCGGGCATTCTATGAAGATGTTCTCGGGCTTCCGCTAGCACATGTTATTCAAGCCGACACCGTACCGAGCACAGGCGAACACTGCCCTTATGTGCACATTTTCTTTCGCATGGCCGATGGCTCTTACATAGCGTTTTTCGATCTTGGCGACAACACTGCGACAGTGCCCGACCCAGACACCCCGGGTTGGGTAAACCATATCGCACTCGAAGTCAGCGGCGAATCAGAACTACTTGAGATGAAAGCCAAGCTTGAAGCGTCTGGTGTTGACGTAATAGGGCCGACCGATCACGGCTTTGTAAAGTCAATCTATTTTTTCGATCCAAATGGTCTGCGGGCAGAACTGACATGTCGCACCAAGCCGCAAAGCTATCTGAATGAGCAGGAAGCTATCGCCCACAAAGCACTAGCGCGATGGACCGGACGTGCCCGGACGCAATAACCGAGTACTATTATCAGGCAGCAAATGTTGTCGCCACACCTACCCTTCAACCACCACGGAATCGACCGAGCAAGTTCTTGGTAGCAGGCCTCGCTCGACCAAAGCCTGTTGCAAGACAGCCGCGGCTGCTTCATGCCCGTGCTCTGTCCAGTGCCAGTAAGCATCCGAGTAGAGTTGCGTGCCACCTAGAGAAAGCGCGCGAAACGACTCGCGTGGGTCTATGAGATCAACGCCGCCTGTGTCAGCCGCCCGTTTGATGAGATCAAATGGCTGGTCAAGATTAAGCGCTCCGATTAACGGCAAATCCAGCGTTTCTGGCAGATAGCGAAGCTGCCCTGGCGCTGAGACTTCAATCGCGGCAGGCGTGTAGAAAGCGACAAGCTCGTAATGATCGCGAGCAGCCTTTTCGTTCAAATTAGCCCAATAGTCGGCTAAGCCCTTCTCCCGTTGGCTAACCCAGTCAGTGCCTTGCTTAGACGCCCGAAAGTAGCCCAGCAAGGCCGTTTGCAAGCGCCAGGGCGCAATCACGCCTGAATAGCTTTCCGAAATCGTGCTGCTTACCCGCCGCGCACGCTGATAAAACTGCGAACTAATCCACATGTCGCGGTAGCCGCTCTCGTCGTCAACCGTCAGACCAATAGCCGCACGTCGCTCCGCCTTTGACATGAGCATCCAATCCAGTTCAGTCTTGAATATTTGGTCAACGACAATGTCGGGTGCCAGACCAGGCAAAACTTCATTAGCTAAAACGATTTTCTCTGTCGGGCTGTAGCCGGTTACGCCAAGATTAAACACTTCTACCGATCGATCAGGCACACACTGGCTCAGTGCGCGCTCAAGGTGTGCAGCGTAAGACCGCTCATACGGCACCACCTCAGGCATGGTGAACGCATCCCCCAACAAGGCTATCCGTAGCGCGGCCTGTCCTGAGGACCCCGCGCGCGCGGTGAGTGATCGACCCTGAAAGCCATCGTCGTTAGTTTCAATCTGATATTCGTAGTGGTAGCGAAGCGCTGTCCTCACGCTTTCCTTCATCGCATAGCCACGAGTCTCATGAACCTTCAGAACCGGCAACTCTGCCCAGCGACCTGCTTCCATCGGCTGTGCGTATTGCCGTACTAAACCTTCAGTGCCCGCGACGAGCACGATTGTGAGCACACATGCTGTGAAAAAGCCCGGCCAGCGGCGATTCCCACGAAGCATGACTGCGCACAAGCAGTAAACCAATCCGCCTGCAATGGCCACAAGGCACGCTACTCCCGCGCCGCCCACCGGGAACACCCAAAGGCTCATGGCCGCTGCCGCAACGGCAACCCAACGTAAGCCCATGCCGAACCACTCATGTGATCGATCTACTCGCGCCTGCAGCGCGTTGAACCAAATGGTGACAACAATGAATACCGCTAAGCCCCACGTCAGTAAGTCTCGTGCGCGCCCATCCCCCAGGTGAGGCTCACCCACCGGTAGTAAACCAAGCAAGATCAGGGCATTTAATGAAAACAACCAGGCCAGCTTGTTTCCATGATGACGAAACGCGTGCGACACCCAACGGAGGGTGCGCTGCAATGGGGTAATAAGCGCCGCCACAACAACAACCGCGAGCACACCCAGCCCAAGTGCCAGCCAACTCTGGCCAAGTGCTTTAGCCAACACAATGAGCGGCGGTTGATGAAACAGGTAGATACCGTAGCTTCTCGACTCCAGGGTCGGCAACCCATCACTTACCCGCGGTAAGCCAGCCAGCAACTGCCAGAGATTAAGCAGTACTCCGGTGAAGCCAATGGTAAGCAGTATCTGCGATACCGCACCACCGAAAACAGTGAGACTAAACCCGGCACCCGCAGTGAGAAAGCAAACGCTCGCAAAAAGACCCTTGGGAGAAACCACTCGCTGCTTCACCATCCAACCGCTGGCTAGCAGGCTAGCCATCCACATACCGAATGCGAACTCGGCAAGGCGGCTCAGCCCAAACATCCCGGTAAGTTGAGGCCACAGGTTCCCATCGCCGGCTGACTGCAGGATAGACAGGCGCACGGCAACCGTCAGCAACAATGCCAATCCGAACAAGCGGGCGAACCCGAAACGATTCGCGCACCAGAGCAACAGTGGGAACAGCAAGGTCAGTTGTAGGATCGTCCAAAAGAACCACCACGACGGATTGAGCAAACCGAACACATCAGCACTTGCTCTTACGCCCGTTAGCATCGACAGACCAACCCAGCCAGACATATTCCAATCGATACCGGGCGAGGCTACCAGCCAGACTGGCACAAACAGTAGGACCGAGGCGATATAGAGCGGGAATAATCTGGCCGCGCGTTGTTGTATGAAGGCAGACCAAACAGTTGCCTGCGCCTTTGCATCGACGCGGTGGCGTAATCCGTAGCCCAGCGTCAGACCAAGACCGGACAAAAGAATAAAGACACCGGGCCCCTCATTACCCAACCACGCGAGAGAGGCACCCAAGACACCGGGCGCACTGGTTTGATCAGCCCACAGCGTTTGCGCGCGCTCAAGGAGCGACATCGCTTGCGGATTAGGCAATGCGAGCCAGTTTTGACTGCCTGCGCCCGCTGATAGCCAAAACGCTTCAGCCAGGTGGTTGATTAGAATGCCCGCAAGCGCAAGCACTTTGACACCACCTATCCACGCGAAACGGCTGAGCCGCCCGGAATCAGTGCTTTGGGGTGACGACAAGGGCCTTCCTCACGACGCAGACCGCCAGTAGACGCAACGCGATCGCTAATGAATTCAAGTTTGAGCAGGCATCGCCAGTGACCCCCGACCCAATTAGACTCCTTTAGTCTCCCTGTTTCGCCCGGAGTTGTCCGTGACCTTTGTCAGCTTCCGGTTGACCGGTGCTGTGTCTTACTAGGTCATATTGGGCGCTTGTTGATCATTTCTGGGACTGCGCCGCGTAAATCGAGGTGTAACCACCAGACCAGTCGGGTGGAATCTGACAAGGCCGCGGGTCATGTGATGCCCATCGCACAGGTTCACCTCGAACAATCTCATAGGCATGCGCGGACGGATCAGGATGCGGGGTATACGGCTTTGCGTCAGCGGACGAATAACAGTTCAAAAGCAGTGGGCGCGGCACTGGAGACTTACTGGTTGGCGAGTAGTGCAAAGTGCGTGAATTGTGAATCGTGATTGACCCGGCAATACCGGTGAGATAGTCAACGTCGCCCATGTCAATCGTGGCCGCATCCTTATCACTGAGCATCCCTGTCCAAACCCCGTTTTGATCGTATTGGTCGAACAGGGGTCGATCGTGAGACCCTGGCTTCACCGCGAGCGGGCCGTTCTCCATATTTGTATCGGTCAGATAGCAGCCAATCGTCAGGACGTTGTAGTTGGTGTGCGGAAAAAACTGAATGTCCTGATGCCACTTGACCGTGTCGCTGGGATCAAACCATTTGAAGTTCAGCTTCGAATGATGAAAGACAACATTTGGTCCGAGCAGGTCGGCCGCCACGTCAGCCATTAGGCCCGACGCAAAGCGCCAATAGGCTTCATGGCGTTCGTCAGGACGTTTAAGGCGCCGCAACACGGGATGCTCGGCGCTATGGGCCGGTCCGATGTCAAAGACAGCGCCAGACTCAGTCTCAAGTCGGCTGGCATCGACAAAGGTGTCCGTCACCTGGAGCAGTTCGGCAACGATCTGGGCTGGTACCAGACCCGGTACGCCGACATAGCCATGCTCAAAATAATGCGCTCGTTGCGCCTCAGTTAGCACTCTGCATGGATAAGACTGAATCTCTTTTGGTGTCATGTTGAAGATCTCCTGAAATTAGCCGGCACTACTGGCATGCTCCGCTACCAAAGTAGGCGCCATTGCAATGTTAACGTGCCATCTCGCCAGCGTGGCGACCGTTTGCTTGAGCGCCAAGGAAACCGGTTGGCCGCATAGTTACGATAAAGCACCGCAAAACTCCGATGCGCATAAGCGTTCCAGCCAAACTCCCAGGTAAAGTCTGCATCACCCGGGAACTGGCGCTGTGCCTGAAAGAAGTTGGTGTCCAGCGTCAGGAAAAGATGCCGGTAAAAGACATATTGGCAACTTAAGCGCAGAAAAAAACGATCTTGCCGTCTTGCTCCGTTTTCATCACTGTAACGCCGTTGATAACGAGGCCCGGCGCTACATCCAAGCCGCGAAGAGGCGTGCAGTTTCATCCAGTCAGGGATGGCGGACGACTCGTTCAGTTTGAATGTAGCCGCCCAAACGCCGTTCGACGGCGAGGTAACGCTTTCGCCACGACTGCGATCCGGACGAAACTGGTTGGCGCCATAGTTATCGTAGCCAAACTTCACTCGCGTAAACGACGCCGGCCTGTACCCAATCACATAGCTGAAGTCTGCCGAACCCGGATTCTTTTGTGCAGAGTCTGCATAACCGGTCAATCCAAATTCACCGGACCATCCGGTTGAACCACCGGCAACCAAGGTCAAGCCATAAGTCCAACGAAACGAGGCGGGATCAATGGACTCACTGCCGTCTGCGTTGGTCGAGCGCACCTTGGAAAGGGTTCGATTCAGCGAAAAGACGGTGGCAATCGGCGCTCGTGCCCTGGCTTCGTTCGTTTGGGCTGAAACACTCAGACCTGGCAAAAGCACACTCAGCCCGACCACGCCACTCAAACCAAGCTTCGCACGCCCGCAAACTCGTTTGACTATTCGCACTCGCTCAATCAACGATCGCGATTGCCTCTACTTCCACTAAAAAATCGGGGCTGACCAGTGCACCGGTATCAACCAGCGTGCTGGCTGGCTCATGACCATTCATATACTCGTCTCGGACAGCACGAAAGTCAGCGAGCTTGTCCGGCGACAACTTGACGATGAAGATCGTGAACTTCACCACATGAGACAGATCAGCCCCCGCCGCTGCCAGCGCTGTCTTGAGATTCTCGAACACCTGCCGAGTTTGAGCCTGCATCGATGCACCAGCCACTTTGCCTGAACTGTCAGCGCCCACTTGCCCCGACACATAAACAGTTGTTCCTCCAGACACGACGGCCACGGGCGAAAATGACCGGGATAGCAAGCCGTCTGGCTTCAAGTATTGAACTGGCATGATGCCCTCCTCCTCATTGTGTGAACAGCCCGGAGCTTAACGCGATCGGCCAGGCGGGTCTTTTTTCGAAGGGGTCAGTGCCGGGGAAGATCCAAAAGGTTTCTGACCAGTTCAGCCTGACTGCCAACGCTGGTTTTCGAGTAGATTTTTTTGATCTGACTCTTGATCGTGCTTAAGGCTACATTTCGCGCCGTCGCAATTCGTTTGGCGTTCTGGCCGTTAACCAGCGCCACGGCCACGTGGGCTTCGGCCGGGGTCAGATCATAAGCTTCGGCAACCACGGCCGCGTCAATCGTTCGAACCCCGCCGATCGCGTGAAACGTAATCATCGCCACCGGGATATCCCCGAATACATTCAAGGTTTTGCCAGGTTCCAGCCTCGAAAGCATCAGTAAGGTCGCAACGCCTTCCTCGCCGGAGAGCCGAAGCACACTTCGACTGGCGTGACTGTCGTTGCCGTTCGCATCTTGTAACAGACTTCTGACTGCGCTCAGAAGCTCAGCCTCATGATCAGGGTCGAGACAACGTAACAGCTGCTCCGAAAAATCGAGCTGGTCACATTGCGCTGCAAACGACTGACCGGCTTCATTGAGATATTTGATGCTCATCGCCTCGTCAACCAGCGCAACCGGCTGGTTTAAGCGTTGAATGATCATCTGACCAACACCGAACTCAAGTTGCTGATGGCGGCGTTGATGATGCAATTCGATCGCCGACACCAGATGCCCTTTCAGTTTTTCAAGCGCGTCTATCTCGTGACTATCAAGAGGTGAGGCATGCACACCGCGATTTGCGCCAAACAACACGACGGTGTCTTCATCTTCCAGTAGTTTTGTCCCGCTCATGTAGCGACCGCCATAAGGAATCAGGAAATCCTGGTAAAAGCGGTCGGTCGCGACAAAATCTTCGTCAAAGTGCTTATGGCAGTGCATCCACTGTCCTGTTTCGAGCGCCAGAGTTTGTGCCACTCTTGGATTGCACTGGCGGTATTGGCGGATGTAGTCGATCGCGGCCTGTGGCTCGAAAGGCCCCCCTTCAAACGAGTAGATCAGCGTGCCGCGCCGCTTATCAACGCCAACAATCTGAACAGCCCAAAGTTGCAGCGCTTCAGCAAGCTGGCCGAGTGCATCATCCCATCTGAGCGATCCAGCGTCCGCCTGGTACAGCGCCCTGATGATGCCGTCAAAATTCTGAACCGCGCTCATTTGCCACCCAAGCGTCATTCTTGTGAGCCTGGGGCGTGTTATCTTTTTTTAGCGCCCCTCGGTATCGAAATTCTAGGCAGATCAACCTCATCCGCGCATCGCCTTCGAGGGGGATACCACCAGACGCTTTATCCGTCAGACGCTTGCAGCAAAATCTCTGTATTGCGTCGCCCCATGTCGCCTCCCACTTCAGGTGCACGGTTTTCACGTACGGCATCTGCGAAATCTTCTATCTCCAGTTGGTAAGGGTCGACGACTTCAAAGCTCCAGTCACCTTTGTCTGTCCATATACGCCCCTCGCCTGCAATGCCTACCGACCCTTCACCCCGTGCAAAACCCTCAGTGCCATAAAGCTCAAATTGGGTCGGGCCCGCGAAAACGACTGAAGAACACAAATCGGCCGTGGCGCCTGACTCAAATTTCAGACTAATGAGGGCCGTTTCGTCGTTGGGTCCTTTCCAGACCTCCCGCGATATCAAGCTCTTGACTTCAACGACCTTTCCGCAACCAGGCTCCATGAACCAGAGGATCTGATCCAGGCAGTGCGTGCCCACGCCGGCCAGGCTCCACCACTTACCCACCTCACTGGCCGCGCGCCAGTTGCTATCGTCGGCGGCGAGCGAACTCCATTGCACACGGATGTGTCGGAGCGTTCCGAAAGTGCCATTTACAGCCGCCTGTTGTAGTTTCCGATGACCTTCGTGCCAGCGCAGATGAAACGCCACGCCAAGCTGCACGCCAGCCTGCTGACAGGCAGCAATCATGGCATCCGCTTCTTCGAGCGACGTGGTCATGGGTTTCTCACAAAACACATGCTTGCCTGCATTTGCAGCCGCGATAGCCTGCTCGGCATGAAGCTTGTCGGGTGTTGCAATGATCACCGCATCCAGCGATGGGTCAGCTAACAGCGCCTCGAGCGTGCCATGGGCAGGAGACGGCGATTGCGCCCCAAACTCTGCGGCAACCTTGGCAGCGCGCGCCTTGTCTCGGCTCATCACGCTCCAGAGCTGAGCGTTACCCGCTTTGTTTAGTGCGGGCAGCAGCTTCATTGTGGCAATTCGGCCGGTACCGATCATCGCAACTTTCAGGGTCATGGGGTTCCTTATCAGAGTAAATCGACTGGTCTGAGCGACACCTCGAAACTGGCGGCACTCCATCGCGCGATGATATCCGAGCAAAGCAGATGCTCGGCCTGATGCCGAATGGCATAAAATCTACCAATGTCCCGGATTCTTTGATTCCTGAGGACAAGACAACGGCGCCACTAACGCCGGAACCAAAAATGGAGACAGTCCATGCCAAACAGTGCCGCCGCCAGTATTTCCACGGCTGAATCTGAGACACCGATCGCCCAGTCGTATGAACGCGATGGCTTTTACTTACCCTACGACGTGATGGATGAAGCCAGCGCGGTTGCGATCCGTCGCGATCTCGAAGCCGCAGAAGCCGAGTTGGCGGACCGCCCCCAAGACCTGGGCTTGTTGCGGGCTTACCCCGATCGGTTGCTGCCATCGTTTGACGCCTTGATCCGCCACCCGCGTTTAATCGCCGGCGCCTCGCAGATTCTGGGCCCTGACCTGCTGGTCTGGAGTAGCGGTCTGTTCATTAAAGAAGCCAATACGGAGAGCTTTGTGAGCTGGCACCAGGACCTGACTTACTGGGGTCTGGACGATGCGGAAGAAGTCACTGCCTGGTTTGCACTGTCGGACTCCAGTATTGAGAGCGGCTGCATGCGTTTTGTGCCGGGGAGCCACAAAAAGCAACTGGTGCCTCACCATGACTCGTTTGCTAAAAACAATCTATTGACCCGGGGTCAAGAAATTGCGGTCGACGTGGATGACTCAGAAGCGGTCAACGTCATATTGAAACCAGGACAAACCTCTCTGCACCACGGACACTTGTTTCACAGCTCAGGGCCAAACCGCTCAAGCGACAGACGGATTGGCGCGGCGATCCGCTACATCAAACCGTCGATGCGGCAGCGAAATGGTGACCGCGCTTTGGTTGCGCATGTCAGTGGCGAAGACCGCTTCAATCACTTTGAGGTTGCGCCCACACCGGCTGGCCGCTTGCTTGCAGAGGACCTGGCGCGCGTGCGCGAAGATGCTGCACGCAAGCGCAAGGTCTTATACGAAGGCGTTGAGTCTGAGGCTGGGAAACGGTACTAGGGGTCTGTTAACACTATGACGACAAGCGCGCTATTCAAACCTCTCACACTTGGCTCAGTTTCACTCACGCACCGGGTGATCATGGCGCCCCTGACACGCATGCGAGCAACCGTTCCAGGAGCAATTCCGAATGCCCTTAATGCGGAGTATTACGCTCAGCGGGCCACACCGGGCGGCCTGATCATTGCTGAGGCTTCGCAGATCGTGCCGGGTGGCCGCCTCGCGCCTAGCACGCCCGGCATTCATAGCGACGAGCAGATGGCCGGCTGGTCTGAAGTAGTCAAGGCTATTCACTCGAAAGGCGGGAAGGTTTTTTTGCAACTCTGGCACGTTGGGCGCTTATCGCACTCAACGTATCAACCCGATGGGGGAGCGCCCGTTGCCCCCTCTGCTGTACCGGCCTCCGGCAAAGTCAGAACAAATGACGGCGAATTGGCTGATAAACAAATGCCTCGCGCATTAAGCCTCGATGAAATCGCTGCGCTTATCCAGGACTATGCGAAGGCGGCGCGCAATGCCAAACAAGCGGGCTTCGATGGTGTTGAGGTACATGCTGCCAACGGTTATTTGCTCGAGCAGTTCCTGCAATCCAACTCCAACCAGCGGACCGACGAATACGGCGGCTCGATTCAAAACCGTGCCCGGCTCACGCTTGAAGTTTCAGCAGCCGTTAGCGATGTATTCGGCGCGGACCGCGTCGGTGTGAGGCTTTCGCCTTTTGGCGTTGCCAACGACAGTGGCGAAGCGGATCCAGAGCCACTCTATCGCTACCTGATTCGCGAA
The DNA here is from genome assembly GCA_045106815.1 of Burkholderiaceae bacterium. Classification (GTDB taxonomy): domain Bacteria; phylum Pseudomonadota; class Gammaproteobacteria; order Burkholderiales; family Burkholderiaceae_E; genus JAUIAI01. The sequence goes on along the minus strand of JBGCFG010000074.1, from coordinate 11,185 downwards.
CTAGACAAAATGAGCCTGGCCTATTTGCACCTCATCGAACCGCGCGCCAGTGGCGCCGGGCAGGCTGAAGTTGATCACCAGAATGTGCCTTCGGCTGCAACGCTGTTTCGCAATGACTGGCGCAGTGTGCTGATCGCTGCCGGCAACTTCCGACTCGATTCAGCCGAGCAAATTATCGAACGCGGTGATGCCGACGCAGTCGCATTTGGCCGACTCTTTATCTCAAACCCAGACTTACCCGAGCGACTGCGCGCGGGACACGATCTAACGCCGTACAACCGCGCTACGTTCTACACCTCGGGCGAAGAAGGCTATACCGACTATCCGTTCATCAAGCCGCCGCTTGCGTCCTAAGCCTCCGCCCACACCCCACACTGAGAGTGGCCTTGTCGCCCTGGTTACCTGAGCTAGATCTCTTCCTGGTGCTGGCGCCAATCGTCTTTCTCGGCTGCTTTGTTTTTGCAACGATTGGATTTGGCGGCGGTGTAGTGGCAGTACCACTGGCTGCTCAGTTTCTGAACCCGCTGGATCTGCTACCCATTCTTGCGTTGACTGAAACCTTCACGGTCGTACGAATGGCGAGCCTGGACCGGCGGCACATCGTTATCGGCGATGCCGCACGGATTATGTCCGCGTCGGTGGTCGGGACTGCCATGGGCACCTGGCTTTTGATCAGCCTGCCAGTGCGCTGGCTGATGTTGGGTCTGGCGCTGTTTATCGTCGCCTTCCTGTTGACTCGACTGATAGGCAAGAAAGGCCGGCCCCCGATCAACCGTCGCTGGGCATGGCCAACCGGCACACTGGCTGGCATTTGCTCTGGTGCGTTTGGCGCCGGCGGGCCACCGACTGCGATGTTCTTAAACCTGCGCCAGCATAGCCTCGTTGAGGCTCGATCAACCATTGCCACAACTGGCGCGGCAAACCTCTTGCTACGTGTGGCCGCATTTGCGTTGGCAGGACTCTATGCCAAGCCAGGAATCTTGCTGACGGCCGCCTGGTTGATTCCGGTCGCATTTATCAGCATCAAGATTGCGGAGAGACTCCGGCACCGAATCTCAGATGGACTCATTCTGAAGGCGACCTTCGCCCTCCTGGGGTTCAGTGCTGTGTCACTCATTGTGCGGGCGGTGATGGCCCCTTAGCTGGGCCACCCCGCCGCTCTACCCGTCGAACTGCGTGCACCCAGGTAGGGCGGCAGCGTGAACCTTTTTGGGCAGACAGAACACTAAGGCCTTATCTGATTCGTTTCGCGGCGTGTTTTGGTCGATTCGTCGCATTCGGCTCGGCACCGGGTCCTGGCCTACCTAGTATCCGGATATCCACTTGAATCACCCAGACATCCCACGGAGCTAGAAATGACCACCCCCGCCTGCCCAGCCGCCAAATCAACACCCTCTAGTGACCTGACCCCAGGAATGGGCAGCACGGTCGTGATCGGCGTATCTCTGGTTTGCCTTGTCTTGCTGGTAGCGGCCAGCGCGCTTGAGTTCTTCACACCGGCGGCGACACAACTGGCCACGATGCTGGTTGCGCTCAACTAACTGACTCGGTAACCCGAAAAAAAACGCCCGGAGATCCGGGCGTTGCTGTAGCCGACCTGTGTCGGAAACGGAGGAGACAGGTCAATAATCGCGCAACGGCCAGCCCTCAACAATTGCCCTGATGGCTTGGCCCATATGGGTAAGACGCGTACAGAATGATATTTTGGGGCTTGTTTTGAGCCGCCCAGGACACCACTCCCTTTGAAGTTCCGAATCGCGCAGCCTGTAGACCTCCCGCGCCTGAATCAGGTCATTGCCGACGCAATCAGCACCTGGCAAGTTGCCGAGCGGGTCCGGAAACTCTCGCGCCATGCGTATCAATATGATGAATCTGATCTGGCTGATGGCCAGGTGCTACTGCTGACAGACCCAAGCGACGAGATCGTGGGCGTGGCTCACTGGGGGCCTGCCAGCCGTGTTGACGCGCCGGCTGAGTCCATAAACCCTGCCATTTTGCACGGCCTGTATCTGCAAGCCAATCGCCACGGACAGGGACTTGGCAAACGACTTCTCGCTGAAGCCATGCGAGCGGCTTGCGCAGCCAATCATGATTGGCTGACGCTACGGGCGCAGCGTGATGCAGAGGCATTTTTCCGAAGCCAGGGATTCATTGCGCACGATGAAGCTGATCCGCCCTTATATCCTCGCCGAATGAGTCAGCGGCTGACGCAAAGCTAATCGGTCTGCACCCTTGGCATTCCCTCCTGGCCAGCAGCACGCTGACTAATGCCAGCTGGCCCGACTTTTGACCGCCTGCTCCCATCGCCTGGCATGAACCAGCTCGGCTGGCACATCCTGACCGACATAGCCACAAATCTTTAACGCCGCCATGCCCGTGATGTCGGCAATCGAGAATTCATCCTCACATACGTACGTTCGGCCATCTGCCAACTCCTGATCCAACCATGCCCACCGCTTCAATTGCAATCGCATCTGAGTGTCCGCATATGCCTGCACCTGCTCGAATCGGTCCGCAAACAGACCAAACGTGTGTCTTGCAACCTCACCGATCGGTGTCATGATCTGTTGCTCCATGCGTCGGTTCCACATATCAACCCGTGCAACTTCCAGTTTCGAAGTCCCAAGCAAGGCCGGGGTCGGATGCTGGGTTTCAAGAAAGCGGCAGATGGCGACGCTCTCGGTCAGGTATGAACCGTCATTCAGTTCAAGCACTGGCACTTCAGCCAAAGAATTGATCCGCAGAAAATCTGGCTGCCGAGTCTCGCCGTCCATGATGTTGATCATCTGCGTGGGTATCTCGATCCCTTTTTCCCGCAGGAAAACCTTCACACGGAACGGGTTAGGTGCTTCTGAGGTGTAGAGCTTCATCTAACTCTCCCGATGACTCGCATCGCTTTTAGTAAACCATTTGGTTCACTAATATACCTCTTCGCCTACCGATGATCAACTGACAGCAGCTACATAGCTAGCAACTCATGCAGCGTTCGTGCGACCACTCGTGTGGCCACCCGCAAATCGCTCAAAGCAAGATGCTCATCGGCGCGTTTGGCATTCGATTCAAGCACGGTGCGTGGGCCGGCACCATAAATTGCCACCGCGGCCCCTGCTTCGCCATACAGACGTGCGTCCGTATACAACGGGGTCCCGAGGACCGGTACTGTCTCGCCTAGCACCTCGGTCGCCTGACGTTGCAGCGCTTCTGCGAGTAGATGACGCTCGGACGGCATTTGCAATGCGCGCGCCAACATCAAGCGGTGGACGTCTATGCGGATGCCAGCTACCGTCTTTGCCGCTTTGGCGATCGTCTCGCGAATTTCTCTTTCAACCTGCTCGGCGTCTTCTTCGGGAATCATGCGTCGGTCAAGGCGCAGCACGACCTTGCCCGGCACAACGTTGGTGTTGGTACCACCGGTAATCCAGCCGACATTCAGATAAGGGTGCGTGATGCCTGGCACCGCAGACTGCATCTGACGGTATTCATCATTTCTGGCATAGAGCGCCTGCAAGATCGCCGTGGCGCCCTGTAGAGCATCAACTCCGCTGGCCGGAATTGCGGCATGCGCCATATTGCCGTGCACCGTTACCTCAAGTTGCAGGCAGCCATTGTGCGCAGCGATGACCTCATACGCAAACCCGGCCGCGAGCACATAGTCAGGCTCGGTGAGCTTGTTCTTGATGAGCCACCCAGGGCCAAGTTCACCCCCAAACTCCTCGTCATAAGTGAAGTGCAGTTCAACGGCGCCCTTGAGCTTGACCCCAAGTGATTCCAATGCGCGCACGGCAAATGTATAGGTGGCAAAGTCACTCTTACTGACGGCTGCGGCCCGGCCATAAACTGAACCATCAACAATTTTTGCGCCATAGGGGTCCTGAGTCCAGCCATCGCCAGGCGGCACGACATCGCCGTGGGCATTCAGCGCAATGGTTGGACCTGGCTCACAAAACGGGCGCCTGACAATGAGATTGGTAATGGACGTCATGCCCTGCGCCTTCACCTGGTCATCAGGCACCGCGTGAGCCTCAGCCGTCAGGCCCATCTCGCCAAGCAACACAGCCGTGCGTTGGGCGTGGGGTGTGTTGTCTCCGGGCGGGGTATCGGTAGGGATCTGAACCAAGGCCTGCAAGAAACCCACCTCCTCGTCAAAGTGTGCGTCTATCCACGCGTCGATTTGCTCATTGACAGTTGTCATCTGTTCAGTTGTTCTCAAGAAGATTCATGAAAGCGCCAATGCAGTGCTCAGCATCGTCGCTCGTAACGATTTCGAGTGGGTTATGGCTGATGCCATCATTACCACCGCGCACAAACAACATGGCCTGCGGCATAGCCTCATGCATTTTCATGGCGTCATGACCTGCGCCGCTAGGAAGCCTGTGCACGGGTAAGCCAAGCGCCGCGACTGCATCTGCCCACTGTTGCTGCCAAGCTGGGTCACAGGGCGCAGCAGCAGCGCGCATGGTTTCTTCAATCGTGAATGACACCCCGCGTTGCTCACTAATACGCTCAGCTTGCGCGAGCACATCCTGCACACACTCGTCGCGCACTTCGTCAGTTGTTGAACGAATGTCAAGACTGAAGCGGCAATGCCCCGGAACGACATTGACTGAACCGGGGGTTACTTCTAATACGCCAACCGTCCCGACTGTATCGGGCACAGATGACGCGCGCGCCTCCACATACAAAGCCAGTTCGGCCACAGCGAGGGCCGCGTCTTGTCGCTGGTTCATGGGGGTTGTGCCAGCATGGCTTGCCATGCCAATCGCAGTGCCGGCCATACGTACTGCACCGTTGATTGAAGTCACAACACCAAGTGGCAGATCCAGCGCATCCAGAACTGGCCCCTGTTCAATATGAATCTCAACAAATCCTTTGTAGCGAGCTGGATCGCGAGCAATGGCTGGAATGTCAGCCGGATCGAAGCCTGCCGAGCGAATCGCCTCGACCATTTTGACGCCATCGGCATCACGACGTTCCAACCAGTTGGCATCGAACTGGCCCAGCAATGCCCGCGAGCCTAAAAACGTGGCTGCAAAACGTTGCCCTTCTTCTTCGCTGAACGCGATCACCTCAACACCAAGAGCCAAACGCCGCCCTAATGCTGAGAGTTCACGTACGCAAATCATCGGTACGAGAATGCCCAAACGGCCATCGTATCGACCGCCATTGCGAACAGTGTCGTAGTGAGAGCCGGTCATCAAGCGCGGGCTCTCGGGGTCAGCGCCGTGGTAGACGCCCACAACATTGCCAACCGCATCAACTCGCACCTCGTCAAAGCCACACGCATCCCGCATCCAGGCTTCAATTTGACTCATGCATGCCTGGTGCGCCTGTGTGAGGTAAGTGGCCGTCAGTTGCCCCCGCACTGCAAACTCGGGCTCACTGTATTCGGCAAGCGCCTGCGCCCAGTCCCACACGTCATTGCCTAAGGCTGGTGAAAATCCAAGGCGTTGATTCAGTCGCAGCTCTGCAATGCGATGCAGCTGGCGCAGGTTTTCGGCAAACTCAAGATTGCGGTTTCGGGTCAGTCGTCTGACTAGGGTGGCTTCGATCTCTGCCGGTGACAGGCCCAAGCCCCGCGGACCGCCCGCTGCGAGAATAAACGGCATACCAAAACGACTGCGATAGTCTTGATTGAGAGTCGCCAGGCGTGAACGCATCTGATCATCAATATCAGCCAGCCCAGCAGCCTTTTGTTCACGCGCTGATTGGGCGCGCTCAGCGAGACTCTGAGTGGCAACACCCAAATCCGGGTGCTGTTCCAAGAGCACTCGCTGCTGATCTGCCGGCGCATCACGAACAGCTTCTACAAGGCCCCTCTTTAAGCTTGCCAGCGTCATGAATGGACGGTGCTGGGCAGCCGCGCGAGCGACCCAGTCTGCCTTTTCATAGATGCCTGCGAGCAACAAAACAAACTCGTCGACATCAACCGCATTGAGTTGAGCCAGGGACAGCGACTCACTCATGCCCAGACAAACGCCGAGGAGGCATCAAACGGATGATGCGTCTGCCAGTGACGGGCAATATCGAGGCGGCGACAAACCCAGACTCGCTCATGAGACTGCACATGATCGAGAAAGCGTTGTAACGCTCTAAAGCGACCAGGCCTGCCGATCAGGCGGCAGTGCAGTCCAATGCTCATCATGCTTGGCCGCTCGACACCTTCAGCCCAGTGACAGTCAAACGCGTCGCGCAAATAAGTGAAAAACGCGTCACCATCGGCAAAACCCTGCGGTAGCGCGAACCGCATGTCATTGCAGTCGAGTGTGTACGGTACAACCAGATGGGGAGACCGCTGGCCAGCGGTCGTTTCGACCTGCAACCAGAACGGCAGGTCATCACCGTAGTAGTCGCTGTCATACTCGTAGCCACCGTGCTCCACAACCAGGCGCCGAGTATTGGGACTGTCACGTCCGGTATACCAACCGGAGGGTGGCGAGCCGGTCAGGCGGGTGAGAATCTCAGTTGCCTGTTCGACATGCAGGCGCTCAAGCTCAGCCTCAACGTCCTGGTAATGAATCCATCGTAAACCATGACACGCCATTTCGTGGCCGAGTTCTCCCATCGCCGCGGCCAGTTCGGGGTGGCGCTCAAGTGCCATTGCCACGCCAAACACCGTTAAGGGCAACTTGCGCTTTTCAAACTCGCGCAACACACGCCAAACGCCAACACGTGAACCGTATTCGTAAATACTTTCCATACTCAGGTGGCGCGCACTAAATGCGGGCGGATTAAACAGCTCAGACAGAAACTGCTCGCTACCGGCATCCCCGTGCAAAACGGAATTTTCGCCACCTTCCTCATAGTTAAGGACAAACTGAACAGCCACCCGCGCGCGGTTCGGCCACTCAACGACCGGCGGCTGGCCGCCGTATCCGATGAGGTCTCGTGGATACTTGCTCGAAGGGTCAGTGGTCATGCCTGGCGCTCGCTCGTGACGCTTTACTCGATCGTTCAATCTTTGGGGGGTAGCTTCGCGCCCTTGCGCTCAACGATAAGCCCATAGTGTTGCGGCTCCCTGTGGCGGGCAAAGTCAAAGACGGTGGTTTTATATGATCGCGTCAGGTCGAGATCACAGCGGGCCACAGCCAGTTCGTCCCCGAGCGTGCTGCACCCTGCAACGACTTCACCAGACGGCGCGATAATGCAGGTATTCCCAATCTGATCAACGCCTTCCTCGTTACCAGCCTTCGCAACGCCGATCACCCAGGTGCCGTTCTGGTACGCACCGGACTGCATCACCAGTCGATTGTGAAAGTTAGACAGCGCATCATGCTCGGGCGCTGGCGGATTATGAACGGGCGTGTTGTAGCCGATCATAATCATTTCAACCCCCTGTAGCCCCATGACCCGATAGGTCTCTGGCCACCGACGATCATTGCAAATCGCCATGCCGAGTAAGCCGCCAAACGCATGAAAAACCGGGAAGCCAAGATTACCGGTCTCGAAGTAGGCTTTCTCAAGGTGCTGAAACTGACGCCACGGTTCGTGTTGGTCATGCCCCGGTAAATGCACTTTGCGATACTTGCCAACAATTCGACCTTTGGTATCCACGAGGATCGACGTATTGAAGCGATGCGTCTGACCGCCCTCCTGGGCAAGTTCTGCATAGCCAAGGTAAAACCCAACCCCCAGCTCGGCCGCGACATCGAATAGCGCCTGAGTGCTTGGACCGGGCATCTCGGGTTCAAAGAACTGGTCAATCTCGTCTTGCGACTCAAAGTACCAGCGTGGAAAAAATGTGGTTAACGCGAGCTCAGGAAATACGACCAGCTCGCATCCGTGCTGATGTGCCTGTCGTAGTAGCGCGATCAGTCGGTCAATGATGGAAGCTCTGGACTCGTCTCTGGCTATCGGCCCAAGCTGCGCGGCGCCGACCGTCACGATGCGCGCCTTACCGGAACTTTCTGAAATGTTATTCATCACACAAACTCAGCAGTGTATTGAGAAGGACATTGGCGCCGGCCACAAGATCTTTATCGTGCGTACGTTCGGCCGGGTTATGACTGATGCCATCTATGCTTGGTACGAAGACCATTGCGCTCGGACACCAACGCGCAAGCATCTGGGCATCATGCCCAGCACCAGAAGTCATTTTCTGGCAAGACAAACCCAACTTGTCGGCTTGGGCCTGGATGAGATTGACCAGTCTGGTATCAAAAGTAACCGGTTCAAATCTGGCGAGTTTCTCGGTCGTTATTTCCACGCCCTCTTGTTGCGCCAGATTTTTCAAATAGTCAGCCAAAGCCTGCTCCGCCGCCTGAAGCACTGCTTCATCGGTATTGCGCAAGTCCGCGGTTAGCGTCGCGCGGGCTGCAATGACATTCACCAGATTGGGATGCAGATCGATTTTGCCAACGGTACAGACCTGATTGCCACCAATCTCACTTGCCAGGTTTCGGAGAAACACACCGATTGCCGCCGCACAATAACCAGCATCGTGGCGCAGCCGCATCGGTGTTGTGCCCGCATGGTTAGACTGGCCCGTGATCGCAATAGACTGCCAAGAGATACCCTGTAAATCCTCCACCGCGCCAATGGTGATGTTTTCAATGTCAAGCACTGGGCCCTGCTCAATATGCAACTCGACAAAGGCATGGGGCCTGAGTGCGCCAACCGGTTCGTTCCCAGCGTAACCAATGCGCGTGAGTTCATCACCCAACCGCGCCCCATCAATACCGACAATATCCAGCGCATCTTCAACATCCATGCCGCCAACATAGACCAGCGACCCAAGCATGTCGGGGGCAAAGCGCGCACCCTCTTCATCAGTAAACGCCGCGACGGCAATGGGCCTTTGAGTCACTACGCCCGTGTCATTGAGCGTTTGAATCACTTCCAGTCCTGCTAAAACGCCAAGGTTGCCATCGAATCGCCCACCAGTACGGACAGTATCGATATGGGAACCTGTCATCACGGGCGCCTGATCAGTTTTGCCCGGCCGAATGCCAATGATGTTGCCAATCTGATCAATCTTGACAGTCATGCCAAGCGACTTCATTTGGTCGACCAGCCAGTCTCGCGCCTCGCGATCTTCATCTGTCAGAGCCAGGCGACAAGAGCCTCCATTGGGGATGGGGCCTATTCGGGCTAGATCCTCCAGCCGAGCGATGAGCCGGTCAGCATTGATGTGCGCTGGCGCAACTACGCTTGGCTGGCTTATCTGAGTGGTGGTTTCACTCGCTGCATCGTTTGTCATCTCGTTAGCTCAAACGCCGGCTTTGCGGCGAATCAACAGAAGCGCCGGTGTTAGCACCCACAATTTCTTCATACAACGCGGGATCGGTGTCGCCCTCACTCCCCAGCAACAAGATGCGCGCCCCCGGAATGAGGCAAATCGCTTCGCGAGCCTTCTCAGAAGCCGCAATCATCGAAAGTGCAGCGAGTCCCGCCGCGCCGGTTTCGCCCGAAACGATAGGTTTGTCAGACCCAGGTGGCCGCGCGAACTGACGCATGGCATGGCGAACCGGTTCGTCGTCCAGCACAACGCACGCGTCAACACCCAAGCGTAAGACCTCCCACGCGAGCAAGGACACTTCACCGCAAGCCAGGCCCGCCATGATGGTGTCAAGTTCGCCAGGAATGGTGACCCGCTCACCAGCTTTTAGGCTTTCGTAACAGCACGCGGCGTTGCTTGGTTCGACCAGCACGAAGACCGGTCGCTGCGCACCCCAGTGTTGCCAGAACACCGCGCATACGGCCGCCGCAAACGCCCCGACGCCGGCTTGCACAAATACATGCGTGGGTGGCGCCCCCGCCCACTGACTGGTGACTTCGCGCGCCATGACACCGTAGCCATGCATGACGTCAGCCGGAATATCGGTATAGCCTTCGTATGACGTATCAGAGACCACCGTCCAACCGTTGCTACTGGCTGCTTGTGCTGCGTGGCGCACGGCATCGTCATAGTTGCCGTCGACACGAATGACCTCAGCGCCATAGTGCGCAATGGCTTCGCGGCGACCTTCGCTCACCGTTTCGTGGATGTAGATCACGCAGCGGCAGCCGAATTGCTGAGCACCCCAAGCCACGGAACGACCATGATTACCATCGGTAGCACAGGTCACCGTCATCTGCTCGGTAATTGATTGAAACTGGCGATCCAGCAATGCCTGAGTGGTCACCGTGGCATCCGGCTGCTGAGCGTGAATCGCCTCAACCAATAACCTTTGAACAGCATAGGCACCCCCCAGCGCCTTAAAGCTCTTCAGCGTAAATCGCTCACCTTCGTCTTTGTAAGCGAGCCGACTTATGCCATGGGCATGCGCCATCGCAGGTAAATCAACAAGAGGCGTCTCTGCATAACCGGCCCACTGTTGAATCTCATGCTGAGCAGCGTCGAAACCTGCGATGCCCAGCGGGGTGTTGAGCGGACCCGGCCAACTCACCTGCCGTTCGATTGCCTGGCGCCCTGACCACACGATTGCGCCGGGAAGTTCGACCGTGACAGAAGAGTTTTCATCTGACTTTTGATTCACTGCTCGGCCTCATTGTTGGCGGCGATGGCATCCATCATCGCGGGTTCCTGCGATGGATGATACCCATTGAGCGCCGCAGAAACCAAAATCGAAACGGGATTCGTGCGCAGCCGGCGCGGCCGCATCCAGTCAGAGGCTGCTTTCTGCATGAAACGCAGTCCCCCCAAGACGCTCCATTACGGGGCGTAGCGCAACCGGCCAATGGCTGCCTGTTGGTGCACGCGCAGGACGTGCCAGCCCCTAATTGGTGCAATGCACTCACGGCTGCGCCGTCTGGCCAATGGCACGCTTTGTGCTGAAACGACCACGAGCGTTTCTAAAACTAGCACTGACCCACACGGTTGGTCGGCTCATGGAGGAGTCATGCCGCAGCATCACGACAGCCTGTCTTTGGCCGGGCTGACCAAGGCCTATGGTGAAACGGTCGCAGTCGATGGCATCGATCTCACCATTGCACCTGCCTCCTACTGCTGTCTGCTTGGTCCATCAGGCTGTGGCAAGACATCAACACTGCGCATGATTGCGGGGCACGAATTTGTATCCGCCGGATCAGTGACCCTCGGCGGACGGGATATTACGGATGCATCTGCCGCTGCTCGCGGCACCGCCATGATGTTCCAAAGCTATGCGCTTTTCCCCCACCTGAACGTGCTTGATAACGTGGCGTTCAGCCTGCGCATGAGAGGCGTCGCGAAAGTGGAACGCAATTC
>JBGCFG010000073.1:0-7901 GCA_045106815.1 Burkholderiaceae bacterium | reverse complement strand
GCCCTTACGACAGCGCCACTAGCCCAGCCAGAACGAGCATCGCGGTTGTCACTGGACCCCACAGTAGACGCTCGACGCGCGATGGTGTGATCCAGTTCAAAAGCGTTGAAATTGCCTGAATACCTAAGGTGCCCCAGCCCATCCATTGAGGCCAGTGTGGCCAAAGCCCCGCCGCCGATAGGATTGAGCCAGCCATCAATGTCAGGAGAATGATTGAGAAGAAGGCGGCCACTCTGCCAGCTTTGGGCAGGGCCCCGGGGTGCTTGCCACCTTGTGTCAGACGGCCCCAGGGGGCGCCTGAGATCAAACAAATCTGAAACACGATGATGCCGCTACAAATCACCGCATACAGCGCTGCAGACGATTGAATCAATGGTTCGTTTCCTCCCTCATCGCACTAGCAACTGACACTTGCTCGACTATTTTTAGCAAATCCCGTGCGACAGCCAAAAACCAGAAAATCGCGCCAAGGCCGAAGATCGCTCCGGCGAGTTCGCCAACCATTGGGACAATGGTGGCTAATCCTCCCAAGCCTGTCAGCAGCCCAATGCCGCATGCTAGCTTGCTGATCGTTCGCCGGGTGAGGCTTGCCAAGCTGACGCATAGAATCCAAACCCCACCAGCGATTTCATTGCCGCCCCCAAGGCCCAATTCAACGGTATGCAAGATTGCCCAAGTCTCGGCAGCCTTGACCGGGTCAATGAGGTAAGCGGAAGCCGTTACTTCAACGGCCGTATTGGCGATCATGCCGGCGCCCAGAACCAGCGTCGCCCAGATCAGACCAAATGCCTGAGCAATACTAGCCCATTGAGGGTTGCCCAAGTCAAGACGGGCGCTTAGCGCTACAACCAGTACTGCCAAAGCCAACGCGTTGACGACATAGATTGCCGTGTTCCAAGCGATTAAGATGCCGGGGCGCGCGTCGATGGACGCCGCAACCGCATGCGGATCGATGTTGCTCGTGCCGTAACCCAGCGGCGCAAGAATCGTTGTCAGTAGGGCGAAGCCAAGGATGTAGGTGCCTGCGCAGACCAAGGCGGCGACGCCACCCATGCGTTCAAGTGTCATCGCTCAACTCCTGATTCATAGCGGGCGTGGGATTCGCGGTGTTCTCGTTGATTGACAGTTGAGCGAAGTGATCTGCAAGGCGGTGGGTGCCGCGCGGCTCACCCGTCATATTCATGCCCATCGCTGTCAAAAAGAACTGTGCCGGGCCATAGATGCGCTTGGGGGTGAGCCAGGGTAAGGCGAGAAGCGCTGCCTTACGCAATAGATCAGGCAGATGACTGATTCGCACGGGCTTGTTAATTGCCGCGAAGGCAGTCTTGCCTAGCTCAACATGCGTAAAGGAGTCAGGCCCGCCTATGTTGAGCCAGGAACATTCTTGAGCAATGGCGTTGGCAGTGGCGACGGACAGATCTGCCCCGTGGATCGGATTGATCCGAAAACTACCCGCCCCAAACACCCACACACGGCCCCGGCGGGCCATCTCTAGAAAATCTGTCATGTCTGAGAAGTAGCCCGATGGCGCAATGATGGTGGATGGGATTTCTGCCGCCTGCAATGCGCGCACGAACTCCGCCTTGGCTTTAACCAATGGCACCGTCGGCATACGGTCGGCATTGAGCACGTGGATGTAGGTGAATCGCTTGGCACCTGCCCGCAGCGCTTCGGCGAGCAGGTTGAGATTTGCCTGGTAGTCAACGTCTCGATACTGCAGACCGTCCGTTTGACGGGTGATGCCAAGAGCAGAAATGACGAGCTCGGCCCCATCCAGTTTGCCTGCCAGTGTTGTCGAGCGTGTTGCTTGTGCTTCTACCAGGTCGTCAGCATCGAGATTCTGCGCTCGAGCCGCGTCACGCACCAGAGCGCGCACATGCCAGCCTCGGCTTTTGTACTCCGAGCATAGAAAGCGCCCGAGATAACCGGTTGCCCCGGCGATAAAAACAGTTTTCATTCTTGATCTCCTCGTTAGAGCAATCCGGAACACCGGAATCAGGAATACCGCTATGGAACAAGCTCAGTTGCCGCTAGAAGTGCCACCGTAAACCGACACCCGCGTAAGCGGCATTGGCCTTTTCGGCAATGGCCCCGCGCGACTCTGCCTCAAAGAAAACGGTCGCCGAATCGGTGACTCGGTAGTTGACCTCAAGACCCGGTAGAACCAGATTCGTTGAGTGACCAGAAAGCTGCCTAAATTGGGCACCATCTCCCGTTACCGATTCCTGTTTGGTTTCGTTGTGAGTGAGCGTGGCCTTGCCAACAACGCTCCAGCGATCATTGATAGGCAGCCGGGTCAATAGGCCCAGACCCACCGATTGAGCACTGCCACTGAAGCTGCCGCTCGAGTAGGTTTGCGTAAACTCGCCAAGATCAACATAGCTGGCGGCGACGCCCCAGTGCTTGGAGAACCAGTAGCCGGCGGTGAGCTTGGCGGCGCCATGGCCGTGTTCTGTTTCACCGGTGCGGGCCACGCCGATTGCGTCTGTTGAAATACCAGCGCCGCCGATAGAGAGTCCGACAAAGGGGCCGACCTTAGGGCTGACTGAGTCATTGGCGCTCGCGTGTAGCGGGGTTAGCAGTGATGCCAGTACGCAGGCACAAAGAAGGGCGGTATGGGTGCGTTTCATTTTAAGATTTCCAAAGATTGATAGAGTGTCGGCTTGCTCTCAGGTTTAGGGTTTTGTGCCGACACAAGAACTTTAGAATTGAGTGCCATCGAGGCACATGACCCTTCGTAACAAGCGCTTGCTTTCCGGTATCAAAGCTCAATGGCAGAAGGAATTCGAGAATGAAAACACCCACAGTGGCTGCCGGTCTGGCGCGTAGCTTTCTTGAATACTCTGTGGCGCAGGGTGCCCCTCTGACAGCCCTGCTGGCCGGCAGCGGTCTCAGGAGCGAGGCGCTGACAGATCAGGATGCGCGCATCCCCTTGGCCAACTATCAAGCACTCATTGGGTGCGCCATTGAGATCATTGCTGACGATGCCTTGCCCCTGCGCTATTGCATTGATACCCGCTTGGAAACCGTATCGATTGTGGGCCTGATCGTCCATTCCTCCGCTTCAATGGCCGATTCTCTTGAACAGCTGAATCGCTATGGCCGCCTAATGGTGGAGGTTGATGTGATGCAACAAGGCGAACGATTTAGCGTTAACGCAGAGAAGGGCGAGGTCTGGATCACTGACAACCGCCCCGATCCGAATAGCTTCCCGGCGTTAACGGAGATAGCGTTTGGTCGATTCATCGGTGAGTTTCGCCGGCATTTCCCCGAAACGCCCTTTGCCATTGCTCTTGACGTGACGCATGCCAAGCCCAGACACGCCAGCGCCTATCAAGAAATTCTGCAAGTGCCTGTGCGCTTCAGTTGCGCGAGAAACGCCATGCGGATTGACCCGGCCTGGCTCAATACAACGTTTGACAATGAAAGCGCCTATGTGTTTGGGGTCTTCGCAGATCGCGCTGATGCTCTGATGGCGCAGCTCGATCGAGATAAAACCATTAAGGGCCGCATTGAGCGCCATTTGCTCGGCATCTTGCATCGAGGCGATGTCACGATGGATGATGTCGCCTCTGATTTGGGCATGAGCCGTCAAACCCTGTACCGAAGGCTTCGAGAAGAGCAGGTGACGTTTGCTGCCATTCACGATGAACTGCGACATCGCATGGCCATTGATTATCTGAATGCGAGAAAGGCTTCTGTCAATCAGGTTGCCTATCTGCTTGGGTTCTCGGAAGCGTCGTCGTTCACGCGAGCCTTCAAGCGCTGGACGGGTAAGACGCCGATCGAAGCCCGGGAAGATTTTGGTCTCGTCGGTTTATCGAAACCAACAACTTAGTAGTGAGACTGGCTTTGATCTCAAACTGTCAGTATTGACCGAGACTTCGACGTAGAGGAGAGCGCGCAAACTTGTGGGAGGTAAGCTCAAGTGAAGGCACTAATGCGAACGGACCTTATCGATCTCCATACTCGAGATTAGGTAGGGCTCCGAATTTTTTCAGATACTTTTGAGCCGTCATGCTTTCGACTCAATAGCCCGCGAGGATGCTGCCTCCCACAGTTTTGCCCGCTCTCCTGCACGTCCACTGGAGTTGTCAGAAATGCCCATTGGAAATGTCAGTAAGTTCCAAGCCCCTGGCACGCAGGGTGCCGCGGTAGAGCAAACTTTTAGCTTATTTCAGATTAGTCAGACTGCCTCACACCGAACTGTTTTGCAGTGGAATTTAAGGAAGACCATCCAGGCTTGGCCTGGCAACTTGAAAAAATGTCGCCACCCACGATGCGTCATATCTTTGGGTCGCATGCACTGGAAAACGGTGCCCAATTGAAGGATGTTCAAGAAGGGCTGCTTCATGCGAACATTAAGACCACAAGTGGCTACGTGCACTCGGATATGCGGCAAAGACGAAGGCGGTTAGCTAGTGCCATTCAGTGAAGTTACCTACAAACCATAAGCAACGATGACGGCAACGGACAAACAGTTGTACAGCACCCAACTATTAGCCTTGAGACAAAGTAGCAATCTTGCATTCAAAGGTCGTCAATTAGGCGCCTACCTCTTTCTTATTAGCATTTATAGCTACTGCTTCTGCAATTGTGCTGGATGATGCATCGGCAGCTGGCAAACAACGGCAATCTTCAACGGAAGTGGCCTTGCCTGAATCGGCCCAGCGGAAAGTTATTGGCTCTTGGGATATGGGCAATAGCATTGGTACTCCTTGTACCCGCAGCTTCGAGCGGGTTAAAAAGGCGATCTATCAGGTCATTAGATGTGCTGACGGCAGTGGTGGAAAACGAGGGAAGAAGCTTCGAGTACGCGGGAAGAACATTTTCTATAAGCCTGAAAGTGCTTCTGGCGACCACTACGTGATCTTAGACAACGGCGATCTTTCTGTTCGGGACCGCGATGGTGAAATTCAGACTGAACGAGAAAGTCTAACCGTCTGGCCAGATGTGGAAAACAATCCGAACTGGACAGCGATTGATGATCTTCGTAAAACAGCTGGACTGTCCTGCTTCGTTATTGGTTATCGCTATGGGTTTGCTGCAACTTTGGCAATGAAAGGAAGCAAAGTAGATTCAGAATGGGACTTTGCGATACCTAAACGGTGTAACCCTGACCTCGGCCCTACCAAATTAGGAATTAAAAAAGGGGTTCGGGAGGCGACTGCAAGAATTAAGCAAGGAACAACAGGCCAATGACAGCTCAAGGCTCGATAAACTTTGAAAAACGAGGCAACAGTTTGACCCTTCAAAAACTTGTCCTAACTATATTCCTACTCGTTTCTGCATCTCTTGCTGAAGGTGTACAGGATCCTCTAAAACCCACTCAGATCCTAGCTGAAGTCTCAAATGAAGCGCCCCGGGTTCTCCGGAGACCGTTTAGTTTGAGTCAGTCGACATTGACTGACTCTGCTGCACGACGAAGATACGCCATTTCTTTCTCGGCCGGTGGAACGTGACCGATTGGCGCTAACAGCCGCCGATTGTTAAACCAGTCAACCCAGGTCAGGGTTGCATGTTCGACCGCCTTGCAGTTGCGCCATGGTCCCTGCCGGTTGATCACCTCAGTCTTGAACAGACCAATGATCGTTTCGGCCATTGCGTTGTCATAGGAATCTCCGACGCTGCCGACCGAGGGTTTGATGACAACGTCAGCCAGGCGCTCTGTGTAGTGAATTGACAGGTATTGCGAACCGCGGTCGCTATGATGAATCAAGCCAGAGCCCGGTTGACGCGACCAGATCGCTTGCTCCAATGCGTCCAGAACAAGACCGGTTTGCATTGAGCTTGAGACTCGCCAGCCCACGATTCGTCTGGCAAAGACATCGATAACGAAGGCAACGTACACGAACCCTGACCAGGTGGCGACATAGGTGAAGTCTGCGATCCACAACTGATTAGGGCCGCTGGCAACGAACTGCCGATTCACAAGATCATCAGGTCGATGGTCTTGTCTATCAGAGACGGTCGTGCGGCATTGCTTGCCACGGATAACTCCTTGCAGGCCTAGACGGTTCATCAGGCGTTCAACTGTGCACCGAGCAACATCGAAGCCCTCCCGACGTAACTGGTGCCAAATCTTGCGCGCGCCGTAGACCTCGAAGTTGTCCTCGAAGACCCGCTCAATCTCTTCAGACAAGAGCTCGTCGCGTTTGTAGCGATCACTTCGTCGCGCAGGGTTTGCCTGAACGCTCTTGTGTTCGTAATAGGTGGAAGGGGCAATCGGCAACTGCTCACAGATCGGCTCGACCCCGTACTGATCGCGATGTCTATCGATAAAGGCCACCATTACTTCGGTCGGCGGTCGAGCTCCGCCTGGGCAAAAAACGCTGAGGCCTTACGCAAGATCTCATTGGCACGGCGTAACTCTCGATTCTCGCGCTCAAGATCGCGCAAGCGCTGTTTCTCCTCGTCCGTTGCCCCCGAGCCTTGAGCGCTTGGGTCGCTTTGCGTCACCCATTTAGGCAGCGTCTCGGGCGTGCAGCCGATCTTCGTAGCCACCGACTGGACTGCCGCCCACAGCGAGCGGTGCTCGCCGCGTTGCTCAAGCACCAACGGGACAGCTCGCTCTCGTACCTCTGGTGAATATCTTGATCCTTTGCTCATAACCACATCCTCTCAGATAATGTGGTCTCCCGGAAACCCGGGGCGCTTCAGTTACGTCAAAGTGCGTTTTCTACTTGATCAGAGATTGCGGGCCCGTAGTGGATGTGGAGCCTCCAGTTTTAAGGAGCTAGCTGAAACTAGGTGACAAAGCCCTACCGGCTTAATGGAGGGACTGCACGGCGGGTTAACTGCGCAACCGTGAGTCCGTTTACCTGCGTTATCGACGATCGTGCGGGCAACTATCAGCTCACGGCGAGTAAGCCAGGATTTCAAAACACCACGATCGAATTTCTTGTGGCTGGTACTGCTTGTGGTCCTGTGGAGGAAAACGTTAAGGTCACACTCAGACCAACCTAAAGGCTGTCTGACGCTATAGGTCTTCTATTCATTAACGTTGAGAAAAAATGCCCGGCTCAGCAAATCATGGCCTGCGAAGCAAACCGATTGCTCAGAACTGTCGCACTGGGTCTCCGTAGGCTTTTAGCGTTTCATCCGACGTAACGAAGACCATCCCGTCTGCTCTGGCTTGGGCGATTTGAATCCTGTCGAACGGATCACGATGAATGTTCGGTAAGCCGGCGACAGCTAAAGCGTGTTGCCCTTGAATGGGTAGCTCGATATAGCTACTGTCCAGTAATCCGCGTCGAAAGATGTTCGCGTCAACAGAAAAATCGGCGCGTTTGAGGGATCGTTTGATGACGACTTCCCAAATGCAGGCGGTGCTGAAGTACAGCTCATTATCGGGCGCCTCGATGATCTGGCGCACGCTCGCAGGTAATCGCGCCGGGTCCGAGGCAGCCCACAGCAGGAGATGAGTATCGAGTAGGTAGTTCAATCGTCTGAAGTGAACAGTGCTTCGATTTCTGCTTGTCCCATTTCATCAAAGTCATCCGGTACTTCGAACTGTCCTTTCGCAAAGCCCAAGCGCTTTGATTTAGGAGAATCGGCGGGCGACAAAGCTTCAACCTTGACCAACGGTTTGCCAGCTTTGGCAATGACAAACGACTCGCCATTGACCGCCGCATCAATGAGGCGGGAGAGGTGGGTTTTGGCTTCGTGGATATTGACCGTCTTCATGACCATGTCAGAATAAACTAAATTGACTTAGTTTAATTAACTAGGCGAAGTCTGTCAATGGATGCTGTCACGACTTCTATTTGGCATAAAGAGTGTCATGCGAAGTAAGTAATTGAATAATAAACTGTTTTTGGGGGTATTTAGTCATTGTCTTTTCCATTAACAGAGCCATCGCTAACCAATCAAACGCCAGACTCCCAGAGCAACGCTAAGCC
>JBGCFG010000072.1:0-3450 GCA_045106815.1 Burkholderiaceae bacterium | reverse complement strand
AAACTCATAAGTTCCCAGGTTTTGTCTGCCAGAGCCTTGGCGCGGTTTTCCCACTGCGGTTCCGTTGCGAAGAGTTCGGGATAGCTGTGCTTGATCGTGCCAGCGCACGAGCCAGATGGCACAACAACATAATCAAAGCCTTCAAATTGCTTAATGAGTTGTCGTGCGATTGGCAGCGTCGGGTCAGTTGCGCCTGAATTCAGGCCTGGTTGGCCGCAGCAGGTTTGCGTTTCTGGAATGTGTACCTGGCAGCCAGCCTGCTCAAGCAAATGGATCGCGGCATGCCCAATCCGGGGCCTCATCGCATCGACCAGGCAGGTAACGAACAGTCCAACGTTTGGTTTTGACTGGCTAGTCATTGGCGATCTTCAAAACAGGGTCTTATAGACGGGCGGATGATCGGTACAGTCGATAGACAGACGTCCAATACCGGCTCTTAGAGTAATCTCACTCGATCTTACTCCTGCTTAACAGCGCGTCGGTCTCGTGAGGGCCTGAACCTAATCTTCAAGAGCGCTGTGAGCGTTCGACTCCATGCGTTGCAGGAGTTCGAAGGCCAGTTGACGCTCTTTCGCACTGAACCCCTTAAACAGTTTTGCGTTAATGGTTTCGTAAAAGTCGGCGAGGTGATTAAGCTCGCGGCCTGAATCCGTAAGGGTCACGACTGTGATTCGGCCGTCTGCATCATCTCGCCTGCGATTCACCAGGTCGCGCTCGACCATTCGATCCACGATGCGCGAGGCAGCGGGTAGGCCGGTCCCAACGAGTTCGGAAAGCGCACCTATCGTCAACGCTTCATCTCGCCACAGGCAAGACAGGATCGCCCATTGAGGCAAGGTGAGGTCATGCGGATCAAGCACTTGCTGGCACAGCGCGTTCATACGGCCAGTCGTGAAATTGAGTTGGCGGCCAATCGATTGAGGAATCTTCCGCTTATTAGTTGTCATGTAAATTGTTTCATGATAGTTTACGTGTAAATGGTTTTGAGGTGGCTTTGGTTCTTTAATACGAGTCCTAATGCTACGGCCATTGATCTAGTGACTGAACAAATAACGGAGCATGCAGATATGTCTAAGAAAGTGATCATGGTAGGTTGGCACCCAAGTGTGGTTGATTACTCAAAGTACCCTGGCCTGACAGCAGAGAAACTGGAAGGAGCCCTAAGAGCCGACGAGAAGAAACTCAATGACCTTGGCTACGACGCATCTATCGGTTTCATCTACAGCGGCGAGACCGCGACCGATCAACTGGCTGACACGCTCAAATCAGATGCGTTTGATGTGGTTTTAATCGGCGCAGGGGTGCGAAAAGACGATGACCATTTTCTGGTCTTCGAAACGCTTGTAAATACTGTCCATAAACATGCACCACAAGCGCGGATTGCCTTTAACACCGGGCCGACCGATTCTGACGCTGCGGTTCAGCGCTGGGCTTAGTGTAGGAGGCGCCTAGAATTTCGCTTATTAACATCCTGGGGCCAGGCTTAGGCATGACAAGGTCAGTAGTCCGCTAACCGACAGTCTGCTACATTGGATTTTTTCTCAAAATCCGATGAGCCTGAATTTCTCGTTTTCCCCTGAACAAAAAGCGGTACGCGATACCGTCATCCGCCTGTGCCGCGAAGAGTTGGCACCGCTGGTGGAAGCAGCGGAAGAAAACGAGCACTTTCCCAAGCATGTATTCAAGCGCTGGGGGGAGCTAGGCTTACTGGGCGTGCGCTATCCCGTTGCTGATGGTGGCAGCGGCATGGATAAGGTTTCAGGCTTCGCGCTCAGTGAACCGGATGGCGGCTCCAACATCCGCGCCATGAAAACCAAAGCCGACAAGGTCGCGGGTGGCTGGGAGCTGAGCGGCAGCAAGCTATACATCACCAACGCACCAATTGCAGACTTCCTGATGGTCGCTGCTCGCACCTCGCCTGAGCTCAAGCCTGACGCTATCAGTCTGTTCATAGTCGAGTTGCCGCACAAAGGCTTTGACATTCACAAGCTGCGCAAAGAAGGCATTCGTGGCTCGGAAACGGCGCTTATTCATATTGATAGTGCGTTTGTGCCCGATGACTGTTTGTTGGGCGAGCACACAGGCACCTACCCACTCATTCTGGAATGCTTAAGCGAAAACCGGGTGGGTGTTGCCGCTAATGCATTAGGCATGGCCCGTGCGGCGTTCGACGCATCCAGGGCCTATGCTGATGACCGACTCGTGGCTGGCAAACGCATTGGTGATTATCAAGCGGTCGCACACAAACTCGCTGAGATGGCAGCGGATATTGAGGCGGCACGCTGGATGGTTTACTACGGCGCCTGGCTGGTTGATCAAAACCAGCTGGGTACCGCCACGGCAGCCAAAGTGAAACTGGTGGCCACTGACCGCCCTGAAAGTCAGTGAGCAGGCGATCCGCATTCATGGTGGTGCTGGCATCATGCGGGAGTACCCAGTGGGCCGCATTCACCGCGACGCTCTGGTTTACGTTATTGGCGAGGGGACCAGCGACATTCAGCGCAACATCATTGCACGCGGTTTGGGCTTCAAGCCCTAAAATAGCGGTCAAGGCCGGAGCGGTCATGCACGTCCTAATAGAATGTGAAAACGAGAATACGACAACGACCACAGGGAGATTTACATGCAATCAAAACTAAACCGACTCACCCGCCTTCTGGGTGGACTGAGCATCGTCACTGGTGTTGCACTTGGCGCCGCTACGGCAAACGCCGCTGATGTGACACTGCGCATGCACCACTTTTTGCCGCCTCAGGCCAATGTGCCCAAGCTGGTCTTGGAGGAGTGGGCCAATAACGTCAACGAGGCGTCGGCAGAGAAGGTCAAGGTTCGGATATTTCCGGCCATGCAACTGGGCGGAAAGCCACCCGAACTCATGGATCAGGCCAAAGACGGTATCGCCGATATTGTCTGGACAGTGGTGGGTTATACCCCCGGCCGATTCCCCCGCACGGAAGTCTTTGAATTACCGTTCATGATGACCGACGCTGAGTCAACCTCGCGGGCCTTCTGGGATCTCTACCAGCAAGAGATGGAGAAGACTGAGTTCAAAGACCTCAAGATTCTGGGTACGTGGGTCCATGGCCCCGGTCTGATTCATGCGTCAAAACCCATCTCTTTGCCGGCCGATCTGGCTGGTGTGAAGATTCGCGGCGGTTCGCGGGTCGTAAATCAACTACTTGAGAAGCTTGGCGCGACGCCGGTTGGTATGCCGGTGCCAGCGGTGGCCGAGGGCTTGTCTAAAGGCGTTATTGATGCCACCACCATTCCCTGGGAGGTGACCCGCGCACTTAAGGTACCCGAGCTGGTTAAGAACCATACCGAGTTTGGCGATAATTCTCTGTACACGCTGACATTTGTACTGGCCATGAACAAGGCCAAATACGAAAGTCTCTCGCCAGAATTGCAAAAGGCAATCGATGCTAGTTCGGGTGCTGAGTTCTCAGCCTT
>JBGCFG010000071.1:0-48212 GCA_045106815.1 Burkholderiaceae bacterium | reverse complement strand
GCGAGCATTGCGGGCAAGTCAACCGCCAGCAATTCGGCCATGAAGGCTTCATTGTTGCGTTTTGCATGCCCCAGATGAGACCACTGCAAAAATGCATCGTTGCGCGGTTGCACAGACGGGAGAAAATCTAGGTGACGCATCGTGCCACCCGGTCTGAGAACCCGCCAGCACTCGGCAAACAGCGCAGGCAGGTCGGCGGCGGGCATTTCATGCAGCAGCATTGTTGACGTCACCAGATCTGCCGACTGGGCGGGCTCACCACAGTGCCGGGCATCCGCCTGCCGATACTGAATATTGTCAGCGGCATCCTCGTTGGCCTGGGCAGCGCCCAGCACCAGGCAGGGCGCTGCGACATCCACTGCCACCACCTGACACTTTGGCAAAAGTTGATAGATTGCGCGGGTGCTCTTGCCAAAACCGCAACCCAGGTCGATGAGCTGGTGGCCACTCGGATGGTCAGCCTCGAGCATACGGGCAAGCCGCTCATGCAAGTCTAAATGGCGCTCGCCAGCCAGAGGTGTTGTCGTGCGCGCGCCGCGCTCATAAACCAGGCCGGCAAGTGGGTCTTGCCAGACGCCGCCAGGATGCTGATGAATGTCAACACTGGCAAACGGCGCTGGTACCGGGCAATTCGGATTGAGTGCCAGACGCCCAGCTTCGGTAGCGACCTCAGCCTCACGAGTCAGCCAGGTCTGATGCTCATCTCGATCACGAGCGAGCCACGCCTGCAAACCATAGCGCCCAGCGTACTTTTGCCGCTGCAAATGCCGTTCGAGCCACTTGAAGATATCAACGCTCGCCTGCACATTCGCGTCAGCGTTCACGCCAGGCTCAACCGGCACTTCATCGGGCCCGTCAACGCGAGCACTATCTCGTTCGCGGTCAGGCTGCCGCTTCTCAATAGCCATGTCACCGGTATCAAACTTAGCTCTCAGCGAGCCATGTAACTCCGTTGTCCAAAAGCGCTTGGCGAGCAACAGGAATTGTTGAGCACTTGAGTACGCTCGGTCGGCTTGCTCAAGCGGTAAGGTTGATGGGTCAATTGTTTTCACTTCTGGCCCCTCGATGGCGTACCACGGGTGAGCTGCGAGCCAAGCAAAGGCTCAAGCAATTGAGTGACAAAGGCCTGCTGCGAGGCAGCACTCTCGGCCGCCTCTTCATTGCTCGGGGCGGCGCGCATCAGTGCCGCATCCAGCGCACCAGACTGCTCAAGTTGCCTTTGCATTGCAGCGCACTGCTCACGCAAGACAAAGACCTCGGTAGAAAGATTCAGCAACACACCGAATAACCGATCCGTTGCCGGATCAGCAAAATAAGTCTGCTCAGGCTCAGGGTTGTCGGGCACTGACGCTGGGCCCCCAGGACTGGCAGGGCTTGAATGACCTGAAGGGCTCAGGCTCTCCGTGCGCTTTGTGTCGTGACCAGTTTGTTTGTTCATTGTCGTCCATCCCACGAATGTCATCGGAGCGAAAGTAAGGAGAGCGCCCCAGCGACACCCGTTATGATGCTGTGACCACTCTCACCCGAACGAATCAATGACAACAATACAAGACAACCGCGCCAATCCGCAGCATCCCATGCATACCCACCGCATGACAGAACAGCGCTGGTTTGATGACTTCAAAATTGGCGAACGCTTTGTCAATCCGTCAAGAACGATGACCGACGCCTTGTTTGCCGCGTTTCAGCTCGCCAGTGGCGACAATCATCCGGTTCACTACGATGTTGAATACTGTCGGGAACGGGGAATGCCCAATCTCCTTGCTCATGGTTTGCAGGTGTTGATTCAGACAGCAGCCGGTGCAGGCCTTTTCCCCCACATGGTTGAAGACTCACTCAAGGCATTCATTGAGGTGAACAGTCAATTTGTGAAAGGCGTTTATGTGGGCGACACGCTCTACAGTAGTCTGACCATCACAGCGCTTGAGCCGGGCCGCACGACCGGCGTGATCGTCATGGACTGCACGGTTGTCAACCAGCACAATGAAGTGGTGTTAACGGGCCAGCACAAATATCTGGTCCGAAAACGACCGGCGAGCACTTAACCGGAAACGACCACCGCGAAGTCAGGTTACTTCTGGGAAAGCAAGTCACTGTTACGCACCCAGCGCGCGTTCTCCTGCCGTTGTACAACAGCCCGCACATTGTCATGCGCCCACTGCCAGATTCGCTCGGTCGTGTCTGATGCCACACCCGCGACGTGGGCGGTAAGCAGGCAGTTATCAAGGCCGATCAAAGGATTGTCCGGTTTAAGCGGCTCACTCTCAAAAACATCAATGGCAGCGGCAGCAATCTGACCCGACTTGAGCGCCTGGGCCAAAGCTGGTTCATCAACGATACCGCCGCGTGCGCAGCAAATGAACATCGCATGCGGCTGCATCCTGGCCAGTGCCTGTGCGTCAATCATGCCACGACTGGTGTCGTTTAAATCAGTACAGATACTGACGAAGTCACTCTGCGCAAGCAATGCAGCCTTATCGAGCTTACGAGCGCCAATACTCGCCGCAAGCGCATCATTCACATCGAGCGGGTCGTTGTAGAGCACATTCATCTCGAAAGCCCGTGCCCGCAGAGCCAGTTGAGAACCCGTATTACCGAAGCCGATAATGCCGAGCGTCTTGTCTTTGAGCTCAAATGTCTGAGGGGTAAGCCTTCTGGCCGCTAGCCAATCGGCGGCCTGCGTGGCGGCATTGGCCTCGAGCAGTTTTTTGGACAGAGACAGCATGAACATCATCGCATGCTCAGCCACCGCCTCCTTGTTGACGCCTTCGATGTTGCAGGCAGGTACGCCGTGGGCAGCACAGTCCTTGAGGTTGAGAGTCTCATAGCCAACACCAAGCCGCTGCACGATTTTCAGGTTTGGAGCCGCCGCCAGTATCTGCGCATGAACGGGTTCCATCCCGATAACGAATGCGTCGACCTCGCCCAGTTTGGCCAGATCGGCATCGGCATAAACGCCGTCCTCGCCTGCCTGGATCCAGAGCGGTTCAACATCGGCGGGCACCTTATCAGCCAGATCAGGCCGGTTTCGAATCAGGTAGGCAATTTTCATGGGCGTCTCCGTTAGTTCTAGCGCCGAGTTCAAACCCGAGCGTGTCAGTGAATTTGATGGTAGCAGCGACCCCAAAACAGCCGTATCCAGCCACGGTTTACCAACCAACAACGGATTCCCGTAGACTTCGGCCTCACCCGGGAAACTCAATGTCCAAAAAAACGCCGCCGGTCGCGAGCTTTCGCGACCTGAACCTGCCTGACGCCTTGCACAAGGCCCTCGAATCAGTTGGGTACGAAACACCCTCACCGATACAGGCTCAAACCATTCCGCTCTTGCTCAAAGGGCAAGACGTGCTCGGCAATGCCCCCACCGGCACCGGCAAAACAGCCGCATTTGCCCTGCCTCTGCTCGCGCGCATCAATTTGAGGAAAGCACAGGTCCAGGTCATGGTGCTCACGCCAACTCGTGAGCTGACTATTCAGGTGGCTGAGGCTTTCCAGCGCTATGCGACGCACCTTGAAGGCTTCCATGTGCTGCCGATTTACGGTGGGCAAGACTACGGTGGACAGATCAGGCAGCTAAACCGGGGGGTGCAGGTCGTGGTGGGCACGCCTGGGCGGGTCATGGACCACATGCGAAAGGGCACGCTGCGCCTGGACAAACTTCAGGCGCTCGTGCTGGATGAGGCAGATGAAATGCTGCGCATGGGCTTCATTGATGATGTTGAGTGGATTCTTGAGCAACTGCCCATACCGCGGCAAACTGCGCTGTTTTCGGCAACCATGCCGCGCGAAGTGCAGCGCATTGCGCGCCGCCATCTCAATGACCCGGCAGAAGTCACGATTGAAAGCAAAACGGCCACTGCAGAAACTATCAGTCAGCGTTACTGGCTAGTCAGCGGTTTGCACAAGCTCGATGCGCTGACCAGAATTCTTGAGGTTGAAGACTTCGATGGCATGCTGATCTTTGTTCGCACGCGCATCGCCACGACTGAATTGGCAGAGCGTCTTGAGGCTCGCGGCTATGCGGCCGCAGCCCTGAATGGCGATATGGTTCAAAAGCATCGCGAACAAATGGTCGAAAAACTCAAGAGCGGTTCGCTCGATATCCTGGTGGCAACCGATGTGGCCGCTCGTGGATTGGATGTGGAACGGGTCAGTCATGTTGTGAACTACGACATCCCTTATGACACCGAAGCCTATATTCACCGGATAGGGCGCACCGGACGAGCCGGTCGGGCAGGCGATGCGATTTTGTTTGTGTCTCCCCGTGAGCGCCGCATGCTCGGTGCGATCGAGCGCGCGACACGCCAAAAGATCGAACCGCTCGTTCTGCCCAGTACCGAAATGGTGAACAACAAGCGCGTGAGCAACTTCAAGCAAAGCATTACTGACACGCTGGCTGCCGGAGAGTTGCAGTTCATGAAGAACCTGCTGGAGCAATACCAGCATGATCATGATGTCCCGCCCATTGACATTGCAGCAGCGTTGGCCAAACAAGTCATTGGCGAGCGGCCTTTGCTGCTGCAAGCCGAACGTGAGCGTCCGGCAACCGGACGACATGATCGCGACCGTGATGCCCGACAGGACAGACCAGACCGCGGACGGCGAGATACCCGTGACACTGAGCGACCACCCCGCAAATCGAAGGCAGACTTTGACGCCAACAGCGAGCGCTTTCGGATTGATGTCGGCCTGAATCACGGCGTGAAGGCTGGCAATATCGTCGGCGCGATTGCTAATGAAGCTGGGCTTGACTCCCAGTACATCGGCCGCATCGAGTTGTTTGATGATCACAGCCTGGTTGATCTGCCGGTTGGCATGCCCGACAACATTTTTCATGAACTCAAGAAAGCCTGGGTTTGCGGACAACGCCTGAACATTTCGAGGCTCAATGCTGCGCCCCCCAAAGCCGGCAAACCGCCTAAAAACAAGGCCAAAGAGCGTGACAACGGCAAGGGCAAACCGAAACGCAAAGACAAGGCCGGCGACAAACCGAAGAACAAGCCCAAGAGAAACGCCAAACCGAAACGTAAAGCACCGCTATAGGCCCCGCCTGATAGGGGTCCGTCCGCTCCGTAGATTTTGTAACACTCGCGTAGCCGCAAGGCCATAAGCGACAGGCACAATCGCCAAAGAGGCTTTAGCGTTCATCTTTGGCGAGGAATTCAGTCATGAACACCCATCTGCATCGTTTGATGTCGGTCCGAAATAGCGATCCGGAAAATCGGCCGCGACTGGCGCCGCTTCGGCATGTCGCTAAAGGCGTGTCAGTGGCAACGCTTGCCCTGCTCACTTCGACGGCCGCCATCGCCGCAGATATCAACACCATCGGCACGCTCGGGCAGCGCGATTTCAGGTTGCTATCGCAGGACCTGGGTGCAGCGCTTTCCTACAAGGGACTGGTTCCGGCCGAGACCCTTGGCATCACCGGTTTTGATGTGAGCTTTGCCGTGACTGCGACGCGACTTGAAAACGAGTCTATCCTCAGCCGGGCCGCAGACAATGCAGATATCTCAAGTACCTTCCCCGTCCCGTCGCTTCGTGTTTACAAAGGCCTGCCATTTGGCCTGAGTATCGGCGGTATGCTCGCTCAGTCTAGTGCTACTGATATTCGCCTGATTGGCGGCGAAGTGCGCTGGGCCTTCGTACCGGGCAATGTTGTGTTGCCGGCTGTGGCCATTCGAGGAGCGATGACCAAGGTCACCGGGATAGACCAGCTCGACTTTGATACGCAGTCGGTAGATGTGTCGATCTCAAAAGGGTTTTTGATGCTGACACCCTATGCTGGCATCGGACGGGTTCGCGTGAGCAGTACCCCTAAAGGGATTGCATCACTTGGTCCCGAAAAGTTCTCGCAAACGCGAACCTTCGTCGGAGTAAACGTGAATCTGGGCGTCAACCTGGCATTCGAAGCCGATAAAACGGGTGACACGACCAGCTATGGCGTCAAGGTCGGTATTCGGTTCTGACGATTCTCGTTCGTTCTCCTCAAAAGCCAGGCAGTTTTTCCGACTGCGCCCGCGTGGCGTATAGTCTGAATATTAGATACCGGTCTGGCTAGCGCGCCGGGGCAAGCCAACTGCTCGGGCAGCCACGCGCCGCGTGCCGAGCACATTGGCTGCTATGAGTTGACAGTGGCAGCACAGGCGAAACAGCGAATACGCGAGTTTCATCAGTCTCTGGACGCTCGCGTTCAGGGCGCATCAATGCCGCGCGCCAGACCCATCCGCACGCAGGAGGTTAGTGTGAACACACCTGAAGACGAATGGGCAGAGCGCATTCGCAAAGATCTACTCGATGGCTTTGACGAGGAGTTTGAACTTGAAGTCGATGACTGGGTGCCGCGCGACCAATCCGTCAAGCATGAAGACATCGAAGCCGATCGGCTCGCTCGACGCGAGTACTTCAACCAGCTGTTTCGACTTCAGCGCGAACTCGTCAGACTTCAAGACTGGGTAGCCGCGACCAAACAAAAAGTTGTCATTATTTTTGAAGGGCGTGACGCAGCGGGTAAAGGTGGCGCCATTAAGCGTATTACCCAACGACTCAACCCACGGGTTTGCCGCGTTGTCGCTTTGCCCGCGCCAAATGATCGCGAAAAAACCCAATGGTACTTTCAGCGCTATGTGCCGCATCTGCCAGCTGGTGGGGAAATCGTTCTGTTCGACCGAAGCTGGTACAACCGCGCTGGTGTCGAGCGGGTCATGGGTTTTTGTACCGAAGAAGAAGTAGAAGAGTTCTTTCGTGCTGTACCCGAATTCGAACGCATGCTTGCGCGCTCTGGCATAAAGCTCATCAAGTACTGGTTTTCCATCACCGACGAAGAGCAACACGTCAGGTTCCTGGGGCGCATCCATGATCCACTGAAGCAGTGGAAATTGAGTCCAATGGATCTTGAATCACGTCGCCGCTGGGAGGAATACACACACGCCAAGGAAGACATGCTGCAACGGACTCACATTGAAGAAGCGCCGTGGTGGGTCATCCAAGCGGTGAACAAGAAACGGGCGCGCCTGAATTGCATCAACCATTTGCTTCAGCAGTTCGACTACCACGAGGTTGAAAAACCTAAAGTCGTTTTACCACCGCGCGAGCGTAGCGAGAATTACACTCGTCATCCTGTGCCAGCCAGCATGATCGTGCCCGACATTTATTGAACAGACGGAGCAGGGTCAGGCAGTGGAATGTATTCGTTCTGGTCGCCTGGCGGTAGTTTGAACGGACCATTAGCCCAGTCGGCGGCACGCCAGTCGCGATGGGCTTGCTCAATCAATTCCTGACTGGAAGCCACAAAATTCCAGGAGATGAATCGCGGTCCGTCGATCGGCTCTCCGCCGGCAAGCATGAGCCTGGCACCTTGCTCGCCTGCGGTCAAAACCGCATGCGTATCAACTCGCAATACGAGCATTCGGCCTGCATCATAAGCTTGCCCGTCAATTGAGACCGAGCCCTCGACCACATAGGCCGCACGCTCTTCGTACTCGATCGGGACCTCTACCGACTTGCCAGCCTCGAGCCTGACATCCACATAAAACATTTTTGAAAACACCTGGACCGGCGCTGTCTGATCGAACGCATGCCCCAGGATGACCCTGATTTTCACGCCCTCTTCCTTGATGAGCGGCAGACTTGATCTGGGATGATGCTCAAATGCTGGCGCCATCTGTTCATGTGCTTTGGGCAATGCGACCCAGGTCTGGATGCCAAAAGCATGGTGCCCTTGCGCGCGGGTCTCGTCGCTTGTGCGCTCCGAATGTGTAATGCCGCGTCCGGCAATCATCCAATTCACCGCTCCCGGGTAAATCATTTGATCGGTGCCGAGTGAATCCTGATGACGAAATTCGCCATCGAACAGATAAGTCACAGTTGCCAGCCCGATGTGAGGGTGCGGTCTGACATTAATGCCTTCTCCGGGGGAAAAGGTGACTGGTCCCATTTGGTCAAAGAAAATAAACGGACCAATCAACTTGTGCCTGACCGCAGGCAGCACCCGTCGAACAGTAAATCCGCCCAGGTCTTTCTCTCTGGGCGCGATGACATCCTGAACCGGGTGGGTTAGCTCATCGTCTAGCTCGCTGCCTGGGTCTGGGTCGGTCCGTTCAATCATTGCTCTCTCCGCTAAAGCGCTGTGGGAGGCAGCTTAACAAACTCCCTGCATCACGCAAACCGGCGCAGGCCAGGCCACTAAAGCAGGGGCGCTTCGGGCGCGTGCCTTTCCGGACGTCGGACGAGCGTCATCAAGCAACTGAGCGCGATCAGCCCGGCTGCGGCCAGCGCCAGGGTTGGAAATCCGTGCGCCGCATAGAGCCAGCCACCGAGCGCTGTTGCAAGCGCCGCTGACAGATACGTGACAGCACTATAGGCGCCGAGAATGGCGCCTCGGCGCGCCGGATCAATGGCGGACAAACCCGCGACAATCAGATTCAAGCCGAAGTGATTGAGTAAGCCCCAGCCAAATGAGGCCAGCGCCAAGGTGGATAATCCGTCAGAAACAAAAGCCAGAATGACATACATGATCATTAGACTCGTGAAAGCCGCTGGCATCACGCGCGCCTGGCCCAGTCGATCAATGAGCGGATCAGCGATTGCGGCGAGTCCAAAACCCAGGCCGTAGCTGATTGAGACGATAGCCATTGAGCGCACCGGCAGGCCAAGATCATGGTGAACATGATCGCCAACATAACCATAAGTCCCATAGAACGCGGCCATATACGCAAAGCAAATAAACAGCAAGGGCTTGACGCCGGCGATCGTGAGTGTGTGGTGTGGCCATACGAGGGGCGCCGCCGAATGGGGCGACTGCGGCACCCGTAGCCGATGCAACGCGATGAGAGCGCACAGCGTCATCATCGAGAACGCCGCAAACACCCAGCGCCAGCCGAGCAAATCAGCCAGCAAGGCCGCCAGCGACACGCCAATCACCATGCTGAGCGTCCAGCCAACCAACACTCTTCCGAGCAATTGGGCCTCCCGGCCAGCCGGGGCAACCAGCGATGTATAGGCATAGATGGCCGGTAAACCGAGCCCGCTGACAAGCCCGGTTAGGCACTGGGTAACGATCAACATCGGCAGCGTAATAGCCAAGGCACTCGCCGCAAACGTCAGCACCAAACAAAGCAGCGCAATCGTCAATGCCCTGGCCGCTCCCAGGCGATCGATCAGAGGGGATAGTGCCAACGCTCCTATCGCAATGCCAATGCCGTAGCTGCTGGCAGAGACCATCACATCGACCGTGCCAGTTGCAAAGCCTTTGGCGACTTCCGGCGCGATTGGTCCGAGGGCTAAAGAGTTTGCGCCAATGGTCGCTATCGCCGCAATCAGAACGACCGTGACGACCCCGATTGATGGAGCATCCGGCGGACTAGCCGACTGACCCGCATCTTGCGGACTCGTCAATTAGGTACCCTGGGCCTTCAAGCATTGTTCGAGTTGATCAAGGACTTCATAGCAGGGCATCACCTGCTGAACCGACGAATTGGGTTCACGGCCGGCCTGAATAGCGGCAAAAAATTCGCGATCCTGAAGCTCAATACCATTCATAGACACATCGACTTTGGAAACATCAATAGGTTCTTCTTTGCCGTTTACCAGGTCGTCATAGCGCGCAATGTAGGTGCCGTTGTCACCGATGTAGCGAAAAAACGTGCCCAGTGGTCCGTCATTATTAAAAGAGAGCGACAAGGTACAAAGCGCACCACCGGTCGTCTTAAGCTGGATTGACATATCCAGGGCAATACCAAGCTCAGGATGAACCGGCCCCTGAACAGCATGCGCCACCTCTACCGCTTCACCAGTTTGATACTGAAAAAGATCTACCGTATGAGCGGCGTGATGCCAAAGCAAGTGATCTGTCCACGAACGGGGCTGGCCAAGCGCGTTCATATTGGTGCGGCGGAAAAAATAGGTTTGAACATCCAGCTGTTGAATTCGTAGACGCCCGCCTGTTATTTCTTGGTTCACCCATTGATGGGACGGATTGAATCGGCGGGTATGACCCACCATACAAACCAGCC
Source organism: Burkholderiaceae bacterium (assembly GCA_045106815.1). Classification (GTDB taxonomy): domain Bacteria; phylum Pseudomonadota; class Gammaproteobacteria; order Burkholderiales; family Burkholderiaceae_E; genus JAUIAI01. The sequence continues at coordinate 38,202 of JBGCFG010000071.1, read as the reverse complement.
CGGTCGACTTTTGCATATCAGCCACTGCTTTCGCATCAGCCAGTGAGTCAGCCAAAGGGATTTCAACTTGAACATGCTTGCCAGCCTGCATGCATTGCATGGCCTGAGACGCGTGCATCTGGGTTGGGGTGCACAAGATGGCGGCCTGCACACCTTCCAGCGAAAGCGCCTCAGCCAAATCAGTACCGGCATAGGAAATCCCGTACTTCTGCGCCATTGCCTGAGTGGGTTCGAGACGGCGGCCTACCAGGCCTGCCACCTCAACTCCCTCGATTTTGGCAATACCGTCGAGGTGTTTCGCTCCAAATGCACCGCCGCCTGCGAGGATGACTTTCATTGTTTGTCCTGTCATTGATGAAGAAAATCGGATGCTTAGCGATTCTCGAGAATAAGGTGCCCGACGGCCGTGTTTGAGGCCGGTACATGATAAAAGCGATGTTTCTCGACCGCGTCGGCATCGAGCGCGCCCCGCGCAATCAGCCACATCACCAACTCCACGCCTTCTGAACCGGCTTCGCGCAGGTACTCAACATGCGGCCGGCTCGCGAGCGACTCGGGATCATCAACCATGGCCTGTAGAAACTGGCGATCAAACTCCGAATTGATCAGACCGGCGCGGGGGCCCTGCAATTGGTGACTCATCCCGCCAGTACCCCAGACTTGAACATTCAGGTCTTGGTCGAACGAGTCGATAGCACGCCGCAAAGCCTTGCCCAACTGATAACAACGATTACCCGTTGGCGGCGGATATTGCACGACATTAACTGCGAACGGGATCACCGGACACGGCCATTGCGTGGGCTGTCCGTGCATCAAGGTCAACGGCACGGTCAGCCCATGATCGACGGGCATTTCATTGACAATCGTGAGGTCGAATTCGTCGAGAATTACCGACTGTGCAATGTGCCAGGCAAGGTCGGGGTGACCCGTCACCGCAGGCACCGGGCGGGCGCCCCAGCCTTCATCAGCAATCTCAAACGATTCGGCACAACCAATCGCAAATGTTGGGATCAGACGCAGATCGAACGCACTGGCATGATCGTTATAGACCAGCAAAATGACATCCGGCTTTTGCTCAAGCATCCATTGCTTGGAAAATTCATAGCCCTTAAAAAGCGGCACCCAATAGTCGTCGCCTGTTTTGCCCAAATCAACAGCGGCGCCAATGGCGGGCACATGCGAGGTAAAAACGCCTGCAGACACTCTGGCCATTACTGACTCTCCCGGTTGACCCATTCATGGGCGAAGCGATTGCCATCAATCGGCCTGCCTCCAGCAATCATCATCGCCCGATAGTCTTCCTGAGTCATACCCGTCATCAGGGAAGCAGCCTTCTCAAAGCTCATCTCATCAGTAAAAAACAGCTTTGCCAGAAAGTACACATTGCCGCCCAGGGCGATCATCCGGTTGTAGTCACGATTCAGTAAAGCACTACGCTGCTCGGCATTCATAGGCCATTGATCAACATAGGCTGCTTCATCTCGCTTGAAGTTCGCCCGGTTCTCTGCCTTCATGAGCGACATACAGCATTGATTCAAGTGGTAGCCCAGGCGCGACTGGGCCGCGTCAAACACCACGGTGCCGGGAATATCCAGATAAGGTTTTTCGAGCGCCATACAGACTCCGAAGAAAACGTTAAGAGTTGAAAGTGATGCAAATCCAGCGCTAATAAAGCAAGTGTTAGTACGGCAGGCCCAGATACTGCTCAGCCAATGCCGCCTGCGCACGCTCCGATCTCAGTAGATGAGCATAGTCGCTCGCACTAATCTTGCGATCAAAGGCCGACTCATTGGGAAACACGTGGAGCATACTGGTTAACCACCAGGAGATACGCACGGAGGACCAGACGCGATCAAGCGCGGTGTGCGAGTACTGCTCCAGGTAGGCCTGGCGACCATGCTTATAGTGCTCAATGAACGCACGTGACAGGTAGTACACATCAGATACCGCCAGATTCAGACCCTTTGCACCGGTGGGCGGCACGATGTGCGCAGCATCCCCGGCCAGGTACAAACGACCGTATTGCATGGGCTCGGCAACAAAACTGCGCAGCGGGGCAATAGACTTCTCAATGATGGGTCCGGTCACAATCTTGCTAGCAAGGTCGGGGGGAAAGCGCGCAATGAGCTCTTCCCAGAACCGATCATCAGTCCACTCATCGATCTTATCGTCAACCGGGCATTGCACGTAGTAGCGGCTGAGCATCGGGTTACGCTGAGACGCCAGCGCAAAGCCGCGTTCATGATGCGCGTAGGTAATGTCGGGCAGCGGTGGTGTTTCAGACATGACACCAAGCCAGCCAAACGGATAGGCGCGTTCATAGGTTTTGATCACATCGGCAGGCATCGACTGACGCGAAACACCGTGATAGCCATCGCAACCAGCAACATAGTCACAGTCGATACGGTGGGTCTTACCGCCATGTTCATAGGTGACATAGGGTTTGTCCGACTTCAGGTCGTGCAAAGCCACATCAACGGCCTCATGAACCATTTGCCCGCCGGCTGACTCTCGGGCGGCGTAAAGATCTTCGGTGATCGCAGTCTGCCCGTAAGCCATCATGGGCTTGCCGCAGTACTTCATCGTATCGATGAACAAATTCGCGTGATCCTGCCAGGTAATCATGGCCCCGTCGTGAACACTGCCTTCGCGGTCCATTCGTTCGCCCAAACCATAATCGCGCAACAGTTGTACGGTGCCGTGCTCGAGAACGCCCGCGCGAATCCGTTTCAGCACGTACGACTTGCTCTGTCGCTCAAGCACAATCGATGCGATGCCATTGGCATCGAGCACATGCGAGAGCAGCAAGCCCGCTGGCCCGCCGCCCACAATCACTACCTGTGTCTTGTTCATCCTGTGTCTCCGCATGGCTCGGTTGGCTCACCGGCGATCTTCGCGAGTCGGCATTACAAACAGATCGAACCGTGCTGTCAACAAAATGGACCAAGATCCATCTGGCGGACCTCTTTGGACCGTAATCTGACTGGAATCCAACCATAATCCAACCATGAAGCCCGCCATCCAAGCCAATACCTCAGCCCCGCAAAAGTCAGGAGAAGTCAGGTCTCTGGTGCGCGGCCTGCGCTTGCTAACCCTCGTGAATGAACTGGCGCCTGCCAGCGTCAGCGACCTCGTCAAGGCATCCACCTTACCCAAGGCGACCACGATACGGCTTCTCGCGACTCTGCGTGAGAGCGGCTATGTGCGGCAGGATTCGGTCAGTGGCCGATATGAGCCGCTTCCCGCGGTGCTGAGACTATCCGGCGGGTTACACGCCCACGATGGTTTCTCTGACCTTGCCAAGCGCCAGCTCAACGAATTTGGTCAGCAAGTGAATTGGCCGGCAGAACTGATGATGGCCGAATCAGATGCCATGGTGATCCTCGCATCCAACCGCGAGACATCGCATATTCAGCTACGGCTTTTCGAGCAGCGCCGGTTTCCGGTGCTTCGGTCGGCTGGCGGCCTGGCCTGGATCAGTGCGTTGCCGGCGCGCGAGCGCGAATCCGTCTTGGCGCGTTTATGCGCTTTAGACGCACCAGCCGAACCAGCGCAAGACGCCGGTAATGACTTGCTGACAGAGGCTCGCAACCGGGTGGACCGTGTCAGGCGGGCGGGGTATTCGCGGCAGTTGTATGAGGCGCCTGTGCCAGGGATGCAGGCTATCGGGGTGCCCATCATGGCGGCCCGAAAATCGGTCGGCGCATTGGTTCTACTCACCCTGCAAAGCGTTGTGCCACTTGAGCAAATGGAGCAACAGCTCTTACCGCCACTCAAAGAGACAGCCGCCGCGCTAGGCCACGACTATGCAACCCGCACGGCTTTCTGACTCCGGCTCAAGCTAACAACATCCGCTCCAGCAAACAGGCGACTGGGGCAATCAGGGTGTGGATCGAGACCAGCGAAACCGCGAACAACACGAGACTTGAGGAGGCAATCACGACGAAGCTAGCAACGCCCATTGAAGTGTTTGAATTTGAGTTCAACATGCCTGACTCCATCGAAATGTGTTTGATGGAAGTCATTCTGGGTGCTTACCGGTTTGCTGACAATTGCATAAATAGTGATACTAGCTATGCAAATCTAAATAGCCAAGATCTTAAAATAGCGACTAGCTCGCTAAGTACCGCGCCGAGCAAGCATCACATCCAGCATGATGCCAAGCGCTTCTTCGCTCAGGGCAGGCGCGTGCTGAGGCGCCCAGGCTTGTCGTTCGACGCACGCAGCCGACATCCAAGGATCCACACCTGCATCCTCGACGGTTTTAACGACCTCGCGCATTTCTTCAGCTCGTCGTCCACCATGCTCGATAGACCGCGAAATCATGTATTGGGTAAGAGCGCGCCAATCATCGGCGGGTAGCAGATTCGAGAGCGAATCAAGCACACCGTCTTCAACCCCGTAGTGGCGGGCCGCCAACATTGATTCAGTCAGCAATGCCTCTACGCCCTTGATCACCACACTGCGGCACATTTTAGTCGCCGAGGCAGCGCCAATTTTCTCTGATGCATGAACCTGACCGCCCGTGAACCCAAGCGGCTGCGTCCGTTCGAGGAAGGTCTGTGCGAACGGACCGCCAAGCAGCATGGGCGACGCCAGCCGCTTCGGATCAATCGGCGACATGACGGCGACCTCGACATAGCTCCCGCCGGCGTTGTTAATCGTGTCAGCAGCTTGTTGCTTAACACCAGGCGAAGCGGAGTTCAGGTCTGCATAAAGCGTACCGGGAGGAATCAAGGCGGCGCACTGCTCGGCCGCATCAAGATCGGCGGCGGCGGTCACAGCACATAAAACCATACCGGGTTGATCTGAACCCGAAGCCGCCTTCATAGCGCTCGCTAGTGACTGATGCCGAGACAGACCTTTCTTGGCAGCCACCCGAGAGGGGCCGCTGGCCGGGTCGTCAAACTGGATATCAAAGGCCTCAATGCGGCACTGACCGCCCCCTTCCAATTCGTCAAACAAAGCCTGGCCAACTTCACCAAAACCGAGCAGCAGGATTCGCTCTTGCAGGCGGCCCATCAGTTGCCTCCATTGGCAGCGTCAACCTCGTCTTGCCGGCGATACTTCAAACCTTTTTCAGCAAGTCGCTCTCGCATGTTGTAAACGTCAAGTCCTAACTCTCCAGCCTTCAATCGGGCGCGGACTTTCTCTTCTCGCGCCTCCCGGGCAATCGACGCTTCCAGCGCAGCGCCGGCCTGGTCTCTGGCAATCACCACCACCCCATCATCATCGGCAACAATTACATCGCCAGGATGAATCTGTTGACCCGCACACACCACCGTCACATTGACGCTGCCAAGCGTTTCCTTGACGGTGCCCTGCGCAAAGATTGCTTTTGACCAAACCGGGAACTGGAGTCTGCTCAGGTCTCGAACATCGCGCACACCCGCATCAATGATCAAGCCGGCGACGCCGCGCGCCATTAGAGAACTTGCCAGCAGCTCACCAAAGTAACCAGCATCGCTGTAGGAAGTAGGCGCCACAACGAGCACGTCGCCCGGCTGGCACTGCTCAACAGCCACATGAATCATCCAGTTGTCGCACGGGGGAATGCTGACGGTTACCGCCGGTCCGGCGATATGCGCACCCGGATAAATCGGCCTGATCGACGGGTTGAGCAAGCCGACTCTGCCCTGCGCCTCGTGCACAGTGGCAACCGCCTGTTCGCGCAGGCCTGCAACGGCGCGTGACTCGGCTCGTTTTATGTCGGTGATGACTTGATGCATGCTGTTCTCCTGAGCACTTGTGGCAAGGTGGACCAAATGTGGCATCAGGCAATTGTAGTGGCGCTATTTTGGCGCAGGCCCGGCACTCTCTCGCTTGATCAGAATGGATTGCAGCGACTCACAAATAGCGACAGGCTCGCCAGCCAATCGTGCCAACATCCGTTGTCCAGCCTGGCGTCCAATATCGGCAGAGGGGACACGCATTGTTGTGATGCTGGGCTTAAGCTGCGCGGCGAATTCGATATCATCAAAGCCGACAATCGACATCTGTTCCGGCACCGCAATCCCTTGAGACTCAGCCTCAAGCACGGCCCCCATCGCAAGCAAGTCGTTGGAGCACAAGACGGCGGTAAAACGCTCGCCTGACGCCAGCAGCTCAGCCATGACCTGCCGGCCATGCGTGATCGTGAAGCTCGTCTGTCGGACAAGGCTCTCGGGTAACGCAAGCTCGGCCGCCGCGAGAGTCTGACGAACGCCGCGCAGACGGGCTGCGGCGCGATCATTCCGATCTATTTGCCCAGCAATCACACCGAATTTTTGGTGGCCCAGGTCAATCAGATACTGAGTTATTTCAGCGGCCGCGGCCACGTGATCGATGCCAATAGAGAAGCATTTTTCTTCAGCATCAAGCGACCAGGTTAGCTCGAACGGCATGCCGGTTTTCTCGAGCAACTGCATCAAGACGGGGTCATGGTCCTGACCTACCAGAACCAGGCCGTCCACCCCCCTTTCCATGAGACGCCGGGCCGCTGAGAGTTCCTCTTTTCGGTCGTAGTCATGGGTAGCAAGCAGCAGCGTATAACCCGCTGAAGACAGCGTTTTGGCGAGTGCATGCGTACCACTCGCAAACACCGGATTATCAACCGGTGGAAAGATTGCGCCGATGGTTCTAGTGCGCTGAGATGCGAGCGCTCGGGCCGCGCCATGCGCTAGGTAACCTAGCTCGTTGGCCGCCTCGATGACTCGGTCACGAGTCTCGGCGCGTACCTGATCTGGAGCAGACAAGGCTCTAGAGGCAGTAGCCAACGACACGCCGGCAGCGTGGGCGACGTCAATCAACTTGGGGGTCAGTTGAGCAGGAGCCCCGAAAACCGGGTTTGCTCGTTCGTTTTGGCGACGTTGGCCATTTGGTGGCGGTTTGCTCATCACTCTGAGCGTAGCACCCAGCCAAAACGCATGCAAAATGCCGCGTCAGATTCCCCGACAGAACGTTATTGGCATGTTATGTTGCGGTGCGTGTTGACCTGTCGCACAGAATGAGGCTAGATTCATGAAAGCGCTTTCAGGTGACTGACGCCGAAACTAACAGACAACACATTTTGGCGGAATATTCCGCAAACGATTGTCCGAAACCACCCAAGGAGACTCACCCATGATGTTGACCAACTGGCTAGCCGGTCCCTCCGGCCTGCTTAAGAAAACCCTGATTGCTGGCGCTGTCGGCGCAAGCATGCTCGCCGGCGGCGCCGCTGTCGCAGCGGACAAAAAGATCAAGATCCGCGTCCAATCGGTTATTCCTTCAAGTGCTGACGAAGTCGTCATGCTCAAGCAGTTCGGTGACGACGTTACCGCACTCACAAACGGCACTGTGACCTTTGAGGTCCTGCCTGCTGGCGCAGTTGTGCCCGTTGCTGAAACACTCGACGCAGTTGACAAAGGCCTGATCGAAGGCGGCTTTGCCTGGACTCACTACTGGTCAGGCAAGCACCCAGCTGCCATGTTGTTCGGTTCACCCAGCGCTGGCGCCGGTGTCGGCATGGACAACTTCTCGTGGATGTCCTGGTTTATGTATGGTGGCGGCAAGGCCATGTATGACGAGCTCTGGGAGAAAATGGACATCAACGTGAAGGGCTTCATGCTTCAGCCGGTTGGTCCCGAGGCGCTGGGCTGGTTTAAAGAGCCTATCAACAGCATGGATGACTTCCGTAAGCTGCGCTTCCGTACGCCTCCTGGCATTCCGGGCCAAATCTATAAAGACATCGGCGTCGCCTCTGTGGCCATGGGCGGTGGTGACATCCTGCCGGCACTCGAGAAAGGTGTGATCGACGCGGCCGAATGGTGCTGCCCCAAGCCTGACAGCGTATTTGGCTTCCAGAAAGTGCTCAAGCACTACTACCTGCAAGGTTTGCACCAGAACATCGTGAATGCTGACCTGTACATCAATGGTGATATCTGGAAGAGCATGTCAGACGGCCAGAAAAAAGCGGTTGAAGTGGCTGCCCAGGCTTCCCTGATGAATGCTGTTTCCTACCGAATTGCTGAGAACGGCAAAGCGTTGCAAGAGCTGACCACCAAGCATGGCGTACAACTGCATGACACCCCGGCTGAGTACTTTGAGGCCTATGGTGCGGCTGCGCTGAAAACCTTCGAGAAGAACGCGGCTGAAGATGAGTTCTTCAAGAAAGTGTGGGACAGCCAGAAGCAATTTGCCGACATGGTTGTGCCTTTCTGGGCCGGTGCTCAGAAGTCTAACGCCGGGATCGGCGCTGCATACGCAGCCACCCTCGAGAAGAAGTAATTCTCACCCGCCGCTTTCCGATGAATAGCCAAGCACAGGCATTCGTCGGAAACGGCAACCCCTTGCTGCTTGACCCTTCCGGCCGGCCGAGATGTTCTCGGTCGGCCGGATTCCCTTCGCGCCTACGTCCCACAAAATTCAGAAGGTACGGCCATGGAAAACAAACCTGAACTGGCAGATGAGTCGATCGCCAGCCGTCGCTCGGACGACGTCACCGACTTACCCGATGACATGCCCGGCTGGAGCAAAGCGATCATCATTCCAATCGACTACATGAATCTGTGGGTCGGCAAAATCGTCGGCTTTCTGATCCTGCCGCTGATCTTTGCGATGACTTATGAGATCTTCGTTCGCAAAGCGTTTACGGCCCCAACTGTTTGGGCATTTGATACCTCTCGCATGCTTTATGGCGCGATGTTCATCCTGGGCGCAGCGTACGGTTTGTCCAAAGGGATTCATATCCGATCAGACTTTCTGTATCGAAACTGGTCGGTTAAAACACAAGGGCGTGTTGACCTGTTTCTTTACCTCGTGTTTTTTATACCTAGCATGATTGTCTTCCTCTGGGTCTCCACCGAGTGGGCAATGAAAGCGGTGATGGGCGGCGAGCGCGGCATGGACTCTGCCTGGATGCCCTTGCTAGGCCCGATCAAGAGCACCTTGCCGATCGGTGTTTTGTTCCTGCTGCTACAGGGAATATCTGAAGCCATCAAAGCGTGGTATGCCTCCACCCGCGGCCGCTGGCCCAATGAAACATACGATCCCGAAGCGGATCTCAAGGAGGACTGAATCATGTCACCAGAAATGATTGGCCTGCTCATGATCTGCGGAATGCTGGGCGGCATCTTTATCGGATTTCCGATTTCCTTCACGCTGATTTTCCTTGGCCTAACCTTCGGCTACTGGGGTTTTGGCGACCTCGTTTTCTATCTGCTCACGCTTCAGTTCTACGGCTCGATGATGGAGCAGACACTCGCAGCGGTGCCGCTGTTTGTGTTTATGGGCATCATGATGGAACAGGCGAACCTCATGGAACGCCTGTTCAATTCGATCCAGCGAATACTGGCCAGACTGACTGGCTCGCTGTATCTGGCAGTCGCTTTCGTATCGACAGTCTTTGCGGCCGCAACCGGTATTGTCGGTGCATCAGTGACCATCCTGGGCATCATGGCCGGCAAACCCATGATCCGGTCCAAGTACGACGTACAGTTATCGTCTGGCCTGATCGCGGCCGGCGGCACACTGGGCATCCTGATTCCGCCGTCAATCATGCTGGTGGTGATGGGGCCGGTTCTGGAAGTGCCAGTGACCACCCTATTTGCCGCCGCCATCGTGCCCGGCATCATGCTGGCAACCTTGTTTACCGGGTATGCGATGGTTCGCTGCTGGATCAATCCTGAACTCGGTCCGCCACTGGCAATGGAAGACCGCGCCACGAGCAAAGGTGAGCTATGGGGTGAATTCTTTAAAGGTCTCGTACCACCTGCCGGCTTGGTGCTTGCGGCACTGGGCAGCATTTTGTTTGGCTATGCCACGCCCACCGAAGGCGCCGGTGCCGGCGCGTTTGGCGCGCTGGTGATGTCAGCGGCTTACGGCAAGATGAACTGGCCCAATCTCAAGGATGCGTGCATTAAGACGCTAGAGATTTCTGTGCTGATTCTGTTTCTTGTAGCCGCCTCAAACTTCTTCGGTGCTGTTTTCTCAAGACTCGGCACACCCACCATGCTGACCGAGACGCTGCTCGCATTGGACATGAATCGTTACGTGATTCTGGCAATGGTGATGGCGCTGATTTTTCTGCTGGGCTGGCCTCTCGAATGGGTGCCGATCGTCCTGATCGTCGTGCCGTTCCTGATTCCACTGATCACAGAGCTTGGGTTCGATCTGACCTGGTTCGGCATTTTGGTGGCGGTGAATTTGCAGACGGCCTGGCTCAGTCCACCCGTCGCGCTATCGGCGTATTTCTTGAAGGGGGTCGTGCCGGAATGGCAACTGGCCGATATCTATAAAGGCATGCTGCAGTTCATGGGTTTACAGCTGTTTGGTCTGATTATGATCATCACTTTCCCCCAAATCGCGCTGTGGCTACCTGGTTACATCTACGGGGACTAGTTCATGTCATCAGTAAACGCATCTACTTCAGTCTTTGACTATGTCATTGTTGGCGGTGGTACCGCCGGCTGCGTCCTGGCCGATCGCCTAAGCGCAAATGGCCAGTACTCGGTGCTTGTGCTCGAAGCTGGTCCGGCCGATCGCTATCCTTGGATCCATGTACCCATTGGTTATGCCAAGACCATGTTTCATCCGGTCTATAACTGGCGCTTCGAAACCGAGCCTGAACCCGAGATGAACGGGCGCAAGGTTTATTGGCCACGCGGGCGAACCCTGGGCGGATCATCATCAATCAATGGCCTGGTTTTCATTCGGGGCCAAGCTGAGGATTACGACCACTGGGCCGATATCGGCAACGAGGGCTGGAGCTACAAAGACGTTCTGCCCTACTTCAAAAAGCTCGAAGACAACACCCGCGGCGAGTCTGAGTTTCACGGTGCGGGTGGCCCCATTACCTGCTCAGACGTGGGCAGAAAGCATGAACTGATTGAGGCCATCATTAAGGGAGGTGGCGAACTTGGCGTGCCCGCCAACGACGACTTCAACGGCGCCCGCCAGGAAGGTGTTGGATATTTTCAGTTGTTTACCCGGCGTGGCCTTCGCTGCTCGACAGCCGTTGGCTACCTTCGGCCTGCCCGAAAACGTGCCAACTTGAGTGTCGAGACCGATGCGCAGGCCACTGCCCTACACTTCGACGCGCAGGACAGCAAGCGCGTCAACGGAGTGACCTATCAGCAAAAAGGCCAGAGCGTTACGGTGAAGGCTGCGCGCGAAGTCATCCTGGCTGCGGGCGCACTACAAAGCCCGCACTTGATGCAACTGTCAGGCATTGGGGCAGCCAGCGTGCTGAGTGAGCACGGCATTACCGTGCATCATGAACTACCGGGTGTTGGCGAAAACCTGCAGGACCACCTACAGTTTCGCTTGATCTTCCGATGCACCAAACCCATCACACTGAACGACGATCTGGCCTCCTGGTGGCGTAGCGCGAAGATTGGCATGGAATGGGCGTTCAAGCGCAGTGGCCCACTGGCTGTAGGCATCAACCAGGGCGGCATGTTCACAAGCGTGATGCCCGAGTCGAAAACCCCCGATATCCAGTTTCATTTTGCGACCCTGTCAGCTGATATGGCCGGCTCCAAGCCGCATCCGTTTCCAGGCTTTACGTTCAGCGTTTGTCAGCTGCGGCCAAGCTCCAGAGGGCATGTTCGCCCCAAGACGCGCGACCCGCTGGCTGCACCAGCGATGGTTGCGAACTATCTCACCACGGAGGAAGACCGCCGGTGTGCTGTTGAGTCAATCAAATTCGCCCGAAAGCTCTCGCAGACTCAAGCGATGTCAGCCTATGTTGCTGAGGAGTTAAAGCCGGGCCCGAGCACCCAAACTGACGAGGAGATTCTGGAGTTTGCACGCAGTAACGGTGCGACGATTTTCCACCCGGCGGGGACCTGCAAGATGGGAGATGACCCGATGGCCGTCGTCGATAGCCGGCTCAGAGTTCATGGCCTACGCGGACTCAGAGTGGTCGATTGCTCCATCATGCCGACCCTAGTCTCGGGCAATACGAGCGCTCCAGTGGCGATGATTGCCGAAAAGGCCAGTGACATGATTCTCGAAGATGCGCGAGCGGACGCGCCTGCGGCCGTTGCGGCCTGATTCTGGTCGATAGTCAAGACCCCGATTGGCTTTAGCAGCCGTCGGGGCAAGTGGCTAACAACAAATCAGAGATAGCTGCGTCAACACGCTGATGATTCAGCGGGCCGCCTGGTCGATTGCATTGCGTGCGCTCGCCAGTGAGAGCCCTAGTAAAGCCGCCAACTCGTCCAGTAGGGCCGGCATCTCGGGGTGACTCCAACCACTTTCCAACACCCAGGCAAATCGGTGGGCAAGCCGGATACGATGCTTTTGGGCATCGATCTTATCTGGCGAAGCTGCGACCAGATCGGTGAGATGAGCCGGCAGCCCCATTGACTGCATGAGCGTAGCAGCCTGCGCAGAATCATCAGGACCATCGGCCAGCGCTTGCGCCTGAGAAGGCTCACAGACGCACGCCACAAGACTGTTCACGTTACCGAGTAACGCAGCCATGTAGACGAGTTCTATGTCCGTGTCCTGCCTCGCCACTGAAAAAGCACCGGCCAGGCTCGCGCTATGCAGTGCGCGCCGAAGAAGCCGACGATAAGCATGCATGGCGGCGGGCTCTAACGCGAGCGCATATTCGATCGTTGGCTGGTCGCAATAGCGATTCAGAAACGGATCGACTCCCATCATCAGGATGGCACCCGTCACGGTTTCAATGTTCGACTCGCCAGGTCTGAGCGAAGCGACATCGGCTAACAGCTGCAGGCACATCATGGGGTCATCAAGCAAGAGCTCAGACAACTGCTGCGCATCTACGTTGTCGGCAATCATCCGCAGCGCCCGCAAACGCTCCGATGTCTTGCGCAATACATTCAACGCGCCGGGCGGCGGTGGAGTAGCGCGTACAAGGGAGTCGGCCAGATGAGCAGATCTCGACCTTGACTGATTCACTGAAATCATCGCACGAGCGTACGCGGGAGATGGCCCTTCAAAACCTCAAAGAACGGCGGGTTTAGTCGTTCATTTTGACTTTCCTGCCGCCGGTTAGAACAAGATGTGTCAGGCGAACAACGCCCACCGTTATTTTTTGTGTCGCGTTCAGCGGCGCCTGACGACCGTACAAAACATTGTCAGCGCTATGACCCGGACAAGAAAAGCACCGCTTTGAATCATTCACCCACCAAACTGAAGCAGCGCATCGCGAAAAGAGGGCGAAATGGGCCGCCAACCAGCGCTCTGAGGCGCTCGTATCCATCACATTTGCGCGTTGGCCGATCAGGAACGGAATTCGCTACACCTGAAACGCCGCCGCGCTCAGGATGTCCGCTGACGTAAGCGTCAACACGCCATCGCTAAAACAAGGCATACCGTTCAGCCGCGCGTCAACGTTGCAGCGACGAATTCGTTTAGGCTTAACAGTGAACATTCGATATTTAGCAAAGCACGGCGCATGAAAGTTGCACCAGTTTGTATTCAGACAGTCAAATGTCTCGGCAGTCACAAACAGGTGGTTTGACGGACTTCCCGGCTTGAACTAGAACGGGAAGGTGCCGGTAAGACTGTACGCGCAGTTATGGACCAGAGACCTGGAGGTTCAGTAAGATGAATTTGTTCGACTCGTACCGTGAAACGTACGTCAAAGCGCGCGACGAAGAAATGTCGCTTCTCGAATTCTTAGAGCTGTGTCGAGATGAGCCGCTAGCTTACGCATCGGCTGCTGAGCGCATGCTCCAAGCGATCGGTGAGCCAGAAATCATCGACACCCGAAATGATCCCAGACTCTCCCGCTTGTTCGCCAATCGGGTTATTCGCCGCTACCCTGCCTTTAAAGACTTTTTTGGCATGGAAGAAGCTATCGCTCAGATTGTTTCTTACTTCAAGCATGCGGCCCAGGGACTAGAAGAGCGCAAGCAGGTGCTTTACCTGCTGGGGCCAGTGGGTGGTGGTAAGTCATCCATTGCGGAAAAGCTGAAAGAGCTGATGCAGGCCTTTCCCATCTACGCCCTGAAAGATTCACCGGTCAATGAGTCACCGCTGGGTCTATTCAACCCAGAGCGAGAAGGCGACGCCCTTGAAAAAGAATATGGCATCCCCAAGCGCTATCTGACCGGAATCATGAGCCCGTGGGCAATCAAACGACTGGCGGAATACGACGGCGACATTACCAAATTCAAGGTCGTAAAGGTACAGCCATCAGTGCTGAAACAAGTCGGGATTGCCAAGACAGAGCCGGGCGATGAAAACAATCAGGACATCTCATCGCTCGTTGGCAAAGTCGACATCCGAAAACTGGAATCGCTTGCTCAGGATGATCCGGATGCCTACAGCTACTCAGGCGGTCTTTGCCTGGCAAACCAGGGGTTGCTTGAGTTTGTCGAAATGTTCAAAGCACCCATCAAGATGTTGCATCCGCTGCTGACTGCAACCCAGGAGGGTAACTTCAAAGGTACGGAAGGCTTCTCGGCGATACCGTTCCAGGGTCTGATTCTGGCGCACTCGAACGAATCTGAGTGGCAAAGCTTCAGGAACAATCGCAACAATGAAGCGTTCCTGGATCGTATCTACATCGTCAAGGTGCCGTACTGCCTGCAAGTCTCAGAAGAGATGCGGATTTACGAGAAGTTGCTGGCCAATAGTTCACTCTCCGAAGCCCCTTGCGCACCGGGCACGCTGGACATGATGGCGCAGTTTGCGGTGTTGAGCCGTTTGGTCGAACCTGAAAATTCAAGCATCTTTACCAAGATGCGGGTCTATGACGGTGAGAATCTAAAAGACGTCGAGCCCAACGCCAAGTCGGTCCAGGAGTATCGGGACTATGCCGGAATCGATGAAGGCATGACGGGTAGCTCAACCCGTTTTGCCTATAAAGTGCTTTCCAGCGTCTTTAACTTTGATCAGTCTGAGGTTGCGGCCAACCCTGTGCACTTAATGTATGTGCTTGAACAACGCATCATGCGTGAGCAGTTGCCCGAAGACACGCAGCGTCGCTACCTGGAATTCATCAAAGGCTACCTCAGCCCGCGCTATGCCGAGTTTATTGGCAAAGAAATTCAAACCGCCTACCTGGAAAGCTACTCAGAGTACGGTCAGAACATTTTTGACCGTTATGTGACGTACGCCGACTACTGGATTCAGGATGAAGACTATCGCGACCCTGAAACCGGCGAGAGTTTCGACCGCGACCAACTCAACGGCGAACTCGAGAAAATCGAAAAGCCCGCGGGGATTGCCAACCCGAAAGACTTCCGTAACGAAATCGTCAACTTCGTATTAAGGGCAAGGGCTAACAACGCGGGTAAAAACCCAGCCTGGACAAGCTACGAGAAGCTGCGGGAAGTCATCGAGAAGAAAATGTTCTCGAACACAGAAGAGCTACTGCCGGTCATTTCTTTTAACGCTAAGTCTTCTTCTGAGGATCAACGCAAGCATGATAGCTTCGTCGCCCGAATGGTGGAGAAGGGCTACACTGAGAAGCAGGTACGACTACTGTGCGAATGGTATTTGCGCGTCCGTAAATCGCAATAAGCGCTTGGCAGCAACATGAGTAGCTTAGTCTGCGGGAGATCTTAGAGTGTCTGTAATCATTGATCGTCGTCTTAATGACCGCAACAAGAGCGCGACCAACCGGGCGCGCTTCATGCGTCGCTACAAGGGGCAAATCAAGCGTGCTGTCTCTGACATGGTGGGCGATCGATCAATCAAAGACATGGAGAAAGGCGGCAATGTACGCATAGCGCGCAAAGACATTGCCGAGCCAAACCTCAGACATAGCGGCGGCGATCGCGAGATGGTGCTACCGGGCAACCGTGAGTTCAACCCAGGCGATAAGCTTGAGAGGCCGCCCTCAGGCGGCCAGGGCAAAGGTAAGGGTGAAGGTGGCGAAGGCGGTGACAGTGAAGACGATTTCGTCTTTGCTCTGTCACGGGAAGAGTTCATGAACATCTTCTTTGATGACCTGGAGCTGCCGCGTCTTATTCGAACTTACGTGGGCGACATCAAGGAGTTCAAACCCCAGCGTGCCGGCTACACCCAACAAGGCGCGCCAACCAATCTGTCGGTCATCCGCACCATGCGAAGTGCCATTGGTAGACGCGTTGCGCTGACCGGCACAGCAAGGCAGGAACTCAGAGAACTTGAGCAGGAGCACGAGCAGGCTAGCGATGATGAGGACGAATCCACTAGGATTTCGCGCGAAGCTCAGATAGCCCAGTTGCGCCATCGCGTTGATCGTGTGCCCTTTCTTGACGACATCGATCTCCGCTTTCGGCACCGCATCATGGTGCCAAAGCCCATCAGCCAAGCCGTCATGTTTTGCCTGATGGACGTTTCTGCCTCGATGGATGAATTCAAGAAGGACCTGGCCAAGCGTTTTTACACGCTGCTGTATCTATTCCTGTCACGCAAATACGAGCATGTTGAAGTGGTGTTCATCCGACACACTGATGATGCCGAGGAGGTTGACGAAGATCGCTTCTTCAACGACCGTAAAACCGGTGGTACGGTGGTGTGCTCCGCTCTGAAACTCATGCGAGAGATTATCGACGATCGCTATTCCCCGTCTGAATGGAATGTGTATGGCGCGCAGGCCTCAGATGGCGATGCGTTTGGCGCTGACCCGGAGAAGAGCCGAGGCTTTCTCGAAGAAATGCTCCTGCCACTTGTGCGGCACTTTGCGTATATCGAAGTAACCGAGCAGCGCAGCCTGCGCCTGTCAACGCTCTCCAATGCGTATAGCCGAATTGATTGCCAGCATTTTGCAATGGTTGAGGTTGAGGAGCATCGGGATATCTATCCTGTGTTCCGAGAGTTGTTCTCGCGCCAGGCCGAAAAGGCAAGTGGCTAGGAGCAGGTGAATGACTAAAAGAGACTATCTCTCAACCGGATCTGACTGGAACTTTGACCTGATTCAGAAATATGACCGCGCCATTGCAGACATCGCGGTCAATGAGTTTGGGCTTGATTGTTATACCAATCAAATTGAAGTCATTGCCTCTGAGCAGATGCTTGATGCCTATGCCTCCGTTGGCTTGCCAATTAGCTATCCCCATTGGTCATTTGGCAAGGAGTTCATTTCCAATGAGCGCTCTTATCAAAAAGGCGCCAGCGGTCTGGCCTATGAAATTGTCATCAATTCCGACCCCTGCATTGCCTATTTGATGGAAGAAAACTCCATGCCCTTACAGGGCCTGGTGATTGCACACGCCTGCTACGGACATAACTCGTTTTTCAAGGGTAACTATCTCTTCAGGCAGTGGACCAATGCCGACGCAATCATCGACTACATGGTGTTTGCACGCCAGTACGTGATGGACTGCGAGGAGCGTTACGGCGTGGCAGAAGTCGAAGAAATTCTTGATGCCTGCCACTCGCTTATGGATTTTGGCGTGAGCCGATACCGCCGCCCCAAGCCTTTGTCGGCGCTTGAAGAACGTGAACGAGCACGTGAACGAGAAGCCTATGCCTGGAGCCGGCATGACGAAATCTGGCGTACCGTCCCTACCGCAGATGCCGAGCAGGTCAGTTCTGATGCCTTGAACTTCCCGACTGAGCCGCAAGAGAATCTGCTCTACTTTATTGAAAAGTTTTCACCACGCCTGCAAAGCTGGCAGCGGGAAATTGTGCGCATTGTTCGCAAGATGGCCCAGTACTTCTACCCGCAAGGTCAGACCAAGGTCATGAATGAAGGCTGGGCAACCTTCTGGCACTACACCTTGCTCAACCGTCTATACGACAAGGGTCAGGTAACAGACGGCTTCATGATGGAGGTCCTGGCCTCGCATACCAATGTCGTTGCTCAGCGAGGATTTGACCAACGCGGCTTTGGTGGCATCAACCCCTATGCCCTTGGCTTTGCGATGTTTACCGACATTAAGCGCATCTGCGAAGCACCTACTGAAGAAGACCGCCAGTGGTTCCCGGATATTGCAAACTCTGACTGGCAAAAGACACTCGACTTTGCAATGCGCAATTTTAAAGATGAGTCGTTCATCGGTCAGTACTTGTCGCCCAAACTAATTCGCGACTTTCACTTGTTCGCGATTGCTGATCATCGTGCCAATGAATATCTCGAAGTGGACAGCATTCACAATGAACAAGGTTATCGGCGCGTGAGGCAACTGCTCGCACAGCAGTACAACCGAGACTCTCAACTGCCTGACATTCAGGTGGTGGGTTTTGACAAAGACGGCGATCGCAGTCTTGCGCTGGCACACAAGGTACACCGCGACCGCAACCTGACCGAAGACGCCGAGCGCGTGTTGAAGAACATCCAGCGCTTGTGGGGGTTTAAGGTGACACTCGAGACCTGTACACCCGAGGGTGAACTCATCCATCTGCAAACGTTCGCAGACTGATCATTGCCGGATGATCAAATCAAACTAGTAAGCTCTTTCGCTAGGCCCTCGCAGATCACACTGACGAGCTGCCGCTGGCATACTTAGGTTTGTTCAGCTTTCTGCAAGGCAGCCATGTCAACCGCTCCCACCACTACAGGGCAACCGGCCCCGATGACGATTGACGTCATCTCTGATGTTGTTTGCCCCTGGTGTTTCGTTGGTAAACGCCAGCTTGAACAGGCGCTCGAGCGGTTCAAGCAAGCTTACCCGGAACAGCCAGCACCAACGGTGCGCTGGCACCCGTTTCAGCTCAACCCGGATCTGCCGTCTGACGGCATGGGCCGAGACCAGTATTTGCAGAAAAAGTTTGGTACGGCTGACGGTGGCGCCATCTATGACCGGGTCAAACAAGCCGCCGATGACGTCGGGCTTGATCTCAAACTCGACGATATTGAGCGCCAGCCCAATACCATCCGCGCCCACGCCGTGATCTCATTGAGTACCGAGCAGACGCAGGATGCCGTGGTCGAGGCACTGTTTGAAGCGTATTTCCGCCAGGGCAAAGACTTAACCGATGACGCAACTCTGATTGAAGTGGCCAGAGAAGGGGGCATACCTGAACCTGCGATTGAAGCAGCCATCAGTGATGACTCTGTACACGACACCATTCGGCGAGCCGATAGCAGCGCCCGCGATCTGGGCGTTCAGGGTGTGCCGTTCTTTATCTTTAATCAAAAGCTGGCTGTTAGTGGTGCCGCCGGCGCTGATACGCTAATGCAGGCAGCAGAGAAGGTTTTGGCAGAGCCTGATGAAGCGCCGGCACAGTAAGCTCCTCGCGCGCTTCTGAGGCCCCCTAAGCAGCACGTTTGAGTATGGCCTGCTGATGACGGCTAAGCCAATGCTCTAGAACATCTTTGGTCCCTGGTTCCAGTGTGGCAGCATCGAACGCTGAGTGTCCCTGGAAGATGAGCAAACCATAAATTTCGGCGAGCGCTTTGATATCTGCACTCAGGCAGTGATCTGCGGCTGGGGTCGGACACTCTCGACGGGCCATATTGATGGCCTCTTCAAGCATCTGAATGCTGATAGCTGTCGTCATTAGGGCACCTTTTCAAATAACTGTATGCATAAACAGTATACAGTTATTGGTGTGCCAAGGATATTTAGCTAACCAACGTCCTCACGGATGCACCTAATCAGCTTCCTGACGTTCACGTGGTAATCGTTAAACGCAACGCGACCGTCGGGCGCAATCACAATGATCCAAGGCGTTCCACCGGTGCGGTACTTGGTCATGGTTTGCAGGGGTTTTCGCGACTTATGCTCGCCCGGGTCGTGACCCATTGTGATCGGTAATTCGTAGCGTAGTTGCAGCTTGCGCACGTCAGCCTGAGTGTTGGAGCGAAATCCTTCAAACACGGTCTGGATCCCCGCAATGGCTACCTTCGGATGACCAGCGAAGTCATCTGCAAAGCGCTTGAGCGTCGGAAAACCGCTGGAGTGGCAACCGGGACACCAGTTTTGAAAACACTTCAGCATGACCCACTTACCGCGGTTTTCAAGAACCGAGAACTGACCTGGCTTGCCATGCCGGTCTATCCAGGTGTCCAGGGTGATTTCCGGCGCGGCCTGGCCAAGAATGCCGTAACTGTGACCGGATTGAGCCAGCAAACCCGGGGCCGACAATAGCCCCAGTGTGCCGGTCAACGGACGGGCAAATCCAACACCGGCTGCTGATCTAAGCAGTTGCCGGCGAGCAAGGTAAGGATGAGATCCAATTGACGTCATACACCTGGGCCATGAAGTGTGCTCAATCAGATAACGCTCAGGCTGTTAGAGAGTTCCCTCCTAACCAGGCCCACCTATTACAAATTACGCAGCACATGACTCAATAAAAAAGGCAGCGCCCGCTCCAGACGCTGCCTTTGGGTGGCCAGCAAAGCTCTCGGACGCTTCATCCGTGAGCCAGCCACGCGAGCCTTAATGTAAGCCTTAGTCGGACCCGTCTGAGATAGCCGTAGAGTTTCCGGGCATGCCCACCATGCCGGGCCTGACCAGACGAGGCTTACGCTTGACTGCCTTGCGTGCCTTGGCTGCGGCAGTCTCGGGCAACTCTGGTCGAACCGACACGAATGCACAGATAACAGCAGCCAGATACGGCACCGCCTGGAGTGCCAAAATCCACATCCACGCCGCACTCTCAATATGCTCAGGGCGACGAGTCAAGAACATGCCGACGATGCAGGCAACCAGGGCAAGCAACAATCCGGCTTCTTCACGCACCTGTGACAACGCCTTAACTATCGCGGAAGGCTCTGGCGCAGCCGTGTGCTTTGCTGCAGTGCTGTCACCGGCGGCCGGTGTGGCGTCCAGATTCTCTTGTGCCGCCTGACCTGCCGCACTCGTTCCGGCGCCACCTGCTTTTTCAGTGATCTCGAAGACGGCTGTACGTTTGAACAAACCGTTGAATACACCTAACGCGATGCCGTGAGACAGAGCCATGCCAGCCACTGCTGATCCGATCACGTCTTTGAAACTGCAATCTACGCGGCGCCAGTAGAGCAGCGGGCCCATGAGTGCTTTACCGGTAAAGAAAACGAAAACCGGCAGCATGAACAGAAAGATTGGCAGGCTAAATAAATGTGGCGCCCAAATGATGCCAATCGTCCAGAACATCGCAAAAAACGCGAACAATAGGTGAAGTGCATCGCCAAACCAAGACATCCAGCCTGCGATGAAGTGGTAGCGCTGGCCACCGGATAGCTTGCCATCGGCCTGCCCCTCGGCTGCCGATGAATCGCCCCGGCCAAGGAATAGGGATGCTGCGTGCGCTTTCATGATCTGCATCGCGCCCTGAGCCCAGCGACGACGTTGCTTTCGGAAAGCAGCAAACGTGTCTGGTGTAACGCCTTTGCCCATCACCTCATCGACATAGACTGTGCGAAGTCCGGCTTTCATCAAGCGCAGGCCCAATTCGGTATCTTCGCAAATACACCACTGGGACCACTTGCCGTGGTCAAGCAATGCACTGGCTCGAATCAATGACATAGTGCCATGCTGAATGATTGCATCACGCTCATTCCGGTGATGCATGCCAACCCGGAAGAACCCGTCGTACTCAAAGTTCATCATCCGGCGGAATGCTTGACGATGCCAATCGCGGTGGGCTTGCGGCGCCTGAACAACTGCCACAGAGTCGTCGTCAAACTTACTGACCAAGCCACTCAACCAGTCTTCGCGAACTTCATAATCTGCATCAACTACACCGATAATTTCCGCATCAGGATCAGTGTGGTCGAGAGCGAAATTCAACGCACCCGCTTTAAAACCAGGCCACTTGGGTAGATGGAAGAACTTAAAATTCTCGCCCAGTGTCGCCATGTGATCGCGCACGGGCTGCCAAAGCGCAGGGTCTTTGGTGTTGTTATCAATAACCAGCACTTCGAAGTTTTCGTACTTCAACGCGCGCAGGCTATCAATCGTACCTATCACCATCTCTGGCGGCTCATTACAGCACGCTAGGTGGATCGACACGCGTGGTTGGCGATGGTTAGGCGCAATCGGCTTAGGCTCAAACTGTCTCCGCAGATTGCCTTTAAAAAACATCTCTGCAAATTCGAATCCATTGGCCAGCAGGATCATCACCATCATGCCAAGCGTCGGCATCAGTACCGCCACGCCAATCCAGTCGACCGGGCGCATGTAGTACTCGGCGGGAATGGCGATTACCCACACTGCCAAGGATACGGTTGCCTGAATGAGAGCTGCAAAGAAAATCCGGCTCGGCAAACGCATACCGCGGAATGCGATCAAAAAAGCGATCATCGGGATCAGCGCAAGGACTGATGCAATGATGGCTTTCGTCTCCCAGTAAGGATCTGAATCTATAGGGCCACTGAGCGGGAACTTCATTTCCCGGTCAGAATTCATGATGCCCCAGTAAGAACCGACTCGGCCCTCAGTCGCACGCTTCCAGGGCTGGTCAATGCCTTCCATCAGGAAGTAATCCCAGTGCTGGCCCTGAGCGCGTGACAGAAAATCGCGCAGAAAGATTGCCTGACGCTCGAGACTCGCTGTTGCGGTATCGAAGCGATCGCCCTGACTCGGCCAACCAATCTCACCAATCACAACATGCTTGCCAGGAAAGCGCTGTTTGACTTCATCAAAGCGCTTTAGCGCATAGTCAACTGCCATGTCTGCGGGCACGCCTTCCCAGTACGGGAGCAGGTGAACCGCAATGAAGTCAACATGCTCTGCCAGTTCCGGGTAGCGCAACCACACATGCCATGGTTCAGCGGTGGACACCGGCACGCCGACTTCGCTTCGAACCTGATTAAGGTAGCTGATCATGCGCTCGACCGAGATATAGCCGCTCAGGATGGTCTCGTTACCCACCATGATGCGCTCGATGTTGCGATGCTCATTCGCTGCTTCAATCGCCGCAGCAATCTCTTTTTGGTTGTTCTGCTCTCTCAGGTCGATCCAGACACCGGCGGTAATTTTCAGACCGTAGGTTGCCGCGATCCCCGGCAAGTTTGGCATTTCGGATGAGCTATAGGTCCGCAAACGCTGGGTATGACCGGCCAGTAAAGCCATGTCGCGATGGATAGATTCATCGCTTGGGTAGGTCTGAGTGAGTGGGCTGTCCCACCGACCAAACGCGTTATAGGCCAATCCTGCAAACGGGCCCTCAGCCTCGGGCGCAGCAGTGGTCGGGTTACCGGCCTGCCACAACGCCATGTTGCCTGCCGATAATCCGAGTGCAATGATTGCTGCAACGATCAGGCTCAGTAGCGCGCGCGCGCTGCCACTGAGCAAGAGCCGCGAATTCGAAGATGGCTGCGTGCCCTCGCCGGGACGAGTGTTAGGTTGACCATGACTGGCTGCAAGCTCTGAGGTGTTGATGCCCGCGTACGAGTTGCTCTTCATAGTGCTGAAAATTCCTGCGTAGAAAGCGTCAAGGTATCCACGCTCCGTTCAAGGGAACGAAGCATCGACCAAAACCAAAAAATCTGTGTTCCTCACCGCACTCGGCGTGCAGTCCTTCCGATCCGAGCCTTGGCCAACCAAACACCTCAAGGCGTTCCGTGCCGCTTGATGACTCTCAGTGAGCGGGCGCCGCTCATCTCGTGTCATCCTCGATTTTTGGAGGAGTTCCCGTAGCCAATAAGCTTGTATGAAGTAAGCTCCTGACTCGCTGGCTGCCAGAACAACTAGTGCATGTCCTGAACAACAGGGCCGGAGTGTAGAACACCCCCCAATTTCACTGCGATCAATATGTGTAAGCGATCGTTTCTATTGTTTCCTCAGAGCTAACGTGATTCTCAGAGCCTTCTTCAGTCTTATTGTCTTCTCGATCCTTACCGCTTTTTGGTTATCCCAGACTCGTAACGATTCCCGACTGCAACCGTTGACCGACCCGCAAGTCGACGGAATTGCCTGTGTGTCGTACGCCCCTTATCGCATGCCGGGCGAAACGCCCTTCGATGAAGGCCATCAGGTCAGCAAGGCCCGCATCCTGGATGACCTGACCCGGCTGTCAGCGGTTACCAACTGTGTCCGCACCTATTCGACGCAGAGCGGTCTGCAGGCAGTCCCCAAAGTGGCGCAGAGCTTGAATATGCAGGTACTGCTGGGCATCTGGATCGGGCGCAAAGAGGCCGATAATCGCGCCGAGATTGATGAGGGCATTGCCCAGGCTGAAGCCTTTCCTGACACCATTCGGGGGGTCATTGTGGGTAATGAAGTGCTCCTAAGGCGCGAGCAAACCGCTCAGGCGATGGCGGCTTACCTTGATGAAGTCAGGCAGGCAGTGAGTTTGCCTGTGACCTATGCAGACGTCTGGGAGTTCTGGGTTGCGAACAAGGCACTGCAAAATCATGTCGACTATTTGACGGTTCATATCCTCCCTTACTGGGAAGACCATCCGGTTGCCCTTGAACAGGCAGTTGAGCATGTGGTTGAGGTCTTCAAAGACGTTAACGCACAGTTCGAGGGCAAAAGCATGATGATTGGCGAAACCGGCTGGCCCAGCGCGGGGCGCCAGCGGGGGCCTGCCCGGCCCGGCAATGTCGCGCAGGCCGAATTTATCCGGGCCTGGGTAGCCGCCGCTAACACCCACCAGATCGACTACAACCTGATTGAAGCATTTGACCAACCTTGGAAACGGACCCTCGAAGGGGCGATGGGAGGCCATTGGGGAATGCTCGATTCGGCAGGCGAACAGAAATTCCCTTGGCGCGGCGAAATGGCAGAGAATCCGACAGCATGGCAGCAGTCGCTGGTCGCCGCCGCCTTAATGATCGTGGCTTTCGTTACAACCTCTCTTGGCTTAATACGTCTGCAACGGGGTTCAGAAACAACCGTCTCGGCCGAGCAGCCTTCCGTGCCCGTCACGCTGACCCTGGCAGTTGTTATTGGTGCCTGCGTTGGTGTCTTGCTACCAGCCCAATGGGCCTACCTGAGCGACTGGAATCGCTACCCGGCTGAATGGATAGCCAGCACGGTGTTCTGGGGTGCAACGCTATTGCTGGCGCTGCTGATCCCTGCAGTGCTCGGTCGCTCCACGCCAATCCCGACTGGCTTGGCAGCCTGGCGAAAGCCGTCATCGACGACCCAAGCATCCGGGGCCGACCTAATTGCTCGCCTGACAGGCGTTCTCCGGTTGGTCGTCTTGTTTGGTGCCGCACTCTTTTTGCTCTTGCACGCGTTCGATGCGCGCTATCGAGGCTTTGCGATCCCGCTATACCTGCTGCCATTTGGCTGCATCCTGAGCCTGTGGGTGGCGGGTCACCGCATCAGCATGGCGGGGCGCGAAGAGCGATGGCTGGGATTGGTCTGCCTGATTTGCCTGCCCTTTATGCTGGCGCCGGAAATACCGGCCAACCAGGATGCCTGGCTTCTCGCGGCTCTGATGCTGCCACTTGCGCTCTATCCACTCTTTGCAGATCGCAGTAAAAACAAGCTTGCAACCAATACTGCCGCAGCGCCCGGCTCCACCGAGTAGAGCATCATCGCCGCAGCACCGACCAGTAATCCGAGGCCGACCAACCAACGCCATTGAATCAACACGCCCGCCAGGGTAACCCCAAGCGCCACCCATCCAACTCGTTCGCGTTGAAAGAGACTGACCAGAAAAGCCCGCAGATCGCAGGCAAACTGATCAGGATTGGCTGCGCATTGAGCTGTACGCGAAAGGGGCTCTATGAGATCGAGCCGCAACCACAGACACACGCACGCAACCAGGGTGGCAAGCACAAGCCAGACGAGTGGCGGGCGGGCGAACCAGGTTTCATTAGTGGCATGCATGTCGGTCATTTAGTGAAGAGCAATATGAAGACTGGTACTTTAACAACTCCAAAGATCAACCGTCGACACCATGACCCAAGCATCAAGCCTTGACGAAAGATGGCAAACCGTTTGCGAGTTTGCCAAAGACAATGAGACTCACTGGGCTCGCGACCCAGTCAAAGATGCAAGCAACTGGGGTATTCATCTCGCTGACCGACCGCCCTGGAATCGATTGCTCGGACCTGTGTTCGATCGTGGCGAACCCAGCGGCATTGTTAACCACAAAGGCATCGACGTTTGCCAATGGGGCACCCCCAACCGTGCGGACTTAACCTTCAGCATCGCCAAAACCTATCTGGCGTTG
Organism: Burkholderiaceae bacterium; assembly: GCA_045106815.1. GTDB lineage: Bacteria > Pseudomonadota > Gammaproteobacteria > Burkholderiales > Burkholderiaceae_E > JAUIAI01. The sequence continues at coordinate 12,273 of JBGCFG010000071.1, read as the reverse complement.
CTCGCTGGCGTGGCCTATGACCGTGGGCTAATCAGTGACGTCCATGCCCCTGTGGCAGAGGCTGTGAGTGATATTGGCTTTGAGAGCGAGCACAACCGGCTCATCACGTGGCACCAACTCTTGCAACAAACCAGTGAATGGCGCGGCGAACTATTTGAGGTCTCCGATCAGGTTGATCACTATCGTCGCTTGTCGTTTGAGCCGCCGCTACCAGACCCTGACAGTTGGCCAGCCAAGGGCTCGCCGCGCCCAGCGAAGACACCTGGCACTTACTGGGAGTACAACGATGTGCGAATCAATCAGCTGTCGCTTGCGCTCGCACACTTGTTTCGTGAACCACTGCCAGCAGTTTTCTCATCGGCAATTGCTGACCCACTGGGTCTGAGCAATACATGGGCATGGCATGGGTATGACAACAGCTGGATTGAGGTCAATGGTCGTTCGTTTCAGAGCGTACCCGGCGGTAGCCATTGGGGCGGCGGCGTACGGATCAGCGCAGCCGATCAAATGCTTGTTGCCCGGCTCATGCTGAATCATGGTCAATGGCAAGGCAAACAATTGCTGTCCGCTGCATGGATTGAGCGTATGCAGCAACCCTGCGATATCGCCCCCTACTATGGCTACCTGCTGTGGCTCAATCCGAACCGCACATCATTTCCGAGTGCCCCCGCCAGTGCGCACTTTGCGATCGGCGCCGGTAGTTCGGTCGCTGCGCATCTGCCTGAGCAGGAGTTAGCCATTGTGATGCGCTGGATTCGCGCAGACGCAGTTGATGAACTGGTCGGCCTTGTGCGAAAGGCCATAGATTGCTAACGCACATTGTTAACAAACGAGAGATATTGCACTGACGGACCCGTTGGTCCCAATTACTCTACCGTCTATCCCGTCTCCAAGCGCGTCTTGCACTTTGAAACGAACCCAAAGTTCAGTCATTCATAGAAGTGACGAATTCAGACTGTTGAGCATAGGACAAACCGATGGACCACATTTATCTCAAGCAATTGGCCCGCCTTAAATTCAAGCTGCGACAGGAGAAATTGGGCACCGTCGACCTTGAGCGTTTCGCATCGGACGCTCAGTATGCAAGACGTGTATTAGAGATAGCAGAAGAATCCGAAAGCGAAGAAGTAGTGTCGCTAGCCGTCGAGCTTCGCCACAAGCGCGGACTGTTCGGACTCCCGGCAAACGGCGGACAAGCTATAGCCCGTCAAAGCCAGCAGCCGGCAGCCACTGCCCCGAAGGCAGCAGCGGCAGAGCCAGCGCCTGCCAAATACATGTTTGGCGCGCGCGGCTAAGGCTTAATCACAGCCAATCCGTGCGTCAGGGCGACGATGTCTCTTTCAGCGACACGCGTTTGAAACTGAACGCCAAGCTCCGTTTCCCAGATGTCGGTTAGTAACGTTTCGCCAGGGTAGACGGGCGAGCTAAACCGTAAGCCAATGGAATCCAGACGGCTGGGGTCTAGATCGCAACAGGTCTTGAGAATCGCGTGGGCGGCAACTCCAAAACTCGCAAGGCCGTGCAAAATGGGCTGCTTGAAGCCGGCGTCTGCTGCGACCTTTGGGTCTGCGTGCAGAGGATTCAGATCAGCGCACAAGCGATAGAGAAGCGCAGTATTGGGTGGCACGGTCAATGCGCAGGTTTTATCGGGCGCTCGCTCAGGCACTTTGGGTTTCGGTTGCGACGGCTCATCACCACCGGCAGGCCCGTTATCCTCAACTGTTGAATACCCGCCATCACCACGGCAAAAGGTAACCGACTCAAGCGTGGCGAGTAACTCACCGTCCGCCTCATTGTGCAACTGCCGTTCCTGAACCAGGATGGCCCCTTTGCCGGCACCTTTATCAATGATTTTCGCAACCCGATTGGTACTCACAACCGTCGCGCTCGCAGGCAGGGGTTTGTGCAGCACAAGCGTTTGCTCGCCGTGCAGCAGCTTCACCCAATCAATGCCGCTGTCGGGGTGCTTTGGCCAGAAGCCGGGTGTGGCAAGCACCACCGCCAGCGTGGGCACCGCTGAAAGGCTGCCTGCGCCATCGGCCTGAGCCCCTGCAACGCCTTCATATACAAACGGCAATTCTTGTTCATCAAGTGGGTCTGCGCCATAGCCAATGCTCAGGGCGTAAAGCGCAGCGTCCTTCCAGGTGTATTGCTGACGAACAGTCTCGAACGGCCAGGCCTTTAGTTTTGCGTAATCAATCGTCATGATTTGCCCTAGGGGTTAAACGGGATCCCAACAGAAAACATCGGGTGATCGGTCAAGGGGAACGAGTGAAGACCGCATTGCAGGAATAGCGTGATCGGCAATGCTCTGCGCGGTCCAGCCTTCACTTCGGTGCACCGTTCGGACGGGCCTGGTCTGATTAAACAGAAAAATCTCGTTAGCTCGAACACCGAAAATCTGGCCTGTGATGTCAGTGGCTGCATCGCTAAGCAAATAGGTTGCGAGCGGGGCAATCTGATTAGCCTGCATTCTTTTCATGCGCTCAACACGTTCCTTCTCAGCGTCAGTGTCACCGGGGATGGTGCCGACAAGGCGGCTCCAGGCGAAAGGCGCTATGCAATTGGAACGCACATGACTTCGCGCCATATCGAGCGCAATCGACTTTGAAAGGCCCACGATGCCTAACTTGGCTGCCGCGTAGTTGGCCTGACCAAAGTTACCAATAAGACCTGATGTTGATGTCATATGAACATAGGCACCGCTGCCTTGATCTCGAAAGTAGTTCGCGGCGGCGCGAGACACGAAAAAGCTGCCGTTCAGATGAACATCAACAACCGACTGCCACTCCTGCTCGTTCATTTTGAAAAACATACGGTCACGTAGGATGCCCGCATTGTTTATGACGCCATCAATACGGCCATAGAAATCGAGTGCCTCAGAAATGATTCGGTTGGCCGATTGCCACTGGGCGACGCTTTCGGTACTGGCCAGTGCTTCACCGCCAGCCTGCTTAATCTCAGCAACCACTTGAGTTGCAGCACTTTCATCGGCGCCCTCACCACTGGCCGAAGTCCCTAAATCATTCACCACCACACGAGCGCCTGCCGCGGCCGCAGCCAGCGCAAATTCGCGTCCGATGCCCTGACCGGCTCCGGTGATGATGATGACTTTCTCGTCTAGTCTTGTGCTCATGTCTCCTCCTGATCTGCGTCAGTTTATATCAGGCTTGACTTAGCCCTGAAGACAAGGAGGAATCAAAGAAACCGGAAAAGCAGCGCTGAATCTGAGAAAGAATGCTCGTCGAACAAGTGACGAATATAGTTAGCGCGCAGCAGGCTTTGACCGATGAGCACGGCCTGCTCGCGCGACACGCCGCAATAGGCACTAATCCAGGTCACCGCCTCGTGGCCGGCAAAGCAGTCTGAATAACGTACAAACCAACGGTATCGCACGCCAAATGGCAACCCGCTGGGATCACGCATTGCCTGAACGATTTCTGCCAGTTGCTGCCTATCGAGTTCGCCGGCTTTAACCGGCTCAGAGATCACGCGACTCAAACGGTAAAAGAGATGCTCGTCCTTAATCGGATGGCCACCAACAACATGCTTTATATAGCCGCCTGCTTCCAGCCGCTGGGCTAGCTCCAGCGCGGACTCTCTCGTGATAGCGAGACTTTTCGCCAGGAAAGCAATAAGTTCCGCCCCGATAAAGCAGGCGCGGTACCGGCGCAGATGATGTTGTCGGTCGCGAATGTCTAGCCCGTCGGCACCGAGTAAGCGCTCGACGAGTTCGGCCAGGTCAGGAACAACTCGTGATGCCGCCGGCATTGTTTCTTGCGTTGTGTCTTTCGTTGCTTCAATTGTGCTGGAGGCTGCCGGAAGCTCTGACCCAGCAGGCTCAAGATGACGCGGTAGAGTTGGTGCATTCATACCGGCATAAACCAGGAAGAGTGTGCAGATACACTCAGTGGGCTCAGGGCGATACTGCGCGAATCGCCAGGCATAGTTGCCAGCACGCTGGCCTTCCGCATACGGATCTCATCGTCGTTGCCCTGCTCTCCAATGGGTAGTGGGCTTGCTGCAAATACCTGCCCAGAGTCCCGGGCCCTAAAAGACTGGCTGGCACTAATCCGTTCAAGGCGCTGGTGATGCCTGACGTTGGCGGCCATCTCCTGCGCAACTGTTTCGTCATGCTCAGCTGGGTCCAGCAAGTCCGGTTCAGATGTGAGGTTAACCGGCGTCGGTGTCGATTGATGCGATACCAGCTGTTTAGCTGCCGAATTCAAACCTGCTGCGGTTTCGTCAAGTGACTCTGAGTATGTCGGCGGACGATGCTTGCTTTGGTCTAACCAGTTGGTAAAGTCAGCGACTAGCATCGGCTTGCTGATAAGATAGCCTTGAATCGCATCGACTTCCTTGGCAACCAGAAAAGCGTGTTGCTCCGCAGTCTCAACACCTTCAGCAACTGTGGTGACATCGAGTTTTTGGGCCATGTCGATAATGGCATCAAGCACGGGCCGGTTGACTTGATTGCCATCGACCGCACTCACAAAACTCTGATCAATCTTGAGCACATCAAATCCGATTTCCAGCAACAGGCTAAGTGAACTTTGCCCGGTACCGAAATCATCAATGGCAATCCGGTAGCCTGCGGTCCGAAGGCGATCGATTCCCACACGGGCCTGCTCATCGACGGCTTCGCGCTCCACGATTTCCAGCAATACCTGCTGCGGTCGAATTGTCTCTTGCCCAAAGATTACGCCCAACTGGTCTGCAAAAAGGGGATCTCTGAGTTGTGACGCGTCGACATTAAATGAGAAGTACATCTGCGGATGCTCACGCGACAGCGCTGCCAATGACTTGCTTGCCCGCTCCATGATGATCATCGTCATGGTGCCCATCAGTCCGAGTCGTTCCGCCACGGGTAGAAATTCGACAGGTGAGACGAGGCCCCGGGCCGGATGATCCCAGCGCATCAGCACCTCACCGCCCTTGCATTTGCCCGTTTGAGCATCAACGATCGGCTGAATCACGGGCACGAACCGGCGACGAGTCAAAGCAATTCGGAGCCGGCGCTCAACGCTGATTTGTTTGGAGAGAAAGTGGTTGAACAAAGCAATCAAGACCAGCGTAAAAGCTACCGCCAGCGTGATCGCCGTCAGCAAATACCGAGAGGCCACTTTCACTAGCGCCATCGGGGTTGGCATGACCTCTACCTGAATGGGATGAACCTCGCTTACGGTCTGGGCCATGATGGAAGCAACCAGGGACTGAGCAGTCAGGCCAAGCGCTTCATTGGGCAGGTGAGCATGACTACCGGGTCGATACAGACCAGACGAATCGAACAGCACCGCGCCTGATTGGCTGCGCACCAACACTCGATAGCCATCGTCTTCCGTGTGGCCAAGATGCAGGTGCAAGTCGCCTGTCCGAATCTCGCCAATCAGAACATCGTTAGCGCCAGCGCGACCTGTCGCGCGCGCAAGCAAAATACCGTGTTCGCTTGCAGCTAGGCCTACCGATGCCACGCCAGAATTTTCTTCCGCGCCGTTTGTACCCGGCCAGGCAGCAATAGCGGGTTGCGGGCTTTGAATCGGCGAACAGATCTTGCCTGTCAAGCCGTCTTTGAGATGAATCTGGTCAAGCAACCGGGTCTTGAGACTTTGCTGTGTCAAGACATCAAGAGCTGCCTGATGACAACCTGTGCCAAGCAATGGACGCGTCACATCGAGTTCTGCCAGGGAGCCGTCGATCAGTCCTTCGAATCGATGGTTCTTTTGTTCGGCCTCAACCTGCAGCCGTCCACTCACATTAGACAAGAACACCATGAGTGTCACCAGACACATCAGCACACTGACTACCGTTAGAGCGAGAATGCTGCCCACTGTCGAAACACGGGGAGGAATCTGCTGACCGTCCGAACGACCCGCCGCGGGGCGCAATGCCGCGCGCGCGCCTTCCGCTGTCGCTGTCGCTATCAGATCCATGCCCCATTGTCCAAGCTCATACCAGGCTATTGGCTAGCCATCGGATAGACGTGCGCCCATCCCCAGTCAGTGGTCTCCGTATCTGTCACAGATTGACCACAATCTGGCGCAGTAACCGACCAACCATTCGTATTGACCGTCGGTCCCCCACCAGCCCGCGGCAAAAGCTGCGAGAATTCTTGAATGATGAAGATGGATCGCACCCTGGCTTCGCACCAGATTAGAGCGCTAATGCTGCTCGTTGTGTTTTACCTCGGGTCGCATGGATCAGCACTCGCACTCGAAACCCAGCGCGACAGAACCGCCCTGCACCGCCTGGCGATCCACTTGGACAATGATGAATTCACCGGCAATCGACCTGACGATCGTTGGTATTCGAGCGGCGGGCGCATCGACTGGCTAAGCCTGCCACACAAAGCCTCTGTCGGAGCGGTGTCATGTTCGACGCTGCCATCTAGTCTGAGTCAAGCCGGGACCCGTAGATTTGGTTCGTTCGGGCAAGACATCTACGCTCAGAACGATCGCCTCAACACGGTCATTGATCAGGCTGACAGACCGATTGGTGCTTACCTGTATGTGCAGCGCGGACGCAGCGCGGCCAGCCCCCTGACAAATGGCCGTGGCGCGTATGCGATGGCCAAACTCGAAGTTGGTGTGACCGGGCCAGCAGCGCTAGGCGAGCAGGTTCAAAATGGCTTACACGATCTTCTGGGTGTGGAGCGCGTTGAAGTCTGGGGCAATCAGATTCGACCGCGTCTGGGTGTCAACCTGCATATCAGTTGTACTGCGCTTAGGGCACATGTCGACCCCGAGCATCGCAACCCACTTGTTCTTCACGCGGGGTATCACGCTTCAATTGGCAACATTTTGGTTGAAGCAGGGCTTGCAGTGGCCATCTCTGGCGGACCAGACGGCGCTCGTATGAGGCTGCCTCAAACCGCTCGCCTGGCTAACCCCATCACACCAAAAATTAGACGCTGGGGCGTGATCGCCGGCGTTTCGGTGCGTGCGGTAGCCTGGGACGCCTTGATTGATGGCGACACGTTTGGCTATGACAATCAGATTCGCAGCCGTCCGTTACAGGCTGCTGCGTTTATCGGCATCGGTATTTCATTGGGCTCAAAGTGGCAACTAAGCTACGCGCTCATGCGCCGGACACTCGACTTCGAAGGTCCCGGCGTTGATGCCCAGAACTTTCGGCTACAGACTATTGGCCAGCTAATCCTGCAAGCGCCTTTTGACTAGTGGCAACACCCGCCAAGTCATCGACGCAAGTTGCTTTACTCAAGTTCGCCAAGTGACGTGAGATGCTCGCGGATCAGTTTCTTGGTGACTTTGCCGTAGCCAGATCGTGGCAGTTCTTGCCAAAAGACAAACCGCTTCGGCCACCGATAGCGGGCACACTTGCCATCAAGGTGAGCCAACAAGGCGGCCGGCTCTGGCGCAGATTGATGATTTGTCGGTACGACGACTGCCAGACCCACTTCGCCCCATTTCTTGTCAGCAATCCCAAGCACTGCAACTTCAGCCACATCGGGATGCGTCAACAAAACTTCTTCGACTTCACGCGGATAAACGTTCGAGCCGCCTGAGATGTACATATCTGATTCACGACCGGTAATCGTCAAGAAACCGCGCTCATCCAGACTGCCAAGATCGCCGGTGTGAAACCATCCGCCTCTCAGCGCTTTTTGGGTTGCCTCAGGGTTTCCGAAGTAGCCTGAAAAAACGGCTGGCCCCCGGCAGCAGATCTCACCGACCTCACCGGCGACCAGCCGATTCATCTGATCGTCGAGTATGGCCACTTCCATGCCGGTGCGAGGCCGGCCACACGAGCCGATATTGGCCTGAGGATCATCATCATTTGCGCTATGCAAGTGTGCGGGCAAGACAGTAATGCAGCCCGTGACTTCGCCCAGACCAAAATACTGAACCATGACTTTGCCCAGCTTATTGAGCGCATGCTTTTGATCTGCGCGGTACATGGGGGCGCCTGCATAAATCACGTAACGAAGACTTGAATGGTCGTATTGATCAACAGCAGGGTCTTCTACAAGCATCTTCACGATGGTCGGCACTGTAAAAAGATTGGTCACTCGATGCCGTTCAATGAGCGCCCAAACTTGCTCTGGAACCAGCTTCTCACCGGGCAACAAAACAGTCGGTGCTCCTCTGGCCACATTAAGCAACATGTGTACACCAGCGCCATGAGACAAGGGCGCCACCGCGATCGAGCAATCCTGCTCGGTTGTGCCGGGGATCAAATCAGCCAGATGATTTGTTACGACAAAGGCCATTTGGCCATGGGTCAAAATGCCCGCTTTCGGCAAGCCCGTGGTGCCAGAGGTATAGAAAAACCATAAGGGGTCATCAGCCTGTACGACTGCAGGATCAGGCTGCTGGCCAAAGTGTTCACTGACCAGCGATTCATAATCGTCATCAAGCCAGATCACGTGCGACAGATGCTCAGAAGCCGCCTGAACCGCCGCCACATGATCAGCAAAATCACGCTCGGCAAGCATCACACTCGCCCCGCTGGATTCCCCCAGGTAGGCCACCTCGGGCGGCGTAAGTCTGAAGTTGGTCGGCACCCAAACACAGCCCAAACGAAAGGCGACCCAGCAGCTCTCAAACAAAGCCTGATTGTTACGAGACTGAACCAGAATGCGATCACCCTGATTAACCCCGCGCGCGCGCAAAGCGGCAACCATCGCATCAACGCGTTGATCAATGTCGCTCCATGACCATCGCCGCTCACCCAGAATCAAACCCGGGTGGTCAGGAAACTGAGCAGCTGTCTGCGCCAGCAATCCGGCCAGGTTCATTACCTGCGCAGCATTCATGCGGCTTTTAATACACTCAGATAGTTGGCGACTGCAGCGCCGCCCATATTAAAGACCGCTCCGTATCCGGCATTTTCAACCTGCATATCGCCTGCCGTTCCTGACAACTGCATCGCTGCCATCACATGCTGCGAGACTCCTGTTGCGCCAATCGGATGCCCCTTTGACTTTAAGCCGCCTGAGGGATTGACCGGCAGCCGCCCTTCAGCCGTGGTCCTACCCTCGAGGATGACTTGCGCGCCTTTGCCATGTTCAGCCAGCCCCATCGCCTCATATTCGAGCAACTCGGCGATCGTAAAACAGTCGTGGGTTTCAACGAAATGCAAGTCGTCCAGCTGGAGGTTTGCCTGAGCCAACCCCTTTGCCCAAGCCTTTGCCGTACCCTCAAAACGTGTCGGATCTCGCCGCGACAGGGGTAGAAAATCATTAACCTGGGTTCTCGAGGCCCATGTCACTGGTGCTTGCTTTGCGCCTGCAACCGGTTCATTCGCGATCACAAGTGCCGCCGCGCCATCTGATACCAATGAGCAATCGCTACGTTTAAGCGGCCCGGCAACAAACGGGTTTTTATCAGAGGGCTGACGACAAAAGTCGAAACCAAAATCGCGGCGCATGTGCGCGTATGGGTTATTCATCCCGTTGCGGTGATTCTTTGCAGCAATTGCAGCCAGCGCATCAGACTGATCGCCAAAGCGCTCGAAGTAGCCACTGGCAATTTCTCCAAACACACCGGCGAACCCGCCTAGTGTATCGCCCTCTTCCTTCACGTAGGAACATTTGAGCAGCGTTTCGCCAATCTGTGGCCCAGGCAAGGTATTCATCTGCTCCATACCGACGACCAAAACGCGGTTCATGCGCCCACTGGCTAACGCATCAAGCGCCGTCCAGATTGCAGCCGAACCGGTGGCGCATGCGTTTTCTGTTCGCACTGCTGGCGTATGCCGGAACTCGGGAATCGCCACAGCAACCAGAGACGCACCAAAGTCCTGCGGCGAAAAGCCACCGTTGAAGTGACCAACAAAAATGCCGTCAATATCAGCGGGCTCAAGACCTGACATTTCAAGAGCAGGCAGCGCTGCCTGCCGGATTAGTTCTTCAAGATCGAGATTATCGAGTTTGCCAAACGGGGTGTGCCCCCAGCCGACGATTGCCTGCGTTGTCATGGTGCCTCCGTGACGATTTAGGTGATGCGCCAAGAGTACCCGATTCGGTCAATTGCCGGTAAGGCGGGCCATAACCTGCACCCCCTTACCGTCCTGACTTGCCGAACGACATCGGCCAGGCAGTTCAACTCAAAGACAAAGCGTTACTACCAATACGTCATAAGCTAAGCGGCTCCGCAGACTCATCGACTGGCAGCGGATTCGTGCCATCAATTTGCAGCGGCTCCGCCTGCGGATCGGTCTGAGACAACACAGTCTTCAACCAGGTTATGAATGCCGTTCCATCGGCTCGAGCCTGGGTCGGTACGCCACCGTCAACCTGCCTTGATGGGTCTGATCCCTCCGAGCGAGGGGCGTCGCCGCCACCATCGCCTGAGCCACCACAAGCCGCAAGACTTGCTGACAACACAAGCGCAGCGAAAGGCATTAAGCATTTCGTTTTCATCTCGGCTCCTTAGTTGACTGAGCCGGGCAACGGCGCAACGAGATAGGGAAATGCGGTGAAGAACTGACTCGCATCCGTCTTGACGCCATCTGTAATGGGTGCGCCACCGGCCGCAGCATCAGCCGGTGTACAACCGACGTTCAGATCATCTGCAGCACCTGACAAAGTACAGAGCGCCCCCATCGCGACACGCAGCGAGACATCAACCACATCATCACCTGGGCGTCTGCCATTTGGAAAACCGGCAAGGTCACCGCCTGCAACCCCTAGGGAGCTTTGCATCTCAGCTGCGGTCGGTGCAATCGCCGTGTTGAGCCTGAGCATTTCCGATGGCGTGACGTTAGCCGGTTGATTCACAACCGTGCCGTCTTTCAGCTTCAGGCCAGTCAAGAATGCGGCGACCAGGTCGGTGCGCGGAAAGTTCGTCGGTGCCGGGGCGCTTGGAAACAGCAACTCAACCAGAGCGGGCAGCGTTGGGTTGGTCACATAAGTTGCAAACTGTCCGTCATCCTCGGGCTTACTGCTATTGAAGCGGTCTTTATCGCCCAGACCAATCACAACTTCGTTGACCAGAGGCATGCCCAGGCGTGACACCTGAGTCCATGCACCGCCTTGCAGTTCTGACGTCCCGAAGCCAGCAGGCGCAGGATTCAGCAATCGCCCTTGCGGCAGGCTCGCTGTTGTCCAGGCACCAATGACCGATTCACTGCCATTGGTCAGGCAGGCAATAGGCGCCTCAACGATGAGCGAGGTGACATTCTTGTCGGCCAGGTCATCCACGTTGCCGTTGGACTCAGGCCCCAGTGGGTTGAGATTGATGAGATCAAAAACTTTCCCCAATGGAATCATGAACGGATCTTTCCGTTGCCCCACAAATAGCTTTCCTGGTGCTGAGCAGCCCGGAATATTGACCTCATAGGTGTGTTGCCACGCGTACTGCACGTAGCCCTGTCCCGCACCAAAAGTCTTTTCGCCAATGTTGTCTGCGGGCTTGGTAAACCGGGTCTGGCCGCTACCGAGTGCTGTTAGTAACTGACGGTCAGCGCTTCGACGTCCGCCGCGAGTGAGTTCAACCGTATAAGACTCTTGCACGTTGAGAGAGGCATCATTGGGTTGCGAAACTGCGCCTGCCTGCGATAGCGGAATCTCAACCTGCTCGCCACCGATATTCAAAGCAATGCGTTGGTGCTCGTTTTGGAAGCGGAACCCGAACGTCAGGTCCTCACGTGCATCACCATCTTGATCAATGTGAATCTCGTATAGCGCGTTCGAATCAAGCTGAAAGTAATTTGGCCCACCATAGGCGTCCTGCAACGGCAGATAGTTTGCAATCAAAGTCACATAGCCTTCACGGCCGGACTCATAACTTCTGAACATGTAGAAGTCGGTCGCATCGACCTTGGGCATACTCGTTATGGCAGGTGCTTCGCGGTGGCTGGAAGCAAAAGCGGGCATCGTCGCAACGGCAACACCGGCCGCAAGGCTTATTCCAACGATTGCGCGCGAAAGGGGTTTAAGCCGCTGTTTGGGCTCTTGTGAGGTCATAAGAAAACTCCGTCTGGATGGTCAGCAAACCCTTGAAACCAAGGGGGTACTCACTACTACTGACTCAACCGGCAAACGGATGCATCTAGGCAAAAAATAAGTACCGAATTTTCTACGTTGGCTAAATAGGTTCGGTGTTTCCTGCAAACAGTATCGGCCCTGTTGGCAAACCGGTCGGTGAGCCGCCGGTAGGCTCAAGCGAGATAGCAAATAGTTGCGCTGCACCGAGCCCTGGCAGTTGCTCGGCAGACAACTCGATAGGTGTGCCTGGCTCAATCAGAGCAATCGGAATGGGGGCTTCCGCGCCGGCAGGCTGTGTCCAAAGCTGCAGTGTTTTATCTTGGGGC
>JBGCFG010000070.1:0-75857 GCA_045106815.1 Burkholderiaceae bacterium | reverse complement strand
GCACCCGTCCTCACGGCGCCGACACGAGCAACGGTGACTGAAGAGATAGCGACGGCTGTAGCGGGTATCAGTATTGCTGATGTTGACAGTGCTGGTGACCCAGTGAGCCTTCGATTGCAGGTTGCTAACGGCATGCTCAATGTGAGTCTGAATGGGGCCGCAGTCATCAGTACTGGTGCAAATAGCTCCAGTGATCTGACCATTCTTGGATCAGTTGCCGATGTTAACGCCAGCCTGACGGGTCTAACCTATCAGGGCAACACTGATGTGTTTGGCACGGGAGCTGACACGCTAACACTGACAGTTAATGATCAAGGCAACAACGGCAGCGGCGGCGCATTGATCGATTCGCAGTCCATAGCGCTTGACATTACGGCCGTTGATGACTTGCCAACGCTTGCAATAAACACAGGGGTCACCCTGAATGAAGGCGCTACAGTAAGCATCACCAATGCGATGCTGCGCGTTGATGATGTTGATACGACTGCGTCAGACCTTGTGTATACCTTAACCACAGTGCCAGGTACTGGTGTGCTTCAGCTAAACGGCTCCGACTTGGTTACGGGTCAAACATTTACACAAGCGGATATTGATGCTGGCCGGGTACAGTACCTTCACGATGACTCAGAGAATTTTGCAGACAGCTTTGCGTTTACCTATCGTGATGCCAGCAGCGGCGCTCAAGGTCCGCAAACTTTCTCGGTTGCGATGACACCCGTCAACGACAACGATCCTGTCATTCAAAGCGATGGCGCTGGTGCGACAGCGAACCTGAGTATCAATGAGAATTTCACCGCCGTGACCACCGTCACGGCCACTGATGCCGACCTGCCTTCACAAACGATTAGTTATGCCGTTATTGGCGGCGCTGACGCAGGTCAGTTCACACTCAATGCTGCAAGCGGTGAGATAAGTTTCACAACTAGTGTTGACTTTGAGAACCCAACGGATGCTGATCTAGACAACACCTATGAAGTGATTGTCGAAGCCTCAGATGGTCTGGGCCGTACTGATACTCAGCAGCTGCTGGTCCGGGTGCGCGCCCTTAATGACACCGACCCCGTCATTACAAGTGATGGTGGTGCTGACAATGCGTCGATTGCTCACCCAGAAAACGCAACCGCAGTCACCACGATCACTGCGATTGATAATGATGTGCCTACCCAGACGCTGAGTTATTCGATAGCGGGTGGTGACGATGCGGCTCGGTTCAGCATTGATCCAGCGTCGGGTGAACTAAGCTTCTTGACGGCGCCGAATTTTGAGACTGTTGCTGATACGAACGCAGATAACACCTATGACGTAACCGTTTCGGTGTCGGATGGGGTTAATACAGATCAACAGTTCGTTGAAGTTAATGTTCAAAATGTCAATGAAGCGCCAGGGCCGATTACGCCTAACGCAATTTCAGTGTCGGAATCGATGCGGCCGGGCTCACTCCTGAGCCAACTGATCGCGCCGGATCCTGACGCCAATGATTCGTCGGTGTTCACCATCACAGCAGGCGAACCTGGTCTGTTTATATTGGATGCTAACTCTGGCGCACTGACGCTCGCGCCGGATCGCAACCTCAACTATGAACTGACCAGTCGCTATGACATCACAGTCCAGGTGACAGACGTTGGTGGGCTGAATAGCTCACAGCAGATTCAGATTGTCGTGTTGGATGAACCAGAGCTGGATGTTGGCACTGGCAATGGTGCAGACGACCGACCAAGTGCGGCGGGGCCTGGTAACTCACCAGATAATCTGAGCGCGTCTGAACCCTTGATCAGACCCGACCCAGTCAGCGATGAATCAACTGCGCAAGCTATTGAAGAGCGTCTGGACCGTGCTTTCTCGTTTACCTCTGAGCTACCCGCTCTTGAAGTAGGCGCTGGTGCTGACCAAGTAGTGCCGGTGGTCGATCTGTTCCCGGATCTTATTCAGCGACTCAAGAGTACGGCTGAGTTCAGCAGCCGCACACTTGGGTTTGACTTCGACTTGCCAATACCGACCATCGAGATTGTGGTTGATCCCTCCAGTCTTGAGCCGTTGGTGAACGTCCGGCTGACGGTGCGGTTCGATGAGGCTGCGATTGCAGACTTGGTGAGAGAGCCCGCCGACTCATTCGTTGAGTTCGTCTTTGACCCCATCAAGATTGGCAGCACGCTCGTAAGCCTTGGCATCGTTTGGTGGCTAACGCGAGCTGGGGGTTTAATAACGACGATCCTGATGGGCATCCCCACGTGGCGTCACCTCGATCTTCTGCCGATTGTCTCTAAAACCTTTGGCGACAATCTCGAGCCAATCGCAACCAAGAAGCAATTGTCGGCCGAAGAAGCCTTTGGAGAGACAATCTCTGGCGAGTTTCTATACCGAGAAAGCCAGGGGCATCGCTTTGGAGCGCCCTCGGCCCGGGGATAGTCTTGTGAGGTCGGTATCTGGAAAGACTAGGCAGCCCGGCTAGCCAGTAGCCCGAGCGCTCGCCGATACGAAATCGCTTGCGCGACATGGCGAGACGAAATTCGGGCTTCACCATCCAGATCGGCTGATGTCCGCGCCAACTTCTGGATGCGATGAAAAACCCGGGCAGACCAGTGCAGGCGCTTAGCCGTTTGCGCCAACAGCCTCGCAGCATCTTCAGACAAAGCACAATGCTCGCTGACCTCATTGGCCGCTAACGCAGCGTTTGAACAACCTTGCCGATCAAGCTGGCGCTGCCGGGCGGCAATCACTCGCTCGCCGATTTTGGCGCTGGTTTCAAGCGCAGCCTTGTTGAGCAGCTCGGTGTTTTCCACCGGCGTCACCCAAAGTTGCAGGTCAATGCGATCCAGCAAAGGGCCCGAGACTCTTTGCTGATAACGAGCGACTTGGTCTGGCGTGCAGCGGCAGCGCTGACTGCCGTAGTGCCCGCAGGGACACGGATTCATCGCCGCTATGAGCTGAAACCGAGCCGGGAGGTCGAGCTGATGCGCCGCGCGAGACAGTGAGATGCTGCCGGTTTCTAGCGGCTCGCGCAGGCTATCCAGGGTGCGGGCACCAAACTCCGGGAGTTCATCAAGAAAAAGCACGCCGTTGTGGGCGAGGCTGATTTCCCCAGGCCTGATCCGCGGACCACCGCCAACCAGTGCCGCCGTTGAGGCACTGTGGTGTGGAGCTCGAAACGGCCGGTTGCGCCACTCACTGACCTTGAAGCGTCCGGCAAGACTTGCAACCGCACCGGTTTGCAGCGCTTCTTCATCGCTCAGGGAGGGCAAGATGCCGGGCAGGCGTTGGGCGAGCATTGACTTGCCTCCGCCCGGCGGGCCAATAAGCAGGATGTTATGTCCACCAGCCGCTGCCACCTCAAGGCCGGTTTTAAGGTGCTCCTGGCCTCGAATGTCGGCCATCTCTGGCACGAGTTGATCGCAGCTAGGCTCGGAAGAGGCCAGTTCAGGTGTCTTTAAGGGTGCCTCGCCGCGCAGGTCCGCCGCTACAGCGAGCAATGAAGCAGCACTTTGAATTCTGATGCCGGGCACAACGGCCGCTTCTGCCGCGCTCTCTGGTGGCAAGACCAGGGTAGGCCAGCATGACGGCGCGGGCTTGCTACGGTGGTCGCGGTGCTGGGCAATCGCCAGCGCTAAAGCCATCGCCCCCCTCACTGGCCGGGTCTCGCCACTGAGTGAAAGCTCGCCCACAAACTGGCGGTTGGTCAGACGATCCGCCGGAATTTGATCGGTTGCAATTAGAATGCCGATGGCAATCGCTAGATCGAAGCGGCCAGAGTCTTTGGGTAGGTCAGCGGGCGCCAGGTTGATCGTTAGTCGGCGATTCGGAAAATCAAAGCCACTATTGGTGATCGCTGCTTGAACTCGATCGCGGCTTTCACGAACTGCCGCTTCCGGCAGGCCAACGATGGTAACCGCGGGTAGTCCATTGGCAACATGGACTTCAACGTCCACAGCGGGTGCGTCGATCCCCAACAGAGATCGAGACGAAACGCGAGCGAGCGTCACTTTGGCAGGGGCCAGAAAGGAGAACTAAGCATGCTCCGAGCATAGAGCTCACCTAAGGCTGGGCTCGATCTTCGCGCCAACCCAACGTCTGAGCCAGAAGGCCAAATAGAGTATCTCAGCCTAGGTTAGTTCTTACTAACCGCAAAAAAGCAACAGGTCCAAACTAAATGTAAGTACTAACTTACGCTAACAGCCATTGCAATGAAATAAGTATGTAAGCACTAACAAATATACTAAGGCGTTTCGTTCGATTTTCCATCGAGTGCGGCTTCAAGGCGCTCCACTCTAACTCGCAATTTCTCAATCATGGCCTGCTGAATGTCGAACTCTTCACGCGTGACGAGATCAAGTTTTGAGATTGTGCTGTTCAACACGTTCTTGAAGTTCTGCTCGATTTCGGCGGCTGGGCTCTGGCGCAGCAAAGCGAGCAATTTGTCAGGTAACTCAGCCAGGTTCGCTGGCGGTTTGCCGAAGCCTGCGAACGGTCGTCGTGAGCTGTCACTTTCTTCGTATTCACTGCTTGCGTCGTTGTGTGGGTTGTTCACTGCAATGCCATTGGGTCGCTATTCACGCGTTTGAGTCTAGCACTCGCGACCTGCTCAATTGCTATGGGCAATAGGCTCGCATCAATTGAACGCCCCAAAATAGTGCTTCCGATAAACGCACCGTATAGGTGCTAAACGGTGTTAATGGCCCCGACATGGTGCGATAGACTGGTCGATTAACCCGTCATGGCTTGGCACGGCTTGTGCATTAACCGGGTAGGGGTGTCGGTACTTCGGGTATCGGCCATTTGTAATCGATGCCGTGGCTGGCTTGAGTCACAGCATCACCGGAGGAAGTATGAAACTGATTACCGCCATCATTAAGCCATTCAAGTTGGATGAGGTGCGCGAAGCCCTATCTGGCATTGGAGTGCAGGGTGTCACGGTCACTGAGGTTAAAGGTTTTGGCCGCCAAAAGGGCCATACCGAGTTGTACCGTGGCGCCGAATATGTTGTTGATTTCCTTCCAAAAATGAAATTGGAAGCCGCTGTTCCTGCCGACATGGCTGACCAGGCTATTGAGGCCATTGAGAAGGCCGCCAAGACCGGCAAGATCGGCGACGGAAAGATTTTCGTGAACGATCTAAGTCAGGTCGTTCGAATTCGCACGGGCGAGACCGGTCAGGCAGCTCTTTAACAAACAACACGCTTTCGATTTCGAGAAGGGGAGTAATAACAATGAGTTGGATTGGTAAATTGGGCGCCGCTGCTGGTGCGTTACTACTGGGTTTGATGCCCGCGCTGGCACTGGCTCAGGAGGTCACTGTCGACAAGGGCGACGTTGCCTGGATGATGACGGCGACCGTTCTGGTTGTCATGATGGCTGTGCCTGGCCTGGCGCTGTTCTACGGCGGTCTTGTTCGTAGCAAAAACATGCTGTCGGTGCTCATGCAGGTGATGGTGGTTTTCTCACTGATCACCGTTTTATGGGCCGTCTATGGCTACAGCCTCGCCTTTGTTGGCGGAAATGGCTTTATTGGGACGCTAGATAAGGTGTTCTTGTCCGGGGTCACCATAGATTCACTAGCGGATACCTTCACAGACGACGTGAAGATTCCGGAGTTCATCTTCATTGCCTTCCAGGCAACCTTTGCGGGCATCACTTGTGCGCTGATCGTTGGGTCACTGGCTGAGCGGGTGAAGTTTTCAGCCGTGTTGATCTTCAGCGTCATTTGGTTCACGTTCGCCTACATTCCAGTCGCCCATATGGTCTGGGGAGCGGGTGGGTTCCTGCTTGAGCGCGGCGCACTCGATTTCGCGGGCGGCACGGTCGTTCACATCAATGCTGGTGTGGCTGGTCTGGTCGGTGCCTACCTGCTGGGTAAGCGGGTAGGCTACGGTAAAGAGTCCATGGCGCCGCACTCTCTGACCATGACCATGGTCGGTGCATCCATGTTGTGGGTGGGTTGGTTCGGCTTTAACGCTGGCTCAAACCTTGAGGCCACGAGTGGTGCCACGCTTGCGTTTATCAACACGCTTGTCGCAACTGGTGCGGCTACGGTTGCCTGGTCACTTGCAGAATGGGTTGGCAAAGGCAAGCCTTCAATGCTCGGCGCGGCATCCGGCGCAATTTCAGGTCTGGTCGCCATCACGCCGGCTGCGGGTTCGGTCGGTCCGATGGGCGGCATCATTATTGGCTTGATTGCCGGTGTGGTCTGTCTCTGGGGCGTAACGGGTCTGAAGCGCATGCTAGGCGCAGATGATTCACTTGACGTGTTTGGCGTCCACGGCGTGGGCGGTATTGTCGGCGCGATCCTGACAGGCGTGTTTACAGCGCCTGGTCTGGGCGGCACGGGTGATGCCGGGTTTGACATCGCGCTACAGACTTACATCCAGGCTGAGGGCGTGCTGGTCACCATTATCTGGTCAGGTGTCGTCGCCCTCATTGCCTTCAAGTTGATCGACTTGATCATCGGGCTGCGGGTGGCTGAAGATGAAGAGCGCGAAGGCCTCGATATCGTCTCCCACGGTGAGCAGGCTTATGTGAGGTAGCGATGCGCGCTTTGACTGGGCGTGGAACGCCCGGTCATTGAAATGGGCATAGGAGCGGAGTGGCTGAAAGGCTACTCCGCTCTTTTTTTGGTCGCACTACCTGGAGCATCCGGCCCAGCGCCGGTTCATTTGGGTGTTTAGGCGACCGTTTACAATCTGAGTGATTCCTTCGGTGCGCTCACCGGCCGACTTGATTGGCCAGCGCCCGGCAGTGGCCTTCTTCTCTCGGAACCCCATGAAACTTCTGATCATTCTTGATCCGCTGGAAACGATCAAAATTGCGAAAGACACGAGCTACTCCATGATGACCGCCGCGGCCGCGCGTGGCCATGAGCTATCGGTTTGCATGATGCGTGATCTGAGTTTTAGTAGCACTGCTGCTCACGGTGAGCGGGTAACAGCCATGGCCCAGTCCCTGACGTTGACGGGTAAAGCGACCCCCTGGTATGCGACCTGCGCACAGTCAGAACAGGCTTTGTCCGAGTTTGATGCAGTCATTATGCGCACTGACCCGCCATTCGACATG
Organism: Burkholderiaceae bacterium; assembly: GCA_045106815.1. Classification (GTDB taxonomy): domain Bacteria; phylum Pseudomonadota; class Gammaproteobacteria; order Burkholderiales; family Burkholderiaceae_E; genus JAUIAI01. The sequence continues at coordinate 68,817 of JBGCFG010000070.1, read as the reverse complement.
GAGTACGTTTACGCGACCTATATGCTCCAGTGCGCTGAGAACGAAGGTGCAAAGGTATTCAATAGTCCGCAGGCTATTCGCGACCACAACGAAAAGTTCTCGATTGCGGGCTTTCCCGAACTGACTGCGCCGACATTGGTGACGCGCAGCCCAGCGCGTCTCAAGGCTTTTGTTAAGACCCACAAGCGGGCCATCTTCAAATTGCTTGATGGCATGGGGGGCACGTCTATTTTTCAGGCGCGCGATGACGACCCGAACTTGTCCGTCATCATTGAAACCATGAATCAGTTCGGCAATGTGTCAGTCATGGCGCAGAAATTCCTGCCTGAGATATCAGCAGGTGACAAACGTATTTTGCTTATTGGCGGCAAGGTTGTGCCCCATGCGTTGGCGCGCATTCCGGCACAGGGCGAGGTGCGCGGCAATATGGCGGCCGGTGGCAAGCCGGTTGCGCACGATTTGTCAGCCTCTGATTTACGCATTGCAGAATTTTTGGCGCCAAAGCTCTGGGCGAGAGGTTTGTTCTTGGTGGGGCTGGATGTGATCGGCGAGTCTGTCACTGAAATCAACGTCACCAGCCCGACCGGCTTTCAGGAAATACGTGATCAGACTGGATTCGACGTGCCCGCTATGTTCATAACCGAGCTTGAGCAGGCGTTAGAGGGGTCATCAACTTCGTCATGATTGGTGTGCTGGTTATTTCTCACGAGCCTTTTGGTACCTCGCTGATTCATTGCACGCGGCATATTTTTAATCGCATGCTGCCGCAGTTGGCGGCGCTCGACGTCATCCCCGATGAAGATCCCGAGGAGGCCATTGCGGCTGCCCGCGTGCTTTGCTCACGCATTAGCGATGGCAGTGGCGTGCTAGTGCTCACCGACATCACCGGTGCGACCCCGTCACGCATAGCGGCGGCGCTTGCAGAGCCGTATCGCTGTACTGTGGTGGCTGGGGTTAACTTGCCCTTACTGGTCAAAGCACTGACCCACCGGCGCGGCGCTGAGCTTGATGAGTTGGTGGAAAGGCTGCTACCGGCGGCCCGGGATGCCATTGCGCCCATTTCACCGGCCTTGTTTGACCCGGCCCCTGCCCCTGGTGGTGATAAAGCCTGCAAAGGAGATGACGCATGAAAAGCGGTACCGTGATCGTGCTGAATAAGCTGGGCCTGCACGCGCGCCCATCTGCCCGGCTGACACAGGTCGCCACGAGCTATCAGGCTGAAGTCTGGCTGACTCGCAAGGGAAGACGCATCAATGCCAAGAGCATCATGGGTGTAATGATGCTGGCGGCCTCACAAGGGGCTGAACTCTTGCTCGAGGTCGATGGACCGGACGAGGAAGAAGCCTTTACGACGCTCGTGGGTCTGTTTGAATGTGGCTTCGATGAGGCGGTGAGTTAAGTGTTTAGTCTGCACGGAACCGGACTAGGTGGTGGCATTGCCATTGGCCGGGCGCGCCGGGTTGCGACCAAGGTGCGTGATGTTGATCGCTATCACATCGAGCCGGCCAGAGTTGCGGTGGAAGTTGATCGCCTGAGAGATGCGGTTAGCGTCGTGCGCGAAGAGTTTGAGACCGTTAGTGAGCGCTTGCCCGCTGATGCGCCGGGAGAGGCCCGCGCACTGATTGACATCCACTTGATGATTCTGGCTGACCCGATGCTGGTCGACAGTGCCAGTGAGCTGATCCAAAGTGATCTGCGAAATGCCGAGTGGGCCATTTCATCTCAGGCCCAGGCGCTGGGTAAGCAGTTTCGACAGCTCGATGATGCCTATCTGCGCGAACGCGAACGTGATGTCCGTCAGGTCAGTGATCGCATCCTGAAAAGTTTGATTGGTTCGAGCCGTGTCGTGAATGAGCATAGCCCGGAGCCGCTGGTGTTTGTGGCCGACGACATTTCGCCGGCCGACATACTCGAACTCAAGCACGGCATTGGCTTTGCGATTGACATGGGCGGCACTACGTCGCACTCGGCGATTCTTGCGCGCTCGATGGATGTCGCAGCGAGCGTGGGGATGCAATGCGCCAGTGCCCTGGTGCGTGATGACGACTGGATCATTCTCGACGGTGATGCCGGACTCATGATATGCGCGCCAGATGAAACCGTGCTGGCTGAGTATCGCGATCGGCAAGAATCCAGACGCCTGGAGCGTGCAAAGCTGCGTCGCCTGATCGATGTTCCTTCGCGGACGCTGGATGGGCGGGACATTGCCCTGATGGCCAACATTGAGTTGCCACAAGAGGCCGAGCTGGCGCTTGAGAATGGCGCGGATGGCGTTGGTTTGTATCGCAGTGAATTTCTGTTTATGAATCGGGCAGAAGCGCCTACTGAAGATGAGCAATATGAAGCCTATCGTCAGGCGGTTCAGGCGATGCAGGGCAGGCCGGTCACGATCAGAACGCTTGATATCGGAGCAGACAAAGTCCTGGGCTATGAGGAGTCTGAGCAAGGCACGATGAATCCAGCACTTGGTCAGCGAGCAGTACGATATTGCCTGGCTCGCCCCGAAATGTTTCTGGTGCAATTGCGCGCTTTGTTGCGCGCATCCGCGCATGGGCAGGTTCGCATTCTGCTGCCCATGATCACGCATAGCCATGAAATTCTTGAGTGCCTGCGGCTCATTGATCGCGCGCGCGATCAAGTCAACGCGCGGCGCTTGCCGATGGCCGATCGTGTGGCAGTAGGGGCAATGATCGAGGTGCCTGCCGCTGCGTTGTCAGCAGGGTTTTTTATGCGCCGACTCGACTTCCTGTCGATCGGCACTAATGACCTGATCCAATATACCTTGGCCATTGATCGCGCTGACAGCGAAGTGGCAACGCTGTACGACTCCTATCATCCTGCGGTGCTCCGACTGATTGCGATGACCATTGATGCTGCCCGCAAAGCGGGTAAGCCGGTGGCAGTATGCGGCGAGCTTGCCGGTGACCCAAAAGCAACGCGCTTACTGCTTGGGATGGGACTGACCGAGTTTTCTATGCACCCGATTAACCTGCTACGCGTCAAGCGCGAGGTATTGCTCAGCGAAGTGACGCGCCTGGTCACGCCTGTCTCTCGTCTGGTGCGCGCGGATGATCCGATCAAGGTTCAAGCGGCGATGGCAAAGCTCGCTGCACCGGAGCCGGCCGCATGAGCGGCGAATCCGTTGGCGTCACGCGTTCTCAGCAAGTTCACTTTGATGAACCGCTTGCCATGCGCAGTGGCGCAGTGCTGCCGAGCTATGACCTGACCTATGAAACCTACGGGCAGCTCAATGAGCAACGCGACAATGCTGTCTTAATCTGTCATGCACTCAATGCCTCCCATCATGTCGCCGGTTTTTATGCGAACGACCCGAAAGATGTCGGTTGGTGGGACAGCATGATTGGTCCCGGTAAACCGGTAGATACCGATCAATTCTTTGTGATTGGCGTCAACAATGTGGGTAGCTGCTTTGGCTCAACCGGTCCGGGCTCGATCGATCCGGCAACCGGTAAACCCTTTGGTCCCGATTTTCCGTTCGTCACGGTGGAAGACTGGGTGCAGACCCAGGCGCGGTTGGCTGACTATTTGGGTATTGAGCAGTTTGCTGCGGTGATGGGAGGGAGTCTGGGCGGCATGCAGGCACTCGCATGGAGCACGATGTATCCGCAACGCCTGCGCCATGCAATTGTGATTGCATCCGCGCCAAAGCTATCGGCTCAAAACATTGCGTTTAATGAAGTTGCTCGTCGCGCCATCATGACAGACCCTGACTATCATGGGGGCCGTTTCTATGACCATGACACCCTGCCGTCCCATGGTCTGCAGGTCGCGCGGATGATTGGGCACATCACCTACTTGTCCGACGATGTCATGGCTTCCAAGTTTGGGCGTGATCTTCAAAACGGCACGTTTAGTTTCAGTTTCAACGCAGACTTCGCCATCGAGTCTTATCTTCGCTATCAGGGCGAAAAATTTGCTGGCTACTTTGATGCCAACACTTACCTGCTGATTACCCGGGCGCTCGACTACTTCGACCCGGCGCGAGACTTTGATGGCAACCTCAGCAAAGCGATGGCGAAAGCCGAGTGTGAATTCCTGGTGTGTTCGTTTACAACCGACTGGCGATTCGAACCTGAACGTAGTCGGGAAATAACCCAGGCGCTATTGAACAATAGCCTTAAAGTCACCTATGCCGAGATCAATGCACCACACGGGCACGATGCGTTCCTGTTGAACAACCCGCAATATCACAACATCGTGCGCACTTACTTCGAGCGCGTTGGTCGTCAGCAAGCCCGGGAGCAGTCCCAGGAGAAGACGGCATGAGTGTGAGTAACGGCCTGCGACCTGACCTTGAACTCATCGCTGACTGGACGCCAGCGGGTTCGCGCATTCTTGATCTGGCCTGTGGCGATGGCGCGTTGCTGCATCACCTGCAATCTAAGAAGCAGTGCCTGGGTTATGGCGTCGAAATCGATGATGAAGCATTGCTGGCCTGCGTGGGTCAGGGAGTGAATGTGATTCAGCGCGACATTGAAGCGGGTTTGGATCTCTTTAGGCAGGCTCGATTCGATTTGGTTGTGTTGTCGATGGCGATTCAAGTGACGCATCGAACAGAGCATGTCCTGCGAGAAATGTCCGAGCTGGGCGCGGAAGGCATTGTGTCATTTCCTAATTTTGGGCATTGGTATCACGCCTGGTCAATTCTGCGTGGTCGTATGCCGGTGTCAAAAGAGATGCCTTACCGCTGGTATGACACCCCCAATCTGCATCTGAGTACGGTACGCGACTTTGAAGATTTTCTGGGTTCGCTTGGCCTCGAGATTACGGCCAGTGCGTTCTTGAATAATGGTCAGCCAGTGCATTATTTGGAATCGCTCAGATCGACACAAGCTATTTATCGATTCCGTCGCGCCCGAGCAGAATCGTCCCCTTCGTCATGACCAAAACCCATTACTTGTTCGATCCGCGCGTTAAGCGTTGGGCTTGGATACTTGGTCTGGCTGGTTTGATTCCGTTTGTTGCGCATACGGTGGCGGTCGTGATCATGGCGCCGCCTTTGAATTTCGTCGCCGTGTCTTCACAGATCATGTATGCGGCTCTGATTCTCACGTTTGTCGGTGGTCTTCACTGGGGCGTGCTGCTGGTGGCGGGTGAGGCATTTAGTCAGGCGCAAATCATTGGCCGCCTGGTTTGGAGTGTTGTGCCTTCGCTTTACGCATTTTGGTTCGCCCAAATTACCCATCCCAGACCCTTGCTGTTTCTGGCAGCAGGCCTCGTGGCCGCGCTCCTCGTTGATACCTGGCTTTACCGCCAGTCAACGGGCACCGGCCTGCGGGAGTTTTTGCCGCTACGGGCTCTGCTAACGACTGTGGCGAGTGTGTGTCTGCTTGTCACATGGGCCTATTCGCCGGTCTGAGTCAGCGCGGTTTTCTCATTTCTTGCTGGTCTGGCAGCTGTATAGCAGCGCAGCATGGCTTATGATGAGGCCAGACTAAAGAACAGCAATATTGGGGAGAGGGATGAAAATCAATTCAAAGCCGACGGGCCTGCGTGGTGCGCGCTTGCTCATGACATCTATTGCGTTGGCAGCTATTGCCGCGTGTGGCGGTGGTGACGGCAGCACGGATGGCGGTGGCGGCGGCAGTATGCAGGGTGAGGCTAATGTGTCGCTGCGCTCGCTCAGTTATACCGATTCGGGCAACTGGCAATATCGCATTGAAACGCAGACCACCTTCGATGCCACCGCAGATTCGAATGGCAACTTTGCGCGTACCGAGCGCTATACCCGCAGTGAAAATGGTGCGCCGACTAGTTGGCGGTTTGGTCCGGACCCTGAGCGTGCGAATGATCTCTTCTATAACGGCCAGACATGGCGTCAGTGCGAAGACGGCTATCGCACCACGATTGGACCACTCATTGACGGGACTCGTCAGTTTAACTATTGCGATATGTATGCAGTCGGTGAAGAGTCGATTATCAGGACCGATATTTCTGGTCAGCAAATGTCGGCCGTGATCGCAGAAATTCGCAATACCTTGGGCGGCGACGGCTTTACGGAGTTCTCAGAATATGGCCCGGTTAATCTGGGTGTTCTGGGTTCGGCAACGTTTCCCGAGGGATCATTCAAAGAAAATGTGCTTCGCACCACCAATGCCTACAACCCTCGCTATACCAATGAGGCTGCCACGCAAGTTCGTGCGTATAACCTCGACATAGCCAATGGTGGCGATGCACGCAGCAATGGTTCAATTGCCTGCGCCAACCTGCCAATTACCGCGACGATCGACGATATTGCGGCACTTGCCACCAATCTCGAACAGATTATTGGTGCGGCGCGCGGCACGCCCTGTGTGTTTAACCCAGTCTCAAACTCGGTGGGTAGTTCGGTTAATCCGCATGAATGGTGGGGGCCAAGCACGATCGAGTTTGGCGAACTGATTGGTGAAAATGTAGATGTCAGGCCGGCGGGTACAGGCGACTACTACAAGGAGTCCCCCAGCCTTCGTGTTGCGTTTAGTGGTGGAACAAGTGTGAACTACTACGAGTGCCTTGTCCGGCGCTCGGTTGGTGGTAATCCAGAATCTATTCGTAACTGTACGCTGAGAGGAACTGGGTCGTATGCCATCGACATGCTTGGTGATGCGCGAGTTATGTCGTTCAGTAATCCACCGCCTCCGTTTGACGATTTGACGGTTGATCGTGCACTGATCGAACGAGATGGCGCTGTCTATGCCGGCATTATTGAGCGCGAGGGCGTCAATGATGAGGTCGGCTTTAACGGCATCGCGTCTGAAGCGCTTTTACGTCAACTCCTGTTGCCAGTGCCCGAACCCATCCAGTGAGTTAGCCGATGAGTACCCTTGAATTTCTCTTCGATTTTGGCAGCCCTAATGCTTATCTGGTGCACCGGGTGCTACCGGCCTTTGCTAAGCGCACTGGTGTCCGTGTGAGCTACAAGCCGGTGCTGATCGGCGGGATTTTCAAGGCTACTAATAACCAGCCGCCTATGCTCGCGTTCGCGCCAGTGAAAGGCAAGCTTGCCTACGAACGGCTCGAACTCAAACGGTTTGTCGAGCGGCATCAGATTCCGTTTGAAATGAATCCGCACTTTCCAGTGAATACGCTACAAATAATGCGCGGTGCCATTGCGGCGCAGCAGTCCGCCCAGTTTGATGACTATGTCGAACTGATGATGACGCACATGTGGCAAACCCCTCAAAAGCTGGATGACCCAGCTGTTATTGAGAAAGTACTGACCGATGGTGGTCTTGATGCTCAGGCGATCATGACCAAAGCGAGTGATCCGCAAGTGAAACAAGCGTTGGCAGACAATACGGCTGATGCGGTAGAGCGCGGGGTCTTTGGCCTGCCGTCGTTCTTTTTGGGTCAAGAGCTTTGGTATGGCAAAGAGCGTCTTGACGATATTGAGCGCGTATTGGCTGCTGGCTAATAGCGCCAGCCGCCTGCATTCGCCTTTACTGCCTATACACCTTTGTGCCCTTGATCAGGCCGATGTGCCGGTCTTTTGTTGAGTTAGCTTTAGACGGGCCAGTTGGTCAAGACCCATCACGGTTTCCAGGCAGGCGCGCGCAGCTTCACCACCCTTAATCAGGAAGTGTTCACTGAAAAACCGTTGATGGTCAGCATGATCATGAAAACTCTTCGGTGTCAGCGCCGCTGAGATAACGGGCACCTCAGTTTCGAGTTGGACCCGCATCAAGCCGTCTATCACAGCGGTGGAAACGAACTCATGCCGATAGATGCCGCCGTCCACAATCAGGGCGCAAGCAACGATGGCGCTGTATTGGCCGCTATCGGCGAGCTTCTTGGCATGCAGGGGTATTTCAAATGCACCTGGCACGCCGAACTCATCAATGGCTTCTGGCGCAACGCCATGCTTGAGCATCTCGCTAATAAACGCGTTACGAGCATTCTGCACAATGTCGCCATGCCAGCGTGCGTGGATAAATGCGAAGCGGTGCTTGGGGTTTATTTTGAGTGTTGCCGGTGCAGTGAGTGCCTGTTCCGGCTGCTGGATCATTTGATTCATTCCAAACCTCATTGAAAAGTGGTCTCTGAACCAAGGCGCACGGGCACACATCCACAGGCGGCTGGGTTCCATCAGAACGCTTCGCCTGGTGACGCGTTGCCGTTCTCTCTCATCCGGACTATGACCGTCGGCTTCGGCATTGAACGAATTGTGATGTTCGCACCGAATCTGCTGTCCCCGGCCGAACACGATGATGTCTTGGCCAGGCGCTCGCGGGCTTGCCACTATTAGGTGGCTTACCACCGGTGGGGAGTTTCACCCCGCCCTGAGAACGATTGCGTGGCAGCCGACAGATCTTGCTGACCCGGCTACCCGCGAATCAGGCCGCCAGTGTAATGCAAGCGGCGAGATGATGGCTCAGCGACTGTTTGCGCCAGGTCGACTTTTATTTTGGCTTGCGCGGCGTGTTTAATTGCGCCGCAACTCTTGCGTGAAGTGCTTCTGATGAAAGACTGTTCTCGTTGGCTTTTTGCATGGCCTGCTCGAGCTCAGCCACAGCGCTGTCGGATAGCTGGGCAGCGAGTAGGCGCATTTGCGATTTCATCTCGGCAACTACCCCTGGTTCGTTCTCAATTGCCGCGCCTGTGTAGGCGCTGACACGGTGAGATAGTTCTTCGGGTGCGACCAGCTCTGTCAGATAGCCCACCCGCAGCAGTTCCTCGTCGCGCATGGTCATCGCAGTCAGCATCAGTCGCGATGCGGTGGGCAGTCCGAGGCGGTGAACGTATCGCTTCAAACCGCCCGGGTAGTAGTGCAGGCCGAACTTGGCAGCCGGCATAAACATCTTCATGCCAGTCACGCCAATCCGGATGTCGCAGCACAGAGCAAGATCAGTGGCTCCGCCGTACAGGCCACCATTAATGGCAGCGATAGTTAGCATGGGCAAGGTCTCGAGCCGATCGAGCATGTTTTCGAATCGGCTATCCAACTCGCTCGTAATGGCAGATAGCGTATAGCCCGAACTGAATGTTCTCTGACCACTGCCCGTGATAACCAGGGCGGCCGGTTGTTCAGTCTGCGCTTGTCCAAACACCTCATGCATGGCATCGACATCCAGCGGATCGAGCCGGTTATGTTCGGCGGGACGATTCAGTTGGAGTGTCCAGATGCGCTCGTGTCGTTGCAGCAACGGCGCGTGCTCATGGTTGGCAATGGGCACAAATTCAGGTGCGTACATGGATAAGCCTGCGGTGTCAGTGCCAGCAGTGTACGAGCTTTGTCATTTCGTATCCGCTTCGTTAGCGCATTGGCCTCGGCAGCTTGGTCTAAGCATGCTCCAAAACGGCGCTCGGTTCGACGGTAGTCTCTCTGCCTGATGTTCCAAAAGACCAGATGAGCCTACCCGTGACGCCAATCCGTTTCGATCATGTCACTAACTGCAATCGCACCGTGGGGCTGGCACTCAGGGCATTGGCGTGCACGGCAATAGCAGGTTTGGCTGGCTGCGCCACGATCGGTTGGCAGTTGCCCGCAGCTGAGCCAGCGGCCTTCCATGTGTTTAACCACACGGGATCTCCTCTAATTGTCATGCCCAGACTGGTTGATGCCCAAACAGGGGCGCAGCTTTACGCTAACTTGGGAGCAAGTGATCTGTCTAACCGTGCAGGGCGCTCCGGCAGTTGGATCTGGTCGGAAAGCGCAGGTGCCACCCGCCCAACAGACGACGCGCAGGTCGGATATGGAGACTTCGGACAAGCTCTGGCTGGCAGAAAACTGCCGTCAAAAACATTTGCCGAAGCGCCGGCGTCCGAGCCTCTGATGTTGCCGCGCCCCTCTGCGGGCGCTTTTCAAGCGATGGCCAATCTGTCGCGAATCCCCGATTCGGTCGTTCTGTCCTGGCGCGAGCCGGCGCTACCAGGGCAGCAACGTTTCAAGGGCCAGCTTCATGGGCCTTACCGACTTGCTTTGCGGGGAGCCGTACCAGCTGGCGTGATGGCGCGTCTGATCCGTTCACAGGATCACCTGCTCGAAGTGGCGATTGGCGCTTCAGCTCGCAGGCCAATCATTGTCTGGCGGCTCAAACGTCAACAGGATGGGCAGCAAGTCGTTGTTGCGCGCGGCAGCGTCGATGCTGTTCGGTTCGCATCGGCTGAGTCAAGCCAGTAGCCCGGGCGCTTTTGTCCGAGCTCCGAAAGGCCCTGCTTACTGCTTCGGTTGTTGCTCGAGAGTGGCTGCAATATTAGCCAGGCCGCGCGTGAAGTCATCGCCGAGCATATTGTCCAAAAACAAACCGAACCAGCGCATCAGCGGATTAAAGCCGGCGTCAAGTTTGAATTGCCAGGTCACGTTGGTGCCACTATTGACCGGCTCGAGCAGAAACTGTCCCTGAGTTTCGCCGAAGGCGCCCAGGCCGTCGAACTGAACAACATAATCAAGTTGCCGCGGCACACTGGCATTGATGATCGAGATCGTGCCACTGCCTTCACTATCAGAGACAAAAGTCCAGCGCGCACCGGTGCCTCTCGGGGCGCCGGTATAAGTGATCTTCATTTCAGGGTCGCGCTCATACCACGGCGACCATCGGTTCCATGCCGGCGGGTCTTCGAGCAATTCCCAGATACGGTCGGGTGAATGCTCAACCAGCAGTGAACGCTCAATGGTTTGAGTTGCAGGCAATAGCAGGCTGGCAGCAGATAGCAGCACCAGCACAACAACAATCCACCGCAGTAGTCTTCCCAGCCAACCCATCTTTTAGTCGTGCCACCAAATTGGCAGACGCCCGGAAATTGGCCTCTGCCTAAATAAGTAATACCAGATGTTACTGGATTAGAACTGTGCTTCGCTACCAAAACTTGGCGAGAACGACAAGTTTTGGACCGACAGTTTGCCTAAGCGGCCCATCGGCTGTCATCTTGAGCAAAGGCTGGTCCGTTACCAGAAGGCAGACCAAAGCCTGGCCGGGGTTGACCAACCCGGTGCCGTTGGTTTCGGCCTGTGCGGTCCCGGGCCGCCAGCACGTCAACCGCATGTGCGAGTGGTTGGCGAGCTGAATTCCTGGTTTCTCCAGTCCAGTTGGCCGCCTAGATCAGGCGGCCTTTTTTTGCCTGCTTGCGGTCTGACTTCGCATCGCGGAAACTCCCGAAACGGCAAACCGCCGCGCTTTTGGGGAACCCGCCATGCCAGACAGCATCGAGCTGATGCTCAACTATCACCAACAATCCGGTCATTATCCTGGCGCTGTGGTCCATATCGAAAAGTCTGGCGAAATTCTCAGCCGCCAGCAAAGCGGCCGCTGCGGACCAGACCCACAAGCTCAACCGGTGACTGAACAGGCTCGTTTTCGGATTGCCTCTTTGACCAAGCCGATGGTCAGCCTGGTGGCGATGCGCTTGATTGAGCAAGGGCTGGTTTCGCTCGAGACGCCGGTCGCAGAGGTATTGCCCGAACTGGCTGACTTAAAGCCGGCCGCCGATGCGCATGGGTCCGCGCTGCCAACTGTGCAGCCGACAATTCGCCATTTGCTAACCCACACAGCCGGCTTCATGTACGCACCCGAAATCCGATCTGACACCTTGCGAAAGGCGGCATTGGATGCCGGGCTCGGCAAAATGTCCGGAATGAGCCGATCGGCCTTTCTCGCAGCGCTGGGCTCAATTGCGCTGGTCGCTCAGCCTGGCACTCGGTTTTTATACGGATACAGCACCGATGTGCTCGGCTTGGTGATCGAGCGGCTGGCTAAGCAAGACCTCGAGCAGGCTATGAAAACGCTGTTGTTTGAGCCGCTGGGTATGACGCGCTCTGGATTCAGAGCCGACCCGGATGAGTATGCGGATATGCCAAGAGCGTTTGATACCGATCAGGCATGGCATCGCTTTTACGACAGCTTTGAAAGTGTTGAGCGCTCGCTAAAAGAGCGGTCCGAACAACAAGGAGCTGATCCGGCGCAGGCGCCGCTACTGAGCGGTGGCGGTGGTTTGGTGAGTACGCTTGATGATGTGGTGCTGTTTGCACGGGCTTTGGCTAACCGCACCCAAGTGGGTGGTGGCGAGCTGTTGTCAGCGCCCTATTTTGAACAGATGGTGAGTAATCACTTGCCAGACAGTGCGGATGGCCCTAACGGATTTATTGGTAGTGGCTGGGGATTCGGCCTTGGCGGCGCCGTACGACATCCGACTGGCGCGGCGGCGGTGCCAGCCAATCCTGGCGAATTCACCTGGTCCGGTGTCACCGGGCAATCGCTGTTTGTGGATCCCAGCACTGGCTGGTTCGCGATAATGCTGAGTTCCAACACCGCGTCGAGAGTCATGGTTCGCCTAGAATTCAGGCGGGCGGCATCTTTGCTTTAGCGTGTTTTGCTCGGTGGACTCGACCAAGACTGAATGGGCCAGCTGGGCGAATTTGGGACTTGCACAAGCCAAAAAGCCAAAATCAAAGTTGCCGTTGACGTAAACGGCAACTGCGCCTATCTTTCGATAGCTGGCTCGCAGGGTCAATGAATGCCAGGTCGGGGTGTGTCCGGGTCACTGGCGGTTCGTCCTGTCCGGGGCACGTCTGGAGCCGCTTTCAAGATGGCAGCGCAATCGCGCAGCATGTGCGTTGACCCGCGCCGAAAGATTAAACGGGCCGATCAGCCGACGAGCTCGAAAAACATGCTGGTCTAGCCAGTCTTTTATCACCAAAATAGCGCACCTGATGGCCAGTCCTAATGCCATTTGTTCACCATGATTTGCTTATCCCGGAAACCCCGATGACCGACTTGTCTGAAGCGAAAAAGCTCGCCGAATATCGCCCCACGCAAAAAGTTCGATTTGTCACTGCCGCATCTTTGTTCGACGGCCATGACGCGTCCATCAACATCATGCGGCGCATTTTGCAAAGCATGGGTGCAGAAGTTATTCACCTTGGGCACAACCGATCGGTCAACGAGGTTGTGACCTGCGCTTTGCAGGAAGATGTCCAAGGCATCGCCATCAGTTCTTATCAGGGTGGCCATGTAGAGTATTTCAAGTACATGGTCGACCTGCTACGCGAGCGCGGCGGCGCCCATATCAAGGTCTTTGGTGGCGGCGGTGGCGTCATCGTGCCCGGTGAGATTGCCGAGCTGCACGACTACGGTGTGACGCGCATTTACTCACCCGAAGACGGTCAGCAGCTTGGTTTGCAGGGCATGATCGGCCAGATGCTGATGCAGTGCGACCATGATTTGTCGTCGTATGCACCCGCACAAATGGATGCCATCTCAGGTCACACCGAAGCAGCCTGGCGTGCGTTATCTCAGCTACTCACCGCGATTGAATCGGGCAATGCCGATGCAGCGCTCATGCAAGCCGTCAAGGAAGCGGCAGATCGATCGACTGCGCCGGTTTTAGGCATCACGGGAACTGGTGGTGCTGGAAAGAGTTCACTAACCGATGAACTCATTCGCCGGCTTCGCATGGATTTGCGTGATGCGATGAATGTTGCGGTTATTTCGATTGATCCGAGCCGTCGAAAGTCTGGCGGTGCTTTGCTGGGCGACCGGATCCGGATGAATGCTATTTATAACTGGCCACGCGGCGATGACGAAGGCCGGCGCATCTTCATGCGCTCTCTGGCCACCCGTGACGCCGGCAGCGAAATCAGCCAGTCGTTACCCGAAACCATTGCCGCCTGTAAAGCGGCCGGGTTCGAACTGATCATTGTCGAGACATCGGGCATTGGGCAGGGCGACGCGGCCATTGTTGAGTATGTCGATAAGTCCCTTTATGTCATGACGCCAGAATTTGGCGCTGCAAGTCAGCTCGAGAAGATCGACATGCTGGATTTCGCCGATGTGGTGGCGATCAACAAGTTCGATCGAAAAGGGGCCGCAGATGCGCTGCGCGATGTTGCCAAGCAGGTACAACGCAACCGCGAAGCTTTTACAGTCATGCCCGACCAGATGCCGGTGTTTGGTACCCAGGCTTCACGGTTTAATGATGACGGTGTCACCGCGCTTTATCAGGCGCTTAAGCAGGCGCTTGGCGAAGTTTCGGCAGATTTTGCAACAAGTGCCGCCGCCGGCACGCTCCCTGAAGTTGCCAGCCGCTATTCAAGTGCCGTCAATGCGATTGTGCCGGCTGCGCGGGTGCGCTACTTAGCCGAAATCGCAGATACTGTGCGGGGCTATAAAGCTCGTGTATATCGCAACGCAAAGCTTGCGCGCGAGGTGCAGCACCTGCGAGAAAGCCAGCGTATGTTGCTTGAAGCTGTGCCTGAAAAGCATCGAGCACGCGATGCGCTGGAGGAGCAAGCGCACAGTCGGCAGGGTCAGATCGACACGGATGCGAGCGAGGCCCTAACAGCTTGGCCAGCGCTGCGTGAAGCCTATAGCGCTGATGAACTGGTCAGTCAGGTACGCGACCGGGAAATCCGAACCGCGTTGGTGACGCAATCATTGTCAGGCACTCGTATCCCAAAAGTGGCGCTGCCAAAGTTTGAAGATCATGGCGAGCAACTGCGTTGGTTAATGCTTGAAAATGTGCCTGGACGTTTTCCCTACACCGGTGGCGTGTTCGAACTCAAGCGGGAAGGCGAAGATCCCACACGAATGTTTGCGGGCGAGGGCGATGCGTTTAGAACTAATCGACGCTTTCATTTGCTATCAGAAGGTATGCCAGCCAAGCGCCTGTCTACTGCATTTGATTCAGTCACGCTCTATGGTCATGACCCCGATTTGCGCCCTGATATTTACGGTAAAGTTGGTAATTCCGGCGTTAGCATTGCCACGCTTGAAGACATGAAAGTCTTATACAGTGGCTTTGATCTTTGCAATCCCGCCACCAGTGTGAGCATGACTATCAATGGTCCGGCCCCTACAATTCTCGCCATGTTTATGAACACGGCGATCGACCAGCAGCTCGATGTGTTTCGTAAGGAGAATGGCCGCGAGCCCAGCGCTGAAGAAGTGGCGCAGGTCAGGGCTAAAGCGCAGTCTTCTGTACGCGGTACGGTGCAGGCCGACATTCTCAAAGAAGATCAGGGCCAGAACACCTGTATTTTTTCAACTGAGTTCAGCCTGAAGGTGATGGGTGATATTCAGGATTACTTTGTACGCCATCAGGTGCGTAATTTTTATTCGGTGAGCATTAGCGGCTATCACATCGCTGAGGCAGGCGCGAACCCAATTAGCCAGCTGGCGTTTACCCTGAGCAATGGCTTCACTTTTGTTGAGGCTTATCTGGCGCGGGGCATGAACATTGATGACTTTGCCCCTAACCTGAGCTTCTTCTTTTCGAATGGCATGGACCCTGAATACACCGTGATGGGTCGGGTGGCCCGCCGGATCTGGGCGATCGCCATGCGAGATCGCTACGGTGCGAATGACAGGAGCCAGAAACTCAAGTATCACTGTCAAACCAGCGGCCGTTCTCTACACGCACAGGAAATCGACTTCAACGATATTCGCACGACTTTGCAGGCCCTGATTGCCACTTATGACAATGCCAACAGTCTGCATACCAATGCCTATGATGAAGCGATCACGACGCCCACTGAAGAGAGCGTTCGGCGCGCGATGGCGATTCAGCTCATCATCAATCGCGAGTGGGGGCTGGCTAAAAATGAAAACTCCTCACAGGGCAGTTTCATCATTGAAGAGCTGACTGAACTGGTCGAAGAGGCAGTGCTCGCGGAGTTTGAGCGAATCACCGACCGGGGCGGCGTATTAGGCGCGATGGAAACCGGCTATCAGCGCGGCAAAATTCAGGACGAGAGCATGCACTATGAGATGCTCAAGCACACGGGTGACTTACCCATCATTGGCGTGAATACCTTCCGAAACCCCAATGGCGAAAGTGTGCCGGAGACGTTGGAACTCGCGCGGTCGACCGAGCAGGAAAAACAGAGCCAGCTAGAGCGTTTGGAGGCTTTCAATACCAGCCATAAGGCTGAGAGCGCCGCGATGCTCGAACGGCTTCGCCAGACGGTCATCGAGAACGGCAATGTCTTTGATGTGCTGATGGACGCGGTACGCGTATGCTCGTTAGGCGAAATTACTCACGCCTTGTTTGAGGTCGGCGGGCAATATCGGCGCAGTATGTGATCGGTGACACAATCGAAGGAGAAATCATGACGAACACAGAAGACTTCAAGACTGCACTGGCTGAAGCCGGTTATACAGATATCACGACCAAGTCCATGGACCCAAACGTGTTTATCGATACGCATACGCATCCATTTGATGTGCGGGCACTGGTGCTTGCTGGCGATGTCACGCTCAATTGTGATGGCGATGAGAAGCACTACAAAGCCGGTGACATCCTGGAACTGGCGCGTGATGTGCCACATACCGAGCAGTACGGCCCCGAGGGTTACACCTTCTTGCTGGGCAGGCGGCACCCCTAATAACAAACAAGTCACTCAGGGAGAAATACATGCAGCAGCTGGACGGAAAGGTCGCGATTGTCACAGGCTCAGGGCGCGGTATCGGCCAACAAATTGCGCTTCGCCTGGCCCAGTCGGGCGCGCGTCTGGTCATCAATGACCTCGACGATGAACCTGCTAATGAAACGCTAGCCTTGATTCGCGACATGGGCGGCGAAGCTGTCGCCTGCAATGGCGATGTCACAGAGCAAAGCTTTGGCGACAAGATCGTTCAGTCAGCGGTCGATGCTTTTGGTGACTGCCATGTCGTCGTGAACAATGCGGGCTACACCTGGGATTCAGTCATTCAGAAAATGACGGACGACCAGTGGTATGCCATTCTTGATGTGCACCTAACCGCACCGTTTCGTATTTTGCGAGCATTTCAGGGGCATCTTAAGCAGGCGGTTGCGCGTGAGGAAGCCGCCGGGCAACGGGTCGTGCGCAAAGTGGTGAATATTTCGTCCACTTCTGGGGTAAACGGCAACGCCGGGCAGGCGAATTATTCCGCTGGCAAGGCCGGAATCGTCGGCATTACCAAGACGCTCGCCAAGGAGTGGGGGCGCTATCACACGACCGTCAATGCAGTAGCGTTTGGCTACATTCAAACGCGCATGACCAAACCGCTTGAGAAGGGAGAGGGCGGCACGGTTGCGATTGGCGACAAGGAAGTGAAGTTCGGTATTCAGGCGGGCCGTCTCGCAGCGCTCAACCAAATGATTCCGCTGGGCCGGGGCGGCACACCGGAAGAGGCCGCTGGATCTGTTTACCTTTTCTGCAGCCCTGACAGCGACTACGTGAGCGGCCAGTGTCTGGTGGTCAATGGTGGGATGTAGTGCTGTATAGCGCTTGGCCTGGCGGCACTGGTTGTCGCCTTAAGCGGCTGCGTTTGGGCGAACATCATTAACGAATCGCCCAACTCAATTTCCTGGTATCCGGTATTCCGGTTATTTGCCGGACTGGCGCTCACGACCATTGGTAGTAGCGCCATGTATGTGGTGACTGTTGTGCTGCCTGAGGTACAGGCGGAATTTGGAATCAGCCGCGCAGACGCTTCGATTCCGTACTCGTTCGTGATGCTGGGCTTTGGGCTTGGCGGCATCATGATGGGCTGGCTGGCTGATAGGTACGGCACGATTGTGCCGGTCTTCATCGGCGCCGGAGGGCTCACCGCTGGCTATTGGTTGGCCGCTCAGGCAACCGACCTGATGACTTTCTCGATCATCCATGGTCTGCTCCTCGGATTGTTAGGTTCATCTGCCACTTTCTCCCCACTCATTGCAGACATCTCGGTTTGGTTCAATAAACGCCGTGGGATTGCAGTGGCGATCTGCGCGAGCGGGAACTATCTCGCGGGCACCGTCTGGCCACCCATTGTGCAAGCTTGGGTTGATCAGGACGGCTGGCGCTCGGCCTACACCAACCTCGCCTGGGTGGTATTGATCACGAGTGCGCCATTGGCCCTGGTGTTGTGGCGCCAGGCGCCGGTACTGTTGGCCGCTGCCGCGCAGGCAGCCAGCAATGCGCCATCGCGCGTGAGCGAGCGACCGCTGGGTTTTTCCACTCGGCAACTGCAAAACATCCTGTGTGTGGCGGGCATTGGTTGTTGTATTGCGATGTCCATGCCTCAAGTCCACATCGTGGCTTACTGCGCCGATCTTGGGTTTGGCCCTGCGCGCGGCGCTGAAATGCTCTCTCTCATGCTGGGTTTCGGCATTTTGAGCCGCTTGATTTCAGGCATGGTCTGTGATCGTATTGGCGGGCTGCGGACCTTGCTCATCGGCTCTGCCTTGCAGGGTTCGGCGCTAGTCTTATTCCTGTTCTTTGATTCGCTGATTTCGCTGTATGTGATTTCGGCTATCTTCGGTTTATTCCAGGGTGGCCTGGTCCCGGCCTACGCAATCATCGTGCGCGAGTATTTCCCGCCAAAGGAAGCAGGTTTCAGAGTGGGCATTGTGTTGACCTCAACCATCGTCGGGATGGCTCTGGGTGGCTGGATGTCCGGCAAGGTATTCGACCTGACCGGCTCCTACGATATGGCGTTCCTGCACGGCATTGCGTGGAACGTTGTCAACTTCTGTCTGATTGGCTGGCTCACCTTAAGAAGTAAGCGGCTGTTCTCTTGATTGGCGTTTACCTGCGCTTAGCTAGGTCGATCAAAGATCAGACAGGTTGTCGTGGCATGCGCATAGAGCTTACCGTCAGGCCCAACCAGCTTGCCCTCAGCGGTCGCTGTTTGCCGCCCGACGTGAATGCAATGTCCCTCTGCTCTGACTCGGCCTATGCCATCAAAGAGTGGACGAATCATATTGAGCTTCAGTTCAAGCGTTGTGTAGGCTTTACCAGCAGGTGTTTTGGTATGCACAGCGCAGCCAACAGCTGAGTCAAGCAGCGTTGCAAACCAACCGCCATGCACGCTGCCAATCGGGTTGTAGTGCCGAGCTTTCGGCTCGCCCTGAAAGACCGCCTTACCCGGCGTGGCTTCAACCAAAAGAAAGTCCAGTGTCTCGCTAATGGGCGGTGGCGCACAACGGCCATCAATGAGTGCCTGCAAGTGATCAAGACCCGGCAAGTCCGTGAAGTCTGCTGCCATCAAGGGGTACTCGCCGCTAGCTGGCTGGTTTGCAAGAACAGCCTGCTCTTGAGCAAGCCATTGGTCTAAAAGAGAAGCTGAGTCAGACAATGGAGGCCTCACGAATTAAGGCGTCCATTGTAGCGATTCGCTCGTCAATACCGTTTCATACAATTGGCGTAGTAGGTTGTCGTCGCGGGCCAGTCGCTAAACACGCCAAGGACGCCAATGTCTTCTGAGAGAACATGCAATGCGGTCAGCATGTCACCATCATTGTTAATGGCCCCTTTGACTGTTTGGTAGTAAAAGCCTCCACCCAAGGTCAGTGGGCCCGAACGCTCAAGCGTCCAGGCAATGATGTCTAGGCCGGCTTCAAGCGCGCTTTTGGCATAAGCCGATGGGATAATTTTGCCGGCCTCATCTAGGGTTAACAGCATGTATATCGGCGGCGCAATGACCTGAACACCGGCATCAGCCAAAGCCTGCATGCTAGGGTTGAAACTTGCCGGGTCGTTCGAGTTGATCGGCGGAGAGGCTCGGTAGCGACCATCCAGGTAGACGGCCTGGCGCCCAAACTCTGGTTCATCGCTCAGCCAGTACTTCACGTCATCGAGATTGAACGATTGAGCCCAGACGTCGCGCGCAGACACTTGCTGCGCGCGCAGTTCATCAATGAGTTGCTGAGCATATTGTTGCTGCGTGTATTGGCCCTGAAAGGGCATTTCAACCGCAGGCGCTTTGAGCTCTGGTGTCATTTTGACGCCAAGCGACTTGAACAATGCAATGCTCTCTTTGTGACTGAGTAATGTCCCGCGGGTTGCATACAGATCAGTCCGAAAATCCGCGGTGCCGCCCATGTATTCCTGAACGCTTGTGGCGTCCTTGTTCGCAGCGTCCATCTTGCCTTCCAGCGTTTTGAATTCGGCCAGGGTGATATCACTCGTACAACAGCGCGCGCTGGCCTTTGTGCCGGTTACCGGGTCGGCTGGTGTGAAAGGCTTGCTGCATTTGGCCGCCAGCGGCGTGTCGAGGATATTGGTGGTTGTGTGCAGATCGCACTGCGAGTGACGGCAAACCAGTTCGCGGTCTTGGGTGAAGGTCACATCGCATTCCATAATGCCAGCACCCATCCGGGCCGCGGCGCGATACGACTGCTCTGTATGTTCAGGAAACTGTAGCGGCGCCCCGCGGTGCCCAATCGAGAAGTCTGACTTGTAAAACGGCCCTTTACGGCAGCTCTGGAGCTTGTCTTTCAGTGGCGACTCGTCCATATCCTTGACCAGAAAGAACGGCCGCGGTCCAAGTTGAATAGGCCATTCTCGATCGCTGGTATCCGTGCCCTCGTTGTGGTGACCAGTGGCTCTCGCATCAGCGGCTATCGCATCGTTGGCCGTGAATGTCGCGATAGCGGCGGCAAACAACCAGGTTGTAAATCTCGAGAAGCAGACTAATTGCTGGCCTGGTCTGCGCCTACAGCAAGTGGTCGAAGCCGCCACAGATCGCGGGCTGGTTGGAATCAGAACGGGAAATGGTTGAGCGGTGCGCATTTCAAACTCCTGGGATTTGGGTGAATCGCTTCTAGCCTGACGATATAGCCAGTCTGTGACGGGACCGTGGCGCCGCAGAAACAGTGTTGGTCTGAGCAGCGACCGTTGACAGTGTGGCACTGTCCGCCCGTCCGCGCTGAGTGTGGATGTGTCGGCTTGATTTCGACAATGGATCAATCGTTATCCAGTCGAGGTCAATTGTGGTTGGTCAGTTGGTTTCATTCAGCTCTGTTCTCGTCCCCCAGCAGGTTCGCTTTGCACCCGCGCGCCTGAAGCCTGTCCTGACGGTGGTGGCCGCCAGTTCGATACTCGTTGCGTGTGCTGGCGATGATGGCGGCGTTGTGGACGAACAGGTTGCCAAAGGCAATGCCACCGAGATTCGATCCGAAGCAGTGGTCGAACTCAAAACGGCTGAAACTGAAGAGCCGGCAGATGATTTGTCTAATGCTGCTCTCAAGGCAACCAATGCTGCGCGAGCGGCTGGTCAGCGCTGCGGCGATGAAGACTTTGAGCCAGCCCCGCCGGTTAAGTGGCAGCCACAGGTGGCCCACGCTGCGCTCATGGAAAGTGAGTACATGCAGCAGAACAATACTTTTGGTCATGCCTGGGCAGATGGCACCCGCGTGGGTGATCGCCTCACCATGGCAGGCTACGACTGGCGCATGGCTGATGAGAATATCGCTGCCGGGTTTGGCACGCTCGATAAAGCCATTCAGGCCTGGATTGACAGCCCCCCGCATTGCCGGGCGCTCATGCGTCCGGATCTAACGGTTGTTGGCATCGCGGTTGTACCGGGTACGAAAGAAAACACCTACAACGCCTACTGGACCATGGTGCTTGCTCGCCCGATGGAATCGCAGCGATAAAGCTCTTATAGCCCGATCAGTTAAGACTGACCGGTCGCACGTCCCATGTATTCCTGATCGATCTTTGGCAATGGCTGGTCATTAATGGCAGCCTCGAACGCCGCGAGCCGCTTGTGAATAGACAACAGCTCAACAATCGTCGTCCAGGAATTGATCAGGTATTGGAATGAGTTCTCAACCCGACTGAATGCCTGCAGGATTTGCTGCATCACGCCCAATGTGAATGCTGCTGACGTGATCGCAGGTGCCATCGCCAGGTAAGGCACCATCACGCCTGCCTGTATGTAGCCATAGCGCACGACATTGAAGTACAGGTAGTTGAAGTAGAGTCGAAAATAGTTCTTACGGACATTGCCAAAGAGTTCCGCCACTGTTGGCGGCTGCGCGCGGGTCACGTCATCTTCCCCGAACACCAGTTCTTTACGGTAAGCGGCTTCAACCCGCTGATTGCGAAACTCGAGTCCCGGCAGTCGGATGCCAACCAGCGCGAGCAGACCCGTACCAAAGATTGACCACACCACCGCTACGATCACCAGCGCCTGAGGGACCGCACCAATAATGGGCAATTCGGAGACGTACTGGGACAGGCCCCACAGAATGGGTAAGAAGGCGATCAGAGTCATGATCGAGTCAATTAATCTCACACCGAGGCTTTCCATAATGGCGGCAAAGCGCATGGTGTCTTCCTGAACACGCTGGGATGCCCCTTCAATATGGCGCACCTGTTCCCACTTCGACATGTAGTACTCGTTCATCGCGGTACGCCAGCGGAAAACGAAGTGACTGGTAAAGAAGTCGATGACGACGCGAATCATCATCCAGATCAGGGCGAGCTTTAAGAACGAGGCGAGCTGACTGTAGTACTGGGCCTGGGTAACAGCACCGGGCTTGGACAGTGCTAACTGCAGCATGTCGTAGAACTCGCGAAACCATGAATTGATGGCGACATCAATTTGCACCAGATACCAGGTAACGAACACGATGACGGCTGAGCCAATGACTGACCAGCGGGACCACCGGTGCGGCGAATACCAAAGCCAGAAGCCAACAAACAGGAGATAAGCAACCGCAAGATATTGATAGAACCAGAAGTTCTTGGCGCTTTCAGCTTGTGCCTGCGCGATCTTCAATTCGGGGCTGGGCTCGGGTGGAGGCGTTGGGGCCTGCGTTGCCGGCGCAGCCGGTGCTGGAACTTCCAGGGAGGCTTCAGTGGGAAACTGAAACCCAAACACGCCGCCGACGCTGAACGATCGCCCGAGGTCTTGAGCGACCGAAAACCAAATCACGACACAAAACAGGGCCCAGAGAGCAAACGAGGTAAAAAATAGCTTGGGCTTTGGGAAAAATGAATGAAACACAGTTGACTCCTTGCGTCGTTTTGTCGCGCGGTTGCTTTCGATTGCGTGCGCTTTGTTATGTCGCTTCCCGCCGCAGAATGCTTTCATCCACCTCGTTCAGATCGCACTTGCCGCAAAAGGCCATCGTGAGGTCGAGTTCTTTGTGCAAAATTTCGAGGCAACGAGTCACACCAGCCTCGCCCATGGCACCCACGCCCCAAAGATAGGCCCGGCCAATATAAGCCGCTTTGGCGCCTAATGCATAGGCACGTAGTACGTCCTGACCACTTCTGATGCCGCCATCCATATGGACTTCAATCTGATCGCCCACAGCCTTGACGATCTCTGGCAGGACTCGGATGCTTGAGGGCGCACCGTCGAGTTGGCGTCCGCCGTGATTTGAAACGATCAGCGCGTCCGCACCGCTATCAACAGCGCGCTTGGCATCTTCTACTTCCTGGATGCCTTTGAGGATGATTTTTCCGCCCCACAACTCTTTGATCCAGGCGACATCATCCCAGCTCAAGCTCGGGTCGAACTGGCTGGCTGTCCATTCTGCCAATGAGCCCATGTCGCTCACGCCTTTGACATGACCAATAATGTTGCCGAACTGACGACGCTGGGTGCCCATCATGCCCATCACCCATTGCGGACGCCTGACCAGATCAAGCATGTTGAGCAAGGTCGGTTTGGGCGGCGTTGATAGCCCGTTATAGATGTCTTTGTGGCGCTGCCCCATAATCTGGAGATCAACGGTAATAACGAGAGCCGAGCAGCCTGCCGTCTTGGCACGGTTAATCAGATCGGCAATAAACTCCCGATCCCGCATGACGTAAAGCTGAAACCAGAATGGTTTATTCGTAGCGCCGGCAACATCTTCAATCGAGCAGATGCTCATCGTTGACAGTGTGAAGGGCACGCCAAATCGCTCAGCCGCACGGGCGGCCAGAATTTCGCCGTCGGCGTGAAACATGCCTGTGTTCCCTGTTGGTGCAATCGCCACCGGCATGGCGACGTCCTCGCCGATCACTTTGGTGGCTACCGAGCGTTTTTCAATGTCAATCGCAACTCGCTGGCGAAACTTTATCTGGTCAAGATCACTGCTGTTGGCTTGATAGGTGCTCTCTGTCCATGACCCTGAGTCTGCA
Organism: Burkholderiaceae bacterium; assembly: GCA_045106815.1. Taxonomy (GTDB): domain Bacteria; phylum Pseudomonadota; class Gammaproteobacteria; order Burkholderiales; family Burkholderiaceae_E; genus JAUIAI01. Next base: position 45,011 of record JBGCFG010000070.1, on the reverse strand, counting down.
TAGTCGTAAAACATCTTAGGGACGCGCCGTTTGGCAATTTTTCGCAGGTCTTCGATACAGGCAATCGGTCGGCTCACGGGTTTCCTCTTTTCTCACCGGGATTAAGTGGTTCTCAGCCCCCCAAATGAGGGGTGCGTGACAGCGAAGCATATACCCGACAATGAAAATGTCGGAACCAGCAAGGTCTGAGCCTCGAGTCTTTGCGGGGGCTGTGATCTGCAACCAACAAAGACCGACTGAAGCGCACAGTTGACGCTGGCGCACATGTAATGACCGGGCTATTGTGAGGGGCTGTTGTTGTACAAGGGTTCTGCGATGAAACCAGCCTTACTACGCGCTTTGCTGATTGCGTTGCTGGTTTGCGTTCAGGTGGTCACGGTCTTCATCGTCATGATCGGCACGCGGGACAAAGCCACCGATCGGTTGGTGGAGAGTTCCCACGAAAACCTGGAAGAATTAGCCGGCGTTGTCGCCGATGAAATTGGTGAATTTCTCGCCCCTTCCAGGGTGGCGATCAACGTCACCGAGCAGATTGTGGCTGACAGCGAGCTCAATCCGGACAACAGTGAGGCCCTGGTGCGTTATTTTCTCGCCCAGCTTGGTGCTTCACCCACGATTCACTCGATGGTCTTTGGCCGCGCCGATGGGACTTATGTTGGCGTTAAACGATTGCCCGGTATCTTTCAAAGCCGCACCATCCGTTACGGCTCCGAAGGCAAAACGGTTCGGGTTGACCAATACTCACCCGAACTTAAGTATTTGAGGGGTTGGTTTGATAACGAGGATGAATTCGATCCTCGGTCGCGACCATGGTATCGCCTGGGCCACCGCTCAAGCGGGCTTGCCTGGACGGATGCTTATGTCTTTCAGTCCAGCGGGAATCCAGGGATTACAGCAGCACAGACGTTGAAGCAAACCGGTGGCAAAGAATTTGGCGTGCTTGGTGTCGATGTTGACATCACGGCCCTGTCAGACTTCATTGCCAAGATTCCAGCGACTCAGAAAGGCACCGCTGCCATGATTGATCGAGGTGGCAATGTCATCGCGTTTTCCGATCTGGCGCGGCTGAAACAAGTCACGGACCAAACTCGCCTCGCCTCGCTTGACGAGGTGGGCGAACTGCCTATCCGGCGTTTGTATCGATCCCACCTGGACGGTGTGGCAGATCGCGGCAGTCAGCTTGCTGATCAGGACATCCAGGCTGCGCCTCAAAAAGTGCCGACGGTTCCATTGCAACAGTTTTTGCGATTCAGTCATGAAGGTCAGGACTACATTGGTGTGGTTCGATCCGTTTCGGTCTTTGGTGACCGCCTGAACTGGAAGCTCATCGCCCAGACACCTGTGGCTGGCGTTGTGACTCAAATCAAAGATCTGTTCGAAGATCAGATACTCACACTTGTGCTGGTCGTCGTGATTCCGGGTCTGATCTCGGTCATGGCGATCTTCGGCCTGACCGAGCCGATCTATCGGCTGCACCGTGATGCCACGATCGACAAACTCACTGGGGTGTTGAACCGCACGGAGTTCGAACGCCGCCTGATGGGCATGTCCAGGCATCGGCGCGATCAGGAGAGTACGCATCATGTCGCTCTGGTGGCACTTGATCTTGATGGTTTCAAGGCGGTTAACGACCGATTTGGCCATGGAGCCGGCGATGCAGTGTTACAGCAGTTTGCCAGTCGGCTGCGCGACACATTGCGCCAGGATGATTTGCTCGGGCGTATGGGAGGCGATGAATTCATGCTCGCCATCAGGCTTGAGGAACGGGGCAATATCGCGATGGTCGTCGATCGCCTGCGCCAGGCTGCCACCGAAGCCCCGTTTCGGTTTCAGGCGGGCCAACAGAAGGTTGGCGCAACGGCTGGCGTTGCCTGGCTTGAGGCCTGGCTTAAGCCGAGTGAAGTCATCGCAAGCGCCGACAACGCGCTGGTCAATGGCAAGGCTCGAGGCAAAAACCGTAGTTACATTGCCTCCGAGGACGGCAGCATCTGGCCCGCCGATGATGCTTTGGCTGTGGAGGCCTCAAGCTTGCCGGCATCGGAGGCAATGCTCGCAAAGTCCTGAGTTGACTTGAAACGCAGTCAGCTCGCACGAAATGGTTTTTGACGTTCTGTTGGTTTTGCGAATAGCGATCCCGAGCAGGAAGATCAAATTCATTGAAATTCAGGGCGGTTAGCCTTGATTATTAAGAAATGACACTAAGAAACTGGCGCTGGTTACTGATCGTGGTGCTGCTGGCCGTTCAGGCGGGGACTGCTGCTGTCATATTGTTGGGGCTGAAAGACAAAACGTCGGAGCAGATGATCGCTCACGCGAAACTCAGTCTTGATCACGTGGGTGAATCGATTGCGCATCATATTGACCACGTTATTGCGCCGGCAGTTGTTGGCCTCAAAGTCGGGCGTCGCCTGGTCGCCGATGGCGTGTTGGATCCTAACAATGTGCGTGACCTGGAGCACTACTTTCTTGCGAAGCTAGAGGCAGACCCACTAATCGCGGGGCTGTACGTCGGTCGTGCCGATGGTAGTTTCATGATGAGCACCCGTAATGATGAGGGAGTTCTGAGTGCGCTGGTTGAGTCTTACGGTGGATTGCGCTCTGTTCTCATTACCCAGCGTGACGAGAATCTGGACTACCTAAGAACGTGGGTGGATCCACAAAATGCGTTCGACCCAACCGAACAGCCTTGGTATGCGGCGGCCAGACAAAGCGATCGAGCCGTGATGACATCAGCCTATCCATTTTTTGAGTCTGGTGTTCCTGGCGTCACGGCGGCGGTTGAATTGCGTTACCCAGATGGCAGCGACGCCGGTGTTTTAGGTGTCGACATCGATAGCGGGATGCTTTCGTCGTATATGGCTCATACCATTGGATCAGGTGGTGTTAGCGCGATACTTGTCGATGAGCATGATCAAGTGATCGCTTCCTCAGTAGAGAAATTGCCGCTGTCGCCCGAAGCAGGTAACACAATTCCCACTTTTTCGTCCGTGGCGGATAAAGCGCTGCAAGTGCTCAGGCAACGCATAGCGTTTGACCAGACCCAAACGCGCACCACATCGGGGGCGATGCCAGCCAGCAATCAGATTTATTCGTTTACCGCCGATCAAGAAACTCGTCTGGGCCTGACGAGATCGATTTCACTCGGCGCAGACCAAGTGGACTGGACTCTGCTGATTCAGATGCCCGCCAGCGCCTATCGGAGCGATCTAAGCCAACTGTTCGATTCGAAACTGACTGTCTTGCTAGCCACTCTTGGTGTGACGGTGTTGATTTTGCTACTCGGCTACTTCGGGTTGGGTGGGCCTACTTACCGTCGTGAACAAGATGCCGGTCTAGACCCGTTGACAGGCGCATTGACACGCCCCGAATTTGAGCGTCGTTTGCAAGGGATGCTCAGCAAGCGAAGGGAGACTGAGATTGACTCGCGCATCTATCTGGTCGCACTGGATCTGGATGGCTTTAAAGCACTGAACGATGAGTACGGGGAGGTATCAGGTGACCTTGTGCTGTCACGTTTCGTTGCTCGGCTAACCAGCAAAGTACGCGATAGCGACTTGATAGGACGAAATGGTGGTGATGAATTTGTTCTGGCTGTTCAGCTTGATTCAGACGTCGACATGCTAAGTACGATGGAGCGCATTAGGGGTGAAGTAGTGGCCAAGGAGTTCCCTAGTGCCGCCGGACTGCATCAAATGAGTTTCACCGCGGGTATTGCTTGTTTTGACGCAGATGAATCACTGGACAACCTGATTTCAAGAGCCAATCAAGCACTGGTCACAGGAAAAGCCCGTGGTCGAAATCGCTGCTACATGGCACCGAATCACCATGCAAGATGGCCTGAGACAGTGGTCTCAGCGATAACGGCTCAGCATGCGACTCGTCGCGACGACTGGACCAGTCAGATTCATTCTGACTGAATCACGCCATCTGGCTTTGCATGCCAGTCAGCCGATCAGTGCTTGGCACACACGCTAGCCGGTCGAATACCTGCAGCGCGCGCCGCACCGTAACAGCAATCTGAGCGGCCGAGAGCGGCTCATTGATGACGAGCTCCAGGCTTGCCCGAATCGCGACCAGGCAGGAGTGAATGTCTCGATCTGCTGTTGAGGGCGTTGTCAGAAGCGCGTCGGTCAGTTGCAGCGATTCTGAACACGCCTGCTTGGCAAGATCAATCCAGGCCGTCTGTTCATTCGAGGCTGGAATGCGGGGCAGAGTTCTGAGGGGCAGAGCAGGATTCGAAAGCATCCCGCTAGCGTAAAGGCGACCGAACCAGATGACGAGTGAGCAATGTCACAACTGGGTTGCGATCCTCAACTATTTGTGTCCAAAGTCGTCAAAGCGCACAACGGGCGCCATGCCCGCGGCTCAATCGCCGCGCTGGGCCAGCTCTGCGTTACGTACGGTAATCTGATTATTCAGGGTCCAGAAATCGTACAAGACGCCGATGCCCAGCAACCCCAGAGAGAACAGGTAGAGCACGCCGGTAAACCACTTACGCATGTAGAAACGGTGAATACCGAAAAATCCCAGGAAAGTCAGCAAGATCCAGGTGATGCTGTAGTCGATCTTGCCAGTTCTAAAGCGCAGATCTGCCTCGCGGTCCATGCTGGGAATCAGGAATAGGTCAATGATCCAGCCGATGAAAAACAGACCAAAGGTAAACAGCCAGATGGTGCCGGTCACCGGCCGACCAAAGTAAAACCGGTGAGCCCCGAGGAATCCAAAAATCCACAGGAGGTAGCCAACCGTCTTGAGATGCGTGTCGTGCCGCGGCTCAGGAGAGCCGGGTGAGTTTTGAGCTTGCGATGGGATTTGGTTCATATGTGAAAAATATCACAGGGTAATGTGAGGACAGCTCAGATCGTGATGCATGCCGCAGCGGCAAGGCTTGGCAAGGCATAGCGTAGGCAAACGCTAACCCTTTATCCATGGTGTGGCATTGCTAAAACGCTTACTCAAGTCGTCGCGCTCGGAAAGTCAGGGTGCTTTGCTCGACCAGCTCCTGGCTTTGTGTTTAAGGCTAGGTGTAGAACACTTCGGGCTTGATGACCAGACGAACGCGGCGCAGGCGCTAGCGTTGTATGAGTGCTTGACCCAGGAGACACGCGAGCGCTTGTTCCATCGCCTGGCCACTGACTTTGGACCTGACTCTGGCGAAATTGCCCGCCTGGCTCGCCGCTATTCGCACTCTGAACTAGCGCAAGATTTGGTTGCCCTGCGCGCGGCAATGGAGTCGCCTCGCATGCGGATATTGCGGCGCCTGAGCCGGGTGCCAGCTGGTGCAGCGACCATTGTGCAAATGCGTGCTGCCTTGCTCAACTCGCCCCATCGAACATCTGAGCTTGCGGCGTTTGGCGATGAGATTCGCCAGCATCTGCAGCTTTGGTTTGATCCTGGGTTTCTCACGGTTGAACGCGTAGATTGGCAGTCGCCTGCCTCTTTGCTTGATCAGTTGATGCAGCATGAAGCGGTCCATCAGATCGATGGCTGGAGCGATCTACGGCGACGCCTGGCCTCTGATCGGCGCTGCTTTGCGTTTTTTCATCCTGTCATGCCGCAATCACCTTTGTTCTTTGTTGAGGTGGCCTTGCTGAACAAATTGCCTGAGGCCATCGCTCCGCTGCTGGACCGGCGCCAACAGGCAGATGAACAAAAGGAGAATTACCGGGTCGCCGCGTTCTATTCGATCTCAAATTGCCAGCCTGGTCTGAGGGGCGTGCACCTGGGCAGTGTGCTGGTGCAACAGGTGATCGCTGCTTTGCGCGAGGAACTCCCGGAACTGGAAACGTTTTGCACGCTGTCGCCGGTGCCCGGGTTTGCTGCTTGGCTAAACAGCGTCCGACGCCTGGATTCCACCCGCGTGAAGCCTCAGCTTGTGAAGCAACTCAATGAAGATCTGCAGGACTTGAGAGCGCAATTCGGTTCCGATTTGAACGGCTTAGTCACTCATGAACTGGATGAGGCGAAGCGCCATTGCGGTGATCCTCAGGTGCCGCATACGAGCCCATCCGTTCAGCAGATGAGGCGCTGGGAAGACCAGTCAGATGCACCGGCAAATGCGATGACGGGAGGCGAGCAGCATCCGTTGCGGGTACGGCACGAACAGTTACGACGCTTGTGTGCTTTCTACCTCACCGAGGCAAGGGCTGGTATTAGCAAAATCGTTGACGATGAAGCTAGGTTTCATCTTCGCAATGGCGCAAGCCTTGAACAAATATACTGCCGGGCCAACATGACGGAGTCGGGACTGCAACAGTCATTCGGACTCATGGCCAGCTACCGATACTGCCCAAAGGAACTCGAACGTCACCGGCTGGCCGCTCTGGATGGTCAGGTGGCTTGCAGCCGAACTGTACGCGCGCTGCTTAGACCGTTGCGAGCTGTTCGATAAGTGCGGCGCTGGTGATCTGCTTCACCCCTTTCTGACTAAGTTCAGTGGCGGCAGCCGCAGCCGAGTCATTCAAATCGATTGACCGACAAGCATCGGTAACGACGATGCACTCAAAGCCTGACGTAACCGCGTCCAGTGCCGAGTAAGCCACACAATAGTCAAATGCGAGTCCGCACAGAACAACTGTTTGAATTTTTTGCTCGCGAAGATAGCCGGCCAGTCCGGTCGTGGTGTGTCGATCGTTTTCCATGAACGCCGAATAGGAGTCGATCGCATGGCGAAACCCTTTTCGAATAACTAACTGAGCAGCATCTGTATTCAGGTCGCGATGAAAGGCCGCGCCAGGTGTCCCTTGCACGCAATGATCAGGCCAGAGTGTCTGACGACCGTAAGACATCTGGACTTCGCCGAATGGCTCACCATCAGGACGGGTGCTCGCAAATGAGGAATGCCCGGCTGGATGCCAATCCTGTGTGAGTGCGACCTGATCGAATGATTCAATCAGGCGATTGACGATTGGGATGATTTCATCGCCAGCGGTCACTGCCAGCGCACCTTGTGGGCAGAAATCGTTTTGAATGTCGATGCCAATCAGCATGGTTTGGGTTAGATCGATCATGTTTCGCAACGGCATGGTTATAGGCCAGACTTCGAATTCTCGCTCAATAAGGGTATATTGGCTCGGAGATAAAAAGACCTTCCGGAGCTATCGAACATGCAAATGCTGTTGGTCGACGACCATCCGCTTATTCACGAGGCGCTAGGCGTCATTCTCTCATCGCAGGGGGAGGGTGTCGCGCATGACTCGGTGTCCACATTCGAAGAAGCGTGTGATCGCCTGGAGGCTGAGCCTGTCGTCGATCTCGTCTTGCTCGACCTGGGCTTACCCGGATTCAGCGGTATTGGCGCGTTGAGCGCGTTGCGAGATCGCTATCCCGACCAATCAGTTGTGGTGATTTCTGCCCGCGAGGAATCGGACATCATCCACGCGTCGCTTGATGCTGGCGCGATGGGTTTTATTCCCAAGACTTTTCAGCCAGCGGCGATTCGCATGGCTGTGCGCTTTGTTGCTGCTGGAGGGGTGTTTGTCCCGCAGCAGGTGTTGCGTGCTTCTTCTTCAGGTGAGGCGGGCCTTGCGCCGCCCAGCCCCTCTGAGGCGGATATGCCTCACCCTGACACAGGCCTGATCGATGACGAGAGCCTGCGGGTTGAGCTGGGCCTGACGCCCCGACAATTCGATGTGCTCAAGTTGCTGGTGCGCGGCATGTCAAACAAGCGAATTGCGCTGATTCTCGAGTTATCTGACAACACGGTGAAGGCGCATGTCGCGGCCGTCCTGCGCACGCTGGATGTTTCCAACCGCACCGAAGCAGTCGTGATGGCTAGTCGGCGCGGGCTCAGAGCAGTGAGCTAATCTCCTCAGGGCGCCCGTGTTCACTGGAGCTTGATTTGTGTAACCGCTTTGAGTGGCTGCCAGCCTGTAAATGACTCATAGTGATTGAGCTGCATGCCAACGGTGACGCACCAATGGTCACCTGCTCGTTCAATTTGCAACAGCCCATAGCCGGAACCTTCCATTGGTTTGAGGTCTGCGCCTGGTGTGCTGAGCATTTCGCAAGGGCGAATTGCCAGGCGTAAATCAGCCCCAAGTTGGTGGCGATGTGCGTCCAGGTTCTCAGATTGAATCAGTTCATGTGGGAGTGTATTGATATAGCGAAGAGGGGCATACAACGGCGGCGCCACGATTGCGCAGCCAATCGGCAATGCGGCCTCGGCTGGGTCGGCTTGACCGTCATCGAGCTGATGAATCTGCACTGCACTGGCGATGTGGTAATCACCCGAGACAAATGCAAACCGCCCGGCAGCATATTGGGCGCAAAGCCTTAACAGGGTGCCGCGTTGCGCTTCTGAGCGTTCGAATCCATCGGGGACGGCAACAGGGTTGGCTGGTGAGACATCCTGATGCAGACGTGGGAGCACGACTGACCCGGTGAAGATGCAAACGAATCGCTCACCGGCAGAACTGATCCATTGCTCTAGCTGCAACATGTCTTCCGGCGAGGCGAGATGAGGTTCGCCTTCAACGCGCTTGCTCCGGGTGTCCAGCACGATGAATCGGCATGGGCCAGAATCCAGCATATAAGAGCCGCTCTTGCCAATCGGGTTGGTCAGACTCTGATAGGCATGCAGCATGTCTGAGGCGGTACTAAAGGCTGCCTCTTCATCGCCGTGAGCCATGATCGGCCCTTCGTCTGGCCAGCCATTTCGAAACTCGTGATCATCCGGCGTCATGAGGACTGGGAGCGTTCTGAGCAAACGAGCCGCCTTCGGAGAATTTCCCAGACCAAATGCCTGGTTGTAGCGCTCCGTAAATCGCTCGGTTGGTGTTGCGGGGTCAAGGACACCAGCGGTTGCGTCTGCATATATCTGATCCCCAAGCATAAGCATTATGGCGGGGGGCTGAAGCTCGGTTGAGGCTTGGATGGGTTCTGGGTCTAAGGTCTTAGCCAAGGATGTATAGCCTTTGGCTTTGCGCAAGTCAGTTAGGGCCTGTTCCGGTGTGTCTGATTCCGAGGCAGCTGGTTTGACATTGGTTGGCCCATCCGTAAACAAATCCAGGATACGGCCGAACGTGGCGTCTGCTCGCAGCCTGTCGATGCCTATCCCGGGATATCGACAGGTACCGATAGCCATTGTGAACGCGCCACTCGGCAGGGCAGTCTCAGGCGGTGGCGGGCCAAGGGCCTCGATCACTGAACGGCGGAGCACAACGGGACGCCGCCAGACTGCTTCATCGCCCGCAAAGCTTGAGGCGTTGCCCGGATAGGCTCGCCAGCGCCGCGATGGAGAGTCTGGAATAGGGGTAGACGCGTGGAGTTGGTGCTCACGGAAGTCGGCGCGCTGTTTGCGCATCGCGGCTACCAGTTCGCGCCGGCTAATTGAGTGATGGGCCGCTGCCCTGGCGTCATGAATGACGACCAACTGAATCGACAAGCTGCCTGAGAGTTTGTCTATGCGCTCACGAGGAATACGTACATCTCCAAATGCCATGCTGGTGCGCCCGTCGAAAACTTGTATCGTGAGTTTCTGAGGCTCGGACTTGGGCAGATAGGCCCACGCCGATGTGCCATCCTTGCCAACTTCTATCGCAGTCAGGCTCACGTCTTGAACAACAAACGAGAGTCTAACGAACAAAGCGGAACCATCTTTATCCCACCAGGTGTGGCCGAGAGTTGGACCGACGCGCGGATATCTCGCACGGGGAACATAGTTTGCCGACAGATCAGCTTGCTTTGCGACCACTACCTTGTCGCCTGGATTCTGGGTTGTGACGGATCGAGTCTTGTCGAAGAATTTGATGACATCTGGAAAGACATCTATATGCGCGTCTTTGCCAATCAGGACATCGACGTGGCCATAGTCCTCTACGAGTAGCGGTTCTGACGCAAACTCCTCTGCCCAATAAGGATGTACCTGGTTAAAAAGCCGCCAACTGCGGCAGGCGCTCATGTAAGCAAACAGTTCGTTTTCTTTGCCATGCAAAAAACTAATGGGTAGGGCGGCGAACCGTTCAACGTTCTCTCGTTGAACATAGGTATTGCGACCATCTTCATCAACCAGCATTTCGTAGTCGACAAAACGGCGAGCATGAGCAAACAGCGTCAGGTTGGCATTACCAAACAGGCGGTTCAAGTGCGCATGGGTCGCATCATTTAGGTTTGTATGCTTGAATAACGGCGCTTCAATGAACCGAATGCGTCTGCAGGTGGCAACATTGTCTTCATGTGTGTCGTAGTTGTGTTCCTCAGGGCATTGCTCCTCTGCTGGCACGGGCAGGCTCGCAAACACCCGATCGGCTAAGGCCTCAAGTGGATTGTCAACCGGGCCTCGGACTGCAAAGGGCACACTCTCCATCCCCAGACGCAACAGGGGAGGTATCCAGCTCTTTGCCTGTGAGTCTCTGCCCCCAATGAGAAGCGGATGTACCTGAGAGAGCATCAAACCGCTAAGCATCGGACGATTGTCTTGCGGGTCGTCGGTGCTTTGCTCGCCCTGAGCGATGTAGCGCCGTCGTCTTTGGCCGTGAGTTAGTTCACCGAGCAGCAGAGACATTGCGACCGAAGCCGATCCTATGCACTGCGCAAAGCAACCCACTTGAATCGCATGGTCTGTCCTTTCAAGGCCCGCTTGCGCGAACTCGTTTTCAAGAGTTTGAACAATCGCATGGAGTGCCCCTGGCACATCATGTTGGGCAATCTGATCGACTGAACACCCCTCATGGCTAACAGGTAAGCGCGTGCTCATGCGGCTTTCCAGAATCCAAACCTCATAGCCGGCGTCAAGAAATGATTCTGCCAGGTTCTGGGGTGTCTCTTTGAAGGTGTAGCAATAGCCTGACTGACCGAATGCATGCAGCAAAAGAACACTTTTGGCCCGGCGCACCGGTTGCTCGCACCATTGGCCGTCCTGCCAAGTTGGCAAACCTGTTGGTACATTGTCAGCGTCCCCAACGCGTCTGTAACGCCAAAGCTTCAGGGTGATTTGTCGGTCGGCATCTTCCTCATCGGTGAGTGCGTGGCGTCCTTGATTAACAAGCAACTCGGTAACTTCGGGCTGAACCATCACTTGTCCACCGCCCGGATCAGACCATCGCAGAGCCGTCTCCTCTGGCGGTGCATTGTCTCTGTAGGCTTGCTCAGAGTAGTCGGGTGCACGAAAGTCGAACAAACGGGTCTTGAGCGCATATCGCACAAAGAGTGCGGGATAGCCGGCGAGTGTCTGGAGTGCCTGCGTTAAGTCACCAAACTCATCAACCTGAGGCGGTTTCTCTTGCAAGATGGCGTATGGGTCCATCGCAAAGTCGCCCACGGCAGCGGGTTTCAAGTGGCCTAGGCGAGCGGGGCGTTGAGCAGGTGGCTCACTTAAGTACAAGTCGATATGAGGATTGGATATTTGTTCGATATACGTGCGCTTCAAAGCCGGCCTGGCTGACACAACAGGTCGGCCGGTGTATTGACCTAGCCAACGGGGAATGCGGTCGCAAAGCCAAGACCACCATTCCTGCGGGCTGGCCGCGTATTGCACATGTTTGAAACCTGCCAACCATAAAACGGTTGGTGGTGAATGGTCGTCTGTGCAGCCGGCCGGACCAATGGTTCGGTCATGAACGAAGCGCAGCCGGTATTGCATTTGCCTGGCTTCAGATGCATGCCAAAGAAGGCGGCCAAAACGATTCAAACCTTTTAAAGTAAACAAGGATCGATGGTTAATTTTTCGTAGTAACTTGCCGCCGGGTGATCGTGCAGCAAGCCGTTTGGCTCGGCGCCTGTCGGGGATGCCGCGCAAGACCGCCCAGGTCAGCGTCGTTAGGACCAAACGCCATGCCAGACTCACCCATCGGTTGAGCCCTGGGTGCACGGCACTGTCGCTTAGGATAATGAAGCGCGAGGCTTGACCAGTCTCTGGGTCCGCTTGCAGTCGGTATTGCTCCGTACACTTGCCACCCTGGACCTGAATCTTCAGAGTGCCCGAAATCTGGGTCAATTCATGGCTGGCACTAGCCATTGCATAGTCCCAGTCATCGTGGGCGAAACCCAGCGCGACCTCTGCCTCGGCTACCGGTTGGTTACCGTCGAGTTGTTCGATGAGCGCCGGCGTCAATTGCAGGTTAGGGCATAGCAGCCGTTCGTAGAAAACAGCTCCAATAGCAGGCTCGTTTGCAAGTTTCAGTGGCTCGGGCGCGGGTATGTCGGGCGAGAGATCAGTTGCCGGCTTTGATGATTGACCTAGGCTGTTAGGTGCCGGCGCCACGAAGCTCATGGCACGCTCTGCCAGTGCCGTGATGGTCAGGAGCGGGTTGCAACCCAGAGACGTCGGTACGATAGAGCCATCCAGGACATAGAGCCCCTGGTGGGTTTTGTCTTCACGGCTTCGGACTTGCCCGCGATGATCGACCACTGAGTCTTCAAAGGTATCGCCCATGATGCAGCCGCCCAACGGGTGAACAGTTGTAATCATGGGGTCTGGCGCGCCGCCTTGCATCACCGATGCGGCGTCGGGCAATATGCGCCATAGGGGATTGTGTAGATGGCGGGTGCCAGGCACCTGTCGCTCAACCTGATTAAACAGTGCCTGCTGGGTTTGCCAGGTGGCACTGTCTGCAGCATTCGACCAAACTGGCACCGTCCGATTGATTTCAGACATCCACAACATGCGCCCAGGAGATTTGTCATGCCCCATGACGAGCAGCACCTGCGATTGGTCGCCCAGGCTAGTCGGTGCGCCCAGGGGGTCACTCCGTTGCTGCTCGCCCGCAGCGTTGCGCTTGGTTTCACGATTGACCAGCGAAGGCGTACGCCACGAATCCATCAGCGCGCCAATCCATTGCATGCTGATCAGGTGGTCAAACAACCGTGAGATAGCGGCCGGTACTGCGCCATCCTGGACGAGCATCTGAGTTTGTAGCGCGCCGTCTTCGCGTAGGTCGATCATGCGCGTAATCGTGGGGCCAACTTCGGCTGTGTCGCTACCGTTTGCCGGTGGGGTCTGGGCTGATCGCCGAGAACGATTCACGGCACGTACCGGCTTGTCCTTGCCGGGCCAGTTGGCCACCACCGAGATGCTGTCGCCATTGGCCGACAGGCGCGTACCCAGGGCTGGCGATAATGGCAACCGATAACGCTCGCGCGAGCGCTGCAAAATTTCTGTGCTGCCAAAAGTACCGGCTGCGAGCACGACCTGATCAGTTGTCAGCGAGACTTCATCAAAAGACAGTGTGATTGGATCGGACGACAGGTCGGCTCGCTCGGTCGGCCTGACGATGACTTTCCATTGCCCGCCGCTGCTGCGGTGTATGCCAACGACGTTGGCGCCAGTCACAATCGTCGCGCCCAAATCGGCCGCGCTGGCAAGGTAAGTACTGCCCAGCGTTAGTTTTGCGCCTGGTACGTTACAGCCGGCAGCACAGTCGCCACAACGAATGCAGCGGTCGGCATCTATCGTTGCATCAACGGGCAATACACGATCAGACAGCCCCAGGTGGTTGGCGAGTTCATTGAATGCGGCTGACTTGCTAAGACCGTCCGACCTGACCCGGCTATCTGCCTGAGACTGCCCGGGGCGCGTGAGCAAGGCCTGTCTGGCACGCTCGAATGCCTGGTCCAGTGTGATGCCGGGCTGAGTATTGTCAGACTTGTCTGGTGTTGGCGCGCTGCTATCAAGCGCCTGGTGAGTCTCGCTCTGCTTTGGATCAGTCTCAGCCAGCGCGATTTCATTTGGCCATGCATCCTGCCCAAAAATCTCGCGCTTGGGCGCTATCATGATGCCGGCATTAATCAGGCTGCCGCCGCCCAGGCCGTTACCCACCATGGCCGCCATGCCCATACCGACATGCCAGGACATGACGCCGCTGCTTTGTCCGATGATGTCAGCACTAGTGGGCGAATTGATACGGCTGAAGGTGGTGAGGGTAGAGACATCATTGGGAAAGTCACCGGGTAAAAACTCGGAGCCGCGTTCCAGCACCAGAACGCGATAACCCTTCTCGGTGAGTCGCAGCGCGGCAACTGCGCCGCCATAACCACTGCCGATCACAACAGCGTCGAATGCCCCAGCGCTCTTTCCCTGGTTGCTTTCGTCTGCTTTTTCTTCCTTGTCTGTTTGCTGCCCATCTTCATGCTTGTGCAGCGCCTGGCGTTGGGCCTCTCGCCAAGCCTGGAAACGGATTGACAGGCGCCGGCTTGCATCATTCATCGGTTTGCCCCTGTTCGCGAGAGCGACCGCTTGCGTGGGTTGATGGGTCTGCCAGTAACTGAATCAGGTGGGCGCGCAGCTGGTTCGTTTGAACAGGCTTTTTCAGACGGCGTAACGGAAAACCTGTGGGCACCAGATTCGCTGCGATATCGTCGGCTGACACGATCAGGCACGGCAGCGTTCGGTCCGCCTGGTTGGCATAGCTGCATAGTTCTAGACCAAATTCACCGGCAGGCAAACGGTTGTCGGTCAGCATAAGCGCGTAGGCGACATCTGAGTCCAGCCTGGCTCTGGCCGCTTTGGCATCAGTGGCCAGATCGACAGAGAAGCCCAGTGTGCTGAGGTGGCGCTCAAGCGCCTCTGCAACATCCGGGTCATCCTCAACCAGAAGCAAAGACTTGCCAATGGCCGACTCCAGGCGGCCTGTGGCGCGCTGCACATCGACTTGCGATAGCGATTCACGGTAGCTTTCTCTAGGGAAAACCGATGTGATTTGCGTGCCCTGGCCTTCGACTGATTCGATTTTCGGGCTAACGCCAAGCAATTCTGACAGGCGTTTGACGATCGACAGCCCGAGGCCAAGGCTAAACGTACCGGCCGAACTCGATTGTTCCGCCCGGTAATAGTCAGCCCAGATGTTTTGTAGTTGATCAGCCGGTATGCCGCGACCGGTGTCACTTACGCTCACCTGAAGCCCCTCTGCAACCAGCTCGACATCCAGATTGACTGAACCCTTGTCCGTGTACTTCACCGCATTGTCGAGCAGGTTACCTAGCCATCTTTGAATATGCGACGGGTCAGCGAGCAAATGTCCGTCAATACAGTTGATATTCAGCGTGAGCCCCTTGGTCGCAGCCTTGGGCATGATGATGCTCCGGAGGTTGGCGGTCAGTTCTGATAGCGACAACCACTGGGGGTGATTGTCGATCAGAGCCCGATCGAGCTTGGACAAATCAAACAAGGTATCAATCAGGCTGTTGATATTATCGCTGGATCGTTTGATTGCGTTAACCACTGGTTTCAGGGACTGATCAACCTTGGCTTCGCTCAGCTCCTCAGACATAAAGGCCAAAGCGGCCGCGGGTTGTCGCAGGTCATGGCTTGCCGTCGCGAGGAACTTGGCCTTTTGCCGATTGGCTTCGTCAGCTCTGAGCAGGGCTTCGTTTCGCTCAACCCGCAGGTCATAGGAGCTTCGTAAAGTGGCGTGGGCATTGCGCACTGCTCCGAATAACACAAGGGCAAAAAGCAGGTACAGCGGCGGAATAACCAGACCGGCATCATTATCAAGTCGCCACCAGCCAGCGGAGAAACCCAGAAAAATTGGCAGCGTCCAAATCATGAAGGTGGGTGGATAGACCGTGGTGGTGGCTACCGCTCCGGCCTGCATGCCCAGAATAATGATCGAAAAAACGGTGGCCCACCCCGGGTCCAGTTTGGGTAGCAAAACGAGCGCAGCCAAGCCAATCCAGACACCGTGAAACACGGAGATCCAGTGCACCTGATTGATGACTGTCTGGGCCCGCCTGGCAGATGCATCAATGGCCAGGCGCCCCTGGTCAGTCATCAGCCAGCGGGCGACATGTAATCCGATCATCAAGACCGACATCACCGCTAACCAGGTGGTCGAGACAGACCCAAACCCAACGATCATCATCAGGGTTTGCGGCACGATGGCAGTCGTTGCCCGGCGCATATTGTCCATGTACATCCGGGACTGAAGCTCGTCCCAGGACTTAGCCTTCTCCAATGTCGTTATCATTTTCTCTTTTCCGGTGTATCCGGTCCTGACCGATTAATCTGGTTTTAACCTGCTGTCTTGCATTGTGCTTGGCAAGGGCAATATTGGGAGAGTTTTTGTGCGTATCGTTTGTCTCGATCTGGAAGGCGTGTTGGTCCCTGAAGTCTGGATTGAGTTTGCCAAGAAAACTGGTATTGAAGGCCTGACCCGTACAACTCGTGACGAGCCGGACTATGACAAGCTCATGAGTTATCGCCTGGACTTACTCAACAAGCATCAACTTAGGATAGGCGATATTCAGGCGGTCATTGCAAGCATGACGCCTTTGCCTGGGGCGCTGGACTTTTTGAACGGTTTAAGGGAGCGGTATCAGGTCATTATTCTCTCGGACACCTTCTACCCATTTGCTACGCCGCTGATGCGCCAACTCAACTGGCCGACGCTGTTTTGCCATGACCTGGATATCGCGCCGGGTGGCGAGGTAACGGCGTATCGTCTGCGAATGCCTGACCAGAAGAAAGCGGCCGTCAGAGCATTCAAGTCGCTGAATTTCAGCGTTGTCGCGGCGGGTGACTCCTATAACGATACAAGCATGCTTGGTGAAGCTGACGCCGGGTTTTTTATTCATGCCCCGAAAAATGTCGTTGAGCAATTCCCGCAGTTTCCGGTCATGCAAAACTATGATGAGCTAGGCCAGGCGATCGATCGTCACTTCGGCATAGACAGCGCATAATGGTCGTGTGAGCAGTCGGCTGGCCGCTTACTGGGTTTGCCCCAAGAACTCATCTGGTGCTCGCCAATTTATTGAGTACTTGTCCTTACGGTTTGAGGCTGCTTGGCTTTGCGCTTATTGCTTGTTGATGACCATCCGCTGGTATTTGATGCCCTGACACTTATTCTGGGCAGACTGCCTGACGACATCAGCACAGAGTTTTTAACTAGTTTTGGGGAGGCGATTGACCGGGTAATGCGTCCCCCCAAGGTCGATCTTGTTCTGCTCGATCTAGGCCTGCCTGGCCACGAAGGGGCATCAGCTCTGATTGAATTTCGTCATAGTTTTCCCGATGTGCCGGTCGGTGTCGTTTCTGCCACAACCGATACCGACACCATCCAGTCCTGCCTGTTAGCGGGTGCGATCGGTTTTATCCCCAAAACTTCTAAGGCAGCAGATTTTCGTGCCGCAGTGCAGACGATGTTGGCTGGCAAGGTGTTTACACCTTATGGGGTTAGTCAGCCGCGTGTGCCTGATGGTAGTCGGGAAGTCGCTGCACGGTTCGGGCTTACCGATCGCCAACTTGATGTCCTGAAACTGATGGCCCGCGGCAAGTCAAACAGCGCCATTGGAGATGAACTTGGGCTTGCGCTCAACACAGTCAAGGTACACGTCGGCGCCGTGCTGGAAAAACTCAATGCGAGCAATCGGACCGAAGCGGTGATGACTGCTCGGCGCTATGGACTCCCTTTTCAAGCTTGATGCTCAATGCTGGTCACCGATTACGTCTCACTATCGTGATTCGACGATTTTTGGCACGTCCTTTTGCCGTGAAATTATCAGCAATAGGCTGTGACTGGCCAAAGCCCTGTACCGTCAGTTGGCGCTTGCGAACACCTTGGGCAATCAACACATTAGCCGCAGCTTGAGCGCGCTCTACTGACAATAAGAGATTCTCCAGTGGATCGCCCTGGTAGTCGGTATGCCCACCAATTTCGTAACGACCATCCAGCAAACGAATGCACCGACCGATCTCCTGAAGCTGAGCGCGAGTCTGAGAAGTCAGTCGGGCCTGACCGCTCGGAACGGGAAGGTTCACCCCGCGGTTCAGGATGCTGCAATCGAATGACCGGGTACTTTGTTGCTCACGTGAATCCTGCTCGGTTGAGTCGCGCGCGTCCGCCAAAACAGTGGGGGCTGATGGCTCTGATTCAGTTTCCGGTGCAAGGTTCTGAGGTGCGCCGTCAGCGCGCTGTGCTGTCTCCACCTCATCTTGTGCCAATGCTGGTGAATCATCAATGACTGGCGGTTCGATCGGGCTTGTTTGTTCGGGCGTATCGGTTGTGTCAGTTGTGTCAGTTGTGTCAGTTTTGTCAGCTGTATCAATTGCGTCGATAGCGACAGGCTCGCTTGGTTGCGCCTGATCCGAATCGACTGATCGCCCGTCGCTTACGCTTGGCTCCGTTTTCGGTTCGAATCGCTCGGTAGGTATTTCAGTTTTTGGGGGCGGAGCAAGTGCGGGCAGAGCTGGCGTAGGTGAAACAGGCGTCTCGGTTTGCAGCGTTCCGGCTTGTGGTGCCTCTGTTTGGGATGTTTCCGCTTGCGATTCTTCGGGTTGAGCCACGGGGTCTACCGCAGCCAGGTCTGCGTCGACCGAGTCCTCTGCCCCCTCGTCCCCGTCTCTCAGCGGCTCCGGTATTCGTTCTGCCAACTGGTCCGAACCGGACTGCAAATCAGGTTTGACTTCAGTCTCTAGTTCGGCGCCCGGCGATGCCACGCTGGCGGATGCGGATGCGGGCTCCGGCTCTGCGCTCAGCTCAGGTGCGATTTCTTGTCTCGACTGTTCGGCCTGTTCTTCTGTTGCAGGTGCCGCCGGCGATGCAGGCTCAGGCAATGTTTCCGTCGTCACCTCGGTAGCTGGTGCCGGCTTTGCTTCGGCAACAGGTTCTGGCTCGGCAACAGGTTCTGGCTCGGCAACAGGCTCTGCGTCGGCGACAGGCTTTGTTTCGGCAACAGGCTCTGTTTCGGCAACAGGCTCTGCTTCGGCAACAGATTCTGGAGTCGGTGACGGCGCCTGCTCTGGCTGTTTTGCCTTGGGCTCGACGAGGGGCGTTTGTGCAATCTGTGACTCCTGCTCCGGTTCCTTCTCTGGCTCGGGCAGTGTTTCAGTTGCGGCTTCAGTTGCTTTTGGGGTGTTAGCAGCGTCGGAGCCATCATTTGGCACGGCTTGAGCAAGCTGTTCAGGTGCGGTTGTTAGCTCGGTGCGCTCGTGCCTGCCGAGGTCGAATTCACCTGGCCACAACAAAATGAGCGCGGCTAGAAAGACAAAGCCAATCACCAGATTGAGCGTATCGATCGCCTGCCATCCAGCAGCCGTTCGCACTTTATTTCGAGCTTGACGGGCCATTAGCGCTGTGGCTTGCCGAGCCTAACGATCATTGCCGTCAGGTTTGCGACCAAACGCATTTCGCAGCCGACCGATTAAACTCGAGTCACGGCCTTTGCGCTCGCCGTGCTCTGTATTTTTCGTTTCGGCTCCGGACTCTTCGCGCAGCCGGTCAAGCATTGATAAAGTATGCCCGTCAGGATTGGAATCGGACGGGTCTGCCTCTTCTGTCGACTCACCGCTAATGCCTTGAGAGAAAAGCTTACCGGTATCAAGATTCAGCAGTCGATCCAGTTCAGCATCGGTCATCGGCCCGTTTTGATCCGAATTGCTTTGCGCCCCATTTTGCGGGGCGGGTTTCGTGTAGCGAATCTGCGTGCTGCTCTCCAGTGGATCAGATCCGGTATCGGTGCGCGTATCACCGAGTCTGGCGCGGGTTGTCAGGACGTCCGTTGGCGCGGCGAACAAATCATCTTCTGAAGTTAGAAGATCGTCCAAATCTTCCGTAAAGTCACTTTCCGCCAGTAGATCGCGTAACGCCTGTTCACCATCAGATGCCAACTCTGGGTCCACAGGATCATGACCGTCTCGTTTGGGATCTTGTTTCGCGGTTTGATCAGCGTTTGCGGGGCTTTCAGTAGTCGCACCTTTCGGGCCCCCAGCCAGGGATGCGTTTGGCAGCACGCCAAACTGGCCGGTCTTGCCAGCGCCTGCATCGCCTGGTTGTCCGGGCGAAGAGAATCTCGCGGCATCAAGCGCTGCTTCCAGATTGGCAACAATCTGCTCTTGCCCGTCCAGCTTGTCTCGCAGGTCTTTGGTGATGCCAATCAGTCGCTGCGTTTCTTCTTGTTCCCGCACGAGTTCGGTTCGAAGCAGACCTTCTTCTCTGCGAGCATTTTCTAGCTCTTTCAAAAGCTCGGCGTGCGCCTGCTCATCCACAGCACTCGATTCGCCATCACGCCATATGAATCGATCAATGAGCACCCATAGCAACCAACCGATGAATGCGCCAAGCACAATCCACCAAATGATCTGGTTAAGCTGCGGGTCTAGCGTTGGCATTGAATCCTCGGTGACCACGGGACGGGCCCGACGGGTTTTCGCGGCGAAAGCGATTATGTCGGGCGATGCGACAAAACCGAGTGAGCAGCCAGGCAGCGCGCCGAATCCTGTTCTTTGTAGACTGCTGTTCGTTACGGTTTTGTTTGCTGAATGCTAACTGATTTGACCTGTCAATTTCTGTCGGTGTTCCTGACATATTCAACGATTACAGGAGCTTAGGTTGTGCTTTGATCGGGGCAGGCGTCGTTTTCGCCTGTCGGCGGCTCTGCTCTTTTTTGGGGGCAGGGCTCGTCTTAAGCTGCTCGGGAGGGTAGGCACCGAACAGATCGGTCACTTGCGATTCGGGTGCATCAAGCCATTGCATGGCTTCATCCGGGTTGAGCATCACAACAGACCTTTTTTCATCGCCTGGCGCGTGAAACCGGTTCATCAATGGATGATGGTCAGCATTGATCGTCAGCATTGAAAAGCTAATCAGCCAGTCAGTCTCGGCTGGGTCTATCTCAGGCGGACCTGGCTGACCGCGTTTTCCAAGCTGATTTCGGGGCACATTCTCGGGCAGCCGCCAGGCTTCCCAGATACCGGCGAGTGCGAGGGGTCGGTCGTCCGCTGAGCTGATGCGCCATCTGACAGCGCGACCGCTTTCATAGTTCGGTTCGAAGAACGCGTCTACAGGGATGATGCAGCGTTGTCGCTTGCGCCAGGCCGTGCGAAACGAAGGTTTCTCGGCAACGGTTTCGCTGCGGGCGTTGTAGCAGAATCGATAGTTTTTGCCATCGCGCGACCACGACGGAATCAGCCCAAAGCAGGCTGCTACGGTTTCAGAGAATCGACCGCTGTCATCATGAGGTGACAGAGATTTGATGATCGGTGCGAGGTATCCCGGATAAGCTTCTTCCCGGATCGGGGCGCTGGGCATCGTGGCATTGAAGAACTCCTGGAGTCTGTCGCCCCGGGTCGGTACGTAGTTGGTACACACAGTCGGCTGCTCGGTCTACAGCCGCCACGAGGGATCATGTCGGTCGAGCTCGCGCAGCATGGCCGGCCATTCGAGCTCGCCGAAGGGGCGGCGGGTTTCGGGTTGATACAAGCGGGCCGTCTTGTCGCGAACAGGCTTGGTGGGCAGATTCAGCTCGCGCCCCCCGGCCAGGGCATCCACCTGCGCGCGGCACGCAAGCTCCAACCAATACATCGTGTTGAAGGCCTGCGCGGCAGTTGCGCCAACTGCCAGCAAGCCGTGGTTCCGCAAAATCATGACATCGTGTTTTGCAAGGTCGGCAACGAGCCTCTTCTGTTCATCGGTATCAATGGCAGGTCCTTCAAAGTCATGAAAACCGCAGTGCCCGTCGAAACGCATTGCACTCTGGGTCAGGGGGAGCAAGCCTTCGGCTTGTGCAGAGACGGCCATGCCCGCCCGGGTGTGAGTGTGGATCACACAGTGAGCGTCGGGGCGCGCCTGATGTACCGCAGTGTGGATCACGATTCCGGCTTCATTCAAGCCATATTCATAAGGGTTGGGCGGTGCAAAGACGATGCGCCCTTGCAGGTCGACGGTGATCAGATTGGACGCGCACACCTCGTTATAGAGAAACCCGAACGCGTTGATAAGCAAATGATCTGTACCGGGTATCCGCAGAGTGATGTGGTTGTAGATCAGGTCAGTCATCTCATGCAGGTGCACCAGGCGATAGGCGGCCGCCAGATGGGTTCGGGCCGTCCATTCGTCTGCTGAAACCTGCTGTTGAACCGTATTGCAGGCAAATTGGGTTTCAGTTGATCCCAGGCTGGTCGATGCAACAGACATGGCGTTTTGCTTCCTCACGGTGGCGGTCGGCGCGTCTACTTGGAACTCGACACGTTCTGACACGGTTCGATTGTCGGGAAAATGATGCTTTCTTCTTTTAAAACAAAGATTTGAGCTAAATTTCTAACTCTGAATATGATGCTGCGTCTGAATGACAAGCCGAATAGACCTGTCACCTGCTCAATTCATGATAACGAGGGTTCGTTGCCATGCAAGTAACACTCTTGGCCTCCTATTTGACATCGCTGTCCGCTGACCCATTTGCGCTCGTGATGTCGATTTCGATTCTCTACACGGGATATCTGTTGTTTGGTCAGGAGCCGACCCAAGGCGACGACTAACTACAACGCAGCTAAAGCGCGGTACTGCCCCGCCGTGCAATACGTCGCACGACAGTGCGCGGGGTCATTGTTGGCCATCATCGTAAGGCCTGTTAATTTCAAGCGACCGGTATTCGGTGCTCCTAATTAACCCCGAAAGAAACGATTCCTATGAAAATTAAAAGCTGGCTGGCGGCAACCGCCATTGTGGCGCTGAGTGGCTGCGGCCCCCTTCTCGTTCAAAGCCCCGGTGATGGCCTGAGTCCGGTCAATGCGATCTCTGAGGGTGATGAAGACCATCTGATGTTGTTTGGCCATGACGTGGTGAACTATTTCACTAACGGCACCCATGCCAAAGGATCTCCGGAACACCGTGTTGAACATAAGGGCGTCTCGTTCTGGTTCGCGTCGGCAGAACACAAGGATTTGTTCACGGCAAACCCGGATAAATACACACCGATGTACGGCGGCTATTGCGCCAATGGCATCGCCTACGGCATTCCCTGGGGTGGCGACGCCGATCGATGGCAGATCATCGACGACAAGCTTTATATCTTTGGTGGTTCGCAGTCCATGGATGCTTTCTTGCTAGATACCGAAGGCAATTTAGCGCTTGCCGACAAGTACTGGGCTGAGGAAGTGTCTGATAGCAATGCGTTTTTCCAGCGCACGCAGCGACTCATCTTCAAGGTGCCGCACTATAAGTCAGGCGCAGAACTGGCCGAAATGATCGCGGCAAGCAAGGCCAAGTAAGCGGGTGCCCACGCCTATGCGCTTACTGCTTTAGGTGCAGGTGAGTGTTTGGCGCTGGGACCTTCTTGCATGAGCCGTTCAATTCGGCTGCGTTGGCGCATGACTTCCTCGTAGCCGGCATTGATTGCTCTGCGCCTGAAGTCTTCACTCAGGCTCACCCAATAGCCAAAGAAGGGATGCAGATTCAGGTCTGCTGCATCACTATCAGGCAGCGTGTTTGCACGCTTGCGTAGGTCGCCGGCCCGATAGCGGCTGGAGCCGCTTGGCGCGCGATCCTCATGCGCCGATGCATCGACCGACAAGATTCTGCCGGCACCCAGTGCGCGGGTCAGTCTCACAGGCAATGGATTGACCTCATCCAGATCAACATAGGTTCGACCACGAATTTTGACGGGCGTAAATCGACCTTCAATCGCCGCTGATGCCTGCACGGCTGCGCCTGTGTTACCGCGGGTAAACAGAACAGGTTGGCGAGTCTTTTGCTCTAGCGCGGCAATCGCGCAATGAGGTCGGAGTTTCTCAATTGGTTCGTAGTCAACGGCTTCATTGACAAATCTTGCAAGTGGCGCGCCATTGAATGTTTCGTCGGCGCCGAGCGCAACGTTCGCTAGCTTGACCACCGAAATCTCAAGGGCTTCCTTGCGCAAGTCGCGCCCTTTTAGTCCGGCGCAGTAAAGAGCCGCGAGCAAGGCGCCTACTGAGGCGCCCACAACCAGGTCGGGCCGGAACCCGATTTCATCCAGCGCCTGCAAGACGCCAACGTGTACGAAACCGCGCGGTCCGCCTGAGCTTAAGACCAGAGCAAGGCATCCTTCAAAGCGTGCGATTTCTTCGGGGCCTGAGACTTCTGGGGCGCTTCGGCCATCATAGTGCGGCCCTGCTCCAATCGAGCAAGCCCCCAGTGATGTCGCCATCACGGGTGCTGCGGCAATCGATTTGAGGGTTGTTCTTCGGGACGTCATTAGCATGGAGGGTACCGCCGTTGCGCATGCGCGTCAGCCAGGCAGCACTGAGAGCGTCTGATTCATGAAAGAGCAGGCATCCCAGTGGGACTGGTCGGTGGTCCAACCCATGCGCACAATGACGGCCTGGCGAGACGGAAACACGCCAACAGCCTGTCCCCAGTGGCCAGTCAGGAGCAAACCGTCATCGGGCAGGCGGGCATTGCTTTTGCAGCTTAGCTGGTCTGTGTCGTGGGTCTGCCAGACATGGGCGCCATACGGTGAGCGAGTGCCATCGGACTGCTTCGTGACGGCCTGGGCGGCTTTGAGCCAGCCTGGCGGAAACAGTTGCTGACCCTGCCACTGGCCGTCGTTCAACAGAAGCCAGCCGAGCTTTGCCCAGTCTCTCGGCCTGGCCCATAGGTAGGACGACGCAATAAAGGTTCCGCTGGCGTCGGTTTCGAGCACCGCTTTGCGCATCCCTAATGGCTCAAAAATTGCGGTCGCCGGATAGCGCCAGTAGTCGCGATCTGAGGAAAACTGCTCGCGCAGAACTCTCGAGAGCAAATTGCTGACAGCGCTGGAATATCGGAAATCTTGGCCCGGTTGCTTGGTGAGGTTCGTTCGTCCCGCAAACGCGGCGATATCAGGCGTAGACCAGAGCATTTGGGGAACTGTGCTCCAGGGCTTTTTGCTATCTTCATGTGCCAGGCCGTCACGCATCAACCAAAGATCTTTGATGCTGATCTTGGCTCGGTCATCGCTTTGCCAGTTGCCTACCCAGTTGGGTCGTGGCACTCGTGTCATCACATCGACAACAGCTGCATCCATTGAAACGTCGGTTTCTGAAAAGCGTTTCCAGGCGAGTATCGAAAGCAGGGTCTTAGCCATTGACCAGCCAAGTTGAGGGGTTTGCTCGTCGAATCCGTCTGAGTAGCGCTCGGTCAATAGTTTGCCTTGGTGGATGACCAGAACGGCACGCGTGTTTGGCCCGGAGGCACTTGCGGTCATTGGGCTGGTGCTGTTTGCGCCAGGCGCCTCAAAGGCGGTATCAATTTGAGCGCGCAAGGCGGCAGAGGCTTCGCCTGTCGGCCAGTCGGCCCGGCCGCCGCCACGCCTTTGTAGTGTTTCGGCCGATTGAATTTCATCTGCCGGCCAGGGGGCTCTGTCTACGCCATCTGGTGGCGGCAGTGCGCCGGGCGCCAAGGTGACGCAACCCAACTCGTTTCGGTAAATGGCATAGCGTTCCTGAGTGCCCGGCAGGCTGGCGCTTACCTGACGCCGATGGATATCGGTGCTTATTCGTGCAAGACGCAGGACGGCACTCGCAGGCAAAATATCGTGTTCAATAACCTCATCAGCTTTTCTGTCAGCGATGAACATTGCCGAACATACATTCTTTGCCGCCATGCCCGCTGCGCTGTCGGGAATCCCATGCTGGTAGGCGGCCGCGATTGCTGCTACCAGCGCAAGGATTACGAGCAACACCACCACACTGATCAGGCGTATCGATAAGCGCATACTGTGAAGGAGTCTCCGGGGATATGTGTTTTAGGCACTGTTTGGTTTTGGAGGTGACCGAGCATTTGCCCGCTGCCCGCAACATTGTAGAAGAAGCCATGATGAAAGAGCTAAGTCATTGAAGCAGACCGAACGGCTGTACTTGATTGATCGTTTGCTACGAGGTCGGCGCTCGGTCAGCTTTAACGATTTGCGCCGGGAACTTGAAGTCTCTCCGGCAACACTCAAACGCGATCTTGCTTTTATGCGTGAGCGATTTAACGCGCCGATCGTGTTTGACCGGGATTTACAGGGCTACCGGCTGGACGAACAACAGGTGGGCCCCCAATATGCCTTGCCGGGGCTATGGCTTAGTAGTCAGGAATTGATTGGTTTGCTCAGTGCCTATCAAATATTGCAGGATCTAAACCTGGGTGAACGTGTTGGCGAGCCTCTTGCGCCACTCGTTGATCGCATCAACGACCTGCTCACATCACAAACAGAGGTGACAGACCCAGCCGCCCGGCTAACGGCTCGCGTGCGCTTTGCTGGCGTTCAGGACCGCGTGGTTGCGCCCGCTCATTTTGCGCAGGTGAGCCAGGCACTTATCGAGCGACGCCGCTTGCAGATCGATCATTTTTCGCGTTCTCGAAACGAAACCTCAGAGCGAGAAATTTCAGCGCAACGTCTCATACACTATCGCAACGCCTGGTATCTTGACGCCTGGTGCCATCGCAGCGATGCTCTTCGTCTGTTTGCGGTTGATGCCATGGAGCAGGTGCTTACGTTAGATTCCGCCTGCCTGGAAGTGGCGACGAGCACGCTGGATGAACGTCATGCTGGCAGCTACGGCATTTTTAGCGGTCAGGCATTGCAATGGGCGGAACTGGTGTTTTCAGCCGAAGCTGCTCGGTGGGTCCGGCATGAGCGCTGGCATCCGGAGCAGGAAACAACAGAGCTTGATGATGGCCGCCTGAGCATTCGCGTGCCTTATGCCAATAGCACCGAGCTAGAGATGGACATTCTTCGACACGGGGAGCATGTGCGCGCACTGGCGCCTGCCGCGCTTGTTGAGCAAATTGAACAAAGACTGAGCCGGGCGCTTAAGGGGTATCGAGACACTTTCGTCAATGACGAGAGTCAGTAAACAAGGACCTCTCTCCAGGGTATCCGGGCAGTCGCCCGCTTTGGCCAGTAGACTTGCTTCGTTAAGTTTGAGCCAGCCCCGATAGATGAATATACGAATTATCGCGTGGATACGCGCACAGTTCGCCGTGTTTACCGCAATAGTTACGGCGTTAGTTGCTTCGATAACTGGTGCGCTGGTTGCTGCCTCAGGTTTAGCCGCACTAGTGCCAGCCACAGCCTTTGCGGCAGATCCGCCTGAGTCTGAATCTCGTGCATCGGTTAGTCAGGCCAGATCATTAGCCAATGAGCCGTCACTGATGGAAAAGGCAAAAATGCGCGCGCACAATCGCGTCGTGCAGATAAAACATACCGCCCCTAATGCCAAGTCAGCCAATGCCTTATTACGCTGGGCGGCTCGCGTCACCAGTCGCGAATTACCTGCGGGTTTGCAAGCACCACCGCTGGTGGGTTTGTCTGAGAAAGAGTTACATCGGCGGGTGTGCCCGGTTGCGCCTGGCCAGTGTGAATCACTGATTGCTGCCTACGGTATCAAAGACCGCGTCATTTTGTACAACGAGGCGCTCAATATGAATAATCCGGTTGATCGGTCTTATCTATTGCATGAGTTGGTTCACTTCTTGCAGCATCGCGAGGAAGGCCCACAAGTGACCACCAGTTGTGAGTCGATTTTACGGTGGGAGCGTCATGCCTACGCGGCGCAATCGCGCTACCTGGCTCACTCAGGACACACATTTCCCATCGACGAGATGATGAAGCTCTCTTACTGTCCGTCTTAAACAAGCGTGCCTGCCTAGGGAAAACCCTGGCGCAAGCGGAAACAGCCCTTAGACTGCTTACCAGAGAGATCATTGTAGGTTTTGGCTGCTTGCAAAGTGGTCCGTAAATTCGAGACAGATTTTGCAAAGAATTGTTGGGTCGGTCCGTCTGAGCATAAATCGAGACATCTTGCGTGGCAGCATGCACGGGTTCTAACAAGATGGCCTGTGCTGCTGCTCCGCGATGCCACCAAGAAAAGAAACAAAGAAACAGCCAAAAGGCGGAGCTGAGACACTCCCAACACTCGTTGCAATTGGTTCGTCCGCAGGTGGACTGGAAGCGCTGCGAACGATGGTTGCTAATCTGCCCGCACAGGGAAATTACGCTTACCTGGTCGCTCAGCACATATCACCCAACCATAAAAGCATGATGAGTGAGTTGCTCTCGCGAGAGGCGCCTCATCTCAGATTCGTTGACCTGCGAGAGCGGCTCAAGCCAGCGGCACAGACTGTCTACGTGACCCCGCCAAACTTTGACCTTATCGTCAGAAAAGGGTTTCTGGAGTTAATAGAGCCAACCCAAAAGTTTGGGCCCAAGCCATCAGCGGATCATCTCTTTCTGAGTCTTGCTGAATCGGTTGGTGCCGATGCGATTGGCATCGTTCTGTCAGGGACGGGCTCTGACGGTGCGCAAGGTGTTCGTGCAATTCGGGCGCGCGGCGGCATCACGATTGCCCAGGATCCTGAAACCGCCAAATTTGCTGGCATGCCAAGCGCAGCAATCCAAATTGGCAACGCCGACCTGATACTCAGCGCTGAGCAAATCGGCCCTTACTTAGCACAGTACGCTACTGATGGTGTGCGTCCGCGTAGCCAGGAAATAGACCGATCAACTGCATTTGATGAAGTCCTCGGTTTGGTCCAGGAAAAGCATCAGGTTGATTTCACCCAGTATAAGCGCGACCGAATTACTCATCAGATAGCAAGGCGCATGCAGACGCTAGCGGTTGATTCGCTTGAGCAGTACCTGGAGCAACTGCGCGAGATTCCGGCGGAAGTCGATCGTCTCTATCAGTCGTTTCTAAAGTCGGTCACGGCGTTTTTTAAAGATGAACAGGCCTGGCAAATCCTTCAACAGGCATTCACAGCGCGTATTGCCAACCTGCCAATAGATAAACCCATTCGCGTCTGGGTGGCTGGTTGTGCCAGTGGCGAGGAGGCTTATAGCCTTGCCATACTGCTTAATGAATTGCAATTGGAGCTTCAGAGTAAGCGCAAAGTCAAAGTGTTTGCTACTGACCTTGACGAACAATCGCTTGAAATTGCGCGCGTTGGTGTCTACCCGGAAGTGTACGTAGATCAGCAGGTCATCAAGTCGCTAAAGGATCGATATTTCACCCGGCAGGGGCGATCCTATCGCATCAGCAAATCCCTTCGAGACACGGTTGTGTTTGCAAGACACAACCTGGTCGGTGATCCAGTGTTTCACAATGTTGATCTGATTTGCTGCCGAAATGTGTTTTGCGAGTTCGAGCCTTCTTTGCAGTCCAGGTTGCTGAAATCCTTTCATAAAGCGATTCAAAGCGAAGGGTTCTTGTTCCTTGGGGTGGATGAACCGGTAGAAACTGACGGCGAGTTCAAGCTTATCGAGGGGGGTGTTGGCCTTTATCAACGAGTGAGCGCAACGCTGCCTACTAATGAGTTGCCGCCCATCGTCGATCGGGTCGTTGTCGCGAAAGTGCCAGGCGCCGATAAGACTCTTAAGCCCGCAGATGTTGATCTCGCCGTTGAAGAAGCCAAAGCTTTGATTCTGCGACGTTATGCACCCATCAGTGTCTTGATCGACGAATCGTTCGGTTGCAAGCATTTCTTCGGTGATATGCGCAAACTGCTCAGTATCGGAAATGGCTCCGCTAACCTGAATCTGCCAGGCTTGCTGCCCCAAGACATGAAATCGCCTGTCAGAGCACTGCTTAACCGCGCAAGTAAAGAAAATCGCGAGGTTGATCTGACGCTTAGGCGTTCTGGTGCGACTGATGACTTGAACCATCTTCGGGCCGTTGTGCGCCCCGTGGTTCATGCCGGGCAGCAATCTGACCACTACCTCGCTAGTTTTGAGCAACTCGGTGACGAACTACTCGAGTCAGCTGAGAGCTTTGTCGATGAAGATCAAGTGAGGCAGGCCAACTCAAGACTTGAACGCGAGTTGATGAGCACCCAACAAAGCTTACAGGCGGTGATTGAAGAGATTGAGTCATCGAATGAAGAGCTACTTGCGCTCAACGAAGAACTACAGGCCAATGCTGAGGAGTTGGCCGCGTCGAATGAAGAATTGCAAACCAGCAATGAGCAACTTCAGGGAAGCAATGAAGAGTTACAGACGCTCAACGATGAGCTTCACTTCCGATCGGCAGAGCTTAGTTCTGCCAATAGTTATCTTGAGAATTTGCAGTCGGCAGTTGATGTGGCGCTGATTGTTGTCGATGAGGCCTTGAGAGTTCAACGCTACACACCTGCCATCGGACGGGTGTTCGAAGTGCTGCAAACCGACATCGGGCGCCCTTTGTCTACATTGACATCCGTATTTGACGTGGCAACGATTGAAAGCAAGATTCGCTGGGTGATGGCCAACCTAAGGCAGCACAGTGAACGTGTCATTCATGGCTCGACGACCTGGCTTTTGCGCGTTAACCCTTACTTCGACGGTGCGCACATTGTTGGCGGTGCGGTAGTTAGCTTTACTGACGTCACCGAACTGAGCATCGCACAACACGAGCTAACGAGTCGAACGGCTGCGCTGGAGATGGCCGCTGATGGGATGCTACTTGTTGACATCGAAAACGACGCTCAGCCAATTGTGTATGTGTCGGATGCTTTTTGCAGTTTAACCGGCTATTCACAAGATGAGGTCCTAGGCCGAAACTGCCGATTCCTTCAGGGGGCAAACACCGACCGGGAACAGACCGCTCGTTTGGGGCAAGCGATTCGCAAGAAAGAGTCGGCTTCAGTGGAGATCATTAATTATCGAAAGGATGGTACGCAGTTCTGGAACGCATTAAAGGTCTCCCCGGTTCTCGAAGCAGGTGGTGTGGTGAGACGTTACGTTGGGCTGATCGCCGAAATTTCTGATCGAAAAGGTCTTGAGCTTTCAACTATAAAGCGTGCCAACTACGATGCACTGACAGGCCTGGCGAATCGAACGCTGCTTTTAAGTCGCCTTGAGCGTGCTATTTCCATGTCGGAGCGCCACGATGAACATTGCTATGTGATGTTCATTGATCTGGATGGGTTCAAGGCGATCAATGATCAGATCGGACATGAGGCCGGGGATCAAATGCTTGTGGAAGTCGCGAGTCGATTGGAATCAAGCGTGCGAGAGACTGACACCGTTGCCAGACTCGGCGGAGATGAGTTCGTTGTTGTTTTATCTGAGGTGCCTGGGCTTGAGGCGGTGATACGCCTGGCGACATCACTGCTGGGAGTATTGCGTAAGCCGTGTCAATTGGATGGACAGTCGCATCGGGTATCAGCAAGCCTTGGTGTGGCGGTGTATCCGCAGGATGCAACCACGGCCAATGAACTGCTCCGGTGCGCAGACAAAGCAATGTACCGGTCCAAGGCGGCAGGCAAGAACAGATTTGCTTTCTATCAAACGGAGATGAATGAAGACGCGGCTGAAAGAAGCGCTATAAAGCAGGCGATCTTCGGCGGGTTGGAGGCCAGGCAGTTTGAACTTGTGTATCAGCCAATCGTCGAAATTGAACAGGGCCAGATCGTTGCAGCAGAGGCTTTGCTCCGCTGGCGCCACCCAACGCGTGGTTTGCTCGAACCGTCCAGCTTTCTTGCGCTCGCCCAAGAAACCGGTCAGATGCTACCGATTGGAAGATGGGTGCTCGAGACCGCGGCGAAGCAAAGCCACAACTGGACGAGCTGGATGCCAGAGGGGTTCAGGGTTACGGTGAATCTGTCCTTGCTTGAGTTAGGCGACCAGCAAACTTTTGGCCTGATCGAGTCATTGCCGGATGATCTCATCGCCCACCTGGAATTCGACATTAGTGAGACTTCTTTTGCCGAACGCAGCAAGAGCGTTCTTCAATGTGTGGAACTGATTCGCTCGAAGGGCGGCAGGGTCAGTCTGGATGACTTTGGAGCCGGCTATTCCTCACTACAGTTCTTGCTGGCCCACCCAGTTGATGCCATCAAGATAGCCCCCAGTTTCGTTCAGGCGGATATGAGCCTGAAATCCAATGTTCAACTGCTTGAGGCGGTTGCAATGCTGGCGCGCGGCATCGGTGCCGAGGTGATCGCTGAAGGGGTCGAAACGAAAGAGCAGGTGTCTATCGTGCGTCGGTCCGGTTGTTGCAAAGCGCAAGGCTTTTTCTTTTCTCCACCGATATCAGCATCAGAAGTGCAAGTTGAGTGTGAACGTTTCTGCCTCCCGGCGCTTGACTGAGTGCCGGTATCTAAGCTGGTTAGCTGGCGTAGCCGACGCGGTACAGCGCCTAGCGGGGTTCCTCGACAGATCCACTTGCTTTATAAGGTAGCTCATCCAGTGAGCCTGGCAGCCGTCAGACTGGTGGGTTTTCCGAGGTGGCCTGCCAAACATGGGTGCAACAGATCAGAATCACTGGCATGGGCAAGCAGATTCTGCCAACCAAACGCCACTGGTTAATCGGCCGTCGCTGTGCTTGAACCGCGAACAACAAAGCGCGGCGCACTATGGCGCAGGACGGCTGCCATCGACCGGCCCTTTGCTGGTGTTGGCCGGTGCTGGGACGGGTAAGACCGCAACGCTTTCTCATCGGGTGGCCTGGCTGGTAGAGCAAGGCGTCGCGCCGGAACGCCTATTGCTCCTGACTTTCAGCCGTCGTGCGGCTGCTGAAATGATCCGTCGCGCCGGGGCGCTGCTCACTCAGGAGGCTGGTATGCCTGGGGCTAGTACGCCGCCTGGCAAAAACCCTTTTTCCCTACCTTGGGCAGGCACCTTTCATTCAGTGGCTGCGCAACTGCTGCGTCAGCATGCCAGCCTGATCGGCCTCAATCCGCAGTTCACAATTATGGATCGTGGCAACAGCGCCGACCTGATGGATTGGCTGCGCGAGCAACTATCGCTTGGCCAATCACGTCGGCGGTTTCCGCGCGCGGGCACTTGTTTGGCGATCTATTCAGACGTTACCAACACCGGGTTACCGCTCGAACAGGTGCTGCAGCTGCGCTACCCGTGGTGCGAGTCGTGGTGTGCAGCGCTGCATAAACTGATGGGTAGCTACGTTGTACACAAGCAGGCCCAGGCACTACTGGATTTCGATGATTTGCTGCTGTGGTGGCGCATGGCGATGGACGAGCCCGCGTTTGCAGCTCACCAGCGTCAACGCTTCGATCATATCCTGGTGGATGAATACCAGGACAGTAATCGTTTGCAGGTCGAGTTACTCGCCGCCCTTCGGCCAGACGGCCGCGGGCTGTTCGTCGTTGGTGATGACGCGCAATCGATCTATTCGTTCCGTGGCGCCGATGTTGATCACATTTACCGGTTTTGCGCGAGTTTCTCGCCCCCGGCTAGTCGCATATCGCTGCAGCAAAACTACCGTTCAAGCCAATGCATACTGGATACCGCCAATGCCCTGATTGCGGGGTCAGGGGGCCCTTTTGACAAGTCACTCGTCGCCGCTGATGGGCGGCGTGGCAGTCGCCCAAAACTCGTGACGGTGTTTGATGATGCGGCCCAGTCAGCCTACTTAATCGAACGCATTCTCGACCAGCGCGAACAAGGGACGCCACTGCGCGAGCAGGCCGTGCTTTTTCGTAACAGTCATCACACCGACCTGCTCGAAATTGACTTGACCCGGCACAACATTCCATTCGTTAAATACGGCGGGCTCAAGTTTGTTGAATCAGCTCACATAAAAGACGTCGCTGCATTGCTTAAATGGGCGATGAATCCGCGCGATCAGCTCGCCGGTTTCAGATGCCTGCAACTGGTGCCCGGTATCGGTCCTTCGCTGGCTCGTGCTCAATTGCAAGGTCATGCGATCAAAGGTCAGCAGGGCAGCTTACCGATGGAGCCGGCTGGTTTTTTTGCTGGTTTGAGCCAGTCTTTGCCGCGCGGGGTCAGTCAGTCCGATTGGCGGGCGTTCACAGATGCGATGACCGATCTGGTCGCGCAAGATTCACAACTGACAGATAAAGTCGCGAGCCTGGTGCGTTGGTATGCGCCGGTGCTCGCGCTTCGCTACGACAATCCGGAGCCGCGTCAGGCTGACCTGCAAATGTTGGTCACGATCAGTCGATCATTCAGGCAACTGAGCGATCTGATCGACTCCATGGCATTGGACCCACCCAATGCCACGGGCGGCTGGGGGGATGATGCCCTTCATGATGAAGACTATTTGATTCTCTCTACCGTGCATTCAGCCAAAGGCCAGGAGTGGCAAAGCGTCTACCTCATCAACGTCGCTGATGGCAACTTTCCAAATGAGTTCTCAACCAGCGATGCAAAAGGACTCGCAGAGGAGCGACGCCTGCTCTATGTTGGCCTGACACGTGCACGGGAGCATCTTGAGCTGATCGAGCCGTTGCGCTACTACCTGACGCAGCAGCCTAAACATGGGGGGGCTCATGTGTACGGCGCCCGCAGCCGGTTTCTGGATACGACAGTTTTGGCGACGCTCGACATTAAGTCAGCGGAGTCCGCATTTAATGAAGCGGCTCAATCTCACTGCGACGAAGACCCTCGGGTACATGCCAACAACTTGGCAAACATCCCGAATTCAGATGGCGCAGTTGCAACAACTAGCCCTGTGGCGGAGCGTATTAAGGCCCTCTGGGTCTGATTGAGTTAGTATTTAGTTGTTAAAATACAATAACTTAAATGGACTACCGCTGCTTTGACAGGATGGTGGCAGCTTTTTTGTGCGGCGCATCAAAAAAGTCTTGACGCGGTGCACAAGAATAGACATAATTTGGTTTGTGCGATGCAGCAACTGCGAACCACGGCCAAATAGCGCTCTCTCTGGAACACCAGATCAGTCTGTTGGCTCAACCGTCAATATTTTCATCCAGATGGATTCGCAACGTCTGGAAGCTAAACGGAGTCACTCACATGATGATGAACGCAACCGATTTCATGAAGTTTCAAGCTGAAGCCGTCAAGGCTTCCAACGCCCTCGCCGCCAAGAGCATTGAAGGCATTCAGAAGCTCGCAGACCTGAACATGAAGACCGCCAAGGCCGGCATGGAGCAGTCAGCTGAGCAAGTTAAGGCACTGATGGGCGCAAAAGACGTGAAGGCCATGACCGAGACCCTGAGCGGTCTGTCACAGCCCAACGCTGATCATGTCACCGCATACGTCAAAGACGCTTACGCCATCACCAGCGAGACCAGCCAGGAAGTCGTGAGCATGGTTGAAGGCCAGGTTGACGAAGGCAACAAGCAGTTGTTCGCCGCGATCGACGCAATGGCCAAGAACGCACCTGCTGGCAGCGAGACCGCCATCAGCTTCATGAAGCAGTCTTTGACTGCCGCTCGCGCCGCTTACGAGCAGGCTAATAAAGCTGGCAAGCAAGCCGCTGAGCTGGTCGAGAACACCATGGCGCCTGCTACCAAGGCACCTGCCAAGAAGCGCTAATTTCCTAGCCGCTTCAGTCAGCCCATCGGGCCGATCGGAAAAAGGGAGCTTCGGCTCCCTTTTTTTGTTTTGTGCGCCGGGTTTCGTTGCGAACCTATTCTGGCGCGCCTGCCTTTTCTTTGCCTCTGGCTTTTGCGGCCATGTGATCCCCGTGCGGGACATGAAGCAACGCGCCGATCTTTCTCATCAGATGGCGTTCGTGGGCATCAATTTCATGGTCTGAATAAGCGATCTGCCACATCGCTTCGATCACCTCAATTTTTTGTGCCTGACTGAAGTACTCATTGATTAACGAGGTGAACTGAAAATAATCTGTGGATTGCTCTAGTTCATCATGGGCAAGCTCTACCAGTTTGTTGGCCTGCGTTGAATCGATGTGAAACGTCTGCTGCATTGCTTTGAGTAGGGTCTGTTCTTCGACAACAGCCGTCTGTTTGTCTATGCGCACCATTTCCAGCAATAGGGCGCAGCTTGCCAGTTGAACCGGTAGCGAACCGGAGGCGCTATTGGCACTAGCGGTAGCTTCCGCAGGCGCGAGATTATCTTCGAAGAAAGCTTTAATCTTGTCGAGCATGAAGATTTCCTGTTGAGTCATGATGGCTCTCTCGAAGCCACCGAAATCATAGACGTTCGTGAACGCGTGGCCGTGGCCTTAACCTTTAGGCATTGCCAAATTATTGACAGGCCAGGCGAAACGGGCGCATAAGCCCCCACCCTCGCGATTGACTAGCTCAAGCGATCCGCCATGAATTTGCGCGGCTCGGTTAGCAATGGCCAAACCAAGACCAAAACCATCTGCGTGCGTATGGCGTCCTCGGGCAAAAGGCTCAAGCACGGCTCGTAACTCGCTTTCAGCCATGCCGGGGCCACGATCACAAATCTCGATCGCTACCCAGTGGCCTTCTTTAGTCGCGTTGGAGCTTTCTTGCAGCGATGATTCGCCAAGTGTCTGAGACGCTCGTTCTTCGGATTCGCTGACAATGATGTCGACTGTTTTACCCTCAGGGCTATACCGAATGGCATTGCGAATCAGGTTCTCGCACGCGCGCTGAATCAGGCCCTGGTCGCCGAGTACGGACGCATTCACCTCGCCTGTCAGCGCCACTGACTTCCCAGCTGCTTCGGCTTCAAAGCGCGCGTCAATCAGCAGATCAGCCAGCAAATCATTCAGATCAAAGGTCTGATGACTCGTTGTGTGGCCCTGATCGTTTAGGCGCGACAAGGTCAGGATTTCACCGACCAGTGTATCGAGGCGCGCGCTCTCCTGCTCAATGCGACCGGTCAACTCTGCGACGCGATCGGGGGATTGATCGAGTAGTCCGATAGCGGCCTGAATACGAGCCAACGGAGATCGCAATTCATGAGAAACATCATGTAGCAAGCGCTGCTGAGATTGAATCAGTTGCTGAAGCCTGGCTGTTGTTTGGTCAAAGTTGCGCCCCAGGTCGGCTAGTTCGTCGCGCCGTGCCCCAATCTGAGGCGAAACGCGGGTGTCCAGCTTGCCGGCCGCGACTGCTTCAAATCCATCACGCAATGCCCGGATGGGTCTGGCCAAATACCAGGCCAGCGCGCCACTGAAAACCAGACTGAACAGCAAGGCGATCACACCCGCAACAGCAGGAGAGATTTGACGAAGAATCGACCGCTGGCGACGCTGACTTTCTATTTCAGCCGTGCGTGGGACGAACATCCACCACGTCTCCCCGCCGGCAAGATCTACTCGTCTGACGCCAGGTGCCGACGCAATCCCGGACTGTCTTGATGGCGCCGTGGTGGTTGGCGGGGAGGAGGTCAATTCCCGCGATCCTGCGCGCTCTATGCGTCGCTGAGCAATCTGCCATGCGCGTGGCGGGATTGGCCGTCCAAGCAACTCTTCACCGCTCGCACCCACCACGAGAACAGCAGGCCGCGGCCATCGGCGTGCATTGCGGCTCTCACGATTGGCGACTTCGTCTTCGCGCATCAGGCGGCGCAAAGCCCGTTCGCCACCGTAGCTCAAAACCGCACTGTAGCGCCGCAATCGCTCATTCACCCAACGGTTCGAATATAGCGCTGCACGCGCGTTGCCGGCTTCAGCGAAATCAGTATCGGCTTCTTGTTGAGACGCGTAGACCGCAAACGCCACAATGCCGGCGGCAATCAGAATCACCAGCCAAAAGCCAAGAAAGACTTTCCAGAATAGTCTGCCCATCAGTCAGAGACGAGGAGGTAGCCCTGCCCGCGAACTGCTTTGACCCGCGACTCACCGTCTTCGCGTTTGCCCAGTTTGTTGCGGATGCTACTGATGTGAACATCAATGCTGCGATCGTAGCGTGCGAGTTCCCGGCCAAGTCCCTGCTTGGAAAGTTCTTCTTTAGAAACGACCGCGCCGGCGGCGCGGGCAAGTACCAGCAACAAGCCAAACTCTGCGCCCGTCAGGCTGAGCGTTTGATTGGCAAAGCTTGCCGTTCGCCTGCCCGGGTGCATGACTAGATCGCCCGCGCTCACTTCCGCCTGTAAGTCTGGTGCCTGTGCGCCCGCACGATGCCGCCGAAGAATTGCCCGCACCCGGGCAAGCAGTTCGCGCGGTGTGCATGGTTTGGGGACGTAGTCATCTGCGCCCAGCTCCAAGCCAACGATGCGATCAACATCATCGCCTTTGGCTGTCAGCATGAGCACCGGCATTGCGCTTTTTTCACGCAACTGCCGAAGCGCGGTAATGCCATCGGTGCCGGGCATCATGACATCCATCACAAGCAAGTCAGGTTGACTAGCCAGCGCCGTTTTGACGCCGGCTTCGCCGTCGTGCGCAAGGCTTACCTGCAAGCCTTCTGCCTCCAGGTATTCGCGAAGTAGGCTGGCCAGTTGAATGTCGTCGTCAACAATCAGTATGTGATCCATGAGCCCAGTTTACCCAGCCCGATGATGGGTGGCGACAACCGCGTCACGCGAGGGCCTGATCTTTACCCAACTTTACGCACCGATGACACAACTTGACCTGATAGCGCCGGATAATCTGCTCAATCCTTCAAAGACTCGATCCTTACAACGGAGTTAGCCATGCAAACCGCAACCACCATCATAAATAAAGCTGCCACTCTTTCTGCCCGCGCGGCGAGCATTGCGCTGCTGAGTGCAGTGACTGCATTTTCAGTGAGTGCCTATGCAACGCCAACGGCAATGAACCCTTCTGCACAGGCAACGAAAGGTTTTCACCTAGTTGGTCATCACAGAGCCGAGCATAGAGCTGAGCGAAAAGGACATCGCAAACACCATGGTCATCGAAAAGGCATGCGTGCAATGCTCAAAGGCTTGAATCTGAGTGAAGCGCAGCGCGACCAGATTTTCGAGATTCGCCATGCCAACATGCCAGCGTTACGCGAGCAGCGTAAGGAGATCCGTGCCGCGCGTAAGGCACTTAAGGCTTTGGCGGTTCAGGGTGCTGTTGATCAGGCACAGCTGCAGGTTCAGGCGACAGCGCTTGGTGAGGCAACCGCGGCAATGGCGACTTTGCGGGTGCGATCAATGGAGCAGGTGATGGGCGTTCTCGATGAACAGCAGGCCGATTCACTGCGGCAAAAAATGGCCAAGCGAGCTGCTAAATAAGCGTCGCCAAACAGGACTAAGACTGAATGGCTTCAAGCTCGTCCTACCGACAGCCACCTCGTACTGTTACCTGCGTCGCACTAACAGTACGGCTAATCCTATCGAGACGATTAGCACGCCACCCCAAGCCAGTGGCGTAGGGAACTCGCCTAGTACGGGCATGGCCAATAGGGCCGCACCGGCTGGAACCGCTGCTGAAAACGAGGCGGTTGCGGTAGCCCCAAGGTTGATTGTTGCCGTCGCGAACAACAAGACCGCAAAGAAACCCGGGCCGAGGCCTTGAAACGCCGCCTGAAACGCAACTTCCTGGACAGAAGCCTGCTCTATGCCTGAGGGTAGAAAGAAGAACCAGAGTGGCAAATAAAGCACTGCGTTTGGCAGCGTAATTAGAGCGAGAGCCTGTTGGGGGGTCACGCGCCAAAACTGCACGCCGAACAAATAGATCGACAGCACGACTGATGCGGTTAAGAACAACGCGATTCCCTGCATCACATTGTCGCCTGCGTCCGCTAGACCCGGCAGGCTTAGCAAGGCACTGCCTGAAAGAATAATTGCAATTCCTAGCATCTGTTTGATGCTTGGTGCTGCGCGCTTGACGGCAAGAATCAGCAGCGCGCTGAACACCGGTAATGAGCCATTGGCAAACACACCGGCATAAGCAACGGGCGCTTGCGACAGTCCCGCATACATAACCAGTGAGTAAATAGCGCCGGGTCCACAAGCTGCCATTACCCATTGCCCTGTCGGTGACAGATGACGTGGCCACCATCGCCAGGCGAATGGCAACACGATGATTCCGGCAACCAGAAAACGCAAGGCTGTGATGTCGTAGGGAGTTAGCACGCCGGTGACAGCGAGGCGCGAGAAAACGAAAAAACTGGACCAGATAAAAAAGACCGCGATCGCGCAGAGGATCCCGATTCTGACGTTTGGTTGATTCACAGCATGCGCCTGATGGCCTTGGATGCAGTAAGGACTGCGGGGCAGAGTGCGGTGCAGCAGTTTGGCCCGGCCGCGCGGCAGTGTATCCCAGAACCTACCCAGCTCCGCCGTGTTTGCTCCATTGAGTCAACTTGGCGCAAGTGGGCAGGTTGAGTGCTTGGGCGTACACTGGTATTGAGGCCCGTTTGGGAAGGGTCGGCGATTGCTCGCCATCAAACTAGAGACAATAAGCGCAGGAGAACCAATGATTTTTTCATCCAAAAGCCATCGTGCCCGCAAGTTGCGCCGAACAACCACCTTGATGGGCGCAGGCCTGGCCCTGGTATTGCCCATGACCGTGCTAGCCGGCCCGCCCGCCGAGGTGCTTGAGTACTATTGGCCCGATCATCAGAAGTCACTGACTTTCAAAGCTAAGTCACACGCGTTTCGTGGCACGCTTCAGCTTGATCCTGGCAGTGAGGTCAACATCGGTGGCCAGACGTATCGTGCACTTCAACTGAGCGCGAAGCGCCTCAAGCCCGTCGACAAAGTCATTTATCTGAGAGCGGGTGAACAAGGTTTGTTCCGCCGATACAGTAAAGCCGAACAGTCACCGGAAACGCTTGAACTCAAGCTGCCCGCCAGAGCTGGCGATGAATGGGAGACAGTAGACCGTGACGGCAAGCCAAGTACCCGCCGCGTCGAAAGCGTGGGCGATTGCAAGGTTAGGGGTAAAGCCTTTACCAATTGCATCACAGTCAATTTCGAGTCTAAGGGTATGCCTGCGATAGCAGTCTTTGCGCCTGGCTATGGCGAGGTGGTTAACAGTCAGATCAATGGTTTTGTCTATCGCGAACTGGCCCTGCAATCACCATAGTCGAACGCGGGCGAAACGGGGTTTGACCTCAGAACCCCGATAGACTTCGTTCTCTTTAAGCGCAGGGATGCGCCAGATGCCCGCCGGAGACCATCATGCCCGAGCCCGCCGTCCTCAGCGCCGAGGAAGCCTTTTCATTTGACAACACCTATGTACGCGAGCTTGATGGGTTTTACGCGCCTGTCGAGGCAGCACCGGCGTCTGCGCCGGCTATGCTTCGCTTCAATAAAGCGCTCGCGATAGAGCTGGGTTTGGTGCCGGGCCTGGTCGACTCGGCGTCCGGGGCGGCTGTCTTGGCCGGAAATGTGGTGCCAAACGGCGCGCAACCGGTTGCACTGGCCTATGCCGGTCACCAATTCGGTGGGTTTTCGCCGCAGCTAGGCGATGGGCGTGCTTTGCTTCTGGGCGAACTGATTGACCGTCACGGACAGCGACGAGACTTGCAGCTCAAAGGCTCTGGCCAAACGCCTTTTTCGCGGCGTGGCGATGGTAAGGCGGCCCTGGGTCCGGTTTTACGCGAATACCTTATGGGCGAGGCCATGCATGCGCTGGGTATTCCGACCACGCGGGCCTTGGCAGCCGTGCAAACCGGCGACCCGGTTTTTCGCGAAACAGCGTTGCCGGGTGCGGTGCTCGCGCGCGTGGCTGCAAGCCATATTCGGGTGGGCACGTTTCAGTTTTTTGCGGCGCGCGGTGAGAACACCAAGGTCAAACAGTTGGCGGACTACGTGATCCAGCGCCACTATCCATATTTGCAGGACGCAGACAAACCCTATCTCGCGCTACTGGCAGCGGTGCGCGATGCGCAGGCTAGTTTGGTAGCACAGTGGATGCATGTTGGATTCATCCACGGGGTCATGAATACAGACAATATGACCGTCAGCGGCGAGACGATCGACTATGGGCCGTGTGCGTTTATGGATCGCTTCGATCCCAAAACGGTTTACAGCTCTATCGACACGCACGGTCGATATGCCTACGCGAATCAGCCTGTGATTGCGCAATGGAACCTCGCGCGCCTGGCTGAAACTCTACTGCCGCTCATAGATGAGGATGACGATCGGGCAATTGAGTTGGCGACTGCCGTCATCGAGGCATTCTCGCCCAACTACGAGGCGACCTGGCTAAAGGGTATGCGTGTCAAACTCGGGCTCGCTGGTGATGCGGCACAAGACCTGATTCTGGTGAATGACTGGCTCGCCTTATTGCAGGCAACCCAGACTGATTACACGCAGGCCATGCGCATGCTCGCAGACGCTGCCGAACAAAACGATGAACCGCTTAAAGCCATTTGCTCAGCCCACGAAGCGCTGGAAAAATGGCTTGGTCGGTGGCGAGACCGAATCGGATCGGGTGCAGACACCGCAACAGCCATGCGATTGGTGAACCCAATCTACATTCCTCGCAATCACTTGGTGGAACAGGCGCTGGAAGCCGCACATGCCAATGACTACGCCCCATTTGACACATTGCTCCATGCGGTGACGCATCCGTTTGATGAAAGCGCAGGAACTTCGGCGTACGCGCAGCCTGCGCCTTTAGACAGTGGACCGTATCAAACGTTCTGCGGTACTTAAGACAAATGAGACTGCCTTACCTGACCTGTGATGTCTTCACCCGGGAGCGCTTTGGCGGGAATCCGCTGGCGGTGTTTCCGAGGGCTGACGGTTTAACGACCGACCAGATGCAGCGCATCGCGCGGGAGTTCAATTACTCGGAAACGACGTTCGTGCTGCCCGCTCAGCAGAAAGGGCACACCAAACGCGTGAGAATTTTCACGCCGACTCGTGAGGTGCCGTTTGCTGGCCATCCCAATATTGGTACCGCATGCTGTCTGTTTGATGAAGGTCTGCTGCCAGATGGCCCGGCGTCATCGCTGCGCAGCGACATTGATCCGCTTGACATCGTTTTTGAAGAGGAGGCCGGTCTCGTGGCCATTAGCGTCGCTCGAAGCGACGGCTTGACGCATGCTCGCCTCACTGCACCCGCACCCATCACACTGGGCGAGACGAGATCGGCCGAAATGATTGCCGCCGCATTGGCACTGAGCCCTGACGACATCGTCACTGCCGCGCACGAGCCGCGGCTTGCCTCAGTTGGCTTGCCATTCATCGTTGCTCAACTTAAAGATGCGCAGACGCTTGCCCGCTGCAAAATTAACCTGCCAGGGTTTGATGCTATCCACGACAGCGGTGTGATGCCAGACTTGTATGTCTATTGCCGGCCAGGAGGTGAGCGCACACTACAGTGCCGCGTGTTTGCTCCGCTTGATGGCGTACCGGAGGATCCGGCCACCGGCAGTGCGAATTGCGCTGCGGTTGGTTTGCTGGCGTCACTTGATGCGGCTCAAGATGGGCAGCTCGACTACCGGATCACTCAGGGCATTGAAATGGGTCGCCCCAGTGAACTGGCTGCCAGCGTGATCAAGCGTGCCGGTAATGTGGAGTCCGTAATGATCGGGGGCGCCAGCGTGGTCATGATGCGAGGCGAAATAGAGCTTTGAGCCATTTGACCATCTGGGTCGATGCCGACGCATGTCCCGTTGTGATCAAAGAGGTGCTGTATCGCGCGGCCAAGAGAACCGGGGTCGAGCTTGTTTTGGTGGCTAACCAATACTTGCAAGTACCGCCGGCGCCCAGCATTCGCTTTATGCAGGTGGCGAAGGGCTTTGATGTCGCAGATAACGAGATAGTCGCCCAACTCAAGCGCGGGGATCTTGTGATCACCAGCGATATTCCGCTTGCGGCCGAAGTGATTGAGAAGGGCGGGCATGCCTTGAGTCCACGAGGCGACATGTTTTCAGAGGACACGATTAGCGCCCAACTGACCATGCGCGATTTGATGGACACGCTGCGAGGCAGCGGCATCGAGACTGGCGGCCCACCACCCATGAGCCAGCGTGATCGCAATGCGTTTGCGAGTCATTTGGACCGATTTCTGG
The DNA here is from genome assembly GCA_045106815.1 of Burkholderiaceae bacterium. Classification (GTDB taxonomy): domain Bacteria; phylum Pseudomonadota; class Gammaproteobacteria; order Burkholderiales; family Burkholderiaceae_E; genus JAUIAI01. Next base: position 1,797 of record JBGCFG010000070.1, on the reverse strand, counting down.
CGAAAAACTAGCGGGATAGCTTCTGGGGACAGCCCAGGCGCGGGTGGCTGCTAGTTGTCATTGTTTTCAATTGGATGCATCCAATCGCCTGTTTGCTGCGTAGAGACAGGCAAGCCCATCCATTTGAGAGGTCACAGCCATGCGTGGCATGCCGTCCGCTATCAATCGGCGCCAGATGTTGTCGCTATGCGCATTGTGCGCCATTGTCTTGAGTACTGCCGCCGGTTTGCCACACAAGGCTGCTCCGGCAGCAACTCCTGTAGTGGCTCCAGTAGCTCCGTTAGCGCCGTTAGCTCCGTCAGAAGTATTGATGCCCATGCCTGGCGGCCATGAGAGTCTGCGTTTGCAGATTGAAGCGCTCCTGACACCTGTGCAAAAAACACCAGAACAAAGGGTGCTCCAGGCGGCCGAGGCGTTTGCTGCGATGCGAGTCAGTGGTCAGGAAACGCTAGCTGGCTTGATTGAGCGCCAGTTGCAGCGCGAAGATCTCAAAGACTTTTTGCCAGCCAGGCTGATGCTTGCCGATCTGCTTCAATACCAGCACAGGTTTGGCGAAGCTCGTGATCTACTCAGGACGCTTGAAGCGCCGGCGGCTGGTCGTACCGCCTACTGGCGGCTGAGGGCTAATCTCTACCGGATTGGTGGACAGATTTCAGAGATGGCCAACAGTTGTCAGCAGGGCGCTTCGATCAGCCAGTCCGGGTGGACAGTACTATGCAAAGCGGAGGTTGCCGCGCTCCGTGGCGAGTCGGCCGAACGTGATCGCTTGCTGTCCACGCTGCTGACCGATCACGGCGAGTCTTTGCATAAGCATTCAGATTTACTGACCTGGGCGGGTGACTTGTTTGTTCGCAGTGGTGCTATTGAGTCCGCCGCCCACCTTTTTCGGAAGGCGCTTTTGGTGGCGCCGCGAGCTTATACGGTTGATCGCTTGATCCAGTTTCAGTTGACTCATGAAGGCCCCGAACAGGCCGCAAGAACACTGAATTGGTGGGAGCAGACCGGCCAGGCGCCAGAGGCATCGGTGCAGTTGCTGAAAGCCTTGATTTCAGCGGCCAACGGGGTTCGTGAGCCGGCAACCCAATTGCTTCACGCTTTGCAAACGGCATTGCCAGCTAAGGGGGTTCCATCAGATACGCCTGTTCACTGGCGCGAGTTAGCCAGATTAGCGATTGCGCTTGAACCGGCAGGTGAACTTGCCCGCCAATATGCCACTCAAAACTGGCAACAGCAAAAAGAACCGATTGATGCGGTGTTGCTGGCACGCGCTGCGAGCGCCGGTGGCGACGAAATCGCTTTGACTCAGTTGTCGCGAGAGCTTGAGACACGGCAAATGGCTGGTCTGATGACTGACTTCACCCTAGAGAGGTGGCTATGAGCGGGCCGGTTGTTGCAAAACTCTGTTGCCATGCTCTGCTTGTCTTGCTCACAGCCTGCGTTTGGGTGTCAAACGCTATGGCCCATCAGTCCAGCGTGACTTATGTAGAACTGACTGACAAGCAGCGGGCACAAGGGCTTTGGTCTTTTCAGCTTATGCTGCCGCTTGAACAGCTCGACTTGAAATTCGACCTGGATTCAGATCGTGATGGGCTGTTAAGTCGTCCCGAACTTGATCGTCAGGTGCCGCTGATCATCGACTATGCGACGGCGCGTTCCTCGTTGTCCGCTAGCGACGGTAAACGCAACACAGTGTGTGAGCGTAGCGTTATCAATCATGGCGTTGACCGTCATCTCGACAGCAAAGACCCGGCTGTTTTTCTGACGATACGGCTGCAATTCGAGTGCGCCGTGAATGCG
>JBGCFG010000007.1:0-49898 GCA_045106815.1 Burkholderiaceae bacterium | reverse complement strand
TGCCTGATGCTGCTGACCCCGGATATCGTGCCAGGCTTGATCGCGACAGGTGCATCGGCCCGCATTGATGAAGACGTCAAGCCCCGGTTTAAGGTGGGTGACAAGGTCACTATGCGTAATCACCAGCCAACCGGCCATACCCGTTTGCCTGGCTACATCCGTTTAAAGACGGGTGTTATCGAGAAAGACTACGGCGTCTTTGCGTTCCCGGATACACACGCGCATAGCCTGGGTGAGAAACCTCAGCATTGCTACAGCGTTCGCTTCAGTGCGCGTGATTTATGGGGCGAAGGTGCCGCACCTAATGACTCACTACGCGTAGACGTGTTTGACGACTACATGGATCTGGCCTGACATGAGCTCACGTTCAGGCACTGAGTCTGCCTTGCTGGCGAAAGCCTTGCCCGCTTGTGCCGACTCTGATCATGTTTTCAATGAACCGTGGGAGGCAAAAGCCTTTGCGATCATTGTCAAGATGGCCGAGGACGGACACTTTAGCTGGGGCGAGTGGGTGGAGGTCTTTTCTCAGGAGGTTGCCACCGCCACCGAGGTGGAAGCAGCCGGCGGTAAGCCCAAAACCTATTACGAACAATGGCTCGATGCCGCTGAAAAACTCATGGCCCAAAAGGGTGTCATCAGTCAGCAGCAATTGGCTGCAAAACGATTTGCCATCGGGGCAGTAGGCCCGACCAGAGTAATGACATGAGCGTCGCTTCACCTGCCACAACTGAAAAAGTCCCTGTGACCATCCTCACCGGATTTCTGGGCGCAGGTAAAACAACGCTGCTCAATCGAATCCTCACCGAAAGACATGGCGAGAAAATTGCCGTCATCGAGAACGAGTTTGGAGAAGAAGGGGTTGATAACGACCTTGTTCTGACCAGCGATGCAGAGCAGATTGTTGAGATGAATAACGGCTGTATTTGCTGCAACGTTCGCGGGGACCTATTGATGATTCTCGGTGAGCTCAGGCAGCGCCGCGAACGCGAGCCAGCGTCATTCGATCGCATCATTATTGAAACCACGGGACTGGCTGATCCAGCGCCAGTGGCGCAAACGTTTTTTCTGGATGAAGACATTGCTGCCTACTACACCCTTGATGCCATTGTGACGGTAGTTGATGCCAAGCATGCCAACGGTCAATTGGATCAGTTTCACGAGGCCCAAGAACAGGTAGGCTTTGCTGACCGAATACTGCTGAGCAAATCAGATTTGATCTCTAAACCGGAGCAGGCCGATATTGAAAAACGATTGGTGCAGATGAATCCACGGGCGCCGATTTCGCCGGTGAATTTTGGTAACACGCCTATTGCTGACCTGATCGATATTGGTGGGTTCTCGTTGCAATCGATCCTGGAGATTGAACCGGGCTTTCTTGAGGAAGAAGATCACGAGCACGATGAATCGGTGCATTCGTTCGTGTTCACGTCTGTGCGCTCATTCGACGAAGTAAAGCTACAGCGCTTTTTTCGTGACGCCATTGCTGAATACAGCGCCAACATGATGCGCTACAAAGGCATAGTTTCCTTTGACAATATGGATCATCGCGTGGTGTTTCAGGGCGTTCATATGATGATGGGTTCGGAGCTTGGCCGCCCCTGGTTGGCTGACGAGCCGCGTGAGTCTAAACTGGTCTTTATCGGTCGTGAGTTGCCAAAGACCAAATTTCTCACGCAACTCGAAGCGTGTTTGTGCTGAGTTAAGACTCGCCTTTTTGCACTTTTTCGTTGTAGTCGTCTTCGGTGATCGTGCCGCCTGCTGTCTCGGCCTTACCCAAGTCGTCCGGGTGTAGATAGTCCTGCAATTTGTCGATTCGCTTCCAGGACGGGAAGGGCGCTTCGCCACTTGCGTCGGGGACGTATTTGTTGGTTTCTTCAAGCCGCTGGTGCTTGTGAATATAGCGGGCGCAGTTAAAGAATGCCCGGGTGACCGCGACCTCAATGACAAACTCGGCCCCGGGGAAGAGCTTCATGTAGTCTTCGTTCTGGCTTAGCTTGGCCTCACCCTGCACCCTTACTCTCACTGGGGTGCACATGTCGATAAAGAGCATGCCCACCTTGCTGGCCTCAGCAATGTTCCCGGTCGAGAAATACATGCCATTGCCGTTGTAGCTTGGAAAGACGATCTTTTTCGGGTTAACAACATGCGCAACGCCAGGATTGCCACCCTTGTAAGAGACCGTTGGCATACCTTGCGCATCAACAGACGACAGGAAAAAATAGTCTCGCGATGAAATCAACCCGATCATCTCGGGCAGGAGTTCATCGCGAACAATTGCCTGAACCACGGCATTGGCAAGCTTGTCGGTTTGGAGTTCTTTTTGCAGTTCGCGCTGGGCCGGGGAGTAAAAGTCATCCGGGTCGGGTGTGATGGCAGGATCGGGTGCTGGCATGCTTGTCTCCAACTGAAAAAAGAATGGGCCCGCCCAACGACTCGGGCAGGCGCTTGGATTGCTTAGATGTTTGTCTCAGTCAGCGGCTTCACTGGCGTCTGTTTCGGGCAAATCCGTCGCAATTTCGGCCGACTCGTCAAAGGCCATCACGGGCCGTTGTGGCTTGCTGTTCAACATCAGTCGTGTCACGTCAGGCCGCGAATAGTGTCCAGCCGGATCAGCGGCCGCCTTGGCAACGGCAATCATGCCCAGGTCAATTTCGGCAGTCACCAGACCTTCTTCGGTGTGCGCAATCTCTGTGCCGATCGATTGGCCATCGGGCGCATAGATTTTGGTGTAGCCGCCACCCACCGGACATAACTGCTCGCGCACCGGGTCGCCTTCGCACAGCACGGCTTGCTGCTCCGGAGAGACCAAAGCGCAGGCTGCCACCACGTAGCACCCCCCTTCAACCGCATACAACATGGACGCTGCGTTGTTAACTTGATGGCCGAGCGCGTACGCGCCCCCTTCGTATAAGGCCAGGTTGGGCCACGCGGCACAGTGAATTTGCTCATCCTGTGAGTACATCGCATATTTCGACAGGGGCTGCAGATGTTCCCAGCAGGAAAGCTGGCCGATCCGACCAATCGATGTTTTGTTAACAACGAGGTCGCTGCCGTCACCTTCCCCAAAAACGGTCCGCTCAACATGGGTTGGTTTGAGCTTTCGGCGGCGCTTGATGATCTCGCCATTTTCACCGTAGTGCCATTGTGCGATGTAGAGACTGCCGCCGGCACGCTCGGAAAGACCCATCGAGACCTGAATATTGTTGTCCCTGGCCGCCTTGGCAAGCGCCTTGTCTTCTGGAGAGCCCGCCTCAACTGAGTTCTCGAAATAGGGGGCGACGAATTGAATCGACCATGCTACAGGGCCAAGCCAGATGTGGTTGGGGTAGCCGGGAAGCCAGGTTTCGGGAAAGACGACCAGTTTGCAGCCTTCTTGTGCTGCTTGCTCGATGTAGCTGACGGCTTTTTTGATCCCGTCCTGCAGATTAAGAAAGGCTGGCGCGGCCTGAACGGCAGCGACCTTGAACGGTTGTGACATGGTGTTCCTCCCTGATATAGTCATTCAAAGCATGACAGCGCCGCCGCCAGCCCGCTTTTGCATTTGGGCCGCGAAACTTGTGTTTTTGAGACAGTGAATGGCCATTTGCTCGGTCTTGTGCCTGGCCTTGGATTGTGACCATGGAAATACAGACTCGCTACGACACATCAGATGTGCCTGATAAAGACCGCTGCGCCTACTGGCAGGAAGCAGTCTGCGACAGTTATGTTCGTTTGGGGTGCGAGGTCACCGAGCGTCAAGACTTCAGCGGCGTCATTGAGCTCTCCCGATACTCAATGCTTGCCATCTCGCGGGTGAGCGGAACCCCGCATATCGTGCGCCGCCGCAAGAGCGATATCCGTCAGGCAACCGACCAGTTCTTTTTACTGAGCCTGCAGACGAAAAACGCGTCCAGCATTTCGCAGTTTGGTCAGACGGCGTCGCTGAAAGTGGGTGACATGGCGCTTTATAGCAGCACAGATCCCTACACGCTCGAGATGAGCAAGCCATTCAGTCAGATGGTTGTTCAACTGCCTAAAGAAAAATTGCTGGCTCGTCTGCCCAATGCCGATATGTTGACAGCCCGCACAATTGACGGACAGTCAGGCATTGGCCAATTGGTGCGTCAGAATATTCTTTCGTTTGCAGGTTACGCCAATGCGTCGAATGAATTGCTGCAGACTCTGGTGCAGGAAACGCTCGTTGATCTCATCGCGACCGGCCTGGCTGCGCATGATGGCAGCCGCTGTGAGTTGTCTTCGCCTGAGCAGCATGTGATGCTCAGGGCAAAGTCGTTCATCAGAAACAACCTGGGCAGTCCGGCGCTCGACCGCCAGGTTGTTGCAAATGAGGTCGGGATGTCTGTCCGTCGCCTGAACGCAATATTTGCTAAAGAAAACAAGTCGCCTGGTGCCTATATTCGACTTTCCCGGCTTGAGGCAGTTGCCAGTGAGCTTTGCGATGCGCGCTTTTCGTCGCGCTCAATCAGCGAGATTGCGCTCAAGTATGGCTTTGAGAATTTTCAGCATTTCTCTACCAGTTTCAGATCTCATTTTGGGCTTTCGCCGCGTGAGTATCGGGCTGGCGCAAACCTGCACTGACGCTTCTCGCAACCTGCTTAGTCTCCAGCGCCAACATTAATGCTCTGGTAATTCCCTTCGCCCGTCTGGTCCTGTACGACGCCGCTGGTGTTGCCCCGGCGAATCTGGATATTGCTCGATTTGCCCTGCCGGCGGGCCTGGCTGACCTGCCTTTCAGCCTCCTCGGTGATGAAGACTTCAAGGCCTTCAGTTCCTCCTCGTTCAGCTCGCTCAGTCGACTGTTCGCGCATGAGTTCGCGCAGGGAGTCGATATCGGTCTGGGCGACCGCAGGGGCAGCCCCCGTCAAATTCAGGACGATGCTCGTCAAGAGGGCAATTAAGACGAATTGAGGTTTCATGGGATGTCTCCGGTCGGGTGGCTGCAGTGCGCCTTTCGCCGGGCGCGCTGATGCATGTTAGTCGTCACGCCTTGCGTGAAGGTTCATTATCTATGGCATGCGACCGTCGCAGCGTACGCTACTCTGTGCGACGGTTTGGCATTGGGAGCACTAATCGATGGGTTGGGACCTTCGAATTAACAAGTTTCTCCTAGTTTGATCGAGCGAGTGATAGGCGTGGAAACGTCATATTCTCTGAATGCCGAGTGCGATCTGCCGCGATTGCCGGCAGCGAAACAAGTTGCAATCTACCCACGCCAACGGATGACTGAGAAATCGGACAATAGATCTACATACGTCCTAATCGACCCGTTTTGTTCGCCGACCAGCGGTGTTACCCGTTATTGTGGGTTGGCGCGCGACCGGCTCCACGCGGCTGGCGTGTCAGTGACTACGCTGGGGAAGAGGTCAAGCGAATCAATCGAGGCGTTCCGCTCCAGGGTGCGAAACGATATCGCTGCCATTGCTTACGATGACGCGATCGTCGAGGCGCCGGAAACCCTCGCGTGTTCCCGTTACCTGGCGGGTGACTACAAGCTCCATGTGCGACTGCATGGGTCGCGAGATCTCGGTGCTCGGATCCAGGGGTTACCTGTAGACGCAGCCACCCAGAGCCTGGAGGCGCGCGAAATTGACCGTGCATGGCGGGTCTCGGCCCCTTCGCGTGCAGCGGTCGCAGCAGCACATTTGTCTTACGCCTTTTCTAGGCGAATCAGTGTATTTCCAAATCCGGTGCCAAACCCTCCCTCTACTGTTGAGTCTGGACAGCGCGATCTTGATGTGTTGTTTCTTGGGCGATGGCAGTCGCTCAAGGGAACGGCGTTTATTGAAACCCTCGTCGATCAGCTACAGCACCTACGTTTCGGCATTGCAAGCGATCAGGTGCCAGCCAACGTGGCCAGTCGGTGTGAGATTCTTATGGCAGATACTGACAATGCACGGACGCGCGCCCTGAGGCGTGCTCGCATTGTCCTGGTGCCCAGTTTGTTTGAGACTGCCTCAATGGTTGGGTTGGAAGCATTCGCGCATGCTCGACCTGTTGTGACCTGGGCTCATCTCGGATTAGCAGAGTACGCAGAACCACCCTGGGTTCAGGCAGTGGAGCCCTTTGACGTCCCGGCGATGAAACGATCGATCGAATTGGCGCTGTCAACCGCCGATATTCTGGCTCATTGCCCCGCGGTTGGCGACCTAAACTGGCGTTTTGACCGATCAGCGCAGGCCATTGCGAACGGAGCCACTTGCATGGACACAGATGATCGGAGTCACAGGACCTCCTTACGCACCACCAAAATTCTGACTAATATGATCAGCGCGGCAGATACGAATCGTCACCATATCCTCAAACGAAAGGCGAAGAAACTGATTCGCGACCCAGGTGCATTCTGGCGCGATTCTGCTCTCAACCGCGCGCTGGGAACGACTAGTGAGGGTGTCTTTCCTGGCCGGACGCTCATCAAAAGGCCCTCGAGCACCGATCAGCGAATCCCAGTCAGCGACGCGCGTGGCCATTACCCGGGGCAGCGCGTACTCGGCACGATCGAGTCAGCCGGATACATTAAGGTCAAGGAGATTTCTGACCGGCTTCCGAGTCACTCGACGGGCATCGTTCATCACACCAGCGATCAGCCAAGGGTTGCCAGGCTAATCGGTGAACTCGATCAGTTCAGAGACTTCTCGCCCCTCCAATCCGATAATCTGTCGCTGCTTCAATACGAAGACTTGGCAGACACGACCGTCGCTTCGATCGTTAGCCGAATCGATCAAGCGAACAAACAACGTATTGGCACCATTGCGAACCTGATCTTCTTTGATCCGCCTCCTCAGCTTGTCTCAGCATTAAAGGCGTGTTCGCCCAATATCAAGGCGGTTGTCGTGGTGACCAATGATGGTGCAACCCCAGTCAACGTGGATGCTCAGACCACCGATGTCCTGGTGGTACCCGAACATCACCGGCTAATTCAGCAGGCTACCTGGCGCAAGGTCGTGGCATCTAAAACTTATGCCCAGCTACCAATAGCGCTACGGCGGGTTATTCAGGAAGTAGCGCCGAAGTCACCGGACTTGCTCCTGCCGCTTGTCAATGCCAATCAATACCAACCAGAACTGATCGAGTTCAATACGGCAAATTACCAAGGTGTGATCAAGCTTCGTCAGCCCGTTGCCAGGGGGCGCCGAACGTTCGCTGCTCTATGTGAGGCAACGGCAGACTGTATCGAGACAATGTTGGTCGCAGAGTCGGTCTACTTGCGATATAGAACTCAGTGCGAAGTAGTTGAATCCGGTGGGTCAGCGGCCGCTTTGTTGCAATTTTGCCTAGCCGATGGGGTGCTATTCGATGTCCGCTAACGTTGTACACATCGCCCCAGCTCCTCTGGTCGGTGCGCCAGCAAAGATCGTCAGGGCGCTCAAACAAAAGGGCTTCAATGCCACCAGTATCTGCGTCAAGGACTATCCGAACAAAGGCCCGTTAAACAAAAAATTTGTTGATGAGAGCATCGTGCTGGCTGACGCTGATTCGGCGGGAATTGAGTTAATCGGAGAGACGCTTGAGCAAGCCGATATTGTGCATGTGCATAACGATTTGCCTGCTAACCAAGCTGCCTGGCTGAAGAGATGCACGAAACCGGACACATGTTTCGTTTACCAGGTTCATTCTCCTTTGCGGGAGGGTCCTCTATATTCTGAACGGGCTGACAGCATTGGTCTGCCATTTCAGGCTCATCTCGTCGTTGGGCAGTATCAACCGCGCCATTATCAGAGTTACCTGCCGGTTCCGAATCTGGTGCTTGATGCCGGTACGCTACGAGAGCGGCGAGTCGGCGACAAGCTTCGTGTGATGTTCAGCCCAACCCATTCAAGGGGAGGGCGCTGGAATGGCAAAGCGTCTGAAGTGCTTGAGCGAACCCTGCTTGCCCTAAAGGATCTCGGCAAGATCGAACTGATTCGGCCTGAGGCGCCGTTGTCGCCAGCACTCCTGATGGGGTTGCGAAGGGCCAGCCATGTCACGATTGATGAGATTGTGACGGGTGCATTTCATCAAGTCTCGATCGAGGGGCTGTGCGCCGGCAATGTTGTGATTAATCGTGCAGATTTCTTTAGCAAGTCCATGATGGCTCAGACGTGCCAAGCGGACGAACTGCCCCCGTTCAAACAAGCAAATGAATCTGACATTTTAGAGGTCTTGCTAGAGTTGGCCGATGATCCGGTGCTGACCGCAGAGCTACAGCAAGAGAGCGCGCGCTACTTTAGCCAATATCTGCAAGCAGAAAACCTAATCGACCGATTTATTGACATCTATGAACAACTCCACTAATCCGATTCGCAAACTCCAAAACGCTGAGCAGGGACGCACGGCGTTTGTGTTGGCTAATGGTCCGTCGTTGTTGTCTGAGCCGCTCGAGTTGCTACAAGACCAGCTGCTGATCGGTATGAACGGGTCTACAGCCCTCGAACACGATAACGGGCTCGTCCAAAACTACTACACCGTCTCGGATCGACGTTTTCTGGAGCACCCAGAAAAAGGCCATTGGGCGACCACGTCTTTGAATCCAGTAACCCGCCGGGTTTTACGGGCTGACCTTCGAGATAGTGATTCGCCTGTCCTGACAGAAAACACCTATTTCGTCCCGCATCTCAAGCGTGATGGTTTTTCACAGGACCTCGCCGCCGGGTTTTTCTACGGCTGCACGACAACCATGCTGGCAATTCAACTGGCGGCTTATCTGGGCTGCAAGAGTATTTTTCTGCTTGGTGTCGACTTACGATATCGTCCTGACCAGCCACGCTGTTATTCGGAATCCAGTCCTCAAGTAGAGGATGCTTTTACGTCAGTTCAGATCTGGAATGTTGCCAATGCCGCCCGCGTGCTCCGCTTGAACGGCGTTAGCCTTAGCAACTGTAGCGAGCACTCTCTTTTGCGGCCTTACCTGCCGTTTGTGCCATTTGAGGAAGCTGTTTCGAGTGGTGCCATGGAGACGGCTACGCAATAGTCGTGGCCTCGCTTGACGATGCTTTTGACCCGGGCGTCCCTGATCGATCCTTGTTGCATTTTTTTAGCGGTGCGTTTGTGCTCCGACTGAGACAAATTCTGGGTAGACCGTGGCAAATCGTGAACGAGTGTCCCCATAACGGGGCATTGCTGCGTCCATAGTGATAAATTCACGTGTCGAAATTTTTAATAAACGAAGACTAGGTCGACTGCGGGGCACTGCCGAGTGGCCCGAGAACCGTCATCGAGACTATGTTCAGGAGGATGGAATGCCCAGGGAGTCCCTGTTAAGCAAGCGTTTGAACGCCGCATTTAGCGCCAAAGTAGCCACGCTCGGTGTTGCAGCCGTGCTGTTGAGTGCCTGTGGCGGCGGTGATTCCTCCAGCACAGGTAGCGATTCGACAGACGGGGGTAATCAAACGCCGCCAGATACAGTGATCAACGAAGACGAGGGGAGTTCCCCCCCTCAACCTGCACCGTTAGAGCCAGCCCCAGCACCTGAGCCTAGCCCGGCTCCGGCACCCGAGCCAGCACCAGCCCCGGCGCCCGAGCCAGCACCAGCCCCGGCACCCGAGCCAGCTCCAGCCCCGGCTCCCGAGCCAGCGCCAGCCCCGGCCCCCGAACCGGCGCCAGCCCCTGCACCTGCACCACAACCTGTTCCGGCTCCAGCGCCACAGCCGGCGCCGGCGCCGCCGCCAGCCAGTGATGGCAATGGTATTGGTCCATTCATCAACGGCATTCCCAACACCTTGACCACGGGCATTCCGATGACCTGCAACCAGTCTCAGGGTGGGTCGGCACCGCTTAACCCACTTGGATCAGGACTGCTAACTGTAACGAATGGCCGGATTCTGGTGCGTAGTAGCGGCGGGCAGGATCTCTACTTCCGCCCGTCCGACGCAGATTTCTCGGCCAATCCGGCGGCACAGCCTCCGTTCACGAACGTAGCATCCAACGACACGACCTTGTATTTCGTCGCAACCTTGCAAAATGGCAGTGCGCTGGACACCAGTTGGTCTGTCTCGTGGAAGACCTCGACTGGTGAAATCACCTCGCTTGTTAGGCAGTCAGCAACGCTGACGCCGGCGACAGTCGACTGTCGTCCCAGCTAGGTACTAGGTATTAGAACGACGGCCGGCTGGGCCTGCCGTTGTTCTTGCCGGCGGTTGTACCGGGGCGGGTTTGCTATTTAAACGGTTGATCCTGCCACCATGGGTAAAACGCTGGCATATCGCTTGAGACTTTCTCAGGGAACACTGGCGTTCGCTTCTCCAGAAACGAGGAGACCCCCTCACGGGCGTCAGCCGACTGTCCGCGGGACTGAATAGACCGACTATCAACCTCATGCGCCGTCATCGGATGCTCAACGCTCGCCATACGCCACATCATCTGGCGGGTGAGGGCGACGGACACGGGCGCTGCATGATGGGCAATTTCCGCAGCCAGTTCTTGTGCCGCCGGCAAAAGATCTTCTGGTTCGTGCAGTGATCTGACTAGCCCTTTGTCGAATGCCTCCTGGGCCTCGAAAATCCTGCCGGTGTAGCACCACTCTAGCGCAGTCTGCATGCCGACTGCTTTGGTTAAGAACCAGGAAGAAGCCGCTTCTGGCGTGATCCCGCGGCGATTAAAGACGAAGCCAAATCTCGCCTTGGTCGAAGCGAGCCGAATGTCCATGGGCAATTGCATCGTGACGCCGACACCGACGGCAGCGCCGTTAATGGCCCCGATGATCGGCTTTTGGCTCTCGAACAGTCGCAGCGAGACGATACCACCGCCGTCGCGGTAGACATCACCGACTCGCATAGCCTCGCGGGCTTCATCTGCGCGCGCTTTAAAGTCAAACGTCTTGCCGCCAGAAGACAAGTCTGCGCCGGCGCAGAACGCTTTGCCAGCACCGGTAAAGATGACGGCGCGAACCGCATCGTCAGCATCGGTAAGGTCCAGCGCGTCGCAGATATCCTGGCGCATCTGGGTGGTGAACGCGTTCATGCGCTCTGGTCGATTCAGGGTGATGGTGGCAACCGAATCGGTGACATCAAATTCGATGGTTTCAAAATCCCGGGTGGGCATGGTGTTCTCCTGCTTATTTTCAGCCTAACTTATAGACGACTAACTTGTTGCCGTCGAGGTCGCGGAAGTAGGCGCCATAAAAGCTGTTGCCCCGGTCACCTGGTCCGCCTTCATCTGATGCACCAAGACTCATAGCGAGTTCGTAAAGAGACTTCACTTGGTCTACCGAGTCAACCTGCCATCCAATCATCATGCCGTTGCCGACAGTTGCTGGTTTGCCGTCATAGGGAGTCGCGATGCCAAACATGGGCGCCCCTTTTTGAAGAAACAGGCAGACCCTGTCGTTGGGTCTGACCTGTTTGATGCCTTCGCCCCCGAATAGCTGGTCGTAGAAAGCGACAGCCCGTTCCAGATTGTTGGTGCCGAGTGTGGTGTAACCGATCACTGTTTGTCTCCTGTCAAACGTAAAAAGGGCTGAGTACCCCAGGTTACCCAGCCCTTCAAGTGTATCGGTTTTGATCAGACGTATCGGCTGACCACTTCCATAAAGTGTTTTGAGTTAAATGGCTTGGTCACATAATCATTGGCGCCCGAGTGCAGTGACTCAGCGACATCACTGCCGCGTGCCTTGGCCGAGACCACCACCACCGGCACTTCATTCCATTCCTGGTCGGCGCGGATTTTTTCAATGAGCTTGTCGCCGGAGACGTAGGGCAGCATCCTGTCCATAATCACGAGATCAGGTGCTTGATTCATGTCGATCATGTCAGCAGCGCTTTGCCCGTCGCCAAGCATCGTAACCTGCATACCGAAAGTCTCAAGCACGATTTTCATGAGTCGCCTGATGTCCGGGGTGTCTTCCACGACGAGGACTTCGCCAGTACCGCCACGCTTTTCCCGCACGGGCGGGGCTTTTTTGTAGCGTGCCGCTGCTGCAAGCCGGCGCTTTTGAATTTCTGGCATGACGTTGGGGGATTCGAGAGTTTCGACCATCTGGGGGCTCCATAAAAGTGATTTCGACGGGCGTCAATTGTTTATCGGTCCTTCATCGTGCAGGTTGAGCGCACTAATCCGGGGAGGGCTGCCATTGGGACAACGGGTAACTTAAGGAGTTTCATCTGCGACGTTCACAAGACGCCAATAGGAGTCAAGCAGCTCTGACAGCAGGCACACATCCTGCCCGGCCGTTTGCTTGGACATGTAGCCAGCAACCTGATAGCGCTGGCATCGCTCTATGTCTTCCTGGCGGGTAGAGGTGGACAGGACGAAAACGACAATGCCACTAAGGCTTGAGTCAGCTCTTAGCGCTTCAAGAAACTCAAAGCCGTTCATTTGCGGCATATTGAGATCGAGCAACACCATCGCAGGTCGGCCCAGTGTCGCTTGCGGATCCTCGCCTCGCAGAATTGCCAGGGCCTCAAGGCCATTGCTGGCAGTCGTAACCGGGTTGTGAATGCCTGCTGCCCTAAGCGCCCGCTGGACAAGCTCGCGATCGATCTCGTCGTCATCGACGAGCAAAATGGAGAGATTGGGATTCATGCTAGTAGCACCTGCGCGTTGTGCTCTGCAAATCGCACCCTGAAGGTTGTTCCGTGATAAGGGCTTGTTTCAAAGTCAATCGAGCCAGACATTTGCTCGACCAGTCCTTTACTGATGCAAAGGCCCAGTCCAAAACCATCTGTACCATTCGCTTCAACCGTCGCATCACGGGAGAATTTTTGAAAGAGTCTCGGTTGAAAGTCTTCAGGTATGCCAGGCCCCTCATCTTTTACGCTGATAACAACATCGTCGTTGTCACGTTCAAGACTCACCGTAATCGTAGACTGCGCTGGCGAAAACTTGACGGCATTGCTGAGCAGATTGATCACGACTTGCCGGAGCCGCTGAGGATCAATGAATGCGACCGCGGCAGACTTAAGCATATTCGTCCGCACCGTAATTTGCTTGTCTTGAGCAATGCGCGAGATCGTCGATATCGCCCCGTCTACTGGTTCTTCGATGTCCATAAACTGGGACTGAAAGCGCACCGTGCCGGCTTCAAGCTTGTTAACGTCAATGAGGTCCTCAATGAGCATCGTCAGGTGCTCACAGTTGCGAAGCCCCATATCCACCAGTTCCTGGTGGGTCTCAGACAGTTCGCCGCCCACACTCCAGCTCAACGCATCGAAGGCCCCAGACACAACCGTCAGCGGTGTGCGGAGCTCGTGGCTGACCATTGAGATGAAGTCCACATGCATGGCTTCATTCTTTTTGCGTTCGGTAATGTCTACGCCCAACGTCACAAATTTTTCGAGGGATCCGTCTTCTTTGACCATGGGATGCCCCTCGACACTCACCCAGTAGTGCCGCCCATTAGCATGGCAAATCTCAAGCTCGGCTTTGAAGGCGCTTTCATTTGCCCGTGCCATCGAGAGTTGACGCAGCAACGGTCGCACCGAAAAACGGTTTGAGAGCAATTCGCCAGGCTTACGACCAATGAGTTCATCCAAGCGAAAGCCAGTCAGTCTTTCAAAGCAAGGGTTACACCACTCGATGTTGCCGTATCGGTCGAACGTCAGCATGAACGAGTGCGAGTTCTCGAGCAAAAACGCCTGTTCTTTAAGGAGCTGTTGGGTGTATTTGACATCGGTAATGTCACGCACGGTCAGGACGGTGATGTAGCCAGTGTCGGTAATGACATGCTTGGCCCTCATCTCGACCCTGATGGGTAAACCTGACGCGCGGGTGCAAATCGTCTCTGTTGGCTCTCGGCAGATTCCCTGCTCAAGAAAATCAGCGCCAAAAAATCGCCCGATTTCCGTGCCAACGGCCTCCCCCTCCGAGCACCCGAAAATAACTTGAGCTGATCGACTAAACGACTCGATCCGACCGAACTCATTGAAAGAGATAATGCCGTCCGAAATCGAGTCCAGCACCGCGGCAAGATGCTTCTTAGTCGTCGCGAGCTGCTCACTACGCGCTTTAACCGAGGCTCGCAGCTCATTGCGCGTGGTCTCGAAGCGGTTGACCGATCGGCTATATCGCTGCGCCATCTCATGCAGCTCGTTGGCTGACAGAAACAGCTTAAGCCCCGACGATGGGGCGGGTGCTTCCGTTTCCTGAACCGCTGCTGGTGCCTCGGCACGCAGAAGTAGATCCAAGACAGAATTCTCGCCGCTTTTCACCGCCATTGTGACTGTTCCTTACGCTATTGGCCTCACATTGGTTATCGACAGGCGCGCGGTAGATGTGAGGCCAATGATCGAGCGGAAGAGGCCTCCGAACTGCCCGGTCTCGTCGATAAGGCGGAAAACTCGCCCCATATCTGGCATAGGCGACCGCCGATTCATGGGCGAACGGAGGGGGAAAGCGGCGCAGGAGAGTTAAAGGAGACCTTCTTCCGTGAGCACTTTGCGCGCAACCCGAAAGCACTCAAGAGATTGAGGCACGCCACAGTAGATCGCAACGACATGAATGATGGCCTGAATCTCCTCCTTGCTAACGCCATTGTTAAGCGCCCCACGGCAGTGAAGCTCCCATTCATGCATCTTGCCCAGCGCCCCGATCATGGCGAGATTCATCATTGAGCGAGTTTTAACGTCAATGGTTTCATCGCCCCAGCCAAACCCCCATGCCCAGGTTGTCATGGCCTCTTGGAAGGGCCTTGTGAAATCATCCGCCTGGTCGAGCGTACGAGCCACATAGGCGTCTCCGAGTGTCGCCTTACGCTTGGCCAGTCCCTTATCAAATAACTCTTTGTCCAAGATCATTCTCCTTTTGGTTACCATTTAGTTCTTAAGCGGAACACTGCTTCACTATTTTGCCCTGCGATAGGAGAACGACACATGATTGACTGGCGCAGCATGCCTGCTGAAGTCCTGGAGGCTAACTACAACCCCAGAGTTGCGGTCGCGGATTCGCAGTCAGAGCTGGACGCCTTGACTGCTCAGTCGCGTCAGGCAGCCACTGATCTTGACGGGCAGTGTCATAGTGAACTTGACGTTCGCTACGGGGCCGGTCCTCTTGAGACGCTGGATCTGTACCGACCACTTGAGTCTGACCGGTTGGCGCCGCTCGTACTGTTTGTGCATGGGGGGTTTTGGCGTGCGCTAGACAAGAGCGACCATACGCTGGTCGTGCCGCCGCTACTCGCAAGGGGCGCCGTAGTCGCCAATGTGAATTACGATTTGGCCCCAGCCATTACGCTAGACGACATGGCGGCTCAGATCGTCCGCGCAACCCGGTTTTGCCACGCGCACTCTCAGGCCTGGGGGGCTGACCCTTCAAGGCTTATTCTCATTGGTCATTCGGCTGGTGCGCATCTGGCGGCGCGAGTCCTGAATACGCCTGACGATGGCGACGGTCTACCGGCGAATCTGGTAGCGGGGGTTGCTGCTATCAGCGGTATCTATGAGCCTGAAGTCATCCTTGGCTTGTCGGTTAATCAGGATGCCCAGGTAACAAAGGATGTCGCTGTTCGCAACGATTGCTTGACGCAGCCACCGGGTGGCCAGGCACTGGTGATCGCCTGGGCAGGAGGAGATGAGCCAGAAGGATGGATCGATCAAACTGTCCGATATTCGCAAGTGGTCAAGGCGGCAGATATGGAATGCCGCCAGTTCGTCATGCCAGATACAAATCACTTCACCGTGTTGGACGCGTCATTTAAGCCTGGCAGTCGTGGCTATGAGGCAATCGGGGAATTGATCAGTTAGCGAGCTATCCGTTAACTGTGCCACCATCAATGTTGATGAGCTGGCCGGTGATGTAGGACGATGCGGGCGACAGCAAAAACTCGATAACACCGCTGACTTCTTCAGGTTGCCCAAAGCGGCCGAGAGGTGTCACAGCGCGGGCTGCATTGCCGCGGGTTTTAATAATCTCAGCGGGCATTGATGTTTCGATGATGCCAGGCGCGAGCGCATTGACCAAAATGCCGCGTGGGCCAAGTGAGCGGGCCAGGCTGCGTGAGAGACCAACCAGTGCGCCTTTGGCCATTGAATAGCCGGGGTGGTCTGGTGCTCCCCGGTTAAACGCGAGTGAACTCACAAAAACGATGCGCGCGTTGTCCGTCAGGCGCGGCATCATCGCAGTGACCATATCGTAAGCGTTGATGGCGTTGGCTTGCAGGGTGCGTTCAAAAACCGGTCTGTCAGATGCGCTTAGTTCATGTGGCACAAATATGCCTGCGAGATGAACAAGCGCACCAATCGGCGTGTCTCCAGGTGGCAGTGCTGCTTCGCAGGCGGCTAGCCCATTGAGGTCGCTGACGGTGGTAGTCACCTGAACACTGGTATCAATATTTGCTTTGGCTTCCTGTAGCTTGGAGTGATCAAGGTCGATCAAGTGCAGCGGGCGCTGCTGTCTTGCCAGCGCGTTGAGAGTAGGTAAACCGATCCCACCCGTTGCGCCGGTCATAATGGTGATGGCGTCATGCGGCGGGCTTGCCAGTGCTTGTGTCATCTGCTGTTCCTAACCAATCAAATGTCCAGCTTCATTATCAGCACTGATATGCTTTGAGTCCAGTCATCAACCACCCCTGGGCTAGGCTCATGTCGATTTCGAAAGGCTCCGCATTCGCAGATCTCCACAAACAGGGATGCTTCATTGCTCCCAATCCCTGGGATGCAGGGTCAGCCATCTTGTTGCAGGGAATGGGCTTCAAAGCGCTGGCAAGTACGAGCTCTGGCTTTGCGTTAACGCTCGGGCGACGAGATGGCCAAGTCAGCCGTGACGAAAAACTCGCTCACTGTCGTCTTTTGTGTGATGCCACCCTGGTGCCCATTACGGCAGACCTGGAAAATGGCTATGGCGATTTGCCAGAAGAGGTTGCCAAGACCATTGCCTTAAGCGCACAAACCGGTCTTGCCGGCGGATCCATTGAAGACTACACCGGGGACCGAGCCGCGCCGCTTTATCCGCTGTCGCTCGCGGTTGAGCGCATTCAGGCGGCGGTTGAGCAAATAGGTAAGCTCGATACGCCCTATATTTTGACTGCTCGTGCGGAGCAGATGCTGCGCAGTGACCGAGATCTTGATAAAACGATTGAGCGTTTGCAAGCGTTTGAGCAGGCTGGGGCACATGTTTTATATGCACCTGGCCTAAAGACATTGAACGAGGTTAAACAAGTTGTCTCCGCCGTCAGCCGACCCGTCAATGTCTTGATGTCTGGGCTGCAGCCTGCGGATGTGCCGTCGTTGGCTGGCATGGGTGTGCGACGCCTGAGTACAGGCGGCTCTCTCGCCTTAAGGTCAGTTCAGGCGATGATTGGCGCGGGCGAACAGATGCTCGCCGACCAGAACTTTGACTGGCTTGGGCAAACAGCCTCGCATGCTCAGCTCAAGACACTCATGAAGCCGCCTGGCGAGCAATAGCCGAGCGGGCATTGGTCGCTTTAGCGTTTCTAGACGGTCGGCCCCCAGGGCGCCGACATCATGAGCTGGTTTTGCTGGCTGACCAAGCGCGGCCTAAGCTTTGCAGCAAAGGCCATGAAGTCGTCACTTGCATAAACCCTCGCCCAAAATGCTCGGCGCGCGGCATCGTCTTCAAACTTCCAGAGATGAAAAAGCTGATTCATAGCGCCAATGTCTCCTGTGAAGTAACCCACTAGGCACTGATCAGTATCGATAGCCTTAAGCGCTGGAAAGCCCTCGGTTTTATAGAGTTCGCTGACTTCGGCCATCTTGCCAACGACAACGGTATAGGTGCGCAATTCATAGATGGCCATGCTGGGATTCCTCTTTGGTTGTTTTTGGTAGGGCTAGTACGACCGGGGTAGACCCAGTACATGCTCGGCAATGTAACTCAGGATGAGGTTGGTAGAAATAGGTGCCACCTGATAGAGCCGTGCTTCGCGGAATTTACGCTCAATGTCATACTCCTCGGCGAAACCGAATCCACCATGAGTCTGCACGCAAGCTTCGGCAGCTTCCCATGAGGCATCTGCACAAAGCATCTTCGCCATATTGGCTTCTTCGCCCGGGTTGTCGCCGGCTTCGTATTTACGGATTGCTTCGCGCAATACCAACTCCGATGCGCGCATGCTCGCGTAGGCTTTTGCTATCGGAAACTGAACACCTTGGTTTTGTCCAATTTGGCGCCCGAAGATGGCTCGGTCATTCGCATAGGCAGTCGACTTTGTCGTGAACCACTTCGCGTCGCCAACGCATTCGGCCGCGATCAGGATTCGTTCGGCATTCATGCCTGACAAGATGTAGCGAAACCCTTTGCCTTCTTCGCCAATGAGGTTCTCTGCTGGCACAGGCATATTGTCGAAGAACAATTCAGTGGTCGAGTGATTCATCATCGTGCGAATCGGTCTGATGGTCAGCGATTTGCCTTTAACTTCGCGCATGTCGACAACCAGCACTGACAGGCCGTCTGTCCGCTTGGCAGCTTCATCCTTTGGTGTGGTACGACAAAGCAAGATCATGAGGTCTGAATGCTCAGCTCTTGAGGTCCAGATCTTTTGGCCATTGATGATGTACTGATCGCCCTCGCGGCGCGCGGTGGTGCGTAGCGCGGTGGTGTCGGTGCCGCTCGTTGGCTCAGTAACACCGAACGCCTGCAGTCTGAGTGAACCGTCGGCAATCCCTGGCAGATAGCGCTGCTTTTGCGCCTCAGATCCGTGGCGAAGCAAGGTGCCCATGGTGTACATCTGAGCATGGCAGGCAGCCGCATTGCAGCCATTGCGGTGAATCTCTTCCAGGATGGCGCAGGCGGCAGACATCGGCAGGCCTGAGCCGCCGTACTGTTCCGGAATTAGTGCGCTTAGAAAGCCTGCCTCGGTGAGGGCTTGGACAAAGCGGGTGGGGTAAGCCTGCTCCCGATCACATTCACGCCAGTATTCGCCGGGAAATTGCTCGCAGAGGCGGGCGACGCTAGCCCTGATTTCGGGGTGATCAAGCTCGTAATTCATCTTGGCTGGGCTCTCGTGTTTAATAATGGTTACCCGACATTATCGCTTGCTGACGACAACTGACAGAAAAACCCACGATTGCGCCATGATGGATACCTTGCTGCACCAATCATTTAAGACCCTCCGCCTGACTCAGCCGGCCGAAACCGTCCTGCAGGTGACGCTGACGCGCCCGGATGCAGCCAATGCGCTCAATACTCAAATGGGCAGAGATTTATCGGCCGTGTTTGAAGCTGTTGCGCTTGAGCCCAGCATGGCCCGTTGCCTCATCCTCACGGGCGCTGGCGATAAAGCGTTCTGCGCCGGGGGAGATCTTAAAGAGCGCAATGGGATGAGTGATGAGGCCTGGGCGTATCAGCACAGAATTTTTGAGCGAATGCTCAGAGCCATCCTCGATTGTCCGGTGCCTCTGATAGGTGCCGTAAACGGGGCAGCCTATGGTGGCGGTTGCGAAATCGCAGCCGCCTGTGATTTCGTCTATGCGGCTCAGACCGCCCGTTTTGCTCAAACTGAAACCAGGCTCGGCATTATCCCCGGCGCCGGTGGTACACAGACCCTGGCGCGCGCAGTCGGGGAGCGGCGCGCCAAGGAATTGATTTTTTCGGCCCGCCCGTTTTCTGCAGAACAAGCAGCGCAGTGGGGGCTGGTCAATGAGGTGTATCCCTCAGCAGACCTAATCCCAGCCGTCACGAAGACCGCGGCAGAAATTGCTGCGAATGCACCCATAGCCGTTCGGCAAGCCAAGCAGTCAATTCATCGCGGGTTGCAAATGTCATTGAGCGATGGTTTGTGGTTCGAAATAGAAGCCTATAACCGCACCGTTACAACGACCGACCGGCACGAAGGCGTTACCGCGTTTAACGAAAAGAGACCCCCAGCCTTTAAAGGGAAGTAATCATGACCGACACCTATACAAGCTACGACCTCGTTGAGTTTGGCAAGCCACTGCAAGCACGCCTTCGAGAAATGCCAACACCGACCGGCAGCCAGGTGCTGGTGCGAATTCGGCGCTCTGGTGTTTGCCACTCCGATCTGCACATCGGATCAGGCTTTATGGATCTGGGTGAAGAAGGGCGGCTCAACATGGCCGAGCGTGGCATCAAGTTACCCGTGGCAATGGGCCATGAAATGCTTGGCGAGGTGCTGGCGCTGGGGCCGGATGCTGACGCCACGGCGGCACCGATTGGGTCGACAATGCTGGTGTTTCCCTGGGAGGGCTGCGGCGATTGCCTGGCATGCGATGAATTACGCGAGAACGATTGCGTTGCGCCCCGGTTTATGGGGCTGGTACAGGATGGGGGTTACGCCACTCATGCATTGGTGAGCCATCCCAAATTTTTGGTCAATGTTGACGGACTAAACCCCGACACCGTGACACCACACGCCTGTTCGGGGCTGACCGTTTACAACGCACTCAAGACAATCGGGTCGCTTCGCGACGGCGAATGGTTGGCCGTGATCGGGACGGGCGGTCTGGGCCTGAATGCGATTGCTATTGCGCGTGCGCTGGGTCATACCCGCATCATTGCGATCGATAACAATGATGAGAAGCTCAGTGCAGCGAAGGCGATGGGGGCAGATAAGACGCTCAATAGTCAGGCTGACGATGCGGTTGAGCAACTAAGGCAATTGTCCGATAACCGTTTGCTTGCTGCGCTCGACACTGTGGGCATTCCGCCGACGTCGCGCCTGGCGGTTCATGCGCTCATCAAGACCGGCCGCTATGTCTGTGTGGGCCTGCACGGCGGTGACTTTAAAATGCCTTTGCCATGGTTACCGCAGAAAGCCCTGACCGTTTGCGGCTGCCATGTGGGCAGCAGTCTTTTACTGCGCGAACTCATTGATCTGGTCAAGACCGGCAAAGTGAAGGAGATCCCCGTCGAGACACGACCGCTTTCCGCTGTGGCGCAAACCCTGGCAGACCTTGAAGCTGGGCGCATTACAGGTCGGGTTGTTCTAACCAGCGAAGACTGAAGGAGTATTGCCGATGTCGAATTCATCTGCTGGGTCAATTCCGTCGGTGCCTCGTCCGCGCCGCAGCTTTATCTTCACACCGGGGCTGAAGCCCGAGATGTACCCCAAGGCACTGGCCAGTGGTGCGGACATCGTTTGTGTGGAGTTGGAAGATGGTATTGCGCCCGGTGACAAACCGCTCGCACGCGAACGAGCACTGGCATTGTTTGAGCAGCCTCAGGCTGATGATGGCGTTGAGCGCATTGTTCGTATTAACTGCTTGCGC
This sequence comes from Burkholderiaceae bacterium, assembly GCA_045106815.1. Lineage (GTDB taxonomy): Bacteria > Pseudomonadota > Gammaproteobacteria > Burkholderiales > Burkholderiaceae_E > JAUIAI01. The sequence goes on along the minus strand of JBGCFG010000007.1, from coordinate 28,806 downwards.
GAGGCTTTCGGGGTCGATGATGTGCAGGCGATCATTAAAACCGACTCGCCACCGCCGGCGCTGATGCTGCCGAAGGTCAAAACACCAGAGGAAGTTCGGTGGTTGGACGAATTGTTGACGGAACGGGGTCACCCCTGTCGTTTGCATGTCATTATCGAAACCAACCATGGCTTGGAGGCCGCATTCGAAATTGCCCATTGCAGTGATCGAATTGACGCCCTGTTCTTTGGCGGCGTTGATATGGCGGCCGAGTTGCGTTGTCAGAATGAGTGGGGGCCTTTGCTGTATGCCCGGTCAAGGGTGGTCCATGCCGCGGCAAGTGCGGAGCTTGACGTCATTGACGTGCCGTTTCTTGATCTTGAAGATCCGGCTGCTATGGTGGCCGAAGCAACGCTTGCGCGTGACCTGGGCTTCAGCGGAAAAGGCTCTATTCATCCGCGGCAAATCAAGGCGCTAAACGACGTGTTTACCCCTGACCAGGAAAAAATTGATCGGGCGCGCCGCTTACTAGATGCTTTTGAGGCTGCCGACACCGGCCTGGTGGTGGTAGATGGTAAATTGATTGAGAAGCCGGTTCTAAGAGAGATGCGCAGGCTAGTCGCGATTGCCGAGCGAATTGAACAAGTTCGGCCAGGTTAGAGCCAGCATCGCCTGCGTCATCAATACCAAAGGGAGAGGGGCTTGATGACTCGCTAAGCTCACTCAGCCAGGCTGCGATGGATTCGGTATTGTCTGACCTGTTCGACCAGTAGGTTGAGATCGGCATCATCGACATCGAGTTTGTTCAGGCCGTCAACCAACTTGTAGAGATACTCCCGGCAGGAGCCCAGGTGTCCGTCTGCCATGGCAATAGAAGAAACAATGGTCTGTGCTGATAGTGGGCCCGTGTAGCGAGGATGTGACTTATTTGCGAGTAAACAGACGCACGGTTTCAGGGCACCTTGTATCTCGACTGCAATTACCCGTGGCTGGTAGGCCCCGCTCACCATCTCGCGCCGCCACAACATGAGCAGTTCATGTTCTCTGACAGCGTTGTCGATGCGAAACGCGACACCAGTGCAACTATGACCGCGCTCAGCGTCATCAAGTGCCAGCCACAGACCCGGCTGCTCAGGGCTGCCTCTGCCGCTGGGCGCCCACAGGCAGAATTTGCGGGCGTGGTCGGGCAAATGGGCGACCGCCTGTTCGACGAATTCGAATGTCGGACTCCAGATGAGTGAGCCGTAGCCGAAAATCCAAAGCTCTTCGTGCCCGTTGAACTGAGACAGGATGTCAGCCCGCGACGCCTCAAACTCTTCTTCCGACAGCAATTGGTGGTCCGCGCCATTCTCGGCTTCGTCACGGAGCCGTTTGCGAATACGGTCGTGTAGCACATCGTCTCTTGTGAGGGCCATCGCAACTTTGGTTTGGAATAAACGCTCGCCAGTATAGAGCGGTACCGGTTGACTCATGATGAACTGACCTGAAAGAAGGAGGGCATTGCCGTCCTTTATTGGCGTTTAGCCCCCCTAAAGTAATGGCTTAATGGTCGAGTGAACGTGGGCGCGCTTTGTGCGCACCCCTAAATGAGGTCATATACCGTTGCTCTCCGAACCCGAACTAGCCGTAGACGCTGAGAAAAAAGCCGCCGCCCAGAAAGCGCGTCGCTCGCGCCGTGCTGCTCGGGCGTTGCGTGTGGGCACTGTGCTTCAGATTCTGTCGCGCGGGCTTTCACATCATCGGTTTGCCGGAGCGGCGAGCGAAGTCGTGAATCATCTGGCCAAGGCGCTCGAGTGCGAACGAGTGACGTTGGGTATGCAAGGCGTCAGAAGACTTCAAGTTTGTGCGATTTCTGGGACTGTTGACCTGGAGCCACGCCAACTTGCTGTCAGATCATTGTCAGCAGCCATGCAGGAGGCGGTGGATGCCCGGTCAACTATTGTGTATCCCATGCCTCGTAAAGCGGCCCAGGCAGCCAATTCGATGCATGCCGCGTTGATCCGGCAGGGTACCGGGTCAGCCGTGTACTCCATTCCGCTCTTGCTAAGAGGGCAGATTGCTGGCGTTCTGACGTTTGAAAACAATGCTGGATTTGATGAACGGTTCATCGAGTCCGCGAAAGACATTGCCTGCTTTGTCGGACCGGTGCTCGCCACACAGTTCCGGGCAGACAAATCCATCACCGGAGCCTTGCTTCGCAGACGTGAGCGTCGTGCCAAGAGTGGCTCCCGATGGCCGGTCAATGGCAAAGAACTCGCGCTGCTCGCGACGGGTGTCTTGATAGCGGTCGTGGCGGCGTTCCCGATAAACCTAACCGTGTCGTCGCCTGCAACCGTTCAGGGCGAAGGTCAGCGGGTAATTTCCGCTCCTGTTGATGGCTTCATCAAATCTGTCGCGCAGCGACCAGGTGATCCGGTCAACCGCAATGAGCTTCTAGTGACGCTCGACGATGAAGATCTCGTCCGAACCGTTGAGAAATGGCGAGTCGAGGCGAGTCAGCTTGATCGCGAGTATCGCGACGCCTTGAGCCAGGATGACGCGGCCGAGATCGTTGTGGCTCGCGCGCGTCTGAGTCAGGCGACTGTTCAACTGGAGCAGGCAGAGACTGACTTGACGCGTACCCGACTCAGAGCGCCGATTGGCGGCATCGTGGTAAGCGGGGACTTGCAGGACTCGATTGGCATGCCGGTAAAGCGGGGTCAGGAACTTCTGACGATTGCGCCTCAAAGTGCTTACCGAATTGTGGCCGCGGTTGATGAACAAGACATTGGGTTTATCTCCGCCGGACAGAAAGCGCAAGTCGTGTTTGCTGCGATTTCGAGTGAGGCCGTACCGATTGTGATCGATCGCATATCACCGGTAGCCAGAACGAAAGACGGGCGTAATGTTTTCGAGATCGATGGTCTACTGCAGGCTGACGGTGTTGCGCTCTACCATGGCTTGTCAGGGATTGCCCGAATCGATGTGGACCAGCGCCCGGTGGCCTCGGTGTTCTGGCTGCGCTTGTCGCAGCGATTGCGAAAGCTATTCTGGCGGCTGGTGGGGTGAGCGCGATGAGTGAGCATCGAGAGCCCCTGTTGTCGCCAGACTGGTACCGCGTGGCGCATCTGTCGCCTAGGCTGCGAAGCGGCGTTATGGTAAGCGGCCAGCGCATTCGTGGTCAGGACTGGTATGTCCTGGCAGATGGTGTGTCGGGGAAGCACTACCGATTCAATGAACAGGCCTATCAGCTCATCAGCTCGTTTGATGGTAGTGCCAGCGTCGACGAAGTCTGGTCTACTTTAGCTGACGGCATGAATGACGCAGCGCCCACCCAAGCCGAAGTGATGCGTGTACTGGCAAGGGCGTTTGCAGCCAACTTGTTCGTTGGCAACCTGGACTACGACACAGAGACGATTGTTGATGAGCACCGCAAGCGCGATAGCAAGCGCCGCCGTGCCTGGCTCAATCCGCTTGCTTTCAAAGTGCCTCTTTGGGATCCGGACGATTTTCTGACCCGCCATGTCGACAAAGTGAGCTGGCTGTTTTCTGGCCCTGCGCGCCTGACCATGATCGTCAGCATCATCGTTGGCACTCTTTTGCTGATTCTCAATATTGAGGAGTTTTCACTGTTTGCCCGAGCGCATCTAGCCTCGGGCTCCATGCTATTGACACTCTGGCTTGTGTTTCCACTCATCAAGGCCTTGCATGAGCTCGGGCATGCGTTCACAGCGAAGATCAATGGGGGGGAGGTACATGAAGTCGGCGTAACGCTGATGTTCCTGACGCCCATTCCATATGTGGATGCGTCGTCGTCAAGTGCCTTTCCGTCAAAACATGACCGGCTTGCGGTTGCGGTTGCGGGTATTTTCGTTGAAGCGTTTTTGGCGAGTATCGCCCTGTTTTTGTGGTTGCTTTTGGAGCCAGGACTCCTGCGAGAGGCCATGTTTGCAGCGGTTTTCTCGGGTGCTATTTCCACGCTGCTGATTAATGGCAACCCATTGCTGCGTTTTGATGGCTACTACGCGTTTTGTGACTTGTTCGAGTTGCCTAATCTTGGCTCTCGAAGTCCGCGATACTGGCAAACGTTGCTTAAGAAGAAAGTGCTGTCGGTTGAGCATGCCCGGTTTGGGGAGTGTCTGGCTGGCGAACAACCCTGGTTGCTTGGCTATGCACCATTGTCCTGGCTCTACAGGGCCAGTCTGGTGCTGGCGGCGGCTATGATCTTTGCGAGCGTGAGTCCCTTATTCGGCGGCATCATCTTGTTGCTGGGTGCATGGATGCTGGTGCTTAAGCCGCTAGTCAGGACAATTAGCTGGTTACTAGTGTCCAGCGAGCTACAGGGTTACAGACTCCGTGCGAACGCAACTGCGTTTGTGCTGACCAGCGTTGCGGTTGTCTTGCTGACGGTTGTGCCAGTTCCTGACAAAACCTATGCGAGTGCGTTGGTGTGGTTGCCCGAAAATGCAATTCTGCGTGCTCGATCAGATGGGGAGCTGGTTAAATGGCTCGTCAGTGACGGCCAGCGGGTCTCACAAGGGGATGTCGTCGCGTTGCTCAGTAATGAGCAACTATCGGTAAAACTTGCATCGCTTGACGCCCAGATACAAGCGCAGCGAGTTGAACAGGCCCGTCAATTCTTACTGGACGCCCAGGCAGCACTGACTGCTAACGAAGCATACAAACGACTATTGAATGATCGCGCCGAAGTTAAGCGTCAGGTTGACGCGCTTCTGGTCAAGGCTCAAACCAGTGGTGTGGTCGCGATAGATCCCCAGCGCAATCAGATTGGTCAATACCTTACTCAGGGGCACGTGCTGGCACACGTGTTGACGGGAGGTCCGGTGACGGTCAAAGCATTGGTCGACAACGACGACATTGCTTTGGTCAGAGAACGGCCAGGGCGCATTTCGGTTAGCCTGGCCAGCGTGCCAGGCCAAGCCCATTCGGCAAGCTTGATCAATGCCACCCCGCAATCAACTGATCAGCTGCCAAGCGCTGCATTGAGCACGCAAAACGGTGGCGCGATAGCGGTTGACCCCTCCGATCCCAAAGGCTTGACAGCAAGTGAGCGCCGGTTTTCGCTCGATTTACAGCTAGACTCTGCGCCGGCGGCAATCAAACAAGCCTCGGTAGGGGCTCGGGCCATGGCGGTCTTCAACCATGGTACCAACAGCGTACTTGGCATGACCGCGCGAATGTTGCGCGAGTCTTTCTTGCGGCACTTTGCCTCATGAAGACGCTGCCCATGCCCAGCAATGATCTAGCGTTTGGCAGTTATCCCCAGCGCGTCGTGAGTAGACCACCGCCGATCTGGGAAACCCTGATTGGTTTCATGACGAGCAGACCAAATCCAAACGCCAGTCTGCCTGCTGCGTTTACGGCTGAGTTCGATCGAGAGACCATCAAAAACGTAGCGCTAACGGTTGATCAGTTGTTTGCTCGGTTGCAGCTTGTCGGCGTGCAACTTCGATCTGATGGCCTTTCGCCTTTGCTCGCTGGTCGCGCAGCGGCCACCATCGCCGAGCTGATGTTTCGTGAGCTTGGTCTACGTCCATATCCCCAGCAGGTCGTCGCAGCTTGGCACTTACTGAACGGCACGCTTGTCGAAATGCAAACGGGCGAGGGTAAATCGCTGGCAGCCGGACTGGCCGCAACTATGGCAGCCTGCTCCGGCACCCCCGTGTTTATCTTGACCGCCAATGACTACCTGGTGACACGGGATGAAGCGCTATTGTCTGACCTGTTCGCAAAGATGGGTTTGACGTCTTCTGTTGTGACTCACGACACCCCTGCGCCAGAGCGTGCATCGCGGTGGCGCGCAGACATTGTCTACAGCACGGCGCGTGAACTAGGTTTTGACTATTTGCGCGACTATGCTCAAACCCGCGGCAAACGTGACCCTGCACATCAACGCGCCTCGCTTATTGCAGGCTCTGACGAGGCGGCATCGCCTGCACTGCCCGGCCTTTGCTTTTGTCTGGTTGACGAGGCCGATGCTTTGTTGCTTGACGAGGCGGGTGTGCCGTTGATTCTGGCTGTACAAAATGGGTGCTTGAACGCGAGTGCGTATCGCAAAGCGTTTGCGGCAGCCGAGTCTTTGCGACTCGGGCGTGACTTCAAACTTGATCGACAGCGCAAGCGCGCCCGGCTGACTGAGCAAGGAATTGCACGCGTTGAACTCACCCTTGGTCAGCGTGATGGTGTTTTGTCGTTATGGCAACGGGCGCTTGAGCTAGTTGAAACGGCTCTTTGCGCACAGACCTTGTATCTTCGCGATCAGCACTACGCTGTCCTGAACGACGAGGTTGCTCTCATTGACGAGTTTACAGGGCGCATCTCCGCTGGCCGTCAGTGGCAGGGCGCGCTGCAGTCAATGGTGGAAATTAAGGAAGGAGTGGACCCAAAAGGGCCGACTCGCGTCACAGCTCAAATCACGTTTCAAGCGCTCTTTCCGCGATTCATAAGACTCAGTGGTATGAGTGGCACGGTTGCTGACTCTCACCGAGAACTGAAGACAGCCTATGGTCTGCCGGTCGCCCGGGTGCCACTCAGGAAGCCCAGCGCTAACCTCGACCGCGGCCGAAATGTCGTTGCCACAGTCGAGCAGAAGCTTGCGGCCGCAGTTCAGGCCATCAGGTGCGACCAAAACGCTGGCCGTCCGGTCTTGGTGGCCACTGACAGCGTTGCTGATTCAACTCGCTTGTCTCAACGGTTGAGCCGCGAAGGTATTACGCATCAGGTCTTGAACGCACTCGATTGCGTGGACGAGGCGGCCACAATTGAGCGGGCCGGCCGGGCCTCTGTCGTCACCGTCACCACCAATCTGGCCGGTCGCGGCACTGATATTCGTCTCACCGAAATCGCACGTCGCAATGGTGGCCTGAGCGTGATCGCGACGATGGCGAATCGTTCCCGGCGAATTGATTTGCAATTGTTTGGGCGCGCTGGTCGGCAGGGCGATCCGGGCTCGTATCAGTCAATTGTTTCATTGCAAGATCGGTTGCTGGCAGACACCTTGTCTAAGCCGTTAATCAAGGCATTTCAAGGGTTTCACCGCCTTAGTCGTGGCCGACCCAGAAACGTATTTCGGGCACTGGTGAGACTTTGCCAGTGTTTGCAGCAATGGCGGGACCAATCGGCGCGAACGGGTTTGCGAAGGCTCAGCCGAGATCGCGCCACTCAACTAGGCTTTACAGGCCTTGCCGAATAGAAGGATTCAACTCAATAGTGCTATGAAACCTATTCTTACTCTCTCTATCGTGATTGCAGGCTGCTTCCTGGGTGAAGCGGCGCAGGCACAGGCTCATACACGGACACCAGGTGAGCGGCTTGATTGCATGATTCAGCCGCACCGCGACGTTCAGATTGGCAGTCCTTCTGCGGGCGTGATTGCTGAGGTGCTTGTGCATCGTGGTGAGATCGTCGAGCAGGGCCAGGTGCTTGCCCGGCTGCAGTCAGACGTCGAGCGTGCAGCCTTGGCTGTCGCTCAGGAGCGAGCGGCTCAGGTTGGCGAGGAAGCAGTGGCGAATAGTTCACGAAACCTTGCGGCCAGAGAACTGGAGCGTGCTAACGAGCTTTTCGGGCAGCAGTATGTGAGTCGAACCTATCTCGACAAACAGCGCGCGGAAGCGCAGGCGGCGCTGGGTCGCACAACTCAGGCCATTGAAAACCGGCGCCTGGCATCCCGCCAGCTTCAGTTGGCACAAACGCAGCTTGAGCAGCGCACGATTCGCGCCCCGTTTTCAGGTGTGGTCGTGGAGCGTTTCCTGGAGACCGGCGAATTTGTTGATCAAAAGCCAGTGCTCCGGCTTGCTGCGACCGACCCGCTAAGGGTCGATGTCTTGGTGCCAGCCAGGTCTTTTGGTCAGATCTCAATTGGGCAGGCTGCAACTGTTTACCCAGAGATGAACGGCGCGGGGGCAAAAGGCGCTGCAGTGGTCACCGTGGACAGAATGATTGATGCTGCGAGCAATACGTTTCGGGTTCGCCTTGAGCTGCCCAACGAAGACCAGTCTTTGCCAGCAGGGCTACGGTGCGCCGTTTCATTCGAGCGACTGCAAACGACCGAGAGCCGGCAAAGCGCACCGGGTAGTGCCACCCAACCAAATCATGCCAGACGTGGGTGATCTGTGGGCCTTAGCTTGATCAGGTTTAAGCGGCCAAGCCCGCTAACGCAGATGACGTTAGCGTTGGTGTCAATTGGCACCACGCTTATCATCATGGCGGAGCTGACTCTGGGTATTCTCAGCAGCGGCATTCGCCAAGAGCAAACCAGTCGGCAAGTCATTAGCCAGGCATTGGCCGTACAACTGGCCTCCATTGTGCAGGTTGCTGATCAGGATGAAATGGAAGCGGTTGTCGAAAGTGTCGCGCACACCAGCGACGCGATTCGTTCGATCGGTCTGCGCAAGCGGGATGCCTCTTTACTGGTGCAGTCTGCGGAGCACTATCGCAGCTGGTCCGAGCCACTTGACAATCATCTGGCCCAGAATCAGGCAATCGTCAGGCTTGATACAGAGTCAGGTCGATGGGGGCAGGTCGAGGTACTGTTTGAGGAAGACTCTGCACCGCTTGGGGTAAAGCTGCTCAAAGATCCGCTAGTTAGAACCTTGTTGTTCATGGTGCTTGCGGGTGTGCCGGTGTACTGGTTGTATTTACGACGTGCTTTGCAACATCTGGACCCGGCGTCGGTGATTCCCGAGCGAGTGCAGACTGCGTTTGACACGATGTCTGAAGGAATCGTCATTATTGATGCTGACGGCAGGGTTCTCCTCGTGAGCCATGCGTTTCAGAAGATGAACCCCACTGAAACCCCGGTTAGATCAGGTGTGGTTTTGTCGTCAGTGGACTGGTTGGCGATCGGGCTTGGGTCAGATATCAGCCAGCATCCGTGGATCCGGGCGATGAATGAGAATCAGTCTATTAGCGGTGAGTCAATGACAGTCGCGACAAGTTTCGGGCATCAGCATTTGGTGGTGGGCTGTGCGCCTATCGGAGAACCAGAGCGCCCGGCGCGAGGCTGCATGGTCACGTTCAGTGATGTCACTGAACTCTATCGAAGCAATGAAGCGCTCAGGGACGCCAACCATGCCCTGTCTGATTCTCAAGCGGAAATACAGCGCCAAAACGTCGAGTTACAGCGCCTGGCAACGCGCGACCCTCTCACGGGGTGTTTAAACAGGCGGGCGTTGTTGGACGCATTTGACGAATTGGTGATGCAAGCGAAGGCTGAAGGGTTGGGGATCAGCTGCTTGATCATTGATATTGATCACTTCAAGCGCGTTAACGACACCCATGGTCACGGCATCGGTGATCGAGTGATCCAAGAGGTCGCCAAGCGTCTGCTTGAATCGACCCGATCAACCGATCTGGTCTGTCGCTACGGCGGAGAGGAGTTCTGCATTGTCTTGCCCGGCATGGACGCTGAAGGTGCAGTGGTGCTGGCCGACCGGATTCTGCAACGAATTGCGGAGCGCGCGGGTCGTTCCGTGCGCGAGATTGAGGGGCTGCATGTGACGGTGAGTGTCGGGGCTAGCTTTGCCAAAGGTATGCAGGTGGAGGCAAAGCGCCTAATAGATGAGGCCGACGTCGCCTTGTATGAAGCCAAGGATGCAGGGCGCAATCAGACACAGGCCCACTGGATGCTGGACAAAGAACGAGAAACCGATCATGGCTGAGCGTCTAAGCGCCGGGGTTGATGGCCGGCAGGAGATTTCGATTAAAGAAATCGGACTTTGCCTGATCAGTATTGCAGTAATGCCGCCGCTGCTGTGGGCGCTGCTGGCACGACCCGTGCAAGGCTGGCTGACTAGTAGTGTCTCCATCAGTGAGTCTATTTGGCTAAGTACCGGATTGGTTGGTCTTGCGAGTCTGACCATGGCATCGATTTGCGGCTTCTTGCTGTTCTACCGCCCGCTGAGCATGTTGCGGCGGACCGAAAGACAACTACGTTCCCTGGCTATGCGAGACAGCTTGACCGGCATGCTGAACCGAGACGGGGTAAGGGTTGCACTTGATCATGCGATCATCAGAAATCTTGACGTCGGAGCACGTCTTGGTGTGGTGCTTATCGATGTTGACAAATTCCGCCTAATTAACAGCTCATTGGGTGAAACCAGTGGTGATCTACTCCTTGTCAAAGCTGCCCGGCGGGTGCAATCGATGGTTAGGGCGACAGACTTGTGTGGTCGCGTGGGTGTAGATCAGTTTGTCGTGGTCGCGGTGGGGCAGATGAGTATTGAGTCTCTTTATGTTATGGCGAGAAATCTTCAGCGCGCGTTTGAAGTGCCTTTCAAAACCGATGATTCCACTGCTTTAATGACCCCTTCATTCGGGGTCGCGACCCTGGCTCATGACGCCATGACAGCCGACGAATTGATCGGCTGTGCTGAAACGGCGCTGCGCCAGGCAAAGGATCTCGGCGGCGCCAGAATATGCCACTTCGACCCTCAAATGCGGATCGATGCCAGCCGGGAGCTCGAGGTTGGGGCACGCCTGCACGAGGCGCTTCAGCAATCGGAGTTCAAGCTTTTGTATCAGCCGGTTATGTCGGCTGACGGCCAGTCAATCGTAACCGCCGAGGCATTGCTGCGCTGGACAGACCCAGTTCGTGGCCTGGTATCGCCCGCCGAATTCATTCCCGTGCTTGAGCAGAGCGGCCTGATTACACAGATTGGTCGCTGGGTCATGATGACCGCATGTGTCCAGGGGCGTCAATGGATTGACCAAGGCTCGAGGGATATCGTGATCTCTGTCAATGTGTCACCGCGTCAGTTTGCAGAGCAAAATTTCGTGCAGGCCGTTGAGCGCGTTCTGAGCGAAACCAATTTTCCAGCGCGACAGCTACAGCTTGAGATTACAGAGGGCATTTTGCTCGACCCAACTCGCGATGTGATGCATAAGCTGGAAACGCTTGCCGAACGCGGGATTCGCTTCGCGCTTGATGACTTCGGCATGGGATATTCATCGCTGGCCTATCTGAAATTGTTTCCGCTTCACACCCTTAAGATAGATCGCAATTTCGTGAAAGATCTGCCTGGCGCCGAGCGAGATAGCGCCATTGCCAGAGCCGTTGTGTCGCTTGGTCAGGGGCTGGGCATGCATGTGACAGCCGAAGGGGTTGAAACACGTGCCCAGTTCGAGCTGCTTGCCTCGATGGGGTGCGACTCTTTTCAGGGTTTCTACTTCGACAAGCCACTTGAGCCAGAGAATCTAACCACGAAGCTGCGCGCTCAGGCTGACGAGCCGCGCGCTATCAATGTTCATCTCAGACAGGTCGAAAACAAGCCATACAGGGTGCTCCCGGTCGGCAGCAAAGTACGCATATTGCGCAATGGCGAGGTTCTGGGCGAGTCTACGCGAGCTGTTCGCTGGATAGACCAGAGTGGCGACGACACTCATTTTGTCTATGTTCCTCGTGACGATGTGCGGGTAAAGCTGGGCGAAAACGGCGACTCAACAGCGCGCGCGTTCGTCGGTGAGCAGCGCTATCTTGATCTGCTTGGTCGCAAGGACCAGGTTGTGAGCGAGCGGATTGCGTGGGAGCATCCTGGCCGAGAGTTGTCTGTTCAGGCGCTTATCGATCATGTTGCGTTCTCGCCCAAACAAGTGGTGATTGAGGAGTCCCCCACCCACTGATACTGCGTTCGTATTCAGGGCACAATCGCCCGATATGAATGCAGACAATCAAACTCTTGCGACGTTGCCAACGATTGATTGGCAGCTAGTGACCAATCAACTTGATCAGGCTGGCCACGCGGTCATCGAGGGTCTGCTGACGCCCAAATCGTGTGATGCGCTCGCGGCATCGTATGAAGAGCCGACCCGTTTTCGCTCCAAGGTCATCATGGCACGCCATGGCTTCGGGCGTGGCGAGTACCAGTACTTTGCTTACCCGCTGCCGTCGCCGATTCAGTCGCTCCGTCAAACGCTGTATCAACCGCTTGCAGTGATCGCAAATCAGTGGCATGAGCGTTTGGGCATTGACATCCGGTACCCGGAGAATCATCAGGCGTTTTTGGAACAGTGCCATGAGGCAGGGCAAACAAAGCCGACCCCGCTGATGCTCCGCTATGGGCCGGGTGACTACAACTGCCTGCATCAGGACTTATACGGAGCGTTGGCGTTTCCTCTGCAGGTTGTGGTGCTGTTGTCGGCGCCGGACCGTGACTTTGATGGGGGTGAGCTAGTCCTGACTGAGCAGCGGCCTCGGATGCAATCGCGGCCCATGGTGATCTCACTCAGACAAGGCGATGCAGCGGTAATCCCGGTGAATGAACGGCCTGTGCGCGGCACGCGGGGAGACTACAGAGTCAAGCTTCGCCATGGCGTCAGTTTGATAAAGTCGGGCAATCGGCATACGCTTGGGCTCATATTTCATGACGCTCAGTAATCGAGCGAACAACAGAGGGTGTCTGTCGGTGTTTAGCGGTGTATTTCCTTATTTGGTTTCACCTGTCGACCGTCAGGGCCGAGTGGATGTGGTAACCCTGCAAAAGCTTTGTCACGATCTGATCGATGCGGGGGTTCATGGTCTTTCGCCGCTGGGGTCTACCGGTGAATTTGCCTATCTGAATAGCTCTCAGCGCGATGCGGTGGTTGGGGCGGTGGTCGAGGCAGCCGCTGGCAAGGTGCCGGTTGTTGCAGGAGTTGCAGCCACAACGGTATCGGATGCGGTGGAGCAGGCGAAACGGTACGAGCAAATGGGTTGCAGCGGTATTCTGGCAATTCTGGAGGCTTATTTTCCGCTGACAGACGATGCGGTGTTTAGCTACTTCGCGGCCATTGCCGATGCGGTGTCACTTCCGGTTGTGCTCTACACAAACCCGAATTTTCAGCGCGCGGACCTCAGCTTGCCGATCATCGATCGCTTGAGCCGGATCGACAATATTCGCTACATCAAAGACGCCTCGTCTAATACCGGTCGTTTGCTATCAATTTTGAATCTGGTTGAAGACCGTATGAGTGTTTTCGCAGCGTCGGCTCATATTCCGGCCTGCGTCATGATGATTGGCGGTGTTGGTTGGATGGCCGGACCTGCCTGTATTGCGCCTGCCCAAAGCGTGCAGCTGTATGAGCTTTGCAAGTCTGGGCAGTGGGCAGAAGCGATGATCTTGCAGCAGAAACTGTGGGGTTTGAACCAGGCCTTCGCAAAATACAATCTGGCCGCTTGTATCAAGGGCGGCCTGCAATTGCAGGGATACCCAGTTGGCGAACCGCTTGCTCCGCAGCAGGCACTCGATTCGGCAGGACGGGAGACGGTTGGCAATGCGCTTCGGGAGATTGGCGCTTTGTAAGGTATTACGGTCCGAATGCTCAGCAACACCTGCGGCACGGGCAATGGCGGGGTTGTAAGAATCGTCGAAGCTCACGCACGGGCGCCCGGCCTCGCGGCGCTCAGTTTTGCGCGAGACCAGCAACCGCACTGACAGGCTCAGACTCCACCATGCCAAGCCTGTGACAAAATCCCGTTTCAAGAGATTAAGATAAGCTTACAAATTGTAGTCTTTTCGTTCGCTTCAACGATCGGACGTGCTCAAATCAAAACAGAACACTACACTCAGGAGACTTTTTCGATGAAAACAAAGTTATTAGCCACTGCCATTGCGACCGCTGCTGCATTGACGGCCGCGACGGTGTCAGTACCCGCAACTGCAGCAGATCAGTTCGTTCGGATGGTGTCAGGCCCATCGGGCGGTTCCTGGTATCCGCTTGCCGCCAAGATCATGCAGGTCATGGACGAAGAGATCGATGGCATCAGCACATCGAGCACCAGCGGCGGCGGTATCTCAAATATTCTGTCGGTTAATGATGGCGATGCCGAAATTGGCTTCTCGTACGGCCACACCGCAGCTAACGGCTTTGAAGGTAAGGGCAAGTTCAAGAAGCCCCAGAAAAATATCCGTCACTTCGCCACGCTTTACGGCTCTTCATTCCAGGTAGCTGTTCGTGCCGATTCGGATATCAAGACCTTCGAAGACATGAAGAGTGCCAATATCAGCCCGGGTAAAGCCAAGTGGACCGGAACCGCATTTGCTGAGTCTATCTTGCAGGCTTATGGCTTTAACTTTGCTGACATCAAGAAGAATGGCGGCACGGTTCACCACGTGAGTTACACAGAATCAATCGCCTTGATGAAAGATGGTCACATTGATGTCTTCATGGCCGCCACCAACATGCCGCAGGCTTCCTTCCTGGAACTGGAAAACAGCCCGGGCATCCGTTTCATCGGCCTGCCGCAGGACAAGCTCGAGCAGATCATCGCTGACAACCCGGGTTACCTGCCAGGCATGATGCCCAAGGGTATTTACAAGAGCGTTGCTGAAGACACCCCGACGCTCGGGATTGTCGTGAACGTCGTCGTCAACAAGGACCTGCCCGACGAGCTCGTTCACAAGATGTGCAAATCTTTCTGGGCGAACCACGGCACCTTCGTTGACGTCAAAAGCGTTTGGAAAAACACAGATGTAAACAAGGCACTGGACGGTGCAGCCATTCCGGTCCATCCGGGTGCTGCCAAGTGCTACGAAGAGCTGGGCGTGAAGAGCAGCTAATTCGATAGTTGAGCTGTTGCAGTCCTTGCAAGCTTCACGGGGGTCATGCCGGCAGTTGGCGGCATGCCCCCGATTTCGTATCAGCGCGCGCGATCTGTCACCGGGATGCGCAACGCCATAGAGACAAGCCATGAGCCAGGCAAATCCAACCATCAATTATGAAGAACGCCAGGAGCTAGGGTTCCTGGAGCGCCTGCTGCTGCAACGGCCTAAAGGGGTGGCTGGTGCAATCTTTCTTGTTTGCGCGGTAACCGCCGTCTCCCTGGGTTTGTTTCATCTGTATGTCGCCGCATTCGGCACACCGGAAGGACGTTCGTTCCGGTCAGTCCATCTGTCTGGCATGCTGGTGTTGGCCATTCTGATGAAGCCGCTTTTCAGGCGGTCTGCCTGGGAGCCGATCTCGGTGGCGGATGGTGCCGCCCAGCGAGGGAGCGCCAAGCGCAAGATTGGCTTTGGCATTGACCTGGTGCTGTTGGTCTTTATCGTGTTCGTTCAAATCTGGACGATTTACGACATTGAGGCCTTTCACCTGAGGTTTGGTGAAAAAGAGCAGGCAGACATCATTATTGGTTCGCTGATGATTGCCGTGGTGCTGGAGGCCACGCGCCGGGTTGTGGGTTGGGCCATGGTGATCATCACCGGGTTCTTCGTGGTGCATGCGCTCTACGCTCACTATTTTCCCGGGTTTTTCTACGGTCCGCCTGTGCGGCTGCCAAAGTTCATCGATACGCTGTTCATGAGTAGCGACGGACTATTTGGCATACCGCTGTTTGTGGCGTCGACCTATATCGTGCTGTTCATTATTTTTGGCGCCTTGCTGATCCGCTCAGGGGCGGGTAAGTTTTTCATCGATCTTGCTGTGTCGCTCACTGGCCACCGCATTGGCGGACCGGCCAAGGCGTCAGCCGTCTCCAGTGCCTTGATGGGAACGGTGTCAGGCTCGGCCGTTGCCAATGTCGTGACGACTGGTTCGTTCACCATTCCGCTGATGCGAAACATTGGATACCGGCCCAGATTTGCTGCAGCGGTTGAAGCCTGCGCATCATCGGGTGGTCAGATAACGCCACCGATCATGGGGGCGGCTGCATTTGTGATGGCGGAGTTTCTCGAAACCTCCTACATCAGCATTGTGGTGGCGGCGATTATCCCGGCTTTTTTGTACTTCCTGACCGTGTACTTCATGGTGCACCTGGAAGCACAGAAGCACGGCATCGGCAGTATTGACAAAGCACTCCTGCCCAAAACCGGGGCTGTTCTGAAGCGTGGCTGGCACCTTCTGATTGCACTCGGTGTCCTGATTTATTTTCTGATGGCTGGTTATACGCCGATGAAGTCGGCCTTCTGGGGGATCACTGCGCTGATAGGGCTTAGCTTTATCAACAAGGAAACGCGCATGAGCCCGGCTGATATTCTGGCTGCGCTGGAAGCCGGCATTCGGGCAAGCGTGCCGGTCTCGATCGCGTGCGCGTGTGCCGGACTGATCATCGGGTCGGTGTTTGTGTCTGGCCTCGGTTTGAAGTTCACGCAGGAAGTCATCACGATTTCCGGCGGTAGTTTGTTTATCCTGCTCGCACTGACTGGCGTGTCCGCGATTATTCTTGGCATGGGATTGACCACCACCGCGGTGTACATCACGGTAGCCGCGCTAATCGTGCCGGCACTAATCAAGGCGGGCATTGAGCCCATAGCGGCGCATATGTTTGCGTTTTACTTTGGCGTTGTTTCAACCATTACGCCGCCGGTGGCGCTCGCAGCGTTTGCGGCCGCGGCGATTGCGAAGACGGGGCCGATGATCACCGCCGTAGAGGCGACCAGAGTCGGGATTGCGAAGTATCTGGTGCCGCTCGCGTTCGCCTACAACCCGTCATTGTTGTTGGTCGGGCCTACCTGGCTGACCATCATATCAACGGTGTTTGCGATGATCGGGCTCTGGTATTTGTCTGTGGGCCTTGAAGGATGGTGTCGCGGTGCCTTGGGCGGTCTTCAGCGAGCGGTGATTCTGGTTGCAGCAGCATTGACGCTGTTACCGCCGACTGTAACGGTCGCGGGTGTGGAAGGATACTTCTGGAATCTTGCCGGCGTCGCAATCGGACTGGTCTTACTTTGGGCCCGAATTCGCCCTGGCGCCAAGGCCCAGTTGCCTGGGGCTAATCCGAATCCGGTTGGCGCGGACTGATCACGGAGGTGGTTTTGTGAAGCTCTTGAGCAGATTGTTTCTCGGCAAGTGGTGGCACTGGCTACTGATCATCACCTTTGTCCTGCTGCTTTGGCAGGCCGGTGAAATCAAGATGCATGTGATCTATTTCAATTGGTTCCTGATGGCGTTGCTCGCCGGCACGATCTCGGGTTTGTTGATTCTGATTTACGGCACACCCGCTGGCGAACAGGTGACCCGGGACAAACTGGAAGATGCCGACGCTGAAGCTGCCTTAGATCGGGAATGACGGCAGCGCTCGCAGGTACACTGGGTGATGGACAGAATCGCCGCGGTGAATCTTTTTATCCGAGTGGTCGAGACCAGCAGCTTCAGTAAGGCCGCTGCGGATCTTGGTATTGCCCAGTCAACTGCCACTAAAGCGGTTGCCCGATTGGAGCAGCGCCTGGGCGCGCGCTTGCTGCACCGGTCCACACGAGGGGTGACACCGACTGAGGTCGGGGCGCTGTACTACGACAAGTGCAAGACAATCGCTCGGGAAATTGACGAGGCCGACAATCTGGCCACGCTCTTGCAGAGCGATGTTGCGGGCAAACTGCGGGTGAGCAGCTCGGTCGCGTTCGGACGCCGCGTGCTGGTGCCGCAGGCACTACGCTACATGCAGACTCACCCGGCTGTGTCGATTGATCTCACATTCGACGATCGTTATGTCGACTTGGTCGAGTTAGGCGCCGACCTGGCAATTCGGATGGGCCGGCTGGCTGACTCGTCTTTTGGTGCGCGTTTTCTTGGCATGAACCCTTGGGTGCTTGTGGGGGCGCCCGGGTATTTGGCTGCTCGTGGGTCTCCTAATGCGCCGGAAGATCTGCTCGATCATGCGTGCTTGGTTTATAGCAGCGTGCAGGGGCATGATCAGTGGAGTTTTACAGACGCGGACGGGCGCAACTCAGTGGTCCCTGTGATGGGTCCGTTGCGCTCAAATAACCTGTCAGCGGTGCTCGCAGCCGCTCGAGAGGGCATGGGGCTCGCTATCCTGCCTTGGTATGTTGCCTACGAATCTGTTCGTAGTGGCGTGCTGGAACCCACCATGACGCAATACCAGTTGCCAGCGCAAGAAATTCATGCGGTTTTTCCATCTCCCAAGTTTGTGCCATCAAAAGTCAGAACCATCATTGACTGGCTAGCGGGTGAGTTTGACGGGCAATGGTGGCAGCGCTGAGTGCTGACTCGTCAAAAGCGCTCATGTTGTTGGAGGTAACGCCACTGGCCAATAGGCAGTTTGCCTAGTGCGACGCTGCCGATACGGATGCGCTTCAAACCAATGACATGCAAGCCGACCTGCTCGCACATGCGCCGGATCTGTCTTTTCTTCCCTTCTCGCAAAACAAAGCGAAGCTGGTCATTGTTCTGCCAGGAAACCTTGGCGTCGCGCAGTGGTTTGTCATCAAGACTTAGACCATGGCGTAATTGCTCGAGTCCCTCGTCTGATAGCTCTCCTGTTACCCGTACCAAATACTCTTTCTCAACCGATGAATCGTTACCAATGAGGTGCCGGGCGATTCGTCCGTCTTGCGTTAGCACCAGCAGGCCGGTGGAGTCGATATCAAGTCGTCCAGCTGTTGCCAGCCCTTTCCTATGAACTGGTACGAAGGCCAGATCTTGCTTGTCTTCTGGCCAGCGATTTTCTGGTTCGATGAGTTTGATCGCCGCCTCATGACCGTCTTCCGGCTGGCCCGAAACAAATCCGACTGGCTTGTTTAGCAGGACTGTGACCTGACGTGACTGCGCATGCCGGGCTGCGTCATCGACCACAATGTTCGCCTGCCGATTAACCCGACTGCCCAGGATATCGACGACTTCGCCATCCACTCGCACCCAGCCGTTCACAATCCACTCCTCGGCCTCGCGCCTGGAACATAAACCAAGCTCACTCAGTCGCTTTGAGAGACGAGGCGCGTCGGTTGAAGGCGCAGTAGAGGCCTGGGGAGCGGGTGTAGCCGGGGCGGAGGGGCGAGGCCCTGTTGGCTTGGTTCGGTTGCCCGCTGGACGGCTATTCGCGCGGCCAGCTTTGGCATTGGCCCACGGATCGGTGGGCGGGTCAGCTCGATCATTCATAGACCCATGGTAGCCCGCTCCCCACGAATGTGCAGGGGCAATTCATATCGGCCCCTCATCACTTGTAAACTGACTGCCGTGAAATGCTGAAGGATGTTTGTGTGACCCACCCAATTGACGTTGGAAACGACCTTGGATACGTGAGAAGACTTGTTACCGCCGTAGCCAAACCGGACCCCAGGCTGTGAACCGGGAAAGAAAGGGCATCCGGCCCTATTTGTCTGCCTACCTGGCCGTTGTCGTCACCTTCCTGGTGATTGACGCCATCTGGCTGTTTACGATGACGAGCAGATTTTACGGGCCACAATTAGGAGATCTATTGCGGCCAGATCCCAATCTGACGGTTGCAGCGATCTTTTACCTTCTATATGCAATGGCGGTCGTTATTCTCGCCAGTGCACCCGCCGCATTGGCCGGCAGCATTGGCCGATCACTGTTTCTCGGGGCGGTTCTGGGTCTGGCTGCATACGGCACTTACGACATCACCAATCTCGCGACAATCAAGGGCTGGCCGACCATTGTGGCGGTCGTTGATATTCTGTGGGGGATGAGTCTGACTGCTATATGCGGGCTGGCTGGCTGTCTGGCCTTTGGGCGAAAGCGTTAAGGTGGCAAATGCGAGTGCATGGTCGGCGGTATCGGCGCCCAAGCGTTAAGAGTCAGAGGCAAAAAGAGCGCTAAGCGTGTAGCCGAACATGAGGACAGACACTTGATAGGCATGAAACTCAGCGTATGGCATACCAGGACGAGCCAATGGGTGGTAACCGCAATGACGGGTATCGCTTTATGTAGCGCGTCTAGTGTGAGCTATGCGAGCAACAATGATTGGCGGCTTGACATTGATGACTCGGACAACGATGTCGAGGTTCATACCCGCAAGCGAGACAACGGGTTCGTCGAATTTTTAGGCGTCACTCGCCTGAACACTAGTCTGAGTTCGCTAGTGGCACTGCTGCGTGACGTTGAACATATGCCCAACTGGTCGTATCGAACCTCCATGGCAATGCAGCTTGAGCAGGTGTCGGCCCGTGAACGGATTATCTATTCGGTGGCTGGCATGCCGTGGCCGTTCAAAGACCGCGACCTGGTGGTGCGCTCCCGCTTACAGCAAGATCCGGTTTCCCTAACTGTTTTAGTGACTGCCGAGGCCTTACCTGATTACCTGCCGGCGGACCCTGCGTATGTACGCGTGCCATTTCTGCAATCTTCATGGGCGTTTGAACCTTTGAGCGATGGCACCGTTGAAGTGCGCTTCAAAGGTTATGGTGACGGCGGTGGCAGTCTGTCCAAAGGGTTTTTCAACTGGTTCTCGGCGCTGGTCGTGTCGGAGGCACCGCACCAGACACTCCTGGGCTTACGTCGCATGGTCAGGCAGAAACGTTACCAGCAGGCTAGCGTGGCAATCATTCAAGAGCCTGTCAGGACGTCCACTGTCAAGGGTGACGCCCGTAACGCGCCTCAAGGAATATCAAATCGACTGTCGATGATGTCGCCATCATCAAAGTGACGTCGGCCAACAAACGCGGTGGCCTGAGTGCCGCGCTGACGCATTGCGCCCGCGCTCTTTATGCCCATTGGCCATAGTATCCAGCGTTCCTTGCGGTCGGTACCGGGCACAATCCCGTCAGGACCAAAGAGACTGCGCCGTTGCTGCAGTTCGCCTAGCGCGAGGCTTGACAGGCTGTCTTCGGGCAGTAGCACTGCTTTGGTCACCTCTGTGGAAGCTGCCTGGAACCAGACCCGCCTAATGTAGTGTTCCCCGGAACTGATCGCGACATGCAGTCTGGCGGGTTGGCCCTGGTCTGGCAGATTGATGGGTGTTGTTGGCATAAAGCGCCACTCTTCGCTATTGCCCAGCGATGCTGGTTTGGAAAGTGCCCTGGCATGTACCGTGTGAAAGAACAGGTGATAGCAACCGCACGGATGAATGCTGTCAATGACAGCGGGCAGGCCTTTTTCGTTAAGCGTTATTCGGACCGTCACGCCGTCTAGGCGCCCCGCATAAATGTCGATTGCACGTCGCGCAGGTCGTTCAGAAAACCAAACGGTGTAGATCAGCTGAATCAGTTGTCGCCCGCTTTCATTCGTGTAGGCAACCCGGGTGTAAATGCTGGGTTCAGTGGTGTCAACAAATGCCTGGCCCCGCTCGTCAAGACGGACACGCCCGGGGTCGTCAAACGATGCAAGCCGCTCAATTTCAAAAACCGGCAGGTACGTTTGTAGGAGCCATTGCTCAACTTGTTCCGTGAGAACGGGCCTGCCCAGCGGACCAGTGCGGCGACTCGTTAAGAGTCTGGCAGTCATGTCCGAATCGATCGGCCGCGCAGAGGCTTGCCCACCGAAAAACCGGCGACTTGTTTCACTGCCGCTTTGCGCCTCGGCTTGTGCGAAGGCTTGCAGGGTCTGCTGTTCCCATCGCTTAATTCCCGCTGCAACACCAAATTTCGTGATGCCGTAAACACCAAGCGCCCGTCGAGGGGTTGAGTAGTGATCTGGCACGTGCGCTGTTTCGCGAACGGCCGCGGCGCGCGTGTTGTCACGAACATCGTAGGCTAGCAGCAGCTGGTGGCAATTGGCCGCTGTTTCGAGCAGGCCGATGCGGTTTGCCGGAACGGCTGGCACATCGGGCGCGGGTGCCCGGGCCAGGCGGGGCTGTCGGCTGCTCATCGCGGCGAGTAACCGCTGATCAGGCAATTGCTGCCGGAGCAATGCCATGGCTGATTCGGGCAAATTGGCAAGCTCGGCTGTACGCGCTTCCAAGGCGAGTCTGCTGAGCAGGCCAAGCCAGCGTGCTTCCTGTTTTGGGGTTGATATTTGCCGTTCCAATTGCAAAAGAGGCCTGTTGATGCGCAGATGTGCGAAGCCTGGCACACGGGAAGCACGCGCATCAGCTCGCTTGGTGGCTATGACGACCGCATCGAATTCATGAAGCCATCGTAGACAGGACTGAGCGACCGGGGAGGCGGACGGTGTGAGCTGAAAGGGCCTGTCTGGCGCAAGCGTCGAACACGCGCTGACGAATAGCAGCACGGCCAATGTCGCCGCCAGCCGGCAAACGCAGGTGCCCGTCGCAGCATTAGGCGGCGCCTTCTGGTTGAGGGCTAGGGTTTGGATGGAAACTTGAGACTGAAGCACGTTTGATGTTTCTTGATAAGGCAGCAAAAGAGTCTAACTGCACCAGCCAACGGACGGGTAAGAACCGTGCTCAACGCGGTGCCATCCCTGCGATGTGAAGGCTTAATGTCGCCAGCCGATAACAACTGATTTAGCCTTAGCGGGTCCGGTCTGCCTGTCAGGCCAGAAAAAGCAGGCCAGGGAAAACAGGAAAGGCAGAACATGGACCCAGACATGACGAAAACTCGCATCTTGAAAGCCGATATCCCTCGTGATCGCACCAGGCGAGTCTGCCTGGCGACGCTCGGCTCGCTCGCCTCGCTCGGTGCGCTCGCGGCATTGCCAAGCGCGATAGGTGCCACACCGGCGCCCGGCCAGCTTGAAAAACGTATCCCGTCGACAGGTGAGCGGATTGCGCCAATTGGTATGGGCACCTGGATAACTTTCAATGTCGGTCGCGACGAGCAGGCACGTCAGGCTCGTCTGAATGTCTTGCGCGAATTCTTCTCGGCCGGCGGCGGAATGGTTGATTCGTCGCCCATGTACGGTTCAGCGCAGGAAGTCATGGGCGATTTGCTAACCCGGCTAGATCGGCCGAGCGAGCTCTTCTCGGCAACCAAGGTATGGACGAATTCTGCCGCTGACGGTCGCGAGCAAATTGAAGACGCCCGGCAGTTGTGGGGTATAGATCGGTTTGATCTTTACCAGGTGCACAACCTTCTGAACTGGGAGGCACATCTGCCGCACCTGCAGGCACTTAAGCAGGCGGGCCAGTTACGCTACGTTGGGATTACCACTTCCCACGGCCGAAGACATGAAGAGCTTGCGCAGATCATTGAGCAGCAGGCAATAGATTTCGTCCAGCTAACTTATAACCCGCTCGACCCGGAGGCAGAAAGCAGGCTCTTGCCACTGGCGAAAGACAAAGGGGTAGCGGTGATTGTGAATCGACCCTTTCAGCGCGGTTCACTCACGCAGAGGCTTGACGGAAAACCCTTGCCACCCATTGCCGCTGAACTGGGTTGCGACAGTTGGGCCCAACTACTGCTCAAGTGGGTCGTGGCGCATCCGGCTGTTACCTGCGTGATCCCGGCGACAAGCCAGGTCGCTCACATGCGAGAGAACATGGCAGCCGGACATGGCGAAATGCCCACCGCCGCGCAACGCGAGTTGATTGCTCAGGCTGTTCGCGGAGCATAAGTGTTTAGTTACTCAATTTCTGACTTCGTTGCCTTCGATAAAGCTGTTTGGCTTTCGATGGTTGGCCAGTACATGGTCAAGTGGTGGTGGGTTGCCGTCTTGGCAACGGCAGCATTGCTGTTGTACACGGTCCGCTGGGCAGCATCCCCTTCGGCACGGACACCGGGCCCGGTGTTCCTGGTGCTCAGTGTTTGCTGGCTCTGGGTCGCATGGGAGTTTCACTGGCATGAGCACCGCGTGTTGAACTGGGCGGCAGGGTATTGGGCGCTTGCGTTTGTCGCTCAGGCAGTTCTGCTCGCTCTGGTGGCAGCGTTGGTTCGGCCCGGCTCTCATGATGACAATATTGGGCTGATCGATACGGTGAGTCACCTGCGTCTATCAAGCGTGCTGGCAATTGTTGTTGGTGCACTCCTGCTGCCTGGCCTGTTGGCATGGTCGGTTGATGGCGCCTATCCGCCCGGGTTCGAATGGTTTGGCCTCACACCAGACGCAACAGCCGTTATGACGATACTGATTGTTGCGCTGTGGTGGGACGGGTCCGTCTGGCTCAGAGTGTTGCTATCGGTCCTGCCCGTCTCTTCGTTGCTTATTGCGACGTTGCTGAGCACTGGTCTGGCCATTTACACGACTGGCATCATGATGGCTGCGACGGGGCTAACGGTCATCTTCATTGCCCGGGCATCGCGCCTGTCCGCAACCCCCAGAGTGGTCGCAGGCTAAAATATTAGGCGCGCAAACGGATCGCCCGGAGAGCATGACGGCGGCAAGGACAAGACGCGCATCCCTGACGGTGCGTTACTCAAGAGGTTGATATGGCAATTGGCAGCACGATTCACACCTGGTTTGACGGGCGATGGCACGACGGCAACGTGGCAATACTCGGTGCCGCAGACCACGCGACCTGGTTGGGGACCCTGGTCTTTGATGGTGCCCGCCGGTTTGAAGGTGTCGTACCGGATCTTGATCGGCACTGTGAGCGAGTGAATCACTCAGCACAAGTTATGGGTCTGAAGGCCACCGTTTCTGTGCCCCAAATGCTCGAGCTCACCCGCGAGGGGCTGGCGAAGTTTTCACCTAAGGAGTCGGTATATATCCGGCCCATGTACTGGTCGGTTGAGGGCAGTCAGGCCAATGCGGTGTTGGGTGATCCTGAGTCCACCGCCTTCGCATTGTGTCTTGAGTCGGCAGCAATGCCCCCAGCCAATGCGAGCGCCACTCTCTGTACGACGCAGTTCTGTCGCCCGACGCTTGCAAGCGCCACCGTTAACGCGAAAGCCGCGTGCCTGTATCCAAACAATGCGCGCATGCTGCGGGAGGCGCACCAGAAAGGCTTTCACAATGCGCTGGCTTGCGACCAGCTGGGTAACGTAGCGGAGACCGCAACGGCCAACATATTTGCTGTTCGAGATGGAGAGGTGTTTACGCCCGTACCTAACGGCACCTTCCTGAATGGCATAACGCGTCAGCGAGCAATTAGTTTGCTACGGGAGAGTGGGTTAGCCGTTCATGAAAACACGCTGCAGCTTGCCGATTTTCATTCGGCAGATGAGGTATTCATGACGGGGAATATGAGCAAGGTGACACCGGTAACGGCGCTCAACGAAACTGTGTTCGAGGCGGGTCCGGTCAGCAAAAGAGTGAGAGATCTTTACTGGGACTGGTCGCTGTCGACCTCTTTGTGATTATTCGATCACTGGGGCAATAGCGGGTATGCCTTAGTCGCGCAGCAGGCGACGAACGTCGTCCGGTGTGCAATTGATATCCTGCACCACGACATTCAAATTGTCTGAGCGGGTGACGTTGAAAAACAGCTCGCTCGTGAGCGATGCCAGGTTGCCTCGGATGATGTCACCTCGTGCGACCGCATGATCATCCAGTAACTCGAAGATCGTGACGCCATCGGGCGCCCTGACAGCAACATGATTGTTGCTGGCATTGATCGCGAGTACCTTGCCGGTTGTTTCCATTATCATTTTCCATATTCAAAGTTGGCATCCACACTGTCTGCTTCGCAATTCCGCGGTGCAAGCAGTCCACCGATCAACGGTCGACGCGGCGCTACGGGCGCACTACCAGCCCAGGTTCTTCGCGTTTTTCGCCCGTTTGGGCGGTTTGGACTTATTGCGTAGGGCTTAGGCCAGCCGGTTGGGCTGATCAGGCAGAATGCTCACCCTCAGTTCGGACAAACCAAGGACGCAAGACAACCCCATGTTTAAAGCACAGCTCAATCAGTTTGGTCACCCTGCCGATTCGGTCTCCGTGATCGAACTTCCCGACCCGGGCGCGCCGGCTGCTGGTCAGGTACTCGTGAAGATTCAGGCGGCGGCAATAAACCCCGCAGAGTTGCTGCTCATCCAGGGTAAGTATGCAAGTAAGCCCCCCTTGCCGGCGCCACTTGGTATCGAAGGGGCAGGTGAGGTGGCCGCAGTTGGGGCGGGCGTAACCGATCTGTCTGTCGGCGATAAGGTCATGTGTTTGCCGCGAGAAAACTGGGCCACGCAGGCGCTTTTTGATCGCGGTGAGCTGATCCGCCTGCCAGCCGAAATCGATATTCAGCAAGCTGCCATGCTAAAGGTGAATCCGGCTACTGCATTGATGATGCTGCGCGACTACAAGCCGGTATCCAAAGGCGATTGGGTGATTCAGAACGCGGCCAATTCGGGCGTAGGTCAGTACTTGATTCGCCTGGCGCATGCGCGCGGCATCAAGACCGTTTGTGTGGTTCGCCGCGAGTCGCTCGTTGCTGAACTCACAGCCATCGGCGCGACCTTGGTTGTGCTGGATGGGCCAGACTTACCCGAACGAGTGCGTGCGGCAATCGATGGCCCTTTGCCATTGGCGATCGATGCGATTGGCGGAGAAGCAAGCTTTCGCCTGGCAGGATGCCTGGACGAAGAGGGCGTGGTGGTGAACTACGGTCTGTTGAGCGGGCAGAATTGCCAGATCAGTGCTGATCAAGCAATCTTCAAGAGTATTTCTTTAGTTGGTTTTTGGCTGGCGAAGCAGTTGCGTCAAATGGATCCGGCGGCGGTTCAAAGTCTTTACGATGAATTGTCAGCACAGGTGGCCGATGGCACGCTGAAGGTTCCAGTCGAAAAAGCCTATCCATTGACTGACATTGCCAAAGCGCTGGACCATGCGCTCCAGGAGGGCCGGAGCGGCAAGATCTTGCTCGCACCGTCTGCGTGAGTCGCAGACGGTTGACGTGCAAGGAGGGTTAGCGGCTCTAGCGCTTACCGGTCAGCGACGCTGGTCTCGGTGCTGGGCTACCTGATCCTGAGCGCCGGCGTGAACCTGACGGCTTCCGCGGCGCACTGCTGCCAGGTTTAGCACTACGGTTGCCTCTTGGCTGGCTGTTGGCGCCGCCCCCACTACGAGGCCGTCTTTGTGCGCGCTGGACGGGCGCCGGTCTTGGCAAAACGGCAGGAATTGGCACCGTCATACCTTCCATTTCAATGACTGGCACAGAGCGTTTGATTAGCCGCTCAATGTCGCGCATCAGAATCAACTCTTCTGGATCAACCAGCGAAATGGCGTGACCCGTGGCGCCGGCTCTTCCAGTGCGACCAATTCGGTGCACGTAGTCTTCCGAAACATTGGGCAACTCATAGTTAACGACGTGCGGCAGCTGATCAATGTCAAGTCCGCGCGCCGCGATGTCGGTGGCGACGAGCACTCTGAGCTTGCGTGCTTTAAAAGCCTCCAGCGCGCGCGTTCGGGCACCCTGGCTCTTGTTGCCATGAATGGCCATAGAGGGCAGACCGTCCTTACCCAGTTGCTCAGCAAGCCGGTTGGCACCATGCTTGGTTCGGGTAAAGACAAGCACTTGCTGCCATTGATTCTCCCCAATGAGTTGCGAAAGCAATTCGCGCTTACGCGTCTTGGGCGTGACATAAACCTGTTGGTTCACCAGCTCCGAGGCCGTGTTGCGACGAGCAACTGAAACCTCCTGCGGGTTATCCAGCAGGCCGTTAGCCAGCGAACGGATATCGTCTGAGAAGGTGGCAGAGAAAAGCAGGTTCTGTCGTTTGGCTGGCAGCAGCTTCAGGACCTTCTTGATGTCGTGGATAAAGCCCATATCGAGCATTCGATCTGCTTCATCAAGGACAAGGATTTCAATCTCGCGCAGGTCCAGCGTCCGTTGACCAACATGATCAAGCAGGCGGCCCGGGGTAGCGACGACAATGTCGACGCCAGAGCGTAGCGCCTGCTTTTGCGGATTAATGTTGACCCCGCCAAAAATCACGGCGTGCTTCAGCCCGGTGCCGGTGCCATAGGTCTTGACCGATTCATTGACCTGCGCGGCCAACTCGCGGGTTGGCGTGAGAATCAGGCAGCGCGGCTTGCGATTGCCAGACCGAGGTGTCTTGTCGCTGATTAAGCGATGAATGATGGGTAGCGTAAAACCCGCAGTTTTGCCGGTTCCGGTCTGGGCAGCGGCAAGCAGGTCAGATCCATTCATGACAAGCGGAATTGCCTGAGCCTGAATGGGGGTGGGAGAGGTATAGCCAGCACGCTCGATTGCGCGCAAAAGCGGATTAGCCAGCCCAAGGCCGGCAAAGGTCATTTCTTGAGAATTCAATTGTGCTCCGGGAGGGCCCGGCAAGCGCCGGGATCGGAAGGCATCTCTTGGCAGAGATGATCGCTGCGATGGAAGAGGAAATACTGATCAGCTACGTGGCGAACGGGTCAACAAACAAGTGAACACACGAGCAACTGGAGCTAATCGCAAAGGTGAAGCCGGATCGCAGCGCCGACTCCCTGTGGTGGAATAATACCGTGTTAACGGTATGAGATGGGGCTGAGAAGGCCGTGTGCAACGGTTAAATCGTTGCTTTATCAGTCATTTGCGGCAAAAGTCCGGCTGTTTCGGACGAGCGGCAAGCCACCTTTACGTCGCTTTAGCTGGATGCGACCGTGAATGCCTGGGAGATGTATTGCTGCCGGTAGGTCTCAAAGTCAATTTCGTCGGCCGCCTCAATCGACTGCTGATCCTGCCACGATTGCTCGACTGTGGCTCTATGTTCAGCCAGTTGCTGCTCACTCGGGGCATGGCTCAAATGATATTTCCGGTGCTGCTCCGATTGGTTGAGTGCAAACTTTGAATAGCTGTTGCCCCAGTCGCGAGCCATGGAACTCAGGATGCGCGCGGAGGGCGTCAGCGTGGCGTCCTGCAAACAAGCTTGGCCATGCTCAAGCGCCGAGCTGTAGTCGCCAGTGGCATTTGCCGAGTCTAGAGCCATCGCAATCGGGCGCATGGCTTCAACCAGGTGCTGGCCCATGTCAACCAGTAACGCCGGTTTGCCATCAGGGTGGTGCAGGGTGAGGCCGGGTGCCCGGCCGCGCTCAGCAACTGCAAGCTGGTTGGCGTTGTTTTGAGCGATTGACTCGTCGGTATCGTTGGGGCTGTCCGTGAGCATGCAGTACAACAAGAACACATCGATAAATCGGCTGGTCTGCTCGCTCAGGCCCACCGGTGAAAATGGGTCCAGATCAAGACAGCGCACTTCGACGTACTCAACACCGCGATCATTCAGGGCATGCAGTGGGCGCTCGCCTGGTTTGATTGGTCGCTTGGGACGAATCAGGCCGTAGAACTCATTTTCTATCTGCAGTAGCGTGTCGCAGAGCTGTCGGTATTCGTCGCCGTCACGAATGCCGATTTCCGTATAGGGTCCATATGGGTCAGTGAGTGCCTTTTGCAATGAC